>NZ_JBVIXA010000008.1:0-80767 GCF_055594065.1 Streptomyces sp. NPDC040610 | reverse complement strand
CCTGGGGGGGGGGGGGGGGGGGGGGGGGGGGGGGGGAGGGGGGGGGGGGGGGGGGGGGTGCCGGGGGGGGTGTCCCCCCCCCCCCCCCCCCCGCCCCTGGGGTGCCGGGTCAGCGCAGGTCGCTGCCGAAGAGCGCCGCGACCGACGGGGCCGCGAGGTCCTTGGGCCCGAAGGCCACGGCGTTCGTGACGGTCAGGCCCGTGGAGGTGCCGCGCAGGGACCACAGGGCGCCCGCGTCGGCGTTCTCGTGGACGGAGGAGGCGGCCAGGTCGCGGCGGCCGTCGCCGTTGACGTCGAGGAGGGCGGTGACGGCGCCGAACTGGTCGTTCTTCTCGGCGACGCCGGGGACGCCCGCCGTGTTCTGGTGGAAGACCTGCGCGCCGGTGCCGGTCACGCCGGTGGCGCTGCCGCGGACGAGGACGACCGAGCCCGCGTCGGTGACGCTGCCCACGTCCTCGCCGGGGACGCCGACCGCGACGTCGGCGTAGCCGTCGCCGGTGACGTCGCCGACGGAGAGGGCGGCGCCGAACTGGTCGCCCTCCTCCTCGGCGCCGGGCACGCCGGGCAGGTTCTGGTCGACGTTCTGGACGTCGCCCTTCAGGCCGCCGGCGGAGCCGTAGGCGACCGTGACCTTGTTCTCCTCGTCGTAGAGCTCGGAGGACACCACGTCGTCGTACTTGTCGCCGTTGATGTCGCCGACCGCGAGGGCGCCGCGCGAGCCGGCGGCGTCGCCGCGAGTGAAGCCCTTCGGGCTGCCGTAGAGGACCCGGTTGCCCCACGAGCCGTCGCCGTAGTAGTCGTTCACGGCGATGTCGGCGCGGCCGTCGCCGTTGATGTCGCCGACGGCCTGGGGGACGACCGGGCCCTTGACGGAGCTGGGGCCGTCCACGCAGACGTCGTGGTTCTGGATGCAGGCCGGGCTCGGGCGCTCGTCGTCGTCATAGCTCGACCACTGCGACTTCTCCATGAAGTCGAGGGTGCCCGCGGGGGTGCCGGTGCGGGTGAGCGGACCCTTCCAGAGCTTCGCCTTCTGCCCGACCGGGTCGTCGCCGTGGTAGGCGACTCCGGCGAACAGGGCCAGGTCGGTCTTGCCGTCGCCGTCGAAGTCACCCGCCTGCGGGCGGAACCCGTAGGTGGCGATCTTCGTGCCGCCGGTCAGGCCGGACTTGGAGCCCCACAGGACCACCGCGCCCGCGCTGCCGGCCTGGCCGCCGGAGCCGATGACCAGGTCGCTGAAGCCGTCGCCGTCGAGGTCGCCCTTGGTGAAGGACCGGCCGAACTCCTGCTTGGTGGCTGCGGCACCGGGGACGCCGCTGGTCGAGCGGCTGATGATCTTCTTCTGGGCCGGGTCGAGACCGTTCTTGGTGCCGTACGTCACCGCGACGTACCCGGCCTTCTTCTTCCCGGAGACGGTGGCGCCGGGAGCGCCGACCACCAGATCGGCGTACCCGTCGCCGTTGAAGTCGTCGGAGGCCTTCGGGGCGGCCTTCTTGGCGGTGGGGGCGGCGGCCTCGGCCTGGCCCTGCCCGAGGGACCAGGCGGTGAACCCGCCCGTCAGCAGGAACGTGGCTATCAGAGGTGCGGTGAGTCGTACACGACGGCTTGCTCGCGACATAGGGCTTCCTGTGGTTCCTTCGCTCGGAGGTCGGCTGGGTGAAGGTCCGGGCGGACGGACGACTGCCCTTCGGGCGGATGTCCGGCGGAATTCACCGCTGCTTCATGTCACTTGACCCTCAACCGTGGCCAATGGTTGTGCGCCGATCCTGAGGACCCAGCCGTCCCTCACCCGCTCCGGAAGGCGGCCTTCAGCGCAGCAACCGGGCTTCCTCCTCGGTGACCGGCTCCCCCGCCGTCACCCCGTGCAGCACATGGGCGAGCACCTCCGCGCCCCGCACGACGCGCGGCCCAGGCCTGTTGAAGTACGCCGGGCCGTCCAGGACCCAGACGCGCCCGTCCCGTACGGCGGGCAGATCGGCCCAGCCCGGCAGCGCCTCCAGGAGCGCGCGTTCCCGCAGGCTGCGCTCCGGGCTGAATCCGCAGGGAAGGACAAGGACGACGTCCGGCCGGGCGGCCCGTACGGCCGCCCAGTCCATGGGCCGGGTGTGCTCGCCCGGAGCCGCGAGGAGCGGTTCGCCGCCGGCGCACGTGATCTGCTCGGGAACCCAGTGGCCCGCGGGCCACAGCGGGTCAAGCCACTCGATGGCGACGGTACGCGGCCGGGGGCGCCCCCGCATCAGCCGCCGCACCGCCGCGAGCCGCCGCAGCAGCTCCTCCCGGCGCTCGCGCGCGACCGCACCGACGCCCAGCAACTCGCCGACGCGCACGACACAGTCCAGGACGTCGTCCAGGAGCCGGGGCTCCAGGCTGAGCACCCGGGGCCCTTCGCCGTCGAGGACCCGGACGGCGTCGCGCACGCTCTCGTACGACACCGCGCACACGTCGCACAGGTCCTGGGTGAGCACCACGTCGGGGGCGAGCCGGGACAGGGCCTCGACGTCGAGGGTGTAGAGCGAGGAGCCGCTGTGCGGGCCGCCGCCGACGGCCTCGGAGATCTCCCGGCTGCCGAGCGTGTCCGAGGAGAACCCGGCCGCGGTGACCACGGGCACGGCGGCCACCCGCGCGGGCGGCCAGTCGCACTCGTGCGTGCGGCCCACGAGGTCGTCGAGCAGGCCGAGTTCGGCGACGATGTCGGTGGCCGCGGGGAGCAGGGAGACGATGCGCATGCCCCGACCGTACGTTCAAGGGCCGCCGGGCGCCCCGTCCGCCCCGTCCCCGGCCGGGCGCGCGGCCGGTGCGAACCGCACCGGCGCCTGGAAGCGGGCCTTGCGGGCGGCGCGCCTGAAGACGGTGAGCACGGCCGGGCCCGCGAGCAGCACGCACACGAAGTTCGTCACGGCCCGCCCCGTGTCCCAGCCCAGGGACGTCGCGAGGTCGAAGGCGATGTAGCGCTGCCACTGCTCGGTGAAGGGCAGCCCGGGGAGGTAGGCGATGGAGCTGTTCGGGTCGAGGGAGAAGGGCCAGAAGGACAGGTTCAGGAGGAACCCGAAGAGATAGCCGGACAGCGATCCGTACACCGCGAGCATGAGCACTTCGAGCCGCCCCGTGGCACGCGGGAGCAGGCCCGCGAGCATGCCCACGAAGGCGCAGCCGAACATCTGGTACGGCATCCACGGCCCGACCCCGCCCGTGATGAGCGCCGAGGCGAACAGCGAGGTGCAGCCGAGGGTGAAGCCGAAGCCCGGCCCGTACACGCGCCCGGCGAGCACGAGGATGAAGAAGACGGTCTCGATCCCGGCCGTGCCCGCGCCGAGGGGCCGGATCGCCGCGTTCACGGCGGAGAGCACGCCGAGCATCGCGAGGGCCTTGGAGTTGATGCCGCCCTCGGCGATCTCCGAGATCACCACGCACAGCACGAGGACGAGCAGCACACCGAAGATGAGCAGGGGCGCGTACGTCGAGCCGAAGGTGCCGGGGGCGACCACGAACGGCCAGAAGAAGGCCACCACGCCGAGGAACGCGGCCATCGCGATGACGACTCCGGCGCGGGGGGTGATCCGGATCGCGGTGGTACGGGCCAGTGCGCGCCCCTTCATCGGCTGTGCGCGCCCCTTCACCGGTCGCCACCCGCTTCGGCCTTCGTGCGCGCGGGGACCTCGGCGGCCTGCTGCGGCGCGAGGACCTCGGCGGCCTGCTCCGGCGCGGGCCCCGTCGGCGCCCCGACCCCCGATGCCCCCTCCCGCGACGCCCCGTCCGCCCCGAGCGCCGCCGACACCTGTTCCACCGTCAGGTACGGCAGCGGCGCGAGCACCTTGGCCACCTGCGGCGCGAACACCGGTGAGGCCACGATCACCTCGGCGGCCGGGCCGTCGGCGACGATCTCGCCCTCGGCCATCACGACGACCCGGTCGGCGGTCCTCGCGACGAACTCCACGTCGTGCGTGGACACCACGACCGCGCGCCCCTCGGCCGCCAACTCATCCAGGATCGAAGTGAGTTGGGCCTTGGCGCGGTAGTCGAGGCCACGTGTCGGCTCGTCCAGGAGGACCACGCCGGGCGCGGCGGACAGCTGGATCGCGAGGACCAGGGCGAGCTTCTGGCCCTCGGACAGGTCGCGGGGGTGGGTGTCGCCGTCGATGCCGGGGGCGAGGCGGTCCAGGATCGCGCGGGCGCCCGGCCCGTCCGCGACCGCCGACTCGGCGTCCGCCTGGTCGAGTTCCTGCCGCACGCTCTCCAGGTAGAGCAGGTCCGTGGGGGTCTGCGGGACGAGGCCGACGAGGCGCCGGGCCTCGGTGGCGGGGACGGCGCCCGGATCGCGAGAGCCGCTCTCCTCACCGGGCGCCACCCCGTACGGCACCACCCGTACCGTCCCGTCCGTCCGCGCCCCCGACCCCTGGAGCGCCCACAGCAACGACGACTTGCCGGAGCCGTTGCGGCCCATCAGGGCGGTGGTCTCGCCGCCGCGCAGCTCCACGTCGGCCTCGCGGACGGCGGGCAGGGCCTGGCCCCGGTAGCGGACACTGACGCCCCGGGCGTCCAGGAGCCGGGGCCGTCCGGCCGCGGGGGCCGGGGGCCTGGCGGCGGGGACGGGCGCCCCGGTGAGGCGGGTGCGCAGCGGGGCGGCCGCGCGGCGCGCGTCGCGGACCGACAGGGGCAGCGGCGTCCAGTCGGCGCGGCGGCCGAGATCCACCACCGGCGGGGCGATCGTGGTCGTACGGAAGATGTCGGCGGGCGGCCCGGAGACCACCCGGCCGTCGCCCGGCAGGTGCAGCACGCGGTCGGCGTACTGCACGACCCGCTCCAGGCGGTGCTCGGCCAGCAGGACGGTGACGCCGAGGTCGTGCACGAGCCGGGTGATCGCCGCGAGGACCTCCTCGGCGGCGGTCGGGTCGAGGGCGGAGGTGGGCTCGTCCAGGACAAGGACGCGCGGGTGTGCGGTCAGGACGGAGCCGATCGCGACGCGCTGCTGCTGACCGCCGGACAGCTCGTACAGGGCGCGGTGGCGCAGGTCGGCGAGGCCGAGCAGGTCCAGGGTCTCCTCGACGCGCTTGCGCATGGTGGCAGGCGGGACCGCCAACTGCTCCATGGCGTAGGCGAGTTCCTCCTCCACGGTGTCGGTGACGAAGCCGTCGAGGGGGTCCTGGCCCACCACGCCGACGACGTCGGCGAGTTCCCGGGGCGGGTGCCCGGCGGTGTCGCGGCCGTCCACGGTCACCGTGCCGTACAGGGTGCCGCCGGTGAAGTGCGGGACGAGTCCGTTGACCGCGCCGAGGAGGGTGGACTTGCCGACGCCGGTGTGGCCGACGACGAGGCAGAGTTCGCCCTCCTCGACGGTGAGGTCGACGTCGCTGAGGACGGGTTCGACGGTGTCGTCGTACTGGACGCTGACGTGGTCGAAGGTGATCACTTGGCGGTGGCTTTCTCGGATCGCCGGGCGGGCACGCGCGGGGCGGCCTGCGGGGCGGTGGTGGGCAGCGGCGGGGGCGCGAGGAATCCGGCGGCACCCGCGAGCAGGATCGCCGCCGCCGGGACCAGCGGCAGCGTGGGCCAGCTCAACGGGTAGAGGGACGGGTTGAGTTCGGCCGCGTCGAAGCCCACGTTGGTGAACAGGAGCACGGCGGACAGCACACCGCAGGCGGCGACGGCCCACTCCTCGAACCGCCACGGGTCGGGCCGGTAGGAGGTCCGGGTGACCCGCCGCCCGCCGAGCCGCAGCCCCGCCACGCACAGCACCGCCCCGGCCGCGAGCGCGGGCAGCCCGAGGAACGTCGGCGTGGAGGCGTCGAGCAGTCCGTACGCACCGGCGCACAGACCGCACATGCCGAGCAGCATCAGCGCCCCGGTGAGCCGCCGGGAGGCCTTCGTGGCGCTCCCCGCCCTGCCGTAGCCGCGCGAGTCCATGGCCGCGGCCAGGCGCAGCGAACGCTCCAGGGCGTCCTCGAGGACGGGGACGACGACCCCGCGCAGGGCCCGCAGCCCCTTGGTGCGGCCCGCGCGCAGGCGCCGGGCCCGGTGCACGCGCTGCACGCTCTGCACCAGCTGCGGGGCGACGCTGATCGACACGGTGACGGCGACGCCGAGTTCGTACAGCGCGCCCGGCAGGACGCGCAGCGCCCGCTTGGGGTTGGCGAGGGTGTTGGCGGCGCCGACGCAGCACAGCATGCAGGCGAGCCGCAGCCCGTCGACGGCGGCCGAGAGCACGGCCTCCAGGGAGACGGGGCCACCGAGCTGGATGCCCGCGTACCAGTCGGGGGTGGGGATGTGCGGCAGCGAGAACAGGAAGTGGTCGTGGGGCGTGATGCCGGTGGCGAAGACCGCCCGGAACAGGACGCGGATCGCGACGACGGTGAGCGCCAGGTACAGGTAGTACTTGAAGCCGCGCGCCCATGGCGCCTCGGTGCGGCGCATGCCGATCACATAGCCGAGGACGGCGAGGACGAGGAACAGCAGCAGCGGGTTGTTGGTGCGGCTCACGGCGGTGGCGAGCGCGAGCGCCCACACCCACCAGGCCAGCGGGTGCAGGGTGCGCGGCAGACGGCGCTCGTCCGCGCCCGGCAGGACGCCGAGCGCGGGCGGACGTGCGGTGGCGGCGTTCCGGCGGCGCACCCCTACTCCGTACGGCGGCGGCGCTTGGCCGCGTACGCGCCCGCACCGCCGACAAGGAGGACCAGGGCGCCGGTGAGGGCGGCCGGTACGTACGAGCCGGAGTCGTGGTCGGCGTCGGCGGCCGGAGCGGCGTCGACGACCTTGGTGGACGGGCTCGGCCCGGCCTTCGCCTCGCCGGAATCCGCCGACGGCGAGGGCTTCCTGGTGGCGGAGGGCGACGGCGACTTCTCGCGCTTCGGCTTCGGCTTCGCCTTCTCCTTCTTCTTGTCCTTCTTCGGCTTCGGGGCGGGCTTCTCCGTCACGGGCCGCTCGGGTGCGGGGCCGGTGTCGACGCCGGGCGGCAGCGGCTTCGCCGTCTTCGTCTCGTGCGGAGCGGGCGCCTTGCCGCCGGTGGGGCGGCTGTTGCGGGCGCGCAGCTGATCGGGGCTGACCGTGGGACGGCCCTTGGTGCCCTCGATGTTGGTGCCGCCGAAGATCCACAGGTCGACGCTGCCCGGCTTGGGCTTGTAGAGCATGGCGCCGAGCTGGCTGTACTCCCAGGTGTTCTCGCCGGGGTCGGCGTGCCAGTACGACCAGTAGGCGGTGGCGGGCGGGGTGAGGACGCAGTCGTCCTGCGCGGGCGTGGGGAACTGCTTGCCGCCCTTGTAGCCGCTGTAGCCGATCCGGCAGATGAACGCGGGGCCGTCGTGGCCGGTGCCGGTGGTGCGCCAGCCGCCCTGGTTGAGCAGTTCGTAGCCGGTGGTGGGCGTGGTGCCGCAGGAGCGCAGGATCGGCCCGCCCCAGTCGCTGAAGTCGACGGCGAGCACCGCCCCGGACCGGGTGGTGCACTGCCCGATGGGCCGGGGTGCGGCGGCGGCCTGGCCCGTGGTGGCGGCGAGCGCGCCCGCCGCCAGGGCGAGGGCGCCCGCCGCGCTCAGGGCCGTGCGCAGGAAGCGGCGGATCACTGGCCGCCTCCCGCGAGTCCGCCGCGGCGGCGGGCCACGAGGAGGGTGCGCCAGCCCGCGAGGCACAGGACGACGGCGGCGAGGGCGAGCCCCGTCACCTGGGCGCCGGTCGAGGCGAGGGGTCCGGTCGGGCTGTCCCCCGCCGCGGATCCCTCCGGGCCGCCGCCGGGGGTGACGATGTCGGTGCCGGTGCCGCCATCGCCGCCGGGGGCGCCCGAGGGGCCTTCCCCGGACGCGCCCGGCGGCTGCGGCCGGGTGCCGTCCAGATCGCGTACGAGCGTGCCGAACGAGGTGCCGATGGCGCCGCCGAGCGCCTGCGTCGAGGCACGGACGTCGGAGCCGCGCTGCCCGCCCGCCGCCACGTTGAAGCCGCCGTCCCGGTTCTGCTGCTTGGCCAGGAACTTCCGGGCCTTCTTGATCTGGGCCCTGTACTTCGGGGCGTCCAGGGAGAGGCCCTGGACCGCGAGGGCCGCGGAGTTGACGGAGTCACCGGACGCGCCGGGGAAGCCGCCGCTGCGCAGTTGCTTGGACGCGATCCACTTCAGGGCCTTGGTGACGGCCTTGTCGGAGCGGGTGTCACCGGCGAGGTCCAGGGCCATCGCGGCCATGGCGGTGGAGTCCACCTCGGAGTCACCGGTCGGCGGGATGAGGCTCGGCCAGGCGCCGGAGGTCTTCTGCAGGCTCCGCAGGTACGTGACCGGGGCCGCGGCCGCGCGCTTCTCGCCCGCGCGCAGCTGCGCGACGACGGCGAGGGACTGCGAGAACACCGAAGGGGCGTACCGGTAGGCGCCCTTGGCCGCGCAGCTGCGGTCCGCGCCCTGGCTCTTCTTCTTGCACACGGCCTTGCCGAGGGCCGCGATCAGGTCGTGCCCGGCGAAGTCGCGCGGATCGCGTCCGACGGCCTGGGCGAGCACCGCGACCTTGCCGATGGAGCCACCGGCCGCGTGCGAAGTGCCCACGCCCGTCCAGTCGTTGACGGTGCGCCGCCCGGAACTCGCGTCCTTGCCCTTGCCGTCGAGGAAGTCGACGATCCCGCGCAGCACGTTGTTGTTCGTGCCCGTGGCGGCCAGCGCGTAGGCGCCGTCGATGGTCAGGCCGTAGTCGGCGAAGCCGGTCCCGGCGACGTTCTCGTAGTAGTGGCCCTTCTTCAGGCGGGAGCCCGCCGTGAGGTAGGCGGTGCCCTTCTTGAGGTCGGGGCCCTCGCCGGCGCGCCACGGCGGCTTCACGCCGGGGGTCGGCGGCTTCACCGGGTCCGGGTCGGCCGGGTCGGTGGGCGGCTTGGTCGGGTCGACGGGCGGCTTCGTCTGGTCCGGGCGCTTGGTGGTGAGCGCGGCCAGGCTGGTGCGCGCGCCCGCGAACGCGGCGGCCCAGGTCGGGAAGATCGCCGGGTCGGTGGCGCCCTCGTCGGAGCCGAAGCCGCCGGACTTCGTCTGCTGCCGCGACAGCCAGGACACGGCGGCGTCCGCGCGGACCGTGTCGCCGAGGAGCCGCATCGCCTGGGCGGACCTGGCGGTGGCGGTGACGTCTCCGGTGGTCACGCCCGGGTAGGCGGCGACGGCGCCGGTGGGGAGCTGGGCACCGCGCAGGTTCTTGCGGGCCTTCGCCACGGCGTCGGCGTGGCCGCCCGCCTGCTGGAGGGCGATGGTCGCGTACGGCGTGGTGGCGGGGTCGCTGTAGGAGCAGGTGTCGCCGTCCCTCAGCAGCGTCGGGCTGAAGCCGCCGTCCTTGCACTGGTGGGCGGCGACGCGCGCGACGGCGTCGGCGGGGATCTTCCGGCCGGCGCGGTGCAGCGCGAGCACGGCGAGGGCCTGGGTCTCCACGTCGCCGACGGCGGGGAAGTCGCCCTTGGCGACGCAGTCGGCGGTGCCGCCCGCGGTGCACACGCTCTTGCCGAGGTCACCGGCCAGGTTGTGGCCGCCGAAGGAGTGCGGGTCGCCCTCGGTGCTCTCGGCGAGCAGCGCGAGCAGGGCCGCGCCCATGGGGCTCGGTGCCTTGTCGGCGCCCTGAGGGTAGGCGAACTCCTCGGTGCGGGCGGCGAGGTAGGACTTCATGCGGTCGAGGGTGGCGCTGCGGCCGCCGGTGGCCGCGAGGGCGAGGGCGGTGTTCGCGGTCTGGTAGAGGTTGGCGTTCTCGGCGCCCTCGTCACGGACGTGGTCGCCCTCGGTGAGCCTGCTCTTGAGCCAGGTGCCCGCGGCCTTGAGGTCGACCTTGCCGGGCTTGACGTCGGGCGGGTTGTCACCGGGGTCGGTCTGGCCGCCCGCGCGCACCTGGGCGGGGGTGAACGTGGGGCCGCCGCTGGTGCCGTCGGGGTCGGTGGCGCCGAACACCCAGGCCTCGACGGAGCCGTTCTTCGGCTTGTGGCTCATGGCGCCGAGCGGGCTGTACGTCCAGTAGTCCTGGCCGGGCGGGGCGATCCAGTACGACCAGTAGGCGGTGGCGGGCGGGGTGAGCCTGCACTTCTCCTGGCCCGGCGTCGGGTACTGCTTGCCCGCGTTGAACTTCTTGTGCCCGAGGCGGCAGATGAACGCGGGCCCGTCGTGCTCGGTGCCCTCGGTGCTGAATCCGGCCTCGTGCAGCAGGTCGTAGCCGGTCGTCGGGGTGGCGTCGCAGCCGCGCACCACACCGCCGCCCCAGTCGGCGAAGTCCACCGCGACGACCGCGCCCTTGGTGCGGGTGCAGGAGCTCATCGGGTCGGCCGCCGCGGGAGTGGCCGGGCCGAGCAGCAGGACGCCGCCGCCCAGCGCTGTCGCGGCCGCGCACAGCAGCGCGACGCCTCTCGTGCGTATGCTCCGGACCCGTCCGGTTCCCTGCCCCACCACTGCCCCCTGGGCGTCTGCCGCCGCGGGGTCCGCGTGGTGGCAGGTCCGGGGCCGGGGCCCGCGTGGAGAAACCGTCCGAACCACGCCGTAGTCCGCGACGGCGTCAATCGCTTGCTCTCAGTCCAGGTAATCCGGCTCGCCCGCCGGGCACTTGAGGTGCTCGGCGAACCTACGGTTGCGGGTCAGCGCCGGACTTCGACCGGCTTCCCCTGATGACTGAGCTTGGAATCGGCCGAATTAGAGCACAGTTGCGAATGTGGTGGCAAGGGTGTGCGGGTTGTGTGAGGTTCGAGTACCGTCCTGTGCTGCCGATCGGGGGAATCTGGTGCGAACCCAGAGCTGACGCGCAGCGGTGTGGACCGGCAGGGAGCCGGGCCGAGCCCGAATGCCCGAACGGCCAGCGTCAATGGACGTCGACCCCACGCGCTCGGGCGACGGCCGCGTGTCGTCCGGCTCGGGTCCACGCACAGGGGACCGGCCGCGGGGGGACGTGAGGCCGCCGCCCCCTCTCCCCGGGAGCCCCCGACATGACCTCATCCCGTGCCGCCCGCCGCACCCTCCTCGCCGTACCCACCGCACTCGGCGCGGTGGGTGCCCTCGTCCTGACCGCGCTCCCCGCGGCCGCCACGGCCACCCCCGGCCAGATAGCCACGTCCAAGACGAACGGCGTGAGCTATCTCAGATCCCTGCAGGGCGCCGACGGTTCGTACGCGGGCGCGGGCCTGTCCAACGAGTGGGCGTTCTCCGCGTTCGCCTCGGCGGGCACGGCGGCCGCCGACGTCAGCCCCGGCGGCGACACCTCGAAGAACGCCCGCAGCGTGTACCGCGCGCACCTCGCGGCGGCCGGCTGGCCGGGCACCTCACCGGTCGTCACCGACTACGAACGCGGCATCATCAACGCCTACTCGGCAGGCATCGACCCGGCCCGCGTCTCGGCGAGCCGCAACCTGGTCGCGGACACCTACGCGCACTGGCAGAACTCCGCGCCGGGCTACTGGGGTTCGCCGTCCAACTTCAACGGCACGGTCTTCGCGCTGATCTCGCTCGGCGGCGCCAGGACCCAGTCCGGCGCCAAGCGGGTGCCGCAGGCCCTGCTCGACAGGTCCGTCGCCACGGTCCGCGCCAACCAGCACAACGACGGCGGCTGGAACTTCGGCAGGGCCGAGGGCGACCCCGACGCGCTCGCCACGCCCGGCGACATCGACATGACCGGCGCCGCGATGGCCTCGCTGTGCGTGTCCGGGGTGCCCGCGACCGACCCCGCCATCACCAAGGCCAGGGCGTTCCTGAAGTCGAAGCTCATCAACAACTCCGGTGCCTTCGCCGCCATGTTCGGCGCGAACACCGACTCCAACGGCTGGGCCGTCTCCGGCCTCAACGCCTGCGGCATCAACCCGCAGACCGGCGACTTCCTCACGCCCGCGGGCAAGACCCCGGTGGACTTCCTCATCGCCCAGCAGTTCAAGCCGGGCGGCGGCTTCAAGTATCTGCCGACCGACACCACGCCGTCCGCGTACGCCTCCATCGACGGCCTGCGGGCCGTGGCCGGAGGCGGCTTCATGGCGGCCCCGCCGACCCCGACCACGGCGGGCGCGTCCCGCTGGGCCGCCACGTCCGAGTTCACGCCGGGCACCGCGACGAGCCTGGCCCTGACCGTCGACGACGGCACCTCGCTCAAGGTCTGCTCCGTCGCCTTCACGCCGACCGCGAAGACCACGACGCTCGGCGCGGTCCTGGACGCGGCGTCCTCCTCGGCGACCCCGGCGGGCTGCGTCACGTCCGTCACGCCGGGCAGCGGCACGGGCACGATCACGGCTCTCAACGGCAAGGCCAACAGCGGCGGTTCGACCTGGAAGGCGAGCGTCGACGGCGGGACGGCGGCTGCCGCCGCGCGGAACAAGGAGATCAAGGTCGGGGACACGATCTCCCTGCGGTACGGCGGCTGACGGCACCCGACGGCCCCAGACCGCCCGCGCCGGATGGCCTCACCGGCCTATCCGGCGCGGGCGGCCGGTGGGTGCGCGTCGGGCGTCGTGAACTCGTACCCGGCGTCCAGCAGACGCGGCAGGAAGATCTTGAGGGCCTCGACGGTCTGCGAGCGGTCGGCGCGGCCCTCGTGTTCGGGAACGAAGCCACGGATCAGGACACTGTCGTGCTGGAGAACGATCGCCCCGCCCCGGGCACCGTCCAGGACCGTACGGGTGATCCGGCCGACGCCCGGGTTCGACCAGTCGCGCGGGTCCACGGACCAACCGATGGGGCGAAGCCCGAACTCCCGGCACACGGTCAGCGCGTGGGGAGAGAAATGCCCGCCCGGAGCGCGGAACAGCACGGACGGCCGCGCGGAGACCTCGGCGAGCAGGTCCCGCGTCCGCCCGATCTGGTCCCGGACCTCCGGCAGGGGCAGCGAGTCCAGGTTGGGGTGCGACCAGGTGTGATTGCCCAGAGCATGCCCCTCGGCGGCGACTTGCCGGGCGACATGGGGATAGGCGGCCGCGTTCGCGCCGAGCATGAAGAACGTGGCCGGTACCCGGTAGCGGCGCAGGACGGCCAGCACCCGCGGCGTGAACAGAGGGCTGGGGCCGTCATCGAAGGTGAGGGCCAGCATGCGCGAGCCGCCGCCCACCGATTTCTCGGGCCCGGGCCCGGCAGGCGGGGGCGCGGCCCCGAGGGAGAACAGCGCCGCGCCCCCCAAGGCCAGGAACCCGCGCCGCGGAAGTGAACTCATGGCAGGACTCCACCACAGAGACACCCCGAACGCGCGGCGAGCAGCCCCGCCACGCCGAGCAGGACCCCCTCACCCCGGACACCCCGTACTCCGTTGGGCTGCCACGACCCCCGGGCGTCGCGCGCGCAGGGCCCACCGCTGGCGTCACGCGCACGAGCACAGGACCTACCCCTTGCGTCGCAGCACCGCCCGCAGATGGTGCTGCAACGGCCGGCCGACGGCCGCGAGGTCGTGGACGAACGTGAGCGTGTCGTCGGCCAGGGTGTAGCGGCGGCGGGTGGCGTCGACCTCCTTGGCGGTGGGGGTGCGGGCCACCTCGTGGGTGCTGAGGTCGACGGTGCCGTCGGCCGCGTGGCCGACCGAGATCTCCGCGATGCCCGTCGGCTGGGTGATCAGCGCCTCCACCCGGCCGTCGGGCTGAAGGCGCCACCAGCCGCTCTCCCGCGCCGAAGGACGCAGCGGCGCGTCGTCGGCGTCGATGAGCCAGGCGCGGGCCTCGTAGCGGAGGAAGGGGCGGCCGTCGTGGCTGAAGGTGACCTCCTGCGCGTACGTGAAGTCGGCGGCGAGCGTCGGATAGGTGCCCTGCCCCCGGCCGTGCCAGGTGCCGAGGAGCCCGAGCACCGGCGTGAGCAGCGCGTGCGGCGCGGGGGCCCGATCGGGCCGCGGGCCGTCGGGGTAGGGGTTCTCCGGTACGGCGTCGAACACGGTGCGCGCTCCTGGGGTCGGGGTCGGGCTGGGCCGGGTGGAAGCCTAGAGGGCCGCCGTCTACGCGGGCGTCCGCCCCGCCCCCGCCCGCCCGCCGTCGGCCAGAAAGGCCCGCACCGACGCGACGAACGCGCCCCGCTCCTCGTCGAACCCGGTCCGCGGCCGCAGCCAGCGGTCCTCGGCGGCCAGGCAGTCCCAGGACACGGGGTTGCCCGCGACGGCGAGCAGCCGCCGCAGGTCGTCCTCCGTCAGGACGCCGCTCTCCACCGGCGCGCCGTCGTCCGCCAGGACGCCGCTCCCCCTGATCAGGTACTCCAGGAAGTCCAGGTCGTCGGGGCGTTCGTCCTCGTCCCGACTGCCCCACCCCTCCAACATGTCGTGGGCGACGAAGGCGCAGCCGTGGGCGTCGTCCTCGCACCACTCGGCGTTCCCCGGACACCACCGCCGCTCCAGGGCACGCAGCGCGGACCGCACCACGGCCCGCCGGGCGGCGTACCGCTCCATGCGCGCGCACCGCTCCCGCACCGCGTCCGCGTGCCGCACGACGTACTCGGGACCGAGCACCCGCAGTCCCGAACACGCCTCCGTCAGCGCCTCGCTCCTGGAGCGCAGCGCCTCCGCACGGGACCGCGCGTCGATCTCCCCCAGCCGCCACACCACGTCCGCGAACGCGTCCGCGGCGCGCAGGAACACGGTCCACGCCTCGCACCGCTGCGCCTCGAGCCGCAACTCCCGCTCCACGGCCGCCTGCGAGCCCACCGACTCCAGGGCGACGCGCCGCCCGAACACCGTCTGCCAGCGCGCCACCATGACGGCGGCGAGAGCCGCCACTCCCGAGAAGGCCGCTCCCAGCGCCGTCAGAGCCGTGTGCACATCCTGTACGCCCATCCCGCGCAGCCTGCCGTCCGGCCGACCCGCGCCCCGGCATATGACAGCAACAGCACGCACCTTGTGCTCATCCCGCCACAACGGTGTCGCCCGCTGTCCACGACCGACCGATCAAGGTGGGAGCACCGCGCCCACCCTCCCGCCTTCCGCCTCGCCGCGGACCGTGCCTAACGTGAGGGGCATGGAGAGCCAGCACCCGCTCGGGCCGTTCCTGCGCGCCCGCCGGGCCCTGCTGCGGCCCGCGGACATCGGCCTGGAGACGTCGGGCAGACGACGGGTTCCGCGGCTGCGCCGGGAGGAGGTCGCGGCCCTCGCCGGGGTCAGCTTCGAGTACTACGTGCGCCTGGAGCAGGGCCGGGAGCGGCACCCCTCGGCGCAGGTCGTCGAGGCCCTCGCGCGCGCCCTGGACCTGGGCCCGGACGCCGCCGAGCATCTGCGGCAGCTGGTCCGCCCGCACGCCGCGCCGCCCGGGCGCGCGCGACTTCTACCCGGACTGGGAGCGGGTGGCGGCCAACGCCGTGGCCGGGCTGCGTCTGACGGGCGGGGGCGGCCGTCTCGACCCGGTCCTGGAGCGGACGATCGGGGAACTGTCCGCGCGGAGCGCGGAGTTCCGTCGGCTGTGGGCGCGCCACGACGTGCGCCGCAAGACCTGCGAGAGCAAACGTTTCCGGCAACCCCTGGTCGGCGAGCTGACGCTCGACTACGAGTCGATGACGGTCAACAGCGCGCCCGGTCAGCAGTTGGTCGTCTATCAGGCGGCGCCGGGCAGCGCGTCCGAGCGGGCGCTCACGCTGCTGGGGAAGCTCACGGCCGAGGAGGGCCGCGCGGAGCCCGGGGCGCCCGCCGCCGGGCCGGTTGTCGTACCGTCACAAGTGTGACGTAGCGTGTCGGCATGTCCACGCCGCCACCACCGCCCCCGCAAGGGTACGGCCCCCCTCAGGGCCCCTACGGGCAGCAGCCTCCGCCGTCGCCGTACGCCCCGCCGCAGTACCCGCAACAGGCCCCGCCCTACGGCCAGCACGCGCCCTATCCCGCTGCTCCCGGGCCTGCGCCCTGGGGCGCGCCGTACGGCGGACCGCCGCAGGGCGGGCGCCGCACCGGCAAGATCCTCGGCATCGTCGGCGGTGTCGTGGGCGCCATCATCGTGATCCTCGTCGCGCTCGCCGTGATCGGCAACACCACGGATGTCGGGTTCCCGGAGGCAAAGTACCGGCTGCGCATGCCCGGTGAGCTGCTCGACGGGAAGTACAAGCTCGCGCAGGACCTCTCGGACACGGCGGGCCGGGAAGTGGTCGAGGAGAACAAGGGCCGCTCCAACGTCCGGGACCCGAAGGCGGTCGTGGGCCAGTTCACGGGCAAGGGCACGAACGCGACGGACGCGCTCGTGATCTCCGGGATGTACGGGCGGTTCAAGGATCCCGGCAAGGCGCGTTCGGACCTGATGAAGGGCTCCGCCGACGCGGAGGGCGCCTCGGTCGCCGTCCCCGCCCGGGACATCACCCCCAAGGGCTCGGACCTCACCGTGCGCTGCCAGGTCCTGAAGTCGTCGCAGAACGGCGTGACGAGCAACGTTCCGCTGTGCGCCTGGGCCGATGACAACACCGGCGCGGCCGTGGGCGAGGTCACCCCCAAGAGCGCCACGCAGGACCCCGAGGAAATCGACCTCGACGCGCTCGCGGAGACGACGCTCAAGGTGCGCGAGGAGATGCGCGAGCCGATCGGCTGACGCAGCGGCGCGGATGGGCGGGCGGCCCGCGGGCCGCCCGCCGTTCGTCTCCCCGACCACCTCCTGCTCCGGCCGTCCCTCGTTGTTCTCACGCGCCGCCCCATCACACGTACACGCCCCCGCGTCCGCCGCAACCTCTTCGCAACGTCCCGCCGCGTTGACTGGACCGGCCGCGCCGTCACGGTGCGGCGTCCGCCGTCCGGAGGAGTGCGATCACCCATGGCCGACACCCCGCGCGTGGAACTCACCGCTGCCGCCGCCGATCTGCTGCGACGGCTGCGGGCGGCCCACGGCCCGCTGATGTTCCATCAGTCCGGCGGCTGCTGCGACGGCAGCGCGCCGATGTGCTACCCCGACGGTGAGTTCCGCACGGGTGACTCCGACGTTCTGCTCGCGTCGCTCGACGTGGCGGGGGTGGCGGAGCCAGTACGGTTCTGGATGTCCAAGAGCCAGTTCGAGGTGTGGAGTCACACCCGGCTGATCGTCGACGTCGTGGAGGGCCGGGGCAGCGGCTTCTCCCTGGAGGCGCCCGAAGGGGTGCGTTTCCTGATCCGTTCCCGGCTCGTCGGGACATAGCCATCGCCGTCTGGTCAACTCCTCCTGCCACTGGGACAGTTGGCAGCCCGTCCGAGACGAGGGGGACCTGTGACACGGTGTACGCGACCCAGTGGCCGGCGCAGAACCGGCACCCGGCGATGGGCGGCCCGAAGAGGCCCCCTCGCCGTCCTCACCGCCCTGACCACGCTGGCCGGTGTCGCCCTCACGGGGGCGGCACCGGCCAGCGGCGCTCCCGGCGACGGCGCGGCGGCGAGCACGCTCATCGCGCCCGGTGTGGAGTACCGGGACTTCGACATCCCGACCCCGCGCGGCCCGGCGCACGCCCACGTCCTCGAGGTGAACCTGCGCGATCCGCGGGTCCGTGTCGGTTTGCTCCACCCCGGCGCGGTCGGCGCCCGGCAGGCGGTGTCCGCGATGGCGGACTCCGCCGGGGCCGTCGCGGGCCTCAACGGCGACTTCTTCAACATCACGGAGACCCAGCACCCCGGGGTGGAGGCGACCGGCGCGCCCGTCGGCCCCGCCGTCGCGTCCGGCCGCGACCTCAAGGCCGCGGTGCCCAACGGCCAGCGCTTCGGCCCGGCGCTGCCGCCCGGCACGACCACCGAGGACGTCCTGGGCGTGGGCATCGACCGCAGGGCCCGCCTCGACCGCATGGCCCTGGACGGCCGGATCCACACCCGCTCGGGCCGCCTGCCGCTGCGCGGCCTCAACCAGTACGCGCTCGCGGAGGGTTCCATCGGCGCGTTCACCAGCGCCTGGGGCCAGACCTCCCGTGTGCGGGCCACCTGCGGCACCGACACCGACCGGGGCGCGCCGTGCAGCACCGACACCTACGAGGTGACGGTGCGTCACGGCCGGGTCGTGGGCCAGGCCGACACGCCGGGGCGCGGCCCCATCGCCGAGGGCACCACGGTCCTCGTCGGCCGTGAGGCGGGCGCGCAGGAGCTGCGCAAGCTGTCGCCCGGCGAGCCGGTCCGGGTGCGCCACCGCCTGGTCGCGGCGACGTCACGCGTCCCGTACGGCTTCGCGCTCGGCGGCTACCCGCTCCTGCGCGACGGCGCGCCGCTGCCCGGACTCGACGACCGGGTCGCGGCGGTGCGCACCTCGGCGGGCATCTCCGCCGACGGCAGGCGCCTGTATCTCGTCGCCCTGGACGGCGCCCCAGAGTTCCGCGCCGGTCTGACGATCGCCGAGGTCGCCGCGTCCCTGCGCGCCCTCGGCGCCGACGACGGCTTCAGTCTGGACGGCGGCGGCTCCAGCACGCTGGCCGCGCGGGAGCCGGGCGCGCCCGCGGTCTCGGTGCGCAACCATCCGAGCGGCGGCGCGGAACGCCCGGTCCCCAACGGCATCGCGGTGTTCTCCCGCACGTAGTCCGCGTGGCGGTGCGGGAGCGCCCTCCTACTGAGTCTCGTCCCGCACCGCCACCAGGCCGTTGAACACCCCGACGTAAGCCGTCCCGTCCGGGCCGAGCGTCACGGGCGCCCAGTTGTTGTCGTACGCGACGCCCGTGCCGGTGAGCCGCTTCCAGCGGGGCTCGCCGGTGCGGAAGTCGACCGCGGTCAGGTACCAGGCGTCGATGCCGAGGCGATGGGGTTCCTTCGTGTAGAAGTACAGCAGCCCGTTCGCGGTCGACAGCTTGGGGACGGTGGACGGCGAGCGCACGGGGCTCTCCCACACGGTGTCGCAGCCGCTGCCGTCCGCGCGCACGTCGATGCGGCTGACGCCGCCGACGACGCTGCGGCCGAAGGTGAGCGAGGTGATGTTCTCGTAGCCGTAGTTGTTCTCCACGACGAGGCTGTCGCCGTGGCTGATCAGGGAGTTGTCGGTGGTCGACGCGCCGGATCCGAACACGGGGACCTGGCAGACCAGACGGCGACTCTCGGGTACGGCGGGGTCGCGGCGGTAGACGAGGACGTGCATGCGGTCGTCGGCGTTGTCGGTGATGGCCACGTACTTGTCGTCGGCGCCGAAGAGGTCGGGCGTGGTGCCCGAACCCTGGTTCACCGAGCCGGGTTTGGTGCCGGTGCCGCGGTCGTAGGTGCGGCGCCAGAGGACCTTCGGGGTGCCGTCGGCGGCGGCCTCGAAGCTGTACAGGGCGTGGTCGGAGACGATCGAGACGCCGTCCTCGGCGACGGAGAACGAGTTCTGGATCTCCTCCCCGCCGAGCCGGACGGAGCGGATCGCGCCGCTGTCCGGGTCGACGGTGCCGACGCGGCCCTGCCGGGTCACCCACCAGATCCGGCCGTCCCAGTCGGGCATGACGGAGGTGACCGGGTCGCAGGTGCCGCTCGGGTACAGATTCGTCCACGACACGCAGTCGTGCGGGACGTGCGCGGTCAGGTCCCACTCGTCCTCGACGACGAACCGCCAGGAGCCGTCGGGGGCCCGCTCGTGCGCGAGCCGCACGATGTGCTGGCGGGAGTCGGCGAGGACCAGCCGGTCCTTGTCGTCGAGGTAGGAGTAGGCGCCGCCCGACGTGTCCTTGAAGATCTTCGAGAAGTCGAGCCGGGTGATGGCCTCGACGGTGGAGGGGCGCTGCGGCAGCTTGTACTCGGCGAGGGTGCGCAGGCTCCCGGGGTCGAGCAGCTTCACGAGAAAGCCCGAGAAGGTGCCGCAGACGGTGACGATCCGCCCGTCCTTGTCGAAGGTGACGGTCGCGCACTCCCCGCCGAGCGCGGCCATCTTCTCGCTGGTCACACGCGGTTGGCGACCGAGCGGTCCGTTCCACGGATAGGTGCCGCTGCCCGCCGCGTCGGCGTGCATGCCGCTGCGGCCGTTCGCGGCGAGGTAGGGGTGCTGCGGCGGCGGGTCACCGGGGACCGGGCGGGCCGGGGCGGGCTCTCCGGTGTACGGGGCGACGAGCCGGTGACCGGGCGCGTTGGGGATCTCGTCGGCGTGCGCCGGGGCGGCGAGGACCGGCAGGACGGCCGCCGTCAGGGCTAGGCACAGCGCGAGGACCCGGCCGCGGTTACTTCGGGTAAGGCGTGGCATGGCCCGAAGCTAGGGCCGACTTCTTGAAGTGTCCATGCGCGTACGGGAGTTGTTCATGCGCACGAAACGATCACGCCGAGAAGGGGCGGGGCACCGGGCCGGATGGCCGGGACACCCTGGGCGTCAGGGGTGGATGCCGCTGACGATGTCCGCCGTCGCGTTCATCCCGTTGTGGATCGTGGGCGCCACGCTGGTACTCGCCAGATAGAAGCCGAGCAGGCCGCAGATCACGGCGTGCGACACCTTCATCCGGCCGTGGCGCAGTACGACCACGGCCAGGATCAGGAGCAGCAGCCCCACGGAAATCGAAACGGCCATCACGGACCTCCTCCGCCACGCCGGAATCACGACTTTCGGCCGCAAGTGTGGCGTAGCGGAGGGTTTGTCCGGGTGAGATGTGTGTCCGCCGGACGGGTGGTTCCGTGGGAATGCGGGGGCCCGGCCGTTACCTTCCGCGCGCGTCCAGGAAGCGCTGGAGTCCGGCGAGGTCGTCGGTGTTGAGGTGGTCGACGCCGGCGGCGAGCAGTTCGCCCCACACGGCGTCGCGCTGCGGGCCCGCCAGGTCGGGGGTGGCCCAGAAGCGGACGCGCTGCCCGCGCTGGTGCGCGGCGGAGACGATGCCCCGCAGCTTCTGGCGCTCGGCGGGCGGGATCGGGCCGACGCCCTGCCAGGTGAAGTTCAGCGACCAGTTGTCGCTGATGAGCGGGATGAACGAGGCGGGCGCCGCGGTGCCGAGGTCGGCGAGGCGGCCGTCGTAGAAGGCGCGCCGGACCCGCTGGGCCTCCATCGGCACCCGGGCCGCGCGGTCGCCGGAGATCACGGCGGTGACGGCGGAGCGACGGACCTTGCCGTGGGCGTACGTGGTGAACAGGTGCCGGTAGCGGCGCAGGCGCAGATCCAGTTCGCGGTACGTCGACGCGCCCTCGGTCTTGATGTCGATGAGGAGCTGGAACTCCCCGTGCCAACGCCGGTACACCGACCCGTGGTTCGCACGAACGCGGGCCGCCAGCGGGTCGAGGTAGAGCGATTCCAGGGTGCGGCTCGGGTCCAGGTCCTCCGGGTCGTGGGCGACCAGGAGCTTCCCGCCGACGAGGAAGATGTCGGCCTCGACACTGGTGAAGCGGTGGTCGAGGGCGTCCAGGAGGGGGCGGGGGTGTTCGTAGTCGTTGTGCGCGTGGGCCTGGGCGAGGGGGCGGGGGCGCGGGTGGCGGGCCGCGCCGGCGGGCTCGGCGGCGGGGAGGTCACCGTGCGGTGAGCCGTCGGCGGCGTGGGCGAGTTGGGGCGCGGCGACGGCGGTCACGAAGGCGGCGCCGAGGGTGCTCAGGGCTCTGCGACGGGTGAAGGGGGCCATGGGTACCTCCCAGGAGGACGAGGGACGCGGTGGGGACGGGGACCGGCGATGGCCGGAGCCTCAGTGAGTATGCAGTTCCGGAGGCTTCAGGAAACCCCCACGGCCTGGGAGTTGGGCCTGCCGACGCCGCGAGTTCACCACGTCCGGCCGCCGTCCCCCTCGACGAAGGCCCGGCTCAGGCGGCCGCCGACCTGTTCGTGCACGATCGACAAGCCCCCCTGCGCGCCTGGGCAAGGTGTTCAACATCCGCCTCAGCTCCGAAGGCCACGCCGACTGTCGCGGAGCAGTTCACGGAACTGCTCCGCGGCACACCCCGCCACCGTCCGACGCTGGTCCTGGGCGACCTCAACGCCCATGTGCTTGAACCTGCTGGGCCACCGGCCTCAGCTCAGCGGTCCGAAGCCACGCCCGCGCCCCGCGGATTCGCGCAGTGCGTCAGCGGCTCACCGCGCAGGTAGCGGCCGACTTCCGCCGCGACGATGCGGGCCGCCTTGTGGGCGACCTCCTGGCTGGCGCCCGCGATGTGCGGGGTCATGACGATGCCGGGGGTGGACAGGAGGCGGGAGTCGGCGGGGACGGGTTCGTGTGGGTAGACGTCGAAGCCCGCTCCGGCGAGTTGGCCGCTGTCCAGGGCGTCGCACGCGGCGTCGTAGTCGAGGAGGGCGCCGCGGGCGCAGTTCACCAGGACGGAGCCGCGCGGCATGCGGGCGATCTGGTCGGCGCCGATCATGCCCTTGGTCTCGTCGGTCACCCGGGCGTGGAGGGAGACGATGCGGGAGCGCGACAGCAGTTCGTCGAGCGTGACCTGTTCGCCGACTCCGGCGAGCGCCTCCGGGGACACGTACGGATCGTGGACGAGGACCTCTGCACCCATGGCCACCAGGATCCGCGCCACCCGGCTGCCGATCGCGCCGTACCCGACCAGGCCGACCGTGGCGCCCTCGATCTCGATGCCGCAGTTGTCGTAGTCGTAGTAGTCGCCGCGCCAGACGCCCTTGCGCAGGTCGGTGTGCGTGTCGCCGACTCCGCGCGCTGCCGCCAGAAGCAGCGTGAGGGTGTGCTCGGCGGTGGCCACGGCGTTGCGGCCGGGCGCGTAGCAGACGGCGACGCCGTGCCGGGTCGCCGCCTCCAGGTTGGCGTTGACCGGGCCGCCCCTGCTGACGCACATCAGCTTCAGGTCGGGGCTGGCCGCGAGGACGCGTTCGGTCAGCGGCGCCATCTGCGTCACGCACACCTCGACGCCGGCCAGCGCCTCGATCAGCTCGTCCTCGGTACCGGACGCCTCGATGACCTCGCCGACGGGGCCGAAGGGCGTGTGCGGCCAGGGCAGGGTGAGCTCGCGGACCGCCGCGGCGCCGTCGGTGGCCCTGCGGACCTCCTCGCCTAGCAGGCGCGGCAGGACGAAGTGGTCGCCCGCGGCCAGGACGGTGATGGCGGGGGCGCCCGTGGTGGGGCCGGTGGTGCTCATGGGGGGCTTCTTTCTGTGCGTACGGGGACTGGTGTAGGGGGTCTGCGACTACGGAAGCTGTGCGTACGGGATCTGTGCGTACGGGTGGCGGCGGGTTGCCCCGGGTCAGTGCGCAGGGTGCGCCGGCGCGTTGAACCGCAGGAGCGACGACTGCCCGTCGCGCAGGCCCAGTTCGGTGAGGGTGCCGTTGTCCATGTGCGGGAACACCCGGCGGTACTCGCTCAGGGGAATGCCGAGCTGGTCGCAGAGGGTCAGGCGCAGCAGCGTCGAGTGGGCGACGACGAGCACGCGGCCGTCGGGGAAGGCGGCGGCGATGTCGGCGAGGCAGGCGCTCGCGCGCGCGGCGGCCTCGCGCGGGTCCTCGCCGTCGGGCAGGTGGTGGGCGACGGGGTCGTCGAGGAACGCGTCCAGCTCGCCGGGGAAGCGGTCGCGCATCTCCGCCCGGGTGAGGCCCTCGCCGCGGCCGAAGTCGACCTCGCTGAGCCGCTCGTCGACGCGCGGCGTCAGGCCGAGCGCCTCCCCCGCGGGCGCCGCCGTCAGGCGGGCCCGCGACAGCGGCGAGCTGAACACCGCGTCGATGCGCTGCCCGGCCGCCCAGGCGGCGAGTTCGGCGGCCTGGAGGCGGCCGCGCGGGGTGAGTGCGACGTCGGTGCGGCCCGCGTAGCGGTTGCCGTCGTGCCAGACGGTCTCGCCGTGGCGTACGAGAATGACGTGGGTCACTGCGCTGTTCCTCTTGCTCGGGGGTGTTCTGTGTCCGTCGCGGCCCGTCCCGCTGCCGCGTGCGGCGGCCGGTGCGCCCGCGCGCGTGCATGCGCAGCGACCTCCGGAGCGAGCCACCCCCGGGCCGCCAGCGCGTCGACGAAGCCGAGGTAGACGGGCGCCCAACGGGCCGTCCGCGCCGGGTCCGGGCGGATCTCGGCGCCCGCGCGCACCATCGCGTCGGCCGCGTCCCGTACGGGCACGCCGCTCGACGTCGCCGCGAGGACCGCCATCCCGAGGGCGCCTTCGGCCTGTTCGGGCACGTGCACCGCCCGGCCGAGCACATCGGCGCGCAGCTGGTTCCAGTAGGCGTTGCGCGCGCCGCCGCCGGTGAAGGTCAGCGGCCCGTCGACCGGCGCGCCGATGCGGTCCAGGTAGTCGAGGCAGAGCCGCTCCACGCAGGCCACGCCCAGGAGGTACGCGTGCAGGCGCCCGGCCTCGCCGCGCGGTGCGCCGAGGACGAAGGGCGTGGCGTCCGCCGCACGGAACGGGAAGCGTTCGCCGCCGCTCGACACGAGCGGGTACGCGACCGCGTCGTCGTCCAGGGCGGCCCCGGCCGCCGTGAGCCGCGCGAGGTCCGCCCCCGGGAACTCGCGCGCGAGCACGCCCGCCCCGCTGCTGGACGCACCGCCCGGCAGCCAGGTGCTGCCGGGGCCGCGGTGGCAGTAGACGACCCCGCCGGGGTCGCGTACGAGGTGCGGGCTCGTGCCCTTGAGGACGAGCGTCGTGCCGAGCACCGAGTTCCACGCGCCGGGCGCCAGCGCGCCCGCGCCGATCTGGGCGGCGCAGCCGTCCGTCATCCCGGCGACGATCGCGGTCCCCTCGGGGACGCCGGTGGCCTCGGCGGCGGCCGCGCACACGGTGCCGAGGACGCTGCCGGGGCGCACCACGTCGGGGAGCAGCGGGGCGGGCACGCCGAGCCGGGCGAACTCCTCGGCGGGCCAGCGTTCGTCGACGAGGTGGTAGCCGGTCTTCAGGGCGTGGCTGGCGTCGCTCGCGACCTGGTGTCCGGCCAGGCGCCAGGTGACGAGGTCGGGCTGGTGCAGCAGGCGGACGTCCGGGCGCGCCGCCGCCCGCGTGTGTTCGAGGAGCCACAGCAGCTTGGGCAGCGCCCAGGACGCCTGCATGGAGCGGTAGCCGAGCTCGCCCCAGACGGCGCCGCCGACCGCGTTGACGTGGGCGGCCTGGTCGGCGGCGCGCCCGTCGTCGTACATCAGGCCCGGCGTCAGCGGGACGCCCCGGTCGTCGGCGAGCAGGAGGGTGCCGGAGGTGGCGTCGAGCGCGAGGCCCCGGACGCGGGCGGGGTCGTCGAGCGCGGCCGTCACCTCGCGGCAGGCGGCGGCGAGCGCCGTCCACCACTCCTCGGGGTCCTGCTCGTGGCGGACCCCGTCGCGGTGGCTGGTCAGCGGCCGGGACGCGGCGGCGAGGACGGTGCCCGCGGAGTCGACGGCGACGCAGCGGGCGCTCTGGGTGCCGAGGTCGAGGCCGAGCCAGACGGCTTCGGGCGGGAGTCCGGCGGGGCCCGGGCGCGGACGGGGGGCGGGGTCAGGCACGGGGGGCTCCTTGCGGTGCGGGGCGGGATCCGGGTGGTGCGGTACGGGATCCGGGAGCGGTCGTACGGGATCCGGGCGCCGCCGCCGTCCACCCGGCCTCGCGCACGAGCATCCGCCACCGCAGGAACTCCTCGTACAACTCGGCGTAGAACTGGGCGCGCTCCGGGTCGGGCTCCCAACTGCTGCGCATCCGCACGTACTTGGCGGCGGCGCTGTGCATGCTGGACTCGGCGCCGGTGAGCACGAGCCCGGTGAGGAAGGCGCCCTTGGCGCCGAGTTCGGTGTCGCCCGAGCGGGCCGTGGGCACGCCGGTGGCGTCCGCGATGAGGCGGCACCACTCGTCGTTGTTGGCGCCGCCGCCGCACAGCCTCAGCTCCGTCACGGTCGTACGGGACGCGGCGAGCGAGTCGCGGACGACGAGGGAGAGGCCGTCGAAGACGGCGCGGGCGAGGTCGGCCGGGGTGTGCTCCAGGGACAGGCCCCAGAAGGCGCCGCGGGCGCGCGGGTCGAGGAACGGCGCGCGCTCACCGGCCGGGGACAGATACGGCAGGAACATCAGGCCGTGCGCTCCGGGCGGCGCGGAGAACGCCAACTCGCCCAGTTCCGGAGGCCCTTCGAGCTGGAGGGTGCGGGCCGCCCAGGACAGCACCTCGACGCCGCTCAGGGTCGGGAAGGCGCGCAGGACGCGCTCGCGGCCCCGGTAGGCGATGTTGATGCCGGACGGCTCCCCGGTGGCGTCGACGTCCTTGCGGACGATCTCCGTGCAGAGCGTCGTGCCGAGGATGCCGCACGCCTGGCCGGGGTTGACGACGCCGACGCCGCGCGCGGTGGAGGCGATGTCGTAGGGGGCCATCACCACCGGGAGGCCGGGCTGCACGCCGAGTTGGGCGGCCGCGTCACCGGTGATCTCGGCGATCCGCTCGTCCTCGCCGAGGACCTTCGGCAGGAGCCGGGCGTACTCACCGAGGCCGAACAGGTCCACGATCCCCGGGTCGTAGTCGCCGGTCGCGTGGTCGAGGAACGGCGCCGACGCGTCGGACTCGTCGATCGCGGTCACTCCGGTGAGCTTGAGGAAGAGCCAGCCCGCCGCCGTCAGCGAGGCGCTGGAGCGGGCCAGACGGTCCGGGTCGTGGGCGCCGAGCCAGCTGAACACGGCGTTCGGCATGCCGCTGCACGTCAGCGAGCCGTTGCGGCGGAACGCCTCGCGCAGCACGCCCTCCTGCTCCCAGCGCGTGAGGATGTCGCCCGCGCGCCCGTCGGACCACAGGACCGCGGGTCCGGTGGGCCGCCCCGCCGCGTCCACGAGCCAGGCGCCGTCGCCCTGCGCGGTGAACGTCACCAGCCACACGGGGTCGGCGGCTCCGGGCCGTTCGGCGAGGGCGGACAGGGCGGTGCGGACGGTGTAGACGACGGCGTTCCACACGGTGTCCATGTCCTGCTCGGCCCAGCCGGGGTGGCGGCGCTGCACCTCGGTGGCGAGCCGGGAGACGGCGAGTTCGCCGCCCTGGTCGTCGAAGACGACCGACTTGATCATGGTGGTGCCGACGTCGATGGCGAGTACCGACATGGTGGTCACAGACCCTTCGTGGCGGGGGTGGCGACGGCGTGCGCGACGGCGTCGGGTACGGAGCCGCTGTCCGCGGCCGTGGTCCTCAGTACGAGGGTGAGGGCGGCGCTCACCGCGTGGAACCCCGCGAAGATCCAGACGACTCCGCCCACGCCGAGCGGCCCCCGGAAGATGCTGACGACGAGCGGCCCGACGAACGTGGAGGCACCGGCCCCGAGGTTCAGGGCGGCCATGGCCTGGCCCTTGTGGGCGGGCGCGATGGCGGTCATGAGGGCGGACAGCGGCACGTATCCGGAGAGGGTGGCGCCGTACAGCACGGCGACCAGGACGCACAGCGCGTACTGCGCGCCGGCCGCCGCCGGGACGTAGTACAGGAGCAGCGTCGAGACCGTGCAGCCGACGCCGCCGCACCACGCGACCGTCGTGCGCCAGCCGACCTTGTCCCCGACGACGCCGAACAGCAGGTTCGTGACGATGTTCGTGGCGAACATGATGGCTAGGAGTCTGAGCCACTGGGCGTTGGAGAGCCCGACCTCGTGCATGAACCACGCCGGAAGCATCACCAGAAAGCCGAACTGCGAGGCGGTGTTGAGCATCCGCACCACGGCCCCGGCACCGACGCGCGGCTCCCGGACGAGGATGGTGAGGCTGCCGGTGAGTCCTGCCAGGGGGCTCTCCCCCGCCGGGGCGAGCCGCGCCGCTCCGGTGGGCTCCCGGACCATGAGCAGCGCGAGCAGCCCGCCGACCGCCACCACGCCGAGGGCGGCCCACAGCGTGCCGCGCTCCCCCACCCTCGGGATGAGCAGGCTCGCCGTGAGCGAGCCGAGCGTCGGCAGGCCCGCGGAGAACGCCGACCAGAACCAGCCCATCGCGCTGCCCATCTGCTTCGGCGGCGCGACGGCGGCGATCCACACGAGGAACGCGTACGCGACCAGCGGATAGGCGAGGCCGCGCAGGCCGTAGCCGAGCAGGAGCAGCGGATACGCCTTGCTGGGGACGGCGACCGCGAGGAAGAAGACGTGCGTGACGACGAAGGCACCGAGGCCGAGCCACATGACCTTGCGCGGACCCCACAGGTCGGAGAGCGCGGCGGACAGCCATCCGGCGACGGCGCCCGTCACTCCGTACACGGTGAACACCATCGCGACCTGCGACGACGGGATGCCGAGGTCCTCCAGGTACGGCGAGAGGAAGCCGGCCTCGATGCCGACGCCCGTCATGAAGGCCAGGAGTCCGAGGTAGCCCCAGGACAGGGGCCGCGGGATACCGGCGCGTGTGAAGAGCGAACGCGGCACGGGGCTGTTCGTCATCGAAGCTCCCCCAGAGGGCGTGGGATGGACAGGGTCAGCCGCACCTTGGACGGGTCGGCGTCGACTGGGCTGGGGAGAGCAAACAGCTGGCCGAAAAGGCACGTCAAACACTTAGCGAATCCTCACGCGGAGTGGGCGGCGGGCCGCGTGAGATGACGTGCGGCGCCCGCGTCCGCCGCCGGTCGAGCCGGGATCCGCACTCCCGTACCGAGTGAAGTACGTGAGATCATCACTCGGATACTTCACACTGATGGGACCGGGAAGGCAGAGCCATGGCCGAGGCCGAAGGCGGCGCGGCGGACCGCGTCGAGGTGCGCGAGCAGCGCAGGCGCAGCATCCGGGAGCAGGTGGTGGCGGGCGGGTTCGTGCGGGCGGCCGACCTCGCGGACACGTTCGACGTGAGCCTGATGACCGTCCACCGCGACCTGGACTTCCTCCAGTCGCAGGGGTGGCTCCGCAAGGTGCGCGGCGGGGCGACCGCCCTGCCGTCGGCGCAGTTCCACGGCAGCGTCGCCGAGCGCATGACGACCATGGCCCAGACGAAGCAACAGCTCGCCCGCGCCGCGGCCCGGCTCCTCGTCCCCGGCCAGACGGTGCTCCTCGACGACAGCACGACGTGCCTGCACCTGACCCGCGAGCTGGCCGGGCACACCCCGCTGACGGTCCTCACGAACTCGCTGCCCGCGATCACGGCGCTCGCCAAGGAGCCCGGCGTCTCCCTCATCGCGCTCGGCGGCGCCTACTTCCCCGCGTACGACGCGTTCATGGGCCTGCACACGGCCGACAGCGTGGCGGCGTTCCGCGCGGATGTCCTCTTCATGTCGACGACGGCGGTGACCCGCGGCCGCTGCTATCACACGTCACCGGAGACCGTGCAGGTCAAGCGGGCGATGATGGCGGCGGCCACGCGCCGCGTGCTCCTGGCCGACCACACGAAGTTCACCCGCGACGGCCTGTACGCGCTCGCGCCGCTGACGGACTTCGATGTGGTGGTCGTCGACGACGGTGTGGCGCGGGAGGAGCTGCGGGGGATGCGGGAGCGGGGGGTGGAGGTGTTGGTGGTGGAGCGGGGTTGAAGGTGGAGCAGCGCCGGGGCGAGGTCACCGTCCGCCCACGAAGGCGGGCGGGACCGACCCTCTGAACCGCAGTGTCGGGTTCAGCTTCGTTCTTGGCGCGCGGGGACCGCGTCCAGCACCAGATCCATCGTGGCGAGGAAGCTCTCGCGGGTGAAACCGACGGGGTGGATGCGGCGACCGTAGTGCGCGAGCGCGGGAAAGTCCGCCGGGTCGGCGCCCAGCGTGATCACTTGGAATGTTTCCCGTCTGTGCTTCTGCTCGGCCGGACCGGAGGACTGCCTGGCCGCGTGCGCGGAGATCAGGGACACGGACAAGGTCAGCAGCCGGTCGTTCCACTCGGGGATGAGCTCCTCGGGCACTCCGGCGTCGCCGAGTGCCTGCAGCGTCTCCTCGATCACCAGGCGGCTGCCGGGTCCGCTGCCCGGATAGTGGCCTGCGTCCTTGGCCAGCTGCGGCAGCGCGGCGTACGCGTCCCATGAGCGCAGGATCAGATCGACGAGCCGCGCACGCCAGGGTCCCTGCCGCCGGTAGCCGCGCATGGCCTGGACCAGCACATGGTCCACGATCGCGAGCATCAGCTCGGTGCGATTGCGGAAGTGGCGGTACAGGCTGGAGGAGTCGGTGCCCAGTTCGGCGGCCAGCTTGCGCATGCTGAACGACTCGTCCCTCTCGGAGCCGGAAAGCAGCTCCACGGCGGCATCCAAAATGGTCTGTCTACTCCACCGCTGACGCATGACGGCAGCTTACTGGGAGCGGAGCCGAGCGGAGTGAGCGCTCCACCAGCCCGCGAAAGCGGTGCTGCACGCACCGTTGCACGCGGTGCGTGCATGAAGTTCAATGGGCCCCATGACAGACCTCCACGAGCCGGTTGGCGAGGACGCCTTTCCCGACCACCAGCAGGTGGTGCAACGGTTCGGCGACCTCGCACCGGACGGCACGACCAGCACAGTGGCGCTGTCGCGTCTGTTCGAGCACCCCCGGGTCGGCCTGCGCTTCCCGCGATTCGACAGGCTCAGGGCTGAAGGCGGGTTCAAGCCGTACCAGATCCTGTTCGTCGGCCAGCACGTCGAACGGCGGACGGCGTTCGGCAGGGTCGGTGCGACCGTCCGGGTCGGCACCGGCGTCCGCGCGATCGGACGGTCCTCGTACACCTACGGTCAAGGAATGTTCGTCGACGAGCGCCTCGTCGCCACGGCCGAGGCCACCGTTGTCCTCGCCGACGAGTCAGGGCCGGTCGCCCTGCCGGACGAACTGCTCGCCGACCTCGCCGAGCTGCGACTGCCGGGAACCAGTGCGCCAGTCGCGTCGAAACCCGAGCCGCGTCGCCGCGAGCGGCAGTACTACCCGGCCGCCGCCACCGTCCACAGCCGCGTCGGTGACGTCGATCTCAACCGGCACGTCAACTACATCGCCCAACTGGGCTGGTACGACGAGGCGATCGCGTCCCACGCACACCGTCTGCTGGGAGACGACGCCGCGAGCAAGCTCCCGCGATACCTCCCTTGGCGCTACCGCGTGAACTACCTCGGCGAGGTCCTCCACCCCCGCTCCTACGACATCGGGATCGCCGTCACCGGTCACGACGAGGACACCGTGCGGTACGAACTGGGGCTGTTCGACGGCGGACGGTGCCTGGGGACCGCGGACGCCACCGCGCCGCGCGGCAAGCTTTCCGCCGCCGCACTGGCCGATGGCCGACTCACGAGCTGACCCCTGGGCGGACCACGGACGGCCGCGGGGGTGTCCGTCAGGACGGGAGCGTCGGACCGGTACGTCACCACCGCGCGGCCCGGCGACCGGGGTCCTGTTCGGTGTCCTGCTCGCCGTCGGCTCAGCCGTGTCCGTCACGCTGTGGCGGCAGGAGTACGTAGCGACGTGCGAGCCTGTCCGTGCATCTGCGCTCCGGGGACGCACCACCCTCTCGATATGCGTCTTCCACCCGCTTTGTGGGTAAATTGACGGTTCGTAAGCCACGTGAGCAGCCGGGAGGAAGCCAGATGCCCAGCCCAGGGTCCGATTCACCGCAGCACCGCATCTTCGCCATGCTGGACGTCGACGGCGACGGCGCCGTCACTCATGCGGAATACCTCGCACGGGTCGACCGCGTGGCCCTCGCCATGGGGCGCGACGCGCATCACCCGGTCGTCGCGACCTCGCGAGCCGCCCATGAGGCGGTCTTCCAGGACATGGACGCGAACCACGACGGGCGCGTGACCTTCGAGGAATACCGCAGCTGGGTGGGGCATGACGCCTTCGAACGCTCTTGCCGGCCCGCTCTCGGCTCCCTGTTCGACATCGCCGACTCCGACGCCGACGGGCACCTGGACCGTGACGAATTCATCCGTATGCGTTCGGCGGCAGGGAACGAGGAAACCGGCGCCGACGCGGCATTCGACGCTCTCGACACCGACGGCGACGGACTGATCGACCGCGACGCCTACCTGGCGGCCATCCGGACCTTCGTCACCATGGGCGACTCCCCCATGGCCGCCGCGTACGGTACCGGGCACGCTTCCTGAACTGGCCCGCCTACGCCCCCGTCAGCTCGCCCCAGTGCACCGTCCGGTCACACCACCGCTCAAGGAGCACCTTGTCGTGGCCGACCGCGAGGAGTCCCGCGCCGCTGTCCGCCCGATAGTCCTCCACCGCCGCCACCAGCGCCGCCGTCGTCGACGCGTCCAGCATCGCCGTCATCTCGTCGCAGATCAGCCAGCGCGGGCGCAGGACCAGGGCGCGGGCCAGGCAGGCGCGCTGGAGCTGGCCGTCGCTGACCTCGTGCGGGCGGCGGCCGAGCAGGTCCTCGCCGAGGCCGACGGTGCGCGCCAACTCCCGTACACGATCCGCGACTTCGGCCGCGCGGCCGGTGGCCCGCAGGGGCTCGGCGACGAGCTGGGTGAGGGTGAGGCGCGGGTCGGCGGAGAGCCGGGGCTGCTGGAAGACGACGCCGAACGCGGTGCGCTGGGCGCGCGGCGCGCGGTGGCGCCAGCCGCGTGCGGCCTCGCCGTCGATGACGACCTGGCCCCGGTCGGGCCGGTGCAGCAGTGCCGCGACACGCGCGAGCGTCGACTTGCCGCAGCCACTGGGGCCGAGCAGGCCGACGGACTCGCCCGGTTCGACGGTCAGGCTCACGTCGCGGACGACGGGGTCGCGGCGGTCGTATCCGGCGGTCAGGGAACGCAGTTCAAGCACGGGACGCCTCCAGGGCGGCGGCGACCGGGTGGTGGCAGGCGGCGCCCGATGAAGGCTCCGCCGGCAGCACGGGTACGACGGCACAGGCCTCGTCGGCCCGCTCGCAGCGCGCGGCGAACGCGCACCCCTCGGGGAGCGCGGACAGCTCGGGCGGCATGCCGGGGACGGGCCTGAACTCCCGGTCGGGCAGCGCGTCGAGCAGCCCGCGGGCGTAGGGGTGGCGTGGCCCCGGCCCGCCGAAGAAGTCGGCGGCGTCGGCGATCTCGACGATGCGGCTCGCGTACATCACGGCGACACGGTCGGCGATCCGCTCGGCCGCCGCCAGGTCGTGGGTGATCATCAGCAGCGCCCGGTCGTCCCCGACGTGCCGCCGCAGTTCGTCGACGGTGCGGTCGACCAGCTCGCGGTCGAGGCCGGTGGTGGGCTCGTCCGCGAGGAGCAGCGGGGCGTCGCCGATGAGCGCGAGGGCGGTGGCGGCGCGCTGGGCGAGCCCGCCGGACAGCTCGTGCGGGTAGCGGTCGAGGTGCCCGATCGGGAAGGCGGCACGCTCGGCGGCGGCCTCGCCCGCCTTCCGCAGCGCGGGCCTGCGTACGCCCGTCAACTCCCGGAGGGTTTCCTCCAGTTGGGAGCGCACAGTGCGTACGGGGGTCAGGTGCGCTGCGGGGCTCTGCGGTACGAGGCCGACGCGCCGCCCACGCACGGTGCGGGCGAGGGTGCGCTCGTCGGCGGTGAGGAGGTCGGTGCCGTCCCCGAGGAGCGCGGACCCGGCGGTCTGGGCGTTCTCCGGCAGCAGGCCGAGCAGCGCGGAGGCGAGCACGGACTTGCCGCACCCGCTCTCACCGACGAGCGCGAGGCACTCGCCCGCGGCGAGGTCGAACCGCGCGTCGGTGACGGCGGCCACGTGGGCGCCGCCGCGCATGCGGAAACGGACGGAGAGGCCGCGTACGGAGAGAACGGGCGGGGCGGGTGGGGCGGACTGGGCAGGCGGGGCGGCCGGGGCGGACCCGCCGACCGCCTCACGTCCGGTCCCGTCCACCGCCTCGCGCGCGGTCTCCCCCGCCGCCGTCCGATCACTCGCCTGGGGCTCGGCGTCGGCCCCCTTCGACAACCCAGTCACAGCATCAGCTCCGATCGGCGGCGCGGGTTGATCCGGTCGCGCCAGGCGCCCGCGAGGCCCGCGATGGCCAGGGTCGGCACGATGATGAAGAGGCCGGGGAACAGGGTGGGCCACCAGTCGCCGGCCAGGAGGGAGCTGCGGGCGCCCTGCACGAGGGTGCCGAGGCTGGCCTGGTGGGTGGGCAGGCCGAGGCCGAGGAAGGACAGGGCGGACTCGTGCCAGATGGCGTGCGGGACCATGAGCACGGCGGCGAGCCCGGCCTGGGGCAGGACGCCGGGGAGCAGGTGCCGCACGGTCACGCGCCAGCGGGACGCGCCGCCGGAGATGGCGGCGTCGATGTACGGGCGCGAGCGCAGCGAGAGGACCTCCGCGCGCACGATGCGGGCCGTCGACAGCCAGTGCGTGAGCGCCACGGAGATCACGACGGGCCAGACGCCGGGCCGGAACATCGCCACGATGAAGATGCCGAGCAGCAGGTGCGGCACGGAGGAGAAGACGTCCACGAGCCGCATCACGACGCGGTCGACCCAGCCGCCGGACGCGGCGGCGAGCGCACCCACGGCGGTGCCGATGACGGTGGCCACGACGGCGGCGACCACGCCGACGAGCAGGGACACGCGCAGCCCGTACACGCACCGGAGGAGCAGGTCGCGGCCCACGTCGTCGGTGCCGAACGGGTGCTCCAGGGACGGCGGAAGGAGCTTGTCGGCGAGATGCACGGCCTGTTCGTCGAGGTCGACGAGCGGCGGCACGATCAGCACGGCGAGCACGACGGCCGCAACGATCGCGGCGGAGCTCCAGACCCGCCACGCGCGCGTGGAGCGGGACTGCCTGCGCGTGCCCGCGGCGGCGCGGCCGGTCGCGGAACGCCAGGTGACCTGAGCGGCGGCGGCCTTCGACGCCTCGGCCTGTGCACTGCGGGTGTCAGCCATCGAATCCCACCCTCGGGTCGGCGAGCCCGTACAGCAGGTCCGCGAGGAGGTTGCCGAGCAGGACCGCGACGGTGGCGAGCGCGGTCAGCGCGGCGAGCAGGGGGAAGTCCACGGAGGTGGCGGCCTGCACGGTCGCGGCGGCGATGCCCGGCCAGCTGAAGACGGTCTCGACGAGGAGCGCGCCGGTGATGAGTTCGGGCACGCGGGAGCCGACGAGGGTGAGCACGGGCAGCATGCCGGAGCGGAAGGCGTGCTTGAGGAGCACGGTCCGCTCGGCGAGGCCCCGCGCGCGGGCGCCCCGGACGGGGTCGTCGCCGAGCGCGTCGCCGACGCCCTGGCGTACGTAGAGGACGAACCAGGGAAGCTGGGAGACGGCGAGGACGGCGGCGGGCAGGACGAGGTGGTGGGTCACCTGCCCGGCCGTCACCACCGTGCTGGAGGTGTCGGTAAGACCGCCCGCGGGCAGCACGCCCAGCTTGAGGGCGAAGAACCACACGGCGAGCAGGCCGAGCCAGAACGGCGGCGCGGCCTCCAGGGTGTACGCGAGCGAGGTCACGCCGCGGTCGAGCCAGCCGCCGGGGCGGCGCGCGGCGAGCACGCCGAGGGCCGAGCCGAGCAGGATCGCGAGGACGAAGGCGGTCGCGGCGAGCAGCACCGACCAGCCGATGCGCTCGCCGATGGCGTCGGCGACGGGCTGGCGCAGCGTGTGGGAGTCCCCGAAGTCACCGCGGAGGGCGGCGGTCAGCCAGTCCCACCAGCGCTCGACGAGCGGCTTGTCGACGCCGAGGTTGGCGCGCAGCTGGTCGAGGTTCTCCTGGGACGCGGTGAGCCCGGCCGTGCCCGCGTACGCCTTGACGGGGTCGAAGGGCGAGGCCGCGGCGACGGCGAAGACGCCGAACGTGACGACGAGCAGGACGGGGACGGCGAACACCGCCCGCCGTCCCACGAGCCGCGCCATCGGGCCCCAGGGCAGCGCCCGCCGCCCCCGCCCGGCCGCCGGGGCCGCCTCGGCGGGCGCGGCGGACTCGGCGGGCTTGCTGGGAGCCGACGTCACTTGTTCGGCTGCCAGTCCTCGACGTTCCACCACGGGCCGGAGGCCAGGCCGTGGTCGTGCGGCTCGACCTGCGTGGAGAGGTCACCGAAGGACTTGTTCACCACGTACAGGTGGTCGATGTGCGTGAGGAAGGTGTAGCCGGGGTTCTTGACCAGCTCGCGCTGGATCGTGTCGTACGCGGCCTGGCGCTTCGCGTGGTCGCCGCTCTTGCGGGCGTCCTCCAGGGCCTTGTCGACCTTGGGGTTGTCGTAGTGCGCCATGTTGTTGAAGCCGTCACCGGCGAGCGCGGAGTTCAGGAGCGTGTACTGGTCGAAGTCCGGGTCGGCCGGGGAGCCGCCGCCCGCGAGGACCGCGTCCTTCGCCATGCGGGGCTCGATGACCTCCCAGGTGCCGGACTGCACCTCGGCCTTGATGCCGAGCTTCTTGGCGTCGGAGGCGTAGGCGAGGGCGTGGTCCTGGCGGAGCTTGTCGCCGGTCAGGTACCACAGCGGGAACTTCGCCTGGACGCCGTCCTTCTCGCGGACGCCGTCCTTGCCGGGCTTCCAGCCGGCGTCGTCGAGGATCTTCTTGGCCTTCTCGACGTCGAACTTCCGCTCGGTGCCCTTGGTGAACCAGGGGCTGTCCGTCGGCACCGGGCCGTAGGCCTCCTTGCCCGCGCCCTCCAGGATCTGGTCGACCATCGTCTTGCGGTCCACGCCGATGTCGAGGGCGCGCCGCACGGCGGTGTCGCCCGCGACCTTGTTGCCGGTCGGCAGGGTCACGACGCGGTAGTCGAAGGTCTTGGCGGCGTACGTCTGCTTGCCGCCGTCGGACTCGAAGGTCTTGGCGAGGTTGGGCGGCAGGATGGCGCCGTCGAGGTCGCCGGTGCGCAGCCGGGTGGCGCGCAGGTCGTCGTCCTTGACGATGGCCATGGTGAAGTTCTTGACCTTCGGCGCGCCGCCCCAGTAGCCGGGGTTGGCCTTGAAGACCAGCTTCTCGCCCTTGGACCACTTCACCAGCTCGTACGGTCCGGTGCCGACGGGCTTGGTGGTGAAGGCGCCGGTGTTCACGTCCTGCTTGCCCGCGATGTGCTGGGGCGCGATGGGCAGCACGGTGCGCTCGGCGAACGGCGCGTAGGGGTACTTGAGGTGGAAGACGACGGCGTCGTCGCCCTTGGCCTCGACGCTCTTGACGGCGTCCAGCTCGGTCTTGGAGGCGTTGTTCGTCTTCTTGTCGAGGATGGTCTCGTACGTGAAGACGACGTCCTTGGCCGTGAACGGCTTGCCGTCGCTGAACTTGACGCCCTTGCGCAGCTGATACGTGTAGGTCTTGCCGTCGCCGCTGACCTTCGGCAGCTTCGCGGCGAGCGCGGGCCTCAGCTTCATGTCCGCGTCGTGCGTGAGCAGCCCGTCGAAGATCTTGGAGTTGCCGTCCTTGCCGTAGCCGAGGAGCGGGCTCAGGGTCTCGGGCTCGTACGCGATGCCGACGACCGCCGACGTCTTGGCGCCGCCGCTGCCCTTGCCGTCGTCCGGCGCCGAGCAGGCCGTGGCGGCGACCGCCAGTGCGGCCGCCCCCGCGACGGCACCGGTGCCACGTATCGATCCGGCCCTCATGCTCCACACCCCTACACAAGATCAAGAGTTATTGCGAACGGCTCGCAATTATGCCTCATGTAATGGGCGGGTAATGGCGGGGTCCTATACGGCCCGGGGACTACGACCAGGTCAGGGCGTTGCGGGCGCGGGGAGGTCGACCAGGTCGGCCAATTCCGCCCGGTGCTGTCCGGCCGTGCCCAGGGCGATCGAGTCGGCCTTGGCCCGCTTCAGGTACAGATGGACGGGGTGCTCCCACGTCATGCCGATACCGCCGTGCAGCTGGAGCGCCTCCTCGGCGGCGCGCACCGCCACGGGGGCCGCGTAGGCCTGGGCGAGGGCGGCCGCGAGGTGCGGCTCGTCGCTGCCGGTGGCGAGGGCGTCGGCGGCGTGCCGGGCGGCGGCGCGGGTGTTGACCACGCGCAGCCAGAGCTCGGCGAGGCGGTGCTTGAGGGCTTGGAAGGAGCCGACGGGCCGGTTGAACTGGTGGCGCTCCTTCAGATAGGCGACGGTTTCCGTCAAGCACCATTCGGCGATGCCGAGTTGCTCGGAGGCGAGCAGTCCTGCTCCGGAGCGCAGACCGAGACGTACGGTCGTCTCCGCTTCCGTGCCCTCGGCGAGCAGGCGGGCGGGGGCCCCGTCGAGAGTGACCACGGCGAGCGGGCGCGTACGGTCGAGGGAGGTCTGCGGGGTGACGGTGACGCCGTCCCGCTCGGTGTCGACGGCGTACAGCCCGCCGTCCGCCGGGACGAGCAGGACGTCGGCGGCCGCTGCGTCCGCGACGCCCCGCACCTCGCCGTGCAGGGCGCCCCGGTCGAACCGCGCCCGCGGGCGGTCGGCCTCCGGGGCGGTGGCGAACGGCACGGCGAGCGCGCCGACCGTGCGGCCGGACGCGAGCGCGGCGAGGAGTTCCGCCGCCGCGTCGCCGGTGCAGGCCAGCAGCGTCTCGGTGGCGATGACGGCGCTCGTCAGATACGGCACCGGCGCCACCGCGCGCCCCAGCTCCTCCAGGACCACGGCCGCTTCGCGGTGCGAGGCGCCCTGTCCGCCGCGGTCCTCGGGCACCAGGAGCCCGGCGAGGCCCATGCCGTCGGCGAGGGTCTTCCACAGCTCGCGGTCGTGCGGCTGCTCCGACTCGGCGCGGGCGAGGACGTCGGCCGGGGCGCAGCGGTCGGCGAGGAGGGAGCGCACGGCGGAGCGCACCGCCTCCTCTTCCTCCGTGTACAGCAGGTCGCTCTGCGTCGTCATCGGGTCAGGTCCTTCCAGGCGACGTCCTTGTCGGTGCGCGGTTCCGGCGGCAGGCCGAGGACGCGCTCGGCGACGATGTTGAGCAGCACCTCGCTGGTCCCGCCCTCGATGCTGTTGCCCTTGGAGCGCAGATAGCGGTAGCCCGCCTCGCGCCCGGTGAAGTCGACGAGGTCGGGCCGGCGCATCGTCCAGTCGTCGTACAACAGGCCCTCGTCGCCGAGGAGTTCCACCTCCAGGCCGCTGATCTCCTGGTTGAGGCGGGCGAAGCCGAGCTTCATGCCGGAGCCCTCGGGGCCCGGCTGGCCCGCGACGAGCTGCTGGCGAAGGCGGTCGCCGGCGAGCCGGGCGACCTCCGCCTCCACCCAGAGGGTGAGCAGGCGCTGGTGCAGGTCGTGGGTGCGCAGTTCGGGGCGCTCGCGCCAGGCCTTGGCGACCGGGCCGATCATGCCGCCCTCGCGGGGGACGCGCATGCCGCCGATGGAGACGCGCTCGTTCATGAGGGTGGTCTGCGCGACCTTCCAGCCGTCGCCGACCGCGCCGAGGCGGCGGCTGTCCGGGATGCGCACGCCGCTGAGGAAGACCTCGTTGAACTCGGCCTCGCCGGTGATCTGGCGCAGCGGCCGCACCTCGACACCGGGGTCGGTCATGTCGCAGATGAAGTACGTGATGCCGCGGTGCTTGGGCACGTCCGGGTCGGTGCGGGCGATGAGGATGCCCCAGCGGGCGACGTGCGCGCTGGACGTCCACACCTTCTGCCCGTCGACGGCCCAGCTCTCGCCGTCGCGGACGGCGCGGGTGCCGAGCGCCGCGAGGTCGGATCCGGCGCCGGGTTCGCTGAACAGCTGGCACCACACCTCCTCGCCGACCCACAAGGGCCGCAGGAAGCGGCGCTTCTGCTCGTCCGTGCCGAAGCCGAGGATGGTGGGCGCGGCCATGCCGAGGCCGATGCCGATGCGGCGCGGGTCGTTGTCGGGCGCGCCCGCGGCCTCGAGCTCGGCGTCCACCACGGCCTGGAGGGTTCGCGGGGCGCCCAGGCCGCCGAGGCCCTCGGGGTAGTGCACCCAGGCGAGTCCGGCGTCGAAGCGGGCCTTGAGGAAGTCGGTGCGGTCCGTGGTCGCCGGGGGGTGCGCGGCGAGCAGGTCCTTCGTACGGCGGCGGAGTTCGGCTGCGTCGGTCATGCGGTGGCCTCCTCGGGGAGGGCGGGCAGCACGGTCACGCGGCCGGTGGTGGTGCCGTCGGCGACGCGCTGGACGGCCGCCGCGGCCCGGCCGAGCGGCACGCGCTCGCTCACCAGGGGCTTGACGGCGCCCTTCGCGGCCAGCTCGGTGAGGTGTTCGTGGCACTCCCGGACGGCGCGCGGGTCCTTGGTGTTGTACAGGCCCCAGTGCAGGCCGACGATCGAGTAGTTCTTCACCAGGGCGTGGTTGAGGGCGGGCGTCGGGATGGCGCCGCTCGCGAAGCCGACGACGAGGATGCGGCCCTCGAAGGCCACGCACTTGGCGGACTTGGCGTAGGCGTCGCCGCCCACCGGGTCGTACACGACGTCGGCGCCGCGGCCGCCGGTGGCCTCCTTCACGGCGCCCACGATGTCGTCCGCGCGCCGGTCGACGACCAGGTCGCAGCCGAGCCCGCGCGCGACCTCGGCCTTCTCCGGGCCGCCGACGACGCCGATGACGCGGGCGCCCGCCGCCCTGCCGAGCTGCACGGCCGCGCTGCCGACACCGCCCGCGGCCGCGTGCACGAGCAGCGTCTCGCCCTCCTTGAGGTGCGCGCGCCGGTGCAGGCCGAACCAGCCGGTCTGGTAGCCGATGTGCAGTGCGGCGGCCTCCGCGTCGTCGAGGGCGTCCGGCGCGGGCAGCAGGGCGGCGGCGTCCGCGACGGCGTACTCGGCGAGTCCGCCGTGCGGCAGCGCCGGGTTGGCGATGACGCGCCGCCCGTCCTCGGTCTCGCCGCAGATCTCCACGCCCGGCGTGAACGGCAGCGGCGGGGTGATCTGGTACTGCCCCCGGCACAGCAGCACGTCGGGGAAGTTGATGTTCGCGGCGCGGACCTTCAGGAGCACCTGCCCGTCGCCGGGCACGGGCCGCTCCGCCTCTTCGAGCCGCATCACCTCGCCCGGCTCGCCGTTGCGGTGTACGTGCCATGCGCGCATGCGGGGCCTCCACGCTGTAGTCGACCGTGCTCCGCATACATACTAAGCGGTCGCTTGCCGGGAAGGGAACAGTGCGGCCCCCCCTCGGCGGCGGCCACTCCACCTGGTCCGCCCGGTCCGCCTCCTCGTCACCCACTCCCCCTTTACTCCCCCTTGCCGCCCTTCACTGCGGGCCGCGCCCGTACGTGCATGCGCTCCCCCTGCGGCCCGAAGAGGCTCAGGAACTCCACCGGACCCTCCCCCGTCGACCCGAACCAGTGCGGCACGCGTGTGTCGAACTCCGCCGCCTCGCCGGGACCGAGCACCACGTCGTGCTCGGCGAGGACGAGGCGCAGCCGCCCCGAAAGGACGTACAGCCACTCGTAGCCCTCGTGGGTCCGCGGGTCGGGCTGGACGGAGCGCGGGGGCTCGATGACCTTGTACGCCTGGAGCCCGCCGGGCTGGCGGGTCAGCGGCACCATGGTCCGCCCGTGCCGGACGATCGGCTTGGCCCGCACCCGCGGGTCGCCCACCGGCGGGGCGCCGACGAGTTCGTCGAGGGGCACCTGGTGGGCGCGGGCGATGGGCAGGAGCAGTTCGAGGCTCGGCCTGCGACCGCCCGACTCCAGGCGGGACAGGGTGCTGACGGAGATGCCGGTGGCCTCGGAGAGCCCCGCGAGGGTGGCACCGCGCTCCTTGCGGATCTTGCGCAGGCGGGGGCCGACGGCGGTGAGGACCTTGTCGGTGTCGTCGCCGGAGTCAACCGGGTCGGCGGGATCAGCGGGATCAGCGGATTGATCGGCGTGAGGCGAGTGGGCGGAGTCGTGCGGATCGGCGGCGGCGGACTTCTTTGCGCTTCCCATGCCTCCATTGCAGAATCAGCAAGCCAATATGTCAATCCAGCACCTTCCTCGCGCACCGCCCCATACTGCCCCGCACCGCCCCGCACTGCCTCTGGAGCTTTACGGGCCGCCGCGCTATCGATGCGTCCATGACGAGCGACGGCACCCGGCGGCCCGCCCCCGGCAAGACATCAACCGACGACACCACACCTCCACCTCCCGGCCTCCCCGCCCCTCCCCCACCCGGCGCGACCGCCTTGCCCCCCGGCACGTTCGACGGCACCGTCGCCCTGATCACCGGGGGCGGCAGCGGCCTGGGCCTCGCCATCGCGGCCGAATTCGCCCGGCTCGGCGCGGACTTGGTGATCGCGAGCCGGAGCGCGCCCCGTCTCGCCGCGGCCCGCGCGGAACTGGCGGCGCTGGGCGGGCGCGTGGCGACGGCGGTGTGCGACATCCGCGACCCGGACCGGGTCGCCGCGGCGTTCGACGCCGCCGAGTCCGCGTACGGCCTGCCCGGCGTCCTGGTGAACAACGCGGCGGCGAACTTCCCCGTGCCCGCGGAGGAGATGTCCCCCAACGCCTGGCGCGCGGTCGTCGACGCGACGCTGACCGGGACCTTCTTCATGACCCGGGAGTTCGCCCGCCGCCACCTAGCGGCGGGCACGCCCGCCTCGATCATCAACATCGGCGCGTCCTACGCCTGGACGGGCGGCCCCGGCTTCGCGCACAGCGCGGCGGCGAAGGCGGGCGTGCGGAGCCTGGTGGAGACGCTGGCGGTGGAGTGGGGGCCGTACGGCATCCAGGTCAACGGCCTCGTACCCGGCCTGATGCCGCACGGGGACATGCCGCCGGACATCCGCGACGGCCTCGGCCCCGACCACACCCTGGCCACCCGCCAGCCCGCCCTCCGCGTCGGCGCCCCGCGCGAACTGGGCTGGGCGGCCACGTTCCTGGCCTCCCCCTACGCCCGCTTCATCACGGGCCACACCCTGGTGGTCGACGGCGCGAACTGGCAGCGGCGGGCCGTGGTGAATCCGCCGGTGGTGCCGGTGCGGGAGCAGTTGGGCCGCACACCCCCGGCCGACCGGGGCGAACGTACACCGACTTGACCCCGGCGGGGGACGCGCACCCTCCCGACCCGGCGCGAGCACGCACACTCCCACCCCCTCACTTCCCCTCGAACTCCGCCGCCCGCCCACCCGCCTTCGCCGCGAACCCCTCCCCCACGTCCTCCGACGTCAGCGTGACCGCCGCGTTCATCGCCACGCGGTCCAGCGCCCGGCCGAGGCCCACGTCGGCGTAGGCGTCGATGTCCCGCTTGACGCCGCGGACGGCGAGGGGCGCGTTCGCGGCGATCTCGGCGGCGACTTCCCGTGCGGCCGAGGCCAGGTCGGCGCGGGGCACGACGAGTTGGGCGAGGTGGAGGCGTTCCGCGGTCGCGGCGTCGATGCGGCGGCCGGTGAGGGCGAGGTACTTGGCCCAGCCCGCGCCCGCCTCCCGGGCGAGGCGCAGGTCGCCGCCCGCGTCGACGGTGACGCCGAGTTGGGCCTCGGGCAGGGCGAACACCGCGTCGTCGGCGGCGATCCGGACGTCCGCCATGAGGGCGAGTTCGAAGCCGAAGCCCAGGCAGTAGCCCTGCACGGCGGCGACGACGGGCTGCGGCAGGCCCGCGAAAGCCCGGAAGCGCTCGTGCGCCCAGCGGATGCCCTCGTAGTAGGTGCCGGTGCGCTCCGCGGCCGAGCGGCCGGTGATGGCGCCGCCCGGCGCGGTGATGTCGATGCCCGCGCAGAACGCCCGGCCCTCGGCCCGCAGCAGGACCGCGCGGATCGAGTCGTCGAAACGGATGCGGTCGGCGTACAGGCCGAGTTGGCGGGTGGACTCCCAGCTCCAGGCGTTGAGCCGGGCGGGGCGGCAGAGGGTGAGGACGCCGACGCCGTCCTCGACGTCGAGGCGCAGCCGCCGCTCCGCGCCCTCCGGGATGTCCGTGCTGACTGTGTCGATCACCGGTCCGACCCTCTTCCCGCGCCGACGGTACACATCTGACGTACCGTCAGCCTACGGGCGGCGGGTCAGCGGCTGAAGACCTCGAACGCCACGGCGGGCTTCCCGCCGAAGCGGGGCGCGAGCTGCTCGGCGAAGCCGCTGAGGAAGGTGCGGCAGTACTTCTCGGGGTCCTCGTCGGTGAGGACCTCGATGTACGCCCGGTGTTCGAGCAGGGACTGGATGGCCCGCTCGAGGCCGGGGGTCGCGTCCACCGCGTGGGTCGGCGCGTTGGTGCCCGCGACGGCGACCCAGCGCACGCCGTTCCACGGTTCGAGGCCCTGCTCGGTCAGTTCGGGGAAGATCCAGCGGTTGCCCGCGTCGGACGCGGCGTCGAGCGTGGCGCGGCCGACGGCGACGTGGTCGGGGGTGTTCCAGGCGACACCGCCCCAGGTGTCGCGGTGGTTGAGGGTGATGACCAGCTCGGGCTTGTGCTTGCGGATGGCGGCGGCGATGTCGCGGCGCAGCGCCGTGCCGTACTCGATCACCCCGTCCTTGTGGTCGAGGAACTCGACGGTGTCCACGCCGACGACGGCGGCGCTCGCCCGCTGCTCCCGCTCGCGCAGCGGCGCCGCCTCGGCGGGCGCGAGGGTGTCGATGCCCGCCTCGCCGCGCGTGGCGAGCACGTACACCACCTCGCGCCCGGCGTCGGTCCACGCGGCGATCGCACCGGCGCAGCCGTACTCCAGGTCGTCCGGGTGGGCGACGACGGCGAGGGCCCGCTGCCAGTCCTCGGGCATGGGGGCGAGCTGCGTGGGCTCGGCGGCGCTGTTCTGCTGGTCGGTCATGGCCGCAGCCTAACCGCGCGCGCCGGGCACCACGAGGTCACCTCTCCACCTCACATCTCCGGGTCAGAGTTCGCCGCGCGCCAGGCCGATGAGCCGGTCAAGGACCCGCGGCCCGCTCGCCCGCAGGCCGTCGTGCTCGTACTCGTCCGTGACCCAGGTGCGCAGCCCCCGGATCGCGCGGGCGGTGCCCAGCGCGTGCTCGGTGTCGACGAACATGTCGTCGTGGTAGACGGCCGCGGCCACCGGCACCTCGTTCGCGGCGAGGCGCGAAGGGTCGTACAACGCGGGCCAGTCGACGCGTTCCGCGAGCAGGTCGGCCGTCTCGCGCAGCGGGCGCAGGGCGGGGTCGGAGTCGAACATCCAGCGCTGCACCGCCTCGCCGGTGAACAGCGGCGGCGCGCCGTCCGCGAGGCTCTTGCCCGCCTCGAAGCGCGGGAACTCGGCCCGCACCCGCTCGGACGACCAGGCGGTGGGCCGCCCGCCCTGGGCGTAACAGGCCTCGTGCAGCAGGGCGTACAGCGGCGCTCCGGCGTACGACAGGATGCCGAGGACGGCCTCCTGGAAGGCGTCGGACAGGGCGTGGCCCGCCGGGGTCCGCACGAAGGCGTCCTCCAGGAGGTAGTGCAGCCGGTGGGTGCCGTCGCCGGTGCCGAGCAGGATGCCGAGGGACTGGAAGGCCTCGGTGGTGAACCGGTAGCCGCCGGGCAGGACGGGCTCGTGCTCGGCCACGTACTCGGCGATGCGGCGGGCGCGCTCGGCGTCCTGGGGGTAACGGGCATAGTGGGCGAGGGACTTGCGCTCCATGCGCGGGTACGCGGCCCGGTACACGTCGTCGGCGTGGCCGTCGAGGGTCGGAAGCCCGCCGGTGATCAGGGCCGCCGCGAGTCCTTCGGGCGCGGTCGACAGGTAGTGCGTGGCGCAGAAGCCGCCGAAGCTCTGGCCGAGGACGGTCCAGGGCGCGCCGCCGGTGACCTCGGTCCGGATCGCCTCGCAGTCGCGCACGATCGCGTCGGCGCGGAAGTGCGCGAGGTAGTCGGCCTGTTCGCGCGGCCCGCCGCGCAGCGGCAGCGTCTGGCGGTTGGCGGGGGTGGAGCTGCCGGTGCCGCGCTGGTCGAGCAGCAGCACGCGGTAGTCGCGCAGGGCGCGGCCGAGCCACGCCTGCTTGCCGGTGAACCGGTTGGCGCCGAAGCCGGGACCGCCCTGGAGATACACCAGCCACGGCAGCTCCGCGCCCTCGCGCCCGACCGCGACACACTCCCGGGCGAACAACTCGATCCGCTCACCTCCGGGCACGTCATGGTCCAACGGCACACTGAACCGCCGGTCAGTGAGCACGACTCCGGGCTGACGGTACGACTGGCTCAACACAACTCCTTCAGGGTCAACGCTCCGGCAACCACACAGCCCGTCCGGCGTTTGAGGACGAGCCCTTGAGGCGATCTCTTCAGCCCCGTCCAGGCCGAGGACAAAGCCCAGGCCACCCCCTCCCCAGGGCGCCCCCGCCAGATTACGCTGCCGGGGAAAGCACCGATGATCGACAAGGAGGAACCAGCGTTGCGCGTCGCCCTCTTCCTGACGTGTGTCAACGACACGCTGTATCCCGACACGGGCCGCGCCGTGGTGAAACTCCTGACCAGGCTGGGTGTGGACGTGGACTTCCCGGCAGCGCAGACCTGTTGCGGGCAGGCCCACTACAACACCGGTTACCGACACCAGGCGGAGCCCCTCGCTCGACATTTCTCCGATGTCTTCGGCGAGTACGACGCCATCGTGACGCCGTCCGGATCATGCGGGTCGATGGTGCGCGAGCTGTATCCGCGCATGGGCGAGCGGGCGCGCGCCGAGGGCCGGGGCGACGGGCTCGCCCGCGCTCTGGCGCCGGTGGTGCCGAAGACGTACGAGCTGACCGAGTTCCTGGTGGACGTGCTCGGCGTGACCGACGTGGGCGCGTACTACCCGCACACGGTCACGTACCACCCGACCTGTCACGGTCTGCGCTCCCTCGGCCTCGGCGACCGGCCGACGCGGCTGCTCGCGGCCGTCGAGGGGCTGGACCTGGTGGAGCTGCCGGGCGCGCGGGAGTGCTGCGGCTTCGGCGGGACGTTCGCGGTGAAGAACTCCGACGTGTCGGCGGCGATGGGGACGGACAAGGTGCGCGCCGCCGAGTCGACGGGCGCGGAGGTGCTGTGCGCGGCGGACAACTCCTGCCTGATGCACCTCGGCGGCACGATGGCGCGGCTGCGCACGGCGATGCGCCCGGTGCACCTCGCGGAGATCCTGGCGAGCACGGAGAAGGAGCCCTGGTCATGAGCGGCACGTATCTCGGGATGCCGGCCTTCCCCGCGGCGGCGCGCGACGCCGTGCGCGATACGACCCTGCGCGCCAATCTGCGCCACGCCACCCACACCATCCGCGACAAACGCGCGAAGGCCGTCGCGGAACTCGACGACTGGGCGCGGCTGCGCGAGGCCGGACGGCAGATCAAGGACCACACGCTGCGTCACCTCGGCGACCATCTGGTGCGCCTGGAGGAGGCGGTGACGGCGGCGGGCGGCACCGTGCACTGGGCGGCCGACGCGGACGAGGCCAACCGGATCGTCACCGATCTGGTCCGGGCCACCGGCGAGCGCGAGGTGGTCAAGGTCAAGTCGATGGCCACACAGGAGATCGGCCTCAACGAAGCCCTGGAGGCCGCGGGCATCCACGCGTACGAGACCGACCTCGCCGAGCTCATCGTGCAGCTCGGCGAGGACCGCCCTTCGCACATCCTCGTCCCCGCCATCCACCGCAACCGCGGCGAGATCCGCGACATCTTCGCGCGGGAGATGGCGCACTGGGGCCGCCCCGCCCCGGACGGCCTGACGGACTCGCCCGCCGAGCTCGCCGAGGCCGCCCGGCTGCATCTGCGGGAGAAGTTCCTGCGCGCCAAGGTCGGTGTCTCGGGGGCGAACTTCATGGTCGCCGAGACCGGCACCATGGTGGTCGTGGAGTCGGAGGGCAACGGGCGGATGTGCCTGACGCTGCCCGAGACGCTGATCTCCGTGGTCGGCATCGAGAAGGTCGTGCCGACGTGGCGGGACCTGGAGGTGTTCCTGCAGACCCTGCCGCGCTCCTCGACGGCCGAGCGCATGAACCCGTACACGTCGATGTGGACCGGCACCACGGACGGCGACGGGCCCACCGCCTTCCACCTCGTCCTCCTCGACAACGGCCGCACCGACACCCTCGCCGACGACGTCGGCCGCCAGGCCCTGCGCTGCATCCGCTGCTCGGCCTGCCTGAACGTCTGCCCCGTCTACGAGCGGGCCGGAGGGCACGCCTACGGCTCCGTCTACCCGGGCCCCATCGGCGCCATCCTCAGCCCCCAACTGCGCGGCACCGCCAGCGAGATCGACGCCTCGCTCCCCTACGCCTCCAGCCTCTGCGGTGCCTGTTACGAGGTGTGCCCGGTCGCCATCGACATCCCCGAAGTCCTGGTGCACCTGCGCGAACGCGTCGTCCAGGGCGGCGAGTTCACCCGCCACGGCGCGAAGACGACCCTCAGGCCCGCCCGTGGCCACGCGGCCGAGCGGGCCGCCATGCGCGCGGCGGGCCTGGTGTTCGCCCGGCCCGGCCTGCTGCGGGCCGGGCAGCGCCTCGCCGCCCGCACCCGCCGCGTACACCCCCGGACGCTGCCGGGGCCCGGCCGGGCGTGGAGCGCGACACGGGATCTGCCGACGGTGCCCAAGGAGCCGTTCCGCGACTGGTGGCAGCGCACTCAGGGGCGTGGCGCGGGATCGGCGGGGGCGGTGTCCGTCGACGGGCGTACCGCGGGACCTGCGAAGCCGGCCGACCCGGCATCCACCGAAGGACATGCCGAGGACGGGAAGGCGGGCGCATGAGTGCCAGGGACATCGTCCTGGGGCGGATCGGCCGGGCGCTGGGGCCGGTCCCCGACGAGCCGTACGACACGGCCGTCGACCGGGACTACGCGCGCGTGCACGGTGAGCGCACCACCGAGCAGACCGTCGACCTGCTCGCCGAGAACCTCGCCGACTACCGGGCGGTCGTGCACCGCACGGGCCTGGACGAGCTGCCGGACCTGCTGACGCGGCTCCTGGCCCGGCGCGGCGCCCAGAACGTCCTCGTGCCGCCCGCGCTGCCGCCCGAGTGGCTGGCCGCCGCCGATCCGGTCCGCATCCACGACCGGGCCGCGTGCACCACCGCGGAGCTGGACCGGGCCGACAGCGTGGTCACCGGCTGCGCGGTCGCCGTCGCCGAGACCGGCACCCTCGTCCTCGACGGCTCCCCCGACCAGGGCCGCCGCCGCATCACGCTGATCCCCGACCACCACATCTGCGTCGTCCGCGTCCCTGACCAGGTCGTCTCCTCCGTCCCGCAGGCCCTCGAACGGCTCGACCCCGGGCGCCCCCTCACCTGGATCTCCGGTCCGTCGGCGACCAGCGACATCGAACTCGACCGCGTCGAGGGCGTGCACGGGCCGCGCACCCTGGAGGTGGTGCTGGTGAGCGGGAGCCCCGGGGCGGGCGGGTGAGTGGGCGCCGAGCGTGTGCGGGGAGGATCACGCACGGTTAGCGTGAGGGAATGATCCGGTTCGAGCAGGTGACCAAGCGCTACCCGGACGGCACGACGGCCGTGGACGACCTCTCCTTCGAGGTCGCCGAGGGAGAGCTGGTCACGCTCGTCGGCCCGTCCGGCTGCGGCAAGACCACCACGATGATGATGGTGAACCGGCTGATCGAGCCGACGTCGGGCCGTATCTACATCAACGGCGAGGACATCGCTGCCGTCGACCCCGTACGGCTGCGGCGCCGCATCGGCTACGTCATCCAGCAGGTCGGCCTCTTCCCGCACCGCACCGTCCTCGACAACACCGCCACCGTGCCCGCGCTCGTCGGCTGGAAGCGGGCCAAGGCGCGGGCGCGCGCCGCCGAGCTGCTCGACCTGGTGGGGCTCGACCCGAAGACGTACGGACCGCGCTACCCCGAGCAGCTCTCCGGCGGCCAGCGCCAGCGCGTCGGCGTGGCCCGCGCGCTCGCCGCGGACCCGCCGGTGCTCCTGATGGACGAGCCGTTCGGCGCCGTCGACCCGGTGGTGCGCGAGCGGCTGCAGAACGAGTTCCTGAACCTCCAGCGGACCGTGCGCAAGACCGTCCTGATGGTCACGCACGACATCGAGGAGGCCGTCCGGCTCGGCGACCGCGTCGCGGTGTACGGACAGGGACGCATCGAACAGTTCGACACGCCGGGCTCCGTGCTCGGCACGCCCGCGACGCCGTACGTGGCCAGGTTCGTCGGCGCCGACCGCGGGCTCAAGCGGCTCTCGGTCACCGAGATCGAGGTCGACGACCTGGAACAGCCGCCCGTCGCCCGCCTCGACGAGTCCGCCGCGCAGGCCGCGGCCCGGCTGCGCGCGGACGACGCCCGCTGGGCGATGGTCCTCGACGAGGGCGGCGACCTGCACGGCTGGGTCGGCGTCGACGAGGTCGCCCTCGCCGGGGACGACGCCACCGTCGGCGACCTGGCCCACCGCATGAACGCCTGGGTGCCCGTCGGCGCACCCCTGAAGCAGGCGTTCGGCGTGATGCTCCAGCACGACGCGGGCTGGGTCGCCGTCGTGGACGGCGCCCGCTTCGTCGGCGTCCTCACCCCGGCGAAGCTGCACGAGGCGCTGCGGCGGTCGGTGGACGCGGACGCGCACGGGGTGGGGCGGGGGGATGTGGAGTTCGACTCGGTCGCCGATGCGTAGCGCCTCTCCGGCGCGGGGCGGCGGGGTTTCCGGCGGGGTTTCCGGCGGGACAAGCCTCGAACATCCGTACTGGCCCGTGCGAGGATCGCGAAGTGAATGATCTACGCTTCCGCCTCGCCGAGGGCACCGACCTCGCCACTCTCGTGCGTCTGCGCGACGACGCCGCCCGCTGGATGCTCGCCCAGGGCATCACCGGCCAGTGGCAGCCCGGCCAACTGGCCGAGGACCACTTCCGCAAGGCCATGGCGAGTGCCGAGGTCTGGCTCGCCGAGACCGACGGCCGCGTGGCCGGGGCATGGGAGCTGTGGTGGGAGGACCAGGACGCCTGGGGCCCGCAGCCGCCGGTGGCCGGCTACGTACACCGCCTGATGGTCGACCGCGCCGGCGCACCGCCCGGAACGGGCCGGTCCCTGCTGCGTGCCGCGGAGCAGCGCGTCGCCGCGACGGGACGCACGCTCGTACGCCTGGACTGCCTGGCCGGCAACACCCGCCTCACCACCTACTACCTGGACGCCGGCTACCGGGTCGTCGGCCACAAGGCAGGCAAGCCGCAGCCGGGCGGTACCCCCAAGTCCTTCACCCTCATGGAGAAGGCCTGCGGGCCGACCGTGGGGGCGGAGGGAGCGTGGCCTGGGGGACATGTCCGCTGAGGACGAAGGGGGGTGTCGAGTACTCCCCCGCCCGCCGCGAGCGCGGGCCCGGGGATGCCGTTAGGTTCGGTTCATGGCATACGACGAGGCCTTGGCGGAGCGGGTCCGGGAGCGGCTGGGGGCGGATGGCGCGGCGGCCGAGAAGAAGATGTTCGGTGCGCTCGCGTTCCTGGTGCGGGGCAACACGCTGGGCGGTGTGGAGGGCGACGACCTGTTCCTGCGGGTGGCGCAGGAGGACATGGCGGACGCGCTCGCCCGGCCCGGGGCGCGGCCGTACGAGTTCAAGGGGCGGGTGTCGAAGGGCTGGGTGTACGTGGCCGGGGAGGCCCTGGACGACGACGCGCTGGAGGAGTGGCTGCGGGCGGCCTTGGACGCGACGGCCGAGCTGCCGCCCAAGTGATCCGGGCGGTGGGTGGTCCTTCGCTGTGGGGGTGCGGGGCGAGTTCGGGGCTTCGTTGGAAAGTGCTGCCGGGGCCCCACCGACCGCCTTGGCCGCCGCCGCACCTCACGCCTACAACAGCCCCTTCTCCTCCAGATACTTCTTCGCCACGTCCTCCGGCAACCGCCGCCAGCTGTCCACCTGGCGGTTGAGGTCTGCCAGGTCCGCTGTCGTCAGGACCGTGTTGAGGCGGGCCAGGGATCGGGAGACGCCCTTGCTGCCCGCTCGGGAGCGGTTGACCACGGGGACGATGTAGTCGGCGTTCTGGAGGTGTTTGTCGTCGGCGAGGAGGACGAGGTCGAACTCGTCCAGGGTGGCGTCCGTCGTGGTGGTGAGGACCATCTGGTCCTGGCCGTTCTGGACGGCCTTCTTGGCCTGGGTGGTGCCGACGCCCTTGGGGTCGACGCCGGTGATGTCGATGCCGTAGACCTTCTTCAGGCCCGGTTCGCAGTAGGGGCGCTGGACGCATTCGTCGCCCGCGGCGAGCCGGACCTTCAGGCCGGACCTGCCCAGGTCGGTGAGGGTTTTCAGGCCGTGGTCCCGGGCGTACGACGACGCCACCGCGAACGCGTTCTGGTCCACGGCCCTGCCCGGGTCGAGGACCGTCAGGCCGCGTGGCCTGGCCAGCTCGCGCAGGGCCTTCATGGTGGCGTCCAGGTCGGGCGAGCCGACGGGCTTCGCGTCGGCGCCGTTGACCTTGGCGTTGAGCCAGTCCGCGAACGTGGCCGCGTACTCGGGCACGACGTCGATCTGCCCGGACTCCAGGGCGGGTTCGTACAGTTCGCGGTTGGCGACGGACAGGATCTCCGTGTCGTATCCGGCCTTGTCCAGGAGCAGCGCGTACATCTGCGCGAGCAGGTCGCTCTCCGTGAAGCCCGCGGAGCCGATGACGAGGTGCTTGCTGTCGCCGGGCGGCTCGGTGACCTCGTTCTGGGTCTCCAGGGAGGGGCCGGAGTCGCAGCCGGAGGCGAGCAGGGCGGCGGCCGCGAGCAGCACGCCGCATCTGGTGCGCCACTTCCTGCCGCGCACGGTCATGGACGGGGGCGCCGCGCCCCGCCCGGCCCCGGGCTTCCCGGTCACGCCCCTCACCCCTTCCCGGTCTTCCGCGCCCACCCGGGCGCCAGCCGCTCGACGGCCTCGAAGACGCCCTCGACCAGGAGGGCGAACACGGCGACGAGCACCGCGCCCGCCACCACCTGCGGCGTGCTGGCCAGGTTGAAGCCCGCCGTGATGATGCGGCCGAGACCGCCGCCGCCCGCGAGCGCGGCGATGGTCGCGGTGGCGACGAGCTGGACGGCGGCGATGCGGACGCCGCTCATGATCAGGGGCAGCGCGAGCGGTGCCTCGACCCGCCACAGCATCTGCCGCCCCGTCATGCCCATCCCGCGCGCGGCCTGCACGACACCGCGGTCCACGCCGCGCATGCCGACGTACGCGTTGGTGAGCAGCGGCGGCACGGCGAACAGCACCAGGGCGACGACCGTGGGGCCCTCGCCCCAGTCCCCGATCGGGGTGAGGAGCAGCAGCACGAGGACCGCGAAGGTCGGCACGGCCCGGCCGACGTTGGAGATGTTCACGGCGAGCGCGCCGCCCTTGCCGAGGTGGCCGAGGACGAGGGCGATGGGCAGCGCGACGAGGCAGCTGATCAGGAGGCAGACGACGGTGAGGACGAGGTGCTGGGTGAGCCGGTGCCAGATGCCGTCGTCGCCCGCCCAGTGCGCGGAGTCGGTGAGCCAGTCCCAGGCGTCGGTGAGGGTGGTCATGCGCGGGCCGCCCTCGTCCAGGGCGTGAGGAGTCGCTGCACACCGAGCAGCAGCAGGTCGGCGAGGACGGCGATGACCACGCAGAGCACGGAGGCGGTGAGGACCTGGGCCTTGAAGTAGGTGTTCATGCCGGAGTAGATGAGGTTGCCGAGGCCGCCGAAGCCGACGATCGCGCCGACGGTGGCCAGCGAGACCGCCGAGACCGTGGCGATGCGCAGGCCCGCCATGGCGGCGGGCAGGGCGAGCGGCAGTTCGACGGTCAGGAGCAGCCGGATCGGGCCGTAGCCCATGCCGCGTGCGGCCTGCCGCGTGTCCTCGGGCACGGCGCGCAGCCCGGCCAGGATGTTCCGGACGAGCAGCGTCAGGGAGTACAGGACGAGGCCCGCGATGACCAGCGTCTCCGACAGGCCGTACACCGGAAGCAGCAGCGAGAACATTGCGAGGGAGGGGATCGTGTACAGGACGGTGGTGACCGCGAGCACCGGCCCGGCGGCGAGGCCCCAGCGGCGCGCCAGGACGGCCAGGGGCAGGGCGATGGCGAGCGCGATCAGGACGGAGAGCGCGGTCAGCTCCAGGTGCTGCAGGACGGCGTCGGTGAGGATCTCGCGGCGGGTGCTCAGATACTCGCCGCAGATCCACTCGTTGCGCGCGAGGCAGTCGTCCGGGGGCGCGGTCACCTGTCCATTCCAGCGGGCCACGGCGAGGGCGGCACGTGGTGCTGGACCGTCCGGGGTGGATGCCGCGCGGGCAGGGCACGTGGTCCGTCGACGGCAACGCCTACCGGCGCAGCACGCCGGTCGGGCTCAGCGGCAGGCAGTGCGTGTGCGACAAGCCCTTCTTACGGGCCGCTCCTACGCGTCCGCCGCCTTCGCGTACTCCTGCGCCATGCCTCCTGCGAAGTCGTACACCACGACGGGTTCCTCACCCACGACCCAGGCATCGTGTCCTGGCGGACAGACGAAGACATCGCCCGGTCCGACTTCGCTCTCGCCGCCGTCGTCCATGCGGATGTGCATCCGCCCCTCGACGACATAGCCGTTGTGGTGGATCATGCAGCTCGCGGTCCCCGCGATCGGCCCCACGGACTCGGACCAGCGCCAGCCGGGCTCGAAGGTGCCCACGGCGAAATCCAGGCCGGTGAGATGGACGGCTTCGAGGTGGCCGTGGGGGAAGTCACGCCGCTCATCAGGCTTTTCGACCGCCTTGACCTCGATCATGATGCCTTCCTCCGTTCCGGGCACGCCGCCGTCTCGGGTCGGTTGCCGCCGCCGCGGTTCCACGACCGACGCCAACGCCGTCGACCAGCCCCTTCACTCCATCGTCCGCCTGTCAAGCCGGGTGCGCCACCTGAGGGACCGCCGCCCTCTGTCGCCCGGCCGTGCGGCCGTCCTATGATCCGGGCCCGCTCGTCCTTGGAGGACCCGTGGCCGTCGGACCCGCGACCGCTGACACCGTCTACGAACCCGTGCCGTACTGGGCCAGGATCCCGCACGGGGTGTGGCTGAAGGAGGCCACTTCCGTCGCCGTGGACTCCGCGGACCGCGTCTACGTCTTCAACCGCGGCAACATGCCCGTCCTCGTCTTCGACCGGGACGGGAACGTCGTCGACATGTGGGGCAACGACACCCCGTTCGCGGGGACCGAGCCGTTCGAGGACCCGTACGGCAACACGATGCCGCGCTGGCGGGGCTGCCGGTTCCAGCGCGCCCACGCCATCACCGTCGACCACGAGGACCACCTCTGGCTCGTCGACGACATCGGCAACCGCATCACCAAGACCGACCGCAAGGGGAACACGCTCCTGACCCTCGGAACCGGCCGCCCGGCGCCGTTCCAGAGCGGGGAGCCCTTCAACCGCCCCACCGACGTGGCGATATCGCCCCGCACCGGCGACATCTTCGTGTCCGACGGCTACGGCAACTCACGCGTCCACCGCTACGACGCCGAGGGCACCCACCTGCTGTCCTGGGGCGGCCCCGGCACCGACGAGGGCCGGTTCAGCCTTCCGCACGGGGTCGCGCTGTTCGGCGACGACGCGGTGATCGTCTGCGACCGCGAGAACCACCGCGTCCAGGTCTTCTCCCTCGACGGCGGATTCCGCACGTCCTGGCACGCCCACAAGGCGGTCGCCGTCTGCGCGGGCCGGGGCGCCGACACCCATGTGTACGTCGCCGAGCAGGGGCCGCCGCCGGTGCAGCGGGGCGTGCCTGGCCTCGGCCACAAGATCCAGATCTACGACCGCGCGGGGCGGCTCGTCACCCGGTTCGGCGCCGAACTGCCCGGCGAGGCCCCCGACCAGTTCAACTGGCCGCACAGCGTCGCCGTGGACTCCGAAGGCAGCGTGTACGCGGCGGAGGTGTCGTACGTCGAGGTCGGCAGCAAGCTGACGCCGCCGCGGGAGCTGGTGAGCCTGCGCAAGTGGCGGCGGGTGCGGGGCTGAGTCGGGGCAGCCGGTCCCGCGCGGGCCTCGCCGCCGTCCGCCGTCCGCCGTCCGCCGTCAGGACGCAGTCGTACACCGGCATACGCCGTCGCACCGTTTACGCAAACAGGCAGCAATTCTTGCGCTAATCTTGCGCGCATGACGCGACGACTTGCTCAGGTGGCGAAAAAGGTCGGGGTCAGCGAGGCCACGGTCAGCCGGGTGCTCAACAACAAGCCGGGGGTCTCGGAGGCCACCCGGCAGGCCGTGCTTTCCGCGCTCGACGTGCTCGGCTACGAACGGCCGACCCAGCTGCGTGGGGAGCGCGCGCGCCTTGTCGGGCTCGTGCTCCCGGAGCTGCAGAACCCGATCTTCCCGGCGTTCGCCGAGGTCATCGGCGGCTCCCTCGCCCAGCAGGGGCTCACCCCGGTGCTGTGCACGCAGACCAAGGGCGGCGTCTCGGAGGCGGACTACGTGGAGCTGCTGCTCCAGCAGCAGGTCTCGGGCGTCGTCTTCGCGGGCGGCCTGTACGCGCAGGCCGACGCGCCGCACGACCACTACAAGCAGCTCGCCGCGCGCAACATCCCGGTGGTCCTGGTGAACGCGGGCATCGAGCACCTGGGCTTCCCCGCCGTCTCGTGCGACGACGCCGTGGCCGTCGAGCAGGCCTGGCGCCACCTGGTCTCGCTCGGCCACGAACGCATCGGCCTGGTGCTCGGACCCGCCGACCACATGCCCTCGCAGCGCAAGCTGGCCGCGGCCCGCGCTCTCGCCGAGGCGGCGGGCGATCCGCTCCCCGACGAGCGGGTGGCGCGGGCGATGTTCTCGCTGGAGGGCGGCCAGGCCGCGGCGGCCCGGCTGCTCGACGCCGGGGTCACCGGCGTCGTCTGCGCCAGCGACCCGCTCGCGCTCGGCGCCGTCCGGGCGGCCCGCCGCCGGGGTCTGGTCGTGCCGCGTGACGTGTCGGTGGTCGGCTTCGACGACTCGGCGTTCATGAACTGCACCGAGCCGCCGCTCACCACGGTCCGCCAGCCGATCGAAGCCATGGGCCGCGCGGCGGTCGAACTGCTCGCCCTCCAGATCTCGGGCAGCGCGGTCCCTTCGGGGGAACTGCTCTTCGAGCCGGAGCTGGTGGTGCGGGGTTCGACGGCACAGGTGGCACGGGAGGCGTAGGCGGTCCGGGAGGCGTAGGCGGTCCGGGGCACCGGAAGGGCGGGGCACCCGCGGTGCGGGACCAGCCACCACTCAGACGGCAGTCGAATATTTTCAATCTTCGCGCGAGATATTGCGGCCTCGTGTCGACGGTGCTTGAGTAAGCGCCGCCGCACAGCTCTCCGCTGTGGGCTTCCCCAGCTCCCGCATGCCCTGCCCGCACGGGCGGTGGCGCTGCCCCAAAGGGGTCCACCGATGAGAAGCACCGGGATACGCCGACCACGCGTGAGCCGCACGCGCCGCCCGCACCACACGCGCCGCACCACCACGGCCGCACTCGCCACCACGCTCGCCCTCACCGCGCTCGCCGCCTGCGGCACCAGCAGCAGCGACGACGGCGGTGGCGACGACACCGTGAACGCGGCCGACGCGGCCTCCCCGCTGGACCCGAGGACCAAGGTCAACCTCACCATCGACTGCATGCCGCCGGCCACGGAGAAGGCCGAGCTCAAGCAGTGGAAGGAGGACGTGAAGGCGTTCAACGCGACGTACCCGAACGTCACGATCAAGGGCAAGCAGACCGACCCGTGCCTGGAGCCGCCCCGGTTCACGGCGATGCTCAAGGCCAAGTCCCAACCCGACGTCTTCTACACGTACTTCACCGACCTCCAGCAGGTCCTCGACAACGACGGCGCCACCGACATCAGCGCCTACGTCAACGACAAGTCGGTGCCCGCGCTCGGCGACATGGACCCCGATGTCCTGGACGTGATGAAGAAGGACGGCAAGCTCTACGGCCTGCCCTACAGCAACTACACGATGGGCCTGCTCATCAACCGTCCGCTCTTCGAGAAGGCCGGACTCGACCCCGACAAGCCGCCCACCACCTGGGCACAGGTGCGCGCGGCGGCGAAGAAGATCTCCGCACTCGGCGACGGCGTCGCCGGGTTCGGCGAGTACAGCGCGGGCAACAACGGCGGCTGGCACTTCACCGCCACCACCTACGGCCTCGGCGGCAGCATCGTCGACGCGAACGGCACCAAGGCCGCGTTCAACAACGCCACCGGCAAACGGATCCTCGACAACCTCAAGGCCATGCGCTGGGACGACGACAGCATGGGCAGGACGCAGCTGCTGAAGTGGGGCGACCTGCAGAAGCAGATGGCGTCCGGGAAGCTCGGCATGTTCCTGGCCGCGCCCGACGACATCACATACATGGTGCAGAACCTCGGCGCGAAGTACGCGGACTACGGGATGGCGCCGATCCCCGGGCAGCGGGCCACGCTGTTCGGCGGCAACGACTACATGATCAAGAAGGGCGTCTCGGCCGACAAGGTCAAGGCCGCGATCGCCTGGATCAACTTCAAGTTCCTCACCCCCGGCAAGGGCCAGTTCGACTGGGCCCGCACCAAGGCGGACGGCCTGCCCGTGGGCCTGCCGCAGCCCAACTTCTGGACCGGCGCGGCCAAGGCCGCCGACGACAAGGCCCGCGCCACCAGCTCCACCATGCCCGTGGCGAACTTCCGAGCGTTCACCGCGAACCCCGTCCGGGGCAAGCCCGAGCCGCCCAAGGCGCAGGAGATCTACAAGGTCCTCGACACCGCCATGTCGGCCGTCCTCACCAACAGGGACGCCGACACGGGCAAACTGCTCGACACCGCGGAACGGCAGGTAAACCAGATCCTGGCGAACCAGTAGGGGGACACCGTGTCGGCCCCCACCCTGTCCGGGCGCAAGCCCCGGCCGCCCGTTCCGGCCCCCGGCGCAAGCCGCTCCCCGCGTCAACACGCCGCGTTCCGGCAGGCGTTGAGGCGCAACCTCACCGCCCACGGCTTCCTCATCGGTGCCGTGCTCTGCTTCTCGTTCTTCTCCTGGTACCCGATGGTCAGGGAGTTCTTCCTGGCGTTCGAGAAGCGCGAGGACGGCAGGACGGGCTGGGCCGGCTGGTCGAACTTCACGTACATCTTCAACGATCCCGCGTTCTGGCAGGCCTGGCGCAACACGCTCCTTTTCACCGGGCTCGCACTGCTCCTGGGCTTCGTCGTGCCGTTCGTGGTCGCGCTCGTGCTCAATGAATTCCGGCACGGCCGGGGCTACTTGCGGCTGCTCGTCTATCTGCCGGTGATGCTGCCTCCGGTCGCCTCCGTACTGCTCTTCAAGTACTTCTACGACCCCGGGTACGGCCTGTTCAACCGGATGCTCGGCGCGGTCGGGCTGCCGGAGCAGCAGTGGCTGCAGTCCACCGACACGGCGATGCTGTCCGTGGTGATCGCGGCGACGTGGATGAACATGGGCGGTGCGACCCTGATCTATCTGGCGGCGCTCCAGGGCATCCCGGGTGAGCTGTACGAGGCCGCCGAGCTGGACGGGGCGGGGATCCTCCGCAAGATCTGGCACGTCACGATCCCGCAGACCCGGCTCGTGCTCTCGCTGCTGCTGCTCATGCAGATCATCGCCACCATGCAGGTGTTCGTGGAGCCGTTCCTGCTCACCGGCGGCGCGGGACCCGAGGGCGCGACGCTGACGGTCGTCCAGCTCATCTACCAGTACGCGTTCACCTTCAACAACTACGGCAGCGCGGCCGCGCTCGGCCTGGTGCTGCTCGTCCTGCTCGCCGTGTTCTCGGCGGCGTACGTCCGGCTGAGCCGCGTGAGCGAGGAGTGAGGGAGCCCCCGATGACGACACGCACCCTGATCTCCCCCGCTCAACTCGCCCGCCCGCGCGGCAAGTTCCTCTACTGGACCGCCTTCGTCCTGGTCCTGTCGGTCTTCACGCTGGTCTTCATCGGGCCGCTGTACTGGATGGTGACCAGCGGGCTGAAGTCCCCGCAGGAGTTCGCGCGGACACCGCCCACGCTCGTCCCCGAGGGCGCCCACCCCGGCAACTACGCGGACGCCTGGGGGGTGATGGACCTCGCGAAGCTCCTCGGCAACACCCTGTACTACGCGCTCGGCGCCCTCGTCTTCCAGCTCGTCCTCGACGTGGCGGCGGCCTACTCGCTGTCGAAGCTGCGGCCGGTGCTCGGCAACGTGATCCTCGGCGCGATGCTGGTCACCCTGATGATCCCCGCGACCGTCCTCGTCGTACCGCAGTACCTGACCGTCCTCGACGTGCCGATCGTCGAGCGGAACCTCGTCAACTCGCCCTGGGTGATCTGGCTGCCCTCCGTCACCAACGCCTTCAACATCTTCCTGCTCAAGCGGTTCTTCGACTCGATCCCGCGCGAGCTGCTCGACGCCGCCGCCATCGACGGGGCCTCGCCGCTGCGCACGCTGCGCTCGGTGGTCCTGCCGATCTCGCGGCCGATCCTCGGCGTCGTGTCGATCTTCGCGGTGGTCGGGGTCTGGAAGGACTTCCTCTGGCCCATGCTCACGCTGCCCGACCCGGGCAAGCAGACGATCAACGTCGGGATCTACTCGCTCGCCGCCAGCGTCACCGAGAACTGGCTGCTCGCCGCCCTCGTCATCGCCTCCCTGCCGACCCTCGTGATCTTCCTGATCTTCCAGCGCCACATCATGAGCGGCCTCACCGCGGGCAGCCTCAAGGGCTGACCGCCCGGCCGCCGCCACCCGCACCACCTCCACCACCGAGCACTCCGCCGCCGCCCCCTCCTGTCCCGGCCCCGTCCGGACCGGCGGCGGGGTCCTCCTGCCCGAAAGGACCGTCACCGTGGCAGCCACGCGACCGACCACCCCCGACGCCGACTGGTGGCGTTCCGCCGTCATCTACCAGGTGTACGTACGCAGCTTCGCGGACGGCGACGGCGACGGCACCGGAGACCTGGCGGGGGTGCGCGCCAAGTTGCCGTACCTGGCCGAACTCGGCGTGGACGCGCTGTGGTTCAACCCCTGGTACCTCTCGCCGATGGTCGACGGCGGCTACGACGTGGCCGACTACCGCGTGATCGACCCGGCGTTCGGCACGGTCGCCGAGGCCGAGAAGCTGATCGCCGAGGCGCGGGCGCTCGGCCTGCGCACCATCGTCGACATCGTCCCCAACCACGTCTCCGACCAGCACGTCTGGTTCCGGGCGGCGCTCGCCGCGGGCCCCGGCAGCCCCGAGCGCGAGCTGTTCCACTTCCGCCCCGGCCGCGGCCCGCACGGTGAACTGCCGCCCAACGACTGGCCGTCGCAGTTCGCCGCGACCGCCTCCACCTGGACGCGGGTGGCGGACGGCGAGTGGTATCTGCACCTCTTCGCGCCCGAGCAGCCCGACCTCAACTGGGCGCATCCGGCGGTCCGTCGGGAGCACGAGGACGTGCTGCGGTTCTGGCTGGAGCGCGGGGTCGCGGGCGTACGCATCGACTCCGCGGCGCTGCCCGCCAAGGATCCCGCGCTGCCCGACTTCGTCGAGGGCCGGGACCCGCACCCCTTCCTCGACCGCGACGAGCTGCACGACATCTACCGCTCCTGGCGGGCCGTCGCCGACGAGTACGGTGCGGTCTTCGTGGGCGAGGTGTGGCTGCCGGACTCCGAGCGCTTCGCCCGCTATCTGCGCCCCGACGAGCTGCACACCGCGTTCAACCTGTCCTTCCTGAGCTGCCCCTGGGACGCGGCGCGGCTGCGCACGGCCATCACGGAGACCCTCGCCGAGCACGCCCCGGTCGGCGCGCCCGCGACCTGGGTGCTGTGCAACCACGACGTGACGCGCACGGTGACCCGCTACGGCCGCGCGGACACCGGCTTCGACTTCGCCACGAAGGCCTTCGGCACCCCGACCGACCTGGGCATCGGCACCCGCAGGGCGCGGGCCGCGGCGCTGCTCTCGCTCGCCCTGCCGGGTTCGGTGTACGTCTACCAGGGCGAGGAGCTGGGCCTGCCCGAGTGCGAGATCCCCCCGGCGCGGATCCAGGACCCGATGCACTTCCGGTCGGGCGGCGGCGATCCGGGCCGCGACGGGTGCCGGGTGCCGCTGCCGTGGGTGGCGGGCGCGCCGCACGCGGGCTTCGGGTCCGTGGCGGAGCCGTGGCTTCCGCAGCCCTCCGACTGGGCGGCGTACGCGGCCGACCGGCAGTCCGGCGACCCGGCGTCGATGCTCGCCCTGTACCGCGCGGCGCTGCGGATCCGACGGTCCTGGCCCGGCTTCGGGGACGGCCCGCTGACGTGGCTGCCCGCGCCCGACGGGGTCCTGTCCTTCGCGCGCGGCGACGGCCTGGTCTGCGTGGTCAACCTCGCCGCCGCGCCCTGCGCACCGCCCGCCCACACCAGCCTCCTGCTGGCCAGCGGCCCCCTGGACGACGAGGGGCGGCTCCCGCAGGACACGGCGGCCTGGCTGCGGGTCTGACCCGCGGCGGGGCCGCCGCCCCCCCACCCCCTCGGAGAGAGGTATGTCATGCGCACCTCACACTCAGTCCCAGGGCGCTCCCCTGCCCGAAGGGCCGTACCGCTCGGCGTGGCGCTCGGTCTCGCGGCGGGCCTGCTGACCACGCTCGCCCCGGCCGCCCAGGCGGCGGACGACTCCTCGCGCGCCCGTGCGGCCGCCGCGGGCGCCAGCGTCCCCTTCACGTCCGTCGAGGCAGAGAGCGCCACGTCTAACGGCACCGGGATCGGCCCCGACTACACCCAGGGCACGGTCGCCTCCGAGTCGTCGGGTCGGCAGGCCGTCCGCCTCGCGGCGGGCCAGCACGTCGAGTTCACCCTGCCCGGCGCGGCGAACGCGGTGAACGTCGCGTACAGCGTGCCCGACGGCCAGTCGGGGTCCCTCGCGGTGTACGTCAACGGCGTCAAGCTCGACAAGTCGCTCGCCGTGACGTCGAAGTACAGCTATGTCGACACGCCCTGGATCCAGGGGTCCAAGACCCACCACCTCCTGGACGACACACGGCTGCTGCTCGGCCGGAACGCGGGCGCGGGCGACAAGGTCCGCCTGGAGGCGACCGGCACCCAAGTGACCGTCGACGTCGCCGACTTCGAGCAGGTCGCCGCCGCGGGCAGCAAGCCCTCCGGGGCGGTGTCGGTGACCGACAAGGGCGCCGACCCCTCCGGGCAGGGCGACTCCACGCAGGCCTTCCGCGAGGCCGTCGCCGCCGCGAAGGGCGGCACGGTGTGGATTCCGCCGGGCGAGTTCAGGCTCACCCAGTCCCTCGGCAACGTCGACAATGTGCGGATCAGGGGCGCGGGCGCCTGGCACTCCGTCGTCCGCAGCTCCCGCTTCATCGACCAGTCGAGCGCCCCGACCGGCAAGGTCGGCCTGCACGACTTCGCGGTGATCGGTGAGGTCACCGAGCGCGTCGACAGCAACCCGGACAACTTCGTGAACGGCTCCCTCGGCCCGGACTCGGCCGTGTCCGGGATGTGGTTGCAGCATCTCAAGGTCGGCATGTGGCTGATGGGCAACAACGACAATCTGATCGTGGAGAAGAACCGCTTCCTCGACATGACCGCCGACGGCCTCAACCTCAACGGCACCGCACGCGGGGTGCAGGTGCGTGACAACTTCCTGCGCAACACCGGGGACGACGCGCTCGCCATGTGGTCGCTCAACACCACCAACAGCGACTCGGCGTTCATCGGCAACACCGTCTCGCAGCCCAACCTCGCCAACGGCATCGCGATCTACGGGGGCCGGAACATCACCGTCAAGGACAACCTGGTCCTCGACACCAACGCCCTCGGCAGCGGCATAGCCATCTCCAACCAGAAGTTCCTCGACCCGTTCTTCCCGCTCGCCGGGACCATCACGGTGTCCGGCAACAGCCTGGTGCGCACGGGTGCAATGAACCCCAACTGGCAGCACCCGATGGGCGCGCTGCGCGTCGACGCGTACGACAGCGCCATCGAGGCGACGGTCGACATCACCGACACGACGATCACGGACAGTCCGTGGAGCGCCTACGAGTTCGTCTCCGGCGGCGGCACCGGCAAGGCCGTGCGGAACGTGACCGTCGACAGGTCGACCGTGTCCAAGGTCGGCACGGTCGTCGTGCAGGCGGAGACGCCGGGCGCGGTGCGGATGAGTGGCGTCAAGGCCACGGCAGTGGGTGCCGCGGGCGTCTACAACTGCCCCTACCCGTCCGGCTCGGGCAGCTTCACGCTCACCGACGGCGGCGGCAACTCCGGCTGGGACAGCGTCTGGGACGACTGCTCGACCTGGCCGCGGCCCGGCGGCGGCAACCCCGACCCCGACCCGAAGCGCAACCTCGCCAAGTCCCGCCCGGCCACGGCGACCGGCTCCACCGACGTCTACACCCCCGGCAAGGCGGTCGACGGGGACGCGGCGACGTACTGGGAGTCCACGAACCACGCCTTCCCGCAGGCGATCACGGTCGACCTCGGCAAGGCGGAGCCGGTCCGCAGGCTCGTCCTGAAGCTGCCGCCGCCCGCCGCCTGGGAGGCGCGGACCCAGACCCTGTCGGTCCAGGGCAGCGCCGACGGCTCCGGCTACAGCACCCTGGTCGCCTCGAAGGCGTACCGCTTCGATCCGGCGACCGGCAACACGGTCACGATCGACGTCCCGGCGTCGGCACCGAACGTCCGGCAGCTGCGGCTGCACGTCACCGCCAACACGGGGTGGCCGGCGGCGCAGTTCGGTGAGGTGGAGGCGTACTTGAGCTGACACCCGTCGGTCCGGGCTTGAGCCGATGTCCGAGGTCCGGGCTTGAGCCGACGCCCGGGGGTCCGGGCCCACCGTGGGCCCGGGCCCGCTCGATCGCCTCTGGGCGGGCCGGGCCCAGGGCGGCTCCTGCCCCTCACAGATGTCATGATCCACAGATCGGCTCAAGCGGAACAAGTGGAGCGAGTACTGATGAGCGGCAACGACCATGCGACCGGGGCTGGGCCCCGTGCGCTGCTGATCACGGGCACTGTCGGTGTCGGCAAGACCTCGGTCGCCGACCTGGCGGGCGATCTGCTCGCCGACGCGGGAGTGCCGCACGCGGTCATGGACCTGGACCGCCTCTGCCAGTCGTGGCCCGCCCCCGACGACGACCCGTTCAACTTTCGCCTGCTGCTGCGCAACCTGCACGCCCTGACCGCCCAGTACCTCGACGCCGGTACGCAGCGATTCGTCCTGGCCGGGGTCGCCGAGAGCGCGGCCGACCGCGACGCCTACCGGGCCGCACTCGGCATGCCGCTCCAGGTCTGCCGCCTGTTCGCGGACCTTCCCGCCGTGCACACCCGGCTCCGGCGCCGCCACGAGGCCGACCACGACTCCGCGTCCCTGCCCTGGCACCTGGAACGGGCCGGACAGCTCCATCAGATCCTCGACGAGGCCGCCGTCGCGGACTTCGCCGTCGACACCACCGAGGTACCGCCGTCAGCCGTCGCCGCCCGTGTCCTCAAGACCGTCGGGTGGACCTGACCTCCGTGTCAGCCGCCCTTGTGGCTTCTCCCCCTTGAGCCCTGCCGGGAGCCGGAGTCGTGGCGAGAGTTCGCCCGCGGCCCAGACGACCAGAGCCGTCAGGGCGAACGCGGCCGCGACGGCCGTGACCGCGTGCCACCCGGCACGCTGGTAGGCGGCCGTTCCCGTGGCGGCACCCGCTACCCCGCCCAGGGTGTAGCAGGTCATGTAGGCCGAGGCGACGCGCGCGCGGGCGCCGTCGACGAGGGCGTAGACCACGCTCAGGTTCAGCACGTGCGTTCCGTGTACGGCGACGTCCATGGCCAGCACCCCGAGCACGAGCCAGGTCATGCTGCGCTCACCGGCGGCGACGGCCGCGAACGAGGTGGTGCCGAGGACCAGCAGGGCCCCGGTGAGACCCCGCTGCCGCCCCCGGTCGGCGAGCCGACCGGCCCTTCGCGCCACGCACAGTCCCCCGGCGCCGAGCAGCGCGAACAGACCGATCTCCGCCTCGCTGTAGTGGTACGGCGGACCGGCGAGCAAGAACGCCACGGTCGCCCAGAACGCCCCGAAGCTCGCGAAGACGCAGGCGCCGATCAACGAGCGCCGCCGCAGGACGGGTTCGCCCGCCACCAGCCTGACCGTCGCCCGCAGCTGCGCCGTGTACCCGAGGGACGTCTCCGGCGGCGCGGGCGGCAGAGCACGGGCGAGGACCACCGCCAGGAGCAGCGTGAGCAGGGCCGCCAGCACGAACAGGCCTCGCCAGCCGACGGCCTCGGCGGCCAGACCGGCCACGGTCCGCGACAGCAGCACCCCTGTCATGCCTCCGCTCAACACCGTCGCGATCACCCGGCCGAGGTCGTGGCCGGAGGCGAGCGTGGCGGCGTAGGGCACCAGGACGTTCACCACGCCCGCACTCGTGAGTCCGATCACCGCGCCCGCGGCGAGCAGCACCCCCAGGGACGGCGCCACGGCGGTGGCCGCCAGCGCGACGGTGTCGCCGAGGAGCAGGGCGCAGACCAGCGGGCGCCTGCGGACGATGTCGCCGAGGGGGACCACGGTCACCAGGGCGAGGAGATAGCCGAGCTGTCCTGCCGTGACCAGCTGCCCCGCCGCCGAACCCGCCCCGACGGAGTCCGCCATGCGCGGCAGCAGGGGCTGGCAGTAGTAGAGGTTGGCGATGGTCAGGCCGTAGGCGACGGCGAGCAGCCAGGTCAGCTGCGGCGGGGGTCGCCGCGTGCCGGGATGGCGCCGCTCGGCGATCTTTCGGAGGGGCATGATCAGGACACTAGATTCCTATTGGGCCATTGCTAAGGTCCAATCCCATGACGGAATCCTGGCCCACTGTCGGTGTCGATCTGCATCTGGAGCTCGATCCCGCGCTCGGCCGCCAGTCCGGCCTGGAGCATGCCCTGCGGGCGGCCATCCGCTCAGGGCGGCTCGCGCCCCGGGTCCAGCTGCCCGCCACCCGCAAGCTCGCCGCCGACCTCGGCCTCTCCCGGGGCACCGTCAGGGCGGCCTACGACCAGCTCGTGGCCGAGGGGTACCTCACCGCCCGGCAGGGCTTCGGCACGGTGGTGGCCCAGTTGCCCCGGCCGACGGCCGAAGCGCCCGGCCCGCCGCCCGCCCACTCGGCCCGCGAACCCCGGCACGACCTGCGGCCGGGGCGACCGGACGTGTCCGCCTTCCCGGTGACCGCCTGGCTGCGCGCCACCCGCCGGGCGCTGTCCGCCGCCCCGGCGCACGTCTACTCCTACGGTGACCCGCGCGGCGGGATCGAATTGCGCACCGCCGTCGCCGCATACCTGGGACGCACCCGCGGTGTGCTCGCCCACCCCGACCACATCGTGATCACGAACGGGTACGTCCAAGCACTCGCCTTGATCACCCGCGTGCTCGGCGGCGGCGGGTCGGCCACCGTCGCGATGGAGGATCCGGGTACGGCCTTCCACCGGGAGGTGGTCCGCCACGCCGGGGCGGCGGTCCTCGCCCTCCCCGTGGACGGCCACGGTGCGCGCACCGATCTGCTGCCCGGGCTCCCGGGCGTCGAAGCGGTGGAGGTCACCCCCGCCCACCAGTACCCCACCGGGCACACCCTGCCTCCGGCACGCCGACGCGCGCTGGTGGACTGGGCGCGGTCGAGCGGCGGCCTCGTGATCGAGAACGACTACGACGGCGAGTTCCGCTACGACCGCCACCCCGTCGGAGCGATCCAGGGCACGGCGCCCGAACACGTCGCCTACGTAGGGACGGTCTCCAAGACCCTCGGCCCCGCTCTGCGGCTGGGCTGGATCGTGCCGCCCCGCCGCCTGCTGGATCCGCTCGTCGAAGCGAAGCGGTACGACGACCATCACACGGAGGCCATCGGCCAGTTGGCACTCGCGGACCTCATCACCAGCCACGCCTACGACCGGCACATCCGCACCTGCCGACTGCGCTACCAACGCCGCCGCGACCAGCTCCTGGCCCAACTGCGCGCCCTGCCCGGCCCGTCCGCCTCCCGCCCCGCCGTCCACGGCATCGCCGCCGGACTCCACGTCCTGCTGAGCCTGCCGGACCAGGGCCCCACCGAGGACGAGTTCCTGGCCCTCGCTGCGGCCCGGGCGACGGCGGTGGGACACCTGGGCGGACGCTGGCACGCTCCCGGTGACCACCCGCAGGGAATCATCGTCGGCTACGGCACACCGAGCGAACACGCCTATCCGGCCGCGCTCGACGCCCTCACCGAGATTCTGCACACCGCGTACGCGCCCCGGCGCCCAGGATCCGCCGGACGCTCCTGAGGGACCGCGAGGGCGGCACACGGGGCTGTCGCTGCTCCCTGCGCGAGAAGGAGCGGCTCCGCCTCGTACCGCTCAGTCCGACAGCTCCCGCACGATCCCGGTCCGCGCGTCCTTGGGTCCGACCACCACGAACGTGGCGTGCCGCGCCCTGGACCGCACCACGGACATCGCCCCTCGGGCGCCGGACACGTCGTCGGCGCCCGGGACGTCGTACCTGACGACCATGGCGCGCTCGCCGCACGACAACTGGGCTCTGGCCGAGCGGCGTTCGTAGCCGGACAGGGACGACTGGGCGTAGGGCCCGCCAGGAAGGCTGTCGGTCCCCGCGTCGCCGCCGTCCTTCGGCCACGCGGTCTTCAGGCTGAAGTGCCCCGCCTCGGGGGCGTCGACGACCAGAGCGCAGGCCTGGGCGTCCACGTAGGCGACGAGGCGGTCTCCCCCGAGCCGCACCTCCGCGACGGGGCGCGTCCCCGCCGCGGGGTCAACGTCACCCAGCTCGCCGAGGGGGTCGCCGCTCACCGGGATCTCCGGCAGCTTCCGCAGGGACACGGGCTGCGGCTGAGCCGCCCGGCTCCCGTCGTCGCCGTCCGCCGTGCAGGCCACGGCGGTCAGTGACAGGGCGAGGGCTGCGGTCGCGGCCGTACGGAAAGATCGAATCACCGGCGCGACCCTACCCTTGCCCAGCTCTGACCTGTGCATTCACCGGCCCGCCAGTGCCTGACGGCACGTCACCGCCCGCCCCGGGACTACCGCGGGGCGCCGCGTTCCGCCACGTCCCTCGCCAGCCCGGCCAGGGCCGCCGCCTCCTCGCTGCCCTCGTCCGCGCTGAACACATGCACCACGAGACCCGTCTCGCCGGGCTCGGCCGGTACGTGCAGGGTTTCGAAGTCCAGGGTGAGGAGCCCGGCCCGTGGGTGACGGAGTCGTTTGCGGCCCGCCGTGCACATCACGACCTCGCCCGTGCCCCAGATGCGGCGGAAGTCGGCGCTCCGCTCGGACAGTTCGGAGATCAGCGCGGCGAGTTCCGTGTCGTCGGGGTAGCGCCCGGCGGCGACCCGGAGCTGGCCCACGGCCTCGGCCGCGCGGTCCTCCCACTCGGGGTGCACGGTCCGGGACGCGGGGTCGAGGAAGAGGAACCGGGCGTTGTTCGGGTCCCGGCGCTCCGGGTCGCCGAGGCCGCCGACGAGTTCGGCGCCGAGGGCGTTGAAGGCCACCACGTCGAGGCGGTGGTTCGTGGCGAACACCGGGAAGTGGGTGAGGGAGTCGAGGACCCGCTGGAGCAGCGGGCTGACCTTGGCCTTCGGCGCGGGCCCGCGCCGGGCACCGGCCAGGGTGTCGAGGTGCTTGCGCTCCGCCGTGTCGAGGCCGAGCGCTCCGGCGAGCGCGTCGAGGACCTCGGACGAGGGCTGGGTGGCCCGGCCCTGTTCCAGGCGTACGTAGTAGTCGACGCTGATCCCTGCGAGCTGGGCCAACTCCTCGCGGCGCAGCCCGCGGACCCGTCGGCGGCGGCCGCCGGAGATCCCGACGTGCTCGGGCGCGACGCGCCCCCGGCGGGCCCGCAGGAAGCCGCCGAGTGCCCGCTCGGAGTCACCGACCCCGTCGATACGGCCGTTCCGGTCGGTCCTGTCCGGGCCGCCGCGCCCCTCTCCCACAGCGCTCACGGCGCCCACGGAGTCCGTGGCCTTCACAGCACCCACGCCGACCCCCGCTTCGCCACCGTCGACCTCCGCACCACCGCGGACGCGTTCCCCCACCCTGTTCATGCGATCAAGTATGCGCGTCGCGCCCCAAGGTGGTCCTCCCAGTACCAGGACAGCGAATCCGCTGGATGAACAGGGTTCTGGCTGCCCCGCCGCGCCCGAGGGACCGTAGCCTCATGAACGCGACCACGCCGCCCACTCCGTCCGCACCGTCTTCGCCGCAGAACATCCTCATCGTCAGCGCCCACCCGGAGGGCGACTCGCTCAACGCCGCCCTCACCGACTTCGCGGTCGGCCATCTCCGCGCGGCGGGACACGAGGTGCGGGTCTCCGACCTGTACGCGATGAAGTGGAAGGCGACCGTCGACGCCGACGACTTCCCCGACGTCAACGCGGACGAGCGGCTGCACGTGATGGCGGCCTCCGAGGACGCCACGCTCGCGGGACGGCTCTCGGCGGACATCGCCGCCGAGCAGGAGAAGGTGCGCTGGGCGGATGCCGTCATCCTGCAGTTCCCGATGTGGTGGTTCAGCCCCCCGGCCATCCTCAAGGGCTGGATCGACCGGGTGTTCACCGCCGGGTTCGGCTACGGCCCGAAGGTGCCGCCGCCCTACAGCGAGGGCCCGCTCGCGGGACGGCGCGCGCTGGTGTCGGTGACGGCGGGCGCGCGGGAGACGTCCTTCTCCGACCGGGGCATCCACGGCCGCCTCTCGGACGTGCTCTACCCGCTGCAGCACGGGCTGTTCTGGTTCACCGGCATGGCGCCCGTCGAGCCGTTCGCGGTGTACGGCGCCAACAACCTGCCCGCGGAGCGGTTCGAGGCGGCCAAGCAGGAGTACGCGCGCCGCCTGGACGGCCTGTTCACGGACGCGCCGGTGCCGTTCCGCACGCTGGTGGGCGGCGACTACGACCACGACATGCGGCTGCTCCCGGGGGTGGAGGCGCCGGGGACCGGAGGCCTGGACCTCCACGTCAGGACGAGTTGAACCGGGCGGTGACCGCCACCGTCGCGTACCCCATCGTGAAACCGCCCCCGAACTTGTCGATCACGGCGCCGATGCCGGAGAGCAGTTCCGCCAGCACGGCCGGGGGCAGTCGGCCCGCGCCGCCGTGCGTGGGGAGTTGGTCGAGCCACTGCTCGCGCGTGTAATCCCGCTCCCAGTCGAGGCGCCACTGTTCCGGGGCGTCGAACCCGGCCGCCTGCCGCATCCCGTCGGCCGCCTTCGCGGACAGCGGGTCGTACGCGTCGAGCGGGGCGGTCGCCCAGGGGTTGAGCGGCGCGTCGGGCAGCACCCGCCGGTGTACGTCGGCGAAGGCCTCGCGGATGTCCGGGGCGAGCACGAACACGTTCCAGAACACGGCGAGCCGACCGCCCGGGCGCAGCACCCGCGCCGCGCCCGCCGCCCCCGCGACCGCGTCCACCCAGTGCCAGGCCTGGGCGGAGACCACCGCGTCGAAGGTCCGCCCGGCCGCGTCCCAGGTCTCGAAGGCCGCCACCTCGGTCTCGACGCCGGACGCCCGCGCCGCGTCGGCCATCCGCGCGTCGACGTCCACGCCGAGCACCCGGCAGCCCGCCGCCTGGAACTGCCGGGCGGCGATGCCGGTGCCGACGCCCACATCGAGGACGTCGGATCCTGGGCTCGCGGCGACCACGCGGTCCACCAGCGCCCGGGGGTAGTCGGGCCTGGCCCGGTCGTAGCGCCCTGCGTCCGCGCCGAACGACTCGGCCAGTCCGCGGTCCTGATGGGGCTCGCCGCCGGGGTGGGCGGCACCTGACGACGGTAGAGTGGGCATGCGCCCACTTTGAATGGGCGTACGCCCACTCGTCAAGGGACGGCGAGCGGGACCAGGGTGCGATCAAGGAGGAACGTTGCCGACCGGGGTGGCCCTGCGCGACGCGCGCGAACAGCTCTTCGACGCCGCCGAGCGCATCCTGCTCCGGGACGGCCCGAGCGCGCTGACCAGCCGGGCGGTGACCACGGAGGCGGGCTGCGCCAAGGGCGTCCTGCACCGGCACTTCGCCGACTTCGACGCGTTCCTCGCCGAGCTCGTCCTCGACCGCGTCGCCCGGGTCGACGCGCGCGCCGCCGCCCTGCGCGCGGCCGCCGGGACCGGCACCGTCGCCGACCACCTCGCCGACGCCCTGACGGACCTGTTCGACTCCGTCGCCGTGGCGATCGTCGGCCTCGTCACGTCCCGGGACGAACTCCGCGCCCGGCTGCGCCGAACCCTGCCGACCGGTGTCCCGCTCCTGACCCAGGCGGCAGTGATGATCGCCGCCTACCTCGCCGCCGAGCGGGACCTGGGCCGCGTCGCGGCGGACGCCGACATCGACGCGCTCGCCCCGACCCTGATCGGCGCGGCACACCTGCTGTTCGCCGACCGCACGGGCACCCCGCCGGAGACGACGGCCGTGCACAGGGTCGTGGCGACGGTCATGGCGGGGGTGATCGTGGCGCCGTAGCAGAGGGCTCGGCCACGCGGTTCATCACTTCAGTCCCGGCCGCCCGCTCCTTCCGGTACGGGAGCGCTCACGCGGCGGCGTCGGCGACCAGCTTCTCGTACCCGACGAGGCGTACGCAGGTCGCGACCCCGCGAATGATCTGCTCGACCTCCGCCAGGTCCGGGTAGCTGGGGCTGATGCGGATGACGCTGTCGTTCGGGTCCTGCCCGTACGGGTGCGTGGCGCCCGCGGGCGTCAGGGCGATGCCCGCGTCCTTGGCGCGGCGCACCACTTCGCGGGCGCAGCCGTCGGGGACGTTCAGGACGATGAAGTAGCCGCCCTTGGGCGTGGACCAGGTGGCGAGGCCGGTGCCGCCGAGCTCTTCGGCGAAGCCGCGCAGCACGGCGTCGAACTCGGGGCGCAGCAGCGCGCGGTGCTCGCGCATGTGGGCGCGCACGCCGTCGGCGTCCCGCAGGAACAGCGCGTGGCGGAGCTGGTTGATCTTGTCGGGGCCGATGGAGCGCTTGGCGTTGCGGCCGCGCAGCCAGGCGACGTTGGCCGGGGACGAGCCGACGAAGGCCACGCCGGCGCCGGCCAGGGTGATCTTCGAGGTGGAGCCGAAGACGAACGCCCGGTCCGGGTGACCGGCCTCGGCGCAGGCGGCGAGGACGTCGGCGACCTCGGGCTCCTCGTCGGTGAGGTGGTGCACCGCGTAGGCGTTGTCCCAGAAGATCCGGAAGTCCGGTGCGGCGGTGGGCATCGAGGCGAGCCCGCGGACGACCTCGTCGCTGTAGCAGGTGCCGTCGGGGTTGCTGTACTTGGGCACGCACCAGATGCCCTTGATCGCGGGGTCGGCGGCCACGAGGCGCTCCACCTCGGCGAGGTCGGGGCCCGCGGCGGTCATCGGGACGGGGATCATGTCGATGCCGTAGCGCTCGCACAGCGCGAAGTGCCGGTCGTAGCCGGGGACCGGGCACAGGAACGCGATCCGCTCCTCGTCGGCCCAGCGCCGCGACGCGCCGGGCAGGGCGCCGAGGAGGGCGTGCACGATGCAGTCGTGCATCAGCTCCAGGCTGGAGTTGCCGACGGCGAGGAGCTGGTCGACCGGCGTCTGGAGGAAGCCGCTGAAGATCTCGCGCAGTTCGCGCAGTCCGTCGGGGCTGCCGTAGTTGCGGCAGTCGGTCCCGTCGGCCGCGGTGTACCGGTCGCCGGGCAGGCTCAGGAGGTCCGCGGCGAGGTCGAGCTGCCGGGGCGAGGGCTTGCCGCGCGTCAGATCGAGGGCGAGCCCCTGGCCGAGCAGGTCGGCGTAGTCGCGCCGGGCCTCCTCCAGGCGTACGGCCGGGGGGACGGAGTCGGCGGGCACCTGCGCGGTCGTGGTCATGCGGACTTCCTCAGGGACTGGCGTACGGCATCGGGAGCATCAGGGGCACCGGCGGGCCGCCGGGGGCGACGGGGCGGCGGAGGAAACCGTTCTCCGCGGGCGGCGCCACCCGGGCGCCGCCCCTCGTCGGTCCCATGATGGCCCTTGTCCGGCGGAGGTGGACTCCTGTCCCAAGGACCGGACGGCTGTTCCAAGAACCGGACGGCTTCCAGGGACCGGACGGCCCGGGCCACTCGCGCCCCGGGCGGACCTGGCGTCCCGGACCACCGTCGTCACCGCCGCAGTGCGCGGTCCACCAGCCGGAGCGCGGCCCGGGCCTGCGCGTCCCCTCGTTCGTCGGTCCGCAGGGTGAAGGCGGCGACGGTCGCGGCACGGCTGCCGTCCGCGGTGACGCCGCTCTCGGAGACGATCCCGAGGTGGGTGCCGCCGTGGAACCAGACGCCCTCGTCCCGGCGCCGCGCGGACCCGGCGCCACCAGAGCCGCTCCCACCCGGCCGCCAGGCGATGCCCAGGCCGTAGCGCACGCCGTCGGCCTGGATCCAGTCGGGGGCCGCCACGGTCTGCTTCATCGCTGCCAGTTGGGCGCGGTGCAGGAGTCGGCCGCCGAGCAGTGCGCGCAGGAACACGGCGAGGTCGTGGGTGGTGCTGATGATGCCGCCGTCCGCGCCGCCGCCGGTGGCGAGGGAGGTGTCGGTCAGCCGGGTGCCGCCGGGGAACTGGGTGTAGGCGGTCGCGGTCGGCTGCGGTACGTACGCCGATGTGCCGGGGACGAGGGTGTGCCTGAGGCCGAGCGGGGCGATGACGCGTTCGTGGATCTCCTGGGCCCAGGGGTGGCCTGTGACCTTCTCGACGACGAGGCCGAGGAGGACGTAGTTGGTGTTGGAGTAGCTCCAGCGCTGTTCGCGCGCCGGGTCGGCGGCGTCCGGCAGCCACAGCGGCGGGCGGCTCACGGCGGCGGCCACCTGCTCGCGGGCCGAGGTGACCCGGAAGCGTCCCTTGAGGTAGCCCTCGGGCGTGAAGTCGTCCGCGCCGCCCGCCACGGCGACGTAGTCGTTGAGGCCGCTGGTCTGGCGGAGCAGGTTGGTGAGGGTGATCCTGCGGCCGTCGTTGCCGTGGCCGTCGACGAGGCCGGGCAGCCAGCGGTCGACGGTGTCGTCCAGGTCGAGGCGGCCCTCACCGGCCAGTTGAAGGACGACGGCGGCGGTGAACGGCTTGGTGTCGCTGCCGATGCGGTAGTACGCGTCCCAGGGCACCGGCCGCTCCCCCGTCAGGTCGGCCGCACCGGCCCGTGCGGTGAGGCGGCCGCGCGGGCCCTGCACCTCGGCGAGCACCCCGGTGGTCCCGGTCGCGCGGATCGCGTCGACGTCGGCCTGGAGGGCGTCGCGGCCCTGGGGTGAGGCGGGGCGCTCGGCGGCACGGCCGGTGCCGGTGCCCGCGATGACGGCGGTGGCGGCGGACACGACGGCGACCATGCCGCCGCGCCTGCTGAACACCGGCCCGCGGGCGCTCATCGGGTCGCTCCCCCGGGTGCGCAGGTGAGGTCGCGGGCGGGCAGCTTCCCGTCGCGGAGGTAGTCGTTGACGGCGTCGTCGGCGCACGGGACGGGCCGGTGGCCCTCGGTGCCGCGCCCGTACACGCCGTGCGAGCGGATGTCGGCCGTCACCAGGCGTGATCCCTTGAGCTTGCGGTGCAGGGCGAGAGCGCCTTCGTAGGGGACGTTGTTGTCGCGGGTCGCCTGCAGCATGAGGACGGGCACCTTGTTGTGGATGGTGGTGCCCGGCTCGCGCGGCGGGGACTTCCAGAACGCGCACGGCGCGATCATGCCGTTGACGACGGGGCCGAACACCGGCTGCGTGGCCCGGCTGCTCACGGTGTTGCGCCAGTACGTCTCGGGGTCCTTCGGCCAGCCCCCGGCGGGCCAGCCGCCGTCACCGCACATGAACAGCGCGCCGCCCACCATGCTGTCGCCCAGGTCCGGCGAGTTCAGCAGGTCCAGCAGGGCGGCCAGCTCGGGGCCTGGCTCGGTGAGCTTCCCGGCGGCGGCGTCGACGAGGTCGCGCACCACGGAGGCCAGCGCGGGGTCGCTCTCCTGGTGCTGCACGAGCTGGCGCAGCAGCAGCCGCATGACCGGGGCGTTCATCCGCTGCCCCGCGACCTCCACGGGTCGGCGCTCGGCCCCGTCGAGCAGCTTCTGCACACTCGCCCGCACCTGGGCGGCCGTGCGGCCGAGCCCGTACCGGTCGTGCTGCCGGGCGGCCCAGGCGGCCCACTCGTCGAGCCCTTCCTCCAGTGGGCCGCCCGCGCGCTGGAACAGCTCGTACTGGGTGGCGGCGGGGTCGGTGGAGGAGTCGATGATCACGCGGTCGGCGCGGCGGGGGAACATCTGCGTGAAGACGGCGCCGAGGTCCGCGCCGTAGGAGACGCCGTAGTACGAGAGTCGGCGCTCGCCGAGGGCGGCGCGGATCGCGTCCATGTCCCGGGCGACGTTCCGCGTCGAGGCGTGCGGCAGCAACGCGGCGTTGTCCCCGTGCTCCTGGCAGCGCCGGGCCGTGTCCCGCGCGGAGTCGACGGACGCGTCGAAGTCGGCGCGGGGCGTGGTGACGGGGCCGGGCGGGCGCGGGGGTCCGGCCGGGGCGCAGCGCACCGGGCTGCTCTCGCCGAGGAACCTCGGGTCGAACCCGATCAGGTCGTACTGGTCGGCTACGTCCTTCAACGCCGGGCGGAGCGCGAGGGTGTTGGCGAGGCCGGGGCCGCCGGGGCCGCCGGGGTTGGACAGGAGGATGCCGCGGCGCGCGTTCGGGGACGCGGCCTTGATCCGGGAGATCGCGATCTGGATGGTCCGCCCGCGGGGGTCGGCGTAGTCCAGGGGCACCGTCACCTTGGCGCACCGCGCCCCCGCCTCGTTCAGCTCGGTCTGCGCCGCTGGGCAGGGGCCCCAGGCCAGGTGCTGGCGCTGCGGGGCCGCGTCGCGGCCGACCGACTGCTGCGGGGTGGCGGCGGCGGGCACGGCGGCTGTGAGTAGTCCGGCAAGACCCAGGCCGAGGCCGACCGTTGACGGGACGCGCATGGTGCTCCTCGTGTCGAACGCGACTTTCTGTCGGTCACGACGCTAGGAGCCCCCGCCCGCCGGGACCATGCGGCTTCCCGGCTCACGGATCGTCGGGTGGGCGGTATTGACAGCGGGCGAACCGTGGTTCGGCCGGGGCGGTCGCACCGGTGCCGCGGCGTGCGGTGGCCGCTGTCAGCAGAGGAGGTGGGCGGCGCTGGCGAGTCCTTCCAGGGCCCGGCGCTGCTCGTCCGTCCACTCCGTCGCCTGCTCGTGGTGGGTGGACACCACGCCGATCAGCGTGCCGTCCCCGGAGGTGATCGGCACCGAGGCACACGCGCCGACACCGGCCTCCCGCAGTACGTCCAGCGCCGGGGTGCCGTCGAAGACCGGGGACACGGTCACCTCCTCGACGAGGACGGGTTTGCGGTCCTGCGCGGCCACGCCGCACGCGGTCTCCCGGTCGGCCACCGTCTCGAAGAAGGTCAGGAACGGGTGGTGGAAACCCCGTTGGGCCACGATCCGCAGCACACCGTCCGCCGGGTCGTGCACCTGGGCGTTGCCCATCGGCGCCCCGGTGATCTCGAAAGCCGCCGACAGCGCGGCCGACACCACGGAGAGCCGCAGGGCCTGCTCGCTCGGCGACAGCGGCGCCGTCGCCAGTTCCTGGGCGATCCGCAGGCCCTCCACGTCGCCGCAGCTCCGCAGGGGGCGCAGCACCGAGCTGTGGGCCCGCTCCACCGCCAGGCTGCCACCCGCGGCGGCGGCCCGCAGCCGGGCGTCGAGGAGCAGTTCCACACCGGCGGTGCCGCAGAACGTCACCCGGCTCAGATCCAGGAGTGTGCGGCCCACGGGCCGCTCCACGGCGCGGTGCAGTTCGCGGGCCAGCACCGGCACGGAGGCGATGTCCAGCTCACCGGCCACGCGGATGGTGACCCGGCCGTCCACCTTGGCGACGCCGACCGATACGGACCGCGACGGCTCGGACCACTCCACGCCCCACCCCGCCCCTGAACGCAAGCACCAGGCCCGGCCACTGTGATCCGCACACCTGGCCTCTACCCGCCCACGCTAGCGCCGGGGCCGCCCGCGCCCCGAGCACTTCACGAGGGCGGTCCACCATGGCATCGATTCGGACAGGAACGGACAGATCCGACCTCAATCGCTCGCCCCGAAGGGGCCGTTGGCCGCGAAGGCGCGTTCCGCGAAGCGTTCGCCGATGCGGCGGTGCGTCGCTGCGTCCGGGTGCAGTTCGTCGGGCAGCGGCAGTTCGGCGAAGTCGGCCTCTCCGTAGAGGTCGCGGCCGTCGAGGTAGTACAGGTGCGGGTCGTCGGCCGCGCGCTGCTCCACGATCCGGGCCAGCTCGTCCCGGATGACACCCAGGGTCAGCTTCCCGCTCGCACGTTCCGCCGGATCGCCCATCGCCACGAAGCGCAGCCGCCCTTCGCCCATGGCGCCGAAGTCGGGGGCGCTGGGCCCCGGGGTGTCCTCGTGGATGGGGCACAGGATGGGCGAGACCACGAGGAGCGGGGTGGTGGGGTGGCCCTCGCGGACGGTGTCGAGGAAGCCGTGGACGGCCGGGCCGAAGGCGCGGAGCCGCATCAGGTCGGCGTTGACCACGTTGATGCCGGTCTTGACGCTGATCAGGTCGGCAGGGGTGTCACGCAGGGCGCGGGCGGTGAACGGGTCCAGCAGCGCGCTGCCGCCGAAGCCGAGGTTGATCAGGTCCACGCCGCCGAGGGAGGCGGCGAGGGCGGGCCAGGTCGTGCTGGGGCTCGCGGCGTCGGAGCCGTGGCTGATCGAACTGCCGTGGTGCAGCCAGACCTTGCGGCCCCGGTCCGGCACGGGCTCGACGGGGGCGTCGGTGCGCAGCGCGACAAGCTCGGTGGTCTCGTTGTGCGGCAGCCAGATCTCGATGTCCTTCAGCCGCTCCGGCAGCCCGGTGAAGCGGAGCGTGCCGACGGAGCCCGGCCGGTGCTCGGCGCTCCCCGCCGCCATGTCGATGGTCAGGGTGTTGCCGCCGACCGCGCCGGCCTGCTGGGTCAGACGGCCGTCGATCAGCAGGTCGTACATGCCGTCCGGGCGGGGCGGCGCGCCGACGTAGACGCGCTTGGTGGGCAGCGTGTCCAGTTCGACGGCGGTGGCGCGGGTGCGCAGGACGAGGCGGACGCCGGAGGGCTGGGACTCGGCCATGGCGAGCTGTCCGTCGGTGTTCTGGGCGCGGGCCCGCTCGGGCAGCCGGTGCGGAAGGACGCCGTGCGCGGTGCGCTCCAGGTCGAGGGCGCCGTGGAGGAGGTCCGCGGTGATGGGCGTGGATACGGGAGTGGATATGGGGGTGGACACGGACGCGGCGAGGGGCGCGTCGGCGGGCGAGGGGTGCGGGGTGGTCATGTCTTCTCAGCCTGTTGATCGAGTTTCGGGTGGGGCAGCGGGAGGGGGCGCCCCTGGAGAGCACCCGGAGCGCTCAGGGCGCGGGCTCCGGCCAGTTCCGCAGCAGCGCGTCGAGGGCGTCCACGATCCGGGACCAGGACTCCTCGGTGCCGGGGGCGCTGTGGCTGAAGGCTCCGGCGGCCTCCAGGCTGACGTAGCCGTGGAAGACGCTGCCGAGGAGGCGGACGGCGTGCGTCTGGTCCGGCTCCGTCAGGTCGTAGCCCCGCAGGATCGCTCGCATCATCTGGGCGTGCCTGGCTCCGGCGCTAGCCGCGGCCGCCTCCGGGTCGAGCCGGAAGCGGGCCGCGGTGTAGCGGCCGGGGTGCTCCTGTGCGTAGTCGCGGTAGACGTCGGCGAAGGCGGTCAGGGCGTCCTTGCCCGCCCGTCCGGCCAGGGCGCCGGCGCCACGGTCGGCCAGTTCCTCCAGGGCGAGCAGGGCGATCCTGGTCTTCAGGTCGTGGGAGTTCTTCAGGTGCGAGTACAGGCTCGCGACCTTCACGTCGAACCGCCGGGCGACCGCCGAGACGGTCACCTGCTCGAAGCCGACCTCGTCGGCCAGCTCGGCCCCGGCCCGCGTCAGCCGTTCCACGGTCAGTCCTGCGCGCACCATAATTCTCTCCCCTTTCAACAGAACCGATTATGCACATACCTAAAGCCTTTAGGCAAACGCCAAAGAGCCACCACCTCCGAACGACCCCACAGAAAAGTCCCGGGCGGAGGGACGGCTCACGCCTTCCCTCCGCCCGGGACTCCGGACGATCACATGTTCCCGCGGGCTCAGACCGCCACGGCCGGGTACGTCGGGTACTCCACCCCGGAGACGTACTGCACGACCCGGATCACCTGGCACGAGTAGCCGAACTCGTTGTCGTACCAGAGGTAGAGGATCGCGTTGTCGCCGTCGACCTTGGTGGCACCGGCGTCGACGATCGACGCGTGGCGCGAGCCGATGAAGTCGTTCGAGACCGCGTCGGGGGCGCTGGTGAAGTCGATCTGGCGGCGCAGCGGGGAGGTCAGCGAGACGTCGCGGAGGTGGTCCAGGACCTCCTCGCGGGTGGCCTCGCGGCCGAGCCGCAGGCTGAGGATGGCGATCGAGACGTCCGGCACCGGGACCCGGATCGAGCTGCCGGTGATCGGCGCCTTGAGGTCGGGCAGCGCCTTGGCGACGGCGGAGGCGGCACCGGTCTCGGTGATGACCATGTTGAGCGGCGCGGAGCGGCCGCGGCGGTCCGCCTTGTGGTAGTTGTCCAGGAGGTTCTGGTCGTTGGTGAACGAGTGGATGGTCTCCACGTGGCCGCGCAGGACGCCGTACTCGTCCGCCATCGCCTTCAGCGGCGGGACGATCGCGTTGGTGGTGCAGGACGCGCAGGACAGGATCCGCTCGTCCGGCTTGATCATGTCGTGGTTGACGCCGTGCACGATGTTGGGCACGTCGCCCTTGCCGGGGGCGGTCAGGACGACCTTGTCGATGCCGGGGCGCAGATGCTGGGAGAGGCCCTCGCGGTCGCGCCACTTGCCGGTGTTGTCGATGAGGATGGCATCCTTGATGCCGTACGCCGTGTAGTCGACCTCCGACGGGTCGCCCGCGTAGATCACCTTGATCTCGTTGCCGTTGGCGATGATCGTGCTGTTCGCCTCGTCGACGGTGATCGTGCCCTGGAACTGGCCGTGGATGGAGTCGCGGCGCAGCAGCGAGGCGCGCTTGACGAGGTCGTCCCCGGGCCGTCCGCCACCCGGCCGGACGACGATGGCGCGCAGCCGCAGGCCGTTGCCGGAGCCGGCCTTCTCGATGAGCAGCCGGGCGACGAGGCGGCCGATGCGGCCGAAGCCGTACAGGACGACGTCGCGGCCCTCGCGGCACTCGATCTTGTTGGCGCCGGTGGCACCCGCGACGGCCTCGGCGGTGAACTCCGCCACCGTCAGACCGCGGTCGTCGGCCCGGTACGTCGCGGCCAGCATGCCGATGTCGATCTGCGAAGGGCCGAGGTCGAGCGCGGTGAGGGCCTGCAGGAACGGCAGCGTCTCGGTGACCGAGAGCTCCTCACCGGCGATCTGCCGGGCGAATCGGTGGGTCTTCAGGATGCTGACCACCGACTTGTTCACCAAGGAGCGGCTGTGCAGCAGGACGGTCACGTCCCGCTCGCGGTGCAGCTTCCCGATGATCGGGATCATCGACTCCGCGATCTCCTCGCGGTTCTTCCAATTGGTGAACGAGTCGTCATTGACAGTCACAGGAGTATCTTTCGAGCTAGGCGGCGCTCATATGCTAACCCGACGCAAGTTCGATCTTCCATCGGGTGCCGCCGACGCCCGCCCGGGTGCCGCCGACGCCCGCCCGGCCCCGGGCGGAGCCCCGCCCCGGAACCCCGCGGAACCCGTCCATGACGACACCCGCCCACGACGACACTTTGCTCCGCAGCTCACACGGTTCACGGTGGCGAACTCGCGCGCCCCTTTAGTACGTTCATGTGGCTCGCCGCCCCTCTAAGACGTCATCTCATTTGGATCGGTAGTTTGTCGGTCGTGGTTTCGATCGTTGAGCGGCTGGTGCCGGATGAGTTGTGGGAGTTGTTCCAGC
>NZ_JBVIXA010000007.1:251059-536554 GCF_055594065.1 Streptomyces sp. NPDC040610 | reverse complement strand
CCCCCCCCCCCCCCCCCCCCCCCCCCCCCCCCCCCCCCCCCCCCCCCCCCCCCCCCCCCCCCCCCCCCCCCCCCCCCCCCCCCCCCCCCCCCCGCGCCGGGTGGCGGCTAGCCGCCGATGTGGAAGGACTCGCCGTAGACCTTCCAGTCGAGCGGCGGGTTCAGGTTCAGGTTCTTCTTGTTGAGGAACACGCGCTGTGCGGTGTCCACGCGGCTGGTGTCCTCGTGGGCCTCCTCCTGCTTCATCGCCCAGACCCGGGCGTCGAGGAAGGCGTGCAGGTACTTGACCTCGTCGCCGCCCTGCGCCGGGGGCTTGGCCTTGGTGAGGGCGCGCTTGCGTATGCTGCTGAAGCCGGTGCTGTCGCCGCCGTCGCCGTGCATGACGATCGCGTCGTAGTAGGCGAACTGGCCGAGCGTGCCGATGCCGTCGGCCTTGCCCTGCTTGACCGCCGGGTTGAAGTAGACGCGGTCGCGCTCGTCGTTCTGGGCCTTCTGGAACGCGGAGTCCTGCGCGGCCTTCTTCCAGTCCTTGGTGAAGTTCGGGTCCAGGCCCTCGTGGGAGTCGCTGCCGTCGACCTTGCGCAGCGCGGGCAGGTACTTCGCGAGCACGTTGCCGGGCTTGCGCTGGGTGTACAGCTCGACGAGGTCGAGCATGTCGCCGGTGCCGGAACAGAAGCCGATGATGCCCGCCGTGTAGCCGCGGCCGTCGTCGATGTCCTCGATGTAGCCGTACTGCGCCTTCCAGTCGAGCGAGGAGTTCTCCGCGCTGGAGACCAGCTTCATCGCGATCTCCTTCTTCGCCGGGTCGTCGAGCCCGGCGGCGGAGACCGAGGGAGCGGCGCTCGCGGGCGCCGGGGCCGGGGCGGCGCCCGCGGTCTGGGTCAGGGCCAGCGAACCGGCGACCAGGGTGGCGCCGACCAGGCCGATCACGGCACGTCGCGTGGCGCGCCGGTGGGGGGAGCGGTGAGCGTGCAACGGGTCCTCCAGGTGGGGGAGTTCAGCGTTCCGCTGTTCTGTTAGGAAGGTTTCCTACCAGAGTTTGAAGGTGACGTATACCCGTCAAGCAAGAGTCGTCGGAGGTGTGGCGCCCTCCCGGAGCCCGCGGACCGCGCCCCGGCCTCCGTCCGTCACTCCCCGGTGGCAGCTCCCCGCGCCCCGGACGCCCCACGGGCCGCGCGACGTCGCCCATACATGGCCGGTCATCGACCTAGTCGCTGCTCACCCTGGTCCGTACTATCCCAGCACCCTCAGCCTCCGCTCATCGCTCGCGGGCCGCTCATGACCCCGTGCGAGGGCTGAGTCAGTTCCTCCCAGCACGGCTACATCCCCCACCTCACGGCGCCGCGCCCTGCGCGTGTGCCGCCGTGGGCCGAAGCAAGAATTGGGAGAACCATGTCCGTTGCACTGCTCGCCGGGGGCGCACTAGCCGCCCTGATCGGCGCGGGTCTGCCCGCGCAGGATCCTTCGGGTTTCTCCGACCCGCCGCCGGACAAGATCGTGATCGACGTCGCTACCGTGAACGGCTCGGGCTGCCCCAGAGGGACCGCCGCCGTCGCCGTCTCCGAGGACAACACGGCCTTCACCGTCACCTACAGCGACTACCTCGCCCAAGCGGGCGGAAATTCCTCCCCCACGGCGTTCCGCAAGAACTGCCAGCTCAGCCTGGTCGTTCACGTCCCCCACGGCTTCACCTACGCGATCGCGAGCGCCGACTACCGCGGCTTCGCGGCACTGGAGAGGGGCGCCAAGGGCACCGAGAAGGCGTCGTACTACTTCCAGGGCTCCCCGGACACGGGGACCAAGACGCACTCCTTCAACGGCCCGGTCGCCGACAACTGGCAGGCCACCGACGAGACCGAGGTCACCCAGCTGGTCTGGGCGCCCTGCGGCAAACAGCGCAACTTCAACATCAACACCGAGCTGCGCGTCGACCTCGGCACCTCGGACCGCACCAAGACCAGCTTCATGACGATGGACTCCACCGACGGGGACATCAGCACCATCTACCGCGTGAAGTGGAAGGAGTGCCCCTGATCGTGCCCGGATGAGGCACTGACCAGCTCCTGGTGAGGGGGTCGCGCCCGCGGCGGAATCCTGCTTCCGTCCGTCCGCGGGCGCGGCGACTCACTCGGAACCGGCGAGCGCGGCGCGCACCTGCTTCGCGATCGCGTACGTGTCCCCGGTGGGGCGGACCGCCAGCCGGCCCGGCTGCCGGGTCCAGCGGTCCTCCAGCGCGAACCAGTCGATGTCCTTGGGCGCGCGGCCCTCGTCGAGCGCGGCGCGCAGCTCCCCGAAGTACGTCTTCCAGCGCAGCCGGTACAACCCGCCGACCAGGCCCGCCCACTCCCGGTTGGCGTAGTCCTTCAAGCCCGCGTCGGCCCCGGCGCGGGTGCCCCACACGGTCAGCAACGACAGCTGGTCGTAGGCGAGTCGGTCCCGTTCGTGGGCGTCGGCGCCCCAGCCCCTGGCGTCGGCGAGCGCGCGGCCGAGCAGATGCCGGGCGTCGGTGGCGACCAGCCGGTCGAGGAGGTCGATCAGGCCGAGCCAGGCGCGGGTCAGCTCGTCGAAGCGGGCGGTGTCCCGCCGGTCGTACGCGTCCTTGATGCGCGGCAGCAGCACCCGGCTGCGGTTGGACAGGGCCTGCCGGGCCACGTCGAGCAGATCACGGCGGTACGCGGACGACCCGCGCAACTCCCTGCGTACCGCGAGCAGTTCTCCGAGCGCGGGCTCGAAGTCCGCCGCCTCGTAGCGCAGCGCCTTCGGCGACCAGGAGGCCGCCGACGTCACCGCGAGCCCGGGGCGCGCGCCGAACAGGCCGTCGGCGCCCTCCGCCCATTTGTCGGCCCGCGTGGTGCCGTAGGCGGTGCGGCGCAGCACGTCCCAGGCGGCCCGCGCGTGCGGATCGGCCGCCCCGTAGCGCGCCACCGACCACGCGTCGAACCACGCCTTGAGGTCCAGGTCGCCATCCAGCCACGGCAGTTCGGAGAACAGGGCGAACGCCGCCGGGTTGTTGTCGGCGGCCTCCGGCATCAGCGCGATGCCGCGCAGGGCGCTGCCGTCCTTGGTGCGCCACTTCTCGTACAGCTCCGCCCAGTCCGGCGTGTTCGCGCCGAGGACCGTGTGCCCGCCGAAGTTCCAGATCGAGCCGAAGGCGTACGGCGTGGAGCCCCAGTCGGACTCGCGGTCGGTGACCGTGGGGAAGCGGTCGGAGAGGCCGTCGACGACGAGCATGCGGGACTTGTCGACGGCGTCCGTGAGGGCCTTCGGCGGATTGTGCTGCCAGCCCAGGATCACCCAGAGCGCGTCCGGATGGGCTCTCCGCAGCGCCCTCTCGACGCTCTTCGCGGCCTCGCCGACCGGCACGTCACCGGGCTTGCCGCCCTCGTGCAGCAGGTCCATCTTGTACATCGTCGAAGGGCCGAACAGCTCGTCCTGCACCCGGTAGAACGCGGCGGCCACGCGCGCGAACGCGTCGGTGCGCGGGTCCAGCCAGTCGGGCCGCGCGAATCCCACCCAGTCGCCCTGCGGCACGGTCCGCGCCCCCGGGTTGCGGTCCTCGAAGCCGGGCGGGACGGTCCCGAAGTAGCCGGGGAGCACGGGCGTCATGCCCAGCTCACGGGCCCGGTCGGCGATGCGGCGGCCGAGGCGGGCGCGCTTGGCGAGCAGCTGCCGTGACACGGGGTGCGGGAAGGACGACATGTTCTGCAGCAGCCACCACGGCTGGTGCGCGGGGCCCGGCACCCAGGCCCGCAGCTCCTCGTCGTCGTACCCGAACTCCTGAAACATCCGGTGATAGACGGCGTCGGCCCCGGCGTACACCAGGACTTCGTTGTAGCCGTGCAGGGCGAGTACGTCGAGTTCGTGCTCCCAGTAGGTCCAGTCGGCGTAGGCGTTCACGTAGCCGTCGTTGGTGTCGTTCAGCACGAAGCGGTGCGGGACGTCGGCGCGCCGGGTGACGGGGGCGCCCGGGGCCGGGAGCGTCGCGGGCAGGTCGATCTGGTCGCCCGCCCAGGTGATCGAGGCGTGCGCGGTGTGCTGCAAGTAGTGCCGCAGGCCGGTGAGTTGGACGCCCGCGGTGGGGCCCGACACGACGATGTGGCCGCGCTTTCCGGACACCCGGAAGACGTCGTCGTCGCTCGCGACCGTCTTGAACGTGACCTGCTCCCAGTGGTCGGGGAGCAGCCGCCGCGCGGCCGCGGTGGCCGCCGCGGCGGGCCCGGACCCGCTGCGCGTACGGACCGACGTGCCGGGTGCCGGGCCGTCCGCACCCCGTGACGAGGCGGGCGAACAGGCCACGGCGGCACCGGCGGTGCCGGCGAACGCGGTCAGGACGGTGCGGCGGCGGGGCGGGTGCGGCATACGGGGCTCCGGGGGTCGGGGCGGGCGGAGAGTACCGAGGTGACTCTTGCCCGGCCCGGCCCCGTCGCGTAACCCTCGGGCGGGAGGTTGCGCTGTCCTTCACCGTCCGGTCGGACGCCGTTCAGGCGGCCCGCCCCGGGCTCGGGACTTGGGCTCGGGACGCCGTTCAGGCCGTGGGCTGCGTCCGCCGGAAGTAGTCGTTGCCGCTGCCGTCGGGCCACGCGAACGTGAGCTGTCCGCCGCTGAGCCGGGCCGTCCCGGCCGCCGACTCGCCCATGCAGGTCGCCCGGATCACCATGGCCGCGGTGATGGTGCCGGGGCAGGACTTGCCGCCGGACGCCATGTTCATCGAGGTGCCGTTGACGGTCAGGACGATCAGCCGCCCGCCGCTGCCGCGCCGCACGTGGTACCAGGTGCCCTGCACGGACTGCGGCCCGGCGGCGGGGCGCGTGGTCTTCTTCGGAGGGACGGCGGGGGCGCTGGCGCGGGGCCTGGTGGGGGTGGCCGCGGCGGTGGGGGTGCCGGGGCGTGTCGGGGTGGCGGTCGCCTTCTTCGTACGGCTGGGGGTGGGGGAAGCGGTCTCCTCGGCGTCGCCCTTCTTGCCGCCCTTGTCGCTCTTGTCGTGCGGGGCGTTCTTGTCGTCGGTCTTCCCGGCCTCCTCCACGGACGCCGTGGAACCCGACGAGCCCTTGCCGCTCTTCTTGCCGTCACCTCCGCATCCGGTCAGGGCGAGGGAGAGCGCGGCGGCGACGCAGGTGGCAACGGCAGGTATTCGGCGCACGGAGAAGTCCTGAATTCCGGTTCTGGTGGGGGGACTTGGAGGAGCCTGCCACAGGCCGGAGCGCGAGATCCAGGGCCGCCAAACATGTTCCTGCGATCAGTTCGACTGCACCACGGACCACCAGGATTCATCGGATCAACGGGTGCCGTACGCCCCAACTGATCCCCAGGAAGGTCTCGTTCCTCGCATTGACATCGGATGTATCTGCTCCTACGTTCCCCAGCGTTCCGTCAACGAACAGGAGCCCGCACATGCGTAGAAGAGTCCCCACGCTCGCCCTGCTCCTCACCGCGGCCCTCTCGGCCACGGCCCTCCCGACGGCCGCCGCCACGCCCGCGCCCCGCGCCCCCGCCCCGCCCGCCGGCCCCGCCGCGGGCCCCGGAACCGACCACGCCGCCGACGACCCCTTCACCGCCGACCGCACCAACTGGTTCCGCCAGGACCGCTTCGGCATGTTCATCCACTTCGGCGCGTACTCGAACCTGGAGGGCGAGTACAAGCGCCCCGACGGCACGGTCTGCCGCAACGCCGAGTGGATCCAGCGCCAGTGCAGGATCCCCAAGGACGCGTACGAGAAGCAGGCCAAGGCCTTCGACCCCGCGGACTTCGACGCGCAGGCGGTGGTGAAGGCGGCCAAGGACGCCGGGATGAAGTACATCGTCATCACGTCCAAGCACCACGAGGGCTACGCGATGTGGCCGACGAAGGTCAACTCCTGGAACCTGCGGGACCATTCGTCGTTCGACAAGAACCGCGACATCCTCGCGGAGCTGAAGAAGGCGACCGACGAGGCGGGCATCAAGCTCGGCTTCTACTACTCGATCTGGGACTGGCACGACCCGGACTTCCCCGACCCGGCGACCTTCCCGAAGTACGAGAAGCGCATGTACGCCCAGCTCAAGGAACTGGTGGACACCTATGACCCGGCGCTCCTGTGGTTCGACGGCGAGTGGGACACCGAGGACCCGCACAACCCGTGGACCGCGAAGGACGGCGAGCGCCTGGAGTCCTACCTGCGCGGTCTGAACCCGGACCTCGTCATCAACAACCGGGTCGGCAAGCGCCGTGTCACGGACGGCGACTACGGCACCCCCGAGCAGGAGATCCCCGACGCCCCGGTGGACGGCCAGCTGTGGGAGTCCTGCATGACGCTGAACGACAACTGGGGCTTCGCCCGCTACGACCAGAACTGGAAGTCGGGCACGAGCCTCGTCCGCAACCTGCTCGCCACCACGTCCCGCAGCGGCAACTACCTCCTGAACGTCGGCCCCGACGCACGCGGCCGCATCCCGCAGCCGTCCGTCGACCGCCTCAAGGAGATGGGCACCTGGCTGCGCACGGCGGGCCAAGGCGAGGCGGTGTACGGAGCGCGTTACGGCGGCCTGGTCGAGGAGCCGGAGTGGGGCGCGGTGAGCCGCAAGGGCGACAAGCTGTACGCGGCGGTCACGCGGTGGCCCGGGGCGGGCAAGCCCTTGCACCTGACCGCGCGCACCGACTTCGAGGTCACGTCGGCCCGGGTGCTCGGCAGCTCCCAGCAGGTCACCGTCACCCGGTCCGGCGACGGCTTCGACGTGACCCCCTCCGGCGCCGCGACGAACCCGACCGCCACCGTGATCGAACTGACCGTGGACCCCGGCCGCACAGCCCGCCCCGGCAAGGGCAGGGGCCTCAAGCAGGAGGTCTTCGACAACCCGGAGCTGGCCGGCGCCCCGAAGGTCACCCGCACCGACCCGACGGTCAACCACGCCTGGAAGTTCGGGGGTTCACCGGCCGCGTCCATCCCCTCCGACCGCTTCGGCGTCCGCTGGACCGGCTCGGTCGAGCCGCGCCGCACGGAGACGTACACCCTCACGACGGTCTCCGACGACGTGGTGCGCGTCTGGATCGACGGGAAGCTCGTCATCGACTCCTGGAACCCGCACGAGCCGAAGGTCGACAAGGCCAAGGTCCCGCTGACGGCGGGCAAGCGCCACAGCATCCGCGTCGACTACGCGGAGAACACCGGCGAGGCGCACATGAAGCTGCTGTGGTCGAGCCCGAACCAGTCCCAACAGGTCGTTCCCAGGACCCAGCTGTTCACGCGGTAGAACGTTCGTTTCGGAGCTGGTTCAGAGGTGCGCGAGGGTGCTGTCCACGGTGGCCAGGAGGGCCTTCCGGTCGTCCTGGACCCGGCTCAGCACGCGCAGGCCGTAGTACGTGCTCTGCACCAGGCGGGCCAGGGTGCGGGCGTCGCGTCCGGACGCGATCTCCCCTGCGGCCTGGCCCGTGCCCACGACCGCGCACAGCTCGTCCTCGACCCGGTCGAAGCAGCGCCGCACGGCGCTCTTGACGTCCGGGTCGAGGGCGGCGACCTCGACGGCGGCGTTCATGGCGAAGCAGCCGCGCCGCCCCTCGGCGTCGTCGAGGTCGCTGTCGAGTGAGTGCAGCATCATGGCGCGCAGCCGCTCCTTCGCGGAGCCGGGCTCGTTCAGGCGCGCGACCTGCTCGGCGGTGACCGTCTCGTAGTACCGCTCAAGGGCGCGCAGATACAGTTCGCGCTTGCCGCCGAAGGTGTTGTAGAGGCTCGACGGGCCGAGGCCCGTGCTGTCGCACAGGTCGCGGGTGGAGGTGCCCTCGTACCCGTGGCGCCAGAAGGTCTCCATGGCGGCGGTGATGACGCGGTCCTCGTCGAACTGTCGTGGCCTGGCCATGGGCCGGAGCCTACCGGTTTTGGAATACCTTTTCAAAACCGGCGGGGCCGGCCGGGGCGGCCAGGGGCGTCCTCCCCTGTGCGGCCCGCGCCGAAGCCCGCTCAAGGCGTCCCGCCCACAGCGCCCCCGCACACCCGAGCACCGCGAGCCCCGCCCCGACCCAGGCCACCGACGTGTACCCGTACCCGGCGTCGATGGTGAGCCCGCCGAGCATCGGGGCGAGCGTGTTGCCGACGTTGAACGCGGCGGTGTTGGTCGCGCCGACGAGGGTGGGCGCGTCCGGGGCGAGGGTGAACACCCGGGACTGGAGAGGCGGGTTGGTGACGTACCCCGCCATGCCGAGCAGGAAGACGAGGGCGAGCACGACGGCGATGGCGGTGTGCGCGGTGAGCGCGAGCGCGGCCGAGACCACGGCGAGCCCGCCGAGCCCCCACCCGAGCGTGCCGACGGCGTGCGCCTGCGCGGTACGGCTGCCGATGAGCAGGCCGAGCATGCCGCCCGCCCCGAACAGCGCGAGCACGGCGGGCACCCAGCCCTCGCTCAGCCCGCTCTCGTCGGTGAGGAGGGAGGCGAGGTAGGAGAAGGTGACGATGACCGCGCCGAAGGCGAAGCCGGTGATGGCGTACGACAGCCACAGCTGCGGCCGCCTCATGCCGCGCAGCTCGGCGCGCACGGACGGCGCCTCGCGCGAGCCCCGGCCGCCCGGCACGGCGAACACGGTCGCGGCCAGGCTGACGGCGGTCGCCGCGGCCACCGCCCAGAAGGCGGCGCGCCAGCTCGCGGACTGGCTGAGGACGGTGCCGGCCGGAACGCCGACGATGGTCGCGAGCGTCAGCCCGCCCGCGACGAGCCCAACGGCCTTGCTCTTGGCCTCACTCGGCACCAGCGCCACGGCCGTGGCGACGGCCACGCCCCAGAACCCGGCGTACGCGAGCGCGCTGACGATCCGGGTCGTGAACAGCACGCCGTACCCCGGCGCGAGCGCGCCCACGACGTGCCCCGCGATGAACACGGCCTGCAGCAGCACGAGCGCCGTGCGGCGCGGCCACCGCAACGTCGCCACTGCGAGCAGCGGCGCCCCGACGACCATGCCGATCGCGAACGCCGAGATGAGCAGCCCGGCGTCCGGTATGGAAACACCCAGGTCGTCGGACATGCCGGGGAGCAGCCCGGACAGCATGAACTCCGATGTGCCCTGGGTGAAGATGCCGAGCGCCAAGACGTATACCGCGAGCGGCATAGGGGGTCCCTCCTTGGTGGTGACTGGTGACTGGTGACTGGTGACTGGTGACTGGTGAGTGGTGAGTGGCGAGTGGCGAGTGGTGAGTGCGGCGGGGCGTGACGGGCCCGATGAGGGCCTGGTAAAAGCGCGGTGGGGGCACGACTCGTTTTGAATCACCCGCTTCAAAACATCGACCGCACGGACCCTAGCATGTTCTGAATCGAGTGCTTCAAAACGAGTCGGGCCCCGTGACGAGGGCCCCGGACTTCGCAACAATGCCCACGCTCGCCCGAGCGCGCGTCCTCGCCCCCACAGGAGACCCCATGAGACTCCGGCTGATCATTGCCCAGTTACTGTGCGCGGCCCTCGCCGCCCTCGGCCTGCTCGCCGCCCCCACGGCCACCGCCGCCCCCACCGCGACAGCGGTCCGTGGCGGCGACGTCCTCTACTCCGCGAGCGGCCGCTGCACGGTGGCCTTCAACGTCACCAACGGCACGCGCTTCTACGGAATCATGGGCGGCCACTGCGGCACGGTCGGCACCCAGTGGTACGCCGACCCCCGCCTCACCGTCCCCGTCGGCGTGACCGACACCGTCGTCTTCCCGCGCAGCAGCTACGCGCTCGTGCGCTACACCAACACCACCCTGACCTACCCCAGCGAGATCAGAGCCGGGACCCAGATCATCCGCATCAACCGCGCCCCGCAGCCCGTCGTCGGCCAGCAGATCTGCCGTACCGGCCCCACGACCGGCCTGCACTGCGGGACCGTCCAGTCCCTGAACGCCACGGTCACCTTCCCCGAGGGCGTCGTCTACGGCCTCATCCGCACGAACGTCTGCGCCGAGCCCGGCGACGCGGGCGGCCCCGGCTTCGCCGGGGACGCGGCCCTGGGCATCGTGGTCGGCGGCAGCGGCAACTGCACGTCCGGCGGCACGACGTTCTTCCAGCCGCTGCCCCCGATCCTCAGCGCGCACGGCCTCCGGGTCGGGTACGCGCGTACGTGAGGAAACCGGCCCAGACGGCCGGGGCCGGTTATGCGTCGAGGTGACCGCTACGCGCACGGAGTGCCGCCCGCCGGACGACCCCGAACTGCCGCCGTCGGACGCCGAGTCGGTGCGGCGACCCGCCCACCCGGTTACGGCGTCCGACTCCACCTGACAACCCGCCGCGCGATCGCGTGCGCCCCGACCGTGGCCGCCGCCGCGAACGCGAGGCCTTGTACGGCGTCCCGAGGCCGGGTGGGACGCAGCACCCCGGCCCGCCGCAGACGGCCGCGCGCCCAGAGCGTGAAGGGAATGACCACCAACGGCGAGGTGACCGAGCCAGGCGTGTACCCCCGGACTGCGGCGGCCTGAGCCAGATGCACGACGCCGTGCAGCCCGAACCCGTCGAGGGCGCTCCGGTAGACGGCGGAACGCCCACCCGTGCGGTACCCGTCGGCAGCCGCAGCGGCCACGACGACGGCCACCACGCCGACGGCAGTCGCGAACTCCCGCTCGTCGAGAGACTCAAGCCGCCGCCAGACCAGCTCGGGCACCTGCGGAAACCGCTCGCGCAGCTCGGGCACCCGGGCACGGGCCCAACGCGGCACCATGACGACTTCCTCGGCATCATGAACAGCCCAAGCAGCGAGCAACCCGAACGTCACGCCGACACCGACACCGCTGCCTCGACCGGTCTCCTGTGCACCCATGAGCAGGCAGTCTGGCAGCACACGCGGGGCACCCGACCGGCGGGCCGGGGTGCGGGACACGGGATACGAGCGCGGGGCCTACGGCTTCCCTGCCCGCACCCCCGCCTGGAAGCGCGACGTAGCCCCCAGGGCCGCCATCAACCCGGCCACCCGCCGTCGGTACGTCCGCAAGGACATCCCGAGCCGCCGAGCGGCAGCCTCATCGGTGAGCCCGGCGGACAACGCCCCGAGCACGGACCGGGCGTCCTCATCCAACACGGGCGACGCGGCCGCCCCGAGGCAGTCGGCGACATCGTCGGCGGCCTCCCACGTCGCGTACAGCAGGGAGTGGATGCCCTCGACCACGTCGGGCGCCCGAACCACCGTGTACGTACGGGCACCGCGTGCCTCGGACCCCGCGAGAATCGCCACCCGCCGGTCGATGACGATCGCCTCCCGGGCCAGCGGCGCCGCCGAGATCCGGACCTGTGCCCCGGACGCGGCGATCGCGGCGAGCCGCCGCTCCGAGTACGGGTCGCCGAGGGCGCGGCGCGTGTACACCTTGCGCATCGCGAGGCCGTCGCGGCGCCCCGGCCGCAGCGGCGGGCGCTTCCCGTCGGCGAAGGCGGCGTTCACCCCGCCCGACCAGGTCACGAGGTCGGCGGCTCCGCACAGGAACTCCTCCCGGGCCGAGGCGAAGAGATCACCGGCGCGCCGCACCAGTTCCTCCTCGCCCCGCAACGTGACGAAGTCCGACGCCGCACTGTGCTCCATGTCCCCGTCCCGTCTCCCCGTGCCCCGACCGGGACAGCCTCCCCGAAGTGGCAACAACGTGCCACCCGCGCCCACGCGGGCCCCGGTACCCACAGGATGTGGCCATGTCGAACACGAACGACCTGCCCGCCACCGCCGGCACCTCCGGGGCCCTCAGCACCCCCGCCATCCCCGAAGCGCACCCGAGCCGGGAACCGCGCCCGCCTCCGCCGCCGGGACCTGGCTCCTCGGCGGCGACCTCCCCGTGCGGCGCATGGGCTTCGGCGCCATGCGGCTGCCCGGCCGCACCTGGGAGGGCCCCGCGGGCGACCCCGTCGCGGCCCGCGCCGTGCTGCGTCGCGCCGTCGAGCTCGGCGTCGACCACATCGACACCGCCGCCTTCTACTTCTACAAGGACCTCGCCGCCAACACCTTCATCCGCGAAGCCCTCCACCCGTACCCCGAGAACCTCGTCATCGCCACCAAGGTCGGCCCCGACCGCGACCCCGACCACAACTGGCTCGGCGCCGCCGGCCCCGCGAAGCTCAAGGACGACGTCCACCGCAACCTCCGCGAACTCGGCCGCGACCACCTCGACCTCGTCTACCTGCGCTTCCTCGGCGAGGACGGACCCGGCGACGGCCGCTTCGAAGCCCTCGCCGAACTTCGCGCACAAGGCCTCATCCGGCACCTCGGCGTCAGCAACGCCACGCCCGCGCAGCTCGCCGAGGCCCAGGCCGTCGCGCCCGTCGCCGCCGTCCAGAACAGGTTCAGCCCCGGGCACCGGGCCGCCGCGCACGCGATGATCGCCCTGTGCGCGCGGCAGGGCATCGCCTTCGTGCCCTTCTTCCCGCTCGGCGGCGCGGGCGCCCCGCACCTCGCGGGCCTCGAAGCCGTCGCCGACCGGCACGGGGCCACGGCCGCGCAGGTCACCCTCGCCTGGTCCCTGGCCGCGTCCCCGGCGATGCTCGCCATCCCCGGGACGTCGTCCCCGGCCCACCTGGAGGAGAACGTGGCGGCGGCCGGGCTCCGCCTCGACGCGGGCGACCTCGCGGAACTGGACGCCGACTGATGCCCCCGTACGCCGGGCGCCTCCCGTACCGGCCGGATCAGCGGGACCGGTCAGAGGCCGAGCACGCCCGGGTCCGACGCCAGCGCCCTGAAGTACTCCTTCGGGTCCTCCACCATCCTGCGCTCCTTGAGGTCGAGCAGGCCGCCCAGCGCGGACACCGTCGCCGCGACCTGGCCGTCCGCCCGCACCACGCTCTGCTCGATCCGGAACGTCTTCCGCTCACCCCACACGAACTGGCACGTCACCTCGACCTCGTCGCCCGCCCGCAGCTCGCTCCGGTACCGCACCGTGTTCTCCAGGGCGACCGGGCCGACCCCCTTCCCGATCAGGTCGCGCTGCTCGATGCCGGCCGCCCGCAGCGCCGACCAGCGGGCGTGCTCCGCGTACTGCAGGTACACGGACTGGTTGAGGTGCCCCTGCGAGTCGGTCTCGTACCCGCGGACGCTGATGTCCACGGAGAACAGCTTGGACGACGAGTCCGGACTGGTCCCGGGCAATGGCTGCGACACGGCTTCCCCTTCACCTCTCACCTTCGACTGACCTTCGGCTCAACTTCGACGGATGCAACAACAAGTCATCAGGTTGAACATCAACACCTTCCCGACGTACGGCATTCCGGCCACCGCCGGAACTCATCCCCTCCGGGGCGACACCAGTACATACCGTCCCGCCGCCCCGGCCGCCGCCCGCTCGCTGTGCTCGCTGACCTGCCAACCCGCGCGCTCCAGGGCTGTGGCGCAGGCCCGGACGCCCTCCGGTGTCGGTTCGCGGACCGCCACCGCGTCCGGCTGTGCGGTCGACGTGACGCGGTATCCCTCGCGGTCCGGGCCCGCGGGGGTGCGGCCCGCTGCCTCCAGGGCTATCGCGGCCGCCTGCACCAGGTGGGTGCGTTCCCAGGCGCAGGGGCGGTCGCGGTCGGCGTCCGGGTTGGTCATGCGGCGCATCTCGACGAGGCCGAGCCAGGCGCCGCGCACCTCGCGCTGGCGTGCGGGGCCGTCCTCCACGTCGCTCGCCCCCTCTGTGCCCGTGCGGGCGGTGAAGACGCCGGGGACCCGCTCCACCGGGGCCGTTTCCGGGGTGGCCCGTTCGGGTTCCTCCCTGATGCGGTGGCCCGCCGGGGTCAGGAAGTACGCGTGCGGGGGGCGGGGGTGGCGGAAGGCCAGCTGTAGTCGTACGAGGGCGGTCAGCTGGGTCTCTGTGCCGGTGAGGCGGCCGGTTACTGGGTCGGCCGCCGCGATGACGCGGCGCTGTGCGGCTGTGGTCGGCTTGGCCATGGGGGCACCACCTCGTCTCCGGATCGCCCAGGGGGTCCTGGTCCCGATAGTGCCTCGTGCCACTGACAGCGGCCCTGCGGGGCTTTCCCCACCCCCTCAGGGCCGCACGTTCCACGTGGCCAGGACCGGGCGGCCGTGCTCGTAGCTGAGGCGGCTCACCGTGCCGGTGGCCAGTTGGAAGTGGGCGCCCGCCGACGGAGGGAAGCCGAGGCGGCGCGCCGTGAGGGCGCGGAGGAAGTGGCCGTGGGCGAAGAGGACGACGCTGCCCTCCGTGTTGGCGAGGGCCGCGTCGACCTTGGCGAGCATCCGATCGGCCCGCTCCCCGACCTGCTCGGGACTCTCGCCGGGGTGCTCGGCGGACCCGGGAGCGACCCCGTCGGTGAAGAGGAACCAGTCGGGCCGGGTGCGGTGGATCTCGACGGTGGTGACGCCTTCGTACGCGCCGTAGTCCCACTCGGAGAGGTCGGGATCCACGCGCGCGTCACCGAACCCCGCAAGCTCGGCCGTCTCACGCGCGCGCACGCGCGGGCTCGTGAAGGCCGCGTCAACGCGGTACTTGCCGAGGAGCGGCGCGACGGCCCGCGCCTGGGCGCGTCCGTTTTCGGTGAGAGGGATCTCCGACCAGCTGGTGTGCTGCCCCGACAGGGACCATTCGGTCTCGCCGTGACGTACGAGGAGAAGATCACCCATGGCGTTGACGGTCCTGTTCTTGTCGGCGAATTGTCAGCCCAGCGTATGTATACAAAGCGCGGACGCATGGGGGTACCCGCCTTGGGATAGCGATGTGCCCAGGCCATCCCCCATTGAAGTCGAAGGGTGTTCATCGTGCATCCGGCTCAGAAGTTCGGCGACAACCCTGTCGAAGTACGAGAAACCGGCCACTACACCGAGGAGTATGTGCCCAGCTTCGTGGAGAAATGGGACTCGCTCATAGATTGGGAGAGGAGGGCGCAGAGCGAAGGAGACTTCTTCATCGATCTGCTGCGCAAACGCGGAGTGAAGAGCGTGCTGGACGTCGCGACCGGCACCGGCTTCCACTCCGTTCAGCTGCTGGCCGCCGGGTTCGAGACGGTCAGCGCGGACGGCAGCGCGGAGATGCTGGCGGCCGCCTTCTCCAACGGCATGAAGGACGGCCATGTGATGCGGGTCGTCCAGGCGGACTGGCGCTGGCTCAACCGCGACGTGCACGGGGCGTACGACGCCATCGTCTGCCTCGGCAACTCCTTCACCCACCTGTTCTCGGAGCGCGACCGCCGCAGGGCGCTCGCCGAGTTCTACGCGATGCTCAAGCACGACGGCATCCTCGTCCTCGACCAGCGCAACTACGACGCGATCCTCGACGACGGCTACACCAGCAAGCACACGTACTACTACTGCGGCGAAGACGTCTCCGTGGAGCCCGACTACGTCGACGAGGGCCTCGTGCGGATGCGGTACAGCTTCCCGGACGACTCCGTGTACCACCTCAACATGTTTCCGCTGCGCAAGGACTACACCCGGCGGCTCATGTCGGAGGTGGGGTTCCAGAACATCGAGACGTACGGGGACTTCCAGCACACCTACCGGGGCGAGCAGCCCGACTTCTTCGTGCACGTCGCGGAGAAGGAGTACCGCGCGGACGACGAGCAGGACGAGCGGTACAGCGGCGCGGTCGGCGTCGCCCGCAGCTACTACAACTCCACCGACGCGGACAACTTCTACGCCCGCGTCTGGGGCGGCGAGGACATCCACATCGGCCTGTACGACCACTCCGGCGAGCCCATCGCCGACGCCAGCCGCCGCACCGTCGAGCGGATGGCGGCGAAGCTCGGCCTCACCGAGCAGTCCGTGGTCCTCGACCTGGGCTCCGGCTACGGCGGCTCCGCGCGGTACCTGGCGTCGACGTACGGCTGCCGCGTGCTCGCCCTCAACCTCAGCGAGGTGGAGAACCAGCGCCACAAGGAACTCAACGCGGCTCGCTCGCTGTCCGGCCTGATCGAGGTCGTCGACGGGTCCTTCGAGGACATCCCCTACCCGGACGACCAGGTCGACGTGGTGTGGTCGCAGGACGCCTTCCTGCACAGCGGCAACCGCGTCCGGGTCCTCGAGGAGATATCCCGGGTGCTTCGGCCCGGCGGGCAGCTGATCTTCACCGACCCGATGGCCGTCGACAACTGTCCACCGGGAGTGCTGCAGCCGATCCTCGACCGCATCCACCTCGACGACATGGGCTCACCCGGCTTCTACGCGCGCGAGCTGGCCCGGCTCGGGTTCGTCGCCTCGCCGGGCGGGTTCGAGGAGCACCGCGAGCAACTGGTGACGCACTACGCGCGCGTCCTTGAGGAGACCGAGCGCCAGGAGGCGGAAGGGCTGGCCGGCCAGGTCAGCCACGACTACCTCACGCAGATGAAGATCGGCCTCGCCCGCTGGGTCGCCGCAGGCCGCGACGGGCACATCACCTGGGGCATCCTGCACTTCAGGAACGGTGCGAACGGGGCGAACGGGGCGTAGGTCCCGGCTCCTGCAGTACGTACGACTCCTGTGGCTCCGGCTGTCGGCGGGAGCAGCAGGCGTGAGGGCGGGAACCGGGCCGGAGCGGCGTCGCTGCGCCGACGGGCCTCGGCGCTCCGGCCCGGCCGCCCTCACCGGGGACGCAGCTCGCGCCCCCCGAACGCCCCCGTCCCGTCCGCCTGCTTCCACCACGACTCCAGGCCCGCCTGGTCCAGATCGCGCCAGCGCGGGGTCCGCTCGACCAGGGCCAGGCCGAGCCGCCGCCCCAGGTCGACCATCGTGCGGCCCGCCACGGTGCGGTCGGTGTCGTAGGACTCCAGGGCCTCCGGCCAGGTCGTCGCCGTGGCGATGGCGGACTCAAGGACCGTGGCGTCCTGGAGCGCCTTCACCGCGCCCGCGCCGGTGTGCGGCCGCGCGACCGTGGCCGCGTCGCCCGCGAGGAGCACCCGGTCCAGGGCGTAGCGGGGCGCCGTGAAGTCGTACATGGGCTGGAGGAACAGCTCGTCGGGCCGGGTCGCGCGGACCACGGCGCCCCAGTACGGCGGCAGCAGCGCGTCGGCCACGTGCGCGAGGTGGGCGCCGAGCGCGTCGGTGAGGCAGCCGGGCGGCAGGCTCGTGGGGCTGGTGAAGCCGAGGTCGGCGTCCAGGCCCGGGGGCGGGGCGGTGTACAGGACCCAGTTGACGCGGTGGCCGCCGACGCCGTCCGGGATGCGGTAGACGATCACGTGCCCGCCGTCGAAGACCGCGTACACGCAGTCCTCCTCGTCCCACAGGTGCGCGTCGGCCAGGCGGTCGGCGGGGTAGGCGCCGCGCCAGGCCAGATAGCCGGCGTATTCGGCGCGCAGGCCCGGGTGGGCGGCGGCGCGCACCACCGAGCGGTAGCCGTCCGCGCCGACCACGACGTCGAACCGCTCGGTGCCCTCGGCGGTGTCCACCTCCGCGCCGACCGCCCCGGTGCGCACGGCGTCCACCGACGTGGCGGTGCGAAACTCCACGGACTCGGGTACCCGGCGCCGCAACTCGCCCCACAGCGGGCCCCAGTTGTAGGTGCGGAAGGGGAAGGGCATCGTGCCGATCGGGTGCCCGAGCGGGCCCGACGCCCGCTCGTCCCTTACGTACCAGCGGCGTCTGACCAGCTGCACCCACGGCATGTCGGCGTCCATGTACCCGGCCGACTCCAGCTCCGCGTACCGGGAGTTGTGCACGGCGAGGCCCACGCCCCGCTCCGCGAGGCGGCCGCCCGCCCGCTCGTACACCGTGATCTCGTCCGCTCCGCCACGGTGCGCCGCCAGCGCCATGGCGCACCCCGCGACGCTGCCGCCGACGACGGCGACCCTGCCTGAATGCATCATCGCGCCATCCTGGCAGGGAAGATGACGTTCTGTCATGACCGCCTGTCAGCGCGTGGTCGGCACGTCCGCGCGCGGGCCGAGCGATACGCCCCGGCCTGCGAAGAAGGGCTCGAACGTGGACACGGGCAACTCGGCCGCGCGGGTGCGCGCGTCGAGGCCCGAGGGGTTGTGGAAGTGCAGTGTGCCGTCCGCCGTGCGCCCCGTGATCAGGACCAGATGTCCGCCCCGGCCCGGCGCGGGGCGCTCGGGCCGCCGGATCTCGAAGTGCGCGGACACCATCACCGTGCGCCCCGCGTCCAGGAGCGCGGGGATCTCGTCGAGCGCGAGATGGCGGTGCACGGTCGCCTCCATGCCGTGCACCTCGCGCACGTACTCGGCGAACGGCGCGTAGATCAGCCCCCGGATCGTGCCCTCGGCGTCCTCCGTGTACCCGCCGTACTTCAGCGCGCCGTCGCGCAGCTCGAACAGCGACGGCGCGTCCGGGCCGAGCGCCATCCGCAGGCAGGCGATCCCGCACAGGTGCTTGCACCAGCGTCCGTAGTCCGCGAGGGTGGCGGCGCCCGACGTCCGCCAGGCCGGGTCGTCCGTGGCGTCGTGACCCTCGTACACGATCTTCCCGACCAGCTCCGGCGAGGCGAACTGGGTGAGGGACGGTTTCTGGCAGCTGGTGCAGAGGGTCACCGGCACGCTCCTGTCGCGGGCTTGTGGCTACTGGCGATAGCCGCTCAGGAAGCGGCCGATACGGCTGATCGCCGCGTCCAGATCGTCAGCGTACGGGAGGGTGAGGATGCGGAAGTGGTCGGGGCGCGGCCAGTTGAAGCCGGTGCCCTGGACCACCTGGATCTTCTCCTGGAGCAGCAGGTCCAGGACGAACTTCTCGTCGTCGTGGATCGCGTGCACCTTCGGGTCCAGGCGCGCGAAGGCGTACAGGGCGCCGCGCGGCTTCACGCAGGAGACGCCGGGGATCTCGTTGAGCTTCTGCCAGGCCCGGTCGCGCTGTTCGTACAGCCTGCCGCCGGGCGCGGTCAGGTCGTGGATGGACTGGCGGCCGCCGAGCGCGGCCTGGATCGCGTACTGGGCGGGGGCGTTGGGGCACAGGCGCATGGAGGCCAGCATCGTCAGGCCCTCCAGGTAGTTCCGCGCGTGCTGCTTCGGGCCCGTCACCACCAGCCAGCCGGAGCGGAAGCCCGCGACCCGGTACGTCTTGGAGAGGCCGCAGAAGGTCAGGACCACCAGGTCCGGGGCCAGGGAGGCGACGCTGTGGTGCACCGCGTCGTCGTACAGGATCTGGTCGTAGATCTCGTCGGCGAAGACCATCAGGCCGTGGCGGCGGGCGAGGTCGAGCATGCCTTCGAGGATCTCGCGCGGATAGACCGCGCCCGTCGGGTTGTTCGGGTTGATGATCACCAGGGCCTTGGTGCGGTCGGTGATCTTCGACGCCAGGTCGTCGAGGTCCGGATACCAGTCGGCCTGCTCGTCGCACAGGTAGTGCACGGCCTTGCCCCCGGAGAGCGTCGTCACGGCCGTCCAGAGGGGGAAGTCCGGTGCGGGGACGAGGACTTCGTCGCCGTCTTCGAGCAGTGCCTGTACGGCCATCGTCACCAGCTCGGACACGCCGTTGCCGAGGAAGACGTCGTCCACGTCGATGTCGGTCAGACCGAGCGCCTGATAGCGCTGCACCACCGCCCGGCGGGCCGAGAGGACGCCCCGCGAGTCCGTGTAGCCGTGCGCGCCCGGCAGCATCCGGATCATGTCCTGGACGATCTCCTCGGGCGCCTCGAAGCCGAAGAGCGCGGGGTTGCCGGTGTTGAGGCGCAGGACGCTGTGGCCCGCCTCCTCCAGGGCGTTGGCGTGCTCGATGACCGGGCCCCGGATCTCGTAACAGACCTCGCTGAGCTTGCTCGACTGCCGGAACTCCATGTGCTGTGCCTCCCGTGGCGTGCGTTACTTGGTTTTACCAAGCTGCCGCTTGGAAAGTCCAACAACTTGTCTAGACTGCGACGCATGCCACCTCGATCACGCCGAAGCTATGACCAGTACTGCGCGTCCGCCCGCGCTCTCGACGCCGTCGGTGATCGCTGGACCCTGCTGATCGTCCGCGAACTGCTCGCCGGGCCCCGCCGGTACACCGACCTGCACGCCGATCTGCCCGGCGTCAGCACGGACGTGCTCGCCTCGCGGCTCAAGGACATGGAGCAGGGCGGGATCGCCTCGCGGCGGCGGATGGCCGCGCCCGTTTCCGCGTACGTCTACGAACTCACCCCGCGCGGGCGGGCGTTGCTGCCCGTGCTTGAGGCGCTGGGGGAGTGGGGAGCCGTCGACCTCGGTGAGCGCAGGCCCACCGACGCCGTGCGTGCGCACTGGTTCGCCTTGCCGCTGCGGGGGCACTTGGAGGCGTTGGGCGGGGACGGGGTGGTGGAAGTCCGGCTGGATGAAGGGGAGTTCCTGCTGCGGCTCGGCTCCGCGGCCGAGGGGCGGGGGGTGTACGCCGAGGGGCGGGCCGCCGGGGAGCCGGATGCCCGTGTTCGGCTCGGTGCGGAGGTGTGTGTCGCCATGGCCCGGGGGGAGCTGACTCTGCGTGAGGCGGTGCGGGACGGGGGCGCTGTGGTGGAGGGGGAAGGGGTGTTGGCGAAGGTGTTGCGGGAGGGGTGAGGTGGGGTGCCCTCGCGGGGCGCCCCAGTCCCACCCCTTCCCGAAACCATGGGCTTCGCCCCTGGAACCCCGGGGGTGGGTGTTCCCCTCGGGTGGGACGGGGGCGCCTTCGAATCGGCGCTTCGCGCCTCGTCCTCAAACGCCGGACGGGCTGAAGATCCTCAGGTGGCCGATCGGCTGAAGGTCCTCAGGTGGCCGACGGGCTGAAGGCCATCATGTGGCCGACGGGCTGAAGGTCCTCAGTTTCCCGACGGGGGCCTTCCGTTGCCCCGCGTCAACGCGTGGCCTCCGATGCCCGCCAGCGCCGCGAGCACTCCGCCCGCTCCCGTCCAGATCCAGCGGTCCGTCCACCAGCCCGACGCCCAGCCGTCCTCGGGCTCCGCCGTCGACAGGGCGGCCCGGGAGCCGGAGTCGTCGGAGTCCACCGACGCGCCCGGCACCAGCGGCTTCGCCAGGGTGCCGTCCACCGCTGCCGCGCCGCCGATGTCCTTCGACGTCACCTCGACCTCGGCCGTGACGGGGGCGCCCAGGTCGGCCGTCCTCAGGCCGGTGGCCGTCAGGCGGATGTAGTACGTGCCCGGGAGCGGGTCGTTGGACCAGGGGTCCGACCAGGCGCGGACCGGGCGCAGGGTGCAGGCCAGGTCGACCGTCGCCGCGTCCGCGGGCCTCGACTGCATGCCGTACATGCAGGACTGACGGCGCCTCAGGCCGTCGTACACGTCGACGCGCCACCGCGCCTCGGACCTGCGCGCCGCGTCGGGGAGCTTCACGGTGGCCTTGGCCGTGGGCCGCTGACCGGCGTCCGCCGGGAAGGACCAGTACAGATAGTCGCCGCTCGACGCGCTCGCCGTGGTCCGGTGGCCCTGCTCGATCTCCGTGGCCGTGCGGAAGGACGTGCCCGCGTCGGACCGCGACTTGTCATCGTCGTCGCCGGGGGCGGCCAGCGCCGCGCCCGGCGTGAGGAGCGCGACGAGGGCCGCCAGGCCCGCTGCCGCCGACAGACGTGTCGTACGCATCAGTTCGTCCTCCAGACAGCGACGCGCCACCGCGCCACCCAGCCCCACAGCAATCCGCCGACGAAGCCGGTCAGCACCAGTGCGCCCAGCAGCCACCAGCCGCGGCCGAGCCCGAACGCCGCCACGTCGGAGGCGTCGTCCGGAGCGTCCACGATGTCGACGGCCAGCTCCACGGGCAGACCCGGCTCGCCCTTCGCGGCGGCCGCCCCGCCGGAGGCGGGCGCGTAGGAGTGGGACACCTGGAGGCAGACCGCCTCGGTCTCGGCGTCTTCGTCGTCTTGCTCCGGCTTCGGGTAGCGCAGGCCCGTCGAGATGGCGTCGGTGCGACCGTCGCCCGCCTCCGAGCCGCGTACGATCTCACGGCCGTGCTTGGTGACGGCCCGCATCAGCACGCCGTAGTCGTTGGTCACGGCCCGGTCGGCCGCCACGCTCACCGAGGCGCGCAGCTCCTGCCCCGGCTCGACGTCCACGCGGTACCAGCGGTGCTCGCCGAACCCCGTGCGGTCCGTGTACAGGCCGGGCTTGAGCCGCGGCGCGGCGGCGCAGCTTCCGGCGCCCTCGACCGCCACGGGTGTGACGACGGGGTCGGCCGCGCGGTCCACCAACTGGCCTACGCGGTCGGTGAGTTCGTCGGTGTGCCGGATGGAGGTGTAGGTGCCGCCGGTGGCCTCGGCGATGCAGCTCAACTGCGCGCGCATCTTGGTGTTCGGGACCAGGCCGAGCGTGTCGATGGTGAGGTGGATGCCCTTGGCGGCGATGTCCCGCGCCACCTCGCACGGGTCGAGGGGCTGGCAGGTGTCCTCGCCGTCGCTGATGAGGACGATGCGGCGCGAGCCCTCGCCGCCCTTCAGATCGCCCGCGGCCTTCAGCAGGGCCGGGCCGATCGGGGTCCAGCCGGTGGGCGCCAGCGTGGCGACCGCCGCCTTGGCGTCCCTGCGGTCCAGCGGGCCCACCGGGTAGAGCTGCTCGGTGTCCTTGCAGCCCGTCTTGCGGTCGTCGCCGCGGTAGTTGGCGCCGAGGGTGCGGATGCCGAGCTCGACGTCCTCGGGGGTGGCGTCGAGCACCTCGTTGAACGCCTGCTTCGCCGCGGCCATGCGGCTCTTGCCGTCGATGTCGCGGGCCCGCATCGACCCGCTCGCATCCAGCAGCAACTCGACCTTCGGGACGGGCCCCGACCCGCCGGAGCCGTCCGGTTCGTCGTCCGCGAACGCGGACGTGGGCGAGAGCCCCATGCTCAGGGCCGCGAACAGGGCACAGAAGCCCGCCGCGAACCTCTTTCCAGTGATCATCGGAGGATCTTATGGATCAAGGACCGCCCGCTCCAAAAATGGCTTGCGGCCGCCGGTTAGGGTGGCTGGTGTGCTGCGAGAAGTGACGGCTGTCCGGTATCTGGAACCCCTGCGGGCCGGCGGCTCCGTGCCCGGGATCGTCGAGGCCGACGACCTCGGGACCTACGTCCTGAAGTTCACCGGCTCCGCGCAGGGCCGCAAGGCGCTGGTCGCCGAGATCGTCGTCGGCGAGCTGGGGCGCCGCCTCGGCCTGCGCGTGCCCGAGCTGGTCCTCGCCCACTTCGACCCGGCCGTCGGCGCGCACGAACCGCACCAGGAGGTGCAGGACCTGCTGCGCGCCAGCGCGGGCCTGAACCTGGGCATGGACTATCTGCCGGGAGCCCGCGACTTCACCCCCGACACCGACCTGGACGTCGACCCGCTGGAGGCGGGCAAGGTCGTGTGGCTGGACGCCCTCACCGCGAACGTCGACCGCACGGTGCACAGCTCGAACCTCATGGTCTGGCCTGCCTTCGGCACCCGCGAGCCGCACCTGTGGCTCATCGACCACGGCGCGGCCCTCGTCTTCCACCACCGCTGGGACGCGGCCACCGTCCTCGCCACCGCCGAGAAGGCGTACGACTTCCGCCAGCACGCCCTCGGCCGCTACGGCCCGGACACCGCGGCCGCCGACGCGGAACTCGCGCCGCGCGTCACCGAGGAACTCCTCCGCGACATCGTGGCCGAGGTCCCGGACGCGTGGCTCGCCGACGAGCCGGGCTTCGCCACGACCGACGCCCTGCGGGACGCCTACGTCACCTACCTCACCGCCCGCGCCCGCGCCTCCGCCGCCTGGCTGCCCACCGACTTCCCCTCCCGCGCCGAGCTGGCCGCCGAGGACGCGCTGCGCGCCCGGGCCACGGAGGCGTCCCGCCCGACCTGGCTGAAGCGCGTCCCGAACCTGCACGGCAAGCCCGACCCGCGCCCGGCCAAGGAGTACTGACCCCATGACAGAGCCCACCGGCCACCGGGTCGAGATCGAATACTGCACGCAGTGCCGCTGGCTGCCCCGCGCCGCCTGGCTCGCCCAGGAACTGCTCACCACCTTCGAGGCGGAGCTGGACACCCTGGCCCTCAGGCCGGGCACGGGCGGCGTGTTCGTCGTCCGCGTCGACGACGAGCCGGTGTGGGACCGCCGTGAACAGGGGTTCCCGGAGCCGACCGCGGTGAAGCGGCTGGTCCGGGACATCGTGGCGCCGGGGCGGAGCCTCGGGCACTCGGAGCGGTAGCCGCGGTCCTCAGGACCCGTGGATCTCAGGTCCCGCAGTACTCGGCGTCCGCCAGTGCCATCGTCGACGTGTACCGGTCGCCGTTAGCGTTGGCTGCCAGCGTGTGGCGGCCGTCCGCCGACGCGACCGCCACCGACGACGAGCCGAGCGCGCTGCCGGTGTGGCCCCAGACGGTGATGCCGCAGGAGAGCCGGTAGGAGCCGAGGCCGAGGCCGAAGCGGATCCCGGGGACGTCGGGGTGGACGGGGACGGTCGTCTTCATCGCGTCCAGCTGGCGCTTCGGGAGGAGTCGGCCGCCGAGGAGCGCGGCGTAGAAGCGGTTCAGGTCCGCGCCGTTGGAGATCATCTCGCCCGCGGCCCCGGCGTAGGACGGGTTCAGCTCCGTCGTGTCGTGGAGGGTGCCGCCGGGTGCGCCGGACAGCAGGTCGTAGGCGCGGCTGCTCGGGCGGGGCAGGGTCGGGGACGTGCCGGGGACCCGGGTGCCGCGCAGGCGCAGGGGGTCGATGACGCGGCGGCGGATCTCGTCGCCGTAGGGGCGGCCCGTGGCCTTCTCGATGACGAGGCCCGCGAGCAGGAAGTTGGTCTTGGAGTAGAGCACGCCCTCGCCGGGCTGGTTGTGCGGTGCGTGGCGCATCGCCATGGCGATCATCCGGGCCGGGGTCCAGGTGTCGTAGCGGTGCTTCAGGAAGTCCTTGGAGAAGACCTTGCGCGCGTACTCGGGGTCCGCGTTGACGTCGTAGATCCCGCTGGAGTGGTTCAGGAGCTGCCGGATGGTGACCCGGTCGCCGTCGTGGCCGTTGCCCTCGACCACGCCCGGCAGCCAGGAGCCCACGGTGTCGTCGAGGTCCAGCCTGCCCTCGGCCTCCAACTGGAGCACGACGGTGGCCACGAAGGTCTTGGTGATGCTGCCGACCCGGTAGTGGTCCCGCTCGCCGCGCGGGGTGCCGCGCCTCAGGTCGCCGAGGCCCGTCGCGGCCTTCCAGACGCCGTCCGCGTCCGTGACCCGCGCGGTCACGCCGGGGGCTCCGCCCGCGACGACGGCGTCCATGGCCGCGCGGGTCGCCTTGTGGCCGGGGCCGTGCTCCTGGCGGGGAGCGGCGGTGGCGGTGGCGGCCATCGTCGTCAGCGCCACCGTCGATATCGCCGCGGCCGTCAGCCGTCTGCGCAGGTTCATGCCCGTCCTCCGTCGCACCTGTGTCGCACCGTCAACTGCCGTGCTGGGCGCGGATGTTATGTCACAGGGGCGGGCGGAGGCGAAGATCTGCCCGTCGACGGGACAGGCGGTACGCGGACTGCCGCCCCCCGGCACCGAGAAGTGCGGGGGGCGGCAGTCCGCGTACCGTACGGGAGCGCTCGGGCTCAGCGGAGCTGCTCGTACGCGGGCAGCGTCAGGAAGTCCGCGTAGTCGGCGTCCAGGGAGACCTGGAGCAGCAGGTCGTGGGCCTGCTGCCACGTGCCGGCCGCGAAGGCCTCCTCGCCGATCTCGGCGCGGATCGCGGCCAGTTCGGCGGCGGCGACCTCACGGGCCAGATCGGCCGTCGCGGGCGTACCGTCCTCGAAGACCACGCCCGCGTTGATCCACTGCCAGATCTGGGAGCGGGAGATCTCGGCGGTGGCCGCGTCCTCCATGAGGTTGAAGATGGCGACGGCGCCGAGGCCGCGCAGCCAGGCCTCGATGTAGCGGATGCCGACCTGGACGGCGTTGACCAGGCCGTCGTAGGTGGGCTTGGCGTCGAGGGAGTCGATGGCGATCAGGTCGCCGGGGGCCACGGAGACGTCCTCGCGCAGGCGGTCCTTCTGGTTCGGCTTGTCGCCGAGGACCTTGTCGAAGGACTCCAGGGCGATCGGGACCAGGTCGGGGTGGGCGACCCAGGAGCCGTCGAAGCCGTCGCCCGCCTCGCGGTCCTTGTCGGCGCGGACCTTCTCGAAGGCGACCTTGTTGACCTCGGCGTCCTTGCGGGACGGGATGAAGGCCGCCATGCCGCCGATGGCGTGCGCGCCGCGCTTGTGGCAGGTGCGGACGAGGAGTTCGGTGTAGGCGCGCATGAACGGGGCCGTCATCGTGACCAGGTTGCGGTCCGGCAGGACGAACTTCTGGCCGCCGTCACGGAAGTTCTTGACGATGGAGAAGAGGTAGTCCCAGCGCCCGGCGTTCAGCCCGGAGGCGTGGTCGCGCAGTTCGTAGAGGATCTCCTCCATCTCGTACGCGGCCGTGATCGTCTCGATGAGGACGGTGGCGCGGACCGTGCCCTGCGGGACGCCGACGTAGTCCTGCGCGAAGACGAAGATCTCGTTCCAGAGGCGGGCCTCCAGGTGCGACTCGGTCTTCGGGAGGTAGAAGTACGGGCCCTTGCCGAGGTCGATCAGGCGCTGGGCGTTGTGGAAGAAGTACAGGCCGAAGTCGACGAGGGCGCCCGGGACCGGCGTGCCGTCCGCGTCCGTGAGGTGCCGCTCGTTCAGGTGCCAGCCGCGCGGGCGCATCACGACGGTGGCGAGTTCGCCCGCGTCCTTCAGGGTGTACGACTTGCCGGTGCGCTCGTCCGTGAAGTCGATGCGGCGCTCATAGGCGTCGGTCATGTTCAGCTGGCCGAGGATCACGTTCTCCCAGGTGGGAGCGGAGGCGTCCTCGAAGTCGGCGAGCCAGACCTTCGCGCCGGAGTTGAGCGCGTTGATGGTCATCTTGCGGTCGGTGGGGCCGGTGATCTCCACCCGGCGGTCGTTCAGGGCGGCCGGGGCCGGGGCCACCTTCCAGGAGTCGTCCGCGCGGATCGCGGCGGTCTCCGGGAGGAAGTCCAGGGTCGAGGTGCGGGCACTCGCCGAAAATTCAGTGCGGCGCTCCGCACGGCGGGCGAGGAGCTCGTCACGCCGGGGCGTGAACCTCCGGTGCAGCTCGGCCACGAAGGCGAGGGCCGCGGGGGTGAGGACCTCTTCCTGCCGGGGCAGGGGCTCGGCGTCGACGATGGCCAGCGGGGACGGCGCTGGTGCGGACATGAGCTGTCACTTCCTTCAGCGAGCTTGCTTCACGGGCGGTGCGGTGCCCCGGCCGGGCGGGTGCGGTGCCCTCGCGGCCTTCGGTCCGCGGCGGCAGGTCGCGGCACTGAGTGCCGCGGGGTCGGGATACGGCTGCGGGCGCCGTCCACCAGGTCGGGCGCTTCTGAGCAGTGGATACTAGTTTCCTCATGGTGGAAGTTCAATGGTTTGTTGACGTCGAGATTCTCTCCGTCGACAGAACATGGCGCTGAGTGCCATGCCCGTCACTCCAAGTTGACCAGCTCACTCCAGCCGCTCCAAGTCGGAGAACGTGTCGATGTCGGACGGCTCGGCCACGTCCCCGCACTCGACCGCCGCGACGGCCCCGGCGTGCTCCTTCAGATAGGCGCGGGCGCCCCGGTCGCCGATCGCGCTCGCCGCGATGCCGTCCCAGTGGTCCGCGCCGAACAGCACGGGATGGCCGCGCTCACCCGCGTACGTCGCCGCCGCGAGCGTCCCCGGGGAGCGGTACGCGGCCCGCACCCGGGCCACCGCCGTAGCGCCGATGCCCGGCTGGTCCACCAGGCACACCAGCGCCGCCCCAGCCCCGGTCGCGCGCAGCGAGGCGAGGCCCGCCCGCAGCGAGGACCCCATGCCCTCGCGCCAGTCCGGGTTGTCCACCAGGACGCACCCGGGCAGGTCCGCCCGCTCCCGTACGACATCGGCGGTGGCGCCGAGCACCACGTGCACGCGGGTGCAGCCGCCGTCCCGCAGCGCCCGCGCCGCACGCTCCACGAACAGCTCGCCGCGATGCTCGAGGAGGGCCTTCGGGCAGCCGCCCAGGCGCCGTCCACCGCCCGCCGCCAGCAGCAGGCCGACGACCTCGGCGGGGGCGGTGGGGGCGGAAGGTGACAGTGATTCGGTCATGACTCTTGCTTACCGCATGGGTTCTGGGCACCCTGTTCCGGCCGGGGGCGTGGCCGAAAGTGACGCCTGCGTCGCGCCGTGGCCGCATCGGCCCGCGCCGCGCCCCTTCGGTGTCCGGCCGCCGCGGCGGGTCCGCCCGGGCCCGCGCGCGTACAGGCGCACAACGACGTGCGAGGGGGAGAGCTGTGTTGCGGAGCGTGGGGCAGAGAGCCGTGAGGGGAAACTTCGAGGATCCGCGGGTGACGGAACTGCGGGCGGCCGTGTCCCGGCTGCGCCGCGAACTGGCCGCGTACCCGGGTGAGTTCCCGGACCGGGCGATAGCGGAGGACGAGTTAGCGGCTCTGGCCGCCATGGCCGCGACCGGCGCGCCCGAGGCCCTCAGGCTGCGTCGCTCGCTGCTGCTCGTCGCGAGTTCGATCGGCTCGGTCAGTGCCCTGACCGGTGCTCTGACGGGCGTCAGAGGGGCCGTGGAGTTGTTCGGGGAGCCGCCGCATCCGAGGTGATGCGGCGGCTCTCGTGCGCTGAGCCGTGTGTGCGAGCCGTGTGCTGAACGCGGCGGCGCCCCGTTCCCCCAGCCGGGTCCCGCCGTGTTACGCCCACGGAGCCGCGTTACGCCACCCAGTCCATGCGGTCCGGCTCCGTGCCCGTCGGCCGCAGCTCGCCGCCGAGCGCCGCGGCGAGCCGGACGGCCGCGTCCTCGTACAGGTCCGGTGCCAGCGTGAACGGGACGCGCAGCCGGTGCTCATGGATGCCAGGATCGGCGCCGAACCGCGAACCGCCCTCGATCCGGACGCCGTGCCCGAGCGCCGCCCGCGCGAGCGACGAGGCGACGGGCGCGCCCAGGTCGACCCAGAGGGACAGGCCGCCGGGCGGCAACTGCCAGCGCCAGCCCGGCAGATGACGGCCGAGCGCGGCGGCGAGCGCGGCCCGGGACTCCCGCAGCCCCGCCCGCCGCTCGCGCAGCACCTCGTCGAGCCCGGCCAGCAACCGCACCGCCACCAACTGGTCGAGCACCGGCGTCGCCATGTCCGCCGGGATCCGCGCCATGGTCAGCTCCGTGATCAGCCGTGAGCCCGCCCGCACCCAGCCGATCCGCAGCCCGCCCCAGTACGACTTGCTCAACGAGCCCACGGTGACGACCTGTTCGGCCACCCCGTGCGGGGCGAGCGAGGCGAACGGCGCGGGCGGCGGCACATCCAGGGCCATGTCGGCGATCGTCTCGTCGATCAGCAGCCAGGTGCCCGTGGCGCGCGCCGTCTCCAGGATCCGCAGCCGCTGCTCGCGCGGCATCAGGGCGCCCGTCGGGTTCTGGAAGTCCGGTACGAGATAGGCGATGCGCGGCGCGGTCTGCCGCAGCGTCGACTCCACCAGGGCCGTGTCCCAGCCCGCGTCCGTCACCGGCACGGGCGCCGCGCGCAGGCCCGCGCGGCGGACGGCGTCCAGGGCGTTCGGGTACGAGGGGTTCTCCACCAGGGCGCGGTCGCCCGGCCGCCCGACGAGGGCGAGCACGAGGGAGATCGCCTGCTGGGCGCCCGTGGTGACGAGGATCTGGTCGGGCAGTGTCGGCAGCCCGCGCCGGGTGTACCGCTCCGCCACCGCCGCCCTCAACTCCGGCAGCCCGTACGGGTGGTAGCCCGAGGTCGGCGTGTGCGCGGGCAGTAGCGCGGCGGCCGCCGCCACCGCGTCGCCGAGCCCCGCCGGTGCCGCGGGCGCGGCCACCGCGAGGTCCAGGACGCCCTCGCCCGGCGCCCCCACCGGGAACGCGGCCACGCTCGCCGGGCGCCGCCCCTCCGGCAGCTCCGTCCAGGTGCTCGCGCCCCGCCGGCTGGCCGCGAACCCGCTCTCGCGCAGCAGGTCGTACGCCGCCGTGACCGTGGCCCGGCTGACACCCAGTGCCGACGCCAGCTCGCGCTCGGCGGGCAGCCGGGTGTGCAGGGGGATCCGGCCGTCGAGCAGGAGGGCGCGGACGGCGTGGGCCAGGGCCCGGTAGCCCGGCCGCTCCCCGGCCGCGCCCGTCACGAGGGCGGCCAGCTGGGTGCCGCCGAGGCGGCGGTCCGGAGAGGGAACCACTGTGTGTACTCCTGCCATGCCAACTCCTGCGTATTGGCCCTGCTGTCCAGGCCAATCAGCGTACAGACTCGGCGGCGACGGGGTGCCAGGGGCGATGTGGCCCGGATGTGGCCCCCGATCCGGAGAGCGAAGAGGGGTGCCAGGCATGGAGACGGAAGGGCGGGTCGTCGTCGGGGTCAGCGGGGCCGACGGGTCGCGGGCCAGCCTCGCGGCACTGCGGGCCGCGGCGAGCGAGGCCCGGTGGGGCGGGCGGCGGCTCGTCGTCGTCCTCGCGTGGGAGCCGCCCGAGGGCGAGGCCCTGTACGCGCGGTGGCCCGACCGGGAGTGGGCCCGGCACTGGGAGCGGGCCGCGTGGCAGCGGCTTGACGAGGCCTTCGACTCGGTGTTCGGCGGGGTGCCGGTGGGGGTGTGGGCGGGCGGCGCGGTGGAGCGGCGGGTCCTGCGGGGGCCCGCCGGGCCGGTGCTCTGCGGGGTGGCCTCCCGGCCGGGGGATCTGTTGGTGATCGGGGCACGGGGTGGGCGGCGGTGGGGGCGGGGGCGGGTGCGGCGGTATGTGGACGCGCATGCGGGGGGTGCGGTGATGGTGGTGCGGGGGCTGCGGCGAGCGCTGTTGCCTCTGCGGTGGGGGCGGGTGTGACGTCCCGGTCCCGTGGGCCGGGGGCACCCCCGTATCGGCGCTCCGCGCCTCGTCCTCACACGCCGGACGGGCTATCTCCCACCCACCCGCCCAAGCCATTCACCAACTGAGCAACACCCCGGCACCATCAACCCCAACCTCCCCGCCCCGGCGAAGTTTTCAGCCCGTCCGGCGTTTGAGGACGAGGCGCGGAGCGCCGATTCGGGGGAGGACTGGCCGACCCGCACGGGACACCCACCCCCGGGGTCCAGGGGCAGAGCCCTGGGATCGGAGAAGGGGCGGGACTGGGGCGCCCCGCGAGGGCCGGGCGGTCAGGTGGACGGGGCCGACGTGGCCAGGGCCTCCGAGAGTTCGGCCGCGACCTGCTGCAGGACGGGGACGATCTTCTCGGTGGCTTCCTCGGTGACCCGCCCCGCGGGCCCGGAGATCGAGATGGCCGCAGCCGTGGGGGAGTCGGGCACGGACACGGCAAGACACCGCACCCCGATCTCCTGCTCGTTGTCGTCGACGGCGTACCCCGCCCGCCGCACCTCTTCGAGGGCATCGAGAAAACCATCGGCCGTGGTGATGGTCTTCTCGGTGGCGGCAGGCATACCCGTACGGGCGAGCAGCGCCCGCACCTCCTCCGCGGGCGTATGCGCGAGCAGCGCCTTCCCGACACCGGTGGAGTGCGGAAGAACCCGCCGCCCCACCTCGGTGAACATGCGCATGGAGTGCTTGGACGGCACCTGCGCCACGTACACGATCTCGTCCCCGTCGAGCAGCGCCATGTTCGCGGTCTCGCCGGTCTCCTCGACGAGTCGGGCGAGATAGGGCCGGGCCCAGGTGCCGAGCAGCCGGGACGCGGACTCGCCGAGGCGGATCAGACGCGGCCCGAGGGCGTAGCGGCGGTTGGGCTGCTGGCGGACGTACCCGCAGGCGACGAGCGTGCGCATCAGCCGGTGGATCGTCGGCAGCGGCAGCCCACTGCTGGCGGACAGCTCGCTCAGACCGACCTCGCCCCCCGCGTCCGCCATGCGCTCGAGCAGGTCGAAGGCGCGCTCGAGGGACTGCACGCCTCCGCTCGCGGGGGACTTCGCGGCGTCGGTGGTGCTGGCGCTAGACGTCGGCACGGCGCGTTCCTTTCGGGGCCTTACGGGAGGGCAGGCAAGGCAGCAGCCTACCGGGCGCTTTCCCGGACAGCCCCGGTGCCGTCGTCACGTCAGTGCCGGTCAGTGGGCGTTTGTCCGGTCTTCGAGGCGGGCGGGGACCTCCCTTGACGGTCCGCGTTGTAGATAGCTACGTTCTGGTGTGCGGAATTCTAATTCCACTTTGTGGAAACGTATAGGCCCTTGACGGATCCCGGCCCGAGGCGAAGACTTCTTCAACAGAACGTTGAATTCCGCTGGCCGGAAGGTCGGCGGAGGCGCACAGACGAACAGAGAGGGGCCGCGGTGTCCGGCGAGGAACTGGTGCTGCGCTCGACGCGCGTCATCACCCCGGAGGGGACGCGTGCCGCGTCCGTCGTCGTCTCGGACGGCACGATCGTGGCGGTGCGCGCGCATGACGCCGCCGTGTCGACGCACGCCCGCGTGGAGGACTTCGGCGACGACGCGCTGCTGCCCGGCCTCGTCGACACCCACGTCCACGTCAACGACCCGGGCCGCACCGAGTGGGAGGGCTTCTGGACGGCCACGCGCGCCGCGGCCGCCGGGGGCATCACCACCCTCGTCGACATGCCGCTGAACTCGCTGCCGCCGACGACCACGGTCGCGAACCTCCGTACGAAGAAGGGCGTGGCGGCGGCCAAGGCGCACATCGACGTCGGGTTCTGGGGCGGCGCGCTGCCCGACAACGTCAAGGACCTGCGGCCCCTGCACGACGCGGGCGTCTTCGGCTTCAAGTGCTTCCTGTCGCCCTCGGGTGTCGACGAGTTCCCCGAGCTGACGCAGGATCAACTCGCTGTGTCGATGGGGGAGATAGCCGGTTTCGGCGGCCTGCTCATCGTGCACGCCGAGGACCCGCACGAACTGGCCGCGGCCCCCGCGAGGAGCGGCCCGCGCTACACCGACTTCCTGGACTCCCGCCCGCGCGTCAGCGAGGACACCGCGATCGAGGGCCTCATCGCCGTCGCGAAGCGCATCGGCGCCCGTGTCCACATCCTGCACCTGTCGTCCTCCGACGCGCTGCCGCTGATCGCCGCCGCCAAGCGTGAGGGCGTCCGCCTCACCGTCGAGACCTGCCCGCACTACCTCACCCTGACGGCCGAGGAAGTCCCCGACGGGGCCAGCGAGTTCAAGTGCTGCCCGCCGATCCGCGAGGCCGCGAACCAGGACCTGCTGTGGCAGGCGCTCGCCGACGGCACCATCGACTGCGTCGTGACCGACCACTCCCCGTCCACCGCCGACCTCAAGACGCCCGACTTCGCCACCGCCTGGGGCGGCATCTCCGGCCTCCAGCTGAGCCTGCCCGCCGTGTGGACGGCGGCCCGGGCGCGCGGGTACGGCCTGGAGGACGTCGTGCGCTGGATGTCGACGCGCACCGCCGAGCTGGTCGGCCTCGACCGCAAGGGCGCCATCGAGGTCGGCCGCGACGCCGACTTCGCGGTCCTCGCGCCCGACGAGACCTTCACCGTGGACCCCGCGCGCCTCCAGCACCGCAACCGAGTCACCGCCTACGCGGGCAAGACTCTCCGCGGTGTTGTGAAGTCCACCTGGCTGCGCGGCCAACGCATCGTGTCCGACGGCGAGTTCAGCGCGCCGTCGGGCCGACTTCTGGAAAGGAAGAACTGATCACCGTGACGGCGACACCGATCCCCCGCTTCACCGGCGACGCGAACCCCTACGGCGGCGGCGAGCCCTACGCCGACTACCGCACCGCCGACTTCCCCTTCACCCAGCACGCCAACCTCGCGGACCGCCAGCTCGGGGCCGGTGTCATCGCCGCCAACGACGAGTTCTTCGCCATGCGCGAGAACCTGCTGCTGCCCAACGACGCCGAGTTCGACCCCGAGCACTTCGGCCACAAGGGCAAGATCATGGACGGCTGGGAGACCCGGCGGCGGCGCGGCGCCTCCGCCGAGCACCCCTGGCCCACCGCCGACGACCACGACTGGGCGCTCGTCCGCCTCGGCGCGCCCGGCGTCATCCACGGCATCGTCGTCGACACCGCGCACTTCCGCGGCAACTACCCGCAGGCCGTGTCGATCGAGGGCGCCAACGTCGAGGGCTCGCCCACCCCCGACGAACTCCTCGCCGACGGCGTGAAGTGGACGACCCTCGTGCCGCGTACGGCCGTCGGCGGTCACGCCGCGAACGGCTTCGCCGTCGACGCCCCCCAGCGCTTCACGCACCTGCGCGTCAACCAGCACCCCGACGGGGGCATCGCCCGGCTGCGCGTGTACGGCGAAGTCGTCGCCGATCCCGCCTGGCTCGCCGCCCTCGGCACCTTCGACGTCGTCGCCCTCGAGAACGGCGGCCAGGTCGAGGACGCCTCCGACCGGTTCTACTCGCCCGCCACCAACACCATTCAGCCCGGGCGGTCCCGGAAGATGGACGACGGGTGGGAGACGCGGCGGCGGCGCGACCAGGGGCACGACTGGATCCGCTATCGTCTCGCCGCGCAGTCCGAGGTCCGCGCCCTCGAGATCGACACCGCCTACCTCAAGGGGAACTCCGCCGGGTGGGCCTCCGTGTCCGTCCGGGACGGGGAGTCCGGGGACTGGGTCGAGGTCCTTGCGCGTACGCGGCTCCAGCCCGACACCAACCATCGCTTCACGCTGCCCGCGGCCGCCGTCGGGACGCACGCGCGCGTCGACATCTTCCCCGACGGGGGGATTTCGCGGTTGCGGCTGTACGGGGCGCCTACGGAGGGTGGGGCGGACGTGTTGGCCGCGCGGTATCGGGAGCTCGGGGGCTGAGGTCGGGGCCCTGCCGGGGGCTCCCCGATCCCGCCCCTTTCCCGAAACTGGGGCTCCGCCCCAGACCCCGCTCCTCAAACGCCGGAGGGGCTATATATGTCGCCGGTACGGCACGGTTTCAGCCCGTCCGGCGTTTGAGGACGAGGCGCGAAGCGCCGACAAGCGGGGGTCCAGGGGGCGGCAGCCCCCGGTTTCGGTGAAGGGGCGGGACTGGGGCGCCCCCGCGAGGCCTACGCCGCGTGCCCCCCGTCCACAGCCCACTCGGCCCCCGTCACGTACGACGCCTCCTCCCCGGCCAGGTAGGCCACGACGGAGGCGACTTCCCCGGCGGAGCCGTAGCGGCCGAGCGCGGTCCCGGCGGCCTGGGCCGAGGCGTAGGGCCCGTCGGCGGGGTTCATGTCGGTGTCGATGGGCCCCGGGTGCACGAGGTTCACGGTGACGCCGCGCTCACCGAGCTCACGGGCGAGCGCCTTGGTGAGCCCGACGAGCGCGGCCTTGCTGGTGGCGTACAACGTGCCCCCGCCCCCGGGCACATGCTGCACGATGCAGGAGCCGATGGACACGATGCGCCCACCGCGCCGCATCCGCCCGGCCGCGGCCTGGGAGGCGAGGAACACCCCGCGCACGTTCACGGCGAGCACCCGGTCGACATCGGCGAGGGCGAGGTCCCCGATGGGCCCGAGCACCCCCGCGCCGGCGTTGTTGACGAGGATGTCCAGGCCGCCCAGGTCATCGGCGGCCCGCTCCACGGCGCCCGACGCGTCCCCGGCGTCGGCCGCGTCGGCCCGGATCGCGAACCCCCGCCGCCCCATCGACTCGATCTTGGCGACGACCTCGCGGGCGGCGTCCTCGCCCTGGACGTAGGTGACGGCCACGTCGGCGCCCTCCTGGGCGAGCCGCAGGGCCGTCGCCGCGCCGATACCGCGGCTGCCGCCGGTGACGAGAGCCGTCTTGCCGGTCAGAGAAGACATGTCCGTACCTCTTCGTTCTCGTTCTAGGAAAGTGTTTGCGGGTTCAACCGCTTCGACGAGTTCCATCAAAGCCGTGGGCACGGGGGACGGCTGGCGGTAAATGGACGGGGATGCCGGGGATGCCGGGGGTGCCGGGGCCACCCGGTACGCGGCGATGAGTTCCGGCGCGGGCGGCGGTCTGAGTAGGTGAGACAGGCAGGACCGCGCCGCGGGCGCGGCGGCCACCCCGGAGAGGTCACACCATGAAGATCACGCTCACCCAGTTCCTCACCCTCGACGGCGTCATCCAGGCCCCGGGCGGCCCGGAGGAGGACACCAGCGGCGGCTTCCCGCACGGCGGCTGGTCGTTCCCGTACGGGGACGAGGACTTCATCCGGTTCGTCACGGAGGTCTTCGACCGGGCGGACGCCTTCCTGCTCGGGCGCAGGACGTACGACATCTTCGCCTCGTACTGGCCGAAGGTGACCGACCCCGCCGACCCCATCGCCTCCCGTCTGAACTCCCTGCCGAAGTACGTCGCCAGCTCCACGCTGACCGCTGCCGACTGGCAGGGCGCCGAGATCATCGGCCGCGAGGACCTGGTCAAGGACGTCACCGCGCTCAAGGAGCGACCGGGCCGCGAGCTGCAACTGCACGGCAGCGCGGGGCTCGCGCAGTCCCTGATGGAGCACGAGTTGATCGACACGCTCCATCTGCTGACGTTCCCCGTGACTCTCGGCACCGGGAAGCGCCTGTTCGCGGAGGGCGGCCTGCCGACCGCGTTCCGGCACACCGGGGCGCGTACGACGTCCAAGGGCGTCGCCATCCACACATACGAGTGCGACGGCCGCCCGGAGTACGGGAGTTACTAGCGCGAAGGGAGAGCGACCGCGGGGTGAACGTGGTGTGGGGAGGGATTCGCGAACGTGAGGGCCCCGGGGAGGCGGTTAACTTCCGGAAAATTCGATGTACTTGACGTTGACACATCAACCTCTACGCGCGTCATCCTGGGGGCATGCGAATCCCCCCACGGATCCTCAGTGTCACTGCCCTCGCCGCCGCCCTGCTCGTCGGCGGCTCCGTCACCGGCACCGCGAACGCCGCGGCCCCCCACAAGGTCGCCGCCGTCGCGCCCGCCGGGCTCTCGGCCGCCGCCGTCGGCGAGATCTGCTACTCCGACCTGCCGTCCCAGGCGCACGACACGCTCGACCTGATCGAGCGGGGCGGCCCGTTCCCGTACCCGCAGGACGGCACCGTCTTCCAGAACAGGGAAGGCATCCTGCCCAAGCAGAGCAACGGCTACTACCACGAGTACACCGTCAAGACCCCCGGCTCCCCGAACCGGGGCGCGCGCCGCATCGTCACCGGTGAGTCCCAGCAGGAGGACTACTACACCGCCGACCACTACCGCTCGTTCGACCTCGTCGACCGCGGCTGCTGACCGCGTCAGGGGCGGGGTCGGGCCGGGGCGCGCCCTGGCTCAGCCGAACCTGCGGCTCTCCGCCGCGGCGAACAGCGCGCACGCGAGCACGATCATCGCGATGCTCAGATACAGCTCGTAGCCGTCGACGAAGGCCAGGTGCTGTACCGCGCCCCACCCGCCCAGCCACCCGGTGAGCTCGTTCAGCAGGCCCACCGCGCCCTGGATCAGCAGGATCACACCGAGAAACTCCAGCAGCTGTTTCATGGCTCAACAGCCTCGCCCCGCGGCCCCGCGCGCACATCGGCCGCGGGGCGAGGCCCCGCCCGTCCCAAGGCGCACCCCGGCGCGCACCCCGTTCGCCCAAAGTCTCGGACGCTCCGACTTTCGTCGATGATCACGTTCGGGGGTCGGGTGTGGCGCCGTACGGTGCGTAGATTTGTCGAGTGTGAAGAGTCGTACGCAGCCCGCGGGCACCGCAGACGTCGGGACCGGGGCGGAGCCCGTGGCCCGCAGGCAGTGGTTCCTGCCGTCGGCGGTCGCCGCCGAGCTCGATCCGGACCGGGCCACCGGCAGGACCGGGCGGCACAAGCGGACCGTGCGCGACTGGATGGTCGACTTCGCCTGCTTCCTGATCGCCGTCTTCCTCGGCCTCGTCATCAGCGACGAGGTGCAGCACAACCCCACCGTCTCCGACGGCTGGGCCGCGCTCGACCATCTGCTCGGCGCGCTCGCCTGCGCCGGGGTGTGGCTGCGCAGGCGCTGGCCGGTGGGGTTCGCCGTCGCGATGGTCGCCGTCAGCCTGCTGTCCAACACCGCGGGCGGCGCCGCCCTCGTCGCCTACTTCACGCTCGCCGTGCACCGGCCCTGGAAGTACTCCGCCTGGCTCGTCGGCGCCGCCGTGGTGCTGATGGTGCCCTTCTACTGGTGGCGGCCCGACCCGGACCTGCCCTACGTCCTCTCGATCGTCCTCACCTCGCTGTTCGCCGCGACCACCGTCGCCTGGGGGATGTTCGTGCGCTCCCGGCGCCAGCTCCTGCTCGCCCTGCGCGACCGTGCCCGGCGCGCCGAGAACGAGGCCGCGCTGCGCGCCGAGAAGGCCCAGCAGCTCGCCCGCGAGGCCATCGCCCGCGAGATGCACGACGTCCTCGCCCACCGGCTCACCCTGCTCAGCGTGCACGCGGGCGCCCTGGAGTTCCGGCCCGACGCGCCCCGCGAGGAGATCGCACGGGCGGCCGGGGTCATCCGGGAGAGCTCGCACGAGGCGCTTCAGGACCTGCGGCAGGTCATCGGCGTCCTGCGCGGCGGCGACGCGGACGCGTCGGGGCGGCCGCAGCCCACCCTCGCCGCCCTCGACACGCTCGTCGCCGAGTCCCGGGAAGCGGGCATGAAGGTCGTCCTCGACCTGCGCGTCCCCGACCCGGAGTCGGTGCCCGCCGCGATCGGCCGCACCGCGTACCGCATCGCCCAGGAGGGCCTGACCAACGCCCGCAAACACGCGCCCGGCGCCGAGGTCACCGTCGTCGTCGCGGGCGCGCCCGGCGAGGGCCTCACCCTGTCCGTGCGCAATCCGCCGCCGCCCGGCGAGGTGCCGCAGGTGCCCGGCTCCGGGCAGGGCCTCATCGGCCTCACCGAACGCGCCGCGCTCGCGGGCGGACGCCTCACCCACGGCGGCGGTCCCGGCGGGAGCTTCGCGGTCGAGGCCTGGCTGCCCTGGGCCTGACGGCCGGGCTGTCGTGGACCTGACGACCTGGTGGCTTCGCTTCCGCACACCTTCTGTACGATCAGCCGCCACACAACGGAGAGTCGGAGGGCGGAGATCGTGACGGGGGAGAGCCCAGTGGGGTCGTCCGGCGGTGCGCCGGGGGACATACCGGGGGACAGCGGGGCGGACCGGACGCAGGGCGCGGACGCCCAACGGCTCGCACGCGTACGGCGGTTCGTCAGGACGCGGCGCGGCGCCACCGCCACCGGCCTCGCCGTCGCGCTGCTCGCGGGCGGCCTCGGCACCTGGGCCACGGACACCTGGCCCTTCGACGGCCGGGACCAGTACTGCTGGGGCGCCTGGGAGCAGGACAGCGGGCCCGGCGTCCTCGGCGACGAGGGCTTCAAGGGCGAGGACGGCCGCAGCCGTACGTCCACGGGGACCGCGCCGACGCCCGGCGCGCCGCGCGGCGAGTGCCGACTCACCGTCAGCTCCAGCCACACGTACAGCGACGGCGACAAGGAGCGGCAGCGCACCACCGTCCGGGTGCGGTACGGGCCCGCGCCCAAGCCCGCGGGCGAACGCGTCAGCTGGCTCGGCGGCTATCTCGCCGACCGCGCCATGCCCCTGCCGGGCGGCCTGCCCGGCACCGCCGACGGCAACCACGGCATCCTCGTCCTGCCCGAGCGCTGCGACACCCGCGACGGGCGCCCGACCGCCGTCACCCTCGACGCCCACGAGGAGTCGGACGCCGACGACACGGTGCCCGACATCCCCGACCTCGGCGGCTCCCAGGCCGTCGCCGAACTCCTCGTCGCCGCCGCCAACAAGGGGATGAAGGCCGCCGGTTGCGCCGGGTCCGAGCCGCTGCGCGTCAGCTCGGCGGTGCCGGAGCTGCCGGAGCGCGCGGACACCTTCTCCCGCGGCCCCGTCTGCCGCATCCCCGGCCTCGACGTCGGCGCCGACCTCACCAAGGAGACCGCGATGCGCCTGGAGTACCAGGTCGGTGCGGTCAACCGGGACCTGCAGTCCTGCTCGGCGCGGATCGGCCGCTCCCTGCGGCTCGGGGAGCGCACCGACCAGCCGCTGTTCGACGCCGTGATGGTGCGCGAGCCCCGGCTCACCCGGCTCCTCGACGGCGCGGCCGGGACCAGGGCACCCGCGAAGGGCTGGCGGGGCACCGGGAACTTCACCGCCGACCGCCGGTTCGTCCGCGCCGGGTGTGCGGGCCGCCCGACGGCGTTCCTGCTGCTCGGTACGCCGACGGGGGCCACGTCCGACTACTTCGCCACGTTCACCAACGCGGTGGCGCGGCGCCTCGGCTGCGCACCCGTCGCGCCGACCACCGACGCGGAGGGGAACCGTCGATGAGCGACATGGAGAAGGACGAGAAGGCGGGGCAGTCCGAGGGTGAGGTGACTCCTGCCCTGGCGGACAAGCCGCTCGGTGTCGTCGCCGCCGCCATCGCCGCCGCCCCTGCCCCCTGGTGGCACTGGCGCAGCCTGCGCCGTCTCACCCGTGGCCACCGGAGGCGTGCCGTCGCCGCGGCGCTCGCGGGGGCGTTGCTCGGCGGGACCGTCGTGGCCTGGCAGGCCGAGGCGGGGCCGTTCGAGCGGGAGCGGGCGTGCTGGGGCGCGCTCGACGAGGACGACGTCGCGGACCTGTTCCACGGCAAGCGGGACATCGCGTACTCCCAGATGGACATCGGCTACGACCGCATCGCGTCGGACGGGCCCTCCGGCCGGTGCGAGCTGCGGTCGCCGCGCGGCCACCGCGTCCGCGCCCAACTGCACCGGCTCGACACCCGGTTCGGCGGCGACCGCGACGTGTGGGCCGACGAGTACCTGTCCGCGCGGATGACGCCCCTGGGCGGCGGGCTGCTCGGCATGGTGTCGGACACGCGCGCGTGGCTCGCCGTACCGGAGGGCTGCGTCGGCCGCGCCCCCGACCGGGACGGGCCGCTCGTCGTCGACATGGAGGCGGGCTGGACGACGTACCGCGACCCCGTCGACACCGACGAGCGCGCCCGGCTCGCCCGCGCCGTCGTCAAGCTCGTCAACCACTACATGGACGACCAGGGGTGCGACAGCGACCTCCCCGACCCCACGGACCGCCTGGCCGCCCCCGCGCGGTTCATCGACGAGAAGCCCGGCGCGTTCTGCGGCGTCAAGGGGCTCGGGCTGCCCGGCTCCGGCGAGAGCAGCCGGTACGAACGCCCGCTGGTGAGCGGCGCCGGTGGCCCGGTGCGGACCTGCGACCGGGACGTCCTGTTCGGCCACCCGAAGCTGCGCCTGATGACGGTCGAGAGCTCCCGGCTCTCGGCGCTCTACCACGGGCTCTCCTTCGAGGGCGGCCGCCGGATCACGGCCGAGGGGGACACCAAGGACGAGACGCGGGGGCGCGGTTTCCTGCGCGAGGACATGGCGCTTTACCAGGCCTCCTGCCAGACCGGCGACGTCACCTTCCTGATCCGTTCGGACGACGGCGGCCGGGCCGCGGACATCCGCAGGCTCATGCCGCGCTACGTCGCCGCGGAGGCCGACCGGATCGGCTGCGGGCCGCTGCGCCTGAGGCTCCCGGCGTGAGGGGGCCCGGGCGTGCCGAGGGGGTACGCGAGGCTGGTTACGGTAGGCGCATGACACCGATCAGGCTGCTGCTCGTCGACGACGACCCGCTGGTCCGCGCCGGTCTTTCCTTCATGCTCGGCGGCGCCGACGACATCGAGATCGTGGGGGAGGCGGGCGACGGCAGCGAGGTCGCCGCGCTCGTCGCGGAGGTCCGGCCCCACGTCGTCCTGATGGACATCCGGATGCCCACGATGGACGGGCTCGCCGCCACGGAGGCCCTGCGCAAGCGGCCCGACGCCCCCGAGGTCGTCGTGCTCACCACCTTCCACGCCGACGAGCAGGTGCTGCGGGCGCTGCGGGCGGGGGCCGCCGGGTTCGTCCTGAAGGACACCGCGCCCGCCGAGATCGTCGCGGCGGTACGGGCGGTGGCCGCGGGCGAGCCGGTCCTCTCGCCCAGCGTGACGCAGCAGTTGATCTCGCAGGTGGCCGGGGGCGGCCCCGAACTCGACCGGCGGCGGCGCGCCCTCGACCGGCTCGACGTGCTCGGCGACCGGGAGCGTGAGGTCGCCGTCGCCGTGGGCAAGGGCGCGTCCAACGCGGACATCGCCGCCGAGCTGTACCTGAGCGTGGCCACCGTGAAGGCCCATGTGTCCCGCGTTCTGACCAAGCTCGACCTGAACAACCGCGTCCAGATCGCCCTGTTGGTCCACGACGCGGGCCTCCTGAACGACGACTGACCGACCCCGCACGTCAACGGCCCGCGGGCGCGGGTACGTTGGCGGCCATGACGGATGACAAGGGGCGGACGGCCGCGGCCCACGACGGGACGGGAGTGCCCGTGCTCGACCTGGACCTCGCCCGCAAGACCCTGGACGCCCAGCCCTTCAGCCGCCTGGTGCGCGCCGAGATCACCGCGTTCGGGGACGGCGCGGCCACCCTGGAGATCCCCGTACGCGGCGAACTCCGCCAGCAGAACGGCTTCGTGCACGGCGGCGTGCTGGCGTACGCGGCCGACAACAGCATCACGTTCGCGGCCGGGACCGCGCTCGGCCCCGCGGTCCTGACGTCCGGCTTCACCATCCAGTACGTGCGCCCCGCGACCGGCGCCCGTCTGGTGGCCCGTGCGACGGTGGCGGAGGCGACCCGCCGTCAGGCCGTCGTCCGCTGCGATGTGTTCGCCGTGGCCGACGACGGCGCCGAGTCGCTGTGCGCGCTGGCCCAGGGCACGGTCCGCGCCACGTCGACCTGAGCCGCGCCCGCCCCCGAGCCACGTCCGAGCCTGAGCCGCGCCCGTCCCCGAGGCCAGGCCAGGCCCGCCCCTCAGCCCTCCTCGGCCCTCCTCAGCCCCCGTCGACCTCCGCGAGCCGCACCGGCCGCCGCTCGGCCCGCGACCGCTCGCACGCCTCCGCGATCCGCAGCGCGTGCAGCGCCTCACGGCCGTCGCAGGGGTTGGCCCGCTCGCCGCGCACGACCTCCACGAACGCGGCCAGCTCCGCCTCGTACGCGGGCGCGAAGCGCTCCAGGAAGCCGGGCCACGGCTTGTCGGGCGCGGGCGGTCCGTCCGGCTCGGCCGAGGTGAGCGGGGTGCGGTCGTTGACGCCGACCGCCAGCTGGTCGGCCTCGCCCGCGAGCTCCATGCGGACGTCGTAGCCCGCGCCGTTGCAGCGCGTCGCCGTGGCCGTGGCCAGTGTGCCGTCGTCGAGGGTGAGCAGCACCGCGGCGGTGTCGACGTCGCCCGCCTCGCGGAACATCGCGGGTCCGGCATCGGAGCCGGTGGCGTACACCTCCACCACCTCGCGGCCCGTCACCCAGCGCAGGATGTCGAAGTCGTGCACCAGGCAGTCGCGGTACAGGCCGCCGGAGAGCGGCAGATACGCGGCGGGCGGCGGCGCCGGGTCCGACGTCATGGCCCGCACCGTGTGCAGCCGGCCGAGGCGCCCGGCCCGCACGGCGTCGCGGGCCGCCGCGTACCCGGCGTCGAAGCGCCGCTGGAAGCCGAGCTGGAGCACCGTGCCCGCCGCCTCGACCTCCGCGAGCGCGGCGAGGGTGCCGGGCAGGTCGAGGGCGATCGGCTTCTCGCAGAACACCGGCAGACCGGCCCGCGCCGCCCTGCCGATCAGCTCCGCGTGCGCCGAGGTCGCCGCCGTGACGACCAGGGCGTCCACGCCGGAGCCCGCCGTCCCCGCCGTGAAGAGCGCGTCCACCGAGGGCGCCGTCTCCGCGCCCACCCGGGCCGCGAGGTCCGCCGCCCTGGCGGCGTCCACGTCCGCGACGACGAGTGAGTCCACCCCCGGATGGCCGACCAGGGCCGCCGAGTGGAAAGTGCCGATACGTCCCGTTCCGATCAGTCCGATGCGCATGGGCACACCTTCGCGAGGCAGCCGCGCTCCTGTCAATGGTTTGTCCTGACAACAGAACTTCCGAACTTCCCGTCATCATCTCCCCGGACTACGCTCACCCCGTGACCGATCCAGCCGCGGCCAAAGCCGCCAAACCGGCCGTGGACCCCACGGTGGCCCTGCACCTCGGCGTCGACCGCAGCAGCCCGGTCCCGCTGTACTTCCAGCTGTCGCAGCAGTTGGAGGCGGCGATCGAGCGCGGCGCCCTGACCCCCGGCAGCCTCCTCGGCAACGAGATCGAGCTCGCGGGCCGCCTCGGCCTGTCCCGGCCCACCGTCCGCCAGGCCATCCAGTCGCTCGTCGACAAGGGCCTCCTGGTGCGCCGCAGGGGCGTCGGCACCCAGGTCGTGCACAGCCAGGTCAAGCGCCCGCTGGAGCTGAGCAGCCTCTACGACGACCTGGAGGCGGCCGGGCAGCGGCCCGAGACCCGGGTCCTGCGCAACGTCGTCGAGCCCGCGACCGCCGAGACCGCCGCCGCCCTCGGGGTCGCGGAGGGCGGCGACGTCCACCTGGTGGAGCGCCTGCGTCTGGCCCACGGCGAGCCGATGGCGTACCTGCGCAACCACATCCCGGCCGGACTGCTTCCGCTCGACACGGAGCGCCTGGAGGCCACCGGGCTCTACCGTCTGATGCGTGCCGCGGGGATCACGCTGCACAGTGCCCGCCAGTCCGTCGGAGCCCGTGCCGCCGGGGCCGAGGAGGCCGACCTGCTCACCGAGCCGGAGGGTGCGCCGCTGCTCACGATGCGCCGCACGACCTTCGACGACACCGGCCGCGCGGTCGAGTTCGGCTCCCACATCTACCGGGCCTCGCGGTACTCCTTCGAGTTTCAACTTCTGGTGCGGCCGTAAGAATGTTCTGACAAAGTCATTGACGCTGGCCCGCTCCCGCCGTTAGAACTCCTCAAGCCGCATCGGCGCGGCCGAAGCCGCGATCCGCGGCCGGGAGAAGGGCGGACCCCTCATGCGTACAGCCCGCACGGCAGCAGCGCTCCTAGCGGTCATCGCACTCGCGGCAGGGTGCAGCGGCTCCGGGGGCAAGGACTCCGAGGACTCCGGGAAGTCCGGGGGCTCCGGTGGCCAGGCCGCCGGGACCCCACGCCTGAAGATCGCGATGGTGACGCACTCCGGCGAGGGCGACACCTTCTGGGACATCGTCCAGAACGGCGCCAAGGAGGCCGCCAAGAAGGACAACGTCGAGTTCCTGTACTCCAACGACAAGGAGGGCAAGGGCCAGGCGGAGCTCGTCCAGACCGCGATCGACAAGAAGGTCGACGGGATCGTGGTGACGCTCGCCAAGCCGGAGGCGATGAAGGCCGTGCTCGGCAAGGCCCGCGCGGCCGGGATCCCGGTCGTCACGATCAACTCGGGCGGGGAGTACTCCACCCGCTTCGGCGCGCTCGGCCACATCGGCCAGGACGAGTCCGTGGCGGGCGAGGCCGTCGGCGACGAACTGGACCGGCGAGGGCGGAAGAAGGCCCTGTGCGTGATCCACGAACAGGGCAACGTCTCGCTGGAACAGCGCTGTGCGGGTGTGAAGAAGACCTTCGACGGCACGGTGCAGAACCTCAACGTCGACGGCACCAACGCGCCCGGCGCCCAGTCGTCCGTCAGCGCCAAGCTCCAGGCCGCCAAGGACATCGACGCGGTCGTCACCCTGGGCGCGCCGATCGCGGCCGTGTCCGTGAAGGCGAAGGAGGACGCGGACAGCGAGGCGGAGGTCGACACCTTCGACCTCAACGCCGAGGTGGTCAAGCGGCTCAAGGCGGGCGAGGTCGGCTTCGCCGTCGATCAGCAGCCCTACCTCCAGGGCTACCTCGCGATCGACGAGCTGTGGCTGTACAGGTCCAACGCGAATGTGATCGGCGGCGGCAAACCGGTCCTGACCGGTCCGGCCGTGGTGACCAAGAAGGACGTACCGAAGCTGGAGAAGTACACCGCCCGCGGTACCCGATGACCACACGGCTGATCCGTGTGACCGATACTTGGGCGGCCGGGTCCGGGCAGCGGGCCCGGCCGCACCGAAGAACACAGCAAGCACTGCAAACCGAATCGGCGCCGCGAACGCAAATGTGGACGGCTCCGTGCGCACCGCAGGCACAGCAGACACTGGACAGCAAGAAGGGCACGACGTCGTGGCAAGGGTTCGGACTGGAGTACGTGCGGTGGGTGCCGTGCTTGTGGCGGTGCTCGGGGTGTCCCTGGCGGGATGCAGCAGCACCGGCGGCAAGCGCGCCGAGGACGCCCGCAAGGCGCAGCAGGCACAGGGCAGGGCCGCGGTGAACACGCCGCGCTGGACGTTCGCGATGATCACGCACTCGGGCGACGGCGACACGTTCTGGGACATCGTGCAGAGCGGCGCCAAGCAGGCCGCCGTGAAGGACAACATCAAGTTCCTGTACTCGCACCACGACGAGGCGCAGCAGCAGGCGCAGCTCGTGGACGCCGCCATCGACAAGAAGGTCGACGGCATCATCGTCACGCTGGCCAAGCCGGACGCGATGAAGGCCGCCGTGGCCCGCGCGACCAAGGCCGGGATCCCGGTGGTCACGGTGAACTCGGGCTCGGCGGAGTCCAAGCAGTTCGGCGCCCTGACCCACATCGGCCAGGACGAGACGATCGCGGGCGAGGCCGTCGGCGAGGAGCTGAACAAGCGCGGCAAGAAGAAGGCGCTGTGCGTCCTGCACGAGCAGGGCAACGTCGGCCACGAGCAGCGCTGCGAGGGCGCCAAGAAGACGTTCGACGGCGATATGCAGAACCTGTACGTCGAGGGCACCAACATGCCCGACGTGCAGTCCTCCATCGAGGCCAAGCTCCAGTCCGACAAGGACATCGACGCCGTGGTCACCCTCGGCGCGCCCTTCGCCGACACGGCCGTGAAGGCCAAGGACGGCGCGGGCAGCAAGGCCGAGATCGACACGTTCGACCTCAACGAGAAGGTCGCGGGCGGCCTGAAGTCCGGCACGCTGGGCTTCGCCGTGGACCAGCAGCCCTACCTTCAGGGCTACGAGGCCGTGGACCTGCTCTGGCTCTACAAGTACAACGCCGATGTGCTCGGCGGCGGCAAGCCGGTCCTCACCGGACCGCAGATCATCACCAAGGACCAGGCCGCCGAGCTGGAGGAATACGCGAAGCGGGGGACCCGATGAGCGCGACCGCACCTGCACCCGCACCGTCACCGCAGCGGCCCGAGAAGGCGGTCGACGAGCGGCTTCTGAAGACCTCGCCGCTGAAGAAGTTCCTGGGCCGGCCCGAGCTCGGCTCCGTCGTGGGCGCCGTGGCGGTGTTCCTGTTCTTCGCCGTCGTCGCCGACAGCTTCCTGCGCGCGACGAGCCTCGCCACCGTCCTGTACGCGGCCTCCACGATCGGCATCATGGCGGTGCCGGTGGCGCTGCTGATGATCGGCGGTGAGTTCGACCTGTCGGCGGGCGTCATGGTGACGACGTCCGCGCTGATCTCGTCGATGTTCAGCTACCAGATGACGGCGAACGTCTGGGTCGGCGTGGGCGTGTCCCTGCTGGCCACCCTCGCCATCGGCGTCTTCAACGGCGTGATGCTGATCCGCACGGACCCGCCGAGCTTCATCATCACGCTCGGTACGTTCCTGATGCTCACCGGCGCGAACCTGGGCTTCACCAAGCTGATCAGCGACACCGTCTCCACCAAGTCGATCTCCGACATGGAGGGCTTCTCGTCGGCGAAGGACGTGTTCGCCTCGACGATCACCATCGGCGACGTCGACTTCAAGATCACCATCGTCTGGTGGCTGGCGATGATCGCGGTCGCCACCTGGATCCTGCTGCGCACCCGCGCCGGAAACTGGATCTTCGCGGTCGGCGGCGGTGAGCAGGCCGCCCGTGCGGTCGGCGTCCCCGTCGGCAGGACCAAGATCGGCCTGTACATGGGCGTCGCCTTCGGCGCCTGGGTCTCCGGCCAGCACCTGCTCTTCAACTACGACGTCGTGCAGTCCGGCGAGGGCGTCGGCAACGAACTGATCTACATCATCGCGGCCGTCATCGGCGGCTGTCTGATCACCGGCGGCTACGGCTCGGCGGTCGGCGCCGCGGTCGGCGCCCTGATCTTCGGCATGACCAGCAAGGGCATCGTGTACGCCGAGTGGAACCCGGACTGGTTCAAGTTCTTCCTCGGAGCGATGCTGCTCCTCGCGACCCTGCTCAACGCCTGGGTCCGCAAGCGCGCGGAGGCGACGAAATGACCACTGAGGCCGTGGCCAAGGAAGAGACGGCCCCCGCGGACCGTACGCCGCTGGTCGAGCTCGACGCCGTCAGCAAGTACTACGGCAACATCCGGGCCCTCGAGGGCGTCTCCCTCGAAGTGCACGCCGGGGAGATCTCCTGCGTGCTCGGCGACAACGGCGCGGGCAAGTCCACCCTCATCAAGATCATCGCGGGGCTGCACCAGCACGACGCGGGCAGCCTGCGCATCGAGGGCGAGGAGACCAGGCTCTCCAGCCCCCGCGAGGCCCTGGACCGCGGCATCGCCACCGTCTACCAGGACCTGGCCGTCGTCCCGCTGATGCCGGTCTGGCGGAACTTCTTCCTCGGCTCCGAGCCGACGAAGGGCACCGGCCCGTTCAAGCGCCTCGACGTCGACCTGATGCGCCGGACGACGCACGCGGAGCTGCTCCGCATGGGCATCGACCTGCGCGACGTGGACCAGCCGATCGGCACCCTGTCCGGCGGTGAGCGCCAGTGTGTGGCGATCGCCCGCGCCGTGTACTTCGGCGCGAAGGTCCTCGTCCTGGACGAGCCCACCGCCGCGCTCGGCGTGAAGCAGTCCGGCGTCGTCCTCAAGTACGTCGCGGCCGCCCGGGACGCGGGCCTCGGTGTGGTCCTGATCACCCACAACCCGCACCACGCCTACCTGGTCGGCAACCGCTTCGTCCTCCTCAAGCGCGGGGCCATGTCCGGCAGCCACACCCGCGCCGAGATCACCCTCGACGAGCTGACCCGCCAGATGGCGGGCGGCTCCGAGCTGGACGACCTCCGTCACGAACTCGAGCGCGCCCCGTAAGGGGCGCGGGGAACTGCGCGACCAGCCCCGACAAAGCCGCAGACGCATCTGCTGAGTGCCGAGCAGACGCGTCTGCGGCTTTTCTCTGGCTGAGCGCGCAGTTCCCCGCGCCCCTGACGGGGCCCCGGCACCCCGGTCCCGTTGTGCGCGCCCCCGCGAGCGTGAGGCAGAATCGGCCCGATGAGCACCTACCGCGACCTCACGCACCGCGGCTCCGCACGAGCCACCGTTCTGCGGACCGTGGGCACGCGTGAGCGCCGATCCCATCTGACGGCGCCCCGCGTCCCCACCGTCGGCATCGACATCGGCGGCACGAAGGTGATGGCGGGCGTCGTGGACGCCGACGGCAACATCCTGGAGACGCTGCGCACCGAGACGCCGGACAAGTCCAAGAGCCCGAAGGTGGTCGAGGACACCATCGTCGAGCTGGTCCTTGACCTGTCCGACCGGCACGACGTGCACGCCGTCGGCATCGGCGCCGCGGGCTGGGTGGACGCGGACCGCAACCGCGTCCTGTTCGCCCCGCACCTGTCCTGGCGCAACGAACCCCTGCGCGACCGCATCTCCGGCCGCCTCGCGGTGCCCGTGCTCGTCGACAACGACGCGAACACCGCCGCGTGGGCCGAGTGGCGCTTCGGCGCGGCCCGCGGCGAGGACCACCTGGTCATGATCACGCTCGGCACCGGCATCGGCGGCGCGATCCTGGAGGACGGCCAGGTCAAGCGCGGCAAGTTCGGGGTCGCGGGCGAATTCGGCCATATGCAGGTCGTGCCCGGCGGCCACCGCTGCCCGTGCGGCAACCGCGGCTGCTGGGAGCAGTACAGCTCCGGCAACGCCCTGGTGCGCGAGGCCCGCGAGCTGGCGGCCGCGGACTCCCCGGTGGCGTACGGCATCATCGAGCGCGTCAAGGGCAACGTCCCCGACATCACGGGCCCCCTCATCACCGAGCTGGCCCGCGAGGGCGACGCCATGTGCGTCGAGCTGCTCCAGGACATCGGCCAGTGGCTCGGCGTCGGCATCGCCAACCTCGCCGCCGCCCTCGACCCGTCCTGCTTCGTCATCGGCGGCGGCGTCAGCGCGGCCGACGACCTGCTCATCGGCCCGGCCAGGGACGCCTTCCGCCGCCACCTCACCGGCCGCGGCTACCGCCCCGAGGCCCGCATCGCCCGCGCCCAGCTCGGCCCCGAGGCGGGCATGGTGGGCGCCGCCGACCTGGCCCGGCTCGTCGCCCGCCGCTTCCGGCGCGCCAACCGCCGCCGCGTCGAGCGCTACGAGCGGTACGAGCGCTACGCCGAGGCCCGCCGCTCCAACGACCGCACCGCCCAGGGAACCCAGTAGATGACCGTGCCCCGCCAGCCCTCGTCCCCGGACCTGCCGGGCCCGCCCGGACCGGGTGACGCGGAGCAGCGCCCTCCGGAAGACCGCCGCCACATGCTCCGCCGTCGCTGGCTCACCGCGACGATCATCGTGCTGCTCATCGGCGTACCCGCCGTGTATCTGCTGATCTCCGCGAACCAGAGCCGCGACAGCGGCCGCGACAAGGAGAAGAAGTACTCCGCGACCGGCCTCACCGCGGGCTGGCCCTCCAAGGTCCAGCGCCGCCTCTACGACGTGCCGATCCCGCCGTACTCCGCGGAGGTCGCCTACTACGAGACCAACAACTGGCGCACCAGCCGCCTGTACGTCCAGTTCCTCACCAGCAACGAGGGCCTCGACAAGTTCCTCAGGGCCACCGGCACCGGCAAGGGCGTCAGCGCCCTGAAGAAGAACGACATCACCATCAGCAAGCGCGACCGGAAGGTCGTCGGCTGGGAGTTCACCGACCCCGGGCCCTGGTGGGGCCTCACCCACAAGATGAAGAACCCCACCCCCACCCAGGACATCGTCGTGAACCGCTCCGACCCGAAGCACCCCATGGTGTACGTGGTGTCGACGACGACGCCGTAGCGGCGCCGTGCACGAACGGGCCGAGGCCGTGACGGGACACGTCACGGCCTCGTAGCATGTCGGGATGATCCTCAGCCGCAGCACCTGTGCCACCGGAAGCATCCGGGTCCGCGCACTGCCGTCGCACGCCTGTTGTTGATCCTCCTGCTCTCTCGCTTTCCCTCTCTTCCCTCTCTTCTTTCCTCTCGGTACGTCGCTGCTCGTCCCGTGCGCCGCTCGCTTCCCTGACGGCGTACGGCACTTCGCGCACTCGGAAAAGACCGTCACGCCCGCCGCGGAAGGCTGCCCTCATGACGCCCACGGAACCGATCACCGAAGCCGCGTACGACCGCCGTCGCCTGCGGCAGTGGCTCGCGGGCGCGGCCCGCGCCGACGGAGTGGCCCGCCGCGACGTGCTGCGGCTCGCCGCCGCCGCGGGCCTCGCGGCAGCCGTGCCCCTCGCCTGGCCCGCCCCGCGCGCACGGGCCGCGACCATGCCTGGCATCGTCAAACCGCTGCCCGACGACGTGTTCACGGTGCGTGGCACGAACGCCGAGACCCGCTTCGACGCGCTCGCCGACACCGGTCAGCTGACCCCCGCCTCGCACTTCTTCGTACGCAACCACACCACCACGCCCCGCCTCGACGCCACCGCGTGGCGGCTCACCGTGTGGGGAGACGGACTCACCGGCGGCGCACGGGAGTTCACGCTCGCCGACCTGAAGCGGCTGCCGTCGACGGCGCGCACGGCGTTCGTGGAGTGCGCGGGCAACGGCCGCAGCCTGTTCCAGACCCAGCAGGGCCAGCCGGTGTCGGGCACGGCCTGGACGCTCGGCGCCATCGGCACCGCACGCTGGCGCGGGGTCCGGCTCGCCGACGTCCTGCGCCGGGCGGGCCTCTCGCGCCGGGCCGTGGACGTCATGCCCCGTGGCCTCGACGACGACTACGTCACGGCCGACGGCACGAACCTCGGCCGGGTGCGGCGCCCGCTGCCCCTCGCGAAGGCCCTGGACGACGTCCTCCTCGCGTACGAGATGAACGGCGAGCCGCTGTCGCCCGACCACGGCCACCCCGTGCGCGTCGTCGTGCCCTCCTGGATCGGCATCGCGTCCATCAAGTGGGTCGGCGACATCGAGGTCTCGACGACACCGCTCTACTCGCCCTGGAACACCGACTTCTACCGCCTGTTCGGCCCGCACTTCCCGGCCGAGGGCTCACCGCCGCTCACCCGCCAGACCCTGAAGTCGGCCTTCGAACTCCCCTGGAACGCCACGCTCCGGGCCGGAGTCCGGCACCGCCTCACGGGCCGCTCCTGGTCGGGCGACGGCGCCGTCGCCCGCGTCGACATCAGCACCGACCAGGGCGGCACCTGGCACCGCGCCCGCCTCCACGACATACCCCGGCGCGGCTCCTGGGTGCGCTGGTCCACCGACTGGCGGCCGCGCACGCCCGGCCCCGCGACACTCCTCGCCCGCGCCACGGACACGACCGGGCGCAGCCAGCCGACGACGACGGCCCACAACACCCAGGGGTATCTCTTCGACGCGGTGGTGCGGCATCCCGTGACGGTGGCGTGAGGCCGGGGCGGGGCGCTCAGGCGTCGGCGCCCCGCCACCTCTCGTACGCCGCCACCGCCACCGCGAGGTCCTCCCAGGCCATGCCCGCCGACTTGAACAGGCGCGGGCGGGCCTCGTCGACGGCCACCTCGCCGCGGGCCAGCTCGCGCAGGGTGCGCAGCCGCCGCAGGTCGAACGCGGCGGTGGCGACCGCCTGCACGATGTCGCCGCACTCCCGCATCGCCACGGACCGGGACTCGGCGACGACCGTGGCCCGGCCGAGGAGGCGTTCGTCGACCTCGCGGGCGTCGGGCTCGTGCGAGCCGACCGCGGCGACGGTCGCGTGCGGGGCGAGCAGCGAGCTGTCGAACAGCGGCTCGCGCGCCGTGGTGCAGCAGCACACCACGTCGGCGTGGGCGACGTCCTTCGGCGCCGCGGCCGCCGCCGCGAGCCCCGCCGCCCGGCACCGCTCCACGAACGCGTCCACCCGCCCCTGATCGCGCCCGACGACGTCCACGTGCGCGAGGCCGGGGCGCACCGCCCGTACCGCCTCCACATGCCCCCACGCCTGCGGCCCCGTCCCGAACACGAGCAGCCGCCGGACCTCCGGCGCGGCCAGGCGCCGGATCGCGGCGCCGGACACCGCGGGCGTGCGCAGCGAGGTGAGGGCGATGCCGTCGAGCAGGGCGAGCGGCTGGTGGGTCACGCCGTCGAGCAGGAGGTACAGGCCCTGGATGCGGGGCAGTCCGCGCTCGGGGTTGGCGGGGGTCACGGTCGCCACCTTCACGCCCGCGTACGAGGCCGTCGACGACGGCATGAGCAAGAGCTGACCGCCCGTCACACCGACGACGGACCGCGCGGGTTCCGCCTCGGGGTCGAGCCCGCCGCTCGCGAGGACGTCCTCGACGGCGTCGACGGCGGCGCCCATCGGGACCAGGCGGTCGAGCGTGGCGGCGTCGAGATGGGGGAGGGCCGCATGGGTCGGGAGGGGGTTCTGTGGTGCGGGGGATTCGAGGTGCGGGGTCATTCGGTGATCCTCACCGCGGACGCCGCACCGAAACACCGGGGCGCGCCGGGCCCCTGGGACCGCGGGAACGGCGGTCGTGACCAGCGCGGGAGTGGTTGGTCAGGCGTCGGAGCCGTGCGGCACTATGGCCAGGTGCACATCATGATGCTCGGGCCGTTCGAGGTCAGGACCGCCGCCGGGGCGGCGGTGGAGGTGCCGGGCACTCGTCTGCGCGCCCTGCTGTCCGCGCTCGCCCTCGAACCCGGCCGGGTCGTCACCCGGTCGAGGCTCGTGGACTGGATCTGGGGGGAGCGGCCGCCCGCGGACGAGGCGAACGCCCTGCAGGTGCTCGTGTCCCGGCTGCGCAGGGTGCTGCCGGACGGGTCGGTCGAGGCGGAGTCCGGCGGGTACCGGCTGGCCGTGGCGCCCGACGCCGTGGACGTGAGCCGGTTCGAGCAGCTGCTCGGCCGGGCGCGCGCCGCCGACGACGTGCCGCGGCGGGCGGAGCTGCTGCGCTCGGCCCTGGAGCTGTGGCGCGGCACGGCCCTCGCGGACATCGCGCCGCACGGCAGCGACGCCTTCGCCGCCGCGGCCACCCGCCTCGACGAACTCCGCCTCGCCGCGCTCGCGGACCGGGTGGACGCGGACCTCCGCCTCGGCCGCGGCGCCGACCTCGTCTCCGAACTGACCGAGCTGGTCGCCACGCACCCGCTGCGTGAAGGCCTCGTCGCCGCGCTGATGCGGGCGCTCGCCGAGGCGGGCCGGGGCAGCGAGGCCCTGATGGCGTATCAGAAGCTGCGCGAGCGGCTCGTCGACGCGCTGGGCGTGGAGCCATCGGCCGAACTCTCCGCGCTGCACACCGCGTTGCTGCGTGGGGACCTGGGTGGGCGCGGGGCCCGGGGACAGCACCGCGAGCGCGCCGGGACCGCCGACCGCACCGCCCCTGCCGACCGCACCGACCGTGCCGAGCGCCATGAGCAGGGCGAGCAGCACGACCGGAGCGGCGGCCGGACGCAGCCGGAGCGGCCCCGCACCAACCTGCGCGCCGGGCTGACCAGCTTCGTCGGCAAGGACGAGGACGTCGCCGCGGTCGCCGACCTCGTCACCGAGCACCGCCTCGTCACCCTGACCGGACCTGGCGGCTCGGGCAAGACGCGCCTCGCCACGGAGACCGCGCGGCGGATGCTCGAAGACCTGCCGGACGGGGCCTGGCTGGTCGAGCTGGCCTCGGTGCGGGCGGGCGGGGAGCTGGCCCAGGTCGTGCTCACCGCCATCGGCCTGCGCGACCAGGCGCTGGTCGGTGGGGACGGCGGCGGGGACCCGGGCGGGGACTCGATGGACCGGCTCGTCGCGGCGGTCCGGGACCGCGCGCACCTGCTGGTCCTCGACAACTGCGAGCACATGATCGAGGCGGCCGCGACCTTCGCCGACCGGCTGCTCGGGGAGTGCCGGGGCCTGCGGATCCTGGCCACGAGCCGGGAGCCGCTCGGCATCACCGGCGAGGCGCTGTGGCAGGTGGAGCCGCTCGCCCTGCCCGGCGGAAGCGCGGACCCGGCCGCGGTCGGGGCCTCGCCCGCGGTGCTGCTGCTGCGGGACCGGGCCGGCGCGGTGCGCAAGGACATCGTCTTCGACGAGCCGACCCTGGCCGCCATGGCCCGGATCTGCCGGGCGCTCGACGGCATTCCCCTCGCCATCGAACTGGCCGCGGCACGGCTGCGCACGATGTCCGTCGAACAGCTCGCCCTCCGGCTCGACGACCGCTTCCGGCTGCTCAGCAGCGGCAGCCGCACCGCGCTGCCCCGGCACAAGACCCTGCGCGCGGTCGTCGACTGGAGCTGGGACCTGCTCACCGAGGCCGAGCGGAGCGTGCTGCGGCGGCTCTCGGTGTTCTCCGGCGGCGCCACGCTCGACGCGGCCGAGCGGGTGTGCGGGGGCGAGGACCCGGGCGGGGAGCAGGTCCTCGACGTGCTCACCGCGCTGATCGAGAAGTCCCTGCTGCTCGCCGACGACACGGCCGTGCCGCGCTACCGGATGCTGGACACCATCAGGGAGTACGCGGCGCACCGCCTGGCCGAGGCCGGGGAGACCGAGTCGGCCCGCCGGGCGCACCTCGCGCACTTCACCGACCTCGCCGCGACGGCCGAGCCGCACCTGCGCCGGACGGAGCAACTGGAGTGGCTCGCCGTCCTCGAGGCCGAGCACGACAACATCAACGCGGCCCTGCGCGGCGCCATCGCGGACGGCTGGGCCCACGAGGCGATGCGGCTCGCCGGACCCGCGGGCTGGTACTGGTTCCTGAGCGGACGCAAGGCCGAGGGCACCGAACTGAGCGTCGCCGCTGCGTCCCTGGACGGGCCCGTGCCCGACGACGTGCGCGCCATGGCGTACGCCGTCGTGTCGCTGTTCCTGACCTCGGGCCAGGGCGACCAGTACGCGGCGCAGGAGTGGATCCACAAGGCGTACCGGTACGCCCGGCGCGGGACCGGGACGAGCAGCCACCCGCTGATGGTCATGGTCGACCTGATGGAGCGGATGCTGGCGGAGCCGCTGGAGTTCCTGGCCGCGTTCGAGCCCATGCTCACTGACGAGGACTCGTGGGTGCGCGCCCAGGCCCGGCTCAACCGCAGCCGGCTGCGGCTCACCATCGGCCGCGTCGAACCGGACACGGACACGGACATGGAGATCGCCCTGGCCGAGTTCCGCGCCCTCGGCGACCGCTGGGGGATGTCCCTCGCGCTGATGTCCCTGGCCGACCGGCTCGCCCAGCGCGGCGCGTTCGCCGAGGCCTGCGAGCACTACGAACAGGGGATCACGGCCCTGACCGAGCTGGGCGCGATCGAGGACGCGATCGGCCTGCGGGCGCGCCAGGCCCAGCTGTACTGGCTGCTCGGCGACGAGGCGGCGAGCGCGGCCGCCATGGCACAGGCGCAGGCCTGCGTGGACCGGGTCGCCTGGCCGGACGCGCTGGCCGGGCTCGTCCTCGCGAAGGCGCACCTGGCCCGCTGGCGCGGACGGCGGGAGGAGGCGTACGCGCACCTGGACGCGGCCAGGCCGCTGCGCGTCTCCGGGACCAGGGGATACCTGCGGGTCGTGACCCAGGACCTGTACGGCTACCTCGCCGAGGACGTCGAGGAGGCCCGCGGCCACTGGGCCGAGGCCTTCCGCGAGGCGGTGAGGCTGGGGCACCTGCCGCTGCTCGCACACGTGCTGGTCGGCCTCGCGGAGCTGGCGCTGCGCCAGGGGCAGCACGAGCGGGCCGCGACGCTGCTCGCCGCCGCTGACAGCGTGCGGGGCACACCGGACCGCTCACATCCGGACGTCGACCGGATCACCGCACAGGCCCGCGCCCACCTCGGCGAACCGGCGTTCGCCGAGGCGACCCGGGCAGGCGGGGCGGGGGACTGGCGCGAGCCCGCCGAGGCCGTACTCGCCGGGTGAACCCGTCCCGGCCGCGGCCGTGAAGGTCTGCGGCGGTTTGGTGGAGGCGCACACCCCCGTCGGTGCGCATGGGGGCGATGTGGCAGCGTGGAGCGGGTGAGCGAGACGAACACTGCAGCCCTGCAATACCGCTTTGACGGGCCGGAGGACGCCCCTGTCCTGGTCCTCGGCCCCTCCCTCGGCACCACGTGGCACATGTGGGACCGGCAGGTGCCCGAACTGAGCAAGAACTGGCGGATCATCCGCTTCGACATGCCCGGACACGGCGGCGCCCCCGCCCACCCCGTGGACTCCGTCGGTGAACTCGCCCGCCGCGTGCTCGCCACGCTCGACGAGCTCGGCGTGCAGCGCTTCGGGTTCGCGGGCTGCGCGCTCGGCGGCGCCATCGGCGCCGAACTGGCGCTGCGCAACCCGCACCGCGTCGCCTCGCTCGCACTCATCGCCACGTCGCCGCGGTTCGGCACCGCCGACGAGTTCCGCCAGCGCGGCGTCATCGTCCGCACCAACGGCCTCGACCCCATCGCCCGCAGCTCCCCGGAGCGCTGGTTCACGCCCGGCTTCGCCGCCGCCCAGCCCGCCATCACCGACTGGGCCGTGCAGATGGTGCGCACCACCGACCCCGGCTGCTACATCGCCGCCTGCGAGGCGCTCGCCGCCTTCGACATTCGCGCGGAGCTGGCCAGCATAGGAGTGCCCACCCTCGTCCTGGTCGGCTCCGAGGACCAGGTGACCGGTCAGGGCGAGGCCCGCACCCTCGTCGCGGGCATCCCCGACGCCCGCCTCGCCGTGGTGCCCGGCGCCTCCCACCTGGCCCCCGTGGAACAGCCCGGCGCGGTCACCGACCTGCTCGTACGCCACTTCTCCAGCGCCTGGCAGGCCGCCCCCGACACCCACGCCACCGGCCAGCACGCCATCACCGCGCCCCCCGTCAAGCCCGTGCTCACCCCACCCCCGGCCGCGCCCGTCGCCGAGATCGCCGCGGTCGAGCAGCCCGTGGCGACGGACGCCCGCCCCGACGCGTACGCCCAGGGCATGAAGGTCCGCCGCGAGGTGCTGGGCGACGCGCACGTCGACCGGGCCATGGCCACCGCCGACGAGTTCTCCGCGGACTTCCAGGACCTCGTCACCCGCTACGCCTGGGGCGAGATCTGGAACCGCCAGGGCCTGGACCGCCGCACCCGCAGCTGTGTCACCCTCACGGCCCTCGTCGCGGGCGGCCACCTGGACGAGCTGGCGTTCCACACCCGCGCCGCGCTCCGCAACGGCCTCACTCCGGCCGAGATCAAGGAAGTGCTGCTGCAGGCCGCGGTGTACTGCGGGGTCCCCGCGGCCAACAGCGCGTTCCGGGTCGCCCAGCAGGTGATCCGCGAGGAGACGACTCCGCAGGAGTAGCGGTGCATGTCCCCCTCGGGGCCCCGGTCGGCTCCGGTCGGCCCCGAGGAGCAGGATGGGGGCATGACGACGTCTCACATCAAGCTCACCAAGAAGTCCCACGCGTGCGTGCGCCTGGAGAAGGACGGCCGCCTCCTCGTCATCGACCCCGGCGGCTTCAGCGAGGACGACGCCGCTGCCGGGGCCGACGCCCTCCTGGTCACGCACGAGCACCCCGACCACTTCGACGAGCGCCATCTGCGCGCCGCCCTGGAGGCCGACCCGGCCACCGAGCTGTGGACCCTCGCGTCCGTCGCCGACCAGCTCGCGGCGGCCTTCCCGGGGCGGGTGCACACCGTCGGCCACGGCGACACGTTCACGGCCGCCGGGTTCGACATCCAGGTCCACGGCGAGCTGCACGCCGTGATCCACCCGGACCTGCCGCGCGTCACCAACGTCGGCTACCTCGTCGACGGCACCGTCTTCCACCCCGGCGACGCGTTCACGGTGCCCGAGCACCCCGTGGACACCCTGATGGTCCCGGTGATGGCCCCCTGGAACAAGATCTCCGAAGTCATCGACTACGTACGCGAGGTCAAGCCGCGGCGCGCCTACGACATCCACGACGCCCTCCTCACCGACCTGGCGTTGCCGATCTACGGCGGTCACATCGGGCGGCTCGGCGGCACGGACCACGTGCGGCTCGCGCCGGGGGAGTCGACCGAGGTGTGACCGCGCGGCGCGGGGCGGTGGGGCCGGGCGGTGGCGGGTGGTGTCGGGGCGGGGGATCCGGGACTGTCAGTGGTGGCGGGTAGGTTGTTTCCCATGCGCATCGCGACCTGGAACGTGAACTCGATCACCGCCCGCCTTCCCCGGCTCCTGGCCTGGCTGGAGAAGACCGGCACGGACGTGCTGTGCGTCCAGGAGACCAAGTGCGGCGCGGAGCAGTTCCCCGCCGAGGCCCTGCGCGAGCTGGGGTACGAGTCCGCGGTGAACGCCACGGGCCGGTGGAACGGCGTGGCACTGATCTCCCGCGTCGGCCTCGCCGACGTCACCACGGGCCTGCCCGGCGGCCCCGACTACGACGACGCGCAGGAGCCCCGCGCCATCTCCGCGACCTGCGGCCCCGCCCGCGTCTGGTCGGTCTACGTGCCCAACGGCCGCGAGGTCGACCACGCCCACTACGCCTACAAGCTCGCCTGGTTCGACGCCCTCAAGGCCGCCGTCGCCGAGGACGCGGCCGGGGCCCGGCCCTTCGCCGTCCTCGGTGACTACAACGTCGCGCCGACCGACGAGGACGTCTGGGACCCCGCCCTCTTCGAAGGTGCCACCCACGTCACGCCCGCCGAGCGCGGTGCGCTCGCCGCCCTCCGCGAGACCGGCCTCACGGACGTCGTCCCGCGGCCCCTCAAGTACGACCGTCCCTACACCTACTGGGACTACCGACAGCTCGCCTTCCCCAAGAACAACGGCATGCGCATCGACCTCGTCTACGGCAACGAGGCCTTCGCCAAGGCGGTGTCCGACTCCTACGTCGACCGTGAGGAACGCAAGGGCAAGGGTGCCTCGGACCACGCGCCCGTGGTGGTCGACCTGGATCTGTGACCTTTCCCCAACCCCGCCCCTTCTCCGAAACCGGGGGCTGCGCCCCCGGACCCCCGCTGATCGGCGCTTCGCGCCTCGTCCTCAAACGCCGGACGGGCTGAAACCGTGCCGCACCGGCGACATATATAGCCCCTCCGGCGTTTGAGGAGCGGGGTCTGGGGGCGGAGTCCCAGTTTCGGGAAAGGGGCGGGATCGGGGAGCTCCCAGCCGGGCTACGGCACCAGCTCCCCCAACCGCACCGACCGCCCCAGCGCGGCAAGCCCCGCATCGCCCGGATGAAGATGGTCCCCGCTGTCGTAGGCGGGCAGCATCCGCGAGGGACGGGCAGGATCACGCAGGACGGCGTCGAAGTCGAGGACGGCGTCGAAGTCACCACCACCCCGCAGGTAGGAGTTGACCTTCACCCGCTCCGCGTCCACCGCGGCAGTGCACCGAGCCTCCCCCTCACAGGGAACGACGGTCGCCGCGACCACCCGCACCCCCCGCTCCCGCGCCCGCAGGGCGATCTCCCGCAGCCCGGCGACGACGTCCTCGGCGGCCGCCCCGGCCCGCACGTCGTTGACGCCCTCGAAGACGACGAGCGTCCGCGCGGAGGTCTGGGCGAAGACGTCCCGGTCGAGGCGGTGCAGGGCGCTGACGCCACCGGTGTCGGTGGACACACCGTCGCCGGGGTAGCGGTCGGTGAGGACGCGGTTGGCGGAGATGCCGTGGTTCAGGACGCCGTAGCGCGGCACGTCGTCCTGGGCCAGGAGGCGCCGGGCCAGCTCGTCGGGCCAGCGCCGGTCGGTGTCGGGCGTGGAGCCGACGCCGTCCGTGATGGAGTCGCCGAGCAGCACCACGGACCCGGGCCCGCCCCCGACGTCGACGCCGGTGAGCAGCGGCCAGGTCCGCAGCGTCGAGGTGTACGAGGCTCCGGAGCCGTCGGCCGTGTGGTCACCGGGCCCGCTGACGTACGAGGTCTGCAGGGCCTGGCTGTGCACGGGCGCGGAGGCCACGGGCCCGGGCAGGTGGAAGCTGACGAGGAGGTGCGCGTCCGACGGCACCGCGAACCGCAGCGGATCGCTGAACACCTGCGCCCCGGCGGGAATCTCGGCCCCCGGACGCCCGCCGAACCGCAGCGCCACCGGCTCCCCCCGGGCCCCTGCGCCCGCCGCGCGCACGGCGACCGTGGCGCTCCCGACGCGTACCGGCGTACCCGCGAAGGTGTTGTCGAGCCGGATCCGCACCCGCGGCCCCCCGGCGCTGGTGTGCACCACGAGTCGCACGGTCCGGTCCTGCCAGGGCCCGACCGCGGTGTACCCGGCCGTCGAGGCCGCCCAGCTGCCCGTCCACCCCTTGGTCTCGCTTCGCACCGACAGCGCGAAGACATGCAGGTCGGCTCCCGCGCCGGGGTCCCGGGGCAGCACCACGGAGGCCACCTCGCGCCCGCGGTCGACCGGCACCGTGACGACGTACAGCCGGGCGCGCTCGGTGAGTTGGCCGCCGGGTGTGTTGACGTGGGGCAGGGCGACGGACTTGGTGGCGAGGGGGCCGCCGCGCCAGTCCGGCGCCGTGAGGCGGTAGCTGCCGCGTGAGCCGTCCCGGTAGCGCACGCTGCCCGTCCCGCTCGCGTCGCCGCCCGTGCCCGCGACCAGGAACGCCAGCGCGTCCCCGTGCCCGCGCACCCGTACCGCCTGCCCGTCCGCCCGGACGTTGTCCGGCTCGCCCGCCGCCGTGTCCGGCCAGGTGACACGGGCGCCGTCGACGCCGAGCGAGCGGCCGGGGGTCCAGCCGGCCGTCGCCAGGTCCCGGGCGGACAGCGAGGCACCGGCGCCGTCGAAGTCCGCGTCGCCGGGGCCCGCGTCGTCGCTGACGGCCCGATTGTCGAACAGCCGCTCCAGGGGGAGCGGTCGGGTGCTCTTCGCAGACGGGGAGCGCTGGGCCTGCTCAGGCGCTGCCTCGGCGGCGGCCACCGGGGCGAGCCCCGTGAGCAGGGCGAGTGCGGCGGCGGCTCCCCAGATACGTCTTCGCAAGATGCGTCTTCGCACGACGGACCCCTCCCACGACGTGGTGCACGGCGGACTCGACGCGCACGACGGACTGCTGACGCCTCATGCGGCCACGGACGACAGATGGTGCGTGATGAAACTAAGGAGCAGTCAGATGCCCGTCAATGAACGCGGCGTGGACATCGGCACCCGATCCGGCCAAGGTCACGCGCACGGGTCCGGCGCGCAGGGGACCGGCGGGCACGGGCCAGGGGGCGGCCCCCTCAACCCCGCCCGTACGCCAGTGCCAGGATGGCGGCATGCACCTTTACGATGAGCGCCTGAGCGTCCCGGCCGTGTGGTGGTTCCTCGTCGTGCTCGCGGGCTGTCTCCTCGGCGGGTTCCTGCTGCCGTTCGGGCCCGTGGCCGCCGTGTTCGGCGTGCTCCTCGTCGGCGGGGTGTTCGGCCCGCTGGTCCACCGCTACGGCTCGGCCCGCATCGTCGTGACGCCCGGCACGCTCGTCGTGGGCGACCGGGTCATCCCGATCGACGACCTCGGCGGCACGGAGATCCTCGACGCGGGCGAGGCCTTCGAGTGGCGCACGTACAAGGCGAACGCCTACGCCCTGCTCCTGCTGCGCGCCTACGTCCCCACGGCGCTCCGTGTGGAGCTGCGGGGACCGCACCACACCGCGCCCTATCTCTACCTCTCCACCCGCCGCCCGATGAACCTGGCCACGATCCTGGCCTTCACCCGCCGCTGATTCGCCTGATTCCGCTCATTCCGAGATCAACTGCCGCAAGATACATTCCTTGGAGCGCGGATCCGCCGTCCGGCCGCCCCGGCCCGCCCGGGGAGGCCGCCCCGGGCACCCCACGGAGAGGCCGGTCATGAACATTCCGTTCCTGGACAAATGGCGCAAGCGGCACCCGAGCGAGCCGGGGCTGCGGCTCGCGGCCGCCTTCGAGGACGATCCGGTCGGCGTGGGCGAACTGCTGTCCGAGTGCGAGCTGCTGCGCTCGCAGGCGGGCGCGGCCGGCCTTGAACTCGACGACTCCCCGGCGTCGTTGGCCGCCCTCGACCAGCTGCCGCCGCGCTGGCGCGACGACGCGGAGACGCTGCCGTGGCTCGGCAACGACGCGGGCCTGTATCTGGGCACGGTGATCGTGCGGACCGTGCCGGGCGCGGTCTGGCAGGTCCTTCCGGGTGGTACCCCGGTGGTGCGCCTGGTGTCGGGGCGGGAGCTCGACGTGGTCGCGGCGGGGCTCGACTGGGCGGTTCAGGGGACGCCCGAGTTGTCTCAGGTGTACGCGGAGGCGTCCGAGACGTAGCCGCCAGGCAACGTAGCCTCAAATACGGTTAATGCCCATAAGTGCGTGTCGTCCAATAAGTCCCGTTTTCGCGTGGATAGTTTGCGCTGACCGACACCGCGATGAGTGGGCAGGTCTGGGCATGGCCGTCGATCCGTTGATCGAGCTGCGTGATGTGAACAAGTACTACGGAGAGCTGCATGTCCTCCAGGACATCGATCTCACCGTCGGCAAGGGGGAGGTGGTCGTGGTCATCGGCCCTTCGGGGTCGGGCAAATCAACGCTCTGCCGGACGATCAACCGTCTTGAGACCATCCAGTCGGGCCGCATCAGCCTCGACGGGCAGCCGCTGCCCGAGGAGGGCAAGGCGCTCGCACGGCTCCGCGCCGAGGTGGGCATGGTCTTCCAGTCGTTCAACCTCTTCGCACACAAGACCGTGCTGCAGAACGTCTCCATGGGCCAGGTGAAGGTCAGGGGCCGCAAGAAGGACGAGGCGGACCAGCGCTCCCGTGAGCTGCTCGAACGCGTCGGCCTCAGCGCACACGCCGCGAAGTACCCGGCGCAGCTCTCCGGCGGCCAGCAGCAGCGCGTGGCCATCGCCCGCGCGCTGGCCATGGACCCCAAGGTGATGCTCTTCGACGAGCCGACCTCGGCCCTCGACCCGGAGATGATCAACGAGGTCCTCGAAGTCATGCAGCAGCTCGCGAGCGACGGCATGACCATGGTCGTCGTCACCCACGAGATGGGCTTCGCCCGCTCGGCCGCCAACCGCGTGGTCTTCATGGCCGACGGCCGCATCGTCGAGGACCGGGCCCCCGAGGACTTCTTCACCCACCCGGAGAGCGAGCGCGCCAAGGACTTCCTCTCCAAGATCCTCAAGCACTGACGGGGGGCTGAGCATGCTCCGTACGACACGTCTGTTCGCCGCGCTCGTCCTCACCGCGCTGGCCACCGCCGCCTGCGGCAAGGAGGGCAGCCCCCCGACCAAGGGCCCCGCGGCCGGTGAGCTGCCGAAGTACCAGGTGGCCAAGGGCTTCGAGCTGACCGAGTCCGGCACCTGGCGGAAGGCGAGGAGCCGCGGCCGCTTCGTCGTGGGCGCCAAGGAGGACCAGCCCTACCTCGGCGAGAAGGACCCGGCGACCGGCAGGTACTCGGGCTTCGACATCGAGATCGCCAAGATGGTCTCGGCCTCCCTCGGCCTCGACCCCGGGAAGATCTCCTTCCGGACGATCGCCTCCGCCAACCGCGAGACCGCCCTGCAGAACGGGCAGATCGACTACTACGTCGGCACCTACACCATCAACGACCTCCGCAAGAAGCTCGTCGGCTTCGCGGGCCCGTACTACATGGCCGGACAGGGCCTGCTCGTGCGGCACGACGAGGACGACATCAAGGGCCCCAAGGACCTGAACGGCAAGCGCGTGTGCTCCGCCGCGGGATCCACGCCGTACCAGCGCATCAAGCAGGACTACCCGAAGGCGACGCTCGTCGCGTACGACACGTACTCCGTGTGTGTCGACAATCTGCTGACCTATCAGGTCGACGCGGTCACCACCGACGACGCGATCCTCATCGGGTACGCGGCCAAGGTGCCCGACGAGCTCAAGCTGGTCGGCAAGCCGTTCTCGAAGGAGCCCTACGGCATCGGCGTGCCGCGCGGCGACACCACGCTGCGCTTCGCCATCGACGACGCCCTGGCCGCCCGGGAGAAGAACGGCGACTGGAAGAAGGCGTACGAGGCCACCCTCGGGCTCTCCGGCGTTCCGGCGCCGAAGCCGCCCGCCATCGACCGCTACCCGGCGAGCTGAGGAGGCGTCGTGGACGTACTGACAGACAACTTCTCCACGTTCGGGGACGGCTTCCTCGGCACCGTCGAACTCACCGTGTACGCCTCGCTGCTCGCGCTCGCGCTCGGGTTCGTGATGGCCTCGTTCCGGGTGGCGCCCGTCGGGTCCTTCCGGGTGTTCGGCGCGGTGTGGGTGGCGGTCCTGCGGAACACACCGCTGACGCTGCTGTTCTTCGCCGTGCTCCTCGGGCTGCCGCGGTTCGGGCTCGTGCTGCCCTTCAAGGTGTTCGCCGTGCTCGCGCTCGGCTGCTACACCTCGGCGTTCATCTGCGAGGCGCTGCGCTCCGGCATCAACACCGTGCCCAAGGGGCAGGGCGAGGCGGCCCGCAGCCTCGGTATGACCTTCAGTCAGACCCTGTCCGCGGTGGTGCTCCCGCAGGCCTTCCGTTCGGTCATCCCGCCGGTCGGCTCCACGCTGATCGCGCTCGCCAAGAACTCCGCCATCGCCGGGGCGTTCAGCGTCACCGAACTGCTCGGCACCTACAAGACCCTCAGCGAACTCGGCTACAGCATCATCTGGACCTTCGTCTGGATCGCCCTCGGCTACCTGATCATCACCCTCGCCATCAGCGCCGTCTTCAACATCCTCGAGAAGCGCTGGGGAGTCGCCCGATGACCACCACCGCCCACGCTCCCGAAGCCACCGCGCTCTACGACATCCCGGGCCCGCGGACCCGCCGCAGACACCTGATCTACGGCATCCTCTCCACCGCCCTGATCGTCGCGCTCGTCGGCTGGATCCTGTATCTGCTGTTCGACACCGACCAGTTCACCGCCACCAAGTGGACGCCGTTCGAGTACAAGGGCATCCAGGAGCTGCTGCTCCGCGGCCTCGGCAACACGCTGAAGGCGTTCGCCATCGCCGCCGTGCTCTCGCTCGCCCTCGGCGGACTGCTCGCCACCGGGCGGCTCTCGGACCACCGGCCGGTGCGCTGGGTGGCCACGCTCCTGGTGGAGTTCTTCCGGGCCATGCCCGTGCTCGTGATGATCTTCTTCGTCTTCGTGGCGCTGAAGGTCCAGCCGCTGCCGGCGCTGGTCGCCGGGCTCACGCTCTACAACGGTTCCGTGCTCGCCGAGGTGTTCCGCTCCGGCGTCAACTCGGTCGAGCGCGGCCAGAGGGAGGCCGCTTACGCGCTTGGCATGAGAAAGACCCAGGTCATGTCGTACGTCCTGGTGCCGCAGGCGGTGCGGGCCATGCTGCCCGCCATCATCAGCCAGCTGGTCGTGGCCCTGAAGGACACCTCACTCGGCTATCTGATCACCTATGAGGAGTTCCTCCATGCCGGGAAGCTCATCGCGTCGAATCTCGACTACGATTTGCCTTTCATCCCCGTGGTCATGGTGATCTCACCGATCTACATCGGGATGTGCATGCTGCTTTCGTGGTTCGCCTACTGGGTGTCCAAGCGTCAGCAGCGCAGTCCCAAGACAGAGGCCGTGGATGTCGCCCCGGCTGAACCAGGGACGCTGCTGCCGGGCGGGGGTCCCCCCAGGGCCCCCGGCCCCTGACGGGAGCAGCAGCTGGAGGGCCAGGCCCGCCCGGCAGCAGCCGGAGATCACTGCTCGCGCAGGGGGACCGACACGTACGACGGGTCGGTTCCGGGCGAGGAGAAGGTCAGCTGCGCGCCGGACGGGTTGTGCTCGACATAGAGCGGGTCGACCGTGTCGACGACCAGGGCGAGCCGGTGCCCCGCCGGGACGTCGTAGGCCGTGGAGAACAGCTCCAGGTCGACGGCGAACGGCTTGCCCGGGGTCTTGCCGTGGAAGGTGTACGGCGCGTTGCTGACCAGCTTGCCGAGGCCGAGCGGGCCCACGTCGTAGAGGTATGCGACGAGGGTTCCGCTCTCCTTGGTGCTGGTGAGCGTGGTGTGCAGCTTCGCGGTGCCGCGCACGCGCTGTTCCCGCTCGGCCCGCTCCGACTGCCACACCGCCGCGTACCTGCGCGGCAGCAGCGGCATCGATGCCACCGGCGGCAACTTCAGGAACTGGTCCAGCGTGTTGGACAGCATCACGATGCCGCCGTTGGCCCCGGAGTCGACGTTCGCGCGGATCGTGGTGGAGCCCGCGAGGTCGATCTTCCTGCTCGTCGCGCCGACCGACTTCCAGTCCGGATAGCCCTCGTAGCCGCCCGTGGACCGGGACTTGAGCTGGACGGGCTGCTCCTTCTCGATGCCGTTCCGCTCGCCCTTGAGGTAGTGGTCGAACCAGCGTTGGGTGGTCGTCCAGGTGTCGTTGGGCAGGCCGAGCAGGCCGGTCGCCTCGGCCGTGGCGTGGTCGCCGGGGCGGAACTCCAGGCGCTTGGGGCCGGTCAGCTTCTCGTAGAAGGACGCGTACTGGTTGGGCGGGAAGATGGTGTCGCCCCAGGCGTTGGCGAGCAGGATCGCGGCGCCGTTCTTGTTGAGGCGGTCCAGGTAGGTCGCGGGGGAGCGCTTGGTGCCCCATGCGATCATCTCGTCCTCGGTGTCGAGGTTCGAGCCGAGGAAGTCCTTGAGGATGCGCTGGAGTTCGGCGCTGGGGCGGCCGGTGAGGTAGCCCGCGCCGCCGAGGAGCGCGCCCGCCTGGGCGTGCTGGGTGCGGCCGCTGTAGATGGACTCGACGAGGTCGCCCCAGCCGCTGAGCGCGCCGACGGCCTTCACCCGCTTGTCGTGGGCGGCGGCCAGCAGGCTGATGCCCGCGCCGTAACTGACGCCCGCCATGCCGACCTTGTCGGGGTCGGTGGGGGTGTTCTTCAGCGTCCAGTCGATGACCTTGGAGGCGTCGGCGATGTCCTCGGGGCCGCCGACCTCGATCTCGCCGCCGGACTGCCAGAAGCCGCGGGAGTTGTAGCTGACGACGACGTATCCGGCGGCGGCGAGCTTCTTGGCCTGCGCGATGTATTCGATCTGCGGCATGGCCCAGCTGGTGGGCAGCACGATCGCGGGGTACGAGCTGTCCGCCCGCGCGCCCGCGGGCGCGACGACGTTGGCCTTGAGGACGGTGCCGCCGTCGCCGGGGATGTCGACGAACCGCACACTCGCCGCGGCCGCCGCGGCGGGGCGTTCGGCGGGTGCGGCCTGGGCCGCGGGCGCCAGACCGAAGGCGGCGCCCGCGATCAGGGTGGCGGAGACGGCCCCCGCGGTCGTGGACCGCAGGGACTGGTGGGGGTCTCGCACGGGTCACTCCTCACTTGTTGAAAGTGCAAAGTGACCGAACGGTAGCCGTGGTTCTTTACCGGGGGTAACCCGTCGGTAAGTTACGCCCCGGTAACGATTGTTGACGCGGCTGTCACCTCAAGAGGTCTGCTGCAGCGCGCTTTTGGCCTGCCAGTCCGCCCACGACAGGTTCCACAGGCCGTAGCCGTTGCCCGGGTCCGGCGTGCCCTTGGAGCCCGAGCCCGTGACCTCGAACGGGTCGCCGACCTGGACCTGGCCGTACAGCCAGGAGGCGTCGGAGGTGCTCATGCCGACGCAGCCGGAGCTGTGGTTGGTGTTGCCGAAGTACGAGGCGTTCCAGGGCGCCGCGTGCGCGTACATGCCCGACCAGGTGAGCCGCATCGAGTAGTCGACCATCTTGTCGTAGGCGTCGCCGAGGCCGACGGTCTCGGAGCGCATGTTGATCGTGCCCTCCTTGGCCATCAGGACCGACGTGCCGCCCCAGGACGCCTTCTCGCCGCCGGGGGTGCCGGCCGACATCGGGACCTGCTTGACGCTCTCGCCGTCCCGCGTCAGCGTCGCCGTCTTGCTGTCCAGGTTCACCTTGACGACCTGGTTCTTGCCGATGGTGGCGGCGGTGTCGTAGTCGCGCACGAACCAGCCGCCGTCCGCGCCCGAGTCGACGCCGTTGAGCTGGGCGTCGAGCTCCACCTTGGTGCCGGGCTTCCAGTACTCCTCGGGGCGCCAGTCGACGCGGTCCTTGCCGTCGTAGTTCTTGATCCAGCCCCAGGAGCCGGTGGTGTCGTTCGACGTGCTGACCTTGAGGTGCTTCTCCACCTCGGCCTTGTTCTTGACCGGGTGGTCGAAGACGATCGAGAGCGGCTGGGCCACGCCGACGGTCTTGAGGTTGCTGCCCGGCGTGATCGTGACCTTGTTGACCTTCTCGGGCGCGGCCGTCTTGAAGGACCTCGTCGCCTCGCCGCCCTCCTCGGTGGTGGCCCGCAGGGTGTAGCTGGTGCCGGGCGCGGCCTTGCGCGTCGAGGTCCAGCTGCGGCCGTCGGCGGCGACCTTGCCCGCCAGCTTCGTACCCTCGGCGTCGGCGACCGCGACGTCCTTGAGCTTGGCGTCCTCGGTGGCCAGCTTCACGGTGACGGGGACGCCCGCCTTGGCCTGGCCGCCGGTGAGGTTCACGGAGACCCTCGGCTTGACGGCCTTGGCGTCGTCGGAGCCGGAGCCGCCGTCCGAGCAGGCGGACAGGGTGGCCGCCAGGGCCGCGACGCCCGCGACGGCGGCGTGGCGGGGGCGTATGGAGCGTCGGCTGTGCGACGGGCTCTGGGACCGGGACCTCAAGGAAACGTACCTCCGTGCGGATGTTCACTGCCTGCCCGGAGTGAGAGTGCGCGAGGTCCGCTTCGGTTGCCCGTCGCCCGGAAATTGCCGACTACGTCATAGAGGCGTTATTCGCGGCATACGTTCCGTGGGGGTGCGCTCACGTGCTGCTCATGCAGCGCTCACTTGGCGCGGTGGGAGTTGCGCGCGGCCGGGGCGGGGGTCGGGATCGGCTCCTGGGCGGGGCGGGTCACGTCCGCGACGAGCTCGACCACGTCCGGTCCGTACGCCTGCGAGTTCACGACCTTCAGGAGCAGCGCGAAGGAGTGGTTGCCGTGCTTGCGGGCGAGGCGCTCGTGGTGGCGGGCCAGATAGCGGGTCGCTGCCTGGTTGGTGATGGCGCGCTGGCCGCAGAAGAGGAAGACGGGCCGCGCGTCCGGCGTCTGCCCGGCGGTGAGGCGGGCCAGGATGACGTACTCGGTCCTGCCGCCCTCCATGCGGTAGCGCTCGGAGCCGATCTGGAAGGCGCCCCGGTCCGGGCCCGGCTCCGGGTCGGTGTTGACGCGCACGCCGGGCAGCAGCGAGTGCATGTGCGCGGCCATGCGGCGGTGCACCGCCGGGTTGCCGACGCAGAACTCGGTGCGCTCGCCGAAGCCCTGCTGGGCGGCGTCGTGCGCGACGATCTGGGCGTGCCCGCCGCACTCCTTGATCAGCGCGGCGAGTTCGAGCAGCGAGAACACGTCATGCCGGGTCACGAGCAGCTCAGGGCCGCTCGCCTCGCGGTTGACCACGAGCAGCGACTCGGCGTTCGCGGGCAGCCCGAAGAACGCCTGCTTGCGGCGGAGCCTGCGCTTCCACAGCTGCGAACGCAGGAGCCAGCCCAGGGTGGCACCGAGCACGGCCGCGAGCAGGCCGAGGACGAGATAGCGCACGTCTTCAGTCATGGGGGCGCATGCTAGCGGCCATTCGGAGCCTCGTTCGAAGAGCCCATGGCGAGGCGCGGAGACCGAAGTTACGCTGCGCAGACGGCTGTTGACTGGAGGTACGAATGCGGCGCGGTCTCGTACGGAATCTGACGCTATGCGCGGTCGGCGGGGTATTGGTGACGGTCGGTGCGGCGGCGCCCCCTTCGCCTTCGCGCTCAGCGCAACCGGGCATGAGCGCCGAATCGGCCGGTGCGGCCGAACCCGGCGCAAGACCGGAATCGGCCACTATGGCCCGAACGGGCGCTTCGGGTGCCACGACTCCGGAGAAGACCCCGGTGGCCGTCGGCCACGGCGGCGCGGTGGCGAGCGTCGACCGGGACGCGTCCGCCGCCGGCATCGAGGTCCTGAAGAAGGGCGGCAACGCCGTGGACGCGGCGGTCGCCACGGCCGCGGCGCTCGGCGTCAGCGAGCCGTACTCCGCGGGGATCGGCGGCGGCGGTTACTTCGTGTACTACGACGCGAAGTCCCGCACGGTGCGCTCCCTCGACGGCCGCGAGACCGCGCCGCGCACCGCCGACTCCGGGCTCTTCCTGGAGAACGGCAAGCCGCTGCCGTTCGCGGAGGCCGTCACCAGCGGCCTGGCCGTGGGCACCCCCGGCACGCCCGCCACCTGGCAGGAGGCGCTGGACGCCTGGGGCAGCGAGTCGCTCGGCACGGTCCTGAAGCCCGCCGAGCGCCTGGCGCGGCACGGCTTCACCGTCGATGAGACCTTCCGCTCCCAGACCGCGTCGAACCAGGCGCGGTTCGCGGACTTCCCCGACACGGCGCGGCTGTTCCTGCCGGGCGGGGAGCTGCCCGTCGTCGGCTCCACGTTCAAGAACCCCGACCTCGCGCGCACGTACGCGGAGCTGGGGGACAAGGGCGTCGACGCGCTGTACGACGGCAGGCTCGGCCGCGATCTGGTGCGCACCGTCAACAAGCCGCCCGTGGACCCGGACTCCGGGCGCAACGCCCGCCCCGGCGACCTGTCCATGAAGGACCTGCGCGACTACGCGGTGAAGCGCCGCACCCCCACCAAGACGTCCTACCGCGGCCTCGACGTCTACTCCATGGCGCCGTCCTCCTCCGGCGGCACCACCGTCGGCGAGGCCCTGAACATCCTGGAGCGCACCGACCTCTCCGAGGCCACCCGCACGCGCTATCTGCACCGCTTCATCGAGGCCAGCCGCATCGCGTTCGCCGACCGGGGGCGCTGGGTGGGCGACCCGGCCTTCGAGGACGTACCGAAGAAGGAGCTCCTGTCGCAGAAGTACGCGGACTCCCGCGCCTGCCTGATCAAGGACGACGCCGTCCTCAAGAGCCCGCTCGCGCCCGGCGACCCGCGCAATCCGGTGCCCTGCCGCGCCGGGGACAAGGCGGCCCCGACGACGTACGAGGGTGAGAACACCACGCATCTGACGGCCGCCGACAAGTGGGGCAACGTCGTCGCGTACACCCTCACCATCGAGCAGACCGGCGGCAGCGGGATCACTGTGCCCGGGCGCGGCTTCCTGCTCAACAACGAGCTGACCGACTTCTCCTTCGCGCCCGCCAACCCGGCCGTGCACGACCCGAACCTGCCGGGGCCCGGCAAGCGCCCGCGCTCGTCGCTCTCGCCGACCATCGTCCTCGACGAGCGGGACCGACCGGTCGTCGCGCTCGGCTCGCCCGGCGGCGCGACCATCATCACGACCGTCCTGCAGACCCTGACCGGCTTCCTCGACCGGGGCCTGCCGCTCGTCGACGCGATCGCGGCGCCGCGCGCCAGCCAGCGCAACGCCGCCCAGACGGAACTCGAACCGGGCCTGTGGAACAGCGAGACCCGGCGCAGGCTGGAGGCGATCGGCCACTCCTTCCGGCAGAACCCGGAGATCGGTGCCGCGACCGGCGTGCAGCGGCTCGCGGGCGGGCAGTGGCTCGCGGCGGCCGAGAAGGAGCGCAGGGGCGGCGGGTCGGCGATGGTGGTGAAGCCTGGGCGGTAGTCCGGCCCGCGGTCGGTCGCCATCGGTTCGCGGTCGGTTCCGCGGTCGGTGGTCCGGCCCGCGTGTGACCTTTGGGTACGCGGAGGTCCGTACCGCCCCGGAGCCGGGGCGGTACGGACCTCCGCATGGTCACAGGGCCGTGAGGATGCGAGGGCCCGCGTCCGTGATCGCCACCGTGTGCTCCACGTGGGCCGCGCGGCTGCCGTCGTTCGTGCGCAGGGTCCAGCCGTCCGGCGCGGCGTGATAACCGTCCTTGCCGCTGGCGATCAGCATCGGCTCGATGGCGAGCACCATGCCGTGCCGCAGCGGCATGCCGCGGCCCGGGCGGCCCTCGTTCGGCACCCCGGGGTCCTCGTGCATGCTGCGGCCCACGCCGTGGCCGCCGAAGCCGTCCGGAATGCCGTACCCGGCGTCCCGGCAGACCGTGCCGACCGCGTGCGCGATGTCGCCGATGCGGTTTCCCACGACGGCCGCGGCGATACCGGCCTCCAGGGCCTGCTCGGCGGTCTTGACGAGCAGGACGTCCTCGGGGCGCGGGGTGCCGACGATGAAGCTGATGGCCGAGTCGCCCACCCAGCCGTCCAGGCTGGCGCCGAAGTCCGCGGAGACCAGGTCGCCGTCCCGCAGGCGGTACCCGTCCGGGATGCCGTGCACGATCGCGTCGTTCACCGACGTGATGAGCGTGGCCGGGAAGGGGACCGGGGCGAACGCCGGGTGGTAGTGCAGGAACGGTGATGTGGCGCCCGCGTCCTTCAGGACCTGGTGCGCCACCTCGTCCAGGTCCCGCAGGACCACGCCGACCGCCGCCGCCTCGCGCACCGCTGTCAGGGCGCGCGCGACCACGCGCCCCGCCTCCCGCATCGCTTCGATGGATGTGTCTGTCTTGAGTTCGACCATGCCAATTACTATACCGGTATTTAAATGGTGTCCAGGGGTAGGATGGCTTCATGGTTCGTACCCCCTTGACCCCCGAAGAGCGTGAACGCGGCGAGCGGCTCGGCCGGCTGCTGCGCGCCGCGCGCGGTGAGCGGAGCATGGTGGAGGTCGCCGCGAGCGCCGGGATCTCGGCGGAGACGCTGCGCAAGATCGAGACGGGGCGGGCGCCGACGCCCGCCTTCTTCACGGTGGCGGCCCTCGCGGTGACGCTGGAGCTGTCGATGGACGAGGTGGCGCGGGCCTGCGCGCTGGTCCCGGTCTGATCCCGGCCGCAGGCCCGTGCTCGTCACGCCCTCGCCGGTGACGGCTCCTCCCGCCGCGCCGCCCTGCGCCGCGCCGGCAGGGCCACGCCCGCCGTCGCCAGCGCCAGTGCCACGAGCAGGGCGCCGACCCACACCGGGGAGCGGTAGCCGAGCCCCGACGCGATGGCCCGGCCGCCCGCCCAAGGGCCCACCGCAGCGCCCAAGTTGAAGGCCGCCGTGGCGAATCCGCCCGCGAGCGTCGGCGCCCCTGTCGCCGCGTACAGCGCCTGCGAGATCAGAGTGGAGCCGACCGCGAACGACAGCATTCCCTGGGTGAAGGCGAGCACGACCGCCGCCACCGGGCTGCCCGCCGTGAGCGCGAACACCACCCAGCCCGCGAGCAGCGCCATCGTGCCGCCCACCAGGAGCGGCAGCGGACGCGTGTCGGCGAGCCGTCCGCCGAGCGCGACCCCGACCGACGAGCCGAGCCCGAACAGGGCGAGCAGTCCGGGCACCCACGCGTCGTCGATGCCGGAGACATGCGTGGCCAGCGGTTCCAGGTAGGTGAAGACGCAGAACGTGGCGCCGTTGACGAGCGCGCCGAGCAGCAGCGTGACCAGGAGCCTCGGGGAGCGCAGGGCCCGCAGCTCCGCGCGGGCCCCGGTGCGCGCGGCGGTGGGCGCCGACGGCGGCACGGCTTGGGCGACGGCGGCGACGGCGGGCACCGAGATCAGCGCCACCGCCCAGAACGCGGCGCGCCAGCCCCACAGTTGACCGAGCAGCGCGCCGCCCGGCACGCCCACCACGCAGGCGAGCGTCGTGCCGCCGAGCAGGATCGACGTGGCCCGGCCCTTGGCGTCCGGCGCGACCAGGCTGGTCGCGGTGGCCAGGGCCACAGCGAGGAAACCGGCGTTCGCGAGCGCGCCGACGACGCGGGTGGCGAGCAGCACGCCGTAGCTGGTGGTGAGGGCGCCCACCACATGCACGAGCAGAAACGTGATCAGGAAGCCGAGGAGTGCGCGGCGGCGGGGCCAGCGCAGGCTCAGCACCGCCATCAGGGGCGCCCCCACGATCATTCCGACGGCGAACGCCGAGGTCAGGGAACCGGCTGCCGGGACCGACACCGCCATGTCGGCGGCGATGTCCGACACCAGGCCGGACAGCATGAACTCGGACGTGCCCTGGGCGAACACGGCGAGAGCGAGCAGATACAGGACGAAGGGCACAGCGAGACTCCGCGAGCGCTGAGAGGATCGGCGAGCCCCGCGGGCAGCCCTCGGCGGCGCGGCGCAGGGCCGCGCCGGCGCCGCGCGGCTGCCGCGCGGGGAAGAGGAGGGTGAGAAGCAGTCCGTGACTACGGCACTGAGCAGTCCGTTGCTACGGCGCTGAACAGTCCGCGACTGCGGCACTGCGGCGATCCTGTGGCGGAGGGGCCGCGGAGCGACACAAGGCGTCGTACCGGACAACGGCACGACATCGGTGTCGCTGCCACGCGGCAGCGAAGGACTCAAGGAGTCCGTGGAGCAGCCACCGGAGCGCCGGTGGCTAGCGTCTGTTCGCCTCGGGACTGGACATGTGCGCAGACTAGCCACGTCTGTCGCCGCACGTCCAAGTAATTAATGAAGCCTTCGGAAAACCGCGTGTAGCCGTCCCGTAACCCATCTGGTGTTATCTTCCGGACCGGCAGACTCCAGTCTCCCAGGGGGCGGTGCCCGACGATGGCAGTGGGACAACTCCCGGACGAGATCCGGGAGTTCGCAAAGTACTTGAACGATCTCCTGGCCCGGCTCGACCGGGACGGCGGGTGGTGCGGGGTGTTCCTCGCCCGCGACCCCGACGGCATGCGGGCCTGCCTGGAGGGCGCCGAGGTGCCGCCCTGGGACGTCGTGCAGGCGCTGCTCCACGACCTCGCGGCCGACGCCGGGGTGGGCGTCGCGCACGCCGAGACGGCACGGGCGCAGGCCCTGCACGCGGCGTCGGTGTCCGCGCACGACGACCGGCCCGGCGCGCGCGAACTCCTCAGCGACCGGCTCGACCTGATGCTCCAGGAGCAGCGGTTCGCCCAGGAACGGCAGCAGGAGCTGGCGCGCGCCCTCGCCGTCGCCGCCACGCCCGACGAAGTGGACCGCATCCACCTGGACCTGGCGTGGGTGCGCGACGACCACGAACGCGCGGCCGCGCGCTGCGGGGAGCTGCGTGCACGCATCGACCGCCTCGACCGGGCGAGCGCGCCGCAGTGGGTGGACTTCGGGGGGCCGGGGCAGGAGGGCGTGCTGCCGAAGGCGGAACCGGGGCGCTCCCAGGACGCCCGGCCTGCCGATCACGACCCCCGCTCCGGCGAGTACGAACCTCGCCCCGCCGAGTACGACTCCCGCCCCGGCGAGTACGACACCGGCGCTCCCGCCCCCGCCCCCGCCCCCGCCCCCGACGAGCACACCCACGCCGACCCGCCCCACCGCACCCCCCGCGTCCCGCACCAGTCCACCCCCCACCGCCGCCCCCGGGGCGCCCGCTTCGCCGGGTTCGCCGGGCTCGACGCCGACGAGGCGGACGGGGTGGGACCCGTCGTCGCACCCGTGGCGGACGGGCCGCCCGCCGACGCGGGGACGCCCCGCGGCGCGCGCTACGCCCAGGCCATGGACGCCGCGCCGCGCGCCCCGAGGCGGTCCAGGTCCATGGACCGGGAGGCCGTCGGCGACCGCGAGGCGGCCGACGCGCGCGCCGCCGCCGACGCGCACCTCGCGGACGAGCGCGTCACCGTCGAGGCCGTGCGGGCCCTGATCCGGCTGCGCGGCGAGGGCCGCAGCGGCGAGGCGCACGGCGTGCTCGTGGAGGCTGCGGGGTGGCCCGCGGCCAGGCTCCCGCTGTTCGCCGAGGAACTGCACCACGCGGGCCTCGCCGCCGACTGGGCGACCCTGCTGTGGGAGGCCGCGTCGCTGCCGCCCGACCGGCTCGTGGCCGTCGCGGACGCGCTCGCCGGGGCGGGCCGCGCGGAGGACTGCCGCAAGCTGCTGCGCCAGGGCGTGGCCCGGCCCGCCCCGGAGATCGCCGAGTCCCTGATCGCGCTCGCCGACGCGGGGCGCACCCGTGAGGCCAGGGCGCTGCTCGACGCGTTCGTCCGGGTCCGCAGCGCCGAGGACGTCGCGGCCTGCGCGCACACCGACCCGCCCCGGCTCATCCCGCAGCTCCTCGAGGCCGCGAAGGCGGCGTCGGACGATCGCCACTGGGACCTCGTGCACGCCTTGCGCGTCGCGGGCTTCACCACCTGAGCCGCCCCGGCCGACCTGGACGCGCCCCGGCGCCGCCCGCGCACCGCCGCGCCGTTCCGTCACCCGCCCGGGTGCGAAACATGATCGACTCCGCCGCGTTACGACGATGGTCTTGGCAAGGCCGTCGATGGGGCTTACGTTCGTCTGTCTACGCAAGAAGTCTACGGGCGTAGAGGCTCTCTGACGTCCCGTCGAAGGAGCAGCTCATGGCCAATGTCGTACGCGCCGCACTGGTCCAGGCGACCTGGACAGGCGATACCGAATCCATGATCGCCAAGCATGAGGAGCACGCCCGCGAAGCCGCACGGCAGGGCGCGAAGGTCATCGGTTTCCAAGAGGTCTTCAACGCTCCCTACTTCTGCCAGGTCCAGGAGAAGGAGCACTACCGCTGGGCGGAGCCGGTGCCGGACGGGCCCACCGTGCGCCGCATGCAGGACCTCGCGCGCGAGACCGGCATGGTGATCGTCGTGCCGGTCTTCGAGGTCGAGCAGGCCGGTTTCTACTACAACACCGCCGCGGTGATCGACGCCGACGGCAGCTACCTGGGCAAGTACCGCAAGCACCACATCCCCCAAGTCAAGGGATTCTGGGAGAAGTTCTACTTCAGGCCGGGCAACATCGGCTGGCCCGTCTTCGACACCGCCGTCGGCCGCGTCGGCGTCTACATCTGCTACGACCGCCACTTCCCAGAGGGCTGGCGCCAGTTGGGCCTGAACGGCGCCCAGCTCGTCTACAACCCCTCGGCCACGTCCCGCGGCCTGTCCGCCTATCTGTGGCAGCTGGAGCAGCCCGCGGCGGCCGTCGCCAACGAGTACTTCATCGCCGCGATCAACCGCGTCGGCCAGGAGGAGTACGGCGACAACGACTTCTACGGCACGAGTTACTTCGTGGACCCGCGCGGGCAGTTCGTCGGCGAGACGGCGAGCGACAAGGCGGAGGAACTCGTCGTGCGCGACCTCGACTTCGACCTGATCGACGAGGTCCGTGAACAGTGGGCGTTCTACCGGGACCGCCGCCCGGACGCGTACGAAGGGCTGGTCAACCCGTGAAGGATCTCTACGCCCGGCACCGGGCCGTGCTGCCGGACTGGCTCGCGCTCTACTACGACGAGCCCGTCGAGCTGACCCACGGCGAGGGCCGCCACGTCTGGGACGCCGCCGGACGGCGCTACCTCGACTTCTTCGGCGGCATCCTCACCACCATGACCGCGCACGCCCTGCCCGACGTCACCAAGGCCGTCGCCGAGCAGGCCGGCCGGATCATCCACAGCTCCACGCTCTATCTGAACCGGCCGATGGTCGACCTCGCCGAGCGGATCGCGGCCCTGTCCGGCATCCCCGACGCCCGCGTGTTCTTCACGACGTCGGGCACCGAGGCCAACGACACGGCGCTGCTCCTGGCCACCGCGCACCGCCGCTCCAACCAGATCCTGGCGATGCGCAACAGCTACCACGGCCGCTCCTTCACCGCGGTCGGCATCACCGGCAACCAGTCCTGGTCGCCCACGAGCCTGTCGCCGTTGCAGACGCTGTACGTCCACGGCGGCGTCCGCTCCCGCGGCCCCTACGCCGCCCTGAGCGACGCCGAGTTCACCGCGGCGTGCGTCGCGGACCTGCGGGACATGCTCGGGCAGTCCCGCGGCGGTGTCGCCGCGCTCATCGCCGAGCCGGTCCAGGGCGTCGGCGGCTTCACGTCACCGCCCGACGGCCTGTACGCCGCCTTCCGCGAGGTCCTCGCCGAGCACGGCATCCTGTGGATCGCCGACGAGGTGCAGACCGGCTGGGGCCGCACCGGCGACCACTTCTGGGGCTGGCAGGCGCACGCCGCGGCCGGACCGCCGGACCTGCTCACCTTCGCCAAGGGCATCGGCAACGGCATGTCCATCGGCGGCGTCGTCGGCCGCGCCGAGATCATGAACTCCCTGGACGCCAACTCCATCTCCACCTTCGGCGGCTCGCCCGTCACCATGGCCGCGGGCCTCGCCAACCTCTCGTACCTCCTGGAGCACGACCTCCAGGGCAACGCGCGCCGCGTCGGCGGGCTGCTCATCGAGCGGCTGCGGGCCATCTGCGCCCAGCTCCCCGTGGTCCGCGAGGTGCGCGGACGGGGCCTGATGATCGGCATCGAGCTGGTCAGGCCCGGCACCGACGAGGCGAACCCGCAGGCCGCCGCGGCCGTCCTGGAGGCGGCCCGCGAGGGCGGACTGCTCATCGGCAAGGGCGGCGGGCACAGCACCAGCGTGCTGCGCGTCGCCCCGCCGCTCTCGCTGACCGTCGCCGAGGCCGAGGAGGGCGCCGCGATCCTGGAGCGGGCCCTGCGGAGCGTCTAGGCCGCCGCCCCGCCCCGTGCGCGGGCACACCCCGTGCCCGCGCACCGCACTCGCGTACCCCGTACGTACGAAAGGGAGCGCATCACCATGAGTACCCGCACCCTGATCCGCGGCGGTCTCGTCATCACCGCCGCCGAGGAGCTGCACGCCGACGTCCTGATCGAGGACGGCCGGATCGCGGCGCTCGCCGCGCGCGGCACCCGGGCCGCCGAGGCCTGGAGCGCGGACCGCGTCATCGACGCGAGCGACAAGTACGTCATCCCGGGCGGCGTCGACGCGCACACCCACATGGAGCTGCCGTTCGGCGGCACCTTCGCGTCGGACTCCTTCGAGACCGGCACCCGCGCGGCCGCCTGGGGCGGCACCACCACCATCGTCGACTTCGCCGTCCAGACCGTCGGCCGGGCGCTGCGCGAGGGCCTGGACGCGTGGTACGCGAAGGCCGACGGCAAGTGCGCCATCGACTACGCCTTCCACATGATCCTCTCCGACGTCAACGACCGGACGCTGAAGGAGATGGACCTGCTCGTGGAGGAGGGCATCACCTCCTTCAAGCTGTTCATGGCCTACCCCGGCGTCTTCTACAGTGACGACGGGCAGATCCTGCGCGCGATGCAGCGCTCCGCCGCCAACGGCGGGCTGATCATGATGCACGCCGAGAACGGCATCGCCATCGACGTGCTCGTGGAGCAGGCGCTCCAGCGCGGCGAGACCGACCCGCGCTACCACGGTGAGGTCCGCAAGGTCCTCCTGGAGGCCGAGGCCACGCACCGCGCCATCCAGCTCGCCCGGGTCGCGGGCGCCCCGCTGTACGTCGTGCACGTCTCCGCCGAGGAGGCCGTCGCGGAGCTGGCGGCCGCACGGGACAAGGGACTCGACGTCTTCGGGGAGACCTGCCCGCAGTATCTGTTCCTGTCCACCGACAACCTCGCCGAGCCGGACTTCGAGGGCGCCAAGTACGTCTGCTCGACGCCGCTCAGGCCCCGCGAGCACCAGGCGGCGCTCTGGCGGGGCCTCAGGACCAACGACCTCCAGGTGGTCTCCACCGACCACTGCCCGTTCTGCTTCACCGGCCAGAAGGAGCTGGGCCGCGGCGACTTCTCGAAGATCCCCAACGGCCTCCCCGGTGTCGAGAACCGCATGGACCTGCTGCACCAGGCCGTCCTCGACGGGCACATCACCCGCCGCCGCTGGATCGAGATCGCCTGCGCCACCCCGGCCCGCATGTTCGGCCTCTACCCGAAGAAGGGCACCATCGCCCCCGGCGCCGACGCGGACGTCGTCATCTACGACCCCGGCGCGCCCCAGACCATCTCCGCGGCCACCCACCACATGAACGTCGACTACTCCGCGTACGAGGGAAAGCAGGTCACCGGACGCGTCGAGACCGTCCTGTCGCGCGGCGAACCGGTCATCGACCAGCGGGAGTTCACCGGACGCGCCGGGCACGGCCTGTACACCCCGCGCGCCACCTGCCAGTACCTGAGCTGACCGGCCGCCCGCGCCGCTCACGCACCTGAACCAGCTAGGAGGTCCCTCGTGGATTTCGGACTTGTCCTGCAGACCGACCCGCCCGCGTCCGCCGTGGTCGACCTGATGCGCCGCGCCGAGCAGCGCGGCTTCCGCTACGGCTGGACGTTCGACTCGGCGGTCCTGTGGCAGGAGCCGTTCGTGATCTACAGCCGGATCCTTGAGCACACCGAACACCTGACGGTCGGCCCGATGGTGACCAACCCGGGCACCAGGACCTGGGAGGTCACGGCCTCGACGTTCGCCACGCTCAACGACATGTACGGCAACCGCACGGTGTGCGGCATCGGCCGCGGCGACTCGGCGATGCGGGTCGCGGGCCGCAAGCCCAACACCCTGGCCCGCCTCGGCGCGTGCATCGACGCGGTCCGTGACCTCGCCGAGGGCCGGGAGGCCGACGTCGACGGGCGGACCCTGCGCATCCCGTGGGTGCGCGACGGCAGGCTGCCGGTGTGGATGGCCGCGTACGGCCCGAGGGCCCTTGCCCTCACCGGGCAGAAGGCCGACGGGTTCATCCTCCAGCTCGCCGACCCGTTCCTGACGGAGTGGATGGTCAAGGCGGTGCGGGCCGCGGCCGTGGAGGCGGGACGTGATCCGGCGGCGGTGAAGATCTGTGTGGCGGCGCCCGCCTATCTCACCGACGACGACTCGCCGAAGGCCCTCGCGCATGCCCGGGACGAGTGCCGGTGGTTCGGCGGGATGGTGGGCAATCACGTGGCCGACCTGGTCGCCAAGTACGGGGAGCACTCGGGCCTGGTGCCCGAGGCGCTGACCGACTACATCAAGGCCCGCGAGGGGTACGACTACGCCCACCACGGCCGGACCGGCAATCCGGACACCGCCTTCGTGCCCGACGAGATCGTGGACCGCTTCTGCGTCATCGGCACCGCCGAGCAACACCGGCGGAAACTGGAGCAGTTGCGGGACCTCGGGGTCGACCAGTTCGCGGTGTACGCGATGCACGACGCCCGCGAGAAGGTCATCGACGGCTACGGCAGCACGGTCATTCCGGCGCTGGGGGAGTAGCCGCGTACGGAAGCCGATGAGACCGACGCGCAGGCGGACGCCGTTGTCCGCCTGCGCGCCGTTTCGTGCGGAGCTGACTTCATGCAGAGATGATGGAGCGTCAGCCCCGTGCGCTCGGACGGGTTCCGCAGTTGCCCGCGGAGCACTTGTCCAGCCAGTTGGCGAAGTCCGCGTCGTAGCGGGTGCCGATGGTGTTCGTGAGCAGGCTGCGGGCCGCCGCCCAGTCGCCCTTGCGGTAGTGGCCGAGCAGGGTCGTCACGTCCTGGGGGTGCGACTGGATCAGGTAACGGACCGCCAGGTAGCCCCAGTTGTAGATGCGCGTGGAGTCGGCGTTGTCGTAGGTGGTGTCGAAGAGCGTGCTGAGCCTGTACGTCTTCTTGCCCGCCTGCTCGATCGCGTCGTCATAGGTGACATTGCGGTACGAGTAAGAGATGTACTCGGCGAATCCCTCCACCCACATCACGGTCGGCGTCTTCATGCCCTCCGCGAAGTCGCCGTACATGTTGAAGCGGCCGTCGAGGTAGTGCGTGTACTCGTGGTTGAGGTTCCAGATCTGGAAGTCGGGGCGCAGCCACTCCGCCTCGTACGCGATGAACCGGGGCAGGTTGCCCGCCTGTGCCGGGTTGCCCTCCAGGTACATGCCGCCGTTGTTGGTGTCGATGCCGAAGACGATGCCCGCGTACGTCTTGTAGTCGCTGCTGGAGTCGAACGCGACGACTTCGAGGGTGGTGTTCTTGTCGTTGCCGACGGGGCCGTTGTCCTTGGCCACGCCGTGGAAGTAGGAGTCCTGTGCGAGCAGGCTGGAGCAGGCGGAGCTCAGCTCGGTGGACGTCATCTGCTGGGCGACGATCCGCAGGCTCGGGGCGCAGGTGTGCTTGACCGTCAGGACGGCGTCGCGTACGCGGTTCTGCAGGTCGCAGGTGTTGTAGTACGAGCAGTTGTCCTTGTCGTACGCGTCCGTCATCTCGGCGAGGCCGACCCACAGCGGTGCGGTGCGGCCGGTGATCCGGGTGCGGTCGAGGAGCTGCTTGACCAACTGCGGGACCACACCGGCGAATTGCTCGTGCCGCAGGAACCGGCCCAGCTCGCGCCCGGCGTTGGAGGTGAGGTACGACTTGTCGGTGCCGAGCAGGTCGTCGTGGGCGACGGCGAAGTCCCGCAGCACGGTCAGGACGGTCCGGTCGGCCTGTACGGCGGCCACGAACTCCGGCACCTGGTGGCCGCGGAACAGCACCGTGTAGGTGTTGTTGACCGCCACGACCATCCACCAGTGGGCGTTGTACGAGGAGTTGTAGCCGTTGAGGAGCCGCTTGACGACGTTCAGGAAGCGGGCGTTCTCACCCGAGCTGTCGATCAGGGTGACCGTCTCGGCCAGGGTCTCGCCGTTGGCCTCGGTCACGTCGAAGGCGCGCGCCGAGCCGAAGAAGGTGTCGAGGCCGCCCTGGATCGCGCTCTTCAGCGCCGGACCGTAGGAGCCGACGGTGTCCGGCTGGCCCCACTGCACGTAGTAGCCGGCGCGCAGGTACAGCACCACCTGCGTGATCGAACCACGGTTGTTCCCGGGGTAGTTGGCGGCCGTGTCGCGCAGCGCGCGGGCCACCGTCACCATCTGCTCCTCACGGAACAGGGCCCGGGCGTCCGAACCGGTCACGCCGAACAGCGTGTTGATGCAGCTGGTCTCCGCGGACTTGATCTGCTGGACCAGGGCGCCGCCGGTCTTCGACGTGAAGTCGGAGACGTTGCAGGCCGCCTTCGGGGCGCCGCGGTAGGCCTTGGGGGCCTGCTTGACGGTGTGCGTCGGCGGGCGCTTCGAGGGGTCCTTGGTCGGCCTGGCCGCGTGCTCGGCCTCCGTGGCCCGCAGGTCCTCGGTCGAGGTGGGGGTGGCGGGCGAGGGGGCGGTGCCCGGGCGTGGGGCGGGCGCCTTGGCACCGGCGTCCGCCGTGGCCGCCTGGCCGGTGAAGGCGACCAGGGTGAGGCCCAGACACATGACAAGGGCCGATATCAGGAGCTTGGCCAGGGAGGTTCTTGGCGTGGGGGAGTTCTGTGGTCTCGAGGTGCGTCTCAAAGTGCCCTCCGGGCGGTCGGCGGCCGTGCCCGAGCACGGCCGTGGGGGGTGCGCGAACCGTGGCGACAACGGGTACGGGGCGCTGAACTGCACGAACCCTTGATCTGTCATGCCCACGGAGAATGCGTGACATGTAATATTGCACACATCACATGGCCGGAGGAAGCCTTCTGCGGGCATGGGCAGGGATTGACGCAGCGTCACATCCGGGGTGAGGGTCAGGTGTTGTTCATCGCGATGCGGCCGTGGCGGCGCTCGCGCGACATGGTGGGGCCCGGCGGGCGGTGTCTGGTGTGCCGGTCCGGTGAGGTGGGTGCGGGGCCCGGGTCAGCGGGTGGTGTCCGGGGTCAGCGGGCGGTGCCGAGCCCGCCCCTGCGGGGGCGCTTGGCAGGCTCCTGGGGCTGACGCCCCTTCGCCCACAGGGTCCGGACGTGCCCGAGGTGGCGCGTCATGCACTTCTCGGCGCCCTTGGCGTCACCGGCCAGCATCAGGTCGAGCAGCTCGATGTGCTCCTCGGCCGACGGGAGCAGCTCGCCGCGCTCGTCCAGGCCCGTCAGGCCGTACAGCCGGGAGCGCTTGCGCAGATCGCCGACGGCTTCCACGAGCCGGTCGTTGCCCGACAGGGCGAGCAGCGACAGGTGGAAGCGGCGGTCCGCCTCCAGATAGCCGATGAGGTCGTGGACGCGGGCGGCGCGCACGATCTCCTCGGCCACCCCGCGCAGCGCCTCCAGGTCCTCGCGGGCGGCGGTGCGCGTGATGCGGCCGATCGTGGGGACCTCGATCAGGGTGCGGATCTCCGTGTACTGGTCGAGGTCCTGTTCGTTGACCTCGGTGACGCGGAAGCCCTTGTTGCGGACCGGCTCGACCATGCCCTCCCGGGCCAGGTCCAGCATCGCCTCGCGCACCGGCGTCGCCGACACCCCGAAGTCCTCGGCGAGGGCGGGCGCGGAGTAGACCTCGCCGGGCTTCAGCTCGCCGGAGATCAGGGCCGCGCGCAGCGCGTTCGCCACCTGGTCGCGCAGGCGCTCGCGGGTGGTGATGAGGTCGCGCTGCGTCAGATGACCCATGGCGGTGGTGATCCCTTCGTGCCTGCGCCCCGCGCCTTCGTGGCCGGGCGGATCACCAGCGTACAATGTCACGTTGTTTTCGCAGTTGAGCGGGCGGGAAAGGAAGCGGGTCCGGGCCCTTCGGGAGTTCCTCGGCGCGGGTCCCGGGGCGGCTCCCGGCCCCTCAGTGGTGGCCGTCGGCGACGGCCTTCTCGGTGGCGGAGCGTACCGCCTGCTCGGCCGCGCCCGGCAGGGGCAGCCGCGGTGGGCGGGTCGGGCCGCCGTACCGCCCCGCGAGGTCCATGGACAGCTTGATCGCCTGGACGAACTCGGGCCGGGAGTCCCAACGCAGCAGCGAGTGCAGGGACTTGTATCGGGGCAGGGCGCGGTCGAGGTCACCGGCCGTCGCCGCGCGGTACAGCTCGGCGCAGGAGACCGGGAAGGCATTCGGGTACCCGGCGATCCAGCCGACCGCGCCCGCGAGGGCCAGTTCGAGCAGGACGTCGTCGGCGCCGACGAGGAGGTCCAGGTCCGGGGCCAGCTCGGCGAGTTCGTAGGCCCTGCGGACATCGCCGCTGAACTCCTTGACGGCCACGATGTGCCCGGCCGCGCGCAACTCGGCGAGCAGTGCGGGGACCAGGTCGACCTTGGTGTCGACCGGGTTGTTGTAGGCGACGACCGGCAGGCCCGCCGAGGCGGCCTCGGCGTAGTGGGCGCGCACGGCGTCGGCGTCGGCGCGGTAGGCGTTCGGCGGCAGCAACAGGACGCTCCCGCAGCCCACTTCGGCCGCGTGCTCGGCCCAGCGCCGTGACTCGGCGCTGCCGTACGCGCCGACCCCGGCCATGACGCGGGCCCCGTCGCCCGCCGCCTCCACGGCGACGCGCACCACCAGGGCCCGCTCCTCGCGCGTCAGCGTCTGGTACTCGCCGAGCGAACCGTTCGGGACGACGCCGTCGCAGCCGCCCTCGATCAGGAACCGCACATGCTCGGCGTACGCGTCGTAGTCGACCGTGCGGTCGGCGCGCAGCGGGAGGGCGGTGGCGACCATGATGCCGCGCCAGGGGCGGGCGGGGCTCCAGGAGGCGTCGGGGGTGCCTGAGGCGCCTGAGGTGTCGGAGTTTTCGGTCGTGCTGGTGCTCATGGGGACTCCAGACGGGAGCGGGAGCGGGGGTGACGCGCGAGCGGTTCTCCTGGGGATCTCAGTAATATTTCACATGGCACCAAGGCTGCCAAGAGGGCGAGCGCCCCCCGCGGCCCCGCCACCGGGGGACGCGGGGCGAAGCCCTGGTGCTCCGTCAGGCCGGGCGGGTCGCCGTCACCAGCCACACCCGCGCCTGCATCCGGACCCCGCGCCCGCCCGCGTACGGGCTGAGCGTGTCCTCCAGGGCCTTGCGGGTGACCCTCGGCACCACGCGGCCGGGCGTGCGGGAGAGGAGGAAGTCGACGGCGTCCGCCGGGTCGCGGCCCCAGTACGTCTCGATGGGCAGCGAGGTCACGGTCACGTCGGTGTAGGCGGCGAGGGAGCGGCGGATGTGGGCGGGGTCGCTGAGGGAGGCCATCGCGGCGCGGGCGTCGGTGTGGTCGGGGGAGGGGGCGGCCCCGTGGGCGCCGAGCAGGCCCGCGAGCAGGCCGAGCGCGCGGGACTCCTCTATGTCGGGGCTCGCGGGCTGCGGGCAGACGAACACCAGGCGCCCGCCGGGACGCAGCGCGCGGGCCACATTGCGGAACGCGGCCGCGTGGTCGGCGAAGAACATCACGCCGCCCCTGCTGATCGCCACGTCGTAGCGTCCCCCGGGAAAGGCGTGCGTCTGGGCGTCCCCCAGTTCGTACGAGACGTTGGTGACGGCCTCGGCCGCGGTGCGCGCCCGGGCCCGCTCCAGGAGCGGCGCCGAGATGTCGACGCCGACCGCGTGCCCGTCGGGACCGGCGAGCCGTGCCGCGATCCGCGTGACGGTGCCCGCGCCACAGCCGATGTCCAGGACCCGGGCCCCGCCGCTGATCCGCGCGGCCGCGAAGAGCCGGCCGTTGAGGTCGCCGCTCATCGCGTCGTAGCGGTCCTGCTGTTCGGCCCAGTGCCGGCCGATGGGGCCGTTCCAGAGCTCCTCCTGGCGGGCGTTGGGGCGGGCTTCGGGGCGGGTGTGCGTCGTCATGGCGGTTCCTTCGCCTCGGGGGTCGTCCATGGGGTGGCTCCGCGTGGTGCGGCGCCGACGCGGTGGTGCCGCCGTGCCGGTGCCGCTGCGTGGTGTTCGTGCCGCCGATCGTCGCCGCGCCGGTGCCTCCCGGTCGTCGTACCGGCGAAGGCAGTTGGATCTACGGCGGCGGGGGCGGGCGGGCGCGCGACTACTACGCCGGGAGTAGCGCGGGAGCGGTCCGCACGGGGGACGTGACGGTCCGAACCCCGGGCTAGGGTGCGGGACATGATGGGGGAACACGGAGGATCAGGTGGCCGTGGCCTGCTCGACGGCCACGGCCACCTCGACGAGCGCAAGGCCAGGGCGATGGTCGTGGGGTTCGCCGCGATCGTCGCCGCCGTCGTCGTGGTCGCGACGGTGTACGAGGGCGGCACGGACGCCGTCGACTACGCCCTGGCGTGCGTCGGCTCGCTCGTCCTCGCGGAGTACCGCCGGGCACCGCGCGTCGTCCTCGTCGTCAGCGCGGCCTCCATGGCCGCCTTCGTACTGCACGCCGAACCGGCCACCGCGGCGGCGTTCCCCGTCCTCGGCGCCGTGCACGCCGCCGCGCACAGCGGCCACCGGCTGCTCGCCACGGGCACCGGACTCGCCTTCCTCGCCGTGTTCCTCGGCGCCGACCCGGGCCGCGACGGCGCCGTCGAGCGGACCCTGCTGCTCACCGGGTGGTTCGTGTGCGCCGTCGCCACCGGCATCGCGGCCACGACCTGGCAGGCGTATCTGCGCCAGACCGAGGAGCGCGCCCTGGAGGCCGAGCGGACCCGTGAGGAGGTGGCGCTGCGCAGGGCCGGGGAGGAACGCCTGCGCATCGCCCGCGAACTGCACGACTCCCTCACCCACCAGATCTCCATCGTCAAGCTCCAGGCGGGCGTGGCCGTCCACCTGGCGCGCAAGCGCGGCGAGGAGGTGCCGCCCGCGCTGCTCGCCATCCAGGAGGCCGGCGGCGAGGCCATGCGGGAGCTGCGCGCCACCCTGGAGGTCCTGCGCACCGACGGGCCCACCGGCAGCCCCGCCCTGCTCGTCGAGCGCGCGCGGTCGGCGGGCCTGCCCGTCGAGCTGACGGTGACCGGGCGCGAGCGTGCCCTGCCGACGGCCCTGGAGCAGGGCGTGTACCGCATCGTCCAGGAGTGCCTCACCAACGCGGCCCGGCACGCGGGCGGCCCGGCGAAGGTCGGCGTCCATCTCGACTACGGGGAGCGGCAGGTGGTGGTCCGCGTGGACGACGACGGGGCCGCTCACCCGGACCTGCCCGTGGAGCCCGGGGTCGGGCTCATCGGGATGCGCGAGCGGGTCGAGGCGCTGGGCGGCGCGCTGCGCGCCGGGGCGCGGGACGAGGGCGGCTTCTCGGTGCGGGCCGAGCTGCCGCTCGGGGCGGCCGGGTGAACCGGGTGATCCGGGTCGTGCTCGTCGACGACCAGGCCCTGATGCGGGCCGGATTCCGGGCGTTGATGGACGCCGAGGACGGGATCGAGGTGGTGGGCGAGGCCGGCGACGGGGCCCAGGGGGTGGCGCTCGTCGGGGAACTCGTGCCCGACGTCGCGCTCATCGACGTACAGATGCCGGTCATGACGGGCATCGAGGCGACCCGCCGCATCGCCGCCGACCCGCGCCTCGCGGACGTGCGCGTCGTCATCCTCACCAACTACGGCCTGGACGAGTACGTCTTCGAGGCGCTGCGCGCGGGGGCCAGCGGCTTCCTGCTCAAGGACACCGAGCCCGCCGACCTGTTGCAGGCCATCGAGGTCGTGGCCCGCGGCGACGCGCTGCTCTCGCCCGCCGTGACGCGGCGCCTGATCGGCGAGTTCGTGGCCCGGCCGCCGGACCGCGCGACCCCGCCGGGCCTCGAGGGCCTCACGCGCCGGGAACGCGAGGTGACGGCGCTCGCGGCCCGCGGCCTCACCAACGAGGAGATCGCCGCGCACATGGTCGTCAGCCCGTTCACGGCCAAGACGCATGTGAGCCGGGCGATGACGAAGCTGGGCGCGCGCGACCGGGCCCAACTCGTGGTGTTCGCCTATGAGTCGGGGCTGGTGCGGGCGCGGGTCGAGGGGGACGGGGGTGCGGGCGGGGGCGGGGATGGTGGGAGTGCGGGGGAGGTGTAGCCGTGTCCGGGGGTGCGGGTATGGGGAGGCCGTAGCCGTGTCCGGGGTGCGGGCGTGCGGCGGGGCGCGGGGCGGTCCGGCCGGGGTCGGCGTGAAGTGCCGCGTGGCATGATCCCGGCGTGACTCTCCTCTCGCCCCGCCGTGCCACCGCCCTCTGCGCCCTCGCGATACTCGTCGCCGGGTGCGGGCAGTCGAAGGGATCAGGGCGGGACGGCGCGGACGGCGCCGCGACCCGCGTCGCGGGCAAGGGCGGCCTGCCCCCGACCACCGCCGGGACCCCGTCCGCCGCCGGGCCCGCCCCGTCCTACCGCGTCACCCCCGACGAACTCCCCTCCGGCGCCGCGAGCGCGCCCCAGTACGGCGCGCCGCCGCCCGAGCCCCGGCAGGCGTCCCGGGACTGCGCGGGCAAGCGCGGCGCCCTCGTCGAACCGGGCCCCGTCGACGCCGCGATGGGCCTGCGCGCGATGCGGGTGACCCTGACGCACTGCGGCACCGGCACCTACCGGCTCGACGGCTACCCCGGCCTGCGCGCGCTCGGCGACGACGGGGAGCCCCTCGACGTACGCACCCTGCGGGGCGCCGGGGAGATCACCACCGGTGTGCCCGACCCGGGGCCGCACCCCGTGGCGCTGCGGCGGGGTGAGTCGGCGACGGTGGTCGTGGTGTGGCGCAACACCCACACGGACCTGGCCCGTCCCGCCGTGCACGCGCCCCGGCTGCGCGTGGTCCCCGCCCCCGGTGCCCCGGCCAGGACCGTCACGCCGGACGGCGGCATCGACCTCGGCAGCACCGGCCGCATCGGGACGACGGCCTGGAAGAAGTACGTGGCCGACGGCACCGGGGGGTGACCGAAGGGTGAGACGGCCCGGGGTCGCCTGTGCCATGGGACGCGCCGCACAGCAGGCAAGTTGGCTTGAAATCGCCATCATGGGGGTGGGATTTCAGCCGCAGGAAGGATCCTGCCCGCGATAGATGGCTGGCCCATGCACCGAACGTATGTGCGTGGCCGACGGTGCGTCACCGTCCGGCCTGGGGTGTCGGGTTCCGCGGGGCGGTAGCACGCACGCGGCCCCGATGAGTCCTTTCGCGACGAACCTTCCGGGCGGAGCCCCCCGGAGCTGAATGCCCGCTTCCACTGTGCGATCTTGTGACTAGCATGACCACCACAAGTGCCGTCGGAAGACAGCGCCACCAGGCGGACTTCCCTCGCGGCGGCACGCAGTCGAGGGCGGGCCGACGGCCCGCGCACCCGTGCCGACACCGAGGGACCAGGGAATGACACAGCCCGCCGATCGTCGTCCGGACCGCACCCCGAGCAGCCGGCGAACGGCATACACGCTGCCCGTGTTTCTCCTCATAGCCGCCGCGGCGGCGGGCGCCGCCGTCGCCGCCCTCGCCCCGGACGAGGCCCGCGCCTGGGCGGGCGCCGCGGCCGCCGGGGGCTGGATCCTGCTCACCGTCGCCGTCCTCGTCGGCCTCGCGACAGCGAACAGGCTGCGCGCGCGGGCCACCGACGCCGAGGGCGAACTGCTTTCCGTACGCGGCCAGTTGGACACCCGTACCGCCGAGGACATGGGCCTGGCGCAAGTGACCCTGCCGGGCGTCGCGCGACTCGTGCGCGAAGGCGTCGCCCCGGACGAGGTGCTGCGGCAGACCCGGCCGCCCGCCCTGCCCTCCCAGCGCGAGCTGCTGCGGGTGTGCGTGAGCGCCCTCGCCGACGCCGAGCAGCGCGCCGCCACCGCCGCCGCGACCCGGCGCCGCGCCGCCGACGACCTGGCCCGCGTCACCGACGACATCCGGCTCCTCGCCGACGAGACCCTCCCGGGCGTGGTCGCCACCCTGCGCGGCGGCGCCTCCGTCGACCGCGCCCTCGCGAGCACGCGCTGGCCCGACGATGCCGCGCTGCGCGCCCTGACCGAGGCGGCCGTCCGCGAACTCGCCCTGAGCGAGCGGCGCGCCGCCGCCGCGCAGGCCGCGAGCGCCAAGGCCCTCAGCCGCGTCCAGGCCAAGTCCGTGAGCATGCTGGCCGATCTGCGCGACATGCAGGACCGGCACGGCGAGGAGGTCTTCGGCGACCTGCTCCGGCTCGACCACAGCACCTCGCAGCTCGGCCTCATGACCGACCGCCTCGCCCTGCTCATGGGCGGCCGCTCCAGCCGCGCCTGGAACAAGCCCATCGTGATGGAGTCCATCCTGCGCGGCGCCGTCGGCCGCATCGCCGCCTACCAGCGGGTGCGGCTGCACTGCTCGACCCGGGTCGCCGTCGTCGGCTTCGCCGCCGAGGGCGTGATGCACCTGCTCGCCGAACTCGCCGACAACGCCGCGAACTTCTCGCCGCCCACCGACGAGGTCCACGTGTACGTGGAGGAGTCCCGCACCGGCGTCGTCATCACCATCGAGGACAGCGGCCTCAGGATGTCCGAGGCCGCCCAGCGCCGGGCCGAGGAGTCGGTGTCCGGACGGATGACCGACCTCGCGCTCCTCCAGGGCACCCGGCTCGGGCTCGCCGTCGTCGGCGGCCTCGCCGTGAAGTACGGCATCAACGTCAGTTTCCGCCCCTCGGCGCGCGGCGGCACCGGCGTCGTCGTCCTGCTGCCCCCGCAGCTCATCGCCCAGCAGCCGCAGCCGGAGCGCGCCCCGGCGCTCGACGCTCCCGCGCTGCCCGGTACGGGAGCCGCGGCCGGCGCGGAAGCCGTGCCCGCGCCGCGCCCCGCCCCGGAGGGCCCCGTCGGGACCCCGGCCGCAGCGGGCCTCGGCGGCGCCCCCGGCGAGCGGGCCGAGACACCCGAGCACACCGCCGTGCGGGAGCGCGCCGCCGATGGGGACGACGAGTACGGGCGGGCGCCGGGCCACGGCACGGATGGCCGGGGTGTCCGCGCGGACGGTGGGGGTGGCTTCGGCGGGACGGACGGTCGGGGGATGGGCACCGACGGCCCGGGCCGCACGGACGGCCGGGGCATCCGCACCGACGGCGGGGGCGGCACCGGCAGCACGGACGGCCGCGGCATCCGCACCGACGGCCCGGGCAGCTCCGGCGGCACCGACGGCCGTGGCGCCACCCTCGGCGGACTGCCGATGCGGCGCCCCGGCCGCACCATGGCCGCCGCGCACGCCGAACTCCAGCAGCGCCAGGCCGCCAACTCCGCCGCCCGGGAGGCCGCGCGGAGCGGCCCCGACACCACCCCGGGAGGCCGGGGCGCCACCCCCGGCGCCCCCGACTCCCACCGGCACACCGACCCGGCCGCACCCGGCACCACCCCCGCCGCGGACGGCGCGGACCAGGCCGGGGCGCAGCGCCCGCCGCGCGACCTGGGCGCCCGGTTCGGCGCGTTCCACCGCGCCCGGCGGGCCGCCGAGGAGAGCGCGCAGTCCGGGTTCGACGGAGACAGCGAGTCGCCCCGGGCCGCCGAGGCGAGTGAGTCGCCGCAGGCCGTCCGTGCGAGCGAGCCACTACCGGCCGCCCGCGCGAGCGAGTTGCCCCGGGCCGCCGAGGCGAGCGAGTCACCGCAGGCTGCCCACGAGAGCGAGCCACCGCAAGCCGCCCGCGCGAGCGAACCACCGCGGGCCGCCCACGAGAGCGAGCCGCCGCGGGCCGAGTGACCGGCCCCCGCGGCCGCCGGGGCCGGTCCGCCCGGACCGCGTCCCCGGGGCGCCGCGCGCACCCGGCGCCCCGCGCCGCCCCAGGGGCCCGCGACACCGACGAGCCCCACCGTTCTCACCTTCCCCACCCCCGCCCCGCATCGAAAGGGAGGCACGGGCGTTCGCGCACCCGGTGATCGCCCCCAATTCACCATGCAGACCACCGACAACAGCCTGAACTGGCTTCTGGACACCCTCCTCGACGGCACCCCCGGCACCCGGCACGCCCTCGTGCTGTCCCGGGACGGCCTCAAGCTCTGCTGGAGTCCCGGCCTCAGCCTCGACCAGGCCGACCAGCTCTCCGCGATCTGCTCCGGCATCCAGGCGCTCGCCCAGGGTGCCTCCATGGAGTTCGGCGACGGCACCGGAGGCGTGCGGCACTCCATGACCGAGTTCCACGGCGGACTGCTCTTCGTCGTGGAGGCCGGACAGGGCGCGCACCTCGCCGTCATCGCCGACGAGGACGCCGACCCCGGTGTGGTGGGCCATCAGATGAGCCAGCTCGTCTCCCAGATCGGCGAACACCTGCGGGCCGAGCCGCGCGCCCAGGGGACCGCCCGGCCCGGGAGCCCCGGGAGCACGGCCTCGTGATGCGGCGGCCCGTCGACGTGGGCGAACCCGACCGGCTCTACACGGTCACCGGGGGCCGCAGCCGCTCCGACGGCAGCTCCTTCGACCTGGTCACGCTGATCGTCGCCGAGTGCGACCCGTCCGTCGGCCAGCAGTCGGAGCACGCGCGCATCCTCGAACTGTGCCGCCACCCCACGGCCGTCGTCGAGATCGCCGCTGAGCTGTCCCTGCCCATCACGGTCGTCCGGATCCTCCTGGAGGACCTGCTGGCGACCGGCCGCATCACCCCTCGTCACCCCCGCGTGGCGGCCTCCGCCGCGCTGCCCGATTCCGCTCTTCTCACGGAGGTGCTCCATGGGCTCCGCAACCTCTGAGCTGCCGTCGTCCCGGACACCGCTGCGCGACACGGCCGAAAACGGACTGAAGATCGTCGTGGTGGGCGGCTTCGGCGTCGGCAAGACCACCCTCGTCCGCTCCGTCAGCGAGATCCGCCCCCTCAACACCGAGGAGGTGATGACGCAGGCGGGCGCCGGAGTCGACAGGATGCCCGAGTCGACCGGCAAGAACACCACCACCGTCGCCTTCGACTTCGGCCGCATCAGCCTCAACGACCGCCTGGTGCTCTATCTGTTCGGCGCCCCCGGCCAGAAGCGCTTCTGGTTCCTGTGGGACCGGCTGTTCTCCGGGACGCTCGGCGCGGTGGTCCTCGTGGACACGCGCAGGATGGACGAGTCCTGGTACGCCATCGACCGGCTCGAACACCACGGCACGCCCTTCGTGGTCGCCGTGAACCGCTTCGACGACGACACCGCGCGCCACTCCCTCCAGGACATACGCACCGCGCTCGCGCTGCCGGACCACGTCCCCCTCATCGAATGCGACGCCCGGGTCCGCTCGTCCGGCAAGGACGTGCTGATCACGCTCGTCGACCACCTCCACCACCTGGCACGGGAACGGGAACTGACAGCATGACCGAAGCGAGTGGACCCGCGGCCGCGCCGAACACCCCGCCGCCCGGCTGCCCCGCCCACACCGCCCACCCCGACGCGGTGCCCCTGAGCGGCCTCGAGTACCAGCAGACGCCCTTCGACCTGTACCGCAGCCTGCGCAGCAAGCACGGCTCCGTCGCGCCCGTCCTCCTCGACGGCGGCGTGCCCGCCTGGCTCGTCCTCGGCTACTCCGAGGTGTCGTACGTCACCGCGCACGACGAGCTGTTCGCCCGCGACTCCCGGCGCTGGAACCAGTGGGACAACATCCCCGCCGACTGGCCCCTGATGCCGTTCGTGGGCTACCAGCCCTCCGTGCTGTTCACCGAGGGCGCCGAGCACCGCCGCCGCGCGGGCGTCATCACCGAGGCCCTCGAAGGCGTCGACCAGTTCGAACTCGGCCGCGAGTGCGCCTACATCGCCGACCAGCTCATCGCGTCCTTCTCCGGCCGCGGCAGCGCCGAGCTGATGAGCGTCTACACCCACCCCCTCGCCATGCGCGCCGCCGTCCACATGGTCGGCATGCCGCCCGGCGCCGCCGACACCGAGGCCCTGGTCGAGGACCTGCGGATGTCCCTGGACGCCGCCGAGGGCGACGACCCGGTGGCCGCGTACATCCGCGTCGGCGAGCGCGTCCACCACCTGGTCAAGGAGCGGCGGCAGAACCCCGGAGCCGATGTCACGTCGCGCATGCTGGAGCACCCGGCGGGCCTGTCCGACGAGGAGATCGTGCAGGACCTGATCTCCGTGATCGCCGCCGCCCAGCAGCCCACCGCGAACTGGATCTGCAACGCGCTGCGGCTGCTCCTGACCGACGAGCGGTTCGCCCTGAACGTCTCCGGCGGCCGTCTCAGCGTCAGCCAGGCCCTCAACGAGGTGCTGTGGCTCGACACCCCCACCCAGAACTTCATCGGCCGCTGGGCGGTCCGCGACACCCAGCTCGGCGGGCGCCGCATCCGCGCGGGCGACTGCCTGGTCCTCGGTCTCGCCGCAGCCAACGCCGACCCGCAGATCTGGCCGGGCGCGCAGGTGGGCTCCGAGAACTCCGCGCACCTGTCCTTCAGCAACGGCGAGCACCGCTGCCCCTATCCGGCGCCGCTGCTCGCCGACGTCATCGCCCGCACCGCGGTCGAGACGCTCCTGGAGCGGCTGCCGGACCTGGTGCTCGCCGTCGACCCGGCGGAGCTGACCTGGCGGCCGTCCATCTGGATGCGCGGCCTGACGGCGCTGCCGGTCCAGTTCACGCCCGTGGCGCAGTGACGGCGGCGGCGCGGAGACGCTCCGCGCCGCACGCGGCGGCACGGTGCTCAGCGCGGCACGGGCGTGAACACCACGGGCAGGGCGGCGGGGCCCCGCGTGAACACGCCCTGCTCCGAGGGTACGAAGCCGTCGGCGAGCCGGATGTCCGGCATGGCGTCGAGGAGTTGGTTGACGCCCGTCTCCACCTCGGCGCGGGCGAGCAGCGCGCCCACGCAGAAGTGCCTGCCGAGGGCGAAAGCGAGATGGTCGGCCGCCGCGGAGAACGCGGTGGTGGTCGTCAGGTCGTCCCGGAAGATGTCGAACCGGTCCGGCTCGCGGTAGCGCTCGCCGTCCCGGTTGGCGGAGCCGATGAGGCAGGTCACGGTGGTACCGGCCGGAATGGTGCCACCGGCCACCTCGACGTCGACCGCGCTCTGCCGCATGATCATGTGGACCGGCGGGCTGTGCCGCAGGGTCTCCGCGAACGCCCGGTCGATCAGGGTGCGGTCCGCGCGCACGGCGGCGAGCTGGTCGGGGTGCGTGAGCAGGTTCGCGAAGATGCCCGCGATGGCCTTGTCGGTGGTCTCGCCACCCGCGGCGAGCAGCAGGCTGCAGAACGCCTTGATGTCCTCGTCGCTCATCCGCACCCCGTCGACCTCGGCGGCGCACAGCGCCGAAAGCAGGTCGGTCCCCGGGTTCTTCCGGCGCTCGGCGATGACCGGGAACATGTACTCGGCGAACTCCACCCGGGTCCGCTCGCCCGCGGCCGCCACCTCCGGGTCGCCCGCCAGATTGCCGAGGAAGGCGATGACGGTCGTGTACCAGCCGTGGAACCGGGCGTGGTCGGCCTTGTCCAGGCCGAGCATGTCGGCGATCACGTTCACCGGGAAGCGGGTGGCGTAGTCGGCGACCAGGTCCGCGGAGCCGCGGTCGCGGAAGGCGTCGATCAGTTCCTCGGAGTTGCGGCGGATGACCGGCAGGAACACGTCCCGCAGCTCGGTGCCGCGGAAGGCCGGGGCGACCAGGGCCCGGCGCACCGCGTGTTCACGGCCGCTGAGCTGGAGTATCGTCCGGCCGTGCACGGGTTCGACCTGCCAGTCGTAGTTCTCCGTGGTGAACTGCGCCTCCTTGTCCTTGAAGACGCGGGCCACGTCCTCGTAGCGGGAGACGAGGTAGCTTTTGGTGGGCTCGTGCCACAGCAGCGGGGCTTGTTCCCGCAGGGCGCGATAGACAGGGTAGGGATCGGCCGCGAACTCGGGCGAGAGGATGTCCGGGATGGGCTGAGCAGTGGACACGGTGCTCCTTCGGAGGGCGACTGCCTGGCCGGCACAGCCTATTGATCAAGGAAAAGAACCAACAGAGTGCGTCAGCTGTCATCTGTCAGCTGTTCGTCGTCATCTGTCAGTTGTTACATGTCACCCATCACGTGTTTTCCCCGCATTCCCCGAGCCCGTCGGGGCATACGGGATCCCACCATCCCCCAACCCCCCTGGAGGCACGCCGTGGAGGCCGAGGTCAGAGTGACGGTGTTCATGGAACTGGAGACGGCCGACACACCCGGCGGCCGCGCCCCCCTCTCCGCCGAACTCGCCTACGCGGCCGCCGATCCCTTCGCGGTCACCATGACGTTCCACTGCGAGGGCGGTGAGGTGACGCGCTGGCGCCTGGACCGGCAGCTCCTCGGCGACGGCTGCCGCGGCCCCGCCGGTGAGGGCGACGTGCGCGTCGAGCCGACCGCGGACCCGGGCCGCGGTCCCGGCGTGCGCATCGAGCTGTTCGGCATGCCGGGCCCCGCGGGCCGCTCCCACGGCGTGCTGCACGCCGCCGCGGCCGACATCACCGCCTTCCTCGCGGACGCCCACGAGATCGTGCCGCCGGGCGCGGAGCGGATCTGCCTGGACGAACTCGTGGCGGCCTGCCTGGGGGACAGCGAGAGCCCGTTCGGGGAGCACGCGGCGTAGCCGACGGCGGCGGCGCTCACGCGGGCCGCGGCCCGTCCGGCGCCCCTGCGGACCGCCGCAGCCGTTCCTCGATGACCGGCACGAGCGAGCGCAGGACGTCCGGACGTACGAGGGTGTGGTGCTTGGAGCGGACGAGGTGCCGGGTGATGTCCCCTGCGACGTACCCGCGCCACATCTCCGCGGTGACGAGCGGCGGCTCCCGGTCGGTGGCCGCGAACAGGAGCATGTCGGTGGCGACCCGTTCGTGCCGGTGCCGCCCGGCCAGCCGCACGAAGTGCCGGGTCCGCCGCACCAGCGCCGCCACCTCCTCCTCCGACAGCGAGCCGAGAGCCGTGCCGGTGGTCCGTGCCGCCTCCGTGAACTGTTCGTAGGTGAGGCGGTCGGTGTCCGGCTCGGCGCCCATCAGTTCGAGCAGCGTCGCGTAGATGCGGCCGGTGTCGTCCATCCGCTCCAGCTCGTGGTCCGGGACGGGCCGCGCGGGTTCGCTGTCCAGACAGACGATGACCTCGACGCGTTCGCCGGACCGTTCGAGGAGCGCGGCCATGGCGTGCGAGACGATGCCGCCGAAGGAGTGCCCGAGCAGGTGGTACGGGCCCGTGGGCTGGACGCGCCGCATCTGCGCGACGCAGTCCGCCGCGATCTCGTCGATGCTCGCGGGCACGTCGTCGGGGTGCCGCAGCAGCCGTGACTGCAGGCCGTAGACGGGGAAGTCGGCGCTGAGCAGCGGCAGCAGATGGGCGTAGCTCCAGCTGTCGCCGCCGCCCTGGTGCACACAGAACAGCGGCGGCATGTCCCCGCCGGTGCGCAGCGGAAGCAGGACGTCCAGGGAACCGTCGCCGTCCGTGGCGTCGTCGAGGTGGGCGGCGAGCCGGGCGGGCGTCGCGTGCACGAAGACGACCCGCAGCGGCACCTCGGCGCCGAGGGTCGTACGGATGCGGCTGATGAGGGTCGTGGCGAGCAGCGAGTGGCCGCCCAGGTCGAAGAAGCTGTCGTCGACGCCGACCTCGCCGATGCCGAGGACCTCGGCGAACAGCGTGCACAGGATCTCCTCGCGCGGCGAGCGCGGCGCCCGCCCCCCGGCGGTCGCGGGGAGCCCGGGCGCGGGCAGGGCACGCCGGTCGACCTTCCCGTTCGGGGTGAGCGGGACGGCGTCGAGGGGGACGATCGCGGACGGGACCAGGTGCGCCGGGAGTTGCTCCTGGAGCGCCGTCCGGAGGTCGGCCAGGGGCAGTTCGCCGGGCACGGCGGGCACGACGTACGCGATGAGCCGCAGGTCCTCCGCATCTGCCTGACGAGCCGTCACCACCGCCTGGCCAACGGTAGGTTGGGCGGTGAGAGCGGCCTGGACTTCGCCGGGCTCGATGCGGAAGCCGCGGATCTTGACCTGGTCGTCGGTGCGGCCGAGGTAGTGGAGTTGGCCGTCGGGAGCGAGGCGGACACGGTCTCCGGTGCGGTACAGCCGTGAGCCGGGTGGTCCGTAGGGGTTGGCGATGAAGTGGCTTGCCGTCAGGGCGGGTTGGCCGAGGTAGCCGCGGGCCAGCCCGGCGCCCTCGATGTACAGCTCGCCGGGGGTGCCGGGCGGTGTGAGGCCCAGATGCTCGTCGAGGACGTGCAGACGGGTCCGCGGCAGCGGTACGCCGATGGGGGCGCGGCCGTCCTCCAGGGGGCGGCTGATCGTGGCGAGGGCCGTGGTCTCGGTGGGGCCGTAGCCGTTGAGGAGCCGTCGGCCGGGCGCCCAGCGGGCGACGAGGTCCGGCGGGCAGGCCTCGGCGCCGACCATGAGCCCCCGCAGCTCGGTGAGGGCGCGCGGGGCGTCGGCGGGCAGGGTGGCGAGGACCGAGGGCGGGATGAAGGCGTGCGTGATCCGCTGCTCGGCCAGGACGCGCGCCAACTCCGCGCCCGCGAGCCGGTGTTGGTCGGGCACGACGAGGGTGGCCCCGGCGCGGAAGGCCATCGCGTACTCCAGGACGGACGCGTCGAAGCTCGCCGACGACAGCTGGAGCACCCTGCTGTCGGCGGTCACCTCTGCCCGCACGGCAAGCGCCGTGCCGAGCCCCGCGAGCCCCGAGTGCGTGGCCGCGACACCCTTCGGCCGCCCCGTCGAGCCCGACGTGTGGATGACGTACGCGAGGTGCGCGGGAGTCAGGGGCTTCGCCCGGTCGGCGTCCGTGGGGTCGGTGGCCGGCGCCTGCGCCAGGGCGTCACGCACGTCCGGCGCGTCGAGGTGGACCAGGCGCGCGGGCAGCTCCTGGGGGAGGTCCCGGGCCGTGGGCCGGTCGGTGAGGACGAGCGCGGGACGGGCGTCGGCGGTGAGGAAGGCGATGCGGTCGGCGGGGTAGGACGGGTCCACGGGCAGATGCGCGGCGCCCGCCTTGGCGATGCCGAGGACGGCGGCGATCTGCTCGCCGGAGCGGGGCAGGGCCACGCCCACCGGCTGCTCCGGGCCGACGCCCTGCCCGATGAGCCAGTGCGCGATCCGGTTGGCCCGCTCGTTCAACTCCCCGTAGGACCAGGTGCGCGGCCCGTCCACGACCGCCGACGCGTCCGGCGTCGCCCGCGCCCCGGCCTGGAAGAGCGCGGGCAGGGTCAGGGGCTCCACCCCGGCCTCGTCCGGCTGCTCCCGAGGAGCCAGGAGCAGGTCGCGCTCCGCCGTCGTGAGCAGATCGGCGTCGCCGATGCGCAGCGCGGGGTCGGCGACCACGGCTGAGAGGAGCCGCCGCCAGCGGTCCACGAACGCCTCGACGGTCGCCGCGTCGAACAGCTCCGTGGAGTACTCGACGCCGATCACCAGACCCGCGGGCGTGGCCCGGCCCTCGAACGTCTCGGACAGGGTGAGCAGCAGGTCGTACCGGGACGTGCCGGTCGCCGCGCCCTCCGTGCGCACCCGCAGGCCGGGCAGGTCGAAGTGGGCCTGCTCGTTGTTCTGCAGGGCGAGCGCGACCTGGAACAGCGGGTGCCGGGACGCCGAGCGCCGCGGGTTCAGCTTCTCCACGAGGCTCTCGAACGGCACGTCCTGGTGGGCGTACGCGGCGAGGCTGGCCTCCCGCACCCGCGCGAGGAGATCCGCGAACGCCGGGTTGCCGGAGGTGTCCGTGCGCAGCACCAGCGTGTTCACGAAGAACCCGACGAGGTCGTCGAGGCCCGCGTCGGTGCGCCCCGCGACCGGCGTGCCGATCGCGATGTCGTCGCCCGCCCCGAGCCGGGTCAGGAGCGCCGCCATCGCCGCCTGGAACACCATCTGCACGGTGGCCCCGGCGGAGCGGGCCAGCTCCGTCACCCGCTGGTGCAGGCGCGCGTCCACGGTGAACCGGGTGAACTCACCGGTGTGCTCCGGGCTGGCCGGGCGCGGCCGGTCGGCGGGCAGGGTCACCTCCTCGGGCAGCCCGGCGAGCCGCTCGGCCCAGTAGGCGTGCTGCCTGCCGTAGCGGCTTTCCGGGTCGTCGGCGTCGCCGAGGAGATCGTGCTGCCACAGCGTGTAGTCCGCGTACTGCACCGGCAGCGGTGCCCAGTCCGGCGCGCCGCCCGCGCGCCGCGCGGTGTACGCGGTCGTGAGGTCCCGGGCGAGCGGGGTCAGGGACCAGCCGTCGGCGGCGATGTGATGGAGCACGAGCACAAGCACCGACCGCGTCGGGCCGAGGGTGAACAGCCGGGCGCGCAGGGGCAGTTCGTCGGTCAGGGAGAAGGCATGCCGCGCCGCGGCCGCGACGGCCGCCGTCAGCTCTTCCTCACGGACTCGCCGCACGGGCAGCTCGAGCGGCGCCTCGTGCGGGTCGAGGACATGCTGGTGGGGCTTGCCGTCGGTGACGGGGAAGACGGTACGCAGGGTCTCGTGCCGCGCCACGACGTCGCCGAGCGCCGCCGTCAGGGCCGGGACGTCGAGGTCACCGGTGAGACGCAGGACGAACGGCATGTTGTACGTCGGCGACGGGCCCTCCAACTGGTGCAGGAACCACAGGCGTTGCTGGGCGAAGGACAGCGGAAGCCGCTCGGGCCCCCGCGCCGCGGGCGCCAGCGGGGTCCGGGCGTGCGGGGCCGTGTCCAGGTGCGGGGCGAGCCCGGCGACCGTGGGGTGGGCGAAGAGCAGCCGCAGCGGCAGCTCGGCGTCGAGGGCCGTGCGGATGCGGCTGATGAGCTTCGTGGCGAGCAGCGAGTGCCCGCCCAGGTCGAAGAAGTCGTCGTCGACGGTGACGGGCGCGGGCAGCCCGAGTGCCTCGGCGAACAGGGCGCACAGGATCTCCTCGCGGGGTGTGCGCGGGACCCGTCCGTCTCCGGCGGAACGGTGGTCGGGTCCCGGCAGCGCCCGGAGGTTGATCTTCCCGTTGGGCGTGAGCGGCACCTCCGTGATGGGGACGAGCGCCGACGGCACCATCGGCGCGGGCAGCCGGTCCTTCAGGCGCCGCCGCACGGCGGCGAGCAGGTCCGCGGTCGCCGCCGTACCCGCGGGGGCGTTGGCGGGCACCGCGGGCGGGGCGGGGCAGTCGTATGTGCCGACGTGCGCTCCGTCGGCGCCCGGCGGCAGGATCACCGCGTCGAAGGCGTCCAGGGCGTCCCCGCTCCACGTGGTGCGGACCGTGCGGCCCCGCTCCCGCGCCCAGCGGTGGACGTCCTCGGGGTCTACGGCCTCGGCGTCGGCGTGGGCGAGGAGCTGCCGGATGTGCTCCAGCGGCGTGTGGCCCGACGCGGCGCGGTGGGCGGCGACTTCGCGGGTGAGGCGCGCGTTGGGGATGCCGGTGACGCGCAGCGGCCCCTCGACGGCGGCCGTGAGTGCGGACAGGGTGGCGGCGGCGTCGGCGGGGCCGCCGTCCGCGGGCCAGGGGCGGGTGGGGGCGGTGCCGAGGTCGGCCGGGCGGGGCGTGGTGTGCAGGACGGCGTCGTAGCGGTGGCGGCTCAGCTCGTTGTGCGCGGTGGCCCGCTTGAGGCGGATGTCGACGCCCGTGGCGGCCGGGTGGCGGTGCGCGTAGGCGGTGAAGTAGCCGGGGTGGACGAGGAGTTCCGCCTCAGTGAGCACGGAGCGCTGCACGGCGTCGTACAGTCCCGGCGTCGTCGTGACGCCTTCCCGCGGTGCGTGCGCGGCGGTCTGCAGGGCCGGGAGCAGCCCGTGGTGGCGGACGTCGCCGACGATGACGCGGCCGCCGGGCGCGAGGTGCTTCAGGGCCTGGTCCAGGACGCCCGTCAGATAGGGGTGGCCGGGGAAGTACTGGAGCACCGAGTTCAGGACGATCGTGTCGAAGTGCCCGGCGGGCAGCCCCGTGAAGTCGTGCGCGGGCTGCCGGCGTACGCGCACGTGGTCCCAGTGCTCGGTCAGCGCGGTGAGCCGGTCCACGGCCGCGGCGGACAGGTCCGTCGCCCAGTACGACTCCACGTCCGGCGCCAGCGGCCCCAGGAGCAGCCCCGAGCCCGCGCCGATCTCCAGGACGTGGCGCGGCCGGTGCTCGCGGACGAGGGCGACGGTGGCGTCGCGCCACTCCCGCATCTCCTCGACGGGCAGCGGACGGCCGGTGTACGTGCTGTTCCAGCCGTGGAAGTCGGTGCCGAGCGGCACGTCGGGCGCCTCGGAGTACACGGCGTCGTAGACGCGTCGCCACTGCGTGACGTGCCGTTCGCCGGTGTCGTCGTCGGTGGCGGGCACCACGTACGCGATCAGCTGCCGGTCACCGGCGTCCGTGTCCTGGGCGGTGACGACCGCGCGGGCCACGCCGGGCTGCTCGGTGAGGGCCGCCTGGACCTCACCGGGCTCGACGCGGAACCCGCGGATCTTGAGCTGTTCGTCGCCGCGGCCCAGATACTCCAACTGCCCGTCGGCGGCCCGCCGGACCAGGTCGCCCGTGCGGTACATGCGGGATCCCGCGGGCCCGTACGGATCGGCGACGAACCGCTCCGCCGTCAGCGCGGCCCGCCCCCGATAGCCGCGCGCGAGGCCGGGGCCCGCCACGTACAGCTCGCCCGGGACGCCGGCCGGGGCGAGGCCGAGGCGTTCGTCGAGGACGTACAGGCGGGTGCCGACGGCGGCGGTGCCGATGGGCACGCGGGAGCCGGGGGTGAGCCGCGCCATGGTGGCGTCGCAGGTGATCTCCGTGGGGCCGTAGCCGTTCAGGAGGCGGCGGCCGGGCGCCCACCGGGCCGCGAGGTCCGGCGGGCACGCCTCCCCGGCCACCGTCAGGACCCGCAGCTCGCCGAGCGTCTCGGGGGCGTCGGCGGGCAGGGTGGCGACGACGGACGGCGGCAGCGTGACATGCGTGATGCGGCGGCCCGCCAGGGTCCGCGCCAACTCGTCCCCGGCAAGCCGCGGTTGCGGGGGCAGAACCAGCGTCGCGCCGGTCGTCAGGCCCGCGAGCAGGTCCCACACCGCCACGTCGAAGCCCGTGGACGCCGCCTGGAGCACCCGGGCGCCCGGGCCCGGCGCGAGGTCCCGCAGCTGGGTGGCGCGCAGCGGGGCCAGGCCCGCGTGGGTCAGGGTGACTCCCTTGGGGCGGCCGGTGGAGCCCGAGGTGTAGATGACGTACGCCGGGTGGGCGGGCGTCAGCGCGGTGGTGCGGTCGGCGTCGGTGGGGTCGGTCGCGGCCGACCGCGCCCAGGCCGCTTGCGTCTCCGGGGCGTCCACGGCGGCCAGCCGCGCGGGCAGGGCGCAGGGCAGGCGCCGGGTGGTCTCGCGGGTGGTGAGGACGAGCGCGGGACGCGCGTCCTCGACGAGCTGGGCGACGCGGTCCGCCGGGTGTTCCGGGTCGATCGGCAGGTGGGCGGCGCCCGCCTTGGAGATGCCGAGGACGGCCGCGACCTGCTCGCACGAGCGGGGCAGGGCCACCCCCACCAGGTCCTCCGGGCCGATGCCCTGCCCGATGAGCCAGTGCGCGATCCGGTTGGCCCGCTCGTTCAACTCCGCGTACGACCACAGGAGTTTGCCCGACTCCACGGCCGTGGCCTGCGGCGCCGCCCGCACCGCGGCCTCGAACAGCTCGGGCCAGGTCGCCGGGGGCGGCACGTCCGCCCCGGCCCGCCCCGGCGCCGCGAGCAGCTCCGCGCGCTCGGCACCGGTGAGCAGGTCGGCGGCACCGATCCGCAGCCCCGGATCGGCCACCACGGCCCGCAGCAGCCGCTCCCAGCGGGCGACGAACACCTCGACGGTGGCGGGGTCGAAGAGTTCCGTGGAGTACTCGACGTCGACGGTGACCCCGGCGGGCGTGGTCCGGTCCCGGAAGGTCTCGGACAGGCTGAGCAGCACGTCGTAGCGGGACGTGCCGGTGCCGGTGGTCACGGTGCGCACCCGCAGGCCCGGCAGGTCGAACCGCGCCTCCTCGTTGTTCTGCAGGACCAGGACGACCTGGAACAGCGGGTGGTGGGAGGGGGAGCGCTGCGGGTTGAGCCGCTCCACCAGGCTTTCGAAGGGGACGTCCTGGTGGGAGTAGGCCGCGAGGCTCGTCTCCCGCACCCGCGCGAGCAGGTCCGCGAACGCCGGGTCGCCGGAGGTGTCCGTGCGCAGCACCAGCGTGTTCACGAACAGGCCGATCAGGTCCTTCAGGCCCTCGTCGGTGCGTCCCGCGACACCGCTGCCGATGGGGATGTCCGTGCCCGCGCCGAGCCGGGTCAGCAGCGCGGCCATCGCGGCCTGGAGCACCATGAACGGCGTGGCTCCGGCAGCCCGCGCCAGGTCGGTGACGCCCTGGTGGAGATCGGCGGCCAGGGAGAGCCGGACCAGGTCGCCGCGGCCGGACAGGGCGGCGGGGCGCGGCCGGTCGGCGGGGAGGGTGACCTGCTCGGGCAGATCGGCGAGCTGCCCGGCCCAGTACGCGTACTGCTCGCTGAACCTGCTGTCCGGGTCGTCGGCGTCACCGAGGAGCCCGTGCTGCCACAGCGTGTAGTCCGCGTACTGCACCGGCAGCGGTGCCCAGTCCGGCGCGCGGCCCGCGCGCCGCGCGGTGTAGGCGGCGGCGAGGTCCCGCGCGAGCGGCGCGAGCGACCAGCCGTCGCCCGCGATGTGATGGACCACCACGGAAAGGACGTGCTCGTCCGGACCGACCTCGAACAGCCAGGCCCGCAGCGGCATGTCGGCGGACAGATCGAAGGCGTGCCGCGCGCACTCGTCGAGCGCGCCCGGCACCTCCTCGTCCGTCACCCGCCGCGTCCGCAGCGGCGGCCGTGCCTCTCCCGGGTCCAGGACGTGCTGGTACGGCTCGCCGTCGGCCATCGGGAACACGGTGCGCAGCGTCTCGTGCCGGGCGACGACATCGCTCAGCGCCGACTCCAGTGCGGCGACGTCGAGTTGACCGTCGAGGCGCAGGACGAACGGCATGTTGTACGTCGCCGACGGCCCTTCGAGCCGGTGCAGGAACCACAGGCGCCGCTGCGCGAACGACAGCGGAAGCCGCGCGGGCCGCCGGTCGGCACGCACCAGCGGCGGCTGCGCCGGGGACGGGCCGCCGTCGCCCAGCGCGGAGGCGAGCCCCGCGACCGTGGGGTGCGCGAACAGCGTCCGCAGCGCCACCTCGACGCCGAGGGCCGTCCGGATGCGGCTGACGAGCTTCGTGGCGAGCAGCGAGTGCCCGCCCAGGTCGAAGAAGCTGTCGTCGACGGTCACCGCCGCCGCGCCCAGGACGTCCGCGAACAGCGCGCACAGCGTCTCCTCGCGCGGCGAACGCGGCGCCCGCCCCGCACCGCCCGAGGCCCGCGCAGGCTCGGGCAGCGCACGCCGGTCCACCTTCCCGCCGACCGTCAACGGGATGGCGTCGAGCGCGACGAACGCCGACGGGACCATGGGGCCCGGAAGCCGCTCCGCCAGCGCGTCCCGCAGCGCGGCCACGGACAGCTCCGCCGACGGAGCGGGCACCACATAGGCGACGAGCCGCAGGTCGCCCCCCTCGTCCTGACGTGGCATCACCACAGCCTGTGCAACGGCAGGTTGGGCGGTGAGGGCGACCTGGACCTCGCCGGGTTCGATGCGGAAGCCGCGGATCTTGACCTGGTCGTCGGTGCGGCCGAGGTAGTGGAGTTGGCCGTCGGGGGTGAGGCGGACGCGGTCTCCGGTGCGGTAGAGGCGTGAGCCGGGTGGTCCGTAGGGGTTGGCGGTGAAGTGGCTCGCGGTGAGGGCGGGTTGGCCGAGGTAGCCGCGGGCCAGTCCGGCGCCCTCGACGTACAGCTCGCCGGGCGCTCCCGGTGGGGTGAGGTTCAGGAGCGGGTCGAGCACGTACAGACGGGTGTGGGGCAGCGGGGTGCCGATGGGGGCGTGCCCGCCGGTCAGGGGCTCGCTGAGGGAGGCCACCGACGTGGCCTCGGTGGGTCCGTAGGCGTTCAGGAGCCGTCGGCCGGGGGCCCAGCGGGCGACGAGGTCCGGCGGGCAGGCCTCGGCGCCGACCATGAGCCCTTGCAGGCCGGTGAGGGTGTCCGGGGCGTCGGCGGGCAGGGTGGCGAGGACCGAGGGCGGAATGAAGGCGTGTGTGATGCGCTGCTCGCCCAGGAAGAGCGCCAACTCCTCACCCACGAGCCGGGGTTGCTCGGGTATGACCAGTCCGGCGCCCCCGCACAGCGCCATCGTGTACTCCAGGACGGAGGCGTCGAAGGCGGCGGACGCCAACTGCAGCACCCGGCTGCCGTGGGTGACCCGCGCCCGCGCGGCCAGGGCCGTGCCGAGGCCCGCGAGCCCGGCGTGGGTGACGGCGACGCCCTTCGGCCGCCCCGTCGAGCCCGACGTGTGGATGACGTACGCGGTGTGGGCGGTGGTGAGGGGCGCGCTGCGGTCGGCGTCACCGGGGCTCGTCGCGGCCGCCCGCTCCCACGCCGCCCGCACGTCCGGCGCGTCCACGGCGACGACCCGGGTGGGCGGGCCCTCGGGCAGGCGGGGTGCGGTGGCGCGGGTGGTGAGGGTGAGGGCCGGGCGGGCGTCGGCGATCAGGTGGGCGATGCGGTCGGACGGGTACTCGGGGTCGAGGGGCAGATGGGCGGCGCCCGCCTTGGCGATGCCGAGGAGCACCGCGATCAGCTCGGCCGAGCGGGGCAGGGCGGTCCCCACGAGCTGGTCGGTGCGGACTCCCTGGGCGAGCAGCCAGTGCGCGACACGGTTCGCGCGCTCGGCGAGCGTCCGGTACGTCCACGACGTGCCCCCGTGCGTGACGGCGACCGCGTCCGGCGTGGCTGCCGTCTGCCGGTCGAACAGCTGAGGCAGCGTCAACTCCGGTACGGGCAGACCGGTGTCGTTGAACTCGTGCAGGGCCCGCTCCCGCTCGGCGGGCGACAGCGCGTCCAGGCGCCCCACCGGCAGCCGCGGGTCGTCGGCGCATTGCCGCAGGACCCGGGCGAACCGCTCGGCGACGGAGACCACGGCGGCACGGTCGAACACGTGGTGCTGGTACTGCAGGAGCAGGCGCAGCCGGGGCTCGGCGTCCGCCACCACCGTCAGCGGGTAGTGCGTGCCGCTCACCGCGCTGAGGCCCGTGACGGCGACGCCCGCCGCCGAGTACGCGTCGGCGAGGGAGACGGTGTCGATCGGATAGGAGTCGAACCCGATCATGGTGTCGAACAGGGAGTCCAGGCCGACGGCCTGCTGGATGTCCGACAGGCCGTAGTGGTGGTGGTCGAGGAGGGCGGCCTGGCGGTCCTGGAGGCCGGTGAGGAGCTGGGCGAGGGTCTGGCCGGGGTCGGCCTGAACGCGGACGGGGAGGGTGTTGATGAAGAGGCCGACCATGGTGTCGACGCCGGTGACCGACGGCGGGCGTCCGGAGACGGTGGCGCCGAAGGTCACGTCCTGGCGTCCCGTCAACTGGCCGAGGGTCAGGGCCCAGGCGCCCTGCACCAGGGTGTTGAGGGTGATGCCCAGTTCCGAGGCGCGCCGCGAGAGGGTGCGGGCGTCCTCCGCGGTCAGCGGCACCTCGACCGTGCCGGGCTCGGCGCGGCCGGGGGAGCCGGGGGCGCCCGGGGCGAGCAGGGTCGGCTCCTCGACGCCGTCCAGCTCGCGGGCCCAGGCGCGGGTGGCCTCCCCGTGGTCCTGCCGGTCGAGCCAGGCCAGGAACTCGCGGTAGCTGCGTACGCGGGGCAGGTCCGCGGGGTCGCCGTGGGAGCCGTAGAGGCGCAGGAGGTCCTGGATGAGCATGGGGAAGGACCAGCCGTCGTACAGCACGTGGTGGGCGCTGAAGACCAGCTCGGAGAGGTTGTCGTCCATCTTGACCAGGCACATCCGCAGCAGCGGCGCGGTGGCCGGGTCGAAGTGGGTGACCTGGTCCTCGGCGAGGAGCCTTTCGAGGGCGGCCTCGCGCTCGTGCGGGGGCAGTTCGCTCAAGTCGGTCTCGTGCCAGGGGAGTTCGACGCCGTCGACGATGAGCTGGACCAGCTCGCCCGCCGCGTCGTGCGCGAAGGCCGCCCGCAGGTTCGCGTACCGGTCCAGCAGGGCCTGCCCGGCCGCGCGCATGCGTCGCGGGTTCACCTGTCCGGACAGGTGGAGCACCAGGCGGACCTGGTAGGCGTCGTGCTCGCTGTCGCCGAGCATGCTGTGGTAGAGCAGGCCCGACTGCATCGGGGTCAGCGGCCATACGTCCATGAGGCCGGGGTGCGCCGCCTCCCAGGCCTCGATGTCGGACTGCTCCACGGTGACCAGCGGCACGTCGGACGGCGTGAGGCCGCCCGCGTCGGGGGTGGCGGCGTGGCGGGTGAGGCCGTCCAGGGCCTCGCACCACAGGTCCGCCAGGCGGCGCACCTCGTCCTCGGCGAGCAGGCCGGTGGGGAAGCCGAACCGGGCACTCAGGCGGGGGCCGCCCTCGCCGTCCGTGACGTACGCGTTCAGCTCGACCGTCGCGAGGGCGGGCATCTCCGCGTCGGGGTCGGCGATGAGCGCGTCCGTGTCGGGGGCGATGCTCCAGCCCAGGCCGCGCAGTTCCTCGGGCATGTCGTCGGCGGAGAACCGGCCCAGGTAGTTGAACGCGATCTGCCCCGTCGGCCGCCCCTCCAGGGCGCGGGACGTGTCCGGGTTGAGGTAGCGCAGGAGGCCGAAGCCGATGCCCTTGTCCGGCACGGACAGCAGCTGCTCCTTGACCGCCTTGACCACCGACCCCGCGGCCCGGCCGCCCGCGAACGCCTCCGCCACGTCGTGCCCCGCCACGTCCAGACGTACCGGGAACATGCTCGTGAACCAGCCGACGGTACGGGACACATCCGCGCCGGGAACGATGTGCTCCTCGCGGCCGTGGCCTTCGAGGCGGATCAGCGTCGAGGACTCGGTCACGCCCCGCTCGTCCCGCCAGCGCGACACCGCGAGGGCGAGCGCGGCGAGGAGACCGTCGTTGACGCCGCCGTGGAACGCGGCCGGGACGGTCGTCAGGAGCGACTCCGTCACTGCCACCGGCAGCTCCACCCAGAGGTGGTCCACAGTGGCCGTGGTGTCCACGGCGCTGTCGAAGGGGCGCGCGCCCAGATCGGGATCCGGGCCGTCCAACACGCGCTGCCAAAGGGCGAGTTCGGCGGTACGGGTCCCGCTGTGTGCCTCGTCCTTCAGGGCGTGTGCCCAGCGGCGCAGCGAGGTCGCCACAGGTGTCGGCTCCGGCGCCCTGCCCGCCTTGACCTGCTCCCAGGCCGCGGCGAAGTCCGGCACCAGGATGCGCCAGGACACACCGTCGACCACCAGGTGGTGCAGCACGACGATGAGCCGCCCGGCCGACTGGACACCCGCGGTGTCGAACCACACGAGCTGCGCCATCACCCCCGCCGCCGGATCCAATCGCCCTGTGGCAGCGTCGAGTTCGGCCTCCGCCACCTGCTGCCAGGCGGCCGAGCCCCACTCGCCCTCGTACGCCACCCGGCGCACCAGCGACGCCACGTCGACCGAACCGGGCGCGGTGACCTCCAGGCCCCCCTCGCCCTCGGTGAGGAAGCGCGAGCGCAGCACGTCGTGGGCGTCGACGACCGCCGTGAGGGTCGCGAAGAGCCCCGCCTCGTCGATGCCGACGGGCAGGTCGAGGACGGTGGACTGCGAGAACCGGCCGATGTGGGGCCCGAGTCCGGCGTGCATAGAGCGGGCCACGGGCAGGAGCGGCATCCAGCCGACACCGCCCCCTTCCAGCTCCTCCAGAACTTCCAGGTCCGCCGGGGTCGTACCGGCGCCCGAGCCCCCACGCGCCGCCGCGACGTCGGCCAGCTCGGCCACCGTCCGGCACTCGAAGATCTGCCTCGGCGTGATCTCGACGCCCTGCGCGCGGGCCCGCGAGACGGCCTGGATGGAGCGGATGGAATCGCCGCCGACGGCGAAGAAGTCGTCGTCGATGCCGACCCGGTCCAGGCCGAGGACCTCGGCGAAGACCCCGGTGAGGGCCTTCTCCGCCGCCGAGCGCGGCGCACGGTAGTCGCCGCCGGCGAACTCCGGCTCGGGCAGGGCCCGATGGTCGACCTTGCCGTTCGGTGTCAGCGGCAGTCGGTCGAGTACCACGAACACCGCGGGCACCATGAACTCCGGCAGCCGCGCGGCGAGGAAGCGCCGCAGGTCACGAGCGGAGACCACGGTGGCCAGGTCGACGTCCAGGTCACTGAGGGCCCGGGACTCCACGGACGTCGACGACCCCGCAGGGGCAGGCGACCCCACCGGCACCACATAGCCCACGAGTTGCCGGTTCCCGGGGCCCTCCCGGACGGTCACGACCGCTTGGGCCACCCCGGGGTGGGCGGTCAACGCGGCCTGGATCTCGCCGGGTTCGATGCGGATGCCGCGGACCTTGACCTGGTCGTCGGTGCGGCCGAGGTGTTCGAGCTGGCCGTCGGGTGCGCGGCGGACCAGGTCGCCGGTGCGGTAGAGGCGGGATCCGGGGGCGCCGTAAGGGTTGGCGACGAAGCGGGACGCGGTGAGCGCGGTCCTGCCGAGGTAGCCGCGGGCCAGCCCTGCGCCCTCGACGTACAGCTCGCCGGGGGTGCCGGGCGGGGTGAGGGCGAGGTGTTCGTCGAGGACGTGCAGGCGGGTGCGGGGGAGCTGCAGGCCGATGGGGACGCGGTCGCCCGTCATCGGGCGGCTGATCGTGGCGAGGGCGGTGATCTCGGTCGGCCCGTAGCCGTTGAGGAGGCGCCGCCCCGGCGACCAGCGGGCCACCAGGTCCGGCGGGCAGGCCTCCGCGCCCACGACGAGGTCGCGCAGATCGGTGAGGGCGGTCGGAGTCTCGGGCGGGAGGGTGGCGAGGACGGAGGGCGGTATGAAGGCGTGGGTGATGCGCTCGTCGGCCAGGACGCGGTCCAACTCCTCGCCGACCAGAAGTGGTTGGCCGGGGATGATCAGGGCGGCACCGGCGCGGAACGCCATCGCGTATTCGAGGACGGACGCGTCGAAGCTCACCGACGACAGCTGGAGGACGCGGCTGCCGGGGGTCACACGGGCGCGCTCGGCCAGCGCGGCGCCGAGCCCGGCGAGGCCGGTGTGGGTGGCGGTGACGCCTTTCGGGCGGCCCGTGGAGCCCGACGTGTAGATGAGGTACGCGGCATGCGCGGGCGTGAGGGGTGCGGTGCGGTCGGCGTCCGTGGGGTCGGAGGCGGGCGCCTGCTGCCAGGACGCGCGGACGTCGGGCGCGTCGATCGCGACAAGGCCGCCAAGGCCGCCATGATCGCCCGAGCCGCCCGAGCCGCCCGAGCCGCCCGAGCCGCCCGAGCCGCCCGAGCCGCCCGAGCCGCCCGAGCCGCCCGAGCCGCCCGAGCCGCCCGAGCCGCCAAGGTTGCCGAGACCCTCGGCTGTGGCCCGGTCCGTCAGGATCAGCGCCGGTCGAGCGTCCTCGGCGAGGAAGGCGATGCGGTCGGCCGGGTACGTGGGGTCGACCGGCAGGTGCGTGGCGCCCGCCTTGGCGATGCCCAGGACGACGGCCAGCTGCTCGCAGGAGCGGGGCAGGACGACCCCGACCACCTGCTCGGGTCCGGCGCCCCGCCCGATGAGCCAGTGCGCGATCCGATTGGCGCGCTCGTTCAACTCCCGGTACTTCAAGGAGTGTTGGCCGTCGACCGCCGCCGTGCCGTCCGGGTGGTCCAGGACCCGCGCCTCGAACAGCTCCGCCAGCGTCATCACGCCGGGAGCCCCCGCTGCGCCCTGCGCCGCAGCATCGGCGTGCGGCGGCACATCCTCCACGGGCGGCAGCAGCAGGCGCCGCTCCGCCCCGGTGAGCAGGTCGACCGCGCCGACGCGCACCCCGGGGTCGGCGACCACGGCCGTCAGGAACCGCCGCCACCGGTCCACGAACGCCTCGACGGTCGCCGCGTCGAACAGCTCCGTGGAGTACTCGACCTCCACGGTGACCCCGGCGGGTGCCCCACGGCCCTCGGTGCCCCCTGAAGCCTCCGAAGCCGCCGAGCTTTCCGAAACCCCCGCTCCCGCCCTCGCGCCCGCGAAAGCCTCGGAGACGCTCAGGAGCAGGTCGTACCGGGACGTCCCCGTCCCCACGGTCTCGGCGCGCACCCGCAGACCCGGCAGCTCGAACCGTGCCTCCTCGTTGTTCTGCACGGTGAGCGCGACCTGGAACAGCGGGTGCCGGGACGCCGAGCGCCGCGGGTTCAGCCGCTCGACCAGGGTCTCGAAGGGCACGTCGTGGGCGTACGCGGCCAGGCTCGTCTCCCGTACGCGCGCGAGCAGATCCGCGAACGCCGGGTTGCCGGAGGTGTCCGTGCGCAGCACGAGCGTGTTGACGAACATGCCGACCACATCGGCGAGTTGGTCGTCGGCGCGGCCCGCGCTGCCGCTGCCGACGGCGATGTCCGTACCGGCGCCGAGCCGGGTGAGCAGCGCGGCCGTCGCGGCCTGGAGCACCATGTGGAGCGTGGCACCCGACGACCGGGCCAGGCCGACGAGCCCGCGGTGCAGCGCGGCGTCGAGGGTGAACGTCGCCGTGTCGCCGGTGTGGGCGAGGGCGGCCGGGCGCGGGCGGTCGCCGGGCAGGGTGACCTGCTCGGGCAGGTTCGCGAGCTGCTCCGCCCAGTAGGCGTGCTGCCGGGCGAGGAGGCTGTCGGGGTCGTCCGCGGCACCGAGGAGTTCGCGCTGCCACAGCGTGTGGTCGGCGTACCGCACCGGCAGCGGCGGCCAGTCGGGCGCTGTGCCCGCGGTCCTGGCGGCGTAGGCGGTGCTGAGGTCCCGGGCGAGCGGCGCGAGGGACCAGCCGTCGACGGCGATGTGGTGGAACAGGAGCACCAGCGCCGCCCGCTCCGCGCCGAGCGTGAACAGGCGTGCCCGCAGCGGCACTTCGCCGGACAGGTCGAAGGTGTGCCGCGCGGCCTCGGCGACCGCCGCGGCCAGTTCCTCCTCGTCGACCTCCCGCACCGGCAGGTCGACCGCGGCCTCCCGCGGGTCGAGGACACGCTGGTGGGGCTTGCCGCCGATCGCCGGGTAGAGGGTGCGCAGCGGCTCGTGCCGGGCGACGAGGTCGCCGAGCGCCGACTCCAGGGCCGGGACGTCGAGCGCGCCGGTGAGGTGCAGGACGTACGGCATGTTGTACGTCGCCGACGGGCCCTGGAGCTTGTCCAGGACCCACAGGCCCTGCTGGGCGTACGACAGGGGCAGCCGCTCCGGCCGCCGCGCGGCGGGCACCAGCGGCACCCGCGCGCCCGGCCCGTCCGCGAGCGCCGGGGCGAGACGCGCCACCGACGGGTGGGCGAAGAGGGTGCGCAGCGCCACCTCGGCGCCGAGTACCGTGCGGATGCGGCTGATGAGCCTGGTGGCGAGCAGCGAATGCCCGCCGAGGTCGAAGAAGTCGTCGTCGATCCCGGCCCGGCGTACGCCGAGGACCTCCGCGAACAGGGCGCACAGCGCCTCCTCGCGCGGGGTGCGGGGCGCCCGGTGTCCGGCACCCGCGAACTCGGGTTCCGGCAGCGCGCCCCGGTCCACCTTCCCGTTCGGGCCCAGCGGCAGCCGCTCCAGGGCCAGGAACGCCGACGGCACGAGAGGATCGGGCAGCCTGTCCGACACGAAGTCCCGCAGCCCCGCCGTGCCGCCCCCGGCCCTCGCCGCGTCGCCGTCGAGGACCACGTACGCCACCAGGCGCCGCCCCGCGGGACCGCCGTCGTCGCGGGCGACCACGACCGCCTGCGTCACCTCCGGGTGGGCCGTGAGGGCCGCCTCGACCTCGGCGGGCTCGACCCGGAAGCCGCGCACCTTCACCTGCGCGTCGCCGCGCCCCCGGTACTCCAGTTGCCCGTCGGCGTTCCAGCGGGCCAGGTCCCCGGTGCGGTACATGCGGGCACCGGCCGGGCCGTACGGGTCCGCGACGAAGCGGTCGGCGGTGAGCGCGGCCAGGCCGTGGTAGCCGCGGCCGATGGTGCCCGCCACGTACAACTCGCCCACCACACCCGGCGGCACGGGCCTGAGGGTCGGCCCGAGGACGTAGGCGCGCATGTTCCCGAGCGGTGTGCCGATCGGGGTGCCGCCCACGCCCTGCCACTCGGCGTCGGCGGGTAGCGCGAAGGCGGTGGCGTAGAAGGTCTCACTCTGGCCATAGGCGTTCACGACCGTCGCACCGGGCATGGCCTCGCGGACCCGGCGCACCAGGGACGCGGGCAGCGCCTCACCGGCGAACACTAGCGTGTCCGGCCCGGAGCGGGGGGCGCGCCCGCCCGCGCCCGGCCCGTCGGAGGCGCCCCCGACCCCCGTCCCCTCGGCGATCCGGTCGGCCATCTCGGCGAAGACCGACGGCACGGTACTGACCACGTCCACCGCCGGCGCGCCGGGCTCCACCAGCGCAAGGGCGTCCCTGACGAGCTCGACGGTGCCGCCGGTGGCGAGCGTCGTGAACGTCTCGAACACCGACACGTCGAAGTTCACGGACGTCCCCGCGAGCATCCGCACCCCCGCACCGCCACCCACCCGCGCGGCCAACTGCGTCACGCCGTTGACCACGTTGGCGTGCGTGATGACGACACCCTTGGGCGTACCGGCGGAGCCCGACGTGTACATCACGTACGCCATGTGGTCGGGGCCGAGCGGCGCGCGCCGCTCGGCGTCGGTGACCGGCGCTGTCGGCGTGCCGTCGAAGGCCAGCTCGTCGAGGCACAGTCGCGGCACATCGGCGGCGGGCAGCACATCGGCGGTCCCGGCGTCGGTCAGGATCAGCCGCGGCCGCGCCTGCGCGAGGACGAAGCCGAGGCGGTCGCTCGGGTAGCGGGGGTCGATCGGCAGGTATCCGGCGCCGGACTTGAGGATGCCGAGCATGCCGACGACGAGGTCCGCGGAGCGCGGCAGGGCCAGGCCCACGACGGTCTCCGGGCCCGCGCCCCGGGCGATCAGCTCCCGCGCGATCCGGTCAGCGCGCGCGTCCAGTTCCCGGTACGTGTACGTCACGTCGCCGCAGGCCACCGCCACCGCTTCGGGCGTACGGGCCGTCTGCCGCGCCACGAGCCCCGGCACCGTGGTGTCGGTCACCGGCTCGGTGGCCGCGTGGGCGCGCTCCAGCGCGCGGCGGCGTTCGGCTGGCTCCAGGATGTCCACGGCGGCGACCGGCAGGGCGGGGTCCGCCGCGAACTGCCGCAGGACACGGGCGAAGCGGGCGGCGAGGTCGTCGGCCGTGTCCCGGCCGAAGACGCTCCGCTGGTACTGCACGTCGAGCCGCGGGTGCTCCCCGTCCGGGTAGACGAAGACGGTCACCGGGTAGTGGCTCGCGGTGAACGCGCGGATCCCGGAGACGGAGATCCCCGCCGCCGCGCTCGCCTCGGCGATGCCCGCCCGGTCCATCGGGAAGGACTCGAACCCGATGATGGTGTCGAACAGCGCCTTGAGGCCGGTCGCCTCATGGATCTCGGTGAGGCCGTAGTGGTGGTGGTCCAGGAGGGCCGCCTGCCGCTGCTGGAGGCCGGTCAGGAGATCGGCGACGCTGTCGGCCGGGGTGCAACGGACGCGTACAGGAAGGGTGTTGAGGAACATCCCGACAATCGAGTCCACCCCCGGCATGGAGGGCGGCCGCCCCGCCACCGTGGCGGAGAGCACCACGTCCTGACGGTTCGTCAACTGGCCGAGCAGGATGCCCCAGGCGCCCTGCACCACGGTGTTGAGGGTGACGCCCGCCTCGGCCGCGCGCCGCGCCAACTCCCGTGCCTGCGACGGGGACAGCGGTACGGAGACCTGGCCGATCCCGGCGCTGTCGGCTCCGGCCCGGACGCCGGGGGCCAGGAGGGTGGGCTCGTCGACGCCTTCCAGTTCGTGCCGCCAGGCTTCGGCGGACGCCTCGGGGTCCTGCTGGGCCAGCCAGGCGAGGTAGTCGCGGTACGTCCGCGCGGGCGGCTCCGTCGGGCCGGTGCCGTCGTCGGCGTAACACCTGAGCAGGTCCTGGACGAGCAGGGGCAGTGACCAGCCGTCGAACAGCGCGTGGTGCGCCGTGAGGACCAGGTCGTGCCGCTCCTCGTCCCGTCGGGCGAGGGAGAGCCGCAGCATCGGCGGCCGGAGCGGGTCGAAGTGGTGCTTCAGATCCTCGGCGAGGAAGTCCTCCAGGGTCTGGTCGAGGCTGCTGAGGTCGACCTCCTGCCAGGGCAGCTCGACTCCGTCCACGACGAGCTGGACGAGGTCCCCGCCGTCCGTTCCGTTGACGAAGGCCGTGCGGAGAGCAGGGTGGCGGTCGAGCATGGCCTGTCCGGCGGCGCGCATTCGTGCGGGGTCGATCCGGCCGGAGAGGTGCAGGACGTACTGGACCTGATACGCGTCGAACGACGCGCCCGACTCGGCCGTCATCAGCGTGTGGAAGAGGAGGCCGGATTGGAGGGGGGAGGTGGGCCAGACGTCGGAGAGGCCGGGGTAGTGCTCCTCCCAGGCTTCGATGTCGCTCTGGGTGACGTTGACCAGGGGGATGTCGGAGGGGGTGAGGCCGCCTGCGTCGGGCTGGGCGGTGTGCCGGGCGAGGCCTTCCAGGGCGGCGTGCCAGAGGTCGGCGAGTTCGCGGACTTCTTCCTGGGTGAGGATGCCGGTGGGGGCGGTGAACAGGGCGGTGAGCTGGGGGCCGTGGGGGGTGTCGGTGACGGAGGCGTTGATGTCGATCTCGGCGGGGGCGGGCATCGCCTGGTCCTGCGCGGCGTCGAGTTCCGCGAGTTCTTCCACGTCGGTGGCCTGGGTGAAGCCCAGGCCCTGGGCGTGGGCGGGCATGTCGCTGTGGGCGGAGAAACGGCCGAGGTAGTTGAAGCCGACCTGGCCGTGTCCGTGTGCGGACAGCACGGGCGCGGTGTCGGGGTTGAGGTGGCGCAGCAGGCCGTAGCCGATGCCCTTGTCGGGGATCGCGCGCAGCTGTTCCTTGACGGTCTTCAGGATGCGGGCGGCGGCGGGGCCGCCGGTGAAGGCGTCGTCGAGGTCGGCGTCGGCGAGGTCGAGGCGGACGGGGAAGACGCTGGTGAACCAGCCCACGGTCTGGGAGAGGTCCGCGCCCGGGGCGGCAGTCTCCTCCCGCCCGTGCCCCTCCAGCCGGATCAGCGAAGAGGTCTCGTCGGTGCCGCGGGTGCGGCGCCACTTGGCCAGGGCCAGGGCCAGGGCGGCGAGGAGGCCGTCGTTGACCTCGGCGTGGAAGGCGGCCGGGATGCGGGTGAGGAGGGCTTCGGTGAGGGGGGCGGGGAGCTGGACGCGGGTCTCGGACAGCGTCGCGATGACATCCACCGCCGGATCCAGACGCCGCGCGCCCAGGACCGGGTCGGGGCCGTCCACGATCTGCTGCCACAACTCCAGTTCGGCGACCCGTGTGTCGCTGACGGCTTCGTCGGCCAGGGCGTGGGCCCAGGCCCGCATCGAGGTCGCCACCGGCGCGAGCTGCGGGGTGCGCCCGTCGCGGACCTGCTCCCAGGCCAGCGCGAGGTCGGGCATCAGGATGCGCCAGGACACCCCGTCCACGACCAGGTGATGCAACGCGATCAGCAACCGCCCCGGAATGTCCCCGGCAGGCTGGAACCAGACGAACTTCGCGATGACCCCGCTCTCGGGGTCCAGGGAGGCCGCCGCCGTTTCGAGTTCGGCCATGAGAGAGGCGTGCCAGGCCTGGCTGTCCCACACCCCGTCGCACTCCACCCGCGTGAGGAGGGCGGCGGCATCAACGGACCCGGCCGGGGCGGCTTCCAGGCCGCCCCCGCCGTCCTCCACCAGCCGCGCCCGCAGCAGGTCATGCCGGTCGATCACCGCACCCAGCGTCGCCGCCAACTGCCCCTGGCTGATCCCGGCGGGCAGGTCCAGGACCATCGCCTGCAGGAACCGGTCGAAGCCCGGCCCCCACCCGCGCAGCAACCGCGCGACCGGCAGCAGAGGCATCCACCCGACACCCCCGCCCTCCAACTCCTCCAGCACACTCGCGGCACCCGAGAGCCGGTTGGCCACAGCCGCCTCCGCCAGCCGCGCCACCGTCCGGGACTCGAACACCTCCCGCGCACTGACCTCCAGCCCCTCCGCACGGGCCCGCGAGACGACCTGGATGGACTGGATGCTGTCCCCGCCCACCGCGAAGAAGTCGTCATCGATCCCCACCCGGTCCAAACCCAGCACCGCGGCGAACGCGCCCGCCAGAACCTCCTCCTCAACGGTGCGCGGCGCACGATAGGCACTGCCCTTGAACTCCGGCTCCGGCAACGCCTTCTTGTCGACCTTGCCGTTCGTCGTCAACGGCAGCCGGTCAAGCACCACCACCGTCGCCGGCACCATGAAATCCGGCAACCGTCGGGCCAGGAAGGTCCGCAGCTCGCCCGTCGCGAACCCCGAGCTGAGATCCAGATAGCCGGTGCCGCCCCCCGCACGGGGTCCACCGGTCACCGCGGTGTCGGCGTCGACCGGGACGACGTACCCGACCAACTGCCTGCCGCTGTCCCGTCCCTCGTGGGCGATCACGACGGCCTGGGCGACCCGGGGGTGCGAGGCCAGCGTCGCCTCGATCTCGCCGACCTCGATCCGCAGCCCTCGGATCTTGACCTGGTCGTCGGTGCGGCCGAGGTATTCGAGCTGGCCGTCGTCGGCCCGGCGGACCAGGTCGCCCGTGCGGTACATGCGCTCGCCGGGCGCGCCGAAGGGGTCGGCGACGAACCGGTCGGCGGTGGTGCCGGGGCGGCCCAGATAGCCGCGGGCCACGCCAGGACCCGCCACGTACAACTCGCCAGGGGAGCCCGCGGGGACGGGGGCGAGGCGGTCGTCGAGGACGTGCACGCGGGTGCCGGGGACGGGGGTGCCGATGGGGACGCGGGGTGCGGGCAGGAGGCGGGCCACCGTGGCCGCGCAGGTGGTCTCCGTGGGGCCGTACGCGTTCATGACGAGGCGGCCGGGGGCCCAGCGGGCGATCAGGCCGGGCGGGCAGGCCTCACCGGCCAGGGACAGGACCCGCAGCCCCGTGAGGGCCCGGGGCGCGTCGGCGGGGAGCGTGTTGACGACGGACGGCGGCAGGGTGACGTGGGTGATCCGCCGGTGGGTCAGGGTGGCGGCCAGCTCGTCGCCGACCAGGCGAAGTTGCGGTGGCAGGACCAGGGTGACGCCGGTGGTGAGGCCCATGACCAGGTCCCACACCGACACGTCGAAACTGGGCGAGGCGCACTGCAGCACGCGGGAGCCCGGCGTGAGGTCGAACCGGGCGACATGGACGGCGCACAGCGCGGCCAGGCCGGTGTGGGTGACGGTGACGCCCTTGGGGCGGCCCGTGGAGCCCGAGGTGTAGATCACGTACGCGGGGTGGGCCGGGTCGAGCGGGGCGGCGCGGTCCGCGTCGACCGGGTCGGTGTCCGGGTGCCCCGCCCACGCGCGTACGAGGGAGGGCTCGTCCACCGCCACGACGTCCGGGCCCGCCTGACCCTTCGGACCCGCGTATTCCTCCTGCCCCACCGACAGGTCCGCGGCCAGACCCGTGGCCGTGGCCCGCGTGGTGAGGACGAGCGCGGGGGCCGCGTCCACCGCCATGTACCGCACGCGCTCGCCCGGATAGTCCGAGTCGATCGGCAGGTAGGCGCCACCGGCCTTCATGATCCCCAGGAGCACGGCCACCTGCTCGGCGGAGCGCGGCAAGGACACCCCGACCAGGCGCTCCGGCCCGACGCCCCGCCCGATGAGCCAGTGCGCGATCCGGTTCGCCCGGGCGTTCAGCTCCGCGTACGTCCAGGAGAGGTCGCCCGACTCCACGGCAGGCGCGTCCGGTGTCGCCGCCACGCGGTCCTGGAACAGGGCGGGGAACGTGGCGAACGAGCGGGGGTCGCCCGCGCGGAGCTCGGCGGCTGACGATTCCTGAAGGTGGGACACGAAAGCTCCAGAAGAACGAACAACGAACAACGAACGGTGCGTGGGGGCAGGTCAGCGCGTCCGGAACGGCCTGTGCCGCCCGTGACCGCGGTGGGGGCGGGGTCACGGGCGGCTGGTCTTCGGCGGACGCCCTGGACGCCCCGGCGGTGTGGATGCCCTGGACGCCCCGGCGCGTGTACGCGCTAGACGACCCGGCGCGGCGGCCTGGAGAACGGGCACGCCTGGGAGAAGAACTCGCGCCGCTCCTGCACATCACGGAAGTTGACCTGCGTGGACGCGCCGGTCGCGGCGAGCAGCATCCCGTCGGAGGACTCCGGCCCGTCTAGGTAGCCGATCAGCGGCCCCGCCGAGCTGGACGGGACGTGCGCGGCGACGGCGTGCCGCTCCAGGGCGTCGCCGTGCGCCGCGTTGTCCCGCATCTTGCGGACCGTGCGGATGGCGTCCGGGGCGCCCGTGAGCGACTTGGTCTCCATGCCGCCGAGGTTGTTGCGCGGCAGGTGCAGATGCATGTCGCGCCAGGCGAAGATGAACACGCGCAGGCCCACGCCGTGCCGTTCGAGCCGGGGGAGCAGCGGGTCCGCGCCGCCCTCGGCCCGCAGCCGTGCCAGCTCCGCGGCGAACTGCTCGTACAGGTCCGTGAACAGGTGGAACCGCATGCTGACCGAGTGGCTGCCGCTCGTCAGGCCGAGGTTCTCGCGGATCTGGTGGTAGTCGTGGGTGCTGAGGTTGTCGACGATCGGGGGCAGGCACGCCTCGACCGGGTCGAACAGCTCGGCGGCGCCGTCCAGGGCGTCGACGGCGGCCGCGATGTCACCGGCGCGGGCGCTGCGGATGGCCGCCTCGATACGGTCGTTGATCTCCCGTACGAGAAGTTCGGGGATCTGGTGAAGTGCCCGGAACTGGGTGAAATACGTGTCACCGGCCAAGTGGTGCTCATGGACGGCGTGCTGCAGCCGGTCGCTGGCCAGCAGCCGCTCGGGGGCGACGCCCGGCGCGGGGTGCGCGGCCTTGGCCAGGTTCGAACTCCACACCCGGGCGTCGTGGTTGGCGACGCGCACACAGTGCAGGACGCCGAACCACCGGTCCTCCAGGCCGCGCTCGGCGATGACCCCCGCCACGTCGACCAGGCCCTGCCCGGCGAGCGCCGTGAGCCGCTGGTCGAACCGGCGCAGGGCCGGGGTGAACTCGGCGAACGCCGGGGTCGCCTCGACGTCCCAGCGGGGCGCCTCGTCCGGCATGCCGCCGCTCACGCGCAGGGCGGCGACGCTGAGGCGGACCAGGACGCGGTGGAAGCTGCGCACCCAGTGCAAAGCCGTCACGCAACGGTCGACATCCAGCCTTTCCAGGTGGTCGGCGGCGCGGTCGAGGAGGTCCGTGAGGTTGTGCAGGGCGATCTCCGCCGACTGGTAGAGCCCCACGAGCAAGGCCTGCGGGGTGACCGGGTCGGCGGTCGCCTCGGCGCGGGCGTCCTCGATGGCACGCAGGCTCTGCAGGGCGTAGTAGTGCTCGGCGATGACGCCTCGTTCGTTGTGGGTGGGGGTGTGGGAGGCGACAGACGTGGGGTGCAAGAGACTCTCCCTCGGGGGCGATTGACTCACCATTGGCTGCCGTTGCCCGAATGGTGGCCGATGTCATCTGTCGTGCGGCATGAGCAGATGTCGTACTTCTTAGTGAGGCGCATATCCGGGCGATAGACTGAAAGTTTTTCCTGTCCTGTCGACAGGACAAGTGGCCCGTGAATTGCGCGAAGCTGCGGACCCGGGTCGGAAACTCCCGGCCCGGCCGGGAAGTTCGCTGGTGGGGGGTGGCTCTTCCCGTTCACTGCAACGTCGTTCGCCCATCCGGCGGGCCGGATACGTGTGCCCGGCACCGGTGGGACAGCTCCAGACTCGCTCACCTTAGGCGCCGAGTGGTATGGGTAAAAGTGCGTATCGACACTCGAGGAACGCGTTAAGGGCGCAATAAAAATTACGGGGAGACCCAGTGCTAGTTATGTCCGCTATATCCGTGCGCCACTATCAGCGCATGCTCGACCTCGCCATCGAGGCGCTGCGGGAACCGGATCCCGGGCGGCTGTGGCCGCCGGTGGTGTCGGAATTACTGAACGCCTGCGGCGGCGAGTTCCTGTTCCTGACCCAGACGGAACGGACGGGCGGCGGGGGCCCGGTCCGTTCCTGGGCCGCGGACGGGGCCGCCGACCACCGTCTCGACGATCACCTGAGGGAGCGTATCCGCCTCAGCTGTCCCTTCGCGGACCACTACGGCTCGTCCGGCGACCGGGCGCCGCGGACCGCCGCGGACATCCTCGGCGAGCGGGAGTGGCACGGCAGCGAGCTGGCACGGCTGCTGCACGGCCGCCTCGGCACCGACCACCTCCTGGTGGTGCCGCTGCCCGACGCCTCGGGGACGCGCCGCTACTTCCTCATCTGCCGTTCCGGGACGGACTTCACCGACGCCCACCTCGCGTACGCGCGCCGCATCCAGCCCCTGCTCGCGAGCGTCGACGAGCAGGCGGAACTGCTCAGCCGCTGGCGCGCGGCGGCCGCGTCCCCGGCGGGCCGAGAGGACGACGGCAAGGCCGGGGCCGCGGCGGAGGACGGCCAGGACGTCGAAGAGCCGGTGCCCGGCGGCGATCTCACACCGCGCGAGCTGACCGTCCTCGGTCTGCTCGCCGACGCCCTCACCGCCGCGGTCATCGGCCGCCGCCTCGGCATCTCGGTGCACACGGTGCAGAAGCACATCCAGAGCATCTACCGGAAGCTCGGCACCCGCGACCGGGTCACCACCGTCCTGCGGGCGCAGACGTACGGCCTGATCCCCGCCCCCGCCGGGACGCCGGAGGCAGGAGGGACGGGAGCCGCCGGACGGCCCTACGCCGACAGGGCCTAGCCTGCGGGCATGTTCACGACGCGCCCCACGCTCCAGGGCACCTTCGGCATGGTGTCGTCCACCCACTGGCTCGCCTCGCAGTCCGCGATGGCCGTCCTGGAGGACGGCGGCAACGCCTACGACGCCGCCGTCGCGGCGGGCTTCGTGCTGCATGTGGTCGAGCCGCATCTGAACGGGCCCGCCGGGGAGGTGCCGATCATCCTCGCCCCGGCGGGCGGCGACGTGCGCGTCCTGTGCGGACAGGGCGTCGCGCCCGCCGGAGCGAGCGTCGCCCACTACCGGGACGCCCTCGGCCTCGACCTCGTGCCCGGCACCGGACCGCTCGCCGCCGCCGTGCCCGGCGCCTTCGACGCGTGGATGCTGCTGCTGCGCGACCACGGCACCAAGTCGCTCGCCGAGGTCCTGAAGTACGCCATCGGGTACGCCGAGGACGGGCACCCGCCCGTGGAACGCGTCACCGAGACCGTCGAGACCGTACGGGAACTCTTCGAGACCGAGTGGACGTCCTCGGCCGAGGTCTACCTGCCCGGCGGCGCCCCGACCGCCCCCGGCGAACTCCTGCGCAATCCGCGCCTGGCCGCCACCTGGCGGCGGCTCGTCGCCGAGGCCGAAGCCACGGGCGGCGCCGACCGCGACGCGCAGATAGACGCCGCCCGCGAGGTGTGGCGCACCGGCTTCATCGCCGAGGCGCTGGTCCGCCAGGCCGCGCGTCCCACCCTGGACACCAGCGGCAAGCGCCACACCGGCACCCTCACCGCCGCCGACCTCGCCGGCTGGTCGGCCACGTACGAGGACCCGGTCACGTACGACTGGAACGGCTGGACGCTCTGCAAGGCGGGCCCCTGGAGCCAGGGCCCCGCCTTCCTCCAGCAACTCGCCCTGCTTCCAGCCGAATTGCCCGCATACGGCTCGGCCGAATACACGCATCTGCTCGTGGAGGGCTGCAAGCTCGCCATGGCCGACCGAGAGGCCTGGTACGGGGACGCCGCCGAGGTACCGGTCGCCGAACTGCTCTCGGACACCTACAACGCCCGGCGCCGGGCGTTGATCGGCGAGCGGGCCTCCCGCGAACTGCGGCCCGGGCGGCCCGGCGGACGGGAGCCGAGGCTGTCCGCGCACGCGCGGGCCGTCGCTTCGGGGGCGGCGGCCGCGCTCGGGGGCGCGGTGGGGGCGGGGGAGCCGACGGTGGCGGGGGCCGGTGAGCCGACCGTGACGCGGGACGGCGAGCCCGTCGTGACGCCGGACGGCGGGACCCGGGGCGACACCTGCCACCTGGACGTCGTCGACCGCTGGGGCAACATGGTCGCGGCCACGCCGTCCGGCGGCTGGCTCCAGTCCAACCCCGTCGTGCCGGAACTCGGCTTCCCGCTCGGCACCCGGCTGCAGATGGCCTGGCTGGAGGAGGGCCTGCCCAACGCGCTCACCCCCGGCCGCCGCCCCCGCACGACGCTGACGCCGTCGCTCGCCCTCAAGGACGGCGTGCCCGTCATGGCCTTCGGCACACCGGGCGGGGACCAGCAGGACCAGTGGCAGGTGCACTTCTTCCTGTCGGTGGCGCTGCGCCCGCCGGTACGCGGTGGGCTCGACCTGCAGGGCGCCGTCGACGCCCCCAACTGGCACACCGAGTCCTTCCCCGGGTCCTTCTACCCGCGCGGGATGCGGCTGGGCAGCCTCGTCGTCGAGTCCCGCACCGACCCGGAGGCCGTGGCTGAGTTGCGGCGCCGCGGCCACGACGTGACGGTGGGCGGCCCCTGGTCGGAGGGGCGGCTGTGCGCGGTGGCGCGGGATCCGCGGACGGGGGTGCTTTCGGCGGCGGCGAATCCGCGGGGGATGCAGGGGTACGCGGTCGGGCGGTGAGGGCGCGGAGCGCCTTTTCATCCCGATTCCACCCGTTGTTCACCCCGGGAGTCCGCGTTGTCAGTGGTACGTGCTCTCATGGAGGCATGATCGAAACACAGGCAATCAAGGAAAGCATCGACGACTTTCTCGCACGACAGACCGCTGACGTGGAGCGTGTGGTCCGCGAGGCCGCGGCGGCGGAGATCACCCCGAGGTTCCGGCAGCTCGCCGAGGACGACGTCGTCCAGAAGAGCGGCCCGCACGACCTGGTGACCGTCGCCGACCGGCTGGCGGAGGAGCACCTGACCCGAGAGCTGACGGCGCTGCTGCCCGGCTCGGTCGTCGTCGGCGAGGAAGCGGTGCACGCCGACCCGGCGAGGTACGACGCGATAGCGGGCGACGCGCCGGTCTGGATCGTCGATCCCGTCGACGGGACACGCCAGTTCGTCCACGGAGACCCCGGTTTCTGCACGCTCGTCGCGCTCGCCCTGGACGGCGTCGTCCTGGCCTCGTGGACGTACGCGCCCGCGCTCGACGAGTTCGCGACGGCGGTCCGCGGCAAGGGCGCGACGCTCAACGGCACGCCCCTGCGCGCCGGTTCCCCCGAGCCCGGCCGCCCGCTGACGGTGGCCACGTCCCACCCGGACTTCACCACCGACGACCAGAAGCGCGCCCTGCTCGGCCTCACCGCCGAAGGCTTCGCCGCCCGCCCCTGCGGCTCGGCGGGCCTGGAGTACCTGGCCATCGCCCGCGGCGCCCTCGACGCCGTCGCCTTCAGCTGGGAGCTGGCCTGGGACCACGCCGCGGGCCTGCTCCTGGTGGAGGAGGCGGGCGGCGCCCACCGCACCCGCGAGGGCGTGCCGTTCGCCATCACCGGCGGCAACGCCCTGCCGTTCACCGCGGCCCGTGACGAGGCCACGGCCCACCGGGTGGCGGGGGTGCTCGCGGGCGGGGCCTGATCGGGCCGGGGGCCGTCGGGCGAGGTGGTCCGGGGGCTTGTGCGTCGGGGGTGGGGTCCGGGCCGTTTGCGTCGGGGCGCGCCGGTCGGCACAGGCGTGCTGTCGTGGGCGACGGCGGGGGCTGTCCTTCCGGATGTGGCCGCAGGCGACCGCACGCTTCGGTCTCGGACGGCGCCGCACGTCACCGCGGGGTCCGGCCGGGGACGCGGCCGTACTCGACGGCGTGGTCCGACCCGCGTGCTGTCGGAGGGCGCCGGGGCCCGGGAAGTGGCCGTGGTCCGGCATATCCTGGGCGGCACTGGCCATCGGCTGACGAAGGAGTCCGAAGGTGCCGTCGATGCTCGATGCCGTCGTCGTGGGGGCGGGACCGAACGGTCTGACCGCTGCCGTGGAGCTGGCCCGCCGCGGCCTCTCCGTGGCCGTCTTCGAGGCCCGTGACAGCGTCGGTGGCGGCGCCCGCACCGAGGAGCTGACCCTCCCCGGCTTCCGGCACGACCCGTGCTCGGCGGCGCACCCGCTCGGCATCAACTCGCCCGCGTTCCGCGCCATGCCCCTGGAGCGGTACGGCCTCGACTGGCTCCAGCCCGAGCTGCCCATGGCCCACCCCCTCCTCGACGGCCGCGCCGCCGTGCTCGCGCGTTCCGTCGCCGAGACCGCCGCCTCCTTCGGGCCGCGCGACGCGGGGGCGTACCGCAGGCTCGTCGAGCCCTTCCTGCCGCACTGGGACACCCTGCTGCGGGACTTCATGTCGCTGCCGCTGACCGCGCTGCCCCGCGACCCGGCGCTGCTCGCCCGGTTCGGGCTCGTGGGGCTGCCGCCGTCGACGTGGCTGATGCGGCGCTTTCGCGACGAGCCCGCGCGGGCGCTGTTCTCCGGGCTCGTCGCGCACGTCATCGCGCCGCTCGGCGGCCTCGCCACCGGCGGCGTCGGCATGGTCTTCGCGCTCGCCGCACACGCCCGCGGCTGGCCGCTGGCCCGCGGCGGCTCCCAGTCCATCTCCGACGCGCTCGCGGTGTACCTCACCGACCTCGGCGGCATCATCCACACCGACTACGAGGTCAAGCGGCTCGACGACCTGCCGCCCGCCCGCTCCTACGTCTTCGACACCTCGCCCACCGCGCTCGCCCGGATCGCCGGACTCGGGCGCTACTACGACAACTTCCGGTACGGCGCCGGCGCCTTCAAGGTCGACTACGCGCTCGACGGGCCGGTGCCGTGGACCGCGCCCGAGGCGCGCGTCGCGGGCACCGTCCAGGTCGGCGCGGGCAGCCGCGAGATCGGCGCCGCGCTGCGGGCCGCCTCCCGCGAGGGCCGGGCGCCGGACGCCCCGTTCCTGATCACGGTGCAGCCCGGCGTCGTCGACCCGTCCCGGGCGCCCGCGGGCAAGCAGGTCTTCTGGGCGTACGGGCACGTTCCGAACGGCTGGCAGGGCGACCTCACCGACGCCATCGAGCGGCAGCTGGAACGCTTCGCGCCCGGCTTCCGCGACCGTGTCCTCGCCCGTGCCACGGCGGGACCGCCGCAGCTCGCCGCCCGCAACGCCAACTACGTCGGCGGCGACATCGCCTGCGGCGCCGCCAGCGGACTCCAGCTGCTGCTGCGGCCCCGGCTCACCGCGTACCCGTACCGCACCCGGCACCCCGCCGTCTTCATCTGCTCGTCGGCGACCCCGCCAGGACCCGGCGTGCATGGCATGTCCGGCCACAACGCGGCGAAGGCCGTCTGGAAGAGGCTGCGGGAGTCCGCGTGAGCGCCCGCATCACCCTCGTCCAGGGCGACATCACCCGCCAGCGCGCCGACGCCCTCGTGAACGCGGCGAACTCCTCGCTGCTCGGCGGCGGAGGAGTCGACGGCGCCATCCACCGGCGCGGCGGCCCCGACATCCTCGCCGACTGCCGCCGCCTGCGGGCCTCGCACTACGGCAAGGGCCTGCCGACCGGCCGGGCCGTGGCGACGACCGCGGGACGCCTGGACGCGGACCACGTCATCCACACCGTCGGCCCCGTGTGGTCCCCCACCGAGGACCGCTCGCGCCTGCTCGCCTCCTGCTACCACGAGTCCCTGCGGGTCGCGGCCGACCTGGGCGCCCGCACGGTCGCCTTCCCGGCGATCTCGACGGGGGTATACCGCTGGCCGCTGGCCGACGCGGCACGGATCGCGGTGGGCGCGGTACGGGGCGCCTTGGCGGCGCGCCTGGAGGGGGCGGGTGCGGGCGGGGAGGGCCTGGGCGGGGAGGGCTCGGCGCAGGTGGGCTCGGGCGGGTCGGGCTCGGGTGCGGCAGGACCGGGTGGAGCGGGCTCGGCTGCGGCGGGGCTGGGTGGAGCGGCCTCGGGTGCGGCAGGGCCGGGTGGGTCGGGCTCGGGTCGAGCGGGCTCCGATGTGGCGGGGCCGGGCGACATGGGCCAGGACGGGGCGAGCCCGAGCGGGGTGGTGCCGGTGGCGTGGGACTTCGACGAGGTGCGGTTCGTCCTGTTCGACGAGGTCGCGTACCGGGCGTTCGAGGAAGCCCTGGCCGCGCAAGGTTGATGTCGGATTCTCGCCAGCCCGGGGCGCGGGGATGTCCGATGCTTGAGCCATGCCGATCGTGACGCACACCGCATCCCGAGCCCCCGAGGCCACCGCCGCCACAGCAGGAGCTGGCCTGCCCGAGGGCCCGGCAGCGCCCGGCACGCACCCGGCGACGGGGGCGGACGGTACGGGGCGCTCCGGCCCGGCCGGGGTGCAGAGCGCCGACAGGACCGGCCCGGCGGAGCCGCAGGGTGCTGTACGTCCCGGTCGGGAGGAGGCGTCCGGCGTAGGCCGCCCCGGCCCGGCCGGGGGAGAGGGTTCCGGGCACCCCGGCCCGGCATCCGCACAGCACCCCACCGCACCCACCGTCCCCGCCGCCCCCCTCACGCCCCTCACCCCCGCCCGAACAGCCGCGCCCGCAGGGACGTACGGGGACTTCGAGCGTTGTGTGCGGGCCGTGCAGTCCAAGGACGCCCGGTTCGACGGGTGGTTCTTCACCGCCGTCCTGACGACCCGCATCTACTGCCGTCCCAGTTGCCCGGTCGTGCCGCCCAAGCCCCAGAACATGAGCTTCTACCCGAGCGCCGCCGCCTGCCAGCAGGCCGGATTCCGCGCCTGCAAGCGCTGCCGCCCCGACAGCAGCCCCGGCTCGCCCGAGTGGAACCAGCGGGCCGACCTCGTGGCCCGCGCCATGCGGCTCATCGGCGACGGCATCGTCGACCGCGAGGGCGTCCCCGGCCTCGCCACCCGCCTCGGCTACAGCACCCGCCAGGTCGAGCGGCAACTCCTCGCCGAACTCGGCGCGGGCCCGCTCGCCCTCGCCCGCGCCCAGCGCGCCCAGACCGCCCGGCTGCTCATCGAGACCACCACCCTGCCCATGGCCCAGATCGCCTTCGGCGCGGGCTTCTCCTCGATCCGTACGTTCAACGACACCGTCCGGGAGGTCTTCGCCCTCGCCCCGGGGGAACTTCGGACCCGGGCGGTGAAGCGGGCCGGGGGCAGTCGTTCGGCCGCCAAAGCCCAGGCCAACGCCGATGCCAACTTCAGCGTCGGTACGCATGGTGCGCACGGTGCGCGTGAGGCTTCCGTGTCCGGTGCGGCCTCCGTGGCCAACAGGACCTCCGCCGCCAGCGGCCCGCACACCTCCCTCACCGCCGAAGGCGCCCCGCCCGCCGAAGGCGCCCCCGCCACCATCTCCCTCCGCCTCCCCTTCCGCGCCCCCCTCAACCCCGACAACCTCTTCGGGCACCTCGTCGCCACCGCCGTGCCCGGCGTGGAGGAGTGGCGCGACGGCGCCTACCGCCGCACCCTGCGCCTGCCCTACGGACACGGCATCGTGGCCCTCACCCCGCACCCCGACCACATCGGCTGCCGCCTGACCCTCACCGACCCGCGCGACCTCACCCTCGCCATCAGCCGCTGCCGGCGCCTGCTCGACCTGGACGCCGACCCCGTCGCCGTCGACGGCCAGCTCGCCGACGACCCGCTGCTCGCGCCGCTCGTCGCGAAGGCGCCGGGGCGGCGGGTGCCGCGCACCGTGGACGAAGCCGAGTTCGCCGTACGGGCGGTCCTTGGGCAGCAGGTCTCCACGGCCGCCGCCCGCACCCACGCCGCGCGCCTCGTCACCGCCCACGGCGAGCCCGTCGACGACCCCGAGGGCGGCCTCACCCACCTCTTCCCCGCGCCTGGCGCCCTCGCGGACCTCGACCCGGAGTCGCTCGCGCTGCCCCGAAGCCGCCGCACCACCCTGCTGACGCTGGTGCGCCACCTCGCCGACGGCACCCTCCAACTGGGCGTCGAGAACGACTGGGAGCGCGCCCGCGCCCAGCTCACCGCCCTGCCGGGCTTCGGCCCCTGGACCACGGAGGTCATCGCGATGCGGGCCCTCGGCGACCCGGACGCGTTCCTGCCCTCCGACCTCGGCATCCGGCGCGCCGCCCAGGCGCTCGGCCTGCCGCACACCCCCGCCGCCCTCACGGCGCGCGCCGCCGCCTGGCGCCCCTGGCGCGCCTACGCCGTGCAGTACCTGTGGGCCACCGAGGACCACGCCATCAACCACCTCCCCGCATAAGGGCTTCCACCACGTTCCCGCACCGCGGGGACCCGAACGGGACGTGACCCATGTACCGACAGCACACCGTCGTCGACAGCCCCTACGGGCCGCTCACCCTCGTCGCCACCGACGGCACCCTCAGCGGCCTCTACATGACCGAGCAGCGCCACAGGCCTGCCGAGGAGACCTTCGGCGACCGCGACCCGTCCCCCTTCGGCCCGGCGACGGAGCAGCTCCAGGCCTACTTCGCGGCCGAGTTGAAGGAGTTCGACCTGCCGCTGCGCCTGGACGGCACCCCGTTCCAGCGCTCGGTGTGGCAGCGGCTCCTTGAGATCCCCTACGGCGAGACCCGTACGTACGGCGAACTTGCCGCGGAGCTCGGCAACCCCGCCGCCTCCCGCGCCGTCGGCCTCGCCAACGGCAAGAACCCCATCGGCGTCATCGTCCCCTGCCACCGCGTCATCGGCGCGAACGGCGGCCTCACCGGCTACGGCGGCGGCCTCGACCGCAAGCAGCGCCTCCTCGCCTTCGAGAGCGGGTCGGTTCTCTTCTAGGGCAGACCGTTCGGGGCAGTCGGTTCCGGGCGGGCGGTTCAGTGCGGGCGGTTCAGGACAATCGCAGGAGCGACTAGGAGCGACTAGGAGCGAGAACGGGTTCGGGTCAGCCGATCCGGCGCCCGTTCTCCAGCTCCACCGCCCCCGTCCCCGCGTCCAGCGCGTCCAGCGCCGCGAGGACCCGGCCCGCGAGCGGCCCCGGGAGGTACGTCGGCAACTCCTCGCGGGTGGCGAGGCGCCACGACAGCAGTTCCTCCTTCTGGAGCCGGATCGCCTCGAACCGGTCGTCGGCGAGCACCCCGCCGTCGTACAGGAAGGCCACCAGCGGAGGCCGTGCCGACGTGCCGGGCACCCAGTCCACGGCGAGCAGCCCACCGGGCTCGACGTCCAGGCCGATCTCCTCGACGGTCTCGCGGCGCGCACCCTGGCGCGGGCTCTCGCCGTCGTCCGACTCGACGGTGCCGCCCGGAAGGGCCCAGCCCTCGCGGTAGTTGGGCTCCACGAGCAGGACGCGTCCGGCGCGGTCGCGGATGACGCTGGCGGCTCCGGCGAGGACGCGGGGGAGGCCCGCGATGTACGTGGCGTAGTCGAGAGTGGTCACGACAGGCAGCGTAGCGCCAGGTGGATCACCCGCCGTGGCGCTTCGGCGGCGTCAAGTCCTGCGGCTCCGCCGCCCCCTCCGCCGCCCCCTTGGCCACCCCGGCCGCCGGCGCCGCGTCCCCCGCCTCCCGCACCGCCAACCGCGCCGTCCGCTCCGCCAGTTCGCTGATCCGCGCCCCGTCGTAGCCGAACACCGCGCTGCGCACCCGGTCCCGCAGCGGATCGCGCCACTGCGCAGGAAGGGCCGCGGCCCCGCAGAGCACCCCCGCGACGGACCCCGCCGTCGCTCCGTTCGAGTCGGTGTCGAGGCCGCCGCGGACGGTCAGCGCGATGGTGCGCGTGAAGTCCCCTTCGCCGTACAGCAGTCCGGCCGTGAGGACGGCGGCGTTCGGCACGGCGTGGATCCAGCCGAGCCCCGCCGTCTCGCTCTCCGCCGTCGCCAGCGTCTCCTCCCAGCTCAGCGACGCCTCGTACAGCGACATCACACGGCGTACCGTCCGCGCGAACCGGCTGCTCGCCGGGATCACGGTGAGTGCGGCGTCGAGCGCGTCCCGCGGCCCCGCCGCCGTGAACGCCGCCGAGACCAGCGCCGCCGCCCACATCGCCGCGTACACGCCGTTGCCCGAGTGCGAGAGCACCGCGTCCCTGCGGGCGAGGGACGCGGCGCGGCGCGGGTCGCCCGGGCAGGTCCAGCCGAAGATGTCGGCGCGGATCAGCGCCCCGATGAACTCCTGGTACGGATTGTCGTACGTCGCCGTCAGCGGCGGCTTGAGCCCGTTCGTGAGATTGCGGTACGCGGCGCGCTCCGCCGTGTACGTCTGGAGATAGGGCAGCCGCAGCAGCCACAGCTCGCCCACCTGCTCGGTGCTGAAGCCGAACCCGTGCGACTCCAGGAGTTCCAGGCCGAGGATCGCGTAGTCCACGTCGTCGTCGCGGCAGCTGCCGTCGACGCGGCCGCGCACGCAGGCGCGCCACTCCGGGCGCAGCTCGAAGCCCGCCGCGCCCTCCGGCGGCTCCGGCAGGTAGTCGGTGAGGGGGAGCGCGTCGGTGAGCCGCAGATAGCGGTCGATGCGGTCGCGCGTCCAGTGGTCGCCGCGCTCGACGGGCTTGCCGAGCATGTTCCCGGCGACCCGGCCGAGCCAGCCGCCATGGACGCGGTCCGCGAGCGGGATGTCCGGTGCCGTCGACGTCATGCGTCCGGTCTACCCGAAGGCGGGGGTGCGCCGCGCGCCGCCGACCGGGACCGGGGGATGATCGATCATCCCCCGCACATCCCGCGCACCGTTCTGCCCCGACATGAGCGGAAAACTCCGGGCAGTGGATCAACGTCTGCTCCGGTCGACCATGGGCAGCGGCCCCCTCCTGCGGTTATGGTCGCAGCGGCGCGACTGCCTTGACGCGAGCAAGGCCCGGAAAGCAAGGGGAATGCAAGGTGGCGGACGCTGCAGAGACGGCGGGAGTCGGCGCGGCACGGGGCGCCGAGGGTACGGGTCGCGGCCATGTGCTCATCGCCGCGGACAAGTTCAAGGGGTCCCTCACGGCCGTGCAGGTCGCCCAGCGCGTGACGGCGGGCCTGCACGGCGTGCTGCCGGACCTCCCGGTGCGGGCGCTGCCCGTGGCCGACGGCGGTGACGGCACGGTCGACGCGGCCGTGGCGGCCGGTTTCGAACGCCGGGAGGCGCGGGTCACCGGGCCGCTCGGCGACGAGGTGGTGGCGGCGTACGCGCTGCGCGACGGCACGGCCGTCGTGGAGATGGCCGAGGCCTCCGGGCTGCAACTGCTGCCTGCGGGGACGTTCGCGCCGCTCACGGCGACGACGTACGGCAGCGGCGAGCTGATCCGTGCGGCGCTCGACGCGGGCGCCCGCACCCTCGTCTTCGGCGTCGGCGGCAGCGCGACGACCGACGGCGGCGCGGGCATGCTGGCGGCGCTCGGCGCGCGGTTCCTGGACGCGGCCGGGGAGCCCGTGGCGCCCGGCGGCGGCCCTCTGCGGGAGCTGGCGTCGGCCGACCTGTCCGGCCTCGACCCGCGGCTCGCGGACGTCGACATCGTGCTCGCCAGTGACGTCGACAACCCGCTGACGGGCCCCAAGGGCGCGCCCGCGGTGTACGGGCCGCAGAAGGGCGCCACGCCGGACGAGGTCGCCGCCCTCGACGCCGCGCTCGCGCACTTCGCGCGGGTCCTCGCGCGGGACGCCGGACCGCAGGCCCTGGAGTACGCGGACGCGCCGGGCGCCGGCGCGGCGGGCGGCATCGGCTACGGGGCGCTGGTCGGCCTCGGGGCGTCGTTCTGGCCGGGCATCGACGTCATGCTGGACGTCCTCGGCTTCGCGCCCGCGCTCGCCGGGGCGACCCTCGTCATCACGGGGGAGGGGTCCCTCGACGAGCAGACCCTGCACGGGAAGGCTCCTGCCGGGGTGGCGGCGGCCGCTCGTGCCGCCGGGGTGGACGTGGTCGCCGTCTGCGGGCGGCTCGCGCTGCCCCCGTCGGCGCTCGGCACGGCCGGAATCCGCCGGGCGTACGCCCTGACCGACATCGAACCGGACGTGGCCCGCTGCGTGGCCGAGGCGGGCCCCCTCCTGGAACGCCTCTCGGCCAAGATCGCCACGGATTTCCTGACCTGACCGGGGCCCGGCGGGCGTCACAACGCCTGAGGGGCCCGAACCAAACGGTTCGGGCCCCTCAGGGCTACGTACGTACAGGATCCGCTACGGCACCTGCGTGGCGCGGGCCTCACGCCGGTTGTCCCGGAAGTTGTTCACCCGGCGAGCCGTGGCGAACAACGGAATCACCGCACCGAGGACGAGCTGCAGCGCGCACCCGGTCTGGAGCAGCAGCTGCCCACCGGGCGCGTCGAAGGCCCAGGCGGCGAGCAACCCCATCGCGGAGACGATCCAGGCGAGCATGGCGACCGCCAGGGGGCCACGCGGCTTCGGGTACTCGACCCGGCTCACCATCAGCCAGGCCGTGCCGATGATCGCCAGGAGCGTGGCCACGAAGGGCAGCTCCAGGAGCACGATGGAGACCACCGTCAGCGCCCCGAAGGGCGAGGGCATGCCCTGGAACGTGCCGTCCGGCAGCGTCACGCAGGAGAATCTCGCAAGCCGCAGCACCACCGCCAGCAGGACCACGATGGCGCCCACCGCCGCGACCCGCTCGTGCGCGTCCCGCGCGACCATGCCGTACACGAGCACGAAGTACGCGGGTGCCAGGCCGAAGCTGATCAGGTCGGAGAGGTTGTCCAGCTCCGCGCCCATCGGCGACGACCGCAGCTTGCGGGCCACGAGGCCGTCGAAGAGGTCGAAGACCGCCGCGCACAGCATCAGGATCACCGCGGTGGCGGCGCTGTTGCGGGCCATGCCCGACTCGTCGCCCGACAGGTGCGGGATCAGGATGCCGGTGGTGGTGAAGTACACCGCCATGAAGCCGCACGTGGCGTTGCCGAGCGTGAGGGTGTCCGCTATCGACAGCCGCAGTGACAGCGGCATGTCCTCGTCGGCGTCGTCCGCGTCCGCGGCCTCGGGCACCCAGCCCGCCTGTGTCTCCGGATCAGTCACGGTCAATGCGAGTCACCCCAGCCACGGTCTTCTGACCCACTTCGACATCCACCTCGACGCCCTCGGGCAGATAGATGTCGACGCGCGAGCCGAAGCGGATCAGGCCGATTCGCTCGCCCTGCTCCACCTTCGTGCCCTGCGGCACATACGGCACGATGCGGCGCGCGACCGCGCCCGCGATCTGGATCATCTCGATGTCGCCGAGCTCGGTGTCGAAGTGCCAGACAACGCGCTCGTTGTTCTCGCTCTCCTTGTTGAACGCCGGGACGAACCCGCCGGGGATGTGCTCCACGGACGTCACCGTGCCCGCGAGGGGCGCGCGGTTGACGTGCACGTTCAAGGGGCTCATGAAGATCGCGACGCGGGTGCGCCCGTCCTTCCACGGCATGATGCTCTGCACCACACCGTCGGCCGGGGAGATCACCCGGCCCTGGGTGATCTCGCGCTCGGGGTCGCGGAAGAACCACAGCATTCCGGCCGCGAGGGCGGTCGCGGGCACGGCGACCGCCGCCGCGCCCTTGGAACGGCGCGCCTTGGCCAGGCTGAGTGCCGCGGTGGCGACGGTCGGCAGAAGCCACGGCGATGCTCCGCGCGCGAGGCGTACGCCGGCCAGGCTGTCGCGAGGTGCAGAGGTTTGGCTGTGGGGCATGGATGACCTTCGTAGCGGATGATGCCGCACTGCATACGGGGGGACGGCGGCTTTCCCGGGATCGTATCGGTTGCGAGCCACAACTGGGCAAGCCAGGAAGCCGAGTCGGCCGCCGGAGCGTGCTGACAGGGTGTGATCTTCTTCTCGAATAAATCTCGAAGGAATCACCCCAAGTCGGACATTTATCCCTGGAATCGATACTCTTCGAGGAGTCGTCGGCCAATGATCATTTTCTGGATCTCGGCGGTACCTTCACCGATGAGCAACATCGGTGCCTCACGGTAGAGACGCTCGATCTCGTACTCCTTCGAGAAGCCGTAGCCACCGTGAATCCTGAACGCGTCCTCTACGACTTCCTTGCAGTATTCGGACGCCAGATACTTCGCCATTCCGGCTTCGAGGTCGTTTCGCTCCCCGGAGTCCTTTTTGCGTGCTGCGTTCACCATCATCGCATGGGCGGCCTCGACCTTGGTAGCCATCTCGGCCAGCTTGAACTGAATCGCCTGGTGCTGGGCGATCGGCTTTCCGAAAGTGTGACGTTGTTGGGCATAGGAGACACCCAGCTCGAAGGCACGCTGCGCGACCCCGCAACCACGCGCGGCCACATTCACGCGGCCGACCTCGACGCCGTCCATCATTTGGTAAAAGCCGCGGCCGGTCTGTCCGCCGAGCACGCGATTGGCCGGAATGCGCAGGCCATCCATGATCAGTTCGGTGGTGTCGACACCCTTGTAACCCATCTTGTCGATCTTCCCGGGGATGGTGAGGCCCGGACGCACCTCGCCGAAGCCCGGTTCCTTCTCCACCAGGAAGGTCGTCATCGACTTGTGGGGGGCCGTACCCTCGGGGTGTCCTTCGTCACTTCTGACGAGTACGGCGACCAGAGTTGACGAGCCCCCGTTGGTCAGCCACATCTTCTGACCGTTGAGTACGTACTCTCCCCCACTCTCGGCTTCGCTCGAGCGGGAGGTGCCCCCATCGTCCCTGACCGCCTTCGACGTGATCGCCGACACGTCCGAGCCGAGCCCCGGCTCCGACATCGAGAACGCGCCCCGCACCTCGCCCGTCGCCATCCGCGGCAGGAAGTGGTCCTTCTGCTCCTGCGTGCCGTGCTGCTTGAGCATGTACGCCACGATGAAGTGGGTGTTGATGATGCCGGACACCGACATCCAGCCGCGCGCTATCTCCTCCACGCACAGCGCGTAGGTGAGCAGCGACTCGCCGAGACCCCCGTACTCCTCCGGGATCATCAGGCCGAACAGGCCCAACTCCTTGAGGCCGTCCACGATCGCTTGCGGGTACTCGTCACGGTGTTCCAGCTCCGTCGCCACCGGAAGGATCTCTTTGTCGACGAAGTCCCTGACGGTGGCCAGGATTTCCTGCTGGATGTCGGTCAGACCGGCGGTCTGGGCGAGTCGGCTCATCACGGTCTCAGCTTTCGGTCTTCGGCGACGGGGTGTTCAGCTCCGGGCGGCCGGGCTGCTCGCCGCCCCTCTCCTTGATGTACGTCTCCGTGGGCACCATCACCTTGCGGCGGAACACACAGACCAGCGTGCCGTCCTGCTTGTAGCCCTTGGTCTCGACGTACACGATGCCGCGGTCCGACTTGGACCTCGACGGCGTCTTGTCCAGGACGGTCGTCTCGCCGTAGATCGTGTCGCCGTGGAACGTCGGCGCCACGTGCTTGAGCGACTCGACCTCCAGGTTCGCGATCGCCTTGCCCGACACGTCCGGCACCGACATGCCGAGCAGCAGCGAGTAGATGTAGTTGCCGACGACGACGTTCTTGCCGAAGTCGGTCGTCCGCTCCGCGTAGTTGCTGTCCATGTGCAGCGGGTGGTGGTTCATGGTGAGCAGACAGAAGAGGTGGTCGTCGTACTCGGTGACCGTCTTGCCGGGCCAGTGCTTGTACACGGCGCCGACTTCGAACTCTTCGTAGGTGCGGCCGAATTGCATGATCCCTACGCCTCCGGGGCCTCGAACGTGCTGGTGCGCCTCATGCCCGCGGCCCGGCCCTTGCCGGAGATGACGAGCGCCATCTTGCGGCTGGCCTCGTCGATCATCTCGTCGCCGAGCATCGCGGAGCCCTTCTTGCCGCCCGCCTCGGACGTGTAGTACTCGTACGCGTCCAGGATCAGCTCGGCGTGGTCGTAGTCCTCCTGGGACGGCGAGAAGATCTCGTTGGAGGCCTCGACCTGGCCCGGGTGCAGCACCCACTTGCCGTCGAAGCCGAGCGCGGCGGCCCGCCCGGCGACCTCGCGGTAGCCGTCGATGTTGCGGATCTGCAGGTAGGGGCCGTCGATCGCCTGGAGGTTGTTGGCGCGGGCGGCCATCAGGATCTTCATCAGGATGTAGTGGTAGGCGTCCGCCGGGTAGCCGGGCGGCTGCTCGCCCACGACCAGCGACTTCATGTTGATCGACGCCATGAAGTCGGCCGGGCCGAAGATGATCGTCTCGACGCGCTGGGAGGCCGTCGCGATCTCGTTGACGTTGTTGAGACCCTGGGCGTTCTCGATCTGCGCCTCGATGCCGATCTTGCCGACCTCGAAGCCCATCGTCTTCTCGATCTGGGTGAGCAGCAGGTCGAGGGCCACGACCTGCTGGGCGTCCTGGACCTTGGGCAGCATGATGCAGTCCAGGTTCGGGCCCGCGCCCTCGACGACGGTCACGACGTCGCGGTACGTCCACTCGGTCGTCCAGTCGTTCACGCGCACGACCCTGGTCTTGCCCGTCCAGTCGCCCTCGTTGAGGAACTTGACGATGGTGTGCCGCGCCTCCGGCTTGGCGAGCGGCGCGCAGGCGTCCTCCAGGTCGAGGAACACCTGGTCGGCGGGGAGGCTCTGGGCCTTCTCCAGGAATCGCGGGTTCGAGCCCGGCACGGCCAGGCAGGAGCGGCGCGGGCGGAGCCGGTTCACGGCGCCGGGCTGCGGCTGGGACGGGGTCATGCGGGGACCTCCAGGGGGTCGAGGTGGTTCGCTCTGCGGATCTCGTCGACGATACGGCCGATGATCTCCGTGATGCCGAAGTCCTTGGGGGTGAACACGGCGGCCACACCCGCCGCCTTCAGGTCCTCGGCGTCGCTGGTGGGAATGATGCCCCCGGCGATGACGGGAATGTCGTGCGCGCCCGCCGCGCGCAGCCGCGTCAGGACGTCCGGCACGAGCTGCGCGTGCGAGCCAGACAGGATCGACAGGCCGACCGCGTGCACGTCCTCCGCGAGCGCGGCGTCCACGATCTGCTCGGGGGTCAGCCGGATGCCCTGGTAGACCACCTCGAACCCGGCGTCACGCGCGCGCACCGCGATCTGCTCGGCGCCGTTGGAGTGCCCGTCCAGGCCCGGCTTGCCGACCAGGAAGCGGAGCTTGCCGCTGCCGAGGTCGGCGGACGTCTTCTCGACCTTCTCGCGGACCAGGGCGAGCGGCGTGCCCGCCTCCGCGGTGACCGCCACCGGCGCCCCGGACACGCCCGTGGGCGCCCGGAACTCCCCGAAGACCTCCCGCAGCGCGCCCGCCCACTCGCCGGTCGTGACACCGGAGCGCGCGCACTCCAGGGTGGCCTCCATCAGGTTGCCGGTCCCGGCCGCGACCTCCTTGAGCCGGACGAGTGCCTGCTGGACGGTGGGGAAGTGGAACGGGTCGCCCAGACCCTGCCGGTCCGAGGACTCCTGCCGGGTGGTGCGCCAGTCGCCGATGGCGTCCACGACGCGCGCCTCGACCGCCGGGTCGACCGTCATGATCGCGGTGTCCAGGTCGGCGGTGAGCGGGTTCGGCTCCGTCGTCTCGAAGACGTTCACACCGATGATCTTGTCCTCGCCCGCCTCGATCCGGGCCCGGCGCTCGGCGTGCGAGGACACCAGTTGCGACTTCAGATAGCCCGACTCGACGGCGGCCATCGCGCCGCCCATCTGCTCGATGCGGTCCATCTCCGCGAGGGACTCCTCGACCAGGGCGTCCACCTTGGCCTCGATCACGTGCGAGCCCGCGAAGATGTCCTCGTACTCCAGGAGGTCGCTCTCGTGCGCGAGGACCTGCTGGATGCGCAGCGACCACTGCTGGTCCCAGGGGCGGGGCAGACCGAGCGCCTCGTTCCAGGCGGGCAGCTGCACGGCACGCGCGCGTGCGTCCTTCGACAGCGTGACGGCGAGCATCTCCAGGACGATGCGCTGGACGTTGTTCTCCGGCTGCGCCTCGGTCAGGCCGAGCGAGTTGACCTGCACGCCGTAGCGGAAGCGCCGCTGCTTGGGGTTGCTGATGCCGTACCGCTCGCGCGCGACCCGGTCCCAGATGCGGCCGAAGGCCCGCATCTTGCACATCTCCTCGATGAACCGCACCCCTGCGTTCACGAAGAACGAGATCCGCGCGACCACGTCGCCGAACTTCTCCTCGGGCACCTGCCCGGAGGCACGCACCGCGTCGAGCACCGCGATCGCCGTGCTCATCGCGTACGCGATCTCCTGCACCGGCGTGGCCCCGGCCTCCTGCAGGTGATAGCTGCAGATGTTGATCGGGTTCCACTTCGGGATGTGCGCCACCGTGTACGTGATCATGTCGGTGGTCAGCCGCAGGCTTGGCCCCGGCGGGAACACGTGCGTGCCGCGCGACAGGTACTCCTTGACGATGTCGTTCTGCGTCGTCCCCTGGAGCTGGGTGATGTCGGCGCCCTGCTCCTCGGCGACGACCTGGTACAGCGCGAGCAGCCACATGGCGGTCGCGTTGATCGTCATGGAGGTGTTCATCTGCTCCAGGGGGATGTCCTGGAACAGCCGCCGCATGTCGCCGAGATGGGACACCGGGACGCCGACCCGGCCCACCTCCCCGCGCGCGAGGATGTGGTCCGGGTCGTAGCCGGTCTGCGTCGGCAGGTCGAAGGCGACCGACAGGCCGGTCTGGCCCTTGGCGAGGTTGCGCCGGTACAGCTCGTTCGACGCCTCCGCCGTGGAGTGACCGGCGTAGGTGCGCATCAGCCACGGCCGGTCTTTCTGGCGCTCAGTCATGTATGGGCCCTCGCCCCTCAGATGTTGCGGAAGCGGTTGATGGCGTCGAGGTGCAGGGCCCGCTTCTCCGCGTCGCGCACGCCGAGCCCCTCCTCGGGCGCGAGCGCGAGGACGCCGACCTTGCCCTGGTGGAGGTTGCGGTGCACGTCGTAGGCGGCCTGCCCGGTGTCCTCCAGGGAGTACACCTTGGAGAGCGTCGGGTGGATCTTGCCCTTGGCGATCAGCCGGTTGGCCTCCCAGGCCTCGCGGTAGTTGGCGAAGTGCGAGCCGATGATGCGCTTCAGGGACATCCACAGGTAGCGGTTGTCGTACTCGTGCATATAGCCCGAGGTGGAGGCGCAGGTGGTGATGGTGCCGCCCTTGCGGGTCACGTAGACGCTGGCGCCGAAGGTCTCCCGGCCGGGGTGCTCGAAGACGATGTCGATGTCCTCGCCGCCGGTGAACTCGCGGATGCGCTTGCCGAAGCGCTTCCACTCCTTGGGGTCCTGGGTGCGCTCGTCCTTCCAGAACTTGTACCCCTCGGCGTTGCGGTCGATGATCGCCTCGGCGCCCATCGCGCGGCAGATCTCCGCCTTCTGCGGGCTGCTCACCACGCAGATCGGGTTGGCGCCGCCGGCCAGCGCGAACTGCGTGGCGTACGACCCGAGTCCACCGCTCGCGCCCCAGATCAGGACGTTGTCGCCCTGCTTCATGCCGGCGCCGTTGCGGGAGACGAGCTGGCGGTACGCGGTGGAGTTCACCAGGCCGGGCGCCGCCGCCTCCTCCCAGCTGAGGTGGTCCGGCTTCGGCATCAGCTGGTTGGACTTCACCAGCGCGATCTCCGCGAGACCGCCGAAGTTGGTCTCGAAGCCCCAGATGCGCTGCTCGGGGTCGAGCATCGTGTCGTTGTGGCCGTCGGAGGACTCCAGCTCCACGGACAGGCAGTGCGCGACGACCTCGTCGCCGGGGTGCCAGGCGTTCACTCCGGGGCCGGTACGCAGAACGACGCCCGCGAGGTCGGAGCCGATGATGTGGTACGGCAGGTCGTGGCGCTTGGTGAGGTCGCTCAACTTGCCGTACCGCTCCAGGAACCCGAAGGTCGACAGCGGCTCGAAGATGGACGTCCACACGGAGTTGTAGTTCACGGACGAGGCCATCACGGCCACCAGGGCCTCGCCCGGGCCGAGTTCGGGCACCGGCACTTCGTCCAGGTGCAGCGACTTGCGCGGGTCCTTGTCGCGGGTCGCGAGCCCGGCGAACAGCTCCGTCTCGTCCTTGTGCACGGTCACCGCGCGGTAGGACTCGGGCAGCGGCAGCGCGGCGAAGTCGGCGGCCGAGGTGTCCTGCGATTGGATCGCGTCCAGGATTTCCTGCATGGGTTGCCTCCGGCGAAGGGCGCTTCGAGGGGGAGCGCTCTGAGGGGTACGTCGGGGTGGTGCTGGAAAGCGGGATGGTGCCGTCGGTTCGGCGGAGGTGGTGCTGTGGCGGCGCCCTGGTGGGGCGCGGGGTGCCTGTGACGCAGGCGTCCGGGCGCGCTCGCCAGTGGCTCGCGGGGACAGCCGGTGGGGGAAGGTTCTCCACCCGTCGGCCGCCCGGACAACATCAACGTATGACACCGCGTGCCAGTCGGCAAGACACTCAGTGCCAACAATTTCTCTCAGTTGTCATCGCGGGGGTTCATCTGAGCGATGATCGATCATCGCAGGTCAGAGGGCATGCGGAGGCGGGCACACAAAAGCCGGACGGGCAGTGACAGCCCGTCCGGCGTTTGAGGACGAGGCCCGAAGGGCCGAAAAGGGGGAGAGGGGCGAAGCCCCATCAGGCGCGGGTGCGCAGCGCCTTCTCGATGGTGCGCATGACCTCGTCGAGGGGGGCGTCCGTGCGGGCGACGGTGACCAGGACCTCACCGCCGTCGGAGACGGTGGCCGCAGCCGAGGAGGGCGCTGTGTCCCGCCCGGCAGGGATCCCCGTTCCGAAGGTGCGCCGCACGATCCCGAAGGCGTGGTCCAGCTGCCCCTCCACGTCCCCCTGGCCACCGGCCCGCAGCCAGCGCCGCAGGACGTGGTTGTGGGCCGTGACGACGGCGGACGCGGCGACCTCCGCGAGCAGCGGATCGTCGTTGCCGTGGTGGTGCGCGTGCTCGTCGAAGTGCCCGAGGAGGTAACGGGTGAAGAGCCGTTCGTAGCGCGCCACGGAGGCGATCTCCCGCTCGCGCAGCGTGGGCACCTCACGCGTGAGCCGGTACCGCTCCACGGACACGGCGGGCGAGGCCGCGTACATCTTCATGACTTCCTTGATCCCGCGGCACACCGTGTCGAGCGGGTGCTCGTGCGCGGGTGCCGCGTTCAGCACGGCCTCCGCGCGGATCAGGGTGTCGTCGTGGTCGGGGAAGATCGCCTCTTCCTTGGAGCGGAAGTGGCGGAAGAAGGTCCGGCGGGCCACCCCGGCCTGCGCCGCGATCTCGTCGACCGTGGTCGCCTCGTACCCCTTGGACGCGAAGAGTTCCATGGCGGCGGCCGCCAGCTCCCGGCGCATCTTGAGCCGTTGTGCGGCGGCGCGGCTGCCCGCGGCGCTCTCCGGAGCGTCGGGCGTAGCTGTCGTACGTGAGGACTTGGCGGCCTTGGGCATGCCCCGAACGTACTGCATGTGCGCAGCTGAGTGCGCCTGCGGGACGGGGCTGCCCGACGGTTCGAGCAGCCCGCCCCAGTCCGCGCGCTCGGCGCGCACCGCCTCGTGTGCTCTGGGCCCGGGGTCCGCGCGCCGGTCAGCGCCGGGCATATTCGCGGAAACCCCGGCCCGTCTTGCGGCCGAGGCAGCCCGCGGCCACCAGGTGTTCCAGGAGCGGCGCGGGGGCGAGCCCGGGCTCGCGGAACTCGCGGTGCAGCACCTTCTCGATGGCGAGCGAGACGTCCAGGCCGACGACGTCCAGGAGCTCGAAGGGCCCCATCGGGTAGCCGCCGCCGAGCTTCATGGCCGCGTCGATGTCGTCGAGGGAGGCGTAGTGCTCCTGGACCATCTTGATCGCGTTGTTCAGGTACGGGAACAGGAGCGCGTTCACGATGAAGCCGGCCCGGTCGCCGCAGTCCACCGGGTGCTTCTTGATCGACGCGCACACCTCGCGGGCGGTGGCGTGCACGTCGTCCTCGGTCAGGACGGTGCGCACGACCTCGACGAGCTTCATGGCGGGCGCCGGGTTGAAGAAGTGCAGGCCGATCACGTCGCCGGGGCGGGAGGTGGCGCGGGCGCAGGCCACGACGGGCAGCGAGGACGTGGTGGTGGCGAGGACGGCACCGGGCTTGCAGACCTTGTCGAGCGTCGCGAACAGCTGCTGCTTGATCTCCAGGTCCTCGGCGACCGCCTCCAGGGCCAGATCGACGTCGGCGAACGCGTCGTACGTACCGCTCGGCGTGATGCGGTCCAGGGTCTTCGCCGCCGCCTCGGCCGTCAGGCGCCCCTTGTCGACGGAGCGCGCGAGCGACTTGGCGACCCGGGCCCTGGCCGCGGCGGCCTTCTCCTCGCTGCGGGCGACGATCACCACGTCGTACCCGGCCTTGGCGAAGACCTCCGCGATCCCGGACGCCATGGTGCCGGAACCGGCCACGCCGACGGAGCGGATCTCTCGCCCGCGCGCCTGCCGGGTGCCCTCCAGCGGTGTCGCCGCGTCCCGCACCACCTCCTCGCTGCCGGACGCCGCGTACGTGTAGAAGCCCCGGCCCGACTTGCGCCCCGTCAGGCCCGCCTCGCTGAGCTGCTTGAGGATCGGCGCGGGCGCGTGCAGCCGGTCCTGCGACTCGGCGTACATGGCGTCGAGGACGGTGCGGGCGGTGTCGACGCCGATCAGGTCGAGCAGCGCGAGCGGCCCCATCGGCAGCCCGCAGCCGAGCCGCATCGCCGCGTCGATGTCCTCCCGGCTCGCGTACTTGGCCTCGTACATCGCCGCGGCCTGGTTGAGGTAGCCGAAGAGCAGCCCGTCGGCGACGAAGCCGGGGCGGTCGCCGACGGCGACGGGCTCCTTGCCGAGCGCGCAGGCGAGGTCGGTCACCGCCGCGACGGCGGCCGGCGCGGTGAGCACCGACGAGACGACCTCGACGAGCTTCATGGCGGGCGCCGGGTTGAAGAAGTGCAGGCCCAACACCCGCTCCGGGTGCGCGGATTCGGCGGCGAGCCGGGTCACGGACAGTGCGTTCGTGCCGGTGGCGAGGATCGTCTCGGGGCGCACGATGCCGTCGAGCTCACGGAAGATCTGCTGCTTGATCTCGTACGACTCGGGGGCGACCTCGATCACCAGGTCGGCCTCGGCCGCCGCCCGCAGGTCGGTGAAGGCGCGGAAGCGGGCGAGGATGTCCTCGCGCTCGCCCTCGGTGATCCGTTCGCGGCGCACGGCCCGCGCGGTGGAGGCCTCCAGGGCGGCGACGGCGTGGGCCGTGGCCTGTTCGCTGACGTCGATGCCGATGACCTCGCGGCCCGCGTGCGCGAGCACCTCGGCGATGCCGGTGCCCATCGTGCCGAGACCGACGACGGCGACCGTGCTGAAGGGAGTGTCCATGGGTGGACTCCAGGAAGTGAGTGACGACTGAGGGGCGCACGCGCACGGCGCGTGGCGGGGGCGCACCGGACACGGGCCACGCGAGCGTGCGTGGCGGCCACGCGAGCGGGCGTGAAGTGGCGTACGGCGTGCGGAGGTTGCGCGAGAGGGGAACCGGCAGGCCCTGTCCCGTGGCCACGCCGTCCTGCGGTACGTACGTACCGAACCGACAACACTCAAGACGGCTGCGTCACCAGGCCGTCAGGAGCTGAAATACGAAGAGCGAGAACTGCGAACGAACTCTACGCGGGGAGTGTGCCCCGCTCACATGAGATTAACCCGCGAGTAACGAGCGCGCCAGCCCCCGGTGTCTGTGACGTCCGTCGCGACTAGGCTCTGCGCATGGATGCGGAGTTGCGGACGGTGACGAATCGCTTACGACGCGAGGCGGTGGCGTCGGGAGCGCTGGACGCGTACGAGAGACTGCTGGCCGCCAACACCGCGGACGAGCTCGCGGGGGTGCTGCTCGCGGCCGGACAGCCCCTGTGGGCGCGGGAGTTGGCTGCGGTCAGGCTGGGGGTCCTGGGGGACCGGCGGGCCTTCGAGTCGCTGGTGCTGCTGCTCAACCACCGGGATCCGCCCCGCTGCGCCGCCGCCGCGTACGCCCTCGCGCGGCTCGGCGACCGGCGCACGGCGCGCGCGGCGGCGGCGCTCGCCACGAACGAACTGCGGGTCGCCTATGCCCTGCATCCGGTGCGCCTCCTCACGGAACTGCGCGCCCCGGAGTCGGCACCCGCCCTGATCGTCACCCTCCAGCGCCGCCTCACCCCCAACGACCCTTACGGCAAGGTCGCGCTGGCGTGCGTCGAGGGGCTCGGGGCGCTCGGGGACGCCCGGGCCATACCGGTGCTCACGGCCGCCTGCGCCCACCCGCGCCTCGCGGCGGCCGCGGCGGCGGCGCTCGCCCGGGTGTCGGTGCGGGCGCAGGGGTCATGAGGGTCTGCCGACGATGAGGCGGCGCAGGAAGCGCACGTAGGGGCTCCAGCGGGCGGGGCGGCGGACCGTGCCGGTCAGGGCGCGCTCCGCCCGGTCGAGGCTGTCCTCTAGGCAGGCGTCGTGGAAGGGGCGGTACGCCAGCGGCCAGGTCAGCCGGGCCGGGCCGTGGGTGCGCATCGTCAGGGTGTGGCGCAGGACCGTGTGCCCGCTGCCGTCGTCCAGCGGGTGCACCGTGAACTCGTGGAACCCGTCGAAGCCGCGCGGCCCGGTGAAGGCGAACCGCACCCACTGCCGGGGCGCGTGCGCCGCGACCGTGTACCGGACCGGGCCGTGGCCGCCGCGCGACCCGGGCGCGAGCCCCCGGTCCAGCCTCATGGGCGGCCAGCCGGGCGTGGGCCACAGCGGGTCGTCGGGGGTGGCGAGGGCGTCGACGAGGTCGCCGACCGCGCTCGGCTCGACGGGCAGGAGGCGTTCGTGGACGTTGAGGACGGCCATGATGGCTCCAGGTGCGTTGTGGAGGGACCTCTCTATTTTAATTAGAGGGTACTCTCCAATACATGGCGAGACCACCCCGGTACGACATGAGCCGCTTTCTGGACGCCGCCGTCGAGCTGGCCGCGGACGCGGGTCCTTCCGCGGTCACGATGACGGCCGTGGCCAAGGCGGTCGGCGCGCCCAGCGGATCGGTCTACCACCGGTTTCCCGGGCGTCCCGCGCTGCTCGCGGAGGTGTGGCTGCGGACCGTCGAGGACTTCCAGGAGGGGTGGTTCGCGGCGCTGGGGTCCGGCGCGGGCGATCCGCGCGCGGCGGCCCGGGCGGCGGCCGTCCACGTGGTCGCGTGGAGCCGGGCGCACCCGAGCGCCGCGGCCCTGCTCCTGTACGGCGCCGCCGAGTTCGCCCAGGACGACTGGCCCGAGCCGAGCACCCGGCGGGCGGCGGCGGGGCACCGGCGGGTGGGCGAGGCCGTGGCGGGACTGTGCGCGGCGCTGGGCGCGGAGGCCGGGCCCGCCGCGGACCGGGTCGCGCTCGCCGTGATCGACGTGCCGCTGACGATCGTCCGCCGCCATCTGCGCCGCGGCCAGGAGCTGCCCGCGCAGGCGGAGGAACTGGCGGGGGAGAGCGCGCTGTTGCTGCTGGGCGAGGGGCCCGGGGGCCGCTAGGTGCCCGGGGCGGCCCGGAGCCGTCTGGCGCCCAGGAGCTGCTAGGCGCTTGTCGTGTTCTCCTCCTGGACCACCGCGAGCGCCTCTATCTCCATCAGGAACTCGGGTCCCACCAACGCCGCCACCTGCACCGCCGACGAGGCGGGCAGCCGGGCCGGGTCGAGGTGGGCGTCGCGGGCGGCGCGGATCGCGGGCATGTGCGCCACGTCCGTGACGAAGTACGTCAGCTTGATCACGTCGTCGAAGTCCGCGCCCGCGGCCGCCAGACAGCGCCGCAGGTTCTCGAAGACCTGGAGGGCCTGCGCCGCCGCGTCCCCCGCGCCGACCAGCTTGCCCTCCTCGTCCAGGGCGAGTTGACCGGAGACGGCGACGAGGCGGCCCGTACCGGACACCACGTGGGTGTACCCGGTCGCGGGCGCGACCCCGTCGGGGGCGTTGATGTGTGTCAGTCGGCTCATGGTCACCATGGTGGACCACGGCTCTGACAACGCCCCCGGCGGAGTCCCGGTCCACGGATCAGCCACGAACTTCAGCTCAGCCGCCAAAAGCAGCCCGGCGGCGGATCAGCCGCGGAAGCCGAGCAGCCGGTGGAGTTCCGCGCCGCCGCCCGTCGCGCCGCCGCGTGCCGCGGCCTTCGGCTTCGGGTCGGGCAGCGGCTTGCACACCGCGTCGACCTCACCGCCGCTGTGCGGCACCTTGCCGTCCGTCAGGTACGCCGCCAGATGCCGGTCCAGGCAGGCGTTCCCGCTCAGGGTGATGCCGTGGTTGCCGCCGCCCTGCTCCACCACCAGGCTCGATCCGCGCAGCTTGCGGTGCATCGTGATCGCGCCCTGGTACGGCGTGGCCGCGTCGTCGGTGGCCTGGAACAGCAGCACCGGCGGCACGGAGACGTTGGTGACGTCGGGGTGGTGCAGCGACCGCACCGGCCAGAACGCGCACGGAGCGTTGTACCAGGCGTTGTTCCAGGTCATGAACGGCGCCTTCGCGTGCGTGCGCCAGTTGTCGCGGCGCCACTGCGCCCAGTCGCGCGGCCAGGCCGCGTCCCGGCACCCCACGGAGGTGTACACCGAGTAGCTGTTGTCGCCCGCGGCGTCCACGGCGCCGAAGTTCTCGTACGCCTCGACCAGGAGATCGGTGTCCTTGGTGCGGGCGTACGACGAGAACGCCTCCGCGAGGAACGGCCAGTAGCCGTTGAAGTAGGCGCCCGGCATGAAGGTGTCCTCCAGCTCGGCGGCGCCGACCTTCTTGCCGGCCGGCTTCTTGGCGAGGGCGGCGCGCATGGCGTACCACCTGGCCTCGATCTTCGCCGGGTCCTTGCCGAGCCGGTACTGCTTGTGGTGCTTGGCGACCCAGGCCATGAAGGCCTTGTGGCGGCTGTCGAAGGCGTGGTCCTGGGACAGGTTCGCGTCGTACCAGACGAGGTGCGGGTCGACCACGGAGTCCAGGGCCATGCGGCGCACCCGGTCGGGGAACAGCTTCGCGTACACGGCACCCAGATAGGTGCCGTACGAGTACCCGAAGTAGTTGATCTCGTCGGCGCCCACGGCCGCGCGGATCGCGTCCATGTCCTTGACCGCGCTCACCGTGTCGATGAACGGCAGGACGTCCGCGTACTTGGAGGCGCACGCCTTGGCGAAGGCCCGCGCGCGGTTGAGGTTGGCCTTCTCCAGGGCGGCCGTGTGGGGCACCGTGGCGGGTCGTACGGGCTTGAAGTGGCCGGGGCGGCAGGTGAGGGCGGGCTTGCTCCTGCCGACGCCGCGCGGGTCGAAGCCGATGACGTCGTAGCCCGCGGCGACCTTCGCCGGGAGCGTCTTGGCGACGAAACCGGCCATGGACAGACCGCTGCCGCCGGGGCCGCCGGGGTTCACCAGGAGCGGGCCCTGGGAGCGCTTGGCGGTGTGCGCGATCCGGGACAGGGCGAGCGTGATCTGCTCGCCGTGCGGGTGGTCGTGGTCGAGCGGGACCTTCAGGGACGCGCACTGGAGCTTCGGATAGGCCTTGGTGGCGCACTTCTTCCACGTGAGGGGGTGCGGGGTGTGCGCGGTGCGCGGCGCGGACCGCGTGTCGGTGCCCGCGGCGGACGGCACCGCCACGACGAGACCGGTCACCAGCGCGGCGGCGCCGCACAGTGAGACGGCGGTTGCTCTCATCGAGCCTCCCAGAGCGGAGGGTTCGGGGCCGCGAGGCCCACGACCCCCGCGGCATCGTCCCGGAAACCCCGCCCGGAAGCGGCGGTTCTCCGGGCGAACTACCTGAAAGGAGCATGACGAAGGACGCCGATGGCCCAGCCCGGATCAGAGCAGCGTGAGCTGGGTGGCGCCGGGGGCGGGTGCCGTCTCCCGAGGCTCGGGGATGCGGCGCGCGGCGCCCGCGCGGGACGGGCCGATGCCGAACTCCCGCGCCAGGTCGTGCACCTGGCGGGTGATGCGGCGCTGGTACCACTTCGGGGCGTACGCGCCGTCCGCGTACAGGCGCTCGTACCGCCGCACCAGATGCGGGTGGTGGTGTGCGAGCCAGGCCATGAACCACTCACGCGCGCCGGGCCGCAGGTGCAGCGTCAGCGGCGTCACCGAGGTCGCCCCGGCCGCAGCGACGGCCCGCACCGTGGCGCGCAGCTGGTCCGGGTGGTCGCCGAGGAACGGGATCACCGGGGCCATCAGGACGCCGCACCCGATGCCGTGCCCGCTCAGGGTGCGCACGACCTCCAGGCGCCGCCCGGGGGCCGGGGTGCCCGGCTCGACCGTGCGCCACAGGTGCTCGTCCAGGAAGCCCACGGACACCGAGATGCCGACGTCCGTGACGGCGGCAGCCTGCCGCAGCAGGTCCAGGTCGCGCAGGATCAGCGTGCCCTTGGTGAGGATCGAGAACGGGTTGGCGTGGTCGCGCAGGGCCGCGATGATGCCCGGCATCAGCGCGTACCGCCCCTCCGCGCGCTGGTAGCAGTCGACATTGGTGCCCATCGCGATGTGCTCGCCGCCCCAGCGCGCCGACGCGAGGTGCCGGCGCAGCAGCTCGGGCGCGTTGACCTTCACCACGATCTGGCTGTCGAAGTCCAGGCCCGTGTCCAGGTCCAGATAGGAGTGCGTCTTGCGGGCGAAGCAGTACACGCACGCGTGCGTGCAGCCCCGGTAGGGGTTGACCGTCCACTCGAAGGGCATGCGGGACGCCCCCGGGACCCGGTTCACGATCGACTTCGCGCGCACCTCGTGGAAGGTGATCCCGCGGAACTCGGGGGTGTCGAAGGTCCGGGTGGTCACGGCGTCGGCGCCGAACAGGGCGGCGTCCGCGGCGCCCCCTCGCGGCCCGTCGGACAGGTTCTCCCAGCGCATGGCGCCTCCTCCGTAGCACTGACCAGCAGCAACCAGCGCGGACAACAACGGCAACAACACTCACCCCAGAGAATAGAACACATGTTCCCTTGATCGTGCGAACGTGGTCCGGACCCGATTTGGGGCGCCGGTGCGCGGGGTGGTTGGCTGACCGCCCAACCCCTGAGACACCCAACTGCTGGAGGAAGTGCAATGGCGCAGGTCGAGGCGACCACGGAGCGGATCATCGCGGCGCAGCCGGAGGACGTCTTCGATGCGCTGGCCGACTACAGCGGCACGCGCGCGAAGATCCTGTCGGAGCACTTCAGTGAGTACGGGGTGCGCGAGGGCGGCGACGGCGAGGGCACCCTCGTCCACTGGAAGCTCCAGGCCACCAGCAAGCGGATCCGCGACTGCCTGCTCGAGGTGAGCGAGCCCACCGACGGCGAACTCGTCGAGAAGGACCGCAACTCGTCCATGGTCACCACCTGGCGGGTGACCCCCGGGGGCGAGGGCGCCTCGCGCGTCGTCGTCTCCACGGTGTGGAACGGCGCGGGCGGCATCGGCGGCTTCTTCGAGAAGGCCTTCGCGCCCAAGGGCCTCGCGCGGATCTACGACGCCGTGCTCGACAAGCTCGCCGCGGAGGTCGAGAAGTAGGCACACCCGGCCGGTTGAGGGTTGCGCGGGCGCCGGAGCCCGCCAACTCCCGTAACCCATCAGGGTTGTTGTCACTCTCACCGTTTCGAGTGGTTTTCGGGACGGCCCAGTTGTACGCCGTAGGGCTCCCACCGGCGCTTACGCGCGCCGGTGTGCGCCCGAGGGCGACTCGTCGCACTTGCTCCAGTTTTCGCGTAATGCGAGAAATGGGCGGCGCAGGCGCGACGAGGGGAGCAGCAAGTGGGCGGGACGACGCTGGTGATGGGCGCCGGACACGGCGATCGGGCGGTTGTACCGCCCCTCACGGCCGCCGCGGGGCAGGGCGGGGCGCCGGAGCCGCCACCGTCCCCCGAGGCCGCGCAGGGGCCGCCGCACGGCCTCAGCCCCGCCCGGGTCCGGATGGTCTTCGTCGGCCTCATGCTCGCGCTGCTGCTCGCCGCGCTGGAGCAGATGATCGTCGCCACCGCGCTGCCGAAGATCGTCGGCGAACTGCACGGCCTGGACAAGATGTCCTGGGCGATCACCGCGTACCTGCTGACCTCCACCGTCGGGCTGCCCATCTACGGCAAGCTCGGCGACCTCTTCGGACGCAAGGGCGTCTTCCAGTTCGCCATCGTCGTCTTCGTCATCGGCTCCGCCCTCGCGGGCGCCTCGCGCACCATGGACCAGCTCATCGCCTTCCGCGCGCTCCAGGGCGTCGGCGCGGGCGGCCTCATGATCGGCGTCCAGGCGATCATCGCCGACATCGTGCCGCCCCGCGCGCGGGCCCGCTACATGGGCCTCATCGGCGCCTCCTTCGGCCTGGCCTCCGTCGCCGGGCCGCTCCTCGGCGGCTTCTTCACCGACCATGTCTCCTGGCGCTGGTGCTTCTACTTCAACGTGCCGTTCGGCCTGGTCACCCTGCTCGTGGTCGCGCTCGTCCTGAAGCTGCCCAAGCCCGCGGCCCGGGGCAGGTTCGACGTGCTCGGCGCGCTGCTGCTCGTCGCCGCCTCCACCTGCCTGGTGCTCCTGACCAGTTGGGGCGGCACGGAGTACGGCTGGGGGTCGCGCGTCATCCTCGGGCTCGCCGCCGGAGCGGTCGTGTCCACCGTGCTCTTCCTCGTCGCCGAGCGGTTCGCGGCAGAACCGATCATCCCGCTGCGCCTGTTCCGTGATTCCGTCTTCAACATCACGGGTCTCGTAGGGCTCGTCGTCGGCATCGCCCTCTTCGGGGCGGCCAGTTACCTGCCGACGTTCCTGCAGATGGTCGACGGCGCGAGCGCCACGGAGTCCGGCCTCCTGATGCTGCCGATGATGGGCGGCGTCGTCGGCGCCTCCGTCGTCGCCGGTCAACTCATCAGCCACACCGGGCGCTACCGGATCTACCCGATCCTCGGCGGCGCCCTCTCCGTAGTCGGCATGTTCCTGCTCTCGCGGCTCGAATCGGACACGCCCCGGCTGCACTACAGCATCTGGATGGCCGTCCTCGGCGCCGGCGTCGGCCTGGTCATGCCCGTGCTCATCCTTGCCGTGCAGAACGCCGCGCCGCCCGCCGACCTCGGCACCGCGACCAGCGCCAACAACTACTTCCGGCAGATCGGCGGCAGCGTGGGCGCCGCGGTCTTCGGCACGCTCTTCGCCGACCGCCTCACCGACGCCCTCGCCGAGAGCCTGCCCGCGGGCGCCGACCTGCCGGACGCCGAATCGATCACCCCCCAGCTCGTCCACGCGATGCCCGCCCCGCTGCGCGAGGGCTACATCCAGGCGTACGCCGAAGCGATGCCGCGGATCTTCCTCTACCTGGTCCCGGTGCTCGTCCTCGGCCTGCTGCTCGCCTTCTTCCTCAAGGAGACCCCCCTCGTGTCCAGCGCCGTGTCCTCGAAAACCCCGCACGCCCCCCTCGGCGAGCAGGCCGCCGTCCCGGGGGCCCGCGCCCCGTACGCCGCCGGAGTGCCCGTCTGCGGCACCGTGCAGCACCCGGACGGCACCGTCGTGCCCCGCGCCGCCCTCACCCTCATCGACGTCGCGGGCCAGCAGATCGGGCGCGGCGCCAGCGGCGACGACGGGCGGTACGCCCTCGCCACCCCCGGCGCCGGATCGTTCGTCCTGATCGCCGCCGCGGGCGGCCACCAGCCGCAGGCCGTCACCGTCACCGTCGGTGAGCGCCCCGTGGAGCTCGACGTGGTCCTCGGCGGCGCGGGCCGCCTGGCCGGGAGCGTGCGCACCGCCGACGGCTCGCCCGTACGGGACGCCGCCGTCACCCTGACCGACGTCCGCGGCGACGTCGTCGCCACCGCCCGCAGCGGCCGCGAGGGCGCGTACGCGATCACGGAGCTGGTCGCGGGGGAGTACACGCTGGCCGCCAGCGCGCCCGCGTTCCGCCCGGCGGCCCTGCCCGTCAGCGTGCAGGCGTCCCGCGAGACCCGCCAGGACATCGAGCTGGCCGGGGGAGCGGTCCTGCGGGGCACCGTGCGGGCCGGTGGCGGGCGGCCCGTGGAGGACGCCCGCGTCACGCTCCTCGACGCGGCGGGCAACGTCGTCGACACCCTGACCACGGGCGCCGACGGCACGTTCCGCTTCGTCGACCTCTCGTCCGGCGAGTACACGGTGATCGCCGCCGGATACCCGCCGGTCGCCACGGTGCTCCAAGTCGCGGGCGGCGGACGGACGGAGCGGGACCTGCAACTGGGCCACGAGGACTGAGAACGTGCCCCCGCGGGGCCCCGCGAATGCTCCGGAGGCGCCCCCTCGGCGGGGCAATTCGCCGATAGCGCCGCACCGCAACCCGATGCGGCCGTACGGTGGTCGGGGGGCGTTGCAGATCTTTCCGTGCCGAGGGAGGGAGCCGAGGCCATGGAGCGTGACATCCCGGACGGCGAGCCGGTGACCCGCGGCGGCATGTCCGGCCGCGTCCCCCTGGCCGTCGTCGTCGTCGACGGGGACGGGCTCGTCTCCCACTGGAGCACCGGCGCGCGACGCCTGTTCGGGTACGCCAGGGAAGACGCCGTGGGCCGCCCGGCCGGTGACCTGCTGCCCGTCGCCGGAGCCCTGCCGCAGGACGGCGGAGCCCGCGGGGAGTACGACGCGCTCGGCCCCGACCTCGGCAGCTCCCTGGACGGACGGCTCTCCTACCCCGCCGCGGGCCGCGCCCGCCTGACCGCCTCGACCCGTGAACGCGAGCGCATCGACGTCCTGTGGTGGGCCTACCCGCTCGTCGGACCGGGACCCGAGCGGCTGCTCGTCCTCGCCGCCGACGCCGCCCGCCTCGCCGTCGACGGCGACCCGGACACCGACCGGGTGGAGCGCATAGCGCCCGGGTTCGCGCTGCACACCGACTTCCCCGGGTCCGACGAACTCGCGCGCCGCCTCCCCGAGATCCTGCCGAGCATGAGCGTCGGCGAGAGCGCCCGCATCGCCGCCCAGGTCCTCGAACTTGGCTACCCCGTCCTGGAGTTCAGCCAGCACGACCGCGTGCCCGTCACCCCCGACTGGGGCGTCCCGCGCCGCGCCGAGCGGCAGGCCCGCAGGCGGCGCGCCGAAGCGGCGGCCGCCGCCGGGCAGGCGCCCCCGCCCGCGGCGGAGGCCGACGACGGCGAGGACCTCGAATACGCGGCGGTGCGCGAGCGCCTGGAGTTCCTGAACGAGGTCAGCGGCCGCATCGGCACCTCCCTCGACCTCTCCCGCACCATCGTCGAGGTCAGCAAGGCCGTCGTGCCGCGCTTCACCGACGTCGCGGGCACCTATCTGCGCGAACAGGTCGTCGCGGGCGAGGGCTTCCCCGAGGGCCCGCCCGACGAGACCACCCTCTGGCACCGCGTCGCCGTCGAGCACACGGACGAGCCCGGCCGCTGGGACGACGTCGTGCCCGTCGGCGAGTCCATGCCGTTCCCGGCGCACACCCCGTTCTTCCAGTGCATGACGTCGGGCGACCCCGTCCTCGTACCGCGCATCACCGAGGAGATGGGCAACGCCATCGCCTCCCAGTTCGAGAAGCGCGACATCCGGCCGCTGATCAACCACCGCTCGATGCTGGTCGTGCCCCTGAAGGCGCGCAACGTCGTCCTCGGCTTCATGATCCTGCTGCGCCACCGCGAGCGGCCCGTCTTCAACGACATGGACCGCGTCACCGGCGCCGAACTGGCCGCCCGCGCCGGACTCGTCCTGGACAACGCCCGCATGTACACCTACCAGGAGTCGGTCGCCGACACCCTCCAGGACAGCATGCTGCCGCACATCCAGCCCCGCATGTCCGGCTGCGACATCGCCACCCGCTACCTCCCGGGCACCCTGCTCGGCCGCGTCGGCGGCGACTGGTTCGACTCCGTGAAACTCCCCGGCGCCCGCACCGCCCTCGTGGTCGGCGACGTCATGGGGCACGGCCTGAACTCCGCGGCGATGATGGGCCAGTTGCGTACGGCCGTGCAGACCATGGCCGCCCTCGACCTGCCGCCCGCACAGCTCCTGCGCAACCTCGACGACCTCGCCCAGCGCCTCGGCGAGCACTACCTGGCGACGTGCCTGTACGCGGTGTACGACCCGATCGCCGGTGAGCTCCAGCTGGCCAACGCCGGCCACATCCCGCCCGTCCTGGTGCGCGCTCTGGACGGCCGCAGCGAACTGCTCGACCTGCCCACGGGGGCGCCCATCGGCGTCGGCGGCGTGCCGTTCGAGTCGGTGCGGGTCCGCGTCGCGCCCGGTGACCGCCTGCTGATGTGCACCGACGGCCTGGTCGAGGTGCGCGGCGAGGACATCGGCGTGGGCCTCGCCACCCTCGTGGAGTCGGCCGCCCACCCCGCCGCCTCCATGGACGACGCCTGCGACACGATCATCCGCGCCCTCGCCGCGACGTTCTCGGAGGCGGGCCGCGGCGGCCGCAAGGACGACGTCGCCCTGCTGATGGCCCGGCTGAACGGCGTGGCCTCCACCGACGTCGGGCACTGGCGGCTCGCGCCCGACCCCAGCGAGGTCAGCAGGGCCCGCGACCTGGTCCGCCGCCAACTGCGCGACTGGGACCTCGACGCCATCGGCGACACCGCCGTGCTCCTGGCCAGCGAACTCGTCACGAACGCCGTACGACACGCGCGCGGCGGCCGCATCGGCCTGCGCCTGGTCCGCTCCGGCCAGCTCCTGTGCGAGGTCGAGGACGACGACGCGACCCTGCCGACGCTGCTCAGTGCAAGCCCCGCCGACGAGTTCGGGCGCGGCCTGCGCATCGTCACCAGCCTCGCCAAGGAGTGGGGCACCAGCCGGACGAGCACGGGCAAGACCGTGTGGTTCGAGCTGTCCCCGCCGCGCCGGTAGCCGCGCGTCCCGAGCCGCGTCGAACCGGCCGGGCGCAGAGCCGCGCCGGGGCCGGGCGGGCAGGCCGCGCGCCGGGGCAGTGGTGCCGCGCGCAGGCGCACGCGGGGGGAACGCGCCTCGAAAGCGCCGTGAAGGTGTGGGCGTGCGGCTTGTCGGGCGCTTCCCCGAGCGGTAGACCGATCTTGTCGCCGGGTTCGGCGGCGCTTGTCGCACCCCGGGGAGCTGGCATGGGCGTCACTAGTCGGTACCAGGAGGCCTGGGAGGGCTTCTGGAGCGAGGCTCCCGCGGAGGCGGGCGGCGTCTTCTGGGACTCCGAGCCCGCCCTCACCGCGGGCATCCATCTCGCCCTGTTCGAACCGCACTTGACGGCGCCCGACCTGCCGATGGTGGACCTCGGCTGCGGCAACGGCACCCAGACCCGCTTCCTCGCCGACCGCTTCCCGCGCGTCCTCGGCGTCGACCTGGCGGCCGCCGCCGTCGACCACGCCCGGCACGCGGACCCCGCGGGCCAGGCCGAGTTCCGCCAGCTCGACGCGGCCGACAAGAGCACGGCCGAGCAACTGCACGCCGAACTCGGCGACACCAACGTCTACATGCGCGGCGTACTGCACCAGTGCGAGCCCGCCGACCGGCAGCCGCTCATCGACTCCGTCGCGGCCCTGACCGGCGAGCGCGGGCGGGCCTGCCTGGTCGAACTGGCCGAGGCCGCGGGGGCGGTGCTGCGCGGCCTCGCTCAGGACGCCGGGGGGCCGCCGCCGAAGCTGGCGCCCGTGTTCGCGCACGGCATCGCGCCGGGCGAGGTGGCCGACGCCGCCGTCCCGGAGCTGGTGCGCTCGGCGGGTCTGACCGTGCTGGCCGCCGGTTCGCTGCCGCTGACCACGACCGAGTACAGAGCGGACGGCACCCGCATCGAACTGCCTTCGAAGTGGCTGGTCGTGGGCCGCGCCACCCCATGAGGGCCCGCCCGGGCGTGGCTCACACGGGCGCGGGACGGAGCGTCCTCACGCGGGAGCGGGCGAGTCCGGGTGCCGGGCCTCCGCGCGCATGCCCATGACCACCACGGTGATGACGCAGAACGCGATGACCGTCTCCGCCCAGAGGAAGGCGATGTAGTCGAGGAGGGAGCCGATGGGCGGCGCTCCCGGTGCGGTGTTGCGGAAGGCCGCGAGGGCGAAGAGCGTCGCGGCCATCCAGCCGAGCGCGGGCCACGTCAGGCCCTTCTTCCTGCTCAGCAGGAACCACGCCCCGATGAGGACGGCGACGGCGAGCGCCCACATGGCGGCCATCATGAACACCGCGAAGATGAGCACGCTGGTCGAGCGCGCGAGGCCGAGGTCGAACACCGCCACGCCGTCCTCCTCGGACGCCTCGACCGAGGTCGCGAACAGCGCGTCGTTGTTGGACAGCGTCATCCGGACCGGGACGGCCTCGCCGCCCTGCACGGCGCCGAACTCCAGCGCCGCGTCGTAGGCGTCGAACGGATAGTCCGTGATGGACCCCGCCGTCAGGGCGACGGGCACGTCCACGGTCGAGATCCGGCTGTGGGCGGGGAAGGTGAGGTCCCCGCGCGTCGACGTCGACGTCTGGAGCGTGAGCGTCTCGGCGGGGGAGATCCCGCCGGCCTCCGCGAGGCCGCCGCGCGGGGTCACCAGGAGCCGCAGGACCAGCTCCCGGCCCGCCGCGTCGACCCGCTGGACCGACGCCTCGATGTCCACCCGGTCGGGGACCGGGTCGCCCGCGCGGTAGCGGGTGTCCAGGGCGTGCCGTTCACCGAACTGGAGCCACACCCCGAAGGCGACGGCCGCCGCCACCGCGAGCAGGACGAGCCCCGCGATCAGGGCCCTGCCGCGGGACGAGGGGAGGCGTCGGATGACCACAGCCGCTCCGGGGGGTGGGACGGACGGTCAGTCGACCGGCTCGCCGGGCTGGTCGTGCGTGGAGCAGTGGATGCCACCGCCGCCGGAGGCGATGGTGTCGATCTCGACCTGCACGATGTCGCGCTTGGGGAAGTGCTCCTGGAGGATGCTCTTGGCGCGCTTGTCGGCCTTGCGGTCGCCGAACCGCGGCATGAACACCGAGTCGTTGGCGACATAGAAGTTGGCGTACGTCGACACGAAGTCGTCGCCCTCGCCGGTGATCCGGTCCAGGTCGGGCTGCGGCAGGTCGATGATCTCGAAGCGGCGGCCCTTGGCGTCCGTGGCCTTGCTCAGGACGGACTTCGCCTGGTCGGCGGAGCGGGACCAGGAGTCGGCGGGCATCCCGGGGAACGCCCGGTCCAGGAGCACCACACCGGGTGCGGTGAACCGGACGAGGCTGTCCACGTGCGCGTCGGTGATGTCCTCGCCGCGCACGCCCGCGAGCCAGATCACCTTCTCCACGCCCAGGGTCTCCTTGAGCTCGGCCTCGATCCGGTCCCGGCTCTTGCCGCGGTTGCGGTTGTCGTTGACGATCGAGCTCTCCGTGATCAGGAGCGTGCCCTCGCCGTCGGTCTCGAACGAGCCGCCCTCGGAGACCAGGGGCGCCTTCTCGCGGGGGATGTCGTACTTCGACAGCAGGGCCCGGCCCACCCGGCCGTCGTTGGTGTGCTCCTGCTTGTTCCCCCACCCGTTGAAGTTGAAGTCGACGCCGACGACCTCGCCGTCCTCCTCCACGAACACGGGCACCGTGTCACGTGCCCACAGGTCGTCGACGGCCAGGGGGACGACCTCGACGTCGCGCCCGCACGCCCGCTGGGCGGCCTTCTGCTGGTCGGGCCGCGCCATCATCACCACGTACTCGTACTCCGCGATGGCGCGCGCGATGCGGGCGATGTCCTCCCGTACGTAGGGCAGGTCCTCCCCCCACACCGACTCCAGGGCGGGCCACGACATGAAGGTGCGCGCGTGGCTCTCCCACTCGGCACCGAAGCGCCGCCCCTCGGTCGCGGTGTCCGCACCGGCGGTGCCCGCGGCCTTCGTCACGCCCGAGCCGCCGGGCCCGCAGGCCGTGGAGCCGAGGACGACGGCGCCGACACCGGCGAGCGCGCGCAGGGCGGAGCGGCGGGAGGGGCGCATCGAGGCGAGGGGGGACGCCGGGGTGAGCGAGGCGAGGCGGGAGTGGGGGGTGAGGGGGGACACGGTGAACTCCGATCATCGTGATGGTCACAAGCTAGCCGTCGGCAGGGTGGGGCGCTCGACGAGCGCGGCGCGGACGGCGGGTGCTGTGCCGGGAGCGGCCGGGTGGCGCACCGCGCCAGGGGTTGCGGCCGTGCGGCCCCGTCGCGGTGGCCGTGACGCCACTCTGACACGGACTGAAAATTCAGTCAAAGAGGTGTGTGGTGGGTCCGGGGCCGGAGATGGGGCTCGTGTCGGCGGTGCGTTCCGTGACGCGCAGCCCCGGACCTTGCCTCGCGGGACGGATGATCACCATCTCGTGGCGTCGTGGACTGACTGAAATTTCAGTTGCGTGGAGCAGACCGGCACCGGGTCGGTGCTGCCCGAGGACAGTGACGCCTCGAGGGCCCGGACCGGCCCGGTAGGGTTCGGATCCATGGCGCCTCGCACTACCCGGATCCTCGAAGCGGCCGCACGGCTGATCGCCCGTCGCGGGGTCCGCGGTCTGCGCGTCGAAGAACTCGCCGCCGAGGCGGGCGTCTCCACCGGGCTGATCTACTACCACTTCAAGGACCGGACCGGGATCCTGCGCCAGACCCTGGAGTTCATCAGCAACCGCGCCGAGCGCTACACCACCGGCCGCGACCCGGAGGCCGAACCCCTCGCTCCCCGCGAGGAACTGGAGGAGATCCTCCTCCTCGAGCTCCAGGACACCCCCGAGGTCAGGGAGAACAGCTCCGCCTGGGGCGAGTTGCGGGCGAGCGCCGTCTTCGACGAGGTGCTGCGCGAGGACCTGGCCCGGGCCACCGTGGTGTGGGTACAGGAGGTCGCCGCCCTCCTCGGGCAGGTGCAGCCGACGACCCCGGCGCCCGCCCTCGCCGCGGCCGGCGAACGGCTCACCGCGCTGCTCGAAGGGCTCAGCATGCGCTGGCTCAGCGGAGGAACGCGGCTCGACCACGCGCGGGACCTGATGCGCGGCGCCATCGACGCGGAGCTGGCGCTGCTGCGGGGGGAGTAGCGCCCGCGCGGGACGCCCGCGTCCGGTACCGGTACCCCCCGATCCGCGGCAGCGCGCCCAACGACCCGAGCAGCAGCCTTGGGGGAGAGGTCTAGGCCGGGGCGTTCCGTACCGCGTAGCGTGACGCCGTGTGAAGATCTTTACCCCGGACCGGCGGTGCCCGTGGGCCGGGTGAGCGGTGCTGATGCCGCTCCCCGTGCCCACGCCTCCCACGCACCTCCTCGCACCCAAGGCTGGAGCTCATGAAAATCCTCATCAGCGCCGACATGGAGGGCGCCACCGGCGTCACCTGGCCCGCGGACGTGCTGCCGGGCACGCCGCAGTGGGAGCGGTGCCGGTCGATGTTCACCTCGGACGTGAACGCCGCCGTGCTCGGGTTCTTCGACGGCGGCGCCGACGAGGTGCTCGTCAACGAGGCGCACTGGACCATGCGCAACCTGCTCCTCGAACAGCTCGACGAGCGGGTCGAGATGCTCACGGGCAGGCACAAGTCGCTGTCCATGGTCGAGGGCGTGCAGCACGACGACGTGGACGGCATCGCCTTCGTCGGCTACCACGCGGGCGCGGGCATGGAGGGCGTCCTCGCGCACACCTATCTGGCCAACCAGATCACCGGCGTGTGGGTCGACGGCGTACGCGCCAGCGAGGGCCTGCTGAACTCCCATGTCGTCGCGGAGTACGGCGTCCCCGTGGTCCTCGTCACCGGCGACGACCTGGCCTGCGAGGACGCCCTCGGCTATGCGCCGGGCGCGCTGAAGGTCGCGGTCAAGGACCATGTGTCGCGGTACGCGGCGGTGTGCCGCACCCCCGCGCGCACCGCCGCCGACATCCGGGCCGCCGCCAAGGAGGCGACGGCCCTCGCCGTGCGGCACGAGCCGGTGGCGGGCGGCCCGCACACCGTGGAGGTCGAGTTCGACGCGGAGCACCTGTCGATGGCGGCGACGGTGGTTCCGGGCGTGCGGCGCGTGGCGGAACGGAAGGTCGCCTACACGAGCGACACCATGTACGAAGGCATCCGCACGTTCAAGGCGGTCACCACGATCGCCTCCGCCGCTGTTGAGGAGCAGTATGGCTGACCAGGTCGACCCTCAAGCACTGGACGAGGTCGTCCGGTTCACCTCCGACCTCATCCGCATCGACACCACCAACCGGGGCGACGGCGAGTGCCGCGAGCGCCCCGCGGCCGAGTACGCCGCCGAGCAGCTCGCCGGGGCGGGCGTCGAGCCCACGCTCCTGGAGCGCACACCGGGCCGTACGAACGTCGTCGCCCGCATCGAGGGAACCGACCCGTCGCAGGACGCGCTCCTCGTCCACGGGCACCTGGACGTCGTCCCGGCGGAGGCCGCCGACTGGCGCGTGCACCCTTTTTCGGGCGAGATCGTCGACGGTGTCGTGTGGGGGCGCGGCGCCATCGACATGAAGAACATGGACGCGATGATCCTCGCGGCCGTGCGCAGCTGGGCGCGGACGGGAGTGCGGCCGCGCCGGGACGTCGTGATCGCGTTCACCGCCGACGAGGAGGCCAGCGCCCTCGACGGCTCCGGGTTCCTCGCCGACGAGCACGCGGACCTGTTCGAGGGCTGCACGGAGGGCATCAGCGAGTCCGGGGCGTTCACGTTCCACGACGGCCGGGGCAACCAGCTCTACCCGATCGCGGCGGGCGAGCGCGGCACCGGCTGGCTCAAGCTCACCGCGCGCGGCACGGCGGGCCACGGCTCCAAGGTGAACCGCGCGAACGCCGTCAGCAGGCTCGCCGCGGCCGTCACCCGCATCGGGGAGCACCGCTGGCCGGTGCGGCTCACCCCGACGGTGCGGGCGGCCCTGGTCGAACTCGCCGGGCTGTACGGCCTGGAGGCCGACCCGGACGCGCCCGGCTTCGACGTCGATGCCTTCATGGAGAAGCTCGGCCCCACCGCAGCCCTCGTCGAGCCCACGGTGCGCAACAGCGCCAACCCGACCATGCTCCAGTCCGGGTACAAGGTCAACGTGGTGCCCGGCGAGGCCACGGCATATGTGGACGGCCGATATGTGCCCGGCGGCGAGGAAGAGTTCCGCGCCACCCTTGACCTGCTCACCGGACCGGACGTCGACTGGGAGTTCCACCACCGGGAGGTGGCGCTGCAGGCGCCGGTGGACACACCCACGTACGCCAGGATGCGGGCGGCCGTCGAGGAGTTCGCGCCGGAGGGCCGTGTCCTTCCGTACTGCATGTCGGGAGGCACGGACGCCAAGCAGTTCTCGCGGCTCGGCATCCGCGGCTACGGCTTCTCGCCGCTGCGGACGCCGGAGGGCTTCGACTACCAGGCCCTCTTCCACGGAGTGGACGAGCGGGTGCCGGTCGAGGCGCTGCACTTCGGCACCCGAGTCCTCGACCGCTTCCTGCGCACGGCCTGACCGACCTTTGGGGGAGATGAACGACATGGCGAAGACCACGCCGTACGGCTCGTGGCTGTCCCCGATCGACGCCGCGCTCGCCGCGGCCCACGACGGCCACCCCGCCTTCGTCGGCTTCGTGGGGGACGAGGCCTGGTGGACCGAGCCACGGCCCACCGAGGGCGGGCGGCGGGCGCTGGTGCGGCGCCGCCCGGACGGTACCGAGGAGTCGGTGCTGCCCGCGCCGTGGAACGTCCGCAGCCGCGTCATCGAGTACGGCGGCCTGCCCTGGGCCGCCGCCGCGAGGACCGGTGATCCGCGCGGCCCGCTCCTGGTGTTCGCCGACTTCACCGACCAGCGCCTGTACGCCTACGAGCCCGACGTCCCCGAGGCCGAGCCCAGACCCCTGACCCCGCTGTCCGGCGTCGGCGGCGGGCTGCGCTTCGCCGACCCGCGCGTCCACGTGGACCGCGGCGAGGTCTGGTGCGTCCTGGAGGAGTTCACCGGCGAGGGGCCCACCGAGGTGCGGCGCGTCCTGGTCGCCGTACCGCTGGACGGCTCGGCCGCCGAGGACCGGGCGGCGCTGCGGGAGCTGTCCGACGGGCGGCACCGCTTCGTCACCGGGCCGCGGCTGTCCCCGGACGGCACGAAGGTCGCCTGGCTGGCCTGGGACCACCCGCGGATGCCGTGGGACGGCACGGAACTCCTGGTCGCCGACGTCACCGACGGCGCTGACGGCGTCTTCGAGGGCGCCCGGGTGCTCGCGGGCGGCCCGCAGGAGTCGATCGCGCAGGCCGACTGGGGGCGGGACGGGCGGTTGCTCTACGCGAGCGACCGCTCCGGCTGGTGGAACCTGTACCGCGCGGAGCCCGACGGCACGGCGAGCGCGCTCTGTCCGCGCGAGGAGGAGTTCGGCGGGCCCCTGTGGCAGCTCGGCCTCAGCTGGTTCGCGCCCCTGGACAGCGGCCTGGTCGCCGTCGTGCACGGCACCGGCGCCTCCGTGCTCGGCGTCCTCGACCCGGAGACCGGCGAGGTCGTCGACGCGGCGGGCCCCTGGACGGAGTGGTCGGCCTCGCTCGCCGTCCACGGCACCCGCGTCGTGGGCATAGCCGCGAGCCCCCGCAGCGCCTACGAGGTCGTGGAGTTGGACACCCGCACCGGCAGGGCCCGCGTCGTCGGCGCCGCGCACGACGACCCGGTCGACCCCACGTACTACCCCGAACCCCAGATCCGCACCTTCCTCGGCCCCGCCGGACGCGAGATCCACGCCCACATCTACCCGCCGCACCACCCCGGCCACATCGCCCCAGGCGGCGAACTGCCGCCCTACGTGGTGTGGGCGCACGGCGGCCCCACCTCCCGCGCCCCTCTCGTCCTCGACCTGGCCATCGCCTACTTCACGTCCCGCGGCATAGGCGTCGCCGAGGTCAACTACAGCGGCTCCACGGGGTACGGCCGGGCCTACCGCAACCGGCTGCGCGAGCAGTGGGGCATCGCCGACGTCGACGACTGCGCGGCCGTGGCGCTCGCCCTCGCCGACGAGGGCACCGCCGACCGCGCGCGGCTCGCGATCCGCGGCGGCAGCGCGGGCGGCTGGACCACGGCGGCCTCCCTGACCACGACCGACGTGTACGCCTGCGGCACCATCATCTACCCCGTCCTCGACCTCGCCTCCTGGCAGGACGGCCAGACCCACGACTTCGAGTCGCGCTATCTGGAGACCCTCGTCGGCCCCTACGCCCAGGTGCCGGGCCGCTACGAGGAGCGCTCGCCCGCCCGGCACGCCGACCGCATCACCGCGCCGTTCCTGCTGCTCCAGGGCCTCGACGACGTGATCTGCCTGCCCGCGCAGTCCGAGCTGCTCCTGGAGCGGATGCAGCGGCGCGGGGTGCCGCACGCGTACATCGCCTTCGAGGGCGAGGGGCACGGATTCCGGCGCGCGGACACCATGATCCGGGCCCTGGAGGCCGAACTCTCCCTGTACGCGCAGGTGTTCCGCTTCGACCCGGCGGGCGGCACGCCCACGCTGGAGCTCGCCAAGTGACCGGATCCGAGGAGCCCGTGGGCCGCCCGAAGCTCACCGTGCCGCCGCCCGCGCCCGCACCCGGGCCGGTGGTCGCCATGCCACCCCTGGTCCGGCCGCCCCGCCTGGTCCCCGGCGACCGGGTCGCCGTCGTCGCGCCGAGCGGGCCCGTGCCCGAGCACCGGCTGGAAGCGGGCCTGGACATCCTGCGCGGCTGGGACCTGGAGCCCGTCGTCGCCCCCCACGTCCTGGACGTGCACCGGGAGTTCGACTACCTCGCGGGCGAGGACGCCGACCGGGCGCGGGACCTGGAGCGGGCCTGGCGGGATCCGTCGGTGGCCGGGGTGTTCTGCGCGCGCGGCGGCTATGGGGCCGCGCGGATGGTGGAGCTGATCGACTGGAACGCTCTGCGGGCCTTTCCGCCCAAGGTGTTCCTCGGGTTCAGCGACATCACCACGCTGCACGAGGCGTTCGCGCGGCGCCTCGGGATCGTCACCCTGCACGGGCCGATGGTGGCCGCGGCCGACTTCCTCAAGAACGCCCGCACCCAGGAACACCTGCGGCTCACCCTGTTCGAGCCGGAGGCGGTCCAGGTCATCGACTCGCCGGGGCGGCCCCTCGTCGGCGGCCGGGCCCGGGGGGTCACCTTCGGCGGCTGCCTGTCCCTGCTGACCGCGGACCTCGGTGTGCCGGGGACGCGGCTGCCCGCGCGCGGCGGGCTGCTGTTCCTGGAGGACACGGGCGAGGAGCCGTACCGCCTCGACCGGTGCCTCACGCAACTCCAGCGCGCCGGACAGCTCGACGGCGTCACGGGCGTCGCCCTCGGCTCCTGGGAGGAGTGCGGCCCCTACGACGCCGTGCGCGCGGTCCTGCGCGACCGGCTCGGGGGTCTTGGCGTACCGGTCGTGGAGGAGTTCGGGTTCGGCCACTGCGAGGGGGCGCTGACGGTCCCGTTCGGGGTGGCGGGGGAACTGGACGCGGCGACGGGGACGCTGCGGCTCGACACGGCGGCGCTGGGGGAGCGCACGGGCTGAGGCGCGGGCCGGGGCCACGCGGGGGCGGGTGACACGGGCGGGACGGTCCGCCCCGCCCGGCGTCACCCGAATGGCCCACCCCGTCCCGCTCCCGGCGATACCCACCGCGCGGGATCCCGTACCACTGCCCATCCTGGACCCGGGGGGAGCGGCCGACGCTCCGACGGAACGGAAGGGTCCAGACATGAGCCCCAAGAGCTCCACGGGCGGCTCCACGAGCCCCTCGAAGGGCGGCGTGGGTGCGCTGATGACGCCCGGCAGAGTGACCGTCGCGGTGATCGCCCTCCTCACGCTGGTCTTCATCTTCGAGAACACCCGCAGCACCAAGATCCGGCTCCTGATCCCGGAAGTCACCGTGCCGCTGTGGATGGCGCTGCTGGGCACCGGCCTGATCGGCGCCCTGTGCGGGGCGTTCTTCGTCAGCCGGCGCAAGTGACGGCGCCCTGGACGCGGCGCCCGGGCGGGAGCAGCCGCGTGGGGTGACGCCGCGGACCGCCGGGTAGCGTGGCCGGATGCCGCACACCCGCCCCGCCCCGCTCGCCGAAGGCCCCCGCGTGGGCATACGCCCCTACTCGTACGCGGACGCGGCCGAGTTCACCGCCCGGGCCCGGGAGAGCGCCGAACTGCACCGGCCCTGGCTGTTCCCGCCGACGACGGACGAGAACTACGCGGCGTACGCGCGCGTGCTCATCGAGGACCCCACCAAGGCCGGTTTCCTCGTGTACGAGCGGTCCGACGGCGCCCTCGCGGGGTTCATCAACATCAACAACATCGTCGAGGGCGGCTTCCGGTGCGGGGCCCTCGGCTACGGCGCGTTCGCGCACGCGGCGGGGCGCGGACTCATGGGGGAGGCGCTCGGGCTCGTCGTGGGCCACGCCTTCGGGGAGCTGCGGCTGCACCGCCTGGAGATCAACGTCCAGCCGCGCAACACCGCCTCCATCGCGCTGGCCCGCCGCGCGGGTTTCCGCCTCGAAGGGTTCTCCCCCCGCTTCCTCTTCATCGACGGCGGCTGGCGCGACCACCAGCGGTGGGCCCTCACCACCGAGATGACGGCGGCCGGGGGCCATTGATAGCGGCCGTGCCGGTCACGGAGGATGAGCGGCATGCGAACTGTTGTGATCATCGACGCGCCCTCCAACCTGGGACTGCGTCCGCCCGCCCCCGGCACCGTGCCCGGCTGCTACAAGCTCGCCGGAGCGCTGCGCGAGCGCGGCATCCTGCGCCGCCTGGACGCCGTGGAGGGCGGCGTCGTCGTACCGCCGCGCTATGACCGGGGCGACTGGAAGGAGGGCGACGGCGTCTTCAACGCCGCCGCCATCGCCGCCTACACACCGAAGCTCGCCGACCGCATCGAGCGGCATGTGCGCGCCGGTGACCTGCCCGTCGTCCTCGGCGGCGACTGCTCCATCCAGCTCGGCGCGTCCCTCGCGCTGCGCCGGATCGGCCGCTTCGGCCTCGCCGCGATCGACGCCTCCGCCGACTTCCGCCACCCGGGCAACTCCGACCGCGTCGGCGCCGCGGGCGGCGAGGAACTGGCGCTCGCCACCGGGCGCGGCCAGCGCGACCTCGCCGACATCGAAGGGCTCGGCCCCTACCTGCGCGACGAGGACGTACGGCTCTTCGGGATGCGCGACGAGGACGAGGACCGTTCCGAACTCGGCGAGCTCGGCATACCCACCGTCACCGTCGGCGAACTGCGCCAGTGGGGCGCCGACGACGTGGCCCGCTCCGCCGTCCTGAGCCTGGAGCACGAGGACCTGGGCGGCTTCTGGGTGCACCTCGACGCCGACGTCCTCGACCCCTCCGTGATGCCGGCCGTCGACAGCCCCGACGCGGACGGCCTGCACCCCGACGAACTCCTCGCGCTGCTCCGCCCGTTGGTGCGCTCCCCGCGCTGCGTCGGCCTCAACGTCACGATCTACGACCCCGACCTGGACCCGGACGGCACCGCGGGCGACGTCCTCACCGATGTGATCGTGGCGGCCTTCGCGGAATCCTGACCCCGCTGTACGAAATCCGCTCGGTACGAGATCCGTGCGCAATCCTGACCGGCCAAGGCCCTGGCAGGAGCGGGGCCGAGCGTGTTCCATGGTCAACGGGGCCCGGGGACGCGCGGCGCCCTTGAACTGAGGAGGACGCCTTGGCGACGACCGTGCGACGTGACGTGACGACCCTGTCGGCGGCCGAGCTGGGGCCGGAGAACCCGCTGCCCCCGCTCAAGCCGCTCGACGCGGCGCACGGCCTCGACGACCGGGACCTGCAGGGGCTGCCGCGCGACATGGCGCGGCAGCTCACGTACGAACCGCTGCGGTCGGTGCTGCCCGCGCGCATCCGCGACGGCTACGGCCGCGAGCGGACACCCACGTCCTTCGACACCCTCGTCATCGAGAACACCCGGCTGCGCGTCACCGTCCTGCCCGGCCTCGGCGGCCGGATCCACTCCCTCTTCCACAAGCCGACCGGCCGTGAACTCCTCTACCGCAACCCGGTGTTCCAGCCCGCCGACTTCGCCCTCAACGGCGCCTGGTACTCCGGCGGCATCGAGTGGAACATCGGCGCCACCGGCCACACGGCACTGTCCTGCGCGCCCCTGCACGCCGCGCGCCTGACCGCGCCCGACGGCGGCGAGATGGTGCGCCTGTGGGAGTGGGAGCGGCTGCGCGACATCCCCTTCCAGGTCGACCTGTGGCTGCCGGAGGACTCCGACTTCCTGCACGTCGGCGTGCGGATCCGCAATCCTCACGAGCGGCCCGTGCCCGTCTACTGGTGGTCCAACGTCGCCGTGCCCGAGGAGCGCAGGGTCCTCGCCCCCGCCGACGAGGCCTGGCACTACGGCTACGCGCGCACCCTGCGGAAGGTGCCGGTGCCCGAGCACGACGGCGTGGACCGCACCCGCCCGCCGCGCGCCGAGTTCCCCGCCGACTACTTCTACGACGTCCCCGACGGGGAGCGCCGCTGGATCGCGGCCCTCGACGCCGACGGGCACGGCCTCGCACAGACCTCCACCGACCTGCTGCGCGGCCGCAAGCTCTTCGTGTGGGGCACCGGCGCGGGCGGGCGGCGCTGGCAGCGGTGGCTCACCGAGCCCGGCACCGGCGGCTACGCCGAGATCCAGGCCGGGCTCGCGCGCACCCAGCTGGAGCACGTACGCCTCGACGCGGAGAGCGAGTTCGCGTGGCTGGAGTCGTACGGGCCGATGACCGCCGACCCGGACGTCGTGCACGGCGCCGACTGGGCGGCGGCGCGCGGCGAGGCGCGGACGCGGCTGGACCTGGCGCTGCCCGCCGCGGCCGTGGACGCCGCCTACGCCCAGTGGCGGCCCTGCGCCGACACCGAGCCGGAGGAGACGCTCGCCGTCGGGTCGGGCTGGGGCGCCCTCGAAGTCCTGCGCGGGCAGTACAAGCTGCCCGGCACGCCCTTCGCCGAGTCCACGCTCGGCCCCGAACAGGAGCCGTGGCTGGAGCTGTTGCACAGCGGGGCCGTGCCGGAGCCCCGGCGGGTCGGGCCGCCCGGGCCCACCCTGGTCGCCCCGCACTGGCGGGACATGCTGGAGACCGCGCCCGCCCAGCCGCACGCCGAGTACCACCTGGGCGTCGCCCAGTGGCACGCCGGGGATCTGGCCCAGGCGGTGCGCAGTTGGGAGCGCGGCCTGGAACTCGCCCCGTCGCGCTGGCCGTTGCTGCGCTGCCTCGCCGTCGCCGACCAGGAGTCCGGGCATGTGGAGCGCGCCGCCGACCGGTACGCCGAGGCCTTCGACGACCTGTGCGCCGAGCGCCGCGACGACGGCGTGGTGTGGTCCGCGGCGACCGCGGCCCTCGGCCGTGAGGCCATCGGCGCCCTCGTGGCCGCGGGGCGCGCCGAGGTCGCGCGGGGCGTGTGGGACCGCGTCCATCCGCACACCCGGCGCACGGGCCGATTCCGCCTGATCGAGGCCCAGTTGCTGCTCGCGGAGGGCGACATCCCCGCCGCCCGCGCCGTCTTCGACGAGGACTTCGAGGTGGCCGACCTGCGGGAGGCCGACGAGGTCGTCGGCGAGGTGTGGGCGGCGGTGTCGGAGGAGCCCCTGCCGGGGAGGTACGACTTCCGGATGCGGCCGTGAGGGGGGCGTGCGCGATGAGTGGGGCGTGCGCGGTGAGTGGGGCGTGCCCGGCCTGACTGCGCTTCAGGTCGGTCTGATCCGGACGACCTTCACCCTCGGTGGCCCACCCTCGCGCCCTCGCCCGTCCCGGTCCGCCCCGGGGCGGTGCCGGGGCGACGGTGACGGGTGGGCGCTGTCGGGTCGGGGTGGGGCCGGGGGTCAGTGGGGGGCGGGGGCGTTGCGGTCCACGTACTCGAAGACCGCGCCGTCGGGGTGCATCGCGATGAGGTTGCGGCCTGCGGGCGTGGGCACGGGGCCTGCGACGATGTGCGCGCCGGAGGCGGTGAGGGTCGCGAGCGCCTCGTCGACGTCCTTCACGGCGATGGTCGCCGCGACCTTGCGAAGCACCTCCAACTCGGCCTCCGGCCCGCTCATGAGCAGAAAGCAGCCGACCGAGGCGACGGCCACGCCGCCCCGCTCGAAGCGCATCGCGGTGCTGCCCGTCAGCCGTTCGTAGAACGTGACGGACGCCTCCAAGTCGCTGACGCACACGCGCAGCACGGTTCCCAGGATCTCCATGGGGACGAGCCTAGTTGGCGCCGCGCGGACACGAGATCGTTTCCGGTTCTCGGGGCACCCGGGACCCGATGCCGTTACGCACCGCGGCCGTCGGGTACCCGTCCGCCCCGACCGCTTCGACAGGAAGGACGAGAAGATGCCGGTCCAGGACAAGAACGTACCGCTGACGGACAGGACCCTGGGCGACGCCCTGTCGCAGGTCGTCCGTGACGCGGTGCACGAGTCCCTGCGGGAGACGGTGCGGCAGTCGCTGCGCGAGGAGCTGCGCCACGAGTTGCGCGAGGAACTGCGCACGGAGGTCTCCGGGGTGGCGCGCAAGCAGCGCCGCAAGGCCGCGCTGTACGCGTCCTCCGGCGTCGCCGCCCTGTACGCGGGCGCCGCCGCCGCGCTCGCCCTCGGCCTGGTCATCGCCCTCGGCCTGCCCGGCTGGGCGGCCGCGCTGATCGTGACCGCGCTGCTCGCCGTGGCCGCCGTGGTGCTGCGCAACGCGGCCCGGTCCCCGGGGAAGGCCTCCGGGGCGCGTGAGGCTCCCAGGGCTCCGGCGGTCCCGGAGGCGCCTGCGCCCCGCGCGGCCGCCGCTGCTTCTGAGGCTCACGCCGCCCCCGAGGCTCCCGTGGTTCCCGAGGCGCCCGCACCCTCCACACCGACCGGGACCCCGGCGGCGACGAAGCCCTCGGCCGCCCCGCACACCCCGGCGACCCCGGCGAAGCCCGCGACCCCCGTGGAGCCCGCGCCCCCGACAACCCCGCCCGCCCCCACCGGCGGCACGCCCCCGACCGGCACCGCCGACTTCCCGACGGTCCCGCCGTCCCGCGAGCCCGAGCCCCTCAGGCCGCCCAACCCGCCCGTCTGATCACCTCCGCCGCGATGGCACCCACCGTCCGGCCGTCCGTCGGCACCCGGTGGGTGTCCGGCGGCACCAGCTCGTCCAGGTGCCGGGACATGAACGCGCTGCGCCGCAGATGCCGCTCCAGCTCCGAGCCCGACTCGCGCTGTTTGAGGCGCTGTTCGGCGGTGACGTCGGTCGCCGTGAGCAGGATCCGGATGATCCGGGGGTGGCCGAGGGCCTCGGTGAACAGCCACTCCTCGGAGGGCAGGACGCTCGCTGTGTTCGTGTAGACGAGGCGGCGGCAGCCGAGGTCGGCGTAGTTCGCCCAGAGGGCGGCGAGGTTGCGGCAGGTGAGCCGGGAGCGGTGAGGGTCGTCCGCCGGGGTGGGGTGGACGGCGTCCAGGAAGTCGCCCTCGACCAGGGCGTGGCCGACGTCCGCGGCCACCAACTGCGCCGCGACCTCCCAGCCGACGGAGGACTTCCCCACTCCTGAGCGGCCCCCGATCAGCACGACGTCCGGCCCCTCGTGCGGCCCGGCCGACCCCGTATCCCTCATCGCGTCCATGACCGCCGAGCATGCCCCCGCCCCGCCGTGCCGCGCGACCGATATTCACCGCACCTCACGCGACTCCACGCCGCGGACGCGCCCTCACGCGACCCGGTACTCCTCCACGTCCGGCGTGCGCAGCAGCAGCCCGTGGCCGGTGCCGCCGCCCGGGCGGACCGTGCCGCCGGTCGGGTCGAGGACGCCGTCGAAGAGGATCGACTCGACCCGGACGTGGTCGTGGAACCACTCGACGTGCCGCAGGTTCGGCACGCACGCCGCGACCGCCGCGTGCGCGTGCGGGGCACCGCGTGCCGACACCTCCAGGCCGTGGGCCTCGGCGAGCGCGGCGGCGCGCAGCCACGCGGTGAGGCCGCCGCAGCGGGTGGCATCGGCCTGGAGGCAGTCGACGGAGGGGACCATCCGGGCGAAGTAGGGGAGGCCGTGCCCGTACCCGCCCGCCGCGACGTCGCAGACGAGGGCGTCGCGCACCAGCGCGAGCCCCCGCAGGTCGTCGGGGGACACCGGCTCCTCGAACCAGCCCACGCCGTGCTCGGCGAGCACCCGGCCGATCCGTATCGCCTGCTTGCGGGTGTAGGCGCCGCCCGCGTCGACGTACAACTCGGCCTGCCGCCCGATGACATCGCGGGCCCGCCGCACCCGCGACACGTCGCGCGCCGCGGCCCGCCCCCAGCTCTCGCCGACCTTGATCTTGACGCGCGGTATCCGCTGGCCGTGCACCCAGCCGTTGAGCTGGGCCGCCAGATGCGTGTCGTGGTACGTGGTGAAGCCGCCGCTGCCGTAGACCGGCACGTCGTCGCGGGCCGCCCCGACGAGCCGGACCAGCGGGACCTCGAAGAGGCGGGCCTTGAGGTCCCACAGGGCGATGTCGAGGGCCGAGATCGCACGGGCGGCGAGGCCCTCGCGGCCGGTGTCGCGCACCGCCTTGGTGAGCGCGTCGTGCGCGGCGGGGATGTCGAGGGCGTCGCGGCCCGCGAGGACGGGCGAGAGCTGCTCCCGTACGAGGTCGACGGTGGCGGCGGGCGCGTAGGTCCAGCCGGTGCCGGTGGCGTCGCCCGCGGAGACCTCCGCGACGACGATCGTCGTGGTGTCCCACGCGAACGTGCCGTCGGCCTCGGGAGCGTCCGCCGGGATCGTGTACGCCGACACCATGGGCGGCTCCACGCTGACGTATCCGGACTCGGCCATGGGGCACACGCCCTTCGCTGTGGTGTGAAGGTCGGGTAACCCGGGGGCGCGGCGGCAAACGGCGGGCGTTTCACCGGGGGCGGGTCAGGGCACGCGGGAGGTCCGTTCCGGAACACACCGGACGTACCGGACCACGCCGGAGGCACACTGTGAGCCGAACTGCCAGCCGACCGCACGTCGTCATCGTCGGTGCCGGCTTCGCGGGGTTCCAGGCCGCCCGCACTCTGTCGCGACTTTCCCGAGGCCGGGCCGACATCACCCTGCTCAACCCCACCGACTACTTCCTGTACCTGCCGCTGCTTCCCCAGGTCGCCGCGGGCGTCCTCGAACCGCGCCGCGTCACCGTGTCGCTCTCGGGAGCGCTGCGCCGCGTACGCCTCGTGCTCGGCGAGGCCGACGGCATCGACCTGACGCGGCGCACCGTGCACTACGCCGACCCCGAGGGCCAGGACGGCGAACTCTCCTACGACCGCCTGGTGCTGGCCGTCGGCAGCGTCAACAAGCTGCTGCCCGTCCCCGGGGTCGCCGAGCACGCGCACGGCTTCCGCGGCCTGCCCGAGGCCCTGTACCTGCGCGACCACGTGACCCGGCAGATCGAGCTCGCCGCGGCCTCGGACGACGCCGCCGCGTGCCGGGCGCGCTGCACGTTCGTCGTGGCGGGCGCCGGTTACACGGGCGTGGAAGTCGCCGCGCACGGCGAGCTGTTCACGCGTTCGCTGGTACGGCGGCAGCCGCTGCGGACCGGGATCGAGCCGCGCTGGGTGCTGCTCGACATCGCCCCGCGGGTCCTGCCGGAGCTGGACCGGCGGCTGTCCGACACCGCGGACCGGGTGCTGCGGCGGCGCGGCGTGGAGGTCCGCACGGGGACGTCCGTGAAGGAGGCGACCCGCGAGGGCGTGCTCCTCTCTGACGGCGATCACCTGCCCACCCGCACCCTGCTGTGGTGCGTGGGCGTGCGGCCCGACCCGCTCGTCGCCGGGATCGGCAGTCCCCTGGAGCGGGGCCGGCTGCTCGTCGACCCGTTCCTGAACGTGCCGGACCACCCCGAGGTGTTCGCGTGCGGCGACGCGGCGGCCGTGCCCGACCTGACCGAGAAGGGGCAGTACACGGCGATGACCGCGCAGCACGCCTGGCGGCAGGGCAAGACCGCGGGCCACAACGTCGCCGCCTCCTTCGGCCGCGGCAAGCGGCGCCCCTACCGCCACCACGACCTCGGCTTCACCGTCGACCTCGGCGGCGTCAGCGGCGCCGCCAACCCGCTGGGCGTCCCGCTGTCCGGCCCCCTCGCCGGGGCCGTCACCCGCGGCTACCACCTGGCCGCGATGCCTGGCAACCGCGTCCGGGTCGCCGCCGACTGGCTCCTGGACGCCGTACTCCCGCGCCAGGGCGTGCAGTTGGGCCTCGTCCGGTCCTGGTCGGTGCCGCTGGACACGGCGTCGCCGGAGACCGCGCGGGTGGCGGGGGCGCCGGAGCGGACGCGGGACGCCGCCGAGCGGCCCCCGGAGCAGTAGCCGCGACGCACGGCGGGGCCCGTCGCGGGGTGCCGGGCGGCGCATCTCGGCGGTGCGGGCCCCGCACCCCACCGGTTTGGCCCGCGCCCACCGGGTCACTCGGACCAGGAGGTGGCCATGACCCAGACGTCAAGGAAGCAGAACACCAACAAGAGCCAGGCCGACACCGACGACCTGCCCGGGCCCGTCGCCGTGCTGCGCTGCGCGCGTGAGCAACTGGCGGAACTCACCGGCCTGACGGTCGAGTCCGTGTCGTCCTTCGAAAGGACCGAAGAGGGCTGGGACCTGGCCGTCGAGGTCGTCGAACTGGTCCGCGTGCCGGACACGATGAGCCTGCTCGCGACCTACGCCGTGACCCTCGACCCGCAGGGCGACCTGACCGGGTACCGGCGCGTGCGGCGCTACGAACGAGGGCGGGCCGACCCGCCCCGGCCGGGCGGCGGCTGACCCCCGCCCCGCCGGACGGCGACCGACCCGCCCCGGACCTCCGCGGCGCGCCCGAACGCCCCGGCTCCCCCGCCGGGCCCCGCACCCCCAGCCCTTCCCGACAACCCCCGACACTCCCCACGCAAGGAGGACAGCTCGGCATGACCGTCGTCCCAGCACAGCAGTCCGGCGGAGCAGGCGGCACCAGTGGCCTGTACGACGTCATCGAACTCATCCTGGACCGCGGGCTCGTCATCGACGCCTTCGTCCGTGTCTCGCTCGTCGGCATCGAGATCCTGAAGATCGACGTGCGGGTCGTGGTCGCGAGCGTCGACACGTATCTGCGGTTCGCCGAGGCCTGCAACCGCCTCGACCTGGAGGCGGGCCCGCACAAGAGCCCCGGCCTGCCCGACCTCGTCGGCGAGATCACCGAGTCCGGCGCGCGCGGCAAGTCCAAGGGCGCGCTCTCCGGCGCCGCCGAGACCGTCTCCGACGCGTTCCGGCAGGCCCGCGACGAGAGCCGCGGCGAGGAGGAGCCCGCGCGGCCGCGCGCCCGGCGCACATCGTCCCGCACCCGGAAGGAGGAGCAGGAGTGACCACGTACATCTACGGCATCGCCGCCACCACGCACCCGGCGCTTCCCGAGGGCATGGGCGGCATCGGCGACCCCGCGCACAAGGTCCGCGTCGTACGGCACGAAACCCTCGCCGCGCTCGTCTCCGACAGCCCCGAGGACCTGCGGCCCAAGCGGCGCGACCTGCTCGCGCACCAGAGCGTCCTGGACGAGGCGGGCGCGGGCGGACCGATCCTTCCGATGCGCTTCGGCAGCATCGCGCAGGACGACGACGCCGTCGTCGCGGTGCTCGCCGAGCAGGCCGAGCACTACGAGGAGCGGCTGCGCGCCCTCGAGGGCAAGGCCGAGTACAACGTGAAGGCCGCCCACGACGAGCAGGCCGTGCTGCACCAGGTGCTCGCCGAGAACCCCGAGCTGCGCTCCATGGTCGAAGCCAACCGGCAGGCGGGGGGCGGCAGTTACGAACAGAAGCTGCGCCTCGGCGAGCAGGTGACCGCGGCCGTGCGGGCCCGCGAGGCCGGGGACGGCGCCGAGGTGCGGCGCGTCCTTGAGCCGTGCGCCGACTCCGTGAGCGCCGGACCCGAGGGCACCGGCTGGCTCGCCAACGTGTCGTTCCTGGTGAGCCGCGACCGCGCCGACGGATTCGTCGCCGCCGTCGAGGAACTGCGCCGCAGCCGGCCCCACTTGGAGCTGCGCGTCCATGGCCCGCTGCCCCCGTACAGCTTCGTCGACCTGGGCCCGGCACGGCCCGCGGACGACGCGGCGGGCGTGGGCTGAGGCGGACGCCCGGCCATGGGACTCATCGGCGAACTGCTCGCCCTGCCACTGGCACCGGCCCGGGGCACCCTGTGGGTGCTCCGGCAGGTGGCCACGGAGGCCGAGCGGCAGTACTACGACCCGTCGGCCATCACCGAGGAACTCGCCCTGCTCGCCGAGCGGCTGGACGCCGGTGAGATCGACGAGGACGAGTTCGACCGCCGCGAGGACGAACTCCTCGCCCGTCTCGGCCACGGACCCGTCGGCGACGTGGCGCAGACGGACGACCGACCGCCGGCACCGTCAGGGCAGTGAGGACAGGAACGTCATGAATCGACTGGCAGTGGGCCTCGCCGTGGGCGCGGGGTACCTTCTCGGACGCACGAAGAAGGCGAAACTCGCCTTCGCCGTGGGCACGATGGTGGCGGGCCGCAGGCTCCAGCTGAGCCCGGGCGCGATCGCCGGCGCCGTGACCCGGCAACTGGAGAACAACCCGCAGTTCAAGGAGATCGGCGACCAGCTGAAGCAGGATCTGCGGGGCGTCGGCAAGGCGGCGACCGGCTCGCTGCTCGACCGGCAGCTCGAAGGCATCGCCGACCGGCTGCACGACCGCACCCTGGACGTGCGCGACCGGCTCTCGGGAGTCGCCCCCGACACGGACTCCGTGCCCGGCGCGGACAAGGCGTCGGACAAGGCCCGGGACACGGGCAAGAGCGCGGGCGGCGCGGCCAAGTCGGGGACCCGCAAGGCGGGTTCGGCGACGAAGAAGGCCACGTCGGCCGCCCGGGGCGAACGCAAGACGGGCCCGGACCGCAAGGCACAGGCCACGCGCGGCACGGCCGGAGCACGCGGCTCGCAGCAGCGCGGCACGCAGCGGCGCACCGCGAAGAAGGCCACCCGGGCGCGGGGAGGCAGCGATGACTGACACCCGCGAACAGACCCGCGATGACGCCGGGAACGGCAGCCGGTCCGAGGCCCCGAACATGCTGCGGTCCGCCGTCAACAGCCCGGCGGCGGACCGCCTGAAGGACGAGGCCAAGGCCTACGCGATGGCACAGGCGGAGCGCGCCCTGATCGGGGTCGGCCGCAAGCTCGGCGAGACCACCGTCAAGCTCAACGACATCGCGGACGGCCGCAGCCCCGGCTTCGGCAAGCTCGCCCTCGAAGGCGGCCGCAAGCTCGCCCAGGGCAAGGGCCCGCTGCGCAGCGCCGCGGAGCTGGGCGGCAGCCGCATCAAGGACTCCGTCAAGGGCGCCCTGAAGAACCTCACCGGGCGCCGCAAGAAGGGCGGGGGCGGCCAGAAGCCCACCGTCATCCTGGAGTACGTCGACGTCGGCGTGCCGGTGCGCGAGGCCTACGACCAGTGGACGCAGTTCCAGGAGTTCTCCACGTACGCCAAGGGCGTCAAGAGCGCGAGCGCGGCGGGCGACACGGACTCCGACTGGCAGCTCAAGGTCTTCTGGTCGAGCCGCAGTTGGAAGGCCCACGTCACCGAGCAGGTGCCGGACCAGCGGATCTCCTGGACGTCGGAGGGCGCGAAGGGCACCACGAAGGGCGTGGTCACCTTCCACCCGCTCGGCGAACAGCTGACCCGCGTCCTGCTCGTCGTCGAGTACTACCCGAAGGGCCTGTTCGAGAAGACCGGCAACATCTGGCGCGCCCAGGGCCGCCGGGTCCGCCTCGACCTCAAGCACTTCGCGCGGCACATCTCGATGCGCGGCGAGGCGAGCGACGGCTGGCGCGGCGAGATCCGCGACGGCGAGGTGGTGCGCGGCCACGAGGAGGCGGTCGCGGACGAGGAGGGCGCGCACGAGGAGGACGCGGAAGGCGCGCACGAGGAACACGAGGAAGAGGACCAGGGCGTGTACGAGGAGGAGGACGAGGACGGCGAGGGGGCCTACGACGAGGACGGTGAGGGGCCCTACGACGAGGTCGACGGGGACGCGCCCGCCGACGAGGAGGACGAGGCCGACGTGGACCCGGAGGCGGTCGACGACGGCGAGTACGTGGACGGCGATGACGCCGAGGACGCCGACGACGAACTCGTCGCTGCCGACGGCGGCCGGAACCGCCGATGACGACCGCGAGCCGGTTGCCCGAGCCCTACCCGCAGGGCGGTTCGAACCTTGCCGACATCCTCGAACGCGTCCTGGACAAGGGCATCGTCATCGCGGGGGACATCCGGATCAACCTGCTCGACATCGAACTCCTCACCATCAAGCTCCGCCTCGTCGTCGCCTCCGTGGAGCGCGCCAAGGAGATGGGCATCGACTGGTGGGAGGACGATCCGGCGCTGTCCAGCGGCGCGCGCAGGACCGCGCTCGCGCGGGAGAACGAGGAACTGCGCCGCCGTGTAGAGCAGTTGGAGGCGGGTGAGCCCGTGGCGGGCCGCGGCGCCCTCGACCGCGGCGGAAGCACCGCACCTGACGGCACCGGGCACGACGGCCGAGGAGAACGTGAACGTGAACGATGACCTGCGCTATGTGTACGCCGTGTGCCGCCCGCCGGCCGCGCCGCTGCACGCCGACCTCACCGGCGTGGGCGGCGCCCCGCCGCGCCAGCTCGCCCACGAGGGCCTGGTGGCCGTCGTCAGCCCCGTCCCCGAACGGGACTTCGGCCGGGAGGCGCTGCACGCGCACCTGGAGGACCTGCCCTGGCTGGCCGCGACGGCCCGCGCCCATCAGAACGTCGTGGCCGCCCTCGCGACCGTGACCTGTCCGCTGCCGCTGCGGCTCGGGACGGTCTTCCACGACGACAGCGCCGTACGCGCCATGCTGGAGGACGAGTCCGAGCGGCTGCACCGGATCCTGGACCGGATCGACGGCCACGTCGAGTGGGGCGTGAAGGTGTGGCTCGGCGCCTCGGCCGACGACGGGGGCGGCGGCGCGGACGGGGGCAGGGGCGCCGACGGGGCCGCCGCACCGCCGCCCTCGCGTGCGCCGAGGTCCGGGCGGGACTATCTGCGCCGCCGCAGGGCCGGGAACGCGGCGCGCGAGGAGGCCGTGGCGCGGGCCGAGGTGTTCACGCGGCGCCTGCACGGCGACCTCGCCCGGTACGCGGCCGACGCGCGGCTGCACCCCGTGCAGAGCGGGCCGCTCATCGACGCCGGATCCGGCCGGAACATCCTCAACTCCGCCTATCTGGTGCCCCGTACCGGGTCCGAGGAGTTCCTGGAACTGATCGGCCGCACCGAGGGAACCCGGCCGGGGCTGCGCGTGGAGGTGACCGGGCCGTGGGCGGCGTACTCCTTCACGGACGACCCCGGCGGCCCCGACGCGGGGGAGGAGGCGCACGGCGGGGAGGGCGCGGTACGCCAGGACGCGGGCGGGTCGCCGTGAGCGCGTCGGCCGACCGTGCCGGGCGTGCGTCCGTCGAGCCGTTCGCGCGGCGGGAGATCGCGCTCGTCGACGTCCTCGACCGGCTGCTGGCCGGTGGCGTGGTCATTGCGGGCGACATCACCCTGCGCATCGCGGACGTCGACCTCGTCCGCATCGACCTGAAGGCGCTGATCAGCGCGGTCAACGCACAGGTGCCTTCGCCGTGGCCGACGGCCGAGGGGGGCGACCGGGCCGGGGGTGAGCGGTGGGCCGCCCCGGAGAGGCCATAGACCCGGAGGTGTCATAAACCCGGGGCCGACATGAAGCCGGAGCCGACCATGAAGCGGGAGCCGTCATGAAGATGGACCTGGAACCGGACACCGTGGAGCGCGACCTCGTCGCCCTCGTCCTGACCGTCGTCGAGCTGCTGCGCGAACTGATGGAGCGCCAGGCCATCCGCCGCTTCGAGTCCGGCGAGCTGACGGAAGACCAGGAGGAGCGGGTCGGCATGACGTTGATGCTCCTGGAGGACCGCATGACGCGGCTCCGCGAGCGCTACGGGCTGCGCCCCGAGGACCTGAACCTGGACCTCGGCCCCCTGGGCCCGCTGCTGCCCCGGGAGTGAGCCCCCGCGCCGCCCCCGCCGACCGCGTCAGGTCACCTCACGCCCGGCACAGCAACTCCCCGTGCAGCACCACGAACCAGCCGTCCTCCGCCCGCCCCCACTCCCGCCAGGCCGCCGCGACCGCCGCGAGCTGCTCCTGGTCCGCGTGCCCGCCCGCCGTCGCCCGCTCCGCGTACGCGGACGCCACCGTGCGGTCCGCCCACAGCCCGCTCCACCAGGCCCGTTCCTCGGGCGTGCTGTAGCACCAGGTGCCCGCGGACGCCGTGACCTCGGTGAACCCGGCCTCCCGCGCCCAGGACTTGAGGCGCCGCCCGGCGTCCGGCTCGCCGCCGTTGGCGCGGGCGACCCGCCGGTACAGATCGAGCCAGTCGTCCAGGCCCGCCAGGCGCGGGTACCAGGTCATCGCCGCGTAGTCGCTGTCGCGCACCGCGACGACGCCGCCCGGGCGGCACACCCGGCGCATCTCGCGCAGCGCCCGCACGGGATCGCCGACGTGCTGGAGCACCTGGTGCGCGTGCACGACGTCGAAGGTGTCGTCGGGGTGGTCGAGAGCGTGCACGTCGGCGACGGTGAACGTCACGTTGTCCAGGCCGCGTTCGGCCGCCGTGGCGCGCGCCCGGTCCAGGATGTCGGGCGCGCGGTCGACGCCGGTGACGTGCCCGTCCGGGACCAGCGCGGCCAGGTCGGCGGTGATGGTGCCCGGGCCGCAGCCGACGTCGAGGATCCGCAGGTGCGGCCGGAGCGAGTCGAGGAGGTAGGCCGCCGAGTTGGCGGCGGTGCGCCAGGTGTGGGAGCGGAGCACGGACTCGTGGTGCCCGTGCGTGTAGACGGCGGTCTCGGCGTGGGGCGGCTGCGGTGCTGACATGACGGCACTGTAGGCCGCTCATGCCGAATAATGAGACCCCCGTCTCGCAATATGGTCAGCCGGGCTGGGCGGCGCTGGTCACCTCGCCAGCGACGGCCGATACACGGCCAGCGCCTCCGGCAGCTTGTCCAGGAGCAACTCACCCTCCACCGAGGCGAGTTCACCGTCGTAGGCGATCTTCGTGCCGGGTGCGAGCCCGTCGATGCGCAGGCGTCGCGGGCGGGCCGTGGTCTGGACGGGGGAGCGCTCCAGCGGAGCCGTCAGCGCCGCGGCGAGGAGCCGGGAGCCGGGCCTGCGGCCGCCGTGCACGACGCGCACGTCGAGCAGCCCGTCGGCGAGGTCGAAGCGCCGCGTGGGCGCCGGGCCCAGGCGGTTGTACGTGCAGTTCCCGGCGAAGAGCAGCCACAGCGGCCGCTCGGTGCCGCCGATCTCGGCGCGCAGCGGGTGCTGGTCGGAGCGCAGGACGCGCGCCGCGGCGAGCACCCCCGCGGGCCAGCCGCCGATCCGGGGCGACCACCGCTCCCGCTCGCGCACCAGCTCGGGGTAGACGCCGAGGCTGAAGGTGTTGAGGAAGTGCCCGGAACCGGTGTGGGAGCGGAAGCGGCCGACGTCCACCGCGACCGCGTCGCCCACCTCCACGGCCCGCGCCAGCTCGCGGGGCCCTTCCACCCCGAGGTCGTACGCGAAGTGGTTGAGCGTGCCGCCGGGCAGCACCGCGAGCGGCACGCCGTGCCGCAGGGCCACCGAGGCGGCCGCGTTGACGGTGCCGTCGCCGCCGCACACCCCGAGGGCGCGGGCGCGGACCGCGGCCTTCTCCAGCTCGGCCACGAGGCCGTCCGGCGCGCACGTCACCACCTCGGCGTGCGGCAGGACGTCGAGCAGCTCACGCACCCGGTCGGAGGTCTTCGCGCCGCTGTTGGTGACCACGACGAGGCCGCGCCCGCCGGGCAGGGCGGGGGCCTCGGCGCGCGGGCGGCCCGGCAGCGGCAGCTGGGACCGGGTCGGCACAAGGCCGCGTACGGCGAACGCGGCACCCGCGCCCAGGGCGGCGCCGGCGAGGACGTCGCTCGGGAAGTGCACGCCCGTGTAGACGCGGGACAGCGCGACGGCGCCCGCGAGCGGGGCGACGGCCGCGCCGAGCCGGGGCGACTCCAGGGCCACCCCGACCGCGAAGGCCGCCGCGGACGCCGCGTGCCCCGAGGGGAACGACGTGGTGACGGGCTGCCGCTTCAGCCTGCGCACGAGCGGCACGGTGTCCAGGGCGGGCCGGGGACGCCGCACGGAGCGCTTGCCGAGCGTGTTGATCGTCGCGGACGCCAGCGCGAGGGACGCCACGCCCCGGGCGGCGGCGCGCTTGGCCCGCGGGCCCCGGGTCGCGGCGAGCACGCCCGCCGTGGCGAACCACAGGCGCCCGTGGTTCGCGGCGTGGCTGAGCCGCGGAAGCAGCCGGTCGGCGCCTGGCCAGTACCGGGCGGCCACCGCGTCGAAGACCCGGCGGTCCAGCGCGATCAGTCGGTTCCGGGGCCCGCGGGCCGGGGACAGGGGGCGGTCGGCATCTGAGGTCATACGAGTCGCGTACCCCCCGGCGGCGATCTGCAACGGATCAACCCGCCGAGGCCCCCTGAGGCCGTCCTGGCGGCTCGGAGGTCCCCGGGGATCCGCCCGCCCAGGCCCCCTCCCGGGAAATCGTTTGCTGTCACCGAACGGCGCCCCGGACAATCGCCCCATGGGACATCTGGAAGCCGCGCACATCGAGTACTACCTGCCGGACGGGCGAGCGCTGCTCGGTGATGTCTCGTTCCGGGTGGGCGAGGGCGCGGCGGTGGCGCTGGTCGGGGCGAACGGCGCGGGCAAGACAACGCTGCTGCGGCTCATCGCGGGGGAGCTCAAGCCGCACGGCGGCACCGTCACGGTGTCCGGCGGCCTCGGCGTGATGCCCCAGTTCGTCGGCTCCGTGCGCGACGGCACGACCGTGCGCGACCTCCTGGTGTCCGTGGCGCAGCCCCGCATCCGCGAGGCAGCCCGGGCCGTCGACCGCGCCGAGCACGCCATCATGACGGTCGACGACGAGGCGGCCCAGCTCCAGTACGCCCAGGCGCTCTCCGACTGGGCGGAGGCCCGGGGGTACGAGGCCGAGACGCTGTGGGACATCTGCACGACGGCGGCGCTCGGCGTCCCGTACGACAAGGCCCAGTGGCGTGAGGTGCGCACGCTCTCCGGCGGCGAGCAGAAGCGCCTGGTCCTCGAAGCGCTGCTGCGCGGCACCGACGAGGTGCTGCTCCTGGACGAGCCCGACAACTACCTGGACGTCCCCGGCAAGCGCTGGCTGGAGCAGCGCCTGAAGGAGACCCGCAAGACCGTCCTGTTCGTCAGCCACGACCGGGAGCTCCTCGCCCGCTCCGCCGAGAAGATCGTCAGCGTGGAGCCCAGCCCCGGCGGCTCGGAGGTGTGGGTGCACGGCGCGGGCTTCGCGACGTACCACGAGGCGCGCCAGGAGCGCTTCGCGCGCTTCGAGGAGCTGCGCCGCCGCTGGGACGAGAAGCACGCCCAGCTCAAGAAGCTCGTCCTGGACATGCAGCAGTACGCCGCGCGCAGCGACGAGATGGCGTCCCGCTACCAGGCGGCGAAGACCCGGCTGCGCAAGTTCGAGGAGGCCGGACCGCCGCCCGAGCCGCCGCGCAAGCAGGACATCACCATGCGCCTGCACGGCGGCCGCACCGGCGTCCGGGCCGTCACCTGCAAGAACCTCGAACTGACCGGCCTGATGAAACCCTTCGACCTGGAGGTCTTCTACGGCGAGCGGGTCGCCGTCCTCGGCTCCAACGGCTCCGGCAAGTCGCACTTCCTGCGCCTCCTCGCGGGTGACACCGACAACCCGGTGGCACACACGGGGGAGTGGAAGCTCGGCGCCCGCGTCGTGCCGGGCCACTTCGCGCAGACCCACGCCCACCCGGAGCTGCTCGGCCGCACCCTCCTCGACATCCTGTGGCGCGAGCACGCCAAGGATCGGGGCGCGGCGATGTCCCGGCTGCGCCGCTACGAACTCACCGGGCAGGCCGAGCAGCGCTTCGAGAAGCTCTCCGGCGGCCAGCAGGCCCGCTTCCAGATCCTGCTCCTGGAGCTGGAGGGCGCCACCGCCCTGCTGCTCGACGAGCCCACCGACAACCTCGACCTGGAGTCGGCCGAGGCACTGCAGGAGGGCCTTGAGGCGTACGAGGGCACGGTGCTCGCCGTCACCCACGACCGCTGGTTCGCCCGCTCCTTCGACCGGTACCTGGTCTTCGGCGCCGACGGCCGCGTCCGGGAGACCCCGGAGGCCGTATGGGACGAGCAAAGAGTGGAACGGGCCCGCTAGCGCTGCGGGTAGCGTGGTCAAACCACGCCGTACGCTGCGCAGTTGGAGAGACCGTGGCCGCCAGGACACCTTTTCGGACCAGTGATGTGGACGAGGCCCGGGAGGTGTTGGTGGCTGCCTACTACAGCAATTTCCTGGACGTGCTCGACCGGCAGCGGTCCTTCCGCGCGGAGTTCACCATCGGGCACCTCGGCGCGCTCACCGTCGGGGGCCTGACCTGCGGCACGGACGTGCGCGTACGCCTCGGGGAACTCGGGGCGTACCACGTCAACATCCCGCTCAGCGGCCACATGGTCTGGCGCCAGGGCTCCGCCGCGTGCACGCTCACCACGTCCGAGAGCGCCGCCGTCTACCAGCCGTGCGGCGACACCGTCGTCGACCGCTGGTCGGGCGACTGCAGGGTGCTCGCCGTGAAGCTGGACCGGGTCGCTCTCGAGGACAGCCTGGAGACGCTGCTCGACCGGCCCACCCGCGGCCCGCTGCCGCTCGACCCCGGCTTCGACACCAGCCAGGGGCCCGGCCGGAGCTGGACCCGGCTCGTGCGCGCGGTCGCGGACGACCTCCTGGACGAGTCCGCGACGCTGAGCGGATCCCTGGTCGCCGCGCCCCTGCAGGAGGCGCTCCTGAACGGCCTGCTGCTCGCCGCCGGACACCGCTACCGCGACCAGCTCACCGACCCCGTCGCCCGGTTGCGGCCCGCGCCGGTCAAGCGCGCCATGGATGCCGTGCAGCAGCGCCCCGAGCACCCCTTCACCGCCGCGGCCCTCGCCGCCGAGGCCCGCGTCGGGGTGCGCTGGCTCCAGGAGGCCTTCCGCCGCTACGTGGGGATGTCCCCGATGGCGTACGTACGCGACGTAAGGCTGCAGCGCGTGCGGGACGAACTGCGCGCGGCCGTGCCCGAGGAGCGGTGCGTGAGCGACGTCGCCCACCGCTGGGGCTTCACGCACCTCGGCCGGTTCGCCGAGCAGTACCGGGCGCGCTTCGGGGAGCTGCCGTCGCAGACGCTGCGCGGGTGAGGGTGCGCGGCGGTGCGCGGGGCGGTGCGGTGCGGTCCGTGACGCGGAACGGCGTGTCGCGGTGCGTTATGCGGTGCGTTATTCGGACACCCGCCGCGTCGAGCGGATCGTGGGCCCGGGGGCGCCCGCCTAGGGTGTCGCAGGTGCCGGGTGGACCGGTCGCCGTCGCGGGAGCCCTAGCCTTCTTCCGGGGCGCCGGCCGTGGACGGAACCTCGGTGCTTCCGGCCCGGCGGAGCCCGCCGGGCCGGCTCGGACCGCGGGCCCGGTCGTTCCCCCTCGGCACCCGCGCGGTGCCATCGGGCCCGCCCTTCCGGCCTCTTTTCCGGCCTTCCGGCTCCCTCCCGCTGCCCGGCACGCACGGCGGGGTCACACTCGAAGGTGCGTGCGCACGGCCGTGCCGCGCACCGGAGACGCACCGGAGGCGGCATGAGCGCGACGGACACCACCCACCTGCTGCGGCGCCACGGCCGGGCCCTCGACCTGTTCACCGACCGGGTGCACGCCGTCCGCGCCGACCAGTGGGACGCGCCGACGCCCTGCACGGAGTGGACGGTACGTGACCTCGTCGGCCATCTCGTCGTCGAGCAGCTGTGGGTGCCGCCGCTGGTCCGCGACGGCGCCACCCTCGCGTCCGTCGGCGACAGCTTCGACGGCGACGTCCTCGGCCCCGACCCGGTCGCCTCCTGGGACACCGCGGCCGACGCGGCCCGCACCGCGTTCGGCGAGCCCGGTGCCCTGGACCGCGCCGTGCACCTCTCGTACGGCGAGACACCCGCGCCCGACTACTGCGCCCAGATGGTCACCGACCTCGTCGTGCACACCTGGGACCTGTCCCGGGCGACCGGCGCCGACGAACGGCTCCCGGACGACCTCGTCGCGGCTGCCCTGCGCGAAGTGACGCCGTACGCGGCCGAGTTGAGCAAGAGCGGCCTGTTCGGCCCCGCCGTGCGGCCCCCGGCGGGGGCGGACGCGCAGACCGAACTCCTGAACCTGCTGGGCCGGACTCCCTGACGCCCGGCCTTTGATGCCCGGCCCTTGACGCCCTGGCCCTGCGGACGCCCGGCCCCCGCACGCGGGACCGCTCAACTCCAGGCCCCGCCGCCCCGCTCGGCCGACAGATCACCGATGCTGACCATGCCGACGGGCCTGCCGTCCTCGACGACGGGCAGCCGGCGCACCGCGTGGGCCCGCATCAGGCCGACGGCCTCCGACACCGCGTCGTCGGGGGCGACCACCACGGGGTTCGGCGTGCACACGGACTGCGCGCTGACCGTCAGCGGGTCGGCGCCGTCGGCCACGGCGCGCAGCGTGATGTCCCGGTCGGTGAGCACCCCGAGGACCCGGCCGCCGCCCGTCACGACGACACCGCCGATGTCCTCGGCGCGCATCACCTGCGCGGCCTCCACCAGTGACGCGTCGGGCCTGACCGCCGCCACTCCCGGTGTCATGACGTCCCTCACGTACCGCTCCATGGCGTCGAGCCCCTCTTTCCGGTCCGTCCGGCCTTCCGTCCGAGCCACCGCTGTCCGGGTGCCCATCCGGCGGGGGTTCTCACATCGATGTTCAGGGTGGGCCGGGAGGACTGGGGGGAGGGGGCGGGAGCAGCGAGATCAGCCGAAGACGAGGCCCACGTCGTGCGTGACGCAGTGCTCCAGGACGGCGACCAGTTCGCGTACGTCGTCCACGCGCCGCCGGTGCGCCGGATCGGCGCCGCCCATGTGCCGCTCGTCGGCGATCTCCCGCAGGCGCGGCAGCATCGCGGCGCACTGGGCCGGGGCGAGGTCGGGGCCGTCGTCGTCGGCGTGGCCGAGCAGCGGCGCCAGCGGGGTGGAGGCGTCGCTCCAGGGGCTGCTGCCGCCGAAGCCGCGCATCGCGTCCGGCGCAAAGCCCTCGGCCCGCGCCGGCCACCGCCGGAACATCGAGAAGCCGGTGTACGACCACGAGACATCCGGGCTTTCGGCGTCGGCACCCGCCGGGTACGGCATCAGCCCCACCGCGCCCTCCTCTGCCTGGTCGGCGGCCGGACGCACAGGATACGGAGACGTCCTCGCCCGGCCGGTGCGGACCCGGTGCGTCCGGTGGGGCGTTTGCCCCGCGGCGCGCGGGGCAGGCGGAAAGACAGTGCTTCGGACCGGAGGCACGTCCGTGGGAGCGGTGTCGCTCGCCCGGGTGTGCCCAGGTGCGATGAGCGCACGCCCTCCCACGGTGACCGTCCACACCAGGCACCGGCTCAAAGGGAGTTGCACGCATCATGCGATCCGATGCAGCACGATTCCAGGACGCCACCCGCCACCACGGCGCCGTACGTCCCGCCCACCCCCAGCCCCCGCGTCCGCAGCGGACGCGTTCCAAGCGGCACCCGCACGACGACGCCCCCGACACCGCCGCGGCCTTCCGGCGGCTCTGCGAACTGCCCCACGGACCCGAACGCGACGCCCTGCGCGAAGAGTTGGTGCGGGCCTGGCTGCCCATGGCCGACCGGCTCGCGGGCCGCTTCCGCAACCGCGGCGAAGCCCTCGACGACCTGCGTCAGGTCGCCGCCCTCGGCCTGGTCAAGGCCGTCGACCGCTACGACCCCGAGCGCGGCAACGCCTTCGAGAGCTACGCCGTGCCGACCGTCACCGGCGAGATCAAGCGCCACTTCCGCGACCACATGTGGACCCTGCACGTGCCGCGCCGCGTGCAGGACCTGCGCAACCGCGTGCGGTTCGCCTGCCAGGACCTGACCCAGACCACCCCCGGACGCACCCCCAGCGTCGCCGAGATCGCCGAGCGGGCCGGGATGAGCGAGGAGGACGCGGCGACCGGACTCGAAGCGCTCGACAGCTTCACCGCACTGTCCCTGGACGCCGAACTCCCCGGCAGCGACGACGGCTACGCCCTGCGCGACACCCTCGGCGGCCCCGACCCCGCCCTCGACGTCGTCGTCGACCGCGAGGCCGTCAAACCCCGCCTCGCACAACTGCCGGAACGCGAACGGACCATCCTCTACCTGCGGTTCTTCCGCGACATGACACAGAGCCGCATCGCCGAGCACCTGGGCATCTCCCAGATGCACGTGTCGCGCCTGATCAGCCGCTGCTGCGGGCGGATGCGCGAGGAGGTCCTGCGCGAGGCGACCCACCACGCGGGCGCCGCCCGCCGCGAGGAGCGGGCCCGCGCCGCCCGGGTCACCCCGAGCGCCGCATAGCCAGGGCGATGTGCCGGGACATCACATCCACGGCGCGCGCCTCCGCCATCGAGAAGGCGAGGCGCGCGCCGGTCCTGAACAGGCTCAGCACCCCCTCGACCGGACCGCCGGGCCCCGGCGCGATCGGCACGCACAGCAGGGACGTGACATGCGCGCGCACCAGGACCGGGGCGCCGCTCGCGTCCCGGCCGAAGCTGTCCGGCGGATCCGGCCGCACCTGAAGCGTCGGCGCCCCGCAGCGCGCCGTCTCCATGACCAGCGGGCAGTCGGCCGGATCCTGCGCGAGGACGTCGGCGACCGGGCCGCCCTCGGGGCCGAGGACCGTGCGCCGCCGCGGCCGCTCGGTGCCCTCGTCGGCGATCACCCAGTCGGCGAACCGGCCGTGCAGCACCTCGGGGACCCGGGCGAGCACCCGGGTCGGGTCCCCGCTCGGCGCGGTGAGCAGCGTGACCGTCATGGCGTCGGTCAGTTCGACGAGTTCGGCGTTGCGGGTCGCCTCGGCGAGGTCCGGCGTCCGGCCCCGCACGCTGCGCGGCAGCGGGTCCCGGGTGCCCGGCGGCTGCAGGACGACGAGGACGACCGTACGGGGCTCGGTGCCGGGCCGCAGCGCGGTCAGCGTCGCCCGCACCGGGATCCGCGGCTGGTGCTGCAACCGGACCGTCAGGCTGCGGTCGCCCTCGCTGCGGGCCACCGCCGCGGCCTGCGAGCGGAACGCGGTCCGGTCGGACGGCGTCAGGAAACCGGCGAACGGCCGCCCCGTCGCGTACCCGCCGCGCACCCCCGTGAGGTCCGCCGCCGCGGCGTTCAGGCGCCGCACCACCGTCTCGCCGTCGACCAGCGCCACCGGCAGCGGGAACCGCTGGAACACGGTGCGCAGCAGCCGCTGTTCGTCCCGCACGGCCGTCGTGCCCGGCGCCGGGCCGTCCGCGGCGAGCCGCTCGAAACCGGGCCACAGCCGCTCCGCCACGTGGTCGAGCTCGAACAGCGCCGCGTCGAGCATGGTGCGCAGGTCGCCGGAGGGAACCGTGCGCGAAGCCTTCAACTCCGCGACCCGGCGCACGAAGTCCGCCAGGTCCTCGCCGAAACGGTCGGTGTCCGCCATGCCATGAACGTATCGGCTGGGGCCGTTTTCCGGGGGTGTCAGGGGGAACCCGACAGAGAGGAAACGAGGAGGCGCGTCACCATGCCGATGCTGCTCGGAACGGACGGGCCGGAATCCGCCCTGCCGGCCCGCAGGCTCTCGGAACTCGCCGAACAGGCGCTGCGCTGCACCACCGAGTGCTGCGGCGCCGGCGCGACCGTCACCGAGGGCGGCCAGGTCCACCCGGCCGCCGTCACCCACCCCGACCTGTCCGGCCTCGTCTCGGCGCAGCTGCGCTCCGGCGACGGGCCGATCCCCGCGGCCCAGGAGCGGGGCGCGCCGGTGGACGCGGAGGACCTGCTGCACGACGACCGCTGGCCGGAGTACCGCGCGCTCGCCCTGGACTCCGGGGTCCGCGCGAGCATCACGCTGCCCTTCCGGCGCTCCGGGCTCACCCTCACCCTCAGCCTGTTCAGCTTCCGCCCCGGCACCCTCGACGACGCGGGCTGCGGCCCCGCGCAGGCGCTCGGCGACCTCGCGGCGGCGGGCCTGGTCCGCGACCGCCACTACCGCGCCGCGCTCACGGAACTCGACCACCTGGGCGAGGCGCTGCGCACCCGCCCCGTCGTCGATCAGGCCTGCGGCATCATCATGCACATCGTGACCTGCGACGCCGACCGTGCCTTCACTCTTCTGCGCCGCATCTCCCAGCAGTCCAACCGGAAACTCGCCGAGGTGGCGGCTGCGCTGGTGGAGACGCGGGGCAGGGGTCTGGAGGCCGAGCTGACGGCACTGGCCGAGTGAGGCGCGGGGCCGGGGCCCCGGTCACCCGGCCGGAGGCCACACCGCGCGGATGACGCACCCCCACGCTCGAATGACCTCATGCGCACTTCCGTCCCGCACCTCGCCCTGACCCTCACCACGGCCGCCCTCTGCACCCTCGCCGCAGCCCCGTCCGCGTACGCGGGAGACGCCACCGCCGACGTCACGCCCAAGCACCTCGCCCCCGGCGAACAGATCACCGTCTCCGTGTCCTGCCCGGACACCGGCGGCACACCCCCGCAGACCATGACCGCCAGCTCCCAGGCCTTCGAGCAGGGCAGCGTCCAGCTCCAGCGCGTGCAGGGCGGCCAGGGGCTGCCGAACGAGCGGCAGCAGCACGAGCAGGGCGACCCGTACGGCCTCACCGACCCGCAGGGACTCGAACCCGGCACCGAGCCGGGCCTTGAGCCCGGCCTGGAGTCCGACCTCGGGACCGTACCCGGCGAGGAGGCCGGTCCCGGGACGGGCGCGGACATGGGGACGGGGGCGGACGCGGGGACAGGGGCGGGCGACGAGGCCGGGCTCAGGGACGACGCCGAGAACCCGGGCGGTGCCGGGGCCGCCTACCAGGGCACGGCCCGCATCGCCGCCGCCGCGTCCTTCGAGGGCGGCGGCCCGAACGCCGTGGGCCCCGAGTCGCAGTGGGCCGTGGACGGCGCCTGCCACGACGACGGCCGGTGGAAGGCGACGTTCACCGTCACCCGTACCGCCCACACCCCCACCCACGCCCCCACCCATACGGCCCCCGCCGCCCACGGCGTCCACGCCGGGCGCGACGGCGGCTTCACCGACTCCCCGGCGGCCATCGCCGCGGGTGGCCTGCTGGTCAGCGGGGCCCTGGGCGCCGCCGTCCACCGGCTGCGCCGCGACCGGACGTCCGCCCGCTGACCGCCGGTCAGGTCAAGTGGCCGACCACCGGGACGTGGAGCGGCGCCGCCGTGGGTACGGAGACACCCGACGGCACACGAGAGGTCACGGGAGCGCACGGAGGTACCCATGCGGCGGACGGACCACGAGGGCCGCGGCCGCGTCCGGTACGGCCCGCCCCTGCCGGAGCCCGGGCTCCCGGTCCTCGCGGAGCTGACCGCCGCCCTCGCGTCCGCCGCGGGCCGCTCGCACGCACAGCCGCCCGGCGGCGACCCGGCGCTGCTCGACGCGGCCTGCGGCTACTGGACCCGGCGCGGCCTGCCCGCCGAGCGCGACCACGTCGCCGCCGCGCCCGGCGCCGCGCCGCTGCTGCTCGCGCTCACCGCGGCCGTCGGCGGCGACGTCCTCCTGCCGCGCCCGTGCGCCGCCTGGTGGGAGCCCCAAGTGCGCCTGCTCGGCCGGTCGGTGTACCACGTGCCGACGCCCGCCGAGTGCGGCGGCGTCCCCGACCCGTACGCCCTCCTCGAAACCGTCCGCCGCGTCCGCGCCGAGGGCGGCTCGCCGCGCCTGCTCGTGATGTCGGTCGCCGACGACCCGACGGCCACCGTGCCGCCGCCCGACGTCGTGTACGAGGCCGTCGAGGCCGCGGCGGGCGAGGGCCTGCACATCGTCAGCGACGAGACCTGGCGCGACACCCTGCACCGCCCCCGCGAGACCGTCCTGGTCGGCCCCGCCGAGATGGCCCCCGAACGCGTCACCGTCGTCTGTGACCTGTCCGGCGCCTTCCTGCCGCCCGCCCTGCCCGCGGCCATCGCCCGGTTCCCGGCGGGCGGCCCCGCGGCGGCCCTGCGGGACCGCGTCCTGGACGTCCTCACCGCGCTCGGCGCGTCCCCGGCCGCACCGGTCGCCGCCGCGGCCGCGTACGCCCTGGGGGAACCGGACGAGATCACCGCCCGCCTGAGCGCCGCGACCCGGCTGCACGCGCGCGTGGCCGCGGCTGTCCGGCAGGCGGTGGTCGCGGCGGGCGGCTTCGCCCGGCCGCCGCGGGCGGGGCGGCACCTGTACGCCGACCTCGGGCCGCTGCGGTCCGACCTCGCCGCACGCGGGGTGACCGACGCGCAGGAACTGGAGGACTTCCTGGCCGCCCACCTCGGCATGCCCGCCCCCGGCGGCCACCGCTTCGGCGACGACATCGCCGCGCTGCGCGTCCGCCTGTCCACGGGGCCGTTCCTCGGCACGGACCCCGGGCAGCGGATGGCCGCGCTCGCCGCCCCCGACCCCCTGCAACTGCCGCACGTGGAACGGGCTTTGACCCTGTTCGGAGCGGCCTTCGACGACCTCCGTGCCGAAGCACAGCGATGGGAGCCTCCTCGGTGACGCAGCAGACGCAGCAGCAGCCACGGGACAGCGAACAGGCGGAGCAGACGCAGCCGGTACGGCGGGGGCGGGATGCCCCGGAAGGGCGGGACGCGCGGGGTGGCCGTGGCGGGCGGGCCGTGCGGACCGGTGCCGTTCCCGTCGCGCCGCGCACGCCCGGCGCCGTCCGGCTGTGGCCCAAGTCCTTCGCCGACCGGCTCACCGCGCCGCTGCCCGGGCTCCGGGCCTTCGCCCGGTTCGCCCGCGAGGGGGTGCTCAGGCCGCCGCCCGCGGCGCTCGCCGACGTCCCGCGGCTGCCGTACGCACCGGGCCCGCTGCCCCGCGTCGACGCGCGTACGGTCGCGGTGACCTGGGCCGGGCACGCCAGCTGGGTGGTGCGCGTCGGCGGGCTCACCGTCCTCACCGACCCCGTCTGGTCCCGCCGGATCCTCGGCACCCCCGCCCGGGTCACACCCGTCGGCGTCCCCTGGAGCGCGCTGCCCCGCGTCGACGCGGTGGTCATCAGCCACAACCACTACGACCACCTGGACGCGCCCACCCTCAGAAGGCTCCCGCGCGACACCCCCGTCCTCGTCCCCGCGGGCCTCGCCCGGTGGTTCACGCGCCGCCGCTTCACCCGGGTCGTCGAGCTCGACTGGTGGGAGGGCGCCGAACTCGGTCCGGGAGTGCGCTTCGACTTCGTACCGGCACACCACTGGTCCAAGCGGGGCCTGCGGGACACCTGCCGGAGCCTGTGGGGCGGCTGGGTGCTCACCGACGCGGACGGGCAGCGGGTGTACTTCGCCGGGGACACGGGATACGGGCACTGGTTCGAGCGGATCGGGGAGCGCTACCCCGGGATCGACTTGGCGCTGCTTCCCATCGGGGCGTACGAGCCGCGCTGGTGGCTGCGGGACGTGCACTGCGACCCGGAGGAGGCGGTGCGGGCCGCGCTGGACGTGGGGGCGCGGCGGATGGCGCCCATGCACTGGGGGACGTTCCTGCTGTCGGCGGAGCCGGTCCTCGAACCGCTGATGCGGGTGCGGGACGCCTGGGCGGCGGCCGGGAGGGAGCGGGGGGATCTGTGGGATCTGCCGGTGGGCGGGTCCCGGGTGCTTCCTGGCTGAGGTGCCGGTGCGTTCAGGCCGGTGCGTTCGAGCCGGTGTGATCGGGCCGGTGCGTTCAAGAGGCCGTCGAGCGGGCCCCGCGGAGGCGGCGCCACGCCGTCGGGGCCAGGCTGATGACGACCGTGAGGCCGACGGCCAGGGCCACGCCCTGCCAGGGCTCCTTGAACAGGGAGCCGCCGAGAATGCCGATGAGCTGGTACGTCACGGCCCAGGCCAGGCAGGCCGGGAGGTTGCCGCGGGCGAACCGGCGCAGGGGCAGCTTCGCGAGGAGGCAGGCCAGCATCACCGGGAGACGGCCCGCGGGGACGAGCCGCGACAGGACGAGCACCAGCACGCCGTGGTCCTGGAGCTTGTCCTGGGCCTGGGTGAGCCGCTCCTCCGGAGCCCGGTCCCGGATGGCCTCCAGCCAGCGCGAGCCGTTCTTCGACCGCATGCCGCGCTGCCCGAGCCAGTACAGGCCCATGTCCCCGGTGAACGCCGCGAGCGATGCCACCCCGAACACGATGAGCAGCGCGAACGGCGAGGTGTCGGACTGGTGGAAGGCCACCACCGCCGCCGAACTCACCAGCGCGCCCGTCGGCACCACAGGCACCAGCGCGCCGAGCACCACAAGCAGAAACAGCGACGGATAGCCCACCGCCTGCTGCGTGGATTCCGGCGTCACCGCCGCCGCGGCGGCGAGGATCATCGAGCGACCTCCGGCCGTACGGACTCGCCGTGCCCGAGCCGGTGCACGGCGACCTCCGGCGCGCGGCGGGCCGCCTGGCGGACGAACTCGTCCCCCGGGCCGTGGAATTCGTGCGGCCGCACCGCGTCCATGCCGATCGGCCAGTACGTGCCGTAGTGCACCGGCACCGCGCTGCGCGGCGCGATCCTGGCGAGGGCCTCGGCGGCGCGGGCCGGATCCAGGTGGCCGTGGCCGAGGTAGGGGCCCCAGCCGCCGACGGGAAGCAACGCCACGTCGACGGGCCCCACCTCGTCGGCCATCGCGTCGAACAGGCCCGTGTCGCCCGCGAAATACGTGCGGGCGCGGCCCTCGACGACATAGCCGAGGGCGGGGGAGCGGTGCGGGCCGAGGGGGAGGCGACGGCCGTCGTGGAGGGCGGGCACGACGCGCACGACCACGCCGCCGTCACCGCCGCCGCTCTCGACGGGCACCTCGTCGCCCGGAGCGACCTCCGTGAACCGCAGGTGGGACAGCCCGCGCAGGCCCGGCACGGAGCGGGGGGCGCCGCGCGGGACCAGGACGCGCGTGCCCGGGGCCAGGCGGGCCAGGGACGGCACGTGCAGATGGTCGGCGTGCAGATGCGACAGCAGGACGACGTCCGCGACGGCGGCCCGCGCGGGCGGAAGCGCCCCCCTGCGCCGGCGCAAGTGCGCGAGACGGCGCGCGAACAGCGGATCCGTCAGCACGCGGGTGCCCGAGTCCTCCACCGTGCACGTGGCATGGCCCCACCAGGTGACCGTGACGTCGGCCCGCACCCGTTCCTCCTTCGTGTGACTGTCTCCGAGCCTACGGCCAGGAGTAGTGTCGACGGCTGACGGCAGAGGTGAGGGGGACGCCATGGGAGATGCCGGCGGGGGGACCGCCCGCGCGGTGCGGGTCGCGGCGATCGCCAGCCTGACGCCCCTGGAGGAGCTGGACGCCGACCCCTTCCTCGTCGACTCGCGCAGCCAGCACGCCATGTGCGCGAAGTGGGCTGCCGCCCAGGGGTACGTGGTGACCCGCGAGCTCGTCGTCCGCGGTCTGCGCGCCGATCACGCCGTCCTCTGGGGCGACGTCGACTCCGGACTCGTCGACCTCTTCGTCGTCCCCTGCCGCCGTGTGCTCGAACTGGCCCTCCAGTCCGCCGACGAGTTCACCGCGGAGTGCGCGCGGCGCGGCGTGCGCATCGAGACGGCGGGGTTCGCCGAGCCGGCGTACGACTCGGGGATGAAGGCGCGGGTGCATCGGCGGCTGTCTATGCCTACGGCTGGGTACGACGGCTGCTGAGCCTGGCCCCGGGGCCTTCACCAGTCCTCGCCTCCGCCCTGCGGCAACCCTCCCGCCGCTCCGCGGCGGTCTCCCCCACCCACCCACCCGTTACCCCCGTCCCCGCCTCACCCTCGGCGGCCTGGCCCGCCCGCCCGTTGCTGTCGTCCCCGGCTCACTCTCGGCGGCCTGACCTGCCCGCCCGTTGCTGTCGTCCCCGGCTCACTCTCGGCGGCCTGACCTGCCCGCCCGTTGCTGTCGTCCCCGCCTCACTCTCGGCGGCCTGGCCCGGCCGCCCGTTGCTGTCGTCCCCGGCTCACTCTCGACGGCCCGGCCCGCCTGTCCGTTACTTCCGTCCCCGCCTTGCGCTCGGCGGGCCGGCTCGCCTGTCCGTTACTTCCGTCCCCGGCTCACCCTCGACGGTCCGGCCTGTCCGCCTGTTGCTGTCGTCCCCGGCTGGCTCTCGGCAGCCTGGCCTGTCCGCCTGTTGCTGTCGGTCTGCCTCGCCCTCGGTGGCTTGGCCCGTCCGCCCGTTGTGTGGTCTCCGGCTTGTCCTGGCGGCCCGCCCGCGGCTGCCGTCTCCGACTCGCCCTCGGTGGCCTGCCCCCCCCGGCCCACCCCTTTGAGGGCGTTGTCCCCGAGTGCCTCTCGGCGGCGCGAGGCGCGGCGTCCAGTGGTCGTCCTCCTCCGTCGGCCTTCGCGGTCCCCGGGGAGCCGGGGGTATGACGGGTTCGACAGCAACGGGCGGGTGGGTGGGGAGAGCCGCCGCGGAGCGGCGGGGAGGGTTGCCGGTGGGGGCCACGGTCGTGGGGGCGGGCGGGGTGGACGGTCGAGGCCCACGGCCTGTGACACGCTGGGGGCAAGGGCAGAGCACGTGAGGTGGGCGGACGCGGTGCGCGACGGACGATGGCGGGCAGTGGGACGCGCACTGTGGCGTGTGATCGCCGTATGGGCGGTGAGCACGGTCACGATGCTCGCCCTCGCCGGCATCCTCCCGGACTTCAAGCTCCAGTCGGACGACGGCGACAGCGCCACCCGCATCGCGATCACCGCGGCCCTGGGCGCGGGCGCCTTCGGCCTCCTGTCGGCCCTGGTGTGGCCGCTGCTCGTACGTGCGCTGCTCCTCGTACCGGCTCTGGTGCTCGGCCTGCTCAACTTCTTCCTGAACGGCTCCCTGCTGCTGCTCGCCCTGCGCCTCATCCCCGACGGCCGCGGCGACGCCAACGCCGAGACCGCCGTGGTCGTCGCGGCCGTCATGTCGGCCGTGGCCTCGGCGACCGGCGGCGCCCTGGCCGTCCGCGACGACGACGCCTACCGCCGCCGTCTGTACCGTCTCGCCGACCGAAGACGCCGCCGCGCCGCCGGGTCCCAGGGGCCGAGCACCCCGGGCATCCTCTTCCTGCAGCTGGACGGCGTCGGCCACGACGTCCTCCGCGACGCCGTCCGCAAGGGCCTCATGCCCACCGTCGCCCGCTGGCTCGGGGAGAGCGAAAGCGGCAGGGCGGGCGAGGGCGCGCCTGCGCGAGGGAGCAGCCCCCGGACGCCGGGCGCACCCTCCGTGCCCCCGACGCCCCCCACCCACCGCCTCACCCCCTGGCGCACCGACTGGTCCAGCCAGACCGGTGCCAGCCAGCTCGCCATCCTGCACGGCAGCAACTTCGACGTCCCCGCCTTCCGCTGGTACGAGAAGGACACCGGCGAGGTCATGGTGTCCAACCGCCCCGCCTCCGCCGTGGAGCTGCAGCGTCGGGCCGTCGCCCGCACCGGTGACCCGGGGCTGCTCGCCGACGACGGCGCCAGCCGCGGCAACCTGTTCAGCGGGGGCGCCGACCAGCTCGCCCTCGTCCTGTCGATGGCCGCGCGGCGCGACAAGCGCAACCGTTCCCGCGCCGGGTACTTCGCCTACTTCTCCGACCCCGCGAACGCGGTCCGCACCGCACTGTCCTTCGTCGCCGAGGTCGGCCGGGAGATCGGCGAGTCCACGCGCGCCCGGCTCTGCCGACGCCGCCCCCGCGTGAGCCGCGGCGGGCTCTACCCCTTCATCCGCGCCTTCGCCACCGTCGTGGAGCGCGACGTCGTCGTCGCCGCCGTCATCGGCGACATGCTCGCCGGGCGCGCCGCCGTCTACGCCGACCTCGTCGCCTACGACGAGGTCGCCCACCACTCGGGGCCCACCAGCGGCGACGCCGAGCGGGTGCTGCGCCGCCTGGACCGCTCCCTCGCCCTGATCGAGCAGGTCGCCGACCACGCGCCCCGCCGCTACCGCATCGTGCTGCTCTCCGACCACGGCCAGAGCCCCGGTGAGACCTTCCGCGCCCGCTACGGCCTGTCCCTCGCCGACCTGGTGCGGGCCGGGTGCGGGCTGCCCGTGCCCCGCAGGGCGCGGCGTACGCACAGCGGTGCCGAGGCCCGTTCGGCGGTGCGGGCCGCGCTGCGCCGTCCCGTCGAGGAGGGCGCGGACGAGCACCGGCCGGGCCGCCGCGCCGAGCCGATCGTCCTCGCCTCCGGCAACCTCGGCCTCGTCTCCTTCCCCGACGTGCACCACCGCATGACCCGCGAGGAGATCGACCGCCGCCACCCGGCGCTCCTGCCGACCCTCGCCAACCACCCCGGCGTCGGCTTCCTGCTCGTCCGCAGCGCCGAGCACGGCCCGCTCGTCCTCGGGGCGCGCGGCGCGGAGCTCCGCCTCGACGACGTCCCGGACGGCGCCGGTCCCGACGGCCTCGGCCCCCTCGACGACTTCGGGCCCGGCGCCGCCGACGCCGTGCGCCGCACCGACTCCTTCCCGCACACCGCCGACATCATGGTCAACTCCTGGTACGACCCCGAGGACGGCGAAGTCCTCGCCTTCGAGGAGCAGATCGGCTCCCACGGCGGGCTCGGCGGCGCCCAGTCCCGCCCGTTCCTGCTGTCCCCGCTCGCGCTGTCCCCGGCCGTCGAGGACGGCGGCGAACTCGTCGGCGCGGAGGCCGTGCACGCCGTACTGCGGAGGTGGCGGGAGGAGGAGTGCGGGCACGGGGCGGGGATGAAGGCCACGGCGGCCGCAGCCGAGCCCGTGGCCGCGGCCGCCCCCGCGGTGACCGCCGGCCCGACGGTCACCGACCCCGCCGCCCCCGCGGACGATTGCCTCCCCCAAGCCCCGCCTCCGACAGCTTTTCCTGTCGCCGACCACGCCGTACAGGACAAAACTTCTTGATTTTGCGCTGCGTGTGCCGTGCCCGACCATGGGCGGGCCCCCGGCGATCCCGGGCGCACGGCACAACGAGAGGCGCACCACCCCATGCACGACACCGGAACCGTTTCCACGTCGGCTCCGGCCCCTGACCTGGGGGAACTTCCGGCCGAGCGGGGCCAGGACGGCGGCGACAAGCACGCCCGCCGCTTCGGGCTCCCCATCGCCACCTGCCTCGTGATGGGCAACATCATCGGCGGCGGCATCTTCCTGCTGCCCGCCTCCGTCGCGCCGTTCGGCACCATCAGCCTCGTCGCGTTCGCCGTCCTGACGGCGGGTGCGATCTGTCTGGCGCTGGTCTTCGGGCGGCTCGCGAGCCGTGACCCGCGCACCGGCGGGCCGTATGTGTACGCGCGTGCCGCGTTCGGCGACTTCGCGGGGTTCCTCGCCGCCTGGTCGTACTGGATCACGACCTGGGTGTCGAACGCGGCGCTCGCCGTCGCCGCCGTCGGCTATCTCGACGTGCTGATACCGGTGGCGGACCACAAGTGGACCGCCTGCCTCGCCGCGCTGACGCTGCAACTGCTGCCCGCGCTCGCCAACTTCGCCGGGACCCGTTACGTCGGCGCCGTCCAACTCGTCGCCACCGTCCTGAAGTTCCTGCCGCTGCTGCTCGTCGCCTTCGGCGGTCTGTTCTTCTTCGACAGCGCGAACCTCGGGCCGTTCCGTGCGGGCGACGAGAGCCCCGTCGGCGCGGTGTCCGCGTCCGCCGCGATCCTGCTCTTCTCGTACCTGGGCGTGGAGTCCGCCGCCGTCAGCGCCGGTGAGGTGCGCGACCCCCGGCGCAACGTCGGGCGCGCCACCGTCCTCGGCACCCTCGGCGCCGCCCTCGTCTACCTCCTGGGCACCCTCGCCGTGTTCGGGACGGTCGCGCACGACAAGCTCGTCACCTCCACGGCGCCGTTCACGGACGCCGTGAACGCCATGTTCGGCGGCTCCTGGGGCGGCACGGCCGTGGCGCTCGCCGCGCTCGTGTCGATGGTCGGCGCCCTCAACGGATGGACGCTCCTGAGCGCCCAGACGCCGTACGCCGCCGCGCGCGACGGTCTCTTCCCGAGCGCGTTCGCCCGCAAGCGGCGCGGTGTGCCGACCGTCGGCGTCCTGGTCACCGTCGTCCTCGCCTCGCTGCTCACGGTCTACAACTACACGGCCGGTTCGGCGGGCGTCTTCGAAGTCCTCGTGCTCGTCACCACGTTCACCGCCACCGTGCCGTACCTCCTCGCCACCGCCGCGCAGATCTACTTCCTCGCCTCCGGGCAGGGCGAGCGCGTGCACCGGGGGCGCCTCGTGCGCGACGCGATCCTCGCCGCGCTCGCGTTCGGCTTCTCGATGTGGCTGGTCGCGGGCGCCGGGTACGCGGCGGTCTACCAGGGCGTGCTGTTCCTCTTCGTGGGTGTCCTCGTGTACGCGTGGATGGCGGCCCGCAAGCAGCGGACCGCCACCCAGTAGCGCCCTCTCTCCGTCACCCGGTCGACCCGTCCACCAGGCTGCCGGTCGACTCGTTACCTCGCCAGTGGCGCGATCACCCAGCGCTGCGTCTTGAAGCCGCTGTCCCGCGGGCCGATCTCGACCAGCTTGCGGGCCGCGAGATAGGCCTCGTTGCCCTCGACCTCGTAGCCGACCCGGAGCGTGCCGGGCACGTCCCTGATCTCGGGCCGCTGCTCCCGCCCGACCGCCGCCGGGTAGTCGCCGTCCTCGGGCGTGCCCCGGACCGCCAGCTCGGCGAGCAGCCGCTCCTGGGCCGCGGCGAGCGCCTCCTGCGGGTCGCGCGGGGCCGGTGCCGCGGCGCCCTCGGCTCCGGGAGGCGTCACGAGGGCGCCGGCCTCGCGCGTCGTGCCCGTCGCCGTACGCGTGGACAGCTGGGCCTGCACGACCGTGCCGTCGTTGTCGAGGCCGACCCGGATCACGCCGCGGTCCGGGGTGATGACGGGGACGCCGTCGAAGGCCTGCCGGAACGTGACGTGGGTCTGCAGCGACACCGGGGCGCCGATCTCCGAGCCGTCCTTCGTGCCGGAGTTCTGCATCAGGTCGTGCACACCGTCGACGATCAGTTCGGCGCCGTCGGCGTGCTGCTCGGCGAAGGCGCGCGCCAGCTCGACGGCGCGGTCGGTGGGCAGCGCCGTGGTGTTGCGGTGGTTGGGCTCGGCGAGCCGCACCCAGCGCACCGCGTGCGGGCCCGTGGACGCGACGCGGTCGCCGGAGGTGGCGCTGAGCACGCCCTGCCGGTCGACCTGGACCTCTTCGAGGGCCGCCGTCGGGAAGCTCGCGATCCGGCCCGCCCCGGCCAGCTCGGCGCTCGGGTCGCGCGGCGCGAGCTGGATCACCTGCGGGTTGTCCGGGGCGGCGGTGAGCTGCTCGGCGAGCGACTCGCGGGCGTTGTACCAGCGCCACGCGTACCAGTTGTCCGGCACGGCGTCGCGGTAGAAGTTCCGCTCGGTGTTGAGGCGGTTCACGGCCTCGGCCTGGGTGGCGCCGACCGCGCACACCGACGGGGCCTGGCCGTGGTGGATGTCCCAGCTCGCGTTCAGCCAGGCGTCGCAGTACGTCTGCCCGGACCGCCACTTGTCCCAGAACTTCCGGCCGTAGTCCGGGTGGTCGATGCTGGTGGTCTCGAAGCCGAAGAGCATCCGGAAGCCGACGTTCGGACCGGCCCAGGTGCGGATCGGGGAGTGCCCGGAGAGGACCCGCAGCGAGAAGCAGGTCGACCAGAAGATGTACCGGCACTTCTCGTTGCCGAGCGCCATCCGGTTGGAGGTCGCCTCGGTGCGCCCGTCCCAGGCCGCGCCGAGCGGCGCGTGGAAGACGCCGTTGCCGTCCATGTCGCCGTGGCCCGAGTGGTACACGGCGCACACCGCGTCCATCCCGTAGCGGTCCTGCCAGTTGTCGTAGGTCTCCTCGTACGCCCAGACCTGCACGCCCCCGTCGGCGAACCAGAAGTTGCGGTCGTAGAACTGCTGGAGGTACGCCAGCCAGCCGGTGGCGTCCTCGTGGGTGTAGAACAGCGGCGACGCGGTGGCGAACTTCTCGATGCTGAAGGCGCCCCACCAGCCGAACGTCGAGTCCCGGTCCCCGGCCGCGCCGGGCTTGTCGGGCTCGAGCGGCGACGGACCGCGGTCCGTATAGATCATGCGCATGCCTTACCCCCTGAGTGGTGCCCCCGATGTGCCCGGGCGTTGCGCCGCGCAGCCGTCACGTGGCTGGGTCCGCACGGTCGAGGGGGCCTAAAAGTGTCACCCCGTGGGGGCCTTGCCCAGTTGCCATTCCGGCCATAGGTACCCCGTACCGCCCATGTCGCGTGCCCCACGCGCCCCCGTGGCGGGGGCGCGTGGGGTGGTACAGGGCCGGGTGTCCGAGGGGGATCGGCGCACGGCACGGAACGCGCCACAGTGCCTCACTGTTCGTACCGCACCCCGCGCACCAGCGCGGCCCCCTCGAACACCCTTGGTGCTACTTGCCGTAGTACGCGTGGAGGACGGACAAGGTCGACTTGTTGCCCTTCCTGTCGGTGATCTTGGCGTGGAAGGAGATGCCCTTGCCCGCGGCGGGGTTCTTCACCGTGACGCGGCCGTCGGTGACCTTGAGCTCCTCCCAGTGGCGGCCGTAGTCGTAACTTGCGTACACGTGCAGCGACTTCAGGTTCGCCCCGGCCGCCGCGCCCTGCACGGTCACCGGCACCCGCTGCGTCTCGCCCGCGGGCGCCCGGCTGGTCAGGTCCAGCTTGGGCGCGAACCGGGCCGTGGACACCGGGAGTTCCTTCGGGCCGCCCCGCTTGGAGCGGAACGTCCAGGAGGCGTCGACGCGGGTGGAGGCCGCCGAGAGGGCGACCGAGCGCTTCACGGAGGTGGTCAGCCGGTATTCGGCGTCCGTGTCCGGAACGTCGAAGGCCCCGTCCTCACCCGAGAGCGGGTCCTCGTTGGCGCCGATCCTCCTGCCGTCGCGGTACAGCTCCGTCTTCGCCGAGGTGAGGTCCGTCCAGCCGACGTTGCCCTTCCCGTCGGCGAACAGCGGCAGGCTCCCGTACAGCTTCGAGCCGTCCCGGAACACACCCGCGTCCGCGCCGAGGCGCGGGCCGAACACGCCGACGCCGAACGACTCCTGATAGCTCCGCCCCGCCTTGTAGGCGCGCGGCTCGGCGAACCGGTAGTAGCTCTCGATGAGAGGGTTGCCCTCCTCGTCGACGCCACCGTACTGCTCGAAGCCGAGGTCCCACGTGACCTTGTCGAGCGCCGACAGATGCAGTGTCTTGGTGCGCGGCAGCTTCTGCAGCGGCGGGATCATGGAGATGCCGCCCGCCTCGGGGAGATATCCCGCCGCGCTCAGGCTGCCCGTCTTCCGCGCCGACGACGCCCCCATTTTCACCTTCACGGTCGCGAAGTCTGCGGGCTTGAGGTGCTTGACGTAGCCGGTGGCGAGCTTGGTCACCTTGCCGCCGACGAGCATCTCGTACGCGGTGTCGGCGCCCTTGCGCCAGGTGCCGAGCCACTGCTGGCCGAGCCCGTCGGGCACCGCGGGGCCGAGGTGGGCGGTGCGCATGCTCTGGAAGGCGCTGACGCGTAGGGCGCCCATCTCGTAGCCCGCGTAGGTGTAGCGCGCGTCCATGAAGGCGAGCTTCGCGCTCCGGTCCGGGACGGTGATGTCGACGGGCTCGGCCTTGCGGGCGTCGAGCGTGACCGTCATCTTCTTGTCGACGGTCAGCTTGGGCCGCACCAGCCAGTCGACACCCTTGTCCCCGTTCTGCGGATCGACGTAGACCGCGGAGTCCAGGAGGTAACTGCCCTTGGCCACGCGGACCTTGACGGTGCCCGAGGGATCGTACGGGAAGCGGTTCGTGCCGGTGTCGGCGCCGGTGATCGCCGACAGCATCGTCTCGTGGTGCGGCGCGGGCCGCCCGTCCCGGCCGATCGACTTCAGCGTCAGGTCGTACGACTCGACCTCGCGGTCGACCGCGGCGGCCGTGCGGACGCTCTGTCCGCCGCCGGTCGCCACCACGTACGCGGAGTAGCCGCCGTCGACCGCTCCGCCCAGGCGCGTGTCGGCCGTGAGGTCGACGGAGGCCGTGCCGCCCGCGGGGACGGTGACCTTCTTCGCGCCGAGGGCGAAGAGCCCGGCGGGCGCCGGACGCCCCTTCGGGTCGAGGGCCGACACGGTCAGGTCGAGGGTGACGTCCTTCGTGCCGCGATTCTTGTACGTCACCTTCTTGGTGACCGGCTTGTCGTCGGTGTGCGGCCACAGCTGGGTGCCGTAGTCGAGGGACACCGGGTCGGCGTACACGGTCTGCTTGATGGCCCTGTCGACGGCGATGCGGCCCGAACCCTGCTGGAAGGGCGTGTACTTGCCGCCCTTGGTGGACGCGGTGAGCGCGCCCTTCAGCTCCGGCTGCTTCCAGTCGGGGTGCTGCTGCTTGAGGAGGGCGGCGGCGCCCGCGGCGTGCGGGGTCGCCATCGAGGTGCCGGAGATCGTCAGATAGCCCTCGGGCTTCTGGCCGACCTCCTTCTCGATCTCGCTGCCGGGTGCGGCGGCCGCGGTGATGTCGACGCCGGGCCCGGTCACGTCCGGCTTGATGGCGCCGTCACCGACGCGCGGGCCCCGGCTGGAGAAGTCGGCGAGCTTGTCGTTGTCGTCGACCGCGCCGACGGTGAGCGCCGCGTCCGCGCTGCCCGGGGAGTTGACGGACCCCGGTTCGCCGCTGTTGCCCGCCGCGACGGCGAACAGGATGCCCTTCTCGGCGGAGACCCTGTTGATCGCGGCCTCCATCGGGTCGACGCCGGGCGTGTCGCCCCCGCCGAGGCTCATGTTCACCACGTCGGCGCCCTGGGCCGCGGCCCAGTCGATGCCCGCGATGATCTCGGAGTCGCTGCCCCGGCCGTCGTCCCCCAGGACCTTGCCGTTGAGGATCTTGGCGCCGGGCGCCACACCCTTGTACGCGGCGTTCTTGGCGCCCGTGCCCGCCGCGATGGACGCCACGTGCGTGCCGTGCCCGTACCGGTCCTTGCTGTCCGGCGACGGCGTGAAGTTCTTGTCCCCGACGACCTGTTCCTTCAGGTCCGGGTGGGTGGCGTCGACGCCGGTGTCCAGGACGGCGATCTTGACGCCCTTGCCGTCGTACCCGGCCTCCCACGCCTTCGGCACGCCGATCTGCTTGACGGACTTGTCCAGGCTCACCCGGCGGGTGCCGTCCAGCCACAACTGGCCGACCCCGGCGGCCGCGGTCGCCGCACCGCCCCGCTCGTCGGTGAGCGCCTTCCACAGCGCTGCCGCGTCCCGCTTCGGCGTCGTCACGGCGTCCGCGTTCAGCGACGTGAAGGAGCGGCGGACCGTGGTGTCACCGGCCGCGCGCACTCCGGCACGGGCGTCGCGGGCCGCGGTGCCCCGATAGCCGACGATGAGCTTCAGGCCGTCCTTCTGGGCCTCGCGGTTCGCCGTCCGGCTCAGCTCCGTGACGTCGAACAGGCGCTGGTCGACCCTGCCCGCGGCGATGAGCCGCTGTGCGTCGTACGGCAGGACCAGCGTGTGCCCGGCGAAGGCACGGGTGCGCACGGGTATGTGCTCGCGCCCCTTCGCGGGCCGGAATCCGGTGATCCGCCCCTTGGCGTCGACGGTGACGCGGTCACCGGTGACCAGGGTGAGGCGGTGCCCCGACCCCGGCTTCACGGCGGTCGGGCCGGTGCTCCGGTCGGTGGCGGCCGTGCCGGTGCCCCGGCTGTCCTGCGCGCGGTCCGGGTCCGCCGCCGCCGGGCCGGTCATGCCCGCGGCCAGCGCCACGGCCGCCGCAGCGGCGACGGTCGCCGCGTACGCTCTTCGCCGCCGGGGCGCCCCGCCCGCCCCTCGTGCCTCTGTCGTTCCCTCGGTGTGATGGTGCAACGTGTCCCTCGCGATCGTCGCGTCCTGGCCGAGGCGCTCGGTCGTGCGCCTCAACTCACCTCTTCAGACGCACGGTTGAGGCCATTACGTTGCATGGCGCACCTGGGACGTGCGGGGCGGCCCCGGGCCGGGCGGTCCCTCCTTCGGCGGCGCACGGCCGCCCGACGCGCGGACCGGCCCCGGAGTGTGATCGGATGGACCCCAAGGAACTTCACCGAAGGGATTTGGCATCGTGGCTACCACGCGCTCCGCACACACGGTCTGGGAAGGCAGCCTGACCGAGGGCTCCGGCACCGTCACCTTCGACTCCTCGGGCATCGGGCAGCAGGCCGTCTCCTGGCCGTCCCGCGCCGAGGAGGCGAACGGCAAGACCAGCCCCGAGGAGCTCATCGCCGCCGCGCACTCGAGCTGCTTCTCCATGGCTCTCTCCCACGGCCTCACCGGCGCGGGCACCCCGCCCACCAAGCTCGTCACGTCCGCCGACGTGACCTTCCAGCCGGGCACCGGCATCACCGGCATCCACCTCACCGTCGAGGGCGAGGTGCCCGGGCTCGACGAGGCCGCCTTCGTCTCGGCGGCCGAGGACGCCAAGGCCAACTGCCCGGTCAGCCAGGCGCTCACGGGCACGACGATCACCCTCTCGGCCAAGCTGGCCTGAGCCCCGCACGACCGCGACGAAGCCGCCGACCGGAGCCATCGGTCGGCGGCTTCGCCCTGTCCGTCGCCGGACGCCCCGCCCGGGCGTCCGGCCCCGGTGCCCGGCCCGCACACCCCGCCCCCGTACGCGGCATTGACAATGGCCCGCTCAAGTTTTGTGCTGGAGGGTGAAGTAGCGCCGCGTCGGAAGGGGTTGTTGGACATGGCACGTGCGGTCGGGATCGATCTCGGGACGACGAACTCGGTGGTGGCCGTCCTGGAGGGCGGCGAGCCAACCGTCATCGCGAACGCGGAGGGAGCCCGCACCACCCCGTCGGTCGTCGCCTTCGCCAAGAGCGGCGACGTTCTCGTCGGCGAGGTCGCCAAGCGCCAGGCGGTCACCAACGTGGAGCGCACCGCCCGCTCCGTCAAACGCCACATGGGCGACGGGAGCTGGCGCTTCCCGGAGGGCGGCTCCGGCATCGACGGCACCCGCTACACCGCTCAGGAGCTGTCCGCCCGCGTGCTGCAGAAACTCAAGCGGGACGCCGAGTCCTACCTTGGCGAGGACGTCACCGACGCGGTGATCACCGTGCCCGCGTACTTCGACGACGCCCAGCGCCAGGCCACCAAGGAGGCCGGGGAGATCGCGGGCCTGAAGGTCCTGCGCATCATCAACGAGCCGACGGCCGCCGCCCTCGCCTACGGCCTCGACAAGGGCGACGACCAGACCGTCCTCGTCTTCGACCTCGGCGGTGGCACCTTCGACGTGTCGCTCCTGGAGATGGGCGACGGCGTCATCGAGGTCAAGGCCACCAACGGCGACACCCAGCTCGGCGGCGACGACTGGGACCAGCGGGTCGTCGAGCACCTCGTACGGCAGTTCAAGAACGCGCACGGCATCGACCTCGGCAAGGACAAGATGGCGCTCCAGCGGCTGCGCGAAGGGGCCGAGAAGGCGAAGATCGAGCTGTCCTCGTCCAGCGAGACCGACATCAACCTGCCCTACGTCACCGCGTCCGCGGACGGCCCCCTGCACCTCGCCGAGAAGCTCACCCGGGCCCAGTTCCAGGAGCTGACCGCCGACCTCCTCGACCGCTGCAAGCGCCCCTTCGACCAGGCCGTCAAGGACGCCGGCGTGGAGCTCGCCGCCGTCGACCACGTCATCCTCGTCGGCGGCTCCACGCGGATGCCCGCCGTCGGCGACCTGGTGCGGGAACTCACCGGCAGGGACCCGCACAAGGGCGTCAACCCCGACGAGGTCGTGGCCCTCGGAGCGACCCTCCAGGCGGGCGTGATCCGCGGCGACGTGAAGGACGTCCTGCTGCTCGACGTGACACCGCTGTCCCTCGGCATCGAGACCAAGGGCGGCATCATGACCAAGCTCATCGAGCGCAACACCACCATCCCCACCCGCCGTTCGGAGACCTTCTCCACCGCCGAGGACAACCAGCCCTCGGTCGGCATCCAGGTCTTCCAGGGCGAGCGCGAGATCGCCGCGTACAACAAGAAGCTCGGCGTCTTCGACCTCACGGGCCTGCCGCCCGCACCCCGCGGCGTGCCGAAGATCGAGGTCACCTTCGACATCGACGCCAACGGCATCATGCATGTCTCCGCCAAGGACGAGGCCACCGGGCGTGAGCAGCGCATGACCGTCACCGGCGGCTCGGCGCTGCCCAAGGACGCCATCGACCGCATGGTCCGCGAGGCGGAGGCGCACGCCGAGGAGGACCGCAAGCGCCGCGAGGCCGCCGAGACCCGCAACCAGGCCGAGCAGCTCCTCTACCAGACCGAGCGGTTCCTGCGGGACAACGGCGGCGAGGACGGGCGCATCCCCGCCGACACCAAGGCCGAAGTGGAGGCCGCGGCGGACGAGTTGAGGCCCCTGCTCACCGGCGACGACACCCTCGCCATCCGGGCCGCGGCGGAGAAGCTCGCCGCCGTCAGCCAGCGGATGGGGCAGGCCATGTACGCGGCCGCGCAGGCGAACCAGGGCGACCAGGCCGGTCAGGGGGCTCAGGAGAGTGGCGGCGGCGCGCAGGACGCCCCGCCGCCGGGGGACGCCGCCGGGCAGGGAGACGGCGGGGCCGGGGCCCGGGGCGGCGCCGACGAGGGCGTCGTCGAGGCGGAGATTGTGGAGGACGAGCCGGAGGGCGGGAAGCGGACGGACGACGGGGCGGGGCAGGGCGGTGGCCCGGGGCACGGTGGTGGCCCCGGGCAGGGCAGCGGCGAGGACGGGCAGCCGCCCCGCGCCTGACGGCGATCAGGACCCGTCAGGCCCGGGCCCCCGTTCCCCGAGGGCGCGAGGCGCCCCGGCTACGCCTTGGACTGGAGGTACTTGACCGTCGCCGGGTCGGCCGGCAGCAGGGTCTCGATGGCCAGCTCGGCGACGGTCACGTCCATCGGCGTGTTGAACGTGGAGATCGACGACACGAAGGACAGCGTCCGGCCCTCGTGCTCGATCCTGAGCGGCAGCGCGAAGTGCGCCACGTTCCCGTCGGCGGCCGCGTCCTCGCCGGGATCGGCCACGGGGTACGCCGCCACCTCGTCGTACAGCGCCTTCAGCTCCGCCGACCGGTGCAGGGCGATCTGCCGCCCCATCTGGTGCAGCAGGTGCTCGCGCCACTCCCGCAGATTGCGGATCTTCGGGGCGAGGCCGCGCGGGTGCAGGACGAGCCGGATCGCGTTCGGAGGCTGTTCGAGCAGATCCTCGGGGATGCCGTCGAGGAGCATCGCGATGCCGCTGTTCGCGGCGACCACCTGGTACGTGGCGTCGACGACCAGGGCCGGATACGGCTCGTAGCCCTGCAGCAGCTGTTCGAGACCGGCGCGCAGCGTGGCCATCGACGGATCGTCCAGCGGCGTCTGCTTGAAGCGGGGCGCGTACCCGGCGGCGAGCAGCAGCGCGTTGCGTTCGCGCACGGGCACGTCCAGGTGCTCGGCGAGCTTCAGGACGAAGTCCTCGCTGGGCTTGGCGCGGCCCGTCTCCACGAAGCTGATGTGGCGTGCGGAGGAGTCCGCGCGCAGGGCGAGATCCAGCTGGCTGACGCGCCGCTCCTCCCGCCAGGCGCGCAGCAGCGCGCCCACCTCGGACGGCTCGGCCGCACCGGACGGCGCGGCGGCGCGTGGGCCCTTGGCACGGGTGGCCCGGGCGTTCTGGGGGCCGACTTCACTGTTCCGGCGGCGAGGCGCGACAGTTGGCATGGCAAAACGGTAATCGAGCAAGACGGTAATCGAGCAAGACGGCAATCGAGGAGGAGCGGAGGAGCGCATGACGAATCCATGGGACCCGCTGTCGTGGGAGGCCACCGCCGCGTACCGGGCCCGGGTGCGCGGCTGTCTGCTCGGCGGCGCGGTCGGAGACGCGCTCGGGTACGCGGTCGAGTTCAGCTCCCTCGACGCCATCCGCGCCGACCACGGCCCGCGCGGACTGCGGGCACCGGTGGCCGACGCGACCGGCGTCAGCCGGATCAGCGACGACACCCAGATGACGCTGTTCACCGCCGAGGCCCTGCGGACCGCGCACGCCCGCGAGCGCCGCAAGGGCATCGGGGGCGCGGCGCCGAGGCTGGTGCAGCAGGCGTATCTGCGCTGGCTGGACACCCAGCACAAGCCGCGCCCCGAGCCCCGGCCGAACCTGGGCGCCGACCCGTCGGACGCCCCGCAGGGACCCCCGCACCCCGCCGACCTCAGCTCCCAGGCCTGGCTGTACGCCCGGCGGGCCCCCGGCAACGCCTGCCTGAGCGGAGCGGCGCAGGGCTACGCGCCCGACCCCGCCCTGGAGCTCGGCCCGCACGGCCGCGTCAACCCCGATTCCAAGGGGTGCGGCACCGTGATGCGCTCGGCACCCTTCGGGCTCACGCGCGCACCCGCCGACCGCGCCTTCGAACTCGCCGCGCGCTGCGCCCAGATCACCCACGGCCACCCGACCGGCTACTACGCGGCGGGCGCGCTCGCCGCGATCGTCGCGCACCTCGTCGAGGGCGACTCCCTGGAGGGCGCCGTCCTGCGCACCCTGCGGCTGCTCACCCGCTACACCGGACACGAGGAGACGTCCACGGCCCTGACCGCCGCCGTCGACCTGGCCGCCGCGGGCGGGCCGAGCGCGGAGCGCGTCGCGTCCCTGGGCGAGGGCTGGGTCGCCGAGGAGGCCCTGGCCATCGGCGTGTACGCCGCCCTCGCCTGCCCCGGCGTCGAGGACGCGCTGCTCCTCGCCGTGAACCACTCGGGCGACAGCGACTCCACCGGCTCCGTCTGCGGCAACCTTCTCGGGGCGCTGCGCGGCGACCACGAACTGCCCGAGGAGTGGGTGCGGTTGACCGAGGGCCGCGCGGTGATCGCGGCGGTGGCGGACGACTTGGCGGGGGAGTGCGCGCGGCGCTGAGGGCCCGCCGGGCGGGGGCGGTCGCGCGGCGGGGGCGTCGGCCGCGCGGCCGGATGTGTGCGGCGGTGGCCCGCGGAGGTGTGCCGCCGGCGCTCCGCCCGGCAGGGTGCTGTGGCAGGCTGGCAGGACAGGGTGCACACCCGCACAAACGCAGGAAGGAGCGCGGCCATGCCTCTCGAACCGCTGTCGCAGAAGGAGATCGAGGACCGGCTCGCCGAGCTTCCCGGCTGGTCCCTCACGTCGGGCGGCACCGAGTCCGCCGCCTCCGCCGGATCGGGTGCCTCCGCCGGATCCACTGCCGCCGAGGTGAAGCTCACCCGCGCCTACGGCCTCCCCTCGCACTTCGCGGCGACCGCGTTCGTCGTGCACATCTCCCAGGTCCAGGAGGAACTGGACCACCACGCCGAGCTGACCCTCGGCTACAACACCGTCACCCTCGCCGTGAACACCCACAGCGCGGGCGGCACCCTCACCGACCTCGATTTCGAACTGGCCCGCAGGGTCGAGGCACTGGCGACGGGCCACGGAGCGGAATGATGCGGGACGGAACGGGGCGGGCCGCCGTGGCGGGACGTGCGCTGCCTCCTGGGGTACGTCCCGGGGCGGCCGTGCGCCGGTCGCCCGGGCCGGTCACGGCCATGCGGCGCCCGCCCGGTGCGCGACCCGCAGGAAGCCGTCCGCCGGGACCGGGGCCCGGCCGGGGCCGCGCGGGGTCCGGAGCGGGTGCCTGATGCTCGACTACGGCAAGGAGGCGGTGCGGTACGACGCGTCGCGCGGGGGTGAGCCACGGGCCGTGGCCGCCGCCGACGCGGTGCTCTCGCTGCTGCCGCCGGGGACGGACGCGCTGCTCGACGTGGCCTGCGGCACGGGCCTGGTCACGCGGTGCCTCGCGACGCGGCCGGGGCTGCGGGTGGTGGGTGTGGACGCGGCGTACGCCATGGCGCGGATGGCCGCCGACCGCGTACCCGGTGGGATCGTGCTCGGGGACAGCAGGCGCCTGCCGTTCCCCGACGCCACCTTCGACGCGGCGACGGCGGTGTGGCTGCTGCATCTGCTGTCCGACCCGGACGAGGCGGCCGCCGTCGTCGGGGAGTGCGCACGGGTGCTCCGGCCCGGCGGGGTCCTCGTCACCACCGTCGACAAGGCCGCCTCGCACGACGTGGGCAGCGACATCGACGCGGCGCTCGCGGGCCGCCCCGTGCGCTCGGCGGTCGACGGGGCGGCCCGCGTCGAGCAGTACGCGGCCGCGTACGGTCTCATCCGCGCGGGCCGGGCCCGCTTCCGGGGCCACGGCCAGGGCCGCAGCCCCCGCAGCACGGCCGAGGACCTGCGCCGGGGCTGGTTCACCAGCGTCCCGCCGGACAGCCCACTGGCGACCCGCTTCGAGCGCCGCCTCGCGGAACTCCCGGACCAGGAAGTCCGGCGCCCCGACCCGGAGTTCGCCCTGCACGCGTTCCGCAAGCCGCTGGACTGAGGAGTCGGGCCCCGACCCCGCCCGGGCACCGCTTTGCCGAAACGGCAACGCAGATGGCCGAACTCGCTGGAGAAGGGGCAGGCTGGCGACGTAACCACAAACGGGTGCGGAAGCGCTGAGGGCGTAGGAGAGGCGGCGGTGGCTGTGGCGGAGCATGAGGGTGCGGCGCACGGGGCGGACGCGGGGCAGGGGCGCGGGGCTGAGCGCGGGTCTGGCCATGGGTATGGCCACGGGGGCGGCCAGGGCGAAGGCCATGGCCATGGGCACGGGCACAGCCACGGGCACGCCGACATCGACTGGGCCGTCATGGCCCCCGTCCTTGAGCAGAACGCGGAGGTCACGGCCCCCGTCTACCGCGAGGTGGCGGCCTGGCTGCGTGACCTGCGCGAGGTACGCGAGGGCGGGCGCTCCGGAGTCGATGGTCGCCCCGGTGCCGACGGCCGCCCCGCAGTCGACGGTCGCGCCGACGGGAGCCCCGCCGACGGCGACCCGTCCCTGATCGTCGACGCGGGCAGCGGCCCGGGCGTCGTCACCTGCCTGTTCGCCGAGGTGTTCCCGCAGGCCCAGGTGATCGCTGCGGACCCCGAGGAGGCGCTCTTGGAGCGCACGGTGGAGCGGGCGGCACGCCTCGGCCTCGCGGACCGGGTGCGCACGCACCGCGCGGAACTCCCCGACGGCCTCGGCGAGTTGCCGCCCGCCGACCTCATCTGGGCGGCGCGCTCCGTGCACCACGTGGGCGACCAGGTGGCCGCCCTGACGGCGCTCGCGGACCGGCTCGCGCCGGGCGGCACGCTCGCGATCCTGGAAGGGGGCCTCGCGCCGCGCAGCCTCCCGCGCGACTTCGGCATCGGCCGCCCCGGGCTCCAGGCCCGCCTGGACGCGGCCAACGAGGAGTGGTTCGCGCGGATGCGGGCCGACCTGCCGGGCGCGAAGGAGGCGACGGAGGACTGGGCCGCGCTGCTCACGGCGGCGGGCCTGCGCCACGTGGCGACGCGCAGCTTCCTCGTCGACCTGCCCGCGCCGCTGGACGACGGGGCCCGCGACCACATCGTCACCACCTTCGGCCGCTACCGCGACCTCGCCGCCGACACCGAGAATCCGATCCTCGCCCCCGAGGACCGCGCCACCCTCGACCGCCTCCTCGACCCGCAGGACCCCGAGAGCCTGCACCGGCGCGCCGACCTGTTCCTGCTGACGGCGCACACGGTGCATGTGGCGGTGCGGGAGGCGTGAGCCGCTCACCCGCCCGCCCCCTCACCCCCGCAACTCCTCCAACCGCACCAACGCGTCCCGCACCGCCACCCGTTCCTCCTCCGTGAGCTGGACCCCGGCAGCCCGTTCGAGCAGCCGCGCCGCGAGCGCGTCCTCCCCGAGCCGCTGGGCGATGTCCCCGCGCAGCACCAGGAGCCGCAGGTGCTGCGCGGGCGTGGGCTGTTCGTCGGTCAGGGCGAGGGCCCGGTCGATGACCTTCGCGGCGCCCGCGAGGTCCTCCTTGGAGTCGACGAAGACGTCCGCGAGGTGCAGGGCCCGCGCGAAGGTCTCCTTCGGGGCGGGCCGGTGCGTCTGGTCGTCGCTGATCGGCTGGCCGACGCGGATGCTGTTCCCCGCCGGGTCGGTCATCAGGAACTGCCGCACCCCGTACGACATGTCCTTCAGCGGCCCGATGCGCGGCAGCCCCCGGCTCGGGATCCTCCCGTACGCGGCCTTGAGCCCCGCGCGGAAGGCGGTGTGCAGCGAGTCCACGTCGTCCGTGAGGATGTAGCACCCCGATATCGACGCGGCGGGGTCGTACTGCTTCATGCCGAAGAACTGCAGCTCCACGGTGCCGCGTTCGACGACGGCGTACGCGTACGGGCTCTTCTGGAGGTAGGTCGTCTCGAACCCCAGGGCGGTGTAGAAGTCGACGATCGGCTGGACGGTCACGCAGGGCAGCAGGGGGATGGTTTTCTCGGCCATGCCGGTCAGTCTAATCAAACTTGAATAGATGGAGTGAGGGGTTACGCCTCGACAGCAGGGACTCCCTTGCGGGCGGTCGCCGGTCTCAGCAGTGGCCAGGCCGGGCGTACAGAGTCACGCGGGCGTGCGAGGACCGCCAGGAGCGGCACGCCTCGAAGCCGTCGCCGAGAACGTCCCGCTTCGCGGCGGCCAGGGCGGCCGGGTCCGCGGGGGCGCCGGTGGGATCGCCGACCGCGAGGACGCGGTCCTGTGCGCGCACGCGGGCGCGGAGCGTGGCAGCGGGGACCTCGCTGCCGTACAGGGTGTGGGAGGCGGACGGGCTCCGGTCCAGGGCCACGTCGCGCAGGCCGTCAGCCGCCCAGGGGTGGGGGAGCGTGGACACGCGGCGCCAGTGCGGCAGATACAGCACGGCGTCGCCGTCCGACCCGAGGGCGTGCATCGCCCGTGCGACGGCGCTGACATCGTCGCTGCGCCCTGCCGGTGTGCGCAGCTCCGCCATGGCCGGGACCTGCACGACCACCGCGACCGCGGCGACGGCACCGGCGACGGCCGCGCGCCACCCGCGGGCACGGGCCGCGCGGTCGAGGGCCGCGCCGACAAGCAGGGCGAACCCCGCGAGGCAGTACAGGACGTAGCGGTCGACGTAGAGGGGTTTGACCACGGCGAGCAGCATCAGAAGCAGGGTGGGTGCGGCGAGGAGCGCGAAGGCGAGACGAGGGAGGCGGGTGGACTCCCAGGGGTCCCGGGTGGACTCCCGGGCCCTGGCCGGTGCGCTCCACACGAGGAACGTGGCGCAGGCGAGCCCGATCACGCACAGGCGGACCGCGCCGGTGTATGCGTCGGTGTTGACCTCGAGCCAGTCCACCTGAGCCGATTGGCGTCGGCTGAACAGGGCAAGCGGTGTGACCGCGACGACCACCGCGGCGGCGGCAGCGGCCCACTGACGACGCGCGCCCCGCCCCACCGCCACCGCGTGCGCCGGCAGCGCGAACACCGCGAACTCGTGCAGCAGGCAGGCCGCCAGCATGAGCGGCGCGTACCCCGCCCAGAACCGGGGCCGTGGCGCCTCGGCCGCGCGCACCAGCGCATACGTCGCCCAGACGACGAGCGCGCACACCATCGCGTACGAACGCCCCTCCTGCGCGAAGCGCTGCACCGGCGGCTGCGCCGCGAAGGCGGCTCCGGCGAGCAGTCCGGCGCGCGGCCCCTGGAGCCGCCGCCCGATGAGGGCCACGCCCGCCGTCGTGGCGGCTGTCGCCAGGACGGACGGCAGCCTCAGCACGAGCAGCGGGTCGATGTCCCCGAAGAGCGAGCAGAGCGTGAACAGGCCTTTCATCAGGAGGTAGTAGAGCCCATGCACGGCGTCGGCCGTGCCCAACGTCTGCCACAGGTCGCCGACTCCGCGGTTCGCCATGTCGTACGTCACCGCTTCGTCGCGCCACATGGCGCCACCGCGCCGGATGCCCCACACGCCGAGCGCGAGCGACAGCAGCACCCCGGGAAGGGCCGCCGCGGCTGCCGCCCGGCGGGTGCGCGCGGGTCTGCGCGGAGCGGGCTCGAGGTGGCGGGCCGGGGTGGCCGGGCGGGCTGTCTGAACGGCGGCGATGGCGTGCTCCTGGGCGTGAACGTCGGACAAGGGGGCCTCGTGCGATGACCGACGGGGTCTCGTCCGATGACCGAAAGCCGAGTTCAGCGGCGCGCCCATTGATAGGCAGCCCCGCTTCGCCGCGCCTATCAATTGCTAGCGTGGGAGAGGACTTTGATCAGGGGGCGGCCACGGGGGGCGGTTCTGGATGGGGCGTCGCGAGAAACCGCTGGAGCCGTCCGCGGGGCCGGTGCAACGGCTCGCGTACGAGCTGCGCGAGCTCCGCGCGGAGGCGGGCGGACCGACGTACCGCACGCTCGCGCACCGTGTCCCGTACTCCGCGCCCACGCTGTCGGCCGCCGCCGCGGGCGAACGCCTCCCGTCACTGCCGGTGCTGCTCGCCTACGTCGAGGCCTGCGGCGGGGGCGTCGAGGAGGCGGAGGAGTGGGAGCGGCGTTGGTACGAGACGCTGGCCGCCGCCGAACCGGCCCCCGACGGGGGAGAGTCTCCCTACCCCGGCCTCGCCCGCTTCGGCCCCGCCGACCGCTCCCGCTACCACGGCCGCGACGACCTGGTCGCCGAACTCCTCGCCCTCACGGCCCGCCGCCGCGTCACCGCGATCGTCGGGGCGTCGGGCAGCGGCAAGTCGTCGCTGCTGCGGGCGGGGTTGGTGCCGGTTCTACGGGAGTCGGGGGCTGGGGAGGCGGACGCCCCGGCTGATGCGGCTCGGCCACGCGCCGAGACTTCCGAGGGGGCGGCAGCTGAGGGAGTGCTGCCCCGGGGTGCGCGTGCCGGGCGGACGGCCGACGCCTCAGGCGCGGTGCGGCTCGCCGCGATCCGTATCCTCACGCCCGGCGAGCGCCCGGCCCACACCCACCGCGCCCTCTTCGAACCCGATGGCGGCGCGGGCGACACCCTCCTCGTCGTCGACCAGTTCGAGGAGGTCTTCTCGCTCTGCCGCGACCGGGCCGAACGCGACAGGTTCCTCCAACGACTGCTCGCCGCCCGCGACCCCGGCAGCCGACTGCGCGTCGTCCTCGCCGTGCGCGCCGACTTCTACGGCCGGTGCGCCGAGCACGGCCCCCTCGCCGACGTCCTGCGCGACGCGGCCCTCCTCGTCGGCCCCATGCCGCCGCACCGCCTCCGCGAGGCCATCGTCCGGCCCGCCGCCGCCGAACGCCTCGTCGTGGAGCGTGCGTTGACCGCGCGCATGGTCGCCGACGTCGGCGACGAGCCGGGCGGCCTGCCGCTCATGGCGCACGCGCTGCGCGAAGTCTGGCGGCGGCGGAGCGGCAAGACGCTGACCCTGGCGGCGTACGAGGCGATCGGCGGTGTGCGCGGCGCCATCGCGCACACCGCCGAGGACGTCTTCGGGAGCTTCGGCGCCGCCGAGGCCGCGACGGTGCGGGCGCTGCTGTTGCGGATGGTCGCGCCGGGTGACGGCACGCAGGACACCCGGCGCACCGTCGACCGCGCGGAGCTGCCCGCCGACTGCGGCGCCGTACTCGAACGCCTCGTCGCCGCCCGGCTGCTGACCGTCGACGGCTCCCGCGTCGACCTGGCCCACGAGGCGCTGATCAGCGCGTGGCCCCGCCTGCGCGGCTGGATCGAGACGGACCGCGAACGGCTGCGGCTGCACCGCTCGCTCACCGAGGCGGCCCTGATCTGGCGCGATCTGGACCGCGACCCCGGGGCGCTCTACCGGGGCACGCGCCTGGCGGCCGCCCGTGAGGCCTTCACCGACGCCTCCGGAGCCGAGGAACTCACCGCTCTGGAGCGCGAGTTCCTCGACACGGCGGTCGCTGCGCACGACCACGGCGCCCGCGTGCGGGCCCGCTCCGTGCGCCGCACCCGTACGCTCCTGTCGGCGCTCGCCGTCCTGCTGTGCCTCGCGGCGGTCGCGGGCACGGTCGCCTGGCAGCAGAACCGTGCGAGCGACCGCCGGGCCGCCGAGGCCGAGGCCCGCCGCATCGCGGGCATCGCCCAGACCCTGCGTGCCTCGGACCCGCGCACCGCGATGCGTCTGGGCGTCGCGGCGTGGCGGATCGCGGATCTGCCGGAGACGCGGGAGGCGGTGCGGACGGCGGGGGCGCAGCGGGAGAAGGGCTCGTTCTTGGGCAGCGCCGCCTTGAACACGCTGGACGCGCGGGGCGGCATGAGTGCGGACGGCCGTGAGGCGATCGTGACCGACCGTGGCCGGGTGACGCGGTGGGACCTGCGCGACGGGAGGCGCGTCGCGACGTACGACATGCCCGGTGGCTCCCAGGAGTTCTACTTGGTCAGTGGCGACGGGCGCCTCATCGCCAAGCCGGGGAAGCGCGGCTACACCATGTGGGACGTGCGGAAGGGCCGCGTCCTGGGGAAGCCGCTCGGGCCGGGCTACGCAGCCGACACGGAGGCGGACTTCGGCGCGGACAACCGGTCGTTCGTCATCCAGACGAGGCGCCGTGACGGGACCGCCGTCGAGGTGTGGGACGTACGGCGGCAGCGCAGGGTCGCGCGGTTCACCGGGGACATCACGAGCAACAGCCCCTTCCCGCTGCTCAGCCCCGATGGGCGGCTGCTCGCCACCTGCTCGAACGACGGGCGTCGCCTGACCGTTCGGCAGTTCGGCGGCGCACGGCCTCTGCGTATGACCTGGCCGTCAAAGGTGCAGAGGCAGGCCTGCGGCGCCGAGGAGTGGACCTTCACACCGGACAGCCGTGCTGTCGCCTTCACCGCCGAGGGCGGCTTCCGTACCTGGGAGGTGCGGTCCGCACGGGAGCGCCCACGCATCGACCTGCCCTACGCCGAGGAACGATCCGTGGACTTCAGCGCGGACGGTACCTGGGCGGCCACGGTCAGCGGCAGGCAGGTCGCCCTGTGGCGGACGGCGACGCCCGGCACGCCGCTGATGCGGCACACCCTTGAGAGCCGCGGTGTCGGCGGTGTACGTCTGGACGAGTCGGATGGCGCCGTCCGGCTCCAGGACGGAGCGCGCATGATCGCCATCGACGTGCGTGACGTCCTCAAGAACAGATGGCTCGAACAGCCTCTTGAATCAGCCGAGTTCAGCCCGGACGGGCGCACGCTGGCAGCCGCCCAGGCGCGAGGGAAGGGCACGGCGATCCAACTGCGCGACGCCCGTCGTGGCGGCGTCACCACCTCGCTCCTGAGTCGGACGTGCCAGTCCTGCGACCGCCCCCTCCTCGCGTTCTCCCCGAGCGGTGGACGCCTCGCGTACGCGAGCGACGAGAAGGGCCAGGGGGCGACGACCGTCCGCCGGTGGAACGTCGCCACGGGCCGCCAGGAGCCGCGTACGACGGTCCCGTCGACCGTCGAGAGCCTCGCCGTACCCGACCAGGGCCGTCCCCTCACCACATCGGGAACGCCCGCCGAGATGAACGACGACGAGAACCGGCAGGTCGATGTCTGGAGAGTGGACGGCGGCACCGAGACCCGGCTGCTGCGTCGGCGCACCACTGCCTTCGGCAGCGTGCTGTCGTCCGACGGCCGCACCATCCTGACACTGAGCGGCAACCTGATCGACCTCCGAACCGGCCGGTCGACAAGCGTCCTGCGCGGCGCGAGCCAGGTGGAGACGGCGGTCTTCAGCCCGGACGGCCGCTTCCTCGCCGTGTCCGAAGGCGGCGGCAAGGTCACCCTGTGGAACGCACACGGCACCCGCCTGCTCGGCCTCCTCACACCCGGCTCCTACGACATCGCCGCGGGCGATCCGCTGCTCCTCGCCTTCTCGCCCGACAGCCACCACCTGGCCCTGGGCCGCGAGGACGGCACCGTACGCCTCTGGGAGACCGGCACCCCGCGCCTCGCCAGCGCCGAATACCCCGGCACCGACGGCCCCGTCCTCGCCCTCGGCTTCACCCGCGACGAACTGCGCGTCACCACCCCACGCACCCCCGTCCGCACCCTCCCCCTCTCCCCGGAGCGGGTCGCCGACCGGGCCTGTGCGCGTGCCGGAGGTGGTCTCACCCGTAACGAATGGCGGACGTATTTGCCCACTCTGGAGTATCGGCGGACGTGTTGAGGGATGGTGGGGGGAGGGAACGGGACACCTGACCCAGGGGGGCGCGGATGGCGAACGAGCTGATGCGGTGGGAGTCGGACGAGGGGCCGGTCGTCGTGGAGGTGGACTCCAGGGACCCGGGGTACAGGTCCGTGTCGCGGCGGGACGGCGACGGTGAGATCCACGATGTGGAGGGCCGGTTCGAGTCGGCGCTCAGCAACGTGCGCGGCGCCGCGCTCTCCGCCCTGCGGACCTTCCGTACGCAGGCACTCGACCCCGACGAGATCTCGCTGGAGTTCGGGGTCAAGCTGAGCGCCGCCGCGGGCGCCGTCATCGCGAAGACCGCCGCCGAGGGGCACTTGACCGTCAAACTCACCTGGTCCCGCGAGGACGCGCAAGGCGAATAATGGCGGACATGCACTGGCGTGCCCGCATCGGCACGGTCGGCGGTGCGCCGCTGGGCGCGGGCGTCCTTGTCGACAGCACCCGCCTGATCACCTGCGCCCACGTCGTCGACGGCCTGCGCGAGATCCGTGTGGCGCTGCCCGGCCGCGCCGACGGACTGCGGGCCACCGTGTCCTGGTCCGGGGACTGGCGGCGCTTCGGCGACACCGGCGACATCGCGGTGCTCACGCTCGACGAACCCTTACGCGTACCGGCCTGCGTCTTCGCCCCGCTCGGCGCGCTGCGGCCGCGCGCGGGCCGCACCGCGTACGTGCTGCGCGCCCTCGGCTTCCCCGAAGGGCACGAGGAGAACGGCACCCATGTCACGCTGCGCACCAGTGAGGACCGGCAACTGAGCAGTGAATGGCTGGAGATGGATGTCGAGCAGGCCCATCTCCAGCGCCTGGACGAGGGGTTCAGCGGCGCCGCCGTGTACGACATCGAGTCCCGCCAGGTCGTCGGGATCGTCACCGACGCGGTACTCGCCGGCGACCAGGAGGGCTACCTGGGCCGGATGCTCTCCCTGGACGTCATCCGCCGCCACTGGGAGGGCCTGGACGACCTGCTGCCCCTCGACTGGCTGCCGCCCGCGCCGCGACGCGAGCTGCGCGCCCTGTTCGATGGCATTCAAGTCGAGCCGAACGCACTGGAGTTGGCGGTGCGGCGGGCCTTTCCCACGCTGCGGCGCGATCCGCCGCCCTTCCGGTCGGTGTGGCAGACGGTCCGGTACGTCGCCGAGGAGCTGACCGGCGAGGACCGGCTCGCCCGGCTCCTCTGGGAACTCGGGCAGTGGTCGCCGGGCGGCAGCGGGCCGGGCGTCGCGGCCTGGACTCGGCGGTGGGTCCCTGGCGATCGGGAGGGGGAGTGGGAGGGGGAGGGAGAGAGGGTGGGGGAGCCCGGCGCGGGGCTTCATGGAGGGATCCAGGGGTGGCGTCCCGGAGAGAGACAGGGGGGACGTCACGGCGGGATCCGTGGAGGGGGTTACGGGGGGATCCAGGGCGGGCCCCACGCCGGGCCGGGTGAAGGGCCGGGCGGGGGCGCTCGGGCCGAGGCGCCCCCTCCCACCGGCTCCGTCGTGTTCCGCGCCGAGCCCATGACCCGCGGCGGCAGCCTGGAGCTGTCCGTGTGCACAGTCGTCGACGGCGTGCCGGTGGGGAGGGCCGGGCCCGTGCGGATCCGCCGTCAGCAGTTGCAGGCGCGCGTCGAGGCACTGCTCGCCGAACAGGTCGGCAGGATCCACGAGTTCGACTGGATGCTGGAGTTCGTGGTGCCGCCGGGGCTGATGAGTGAGCCGTACGAGGAGTGGCACATCCGTGAGCCCGGTGCCGCCCGGCCCCGCCCCATGCGCACCGTGCCCGTCGTCGTCCGGCACGTGGAACGCCTCAAGCCGCTGACCGTCTCCCGGCTCACCCGCAAACGCTGGGAGACCGTCCGGGCACGCGGCGAGACCCGGCCCGTGCCCGTCGACTGCGGACTTCGCTACGGCTACGAGCAGTTCTACGGCTGGCTCGACGCCGACGACGACCTGTGCGCCCTCGCGTACGCCGCCCGGCCCGTCGACGACTGGCTCTCGGCCGCCCTCGACACCGGAGTGCCCATCATGCTGTGGCGGCGGCACGACTGTGGCGACGACGACCACGCGATGTGCGCGCCCAAGGCGTTCCTGGACCGGCTCACCGAGGCGGTCGCCACCCTGGAGCCCGACCGACTGCCCGTGGAAATCATGAAGTTGCGCAAGGAGGCGCGCTCCCCGCACAAAGGGGACGCCGATCACTGCGGGCACCGCCTGACGTTGTTCTGGGACGACCCGGAGCGCATGCCTGATCCACCGCTGGCCATGGGGAACACCATGGGGAGCCCGATGGGGAACAAAGGGAGCGCCTGAGATGCCGACGCCGCCGACGCCAGCCTCGTCCGACCCACCGCCGCACACCCCGCCTTCCGGCCCTCCGCCTTCCGGCCCTCCGCCTTCCGGCCCTCCGCCCTCCGACTCCTCGCCCCCTGGCCCTGCGCCCTCCAGCCCCCCGACCTCCTGGCAGATCTACTCCGGCACCCGCACCCCGCACGACGGCATCACGCGCCTCCCGGCCCCGCCGCCCTGGCGGACCTTCAAGGGCGGCCCGCCCCTGCCCACCCCGCCCGGCGACTCCGGCAACCAGCACGCGGCCGTCAGCTACCGCCCGAGCGCCGACGCCGTCCGCCAGGTCAACGCCGCCCTCTATCTGCGCAGGCCGCTCCTGGTCACCGGCGCCCCCGGCACCGGCAAGTCCTCCCTCGCCTACGCCGTCGCCCACGAGCTGGGGCTCGGCAAGGTCCTGCACTGGCCGATCACCAGCCGCGTCACGCTCCGCGACGGCCTCTACGCGTACGACCCCCTGACCCGCCTCTACGCCGCCGAACGCGCACGCCACGACGGCACGGGCGGCAACGGCGCGGGAGGCAACGGGGCGAGCGAGGCGCGGGGCAACGGGGTGGACGGCGGCGGTGCGGACAGCGCCGGGGCAGGCGACCGCCCGGCGGGCGACGACATCGGCGACTACCTCCGCCTCGGCCCCCTCGGCACCGCCCTGCTGCCGTTCGCCCGGCCCCGCGTCCTGCTCGTCGACGAGATCGACAAGAGCGACATCGACCTGCCCAACGACCTGCTCACCATCTTCGAGAAGGGCTCCTACGAACTCGTCGAGCTGGCCCGCCGCGCGGCACCCACCGCCCGGGTGATGACGGCCGACAGCACCAAGGACCGGGTGGAGATCCGCGACGGCACCGTCACCTGCCGGGCCTTCCCCCTCGTCGTCATGACGAGCAACGGCGAACGCGAGTTCCCGCCCGCGTTCCTGCGCCGCTGCGTCACCGTGGACCTGAAGCAGCCCGCGACCCTCGACGAGCTGACCGCCATCGTCCGTGAGCACCTGGGCCCCGTCGTCGAGGATGCGGACGGGGCGCTCCCGGCCGGGGTGCGGGACGTCATCCAGCGCTTCTTCGACCGGCGCAGCGGCGGTCTGCTCGCCAACGACCAACTCCTCAACGCCATCTACATGTGCCACCACGCGGCCCTCACGGAATCGCCCGAGAGCGTCGCGAAGCTGGCCGACCAGGTGATGCCGTTCCTGACCGCCGAGGCGGCGCGGTCCGATGACGCTTGACCGGCTGCGGGACCTGCTTGCCGCCCTCGGGCCGCCCGTCACTCCGCTGGCCCTCGCCGAGATGCTGTGGCTCGCGGAGCGGCTGCCGCCGGGCGAGGACGGAGCCGGGGGCGGGCAGCTGCCGCCGCTCGGCGAGGGGAGGGTGGGAGGCACCCGCACGCCCGGCCGTCCCGGCGGCCACGGCCCGGGAGCCGGGGGAGGCGGAGGAGCCGGGGGAGCCGAGAGCGCCGGAGGATCCGGTGAGGCCGAAGGCGGCAGCCCCGGCCACGACGGCCGCGACCCCTCCGGACCGGCCCGCACGGACGCCGACGCGGCCACCACCGACCCCGGCGCGACCACCACCGACACCGCCCCCAAGGCCCCCAGAGCCGCCCTGCACCTCCCACGCGGCGCCCCCCACCCCGGCGCCGACGCCGACGACGTCCTCGTACCCGCCCCGCAGGCCCTGCGCCACGAGCTGGCGATCCAGCGCGCCCTGCGCCCCCTGAAGCAGCGCGTCCCCGACCGTCGCCGCCGCGTCCTCGACGAGGCGGCGACGGCCGCGCGCGCCGCGGAACACCCCGGTTCGCTCCCGTGGGCCCCGGTCCTCGTGCCCGCCACCGACCGCCTGCTCAGCCTCGCCCTCGTCGTCGACACCGGCCCGGCCATGACCGTGTGGCGGCCCCTTGTACGGGAGTTGCGCGAGGCCATGCAGCGCACCGGCGCGTTCCGTGACGTCCGCGTGTGGCACCTCGCCGACCTCGGGAAGCGCGTCGGCGTGCGCTCCTCGCCCCGCGGCCCGGCCATCGCCCCCGCGGCCGTGCTCGACCCGACGGGCCGTCAGGTCGTCCTCGTCCTCAGCGACTGCTCGGGCCCCCACTGGTGGGGCGGCCGCGCGGGCCCCGCCCTGCACCTGTGGGCCGGGCGCGGCCCCACCGCGCTCCTCCAGCCGCTCCCCGAACGCCTCTGGCGGCGCACCGCCGCCCCCGCCGTCCCCGGCCGCGCCATCGCCTCCCGCGCGGGCGCCCCCAACACGGCCCTGCGGTTCACCCCGCACGACGGCAGCGCCCGCCGCCCCGCCGGGGCCGTCCCGGTCCCCGTCCTGGAGCTCGCCCCCGAGTGGCTGGCCGACTGGGCCGGTCTCCTCATGGCCCAGGGCGACCACCACCGCGACACCGCCGTCACCTACGTCACCGCCGACGCCTGCCCGCAGGAGCAACCCGTCGCCGAAGAGGGCGACTTGCCGATCACCGAACGCATCCTCCGCTTCCAGTCTGCCGCCTCGCCCACGGCCGCCGACCTCGCGGCGCACGTCGCCCTCTCGGTGCCCGCGCTGCCGGTGATGCGCCTCATCCAGCAGCGCGTCACCCCCGGCTCCCGGCCGAGCGACCTCGCCGAGGTGCTGTTGAGCGGCCTCCTTGAGCCGGTCGACCCGGCCAGCGGCCTCTACGACTTCGTACCGGGAGCGCGCAGCGCCCTGCTCCAGACCCTGCCGCGCCCCGAGTCCCTGGCCGTCGCCGAACTCCTCGGCCGCATCGGCGCGGAGATCGAGGCCCGGGCGGGCTCGGCGACGCGCGCGTTCCGGGCGGTGGTGGCCGTGGCGGAGGGGGCGGGCAGCCGGGGGCTCGGGGCGGCGGGGGAGCCGTTCGCGCTGGTGAGCGAGGAGGCGTTGGGGCTGTTGCGGGGGCGGGCGATACCGGTGGTGGAGCGGCCGGTTGAGGCGGAGCGGCCGACGGCAGTGGAGGGGGAGTCGGTCACCGCGCCGCCCCCGCCGGCCCTGTCGGCGGCGGTGAACATCCCGAGGCCCAGCGCGGCGTTCGTCGGCCGGTCCGGGGAACTCCAGCGCCTCGAAGCGGACCTCTTCGGAACAGACGTCCCCTCCGACAGGTTGCGGGTGGTCGTCGTCCACGGCATGGCGGGCGTGGGCAAGACGGAGCTCGCGGCGGCGTGGGTGGAGAGGACGGTGCCGACCCGCCCGCGGGGGACCTGGTGGTGGGTGCGTGCGGACTCGGCGGAGGAGATACGCGAGGGTCTGCTCGCGCTGGCCCACGCACTGAACCCCGCTGTCGTGGGCGCGCTGCCCCGGAGCGCGGGCGTCGAATGGGCCGTGTGGTGGCTGGCCTCGCACTCGGACTGGGTGCTCATCCTCGACGACGTGCGCGACTCCGCCGACGTGCGGGACGTCCTGGCCCGACTCGGTGCCGGTGGCCGGGTCCTGATGACGAGTCGGATCACGACCGGGTGGGGTCCGACGTTTCTCGCGGGCCAGGGGGCCGTCCTGACGCCGATGAACCTCGGGTCTCTCCAACTCCCCGAGGCCGTCGAATTGTTGACCACGTTGGCGGGCAAGGCCGCGGCGCTGGACGGCGCGGCGGCCCTCTGTGAGGAACTCGACTGTCATCCGCTCGCGGTGACGCGGGCCGCCGTGAACATCGCCCGTACGAGAATGTCCGTCAAGGAGTACCGGAGGCTGACCGGCCGCCGTCAGGGCGGCGACCGGAGTTCCCTCTTGCGGAAGGTGGTGCGCGCGTCCGAGGATCCCTTGGCGGCGCGGGTCCTGAACGTGCTCGCGTGGCTGGCCCCCGATCCCGTACCGCGCTCGGTGGTGTCCCGCGTGGCAAGTGTCCGGGAGCTGGGCAGAGCCCTGCGGTTTCTGGAAATCCTCGGCCTCGTCGGTGTCGACGACGAGGTGATCCAGGTGCACCCCGGAGTCCAGCACGCGGTCCGCACGGCGGACGACTCCACTCCGTTCCGGAGCCGCGAGGCCGTCGGCTGGGCCCGTGCCGAGGCCGCCGTCTGCCTCGCCAACACCCTGCCGCGGGACCCGAAGGCCGTCTACACCTGGCCACGCTGGCGCGAAGTGCTGCCGCACGTCCTCGCGTTGGCGGAGCACGTCCGGCCCGAGGACGACTCCGCGCCGCTCGCCTCCTCGCTCGCGCTGACGGCGGGATACGTCCTCGCCCAAGGGCAGCCGGAACGGGCCGTCGGGATGCTGGAGCGTGCCGTCGAGAGCCTGCGCAGGATCTCCGGGGCGGACGCGCCCGAGACCCTGGCCGCGTCCGGGCAGCTCGCAGGGGCGTACCGTGCGGCAGGGGACGCGCGGCGGGCCGTCGCGCTGTACGAGAGCATGGTGCTCGCCCTGGGCAGGACGCTCGGCGCGGGCCAGAGCGAGACCCTCGCGCTCCGCCTCGAACTCGCGGCGACGCACCTGGAACTGGGATCCGTGCCGGAGGCCCGGCAGCAGTTCGACGCGGTGCTCCAGCTCAGCACGGAGAGGTACCCGCAGGACGACGAGCACGCGCTGGCCGCACGCGCGGGCCTGGCGGACACCGTGCTGGAGGACAACGCGCAGGAGGCGGTGTCCCTGTACGAGGACACCCGGGCGGAGTGCCGCAGGATGCTGGGCGACGAGCACCCCCTCACGATCGACGTACGCGGCAAGCTGTCCGCCGCCGCCCACCGGGCGGGCGACCACACGCGGGCGCAGAGCACGGCGGAGTCGACGCTGGCCTCCTGCCGCCGCGCCTTCGGGGACGACCACCCGCGGACCATCAGGGCCATGAGCGACCTGGCGTACTTGTACGAGGACTCCGAACGCCTGCGGCCCTGGGCGGTCGAGGCGTACGAGGAGGCGCTGGCGAACAGCACGGCGGTACGCGGCCCGCGGCATCCGGAGACCCTGGCCCTGGGGGACCGGCTCGCGGGGGTGCACACGCGGGACGAGAACTGGCAGCGTGCGATCGCGCTGTACGAGAAGTCGCTCGCGGCCCGCGCCGCCGGGCTGGGCGACGACCATCCGGAGACCCTGCGCACGGTGGAACACCTCGCCGGGGCGCACGGCTCCGCGGGGGCCTGGGACAAGGCCGTCGCGCTGCGCGAGCGCGTCCTCGACGCCCGGAGGAGAGCGCTGGGGGACGGGCACGCCGACACCTGGCCGTCCTACGACCGGCTCGCGGACGCCCAGCGCGAGGCCGGCAACGTACAGGACGCCCTCCAGCTGTACGAGCGGGTCCTGGACTTCAGGAGGGCGGCGCTGGGCAGGCAGCACCACGACACCGTGACGACCCTGGAGGCCGTGGCGCGCGTGCGCTTGGACGCCGACGACGTGGACCAGGCCCTCGCCGCGTACGTGCAGGCCATGGAGTTGCGGCGGGGTGCGCAGGGGGAGCTGCACCCCGACACGCTCGCCGCCGTCCGCCGTGTCGCCTGGCTGTACGCGCAGACGGGTGACACGCAGAGCGCCGTCGTGACGTACCGCAGGACCGTGAACCACTGCGCCGCCGTGGGCGATGTCTGGCACGCGGTCGCCCTGCTGGAGTGGGCACGTGCGCATGTGGCCCCCGCACTCGGCGACGACCATCCGGAGTCCCTCAGGATCCAGGAAGAGCTGAATCACCTGCGCCGCCGCTGAAGGGGCGGCGCAGGTGGTCCGCAGGAGTCACCTGTCCGTCAGGACTGCCGGAACTACATCTCCGCCGGGTCGGGGCCGAGCCGCCGGTCCTCGTTCAGCGCGCTGATCGCCGCCATGTCCTCCGGGTCCAGCTCGAAGCCGAACACGTCGATGTTCTCCTTGATGCGGGAGGGGGTCACCGACTTGGGGATGACCACGTTCCCGAGCTGGATGTGCCAGCGGAGCACGATCTGCGCGGGCGTGCGCCCGTGCTTCTGGGCGATGGCGATGATCGCCGGGACCTCCAGGAGGCCCTTGCCCTGGCCGAGCGGCGACCAGGCCTCCGTGGCGATGCCCTGCTGGGCGTGATACTCACGGGAGGCGCGCTGCTGGAGGTGCGGGTGCAGCTCGATCTGGTTCACCGCGGGGATCACCGACGTGGCGTCGATGAGGCGGTCCAGGTGCTCCGGCAGGAAGTTGGAGACGCCGATGGACTTGGCGCGGCCGTCGGCGAGAATCTTCTCGAAGGCCTTGTACGTGTCGATGTACGTGTCCGCGGACGGCATCGGCCAGTGGATCAGGTACAGATCGACGTAGTCCAGGCCCAGCTTCTCCAGGGAGGTGTCGAACGCGCGCAGCGTCGAGTCGTACCCCTGTCGGTCGTTCCAGAGCTTCGTCGTGACGAAGAGCTTGTCGCGGTCGATTCCGGAGGCGGCGATGCCCTTGCCGGTGCCCACTTCGTTCTCGTAGACGGCCGCCGTGTCGATGCTGCGGTACCCGGACTCCAGGGCCGTCGCCACGGCCCGCTCCGCCTCGTCGTCCGGCACCTGCCAGACACCGAAGCCCAGCTGCGGCATCTCGATGCCGTTGTTCAGGATGATCGGGGGGACCTTGCTCACGAGCTCTCGATCCTTATACGTCGTCGGGTGGTACATCCATGGTCAACGATCAGGGACCGGGCCGCATTCCTGGCGTGGCGTTCCCGCTGTCCGGCGCCCTGAGAATGGCTAGATATAGCTCCGACCTTATCGGTCCGAACCATTGACCGCGTCCCGTCATGACGCAACTCTGTTGCACGTCACTGAACGCAGGCCATCCATGTGAACACCCAAGGCGCATGTGTGGCAACTCGTCTCAGTGACTCCTGAACCCCCACTTTTCAGGAAGGCAGGAACACGCACATGAACACTCATGAGACGGAGACCCCGGAGGTCGCCCCGGTCTCTCCCGAGACCGGGCCCATCGGCTGGCAGACCCCCGAGTACACGGTCGTGGAGACCTCGCTCGAGGTCACCGCGTACCGCCTCGCCGACCGGTAGACCCGCCCGATGCTGCTCCAGGTGCTCGGCACCGCGGCGGGCGGCGGGCTCCCCCAGTGGAACTGCGCGTGCCCCGGCTGTGCCGGGGCACGCGCCCACCCGGAACGCCGCCGCCTGCACGCCTCGCTCGCCCTGCGCGCGAGCCCCGGCCGCTGGTACGTCGTCAACGCCACCCCCGACATCGGCGAACAGATCGAGACCTGCCCCGGCCTGCTCCCCGAACCGGGCCCCACCGCCGACACCCGGCTCTCCCCGCTCGCCGGCGTCGTCCTCACCGACGCCGAACTCGACCACACCCTCGGCATCGCCCGGCTCCGGGAGGCCCGCGACGGCGTCGACGTGTTCGCCACCGCGCCCGTGCTCGGCGCCGTCCGGGACCGCCTCGGACTCGGCGCCGTGCTCGGCCCGTACACGCCGACGCGCTGGCACGAACTCACGGGCGCCGGGCGGCAACTGAACGACCAGTCAGCAGTGCGGGTCGCCGCGGTGCGGATTTCGGCCAAGCGGCCGCGCTACGCCGCCGACCTCGGCCCGGACGACGCCGCCTGGTCCGTCGCCCTGCGCCTGCACGACACCGGGACGGGCCGCACCGCCTTGTACGCCCCGGCGCTCGCCGCCTGGACCGACGCCTTCGAGGAGGCCGCCCGCGAGGCGGACGTCGTCCTCGTCGACGGCACCTTCTGGGACGAGGAGGAACCCCGGCGGGCCGGATTCAGCGACCGCACGGCCACCGGCATGGGCCATCTGCCCATCTCCGGACCCGACGGCACCGCCCACCGCCTCGCCGCGCTGCCCGGACGATGCCTCTACACGCACCTGAACAACACCAACCCGCTCGGCGACCCGAGCGCCGAACAGCACAAGCAACTCGCCGACCGGGGGCTCGAAGTCGCGCAGGACCGGATGGTGATCGAGCTGTGACCACGACCGTCAAGACTGTGACGGGCCCCGGGGCGGGGGCCGACCGGGCGCCCTGGACCCCCGACGAACTCACCGCGCGGCTGCGCGCCGTCTCCGCCGCCCGCTACCACGACCGCCACCCCTTCAACGTACGCATGCACGAAGGCACCCTGACCCGCGCCGAGTTGCGCCGCTGGATCGCCAACCGCTTCCACTACCAGCGGCACATCCCCGTCAAGGACGCCCTGATCCTCGCCAAGTTCGACGACCCCGCGCTGCGCCGGGGCTGGTCGCGGCGGATCAGGGACCACGACGGGGAGCGACCCGGCGAGGGCGGCATCGAGCGGTGGCTGCGGCTCGGCGAGGCCGCGGGCATCGCGCGCGCGGAGCTGTGGGACACCTCCCGGGTGCTGCCCGGGGTGCGGCTCGCCGTCGACGGATACGTCAACTTCTGCCGCCTGCGGCCCGCGCTCGACGCCGTCGCCGCCTCGCTCACCGAGCTGTCCGCGCCCGACCTGATGCGCACCCGCATCGCCGCGTTCGAGCGGCACTATCCGTGGATCGACACGGAAGGGCTCACCTACTTCCGGGGCCGCGTCGGCCAGGGCAGCAGGGACGGACAGGAAGCCCTTGGCCTGGTGCGCGCCTGGGCCCGCACCCGTGAGGAGCAGGAGCGGGCTGTGGCGGCGCTCGCCTTCAAGTGCGATGTGCTGTGGTCGCTGCTCGACGCGGTGGACGGGGCTTCCGACGGGGCTCATGGCGGGGCTTCCGGCGAGGGTGCGGGGGAGGGGGACGGTGATGCGTGAGACCTTCGTGGACGGTCGGGCGCCGGTCGCCGAGAGGCCGGGCGTCGTCGGTCGGGGCGTTGGCGAGGGCGAGCCCGTACGTCCCGACTGGCGCCCCGTCCTCGCCCGCTCCGTCGTCCTGCGCCGCGACCGGGTGCGCGGCGCCGACCTGCTCCTGTTGCCCGAGCGCGTCGTGGTGCTGCGGGGCGCGGCCGCGAGCATCGTGGCGCTGTGCGACGGGGAGCGCGATGTGGCCGGGATCGTCGAGGAGCTGGAGCGGCGCCACCCGGGCGCGCCGGTCCGCGCCGAAGTCCCGGTGTTCCTGGGCCGGTTGCGGGCGCAGAGGTGGCTGCGATGAGCCCTGCCCCCGAACCGCCCTGGGCCCTCCTCGCCGAGCTGACCCACGGCTGCCCGCTCCGCTGCGCCTACTGCTCCAACCCGGTCAAACTGAACAGTCGGTCAGCAGAACTGTCCGGCGCCGAGTGGGGCGACGTACTGCGGCAGGCCGCCGACCTGGGCGTCGTCCAGACGCATCTGTCGGGCGGCGAGCCGCTGCTGCGCCGCGATCTGCGCGACATCGTCGCGGCGGCGGACGCGGCGGGCATCCACACGCAGCTCGTCACCAGCGGCGTCGGCCTGCACGAGGCGCGCCTGGCCGGGCTCGTCGACGCGGGCCTGCGCAGCGTCCAGCTGTCCGTGCAGCACGCCGACCCCGCCCGCGCCGACCTCATCGCCGGGGCCCGGGCCACCCGCGCGAAGGAGCGCGCCGCCCGCCTCGTCCGCGAGGCAGGCCTGCCGCTCGGTCTCAACGCCGTCCTGCACCGCGCCAACCTCGACGCCGTCGACGCCCTCGTGGAGCTGGGCCTCGCCTGGGGCGCCGACCGGATCGAGCTGGCCAACACCCAGTTCTACGGCTGGGCGCTGCGCAACCGCGACGCCCTGCTTCCCGACCCGGAGCAGGTGGCCCGCGCCCGGGTGACCCTGGAGCGGTGGCGGGTCCGGCTCGGCGGCCGGATGGAGCTGGTGTGGGTCGCGCCCGACTACGTGGACGCCACCGCCAAGCCGTGCATGGGCGGCTGGGGCGCGGTGTCCCTGACCGTCGCACCCGACGGCACGGTGTTGCCCTGCCCGGCCGCGGCGGAGCTGCTCGGTGCGGACGCGCCCAACGTACGGGACCGGCCGCTCGACTGGATCTGGCGGGAGTCGCCCGCGTTCACCCGCTACCGGGGCGAGGACTGGATGCGCGAGCCCTGCCGCTCCTGCGAGCTGCGCACCGTCGACTTCGGCGGCTGCCGCTGCCAGGCCCACGCCCTGACCGGCGACGCCGCCCGCACGGACCCCGCCTGCCACCGCTCGCCCGACCACGGCGTGGTGCGCGCCCTGGTCGACGCGGCACGCGGGCCCGCACCGGACCACCCCGGCTACGCCTACCGCGAGGGAGGAACCTGATGCGCCGCCCCGGCTCACCCACCTCACCGATACCGGCCCTGCTGCGGCTGGCCGCGCTCCTCGCCGGATGCGCCGCCCTCGCCGCGCAGACGGCCCCCGCGGCGGCCGATGCCGCACCCGCCGCCGACCGGGCGCCCACCGCGCGGCCCCAAGGCACGGACTGGTCCGTCGCGATGGTCGAGTCGACCACGACCCGCTTCACGCCCGCCACCATCGGCGGCTGGTCCTACCCCGTCGGCCTCTACCTCTTCGGCCAGTACCAGACGTATCAACGCACCCACGACGAGCGCTACTTGGCGTACATCAAGAGCTACGTCGACCGCTTCGTCGACAGCGAGGGGAACATCGGGCAGAAGTTCAACAGCCTCGACAGCATCCAGGCCGGGCGGCTCCTGGTGATCCTGCACCACGAGACCGGCGAGGACCGCTACCGCGTCGCCGCCCGGAAGATCAGGGACCGTCTGAGGACCTACCCGCGCACCGAGGACGGCGGCTTCTGGCACGCCGACACCACGAGCCGCGCGCACCAACTCTGGTCGGACGGCGTCTACATGGTCACGCCGTTCCTGGTCGAGTACGGCAAGGAGTTCGGCGACGAGACGTACACCGACCGCGAGGCCGTCGAGCAGCTGAACGTGTACGCGCGCCGTCTCCAGGCGGACAACGGCCTGCTCCAGCACGCCTACGACGAGTCGCGGACCGCGCCCTGGGCCGACAAGGACACCGGGCGTGCCCCGGAGCAGTGGTGCCGGGCGATCGGCTGGTACTCCATGGCCGCCGTGAACGTCCTGGACGCCACTCCGCGCAGCGACCCCGGGCGGCCCGAACTGCTCAGCCACGTACGGAAGTTGGCGGACGGGATCGCGCGGACCCAGGACCCGGGGACCGGCCGCTGGTTCCAGGTCGTGAACAAGGGGGCGGAGAGCGGCAACTGGACCGAGACGTCCTGCTCCAGCATGTTCACCTTCGCCCTGTCGCGCGCCGCCGAGAAGGGCTACGTCCCGCCGTCGTACCAGGGCGTCGCGCGCCGCGGATACGCGGGTGTCCTGAAGAAGATCTCACTCGGCTCCGACGGGCTCACCAACCTCACGGACATCTCCATCGGCACCAACGTCGGCGACTACGCCTTCTACACGGCCCGGCCCCGGCAGACCAACGACTTCCACGGCCTCGGGGCATTTCTGATCATGAACGAGCAGCTCAGGAAGAAGAGGTGAGCCCCTTATGACCCCCTCCCGCAGAGCCCTGCTCGCGGCGGCGCTCGGCACCGGCGCGGGCGCGGCCGCCACCGCGGCGGGACTCTCACCGGCCGCCGCCGCGCCCACCGCGGACTGGCAGTTGCGCTGGTCACCGTCCGCCCGTGACGTCGGCCTGCGCGCCTTCGAGACGTTGGAGGACGACCGCGCCGACTCGCACCCGGCTGCGAAACCGCACATCTTCGCCGAGGGCGACAACTTCCGCTTCACCATGCACACCGTCGACCGCGACACCAGCACCGACCGGCAGCGCCACGAGGTCACGGGGCTGCGGAACGGCGACTCCTTCCTGAAGTGGCAGAAGGGCCAGACCTGGCGGGTCACGTACCGCATGTTCCTGCCCAGCACGCTGAAGGCGACGACGAGCTTCACGCACATCATGCAGATGAAGCAGCCCGGCGCGGGCAGCGCGCCGATCGTCGTGCAGTCGCTGCGCCGGGTCGACGGCAAGCAGACCATCGAGCTGAAGATCTTCGAGCAGGACATCCTCGTCGGCCGTACCGACCTTGCGCCGCTGCACGACAAGTGGACCGACGTCGACTTCCAGATCAAGATCGGCGACGGGGCGTCGGGGTCCGTGCGCTGGATCCTCAAGAGCGGCGGGGCGACCGTCGTCGACACGTCGAAGTCCGGCGTCGACACCTTCCTCGCCGACCGGGTGCGGCCCAAGTGGGGCATCTACCGCTCTCTCGGCGACAGTTCGGGCTCGCTGCAGAACACGTACATGCTCCTGACGGGCATGCGCGGCTATCAACTCGTGTGAATTCCGGCCGACTCGTGCGAAGCATCTGAAAGGAATCCCCGTGCGCCGACTCATGGGCCTGGGCGGACTCGCCCTCGCCGCCGCCCTCGGACTGTCCCCGCTGCCCGCGACCACGAACGCCTCCGCGTCCGCCTCCCAGGCCGAGGCCGCTCCCCGGGCCGAGGCCGCTCCCCGGGCCGCGGGCACGATCCACGCCGCCCCCTACGAGTACCTGGGCTGGGGCAATCCGCAGAAGCCCACCGACGTGATGGCCGCGACCGGCGTGAAGTGGTTCACGCTGGCGTTCATCCTGTCCGACGGCGGCTGCAATCCGGCCTGGGACGGCAGCAGGCCGCTCAAGGGCGGCTCCGACGAGTTGGCCATCAAGTCCATCCGCGCGGCCGGCGGCGACATCGTCGTGTCCGTCGGCGGCTGGAGCGGCGCCAAGCTCGGCGAGAAGTGCTCCAGCGCCGGAGCGCTCGCAGCCGCGTACCAAAAGGTCATCGACGCCTACAAGTTGAAGGCGTTCGACGTCGACATCGAGAACACCGAGTTCAACAACCCCACCGTGCGGCAGCGCGTCGTCGACGCGCTGAAGATCGTGGAGCAGAGGAACCCGGGCATCGTCACCTACGTCACCCTCGGCACCACCCCGAACGGCCCCGACGCCACCGGCAAGGACCTCATCCAGCGCGGCGCCCGGGCCGGGCTCGCCGCCGACGCCTGGGTGATCATGCCGTTCGACTTCGACGGCCACAGCGGCACCATGGGCGACGCCTCGGTGAGCGCCCTCGAAGGCCTGAAGGGCACGGTCAAGAGCGCCTACGGCTACAGCGACACCGACGCCTACAAGCACATCGGCGTCTCGTCCATGAACGGCAAGACGGACGTCGCCGGGGAGACCGTCACCACCGCCGACTTCAAGAAGATCCTCGGCTACGCCCGGCAGCACCACATCGCGCGCTTCGCCTTCTGGTCCGTCAACCGCGACCGGTCCTGCGCGGGCGGCGGCGCGGGCGACTCGTGCAGCGGCATCGGCCAGCAGCCGTATGAGTTCACCAAGATCGTGGCGCAGTACGGAGGCTGACTGCTCGTCACCCCGTCATCCCAGGAACGGATTTACAACCCCCACATCCCCACATGGAGGCACTCGTGCACGACAACAGGAGCAAGGGCCGACCGGCCCGGAAGGCGGCGCTCGCCGCGACGGCCGCACTGACGGCGGGACTTGTGGCGTACGTCCCGTCGGTGTCGGCCGCCCCGGCCGCGCCCGCCGGCGAGCCCACCGACATCAAGACCATCTCCAGCGGCTGGACCATACCCTGGGGCACGTCCTGGCTGCCCGACGGCAAGTCCGCGCTCGTCACCGAGCGGGACGACTTCCGGGTCTGGTCGATCTCGGCCGACGGCGCGACGAAGAAGCAGCTCGGCACCGTGCCCGAGTCCCAGACGACGGGCGGCGAGGGCGGTCTCATGGGCGTCGCCGTGGACCCCCAGTGGGCGACGAACCACTACGTGTACGTCATGCACACCTCGTCCGAGGGCAACCGCGTCGCGCGCATGACGTACGACGGCTCCTCCCTCAGCGGCTACACCGTGCTGCTCAAGGGCATCAAGAAGGCCAGATACCACAACGGCGGGCGCCTCGCCTTCGGCCCCGACGGCTATCTGTACGCCACCACGGGCGACGCCCAGGACCGCCCGCTCGCGCAGGACAAGAACTCCCTCAACGGCAAGATCCTGCGCATGACCCGGGACGGCAAGCCCGCCCCCGGCAACCCCTTCGGCAACTACGTCTACAGCCTCGGCCACCGCAACCCGCAGGGCATCGCCTTCGACCCGCAGGGCCGCCTGTGGGAGGCCGAGCTGGGCGACGCCACCAGGGACGAGCTGAACCTCATCAAGCCCGGCAAGAACTACGGCTGGCCCACCTGCGAGGGCAACTGCAACGTCTCCGGCATGACCAACCCGAAGAAGACCTGGGGCGTGGCGGAGGCCTCCCCGAGCGGGGTGGCGATCGTCGACGGCGCGGTCTACATGGCCGCCCTCAAGGGCCAGCGCATGTGGCGCATCCCGATCAACGCCGACAACGAGAACGTCGGCACGGCCAAGGCGTTCTATGTCGGCCAGTACGGCCGCCTGCGCGCGGTCACCGCCGTGCCGGGCGCGAAGGCGCTGTGGCTGTCCACGACCAACGCGGACGGCAACGGCGGCCAGCCGGACGGGGCGGACAAGATCTTCCGCGTGACCATCGGCTAGCAGGAGGGCCCCGGCCCGGCCCCATGGGCACCGTCCGGGCGGGCGGGTCAGGTGCGGTAGAGCGCCTCGACCTCGTCCGCGTACGCCTGCTCGATGGCCTTGCGCTTGAGCTTCAGCGAAGGCGTGAGCAGGCCGTGCTCCTCGGTGAACTGGTGGGCCAGGATGCGGAAGGTGCGGATCGACTCGGCCTGGGAGACCAGGGTGTTGGCGGCGACCACGGCGCGCCGCACCTCGGTCTCCAGGTCGGGGTCGCGGACCAGGTCACCGGGGGGCATGGGGGGTTTGTTGCGCATGGAGAGCCAGTGCTCGACGGCCTCCGCGTCGAGGGTGACGAGGGCGGCGATGTAGGGACGGTCGTTGCCGACGACGATGCACTGGGCGACCAGCGGGTGGTCGCGGACGCGCTCCTCCAGTTGTGCCGGTGAGACGCTCTTGCCGCCGGAGGTCACCAGGATCTCCTTCTTGCGGCCCGTGATGGTGAGATAGCCGTCGTCGTCGAGGGAACCCAGGTCGCCGGTGGCGAGCCAGCCGTCGTGCAGGGCCGCGTCGGTGGCCTTGGGGTCGTTGAGGTAGCCCTGGAAGACATGGCCGCCGCGCAGCCACACCTCGCCGTCCTCGGCGATGTGCACGGTGGTGCCGGGGATGGCCTGGCCGACCGTGCCGTAGCGGGTGCGCTCGGGCGGGTTGGCGGTCGCGGCGGCCGTGGACTCGGTCAGGCCGTACCCCTCGAAGACCTGCACGCCGGCGCCCGCGAAGAACAGGCCGAGGCGCCGGTCCATCGCCGAGCCGCCGGACATCGCGTGCCGCACCCTGCCGCCCATGGCGTCGCGGACCTTGGCGTAGACGAGCTTGTCGAAGACCTGGTGCTGCATGCGCAGCGCCGCCGAAGGACCCGGTCCGGTGCCGAACGCCTTGGCCTCCGTCGCGTCGGCGTACCGCACCGCCGCCTCCACCGCCTTGTCGAACGGGCCCGCCCTGCCCTCCCGGTCGGCCTTGCGGCGGGCCGCGTTGAAGACCTTCTCGAAGATGTACGGCACGGCCAGGATGAACGTCGGCCGGAACGCGGCGAAGTCGGGGATCAGGGCGGCGGCGTTCAGGCTCGGCTGGTGGCCGAACTTGACGCGGGCGCGCACCGCGGCGATCTGCACCATGCGGCCGAAGACGTGCGCGAGCGGCAGGAACAGCAGGGTCGACGGCTCGTCGCCGCGCTTGCCGCGGAACACCGGCTCCCAGCGCTCGATGAGCGTGTCCACCTCGAACATGAAGTTCGCGTGGGTCAGGACGCAGCCCTTGGGGCGGCCCGTGGTGCCGGAGGTGTAGATCACGGTGGCCACGGAGTCCGGTGTGACCGCGCGGCGGTGGCGGTGCACCACCTCGTCGTCCAGGTCCCGCCCGGCCTCGGAGAGTTCGCGTACCGCGTCGCCGTCGAGCTGCCAGAGGCGGCGCAGCTGGGGCAGCCGGTCGACGACCGAGCCGATGGTCATCGCGTGGTCCTCGTGCTCGACCATCGCCGCCGACACCTGCGCGTCGTGCAGCATCCAGAAGACCTGCTCGGCCGACGACGTCGGATACACGGGGACGACCTGCGCGCCCACGGTCCACAGGGCGAAGTCGAACAGCGTCCACTCGTAGCGGGTGCGGCACATGATGGCGACCCGGTCGCCGAACCGCACCCCCTGCGTGAGCAGCCCCTTGGCGAGCGCCAGGACCTCGTCGCGGAACTCCGCCGACGTCACGTCCTGCCACACCCCGTCGCGCTTGCGGCCGAGGACGACGCGGACCGGATCCTCAAGGGCATGGTCGAACACGGCGTCGGCAAGGCCGCCCACCCGCGGCGCCGACGCCATGGGAGGGTTCGTGAACTCGCGCAATGGTGCTCCTTGTGGCGCTCCGCACAGCGCCGGTGACGGTACCCCACCCCGATCCCTTCCGGGAGGGGGGTGGGAAGCACCCATAGGTGCACGATCGTCACAGGTCAGCAGGTGAAATGCGGCCACAAGGGAAGGGGCAGGACAGATTACTGACGGCTGAGTAAGTTTCGGTGGCGTAATCTCCACCGAATCTGTACCGGGCGATTACCCCTGGAACTGCTTCACGGGCGTCGGCTCCGAGGCCGCCGAAGGGGCCTGACCTGCACCGGACGCGGGTTTGGTCCGGACCATGAGGAGCACCGCGAGCCCCGCGGCGACCCCCACCGCACCGGCCGTGAGCGACGCCCCGTTGAGCCCGGTGGCGAACGCCTCCCGCACGTCGTGCGCGGACACCTGCCCGGCCAGCGCGGACGCCCCGCCCCCGGCGGCCGTGTGCGCCGCGTCCTGCCCGATCGAGTCCTGCATCCGGGAGGTCAGGACCGTGCCGAACACCGCGACGCCGAGCGCGTACCCGAGCTGCCGGAACGTGTTGACGGCGCCGCCCGCCATGCCCGCGTGCCGCGGCGGCACCGCCGCGAGCGCCGCCCCCGCGAGCCCCGGCGCGACCAGGCCCGTGCCGATGCCCGCCAGCGTGAGACCCGGCACCAGGGCCTGCCACGACGACCCGGCGTCGAGCGTCGCCATCGCCAGGCCCCCCGCGCCGATCAGCAGCAGCCCGCCGCCGATGACGTACCGCGCGGGCGCCCCGTGCAGCAGCCTCCCGCCGACCGCCGCCACCACGAACGACGTCGCCGCCAGCGGGAGCAGCACCAGGCTGCCGCGGATCGGGCTCATGCCGAGCACGGTCTGCAGCCAGATCGAGAGGTACGGGATCACGGCGAAGGCCGCCGCGTTGTAGCCGATCGCGCCGATCAGGACGCCGGTGAACGCGGGCTCGCGCAGCAGCCGCAGGTCGATCAGCGGGTGCGCGACACGGCGTTCGACGGCCACGAACGCGATCAGCGCGAGCGCCGCGACCGCGAAGGTCACGCCGGTGCGCGCCGACGTCCAGCCCTCGGCGGACGCCCGCACCGCCCCGTACGTCAGCGCCCCCGCGAACAGAGCGAACGTCACCGTGCCCGCCCAGTCCACGCGCCGCGCCGGGGCTCCCGTCGACTGCGCGGGCCGCGCCGACTCCGGCACCCAGCGCAGCGTCAGCCACACCGCGGCCACACTCACCGGCAGGTTCACGAAGAAGATCCACCGCCAGCCGGGCCCCTCCGTGAGCAGCCCGCCGAAGATCGGTCCGAGCGCGGCAGCACCCCCGCTGACCGCGCCCCACACGCCGAGCGCCACCGAGCGCTGCCTGCCCTGGTAGGCGGCCCCCAGCAGCGGCAGCGTCGTCGCGAACATCGCCGCCGCGCCGAGCCCCTGCACCGCCCGCGCGGCCACCAGGACCTCCGCGTTCGACGCGAGCCCGCAGCCCAGCGACGCCACCGCGAACACGACGGTGCCCGCGACCTGTGTCCGGCGCCGTCCCAGGACGTCGGCGGCGGCGCCGACGCCGAGCAGCAGCGCGGCGAGGGCGAGGGCGTAGCCGTCGATCACCCACTGCAGATCGCTCAGCGACGCGTCGAGCGCCCGCGCCATGTCGGGCAGCGCCACCACCACGATCGTCACGTCCAGCAACAGCATGAATGTGCCCAGGCACACCGCGGTCAGCGGCCCCCATGTGCGCATCTTCTTCACTCCCTGTGCAGCGTCCCAAGAATTCGTACGACGACGTACGATCCTTCAGAGCCGCACGATCATGACGGCTGTCAGCCGTATTCCGGCAGGATCCGACACGAGAGGGGTTCACGCGGATGGAATCCCACACATCCCGCACATCGCGCACGTCCCGCACGCCCGGCGCGCTCGACGAGCTGGACATGAAGCTCCTGCACGCCCTGGAGACCGACGGGCGCGCGCCCTTCAGCAAGATCGCGGCGGTCCTCGGCGTCTCCGACCAGACCATCGCGCGCCGCTACCGGAAGCTCACCGCCGAGGGCGGCCTGAACGTGGTCGGCGTGCGCAACGCGGAGCGGCTCGGCACGGACTTCTGGATGCTGCGCCTGCGCTGCACGCCCGAGGGTGCGCAGACCATCGCGAACGCGCTCGCCCGCCGCCCCGACACCTCCTGGGTGGCCCTGATGTCGGGCGGCACGGAGGTGACGTGCATGACGCGCCCCCGCAGCCCCGGCGACCACGACGACCTGCTCCTCGGCAAGCTGCCGCGCACGCCGCACATCGTGGAGATCCGCGCGTTCCAGCTCCTGCACAGCTTCTTCGGCGGGCCGCGCGGCTGGCTCAGCAAGTTCGCGCCGCTGAGCGAGGCGCAGCTCGACGCGCTGACCCCGCGGCTCCCGCCCGCCACAGGGGCCCCGGCCCGCATCGCGCCCGGGGACGAGGCGCTGGTGACCGCGCTCGAAGCGGACGGCCGCGCCACATATCCCGAACTGCAGCGCGCCACCGGCCTCTCGGAGTCGTCCGTGAAGCGCCGCCTGACCGCTCTCCTGGAGTCGCGGGCGCTCTTTGTCGACGTCGAGTACACGCCCGAGCTGCTCGGGTATCACGTGGCCGCGTCCCTGTGGATCACCGCCGCCCCGGCCGCCCTGCACTCCGTGGGCGAGGCGCTCGCGTCCCACTACGAGATCGCGTTCGCCTCGGCCACCGCGGGGCCCTCGAACCTGCTCGCCACGGTCGTCGCCCGCGACACCGCGGGGCTGTACGCCTACATCAGTGGGAAACTCGGGCAGTTGGAGGGCGTGCAGCACGTGGAGACGGCCCCGTTCCTGCGCCGGGTCAAGCAGTTGACGTACCGTCAGGGCCGCTAGTCGCGTCCCCGCTGCAACCTGTCCCCGCCCGCGAGGATCGCCGCCGCCAGGGCCTCCGCCGCGCCCCGCGCCGCCGTCCCCCGCTCCCCGTGCCGCAGCACGAAGTCCACCGCGCCCAGCTCCGGCAGCCCCGCCCGGTCCGGGAGCCGGGTCAGCCCCGGGGGGATCAGGCCCCGTGAGTGCGCCATCACGCCGAGCCCCGCGCGGGCCGCGGCCACCAGGCCGTTGAGGCTGCCGCTGGTGCAGGCCACGCGCCAGGGGCGGCCGCTGCGCTCCAGGGCCTCCATGGCGAGGGCGCGGGTGATGCCAGGGGGCGGATACACGATGAGGGGCACCGGCAGGGCCGGGTCGAGGCGGAGCCGGGGCGCGCCGATCCACACCAGGTCGTCGTGCCAGACCAGCTCGCCGCGCGGGTCCTCGGGGCGGCGCTTGGCGAGGACCAGGTCGAGCTTGCCCGCGTCGAGGCGCTCGTGCAGCGTGCCGGACAGCTCGACGGTCAGCTCCAGGTCGACCTCCGGGTGTCCGCGCCGGAAGGACTCCAGGATGTCGGTGAGCCGGGTCAGGACGAAGTCCTCCGACGCGCCGAAGCGCAGCCGCCCGCCCGGCCGCGCCCCGGTGAAGTACGCGGCCGCCTGCTCGTGCACCTCCAGGATGCGGCGGGCGAAGCCGAGCATCGCCTCACCGGCCTCCGTCGGCTCCACGCTGTGGGTGTCCCGCGTGAACAGCGGCCGCCCCGTCGCGTCCTCCAGGCGCCGCACGTGCTGGCTCACCGTCGACTGGCGCAGGCTGAGGCGGCGCGCGGCCTGCGTGAAGCTCAACGTCTGGGCCACCGCGAGGAACGTACGGAGCTGAACGGGGTCGTACACCCTCCCAGGCTATCGCGGAACGTGATGACAGTCAGAGCGGTGTGCGGGATTCCCGATCGCGGCGAGGAGGAGGAGCATGGAGAGGGCACGTACCGCCCCGGAGCCGGAACCAAGATCCACCGAGCCTCCGGCAGACCGAGCGCATGGAGCACTGTGAAACGCCCGTCCTGGCCTTCCTGGATGCCGATCGACCCGTACATCGCGGCTCTCCTGGGCACGGTGGGACTCGCGGCGCTCCTGCCCGCCCGCGGCACGGCCGCCGATGTCGCGTCCGGCGCCTCGACCACCGCCGTCGCGCTGCTCTTCTTCCTGTACGGGGCGCGGCTCTCCACCCGCGAGGCGATGGACGGCCTGCGCCACTGGCGGCTGCACCTCACCGTGCTGCTCTGCACGTTCGCGATCTTCCCGCTGCTCGGCCTCGCGGCCAAGGGGCTCGTGCCCCACGTCCTGACGCCCGCGCTCTACAGCGGCCTGCTGTTCCTGACGCTCGTGCCCTCGACGATCCAGTCGTCCATCGCCTTCACGTCGATGGCGCGCGGCAACGTCCCCGCGGCGATCTGCGCGGGCTCGTTCTCCTCGCTCGCGGGCATCGTGCTCACACCGCTGCTCGCGGCCGGGCTGCTCGGCCACGGCGCGGTCGGCTTCTCCACGGACTCGCTCCTGAAGATCGTGCTGCAACTCCTGGTGCCGTTCCTCGCGGGGCAGTTCCTGCGCCGGTGGGTCGGGGGGTTCATCGCCCGCAACAAGAAGGTGCTCTCCTTCGTCGACCGGGGCTCGATCCTGCTCGTCGTCTACACCGCGTTCAGCCAGGGCATGGTCGAGGGCATCTGGCACCGGGTCACCCCGGCCCGGCTCGGCGCGCTGCTCGGCGTCGAGGCGGTGCTGCTCGCCGCGATGCTCTCCCTGACCTGGTACGGCGCGAAGAAGCTCGGGTTCGGGCGGGCCGACCGGATCGCGATCCAGTTCGCCGGGTCGAAGAAGTCCCTGGCGGCCGGGCTGCCCATGGCGAGCGTCCTGTTCGGCGCCCAGGCCTCCCTCGCGGTGCTCCCGCTGATGCTGTTCCACCAGATGCAGCTCATGGTCTGCGCGGTGATCGCCAAGCGCCGCTCGCGGGACCCGGAGGCGGTCGCGGACCGGGCCGCGGAGGCGGGCGAGTCAGGGCGCGCGCAGGCGGGGGAGTCAGGGCGCGCGGGTGAGGGTCCCGGCGCCCGGGGCGGAACCGGTCCCGTCAGCTCTCGCGCTGGAAGCGCAGCGACACGAACCGCGGCCGGTACAGCTCCACGTTCCGGTTGATGTGCGCCTGGGCGTTCGCCGCCGCCGCGTCCAGCCAGTTGACGTCGTAGCTCACCACGAGCCGCCCGTCGCCGCTCACGGCCGGGTGGGCCTGCGGGTTGTAGGGCGCCGCGGCCGCCGTGTCCGGGGCGCCCGCGCCGCTCCCGCCGCCCCCGGCGCCCACGCTGTCCTTAGGCAGCGGCGGCGCGAACGCCTTGGCGGGCCCGCGCCAGGGACCGGTGGGGGAGCACGACCAGTACGACGTGACGTGTCTCAGGCCCTCGGCGCCCGCGGCCATGGTGAGCAGGACGTACGTCCCCCGCGTGCGGACCACGGTGAAGGCGCTGCCCACGCCCTTGTGGTCGCCGTTGCCGAGGACCGGGCGCGGCTTGCCCGTGCGGGTCCAGTCCCCGCCGTCCCAGTACTTCCAGGCGCCGGGGTCGGCGAGGCCGCCGTGCCGGACGCGGGCGACGTAGGCGTGCGAGGAGGGGCGGGCGGCGGCCTGCGCGTCGGTGCCGCCGAAGACGTAGGTCCACTCGCCGTCGTCGACGGTCGTCGTGCCGTAGAGGACCCGCTTCTCGGGGTCGGCGACGCCGCGCTGGTCCGAGATCTGCGTGATGTTCTCGACGCGCAGGTCCGGCAGGGACAGCGTGGCGACCTCGGTGGCGGCGGGCACCCCGTAGATCCAGGGGCCCGGGGCCTTCGCGCGGGTCCACAGGAGCACCCGCAGGACGTCCTCGTCGGCGCCCGGCGAGCGCGGCTCGACCTTCGCGGAGACCGGCCAGCGCCACTGCCCCGGCGCCGGATCGGCGAACATCGGGGTCGTGAGCGTACGCTCCAGGGCTCCCGAACGGTCCGTCACCACACCGGAGTTGCGCACCATCGGGGCGCTCGTGTCGCGCCACGCGTGCGGCTGGCCCTGCGGGTTGGGCGGCGCGTGCACCTGCCCGAGGAAGGTGTCGGAGAACAGCCAGAGCACCCGCCCGTCCGGAAGCTTCACCGAGTGCGTGCCGTCGCCGCCCGTCCAGTCGTCGGTGCGGGCGCCGTCGTCGCCGTACGAGGCGAAGGCGCCGGTGAGCTTCGGCTCGGGCGCGGACGAGGCGACGGTGGTGGCCGCGCACGCCGGACCGCCCTCCCGGTCGTTCTCGCCGTCCGGGAGGGCGGTCAGGAGCAGGGCGGCGCAGGCCAGGGCGAGCAGCAGGACGATCCAGGTCCTGCGCGCGCCCCGGCCGCCCGGGGGTCCGCCCTCGGTGGACGGATCTGCGTACGGCGTCGTGGTGGCGGACACGCCCGGGACGCTAGTTCCCCGGACGCACCCGGTCCATGGGCAGCCAGGTGACGGTGTTCCACGTCACAGCGGAGGACGGCGCCCGGTCGGACCCGAGCCGCGTCACCTCCTCGTCGCTCAACGCCCGCTCGAACACGCCCACTTGGTCGATGGCACCGGTGAAGTGGGCCCGGCTGTCCATGCGCTGGCCGATGTGCACGCCGAACGGCGAGTTGCGGCTGACGCTGCCGGGGATGTCGGGCCGGGAGAGCCGGTTGCCGTCGAGGAACAGGGACAGCTCGCCGTCGCCGCGGCGCAGCGCGACGTGGTGCCACTGGCCGTCGTTGTACGCGCCCTCGGTGCTCAGCGACACCGAGCGGGGCGGGCTGCCGCCGTCGCGGGTGGTGATGAGGCCCGTGACGCGGTTGTTCGCGGGCTCCCCGCGCAGCCACACCTGCGGCTGGCCGGTGCCGACACCGCCCATCCAGAGCAGCGGCTGCTCACCGCTCGTCGCCGAGTAGCGGAACCACAGCGAGGCCGTGAAGTCCTGGCTGTGCAGGGGGAGCCGGGAGCTGTACGGCAGCCGTACGGCGTCGTCGACCCCGTCGAAGGCGAGCGCCTGGCCGCCGAACACGCCGTCCGTGGGGCGGGCGCCGCCGAGCACCGCCGCGTCCCGCGCTCCCGGAGCCCAGTCGCTGGTGCGCGGGTCCGGGCCGCGGCGGGGCTTCAGCCACTCCTCGGTGAAGCGCGTGAAGCGGATCTCGTCGCGGGCGTCCACCGCGCCGCCCTCGTACATCAGGCCCACCCGCTCGTCGTCGACGGCCACCATGTCCGAGTAGCCGGACCAGTCGGTGGTGACGACCGTGGAGCGGTCGAAGCTGTCCCAGGTGCGGCCGCCGTCGTAGGAGGAGCGGACCGTCATGGTGCGGCGCCGGTCCGGGTCGCCGGGCGCGGCGAGCAGGAGCCGGCCGCCGAAGCGGAGCGTGGAGCCCTGCACCTGCGGGGTGTACAGGTCGGGGCTGGCCTCGAAGGAGCCGGTGAAGCTCTCGCCGCCGTCGCGGCTGACGACGTGGTCGCGGTGCCCGAGGTCGGTGCCGTCCTGCTCGCGCCCGGACACATAGATCGTGCCGTCCGCGCGCTCCGTGAGGGTCATCTCCGACGGCTTCTGCCGGAAGGTGCCGTCGCTCGCGGAGATCGGGTACGAGTCCGTGGCGCCGATCCTCCAGGTGTCGCCGCCGTCGTCGCTGACGACCAGCGAGGCGTGGTTCTCGGTGACCCGGCTGCCGTTCCACGACTCGGCGTTGACGGTCAGGACCAGACGGCCCTTGTGCCGCCCCCGGCTGAGCTGGATGCCGTGCACGGGTCCGGTGGCGTACCAGGAGTTCCAGGACTCGGGCAGGATCTCGTCGCTCAGGTCGCGCGGCTTGGACCAGGTCGCGCCGTCGTCGTCGCTGTACTGCAGATGGGGCGTGCGCTCGCACGGCACCTCGCAGTTCTTGCCGTCCGTGCGGCCCGGGTTGTACGTCTCGGCGAGCAGGATCCGGCCCGTCTCGCGGTCGACGACGGGCGCGGGGTTGCCGTGCGTGTCGCCGCCGCCCTCGTTGATGACCCGCATCGGGCCCCAGGTCCGGCCGCCGTCGTGGCTGCGCTTGAGGACCAGGTCGATGTCACCGGCGTCGCTGCAGTCGTTGACGCGTCCCTCGGCGAAGGCGAGCAGCGTTCCCTTCGCCGTCTTCACGATCGCTGGTATCCGGAAGCACGAGTAGCCGGGATCCTGGGAAGCCTTGAACAGGACCTGCTGCTCGAACGGAGCCCTCGTCTCTCCCGCGGCCCGGGCCGCGCCGCCGAGCGCGGGCGGCAGCGCGAGGGCGGCGAGCGCGGTGGCGGTCAGCGCGGCGACGGTACGCCGCCTGGGGGACAAAAGGAGCTGGGGGAACCGGGGGGACCGGGCGGATCTGAGGCGTACACGGAGTCTCGACGGCATGGTGCGGGCCCTTCATGTCGACCGGACATTCGGACATCCCACGTCCAACGTGCGCGTCACTGAAGCTACTTGGGGGCCTTGGAGCAACACAAGAAGCGTGCGCGTAACGGAATCCCGGCGGGGCGCCGGGCGCGGATGTCGCAAGATTACGGGGTAAGTACGACTTTTCCGGTGTTGACGCGCGACTCGATTGCCGCGTGTGCCGCGGCCGCGTCCGCCAGGTCGAACTCGGCGTGCACGGCGGGCCGCAGCTCACCCGAGTGGAACAGCCGCCACAGGTCCCGGCGCCACTCCTCGTACAGCTCCGGCCGCCCCCGCGCGATCAGCGCCATCTGAAAGCCCGTCACCGACTTGGCCCCGACGAGCAGATCGTAGGCCGACAGGGTGCCACCGCCCGAGCTGTACGCCACCAGCCTGCCGTGCGGCGCGAGCGCGGCGACGGCCGGGCCGAGCAGTTCCCCGCCCACGCCGTCCAGGCAGTAGTCGACGGGCTCGCCCCAGTCCGGCGCGTCGTAGTGGACGACGTCGTCGGCGCCGAGGCCGCGCACGAAGTCGGCCTTCGAGGGATCCGAGACCGCGCCCACGACACGCGCGGCGCCGCGCAGCTTCGCCAGGCGCACCGCCAGGTGGCCGACGCCGCTCGCCGCCGCCGTGATGAGCGCGGTCTCACCCGCGGCGGGGCGGGCGGCCTCGAGGGCGCCGCGGGCGACCAGGCCGCTGCGGACCAGGGCCACGGCGTCGACCGCGCTCGCGCCGTCGGGCACGGGGGAGGCCATCGCGGTGTGCAGCAGGGCGTAGTCCGCGTAGCCGTGCCCGAAGACCAGGCCCGTGACCCGGTCGCCGGGCGCGAAGCCGGTCACGCCGTCGCCCGCGCGGACCACCTCGCCCGCGATCTCCCCGCCGAGCGCGACGGGTTCGGCGGACTCGCGCACCTTGCGGACGACGGGCAGGGTCACGCCGACGGCCGCGACCCGGACGAGCAACTCGCCCGGGCCGGGTTGGGGGACCGGGGCCTCCTCGACGAACAGGACCTCGGGGCCGCCTTGCCGCTCGTACCGGACGCGACGCATCCGCACCTCCACGCACTCGTCGGGAATCGTTGGGAGTCCCAACGGTAATCGCAAACTCATGGGGAAGTCCAACGATTCTTGGATAGGCTCACGCCATGCCCGAGACCCAGCCGACCCGCACGTCGTCCACACCGTCCACACCGTCCACGTCGACCGCGCCGACCGCCGCCCCCACCGTGCCCACCGCCATCCGCACCCTCCCCAGCTGGCTGCTCGGCCGGGCCGCCGCCCGCGGCCGCGGCCTGGTCGCCGAGGCGCTCGCCGCCGAGGGCATGAAGATGTGGCACCACGTCGTGCTCGCCGCCGTGGCCGACCTCGGCCCGGTGGCCCAGGCCGACCTCGGCCGGGGCATCCAGCTCGACCCCAAGGACCTCGTCGGCGTCCTGAACGACCTGCAGGGGGCCGGGCTCGTGGAACGCACTCCCGACCCCAAGGACCGCCGTAAGAACGCCGTCACCCTCACCACCGACGGGCGCGCCCTGCTGCGCCGGTGCGCCACGGCGGCGCGGGCCGCCAACGCCGACCTGCTGGCGCCCCTGTCGGCTGCCGAGCGGGAGGCGTTCCTGGACATGCTGGAGAGGGTCGCGCGGGTCGACGAGTGAGCCTGGGAGACGCGGGCGGCGCTGGGGCCCGGCCGGCGCAGGGGGCGCTCCCCGCCGGGCCGGGACCCCGTCGCCGTGTCGCGGCGGGAGCGCCGGTCAGGTCCGCGCGGCCGCGGTCCGCAGGGCCAGGCGGTGCTCGCCCGCGTACACGTTCATGGAGGAGCCGCGCAGGAAGCCGACCAGGGTCAGGCCGGTCTCGGCGGCGAGGTCGACGGCGAGCGACGAGGGCGCGGACACCGCCGCGAGCACCGGGATGCCCGCCATCACGGCCTTCTGTGCCAGCTCGAAGGAGGCACGCCCCGACACCATCAGGACGCTGCGGGTGAGCGGCAGGCGGCCGTCCTGGAGCGCCCGGCCCACCAGCTTGTCGACGGCGTTGTGGCGGCCCACGTCCTCGCGCACGTCGACGAGGTCGCCGTCCTCGGTGAACAGCGCCGCCGCGTGCAGCCCCCCGGTCCGGTCGAAGACCCGCTGGGCCGCGCGCAGCCGGTCGGGGAGGCGGGCGAGCAGCTCGGGCGTCAGCCGGACCGGGGGAGTGCCGTGCCCCTCGGGGTCGTCGTCGATCGGCCAGCGGGCGGTGGTGCGGACCGCGTCCAGGCTGGCCTTGCCGCACAGCCCGCACGACGAGGTCGTATAGACATTGCGCTCAAGAGTGATGTCCGGGAGGACGACACCGTCCGCCGTCGACACGTCCACCACGTTGTACGTGTTCGAGCCGTCCGCCGTCGCCCCCGCGCAGTACACGATGTTCCGCAGCTCGTCCGCCGAGCCCAGCACTCCCTCGCTGACGAGGAACCCGGCCGCGAGCGCGAAGTCGTCGCCGGGCGTGCGCATGGTGATCGCGAGCGGCTTGCCGTTGAGGCGTATCTCCAGGGGCTCCTCCGCGACGAGCGTGTCCGGCCGCTCGCTGACCGCGCCGTCGCGGATGCGGATGACGCGGCGGCGTTCCGTGACTCGTCCCATGTCGATCAGTCCCGGTTCTGTACGTGCTGGTAGCCGAAGCGGCCCTTGATGCAGAGGTTGCCGTGGGTCACCGGGCTGTCGTGCGGCGAGGTGACCTTCACGATTTCATTGTCCTGCACGTGCAGGGTGAGGTTGCAGCCGACTCCGCAGTACGCGCAGACGGTGGTCGTCTCCGTCTGCGCGGCCTCGTCCCAGGTCCCGGCGGCACGCATGTCGAACTCGCTCTTGAAGCTGAGGGCGCCCGTCGGGCACACCTCCACGCAGTTGCCGCAGTACACGCACGCCGAGTCGGTCAGCGGAGCGTCGTGCTCGACGGCGATGCGGGCGTCGAAGCCGCGCCCCACGACGGAGATCGCGAAGCTGTTCTGCCACTGCTCACCGCACGCGTCCACGCACTTGTAGCAGAGGATGCACTTGTCGTAGTCGCGCACGTACAGATCGTTGTCGACCTTGGGGGACTCGTTGAGGCGCGCCGCGTCCGGGCCGAACCGGTCGGGCTTCGCCTCGTACTCCTTCAGCCACTCGGCCGCGTGGGGCGTGGTCGACAAGTCGACGGACGACGCGAGGAGTTCGAGGACGATCCTGCGGCTGTGCCGCGTCCGCTCCGTGTCCGTGCGCACCGCCATCCCGGGCTCGGCGCGCCGCGAACAGGCCGGGGCGAGCGTCCGGGCGCCCTCGACCTCCACGACGCACACCCGGCAGGCGTTCTTCGGCCTCAGTGTGTCGCCCTCGCACAGGGTCGGCACGTCCTTGCCCGCGGCCCGGCAGGCGTCGAGGACCGTGCCGCCCTCGGGCACGCGCACGGGCTCGCCGTCGAGCGTGAACTCGACCAGGCGGCGCGGCGGTTGCAGCGGGATGGCGGTCATTCGTACGCCCCCAGACGGTCGATGGCGGATTCCACGGCGTTCCACGCGGTCTGGCCCAGGCCGCAGATCGAGGCGTCCCGCATGGCCTGCCCGACGTCGCGCAGGAGCGCGATGTCGGCGGCCGCGGCCGCGCCCGTGCGGTCGGCGATGCGGTGCAGGGCCTCCTCCTGCCGGACCGTGCCGACCCGGCACGGCACGCACTGGCCGCACGACTCGTCGCGGAAGAACTCGGCGACGCGAAGCAGCAGTCGGGGCAGCGGCACGGAGTCGTCGATCGCGAGCACCACCCCGGAGCCGAGCGTCGTCCCCGCCTCCCGCGTGCCCTCGAACGTCAGCGGGATGTCCAGCTCGTCCGGCCGTACGAAGCCGCCCGCGGCGCCGCCGAGGAGGATCGCCCGCAGGTTGTCCGGCGTGCCCGCGAGGCCGAGGAGATCGCCGAGGGTCGCGCCGAACGGCAGCTCGTAGAGGCCCGGGCGGGCCACGGCCCCCGAGACGCAGAACAGCTTGGGGCCGGTGGACTTCTGGGTGCCGATCGCCGCGTACGCCGCCGCGCCCATGGTGAGGACGGGCAGCACGTTCACCAGCGTCTCGACGTTGTTCTCGGCCGTGGGCTTGCCGAACAGGCCCTTCTCCACGGGGAACGGCGGCTTGGAGCGGGGCTCGCCCCTGTACCCCTCGATCGAGTTGAACAGCGCCGTCTCCTCGCCGCAGATGTACGCGCCCGCGCCGCGCCGGATCTCAATGTCGAAGGAGAACCCCTGGCCGAGGATGTCGTCGCCGAGGAGGCCGCGGGCGCGGGCCTGGTCGAGGGCGTGCTCCAGGGTGCGCAGCGCCCGCGGGTACTCGCCGCGCAGGTACAGGTATCCGTGCCGGGCGCCCACCGCGTACGCCGCGATCGTCATCGACTCCACCAGCGCGTACGGGTCGCCCTCCATCAGCACCCGGTCCTTGAACGTGCCCGGCTCCGACTCGTCCGCGTTGCACACCAGATAGTGCGGGTGGTCCGGCTGGGACGCCGTCGCCTGCCACTTCCGTCCCGTCGGGAAGGCGGCGCCGCCCCGGCCCACCAGGCCCGCGTCGGTGACCTCGCGGATCACGGCCGCGGGGCCGAGGGCGAAGGCTCGGCGGAGGGCCGTGTAGCCGCCGTGGGCGCGGTAGTCGTCCAGGGAGGACGGGTCGACGAGGCCTATGCGGCGCAGGAGGATCAGGTCGGGGGACCCGGCTTGGGGGACGGCGTGGGCGGGTGGGGGTTCGTTGTCCGGCCCGGCTGGGAGCCCCCAATCCCACCCCTTCCCGTAACTGGGGCTCCGCCCCAGACCCCGCTCCTCAAACGCCGGAGGGGCTGGATCTTGCGGCACATATCCAGCCCGTCCGGCGTTTGAGGACGAGGCGCGGAGCGCCGATAGCGGGGGTCCGGGGGCGGAGCCCCCGGTTTCGGGAAGGGGTGGGATGGGGGAGCCCCCGGCAGGGCCCCCCGCCCGCACCACCAACACCGCAGGCGCCCGCTCGCACAGCCCCAGGCAGGGGCTGGCCTCCACGTCCACCCCCTCGGCGGAGCCGGACGGCGGCTCGGCGCCCCGCACCGCGCAGGCGAGATCGGTGCAGACCCGCACCACGGTCCGCGCCCGCGGCTTCAGCGAGAACATGGAGTAGAACGTGGCGACCCCGTACGCCTCGGCGGGCGGCACGGTGAGCCGCCGGCACAGATAGTCGAGCCCGCCCTCACTGATCCACCCCACGCGGTCGTTGAGCGCGTGCAACCCCGGCAGCAGCAGATCCCGCCGCTCCCGGGCGGCCCGCCCACCCCGGGCCCACCGAAGATCCGCGTCGGAGCGGTTCGCGCCCTCCCACGCCGACCCCGGCGGCCCGAGGAGCGCGTCCACCGCGTCCCGTTCCTCGTCGGTCGGCTTGCTGTCGCCGAAGCGCAGGTCCACGTACCGTCAACTCCCCACAGTCAGCTTCTCGATGCGGATCGCGGACGCCTTGAACTCGGCTGTCCCCGCGATCGGGCAATTCGCCTCGATCGTCAGCTGGTTGGTGTCCACCTCGTCGGGAAAGTGCATGGTCATGAAGGCGAGCCCGGGCCGCAGGCCGGGGTCGACCCACACCGGCGCGACGACGGCCCCGCGCCGCGAGGACACCCGCACCTCCTCGCCCACCACGACCCCGTACCGCTCCGCGTCCTCGGGGCACAGCTCGACGTACTCGCCGCGCCGCAGCGGGGAGGCGAAACTCCCGCTCTGCACACCGGTGTTGTAGGAGTCGAGCCGCCGCCCCGTCGTGAGCCGCAGCGGGAACGACTCGTCGGTGAGGTCGACGGGCGGGTCGTCGTGCACGAGGCCGAAGGGGGCGCGCGGCCCGCGCCGGGCCGGGTCGGCCTCCCAGAGCCGCCCGTGCAGGAAGCTGGAGGGCAGGCGGTCGAGGTCGGGGCAGGGCCACTGGAGGCCCTGGTGCTCGTCCAGGCGGTCGTACGTCATGCCGAAGTGGTCGGGCGAGAGGGACCGCAGTTCGTCCCAGACGGCCCGGGAGTCGGTGAACTTCCAGTCGTGGCCGAGGCGGGCGGCGACCTCACAGATGATGTCGATGTCCTCGCGCGCCTCGCCGGGCGGCGTGAGCGCGGCCCGCACCCGCTGCACGCGCCGCTCGCTGTTGGTGGTCGTGCCGTCGGTCTCCGCCCACGCGGCGGTGGCGGGAAGGACCACGTCGGCCATCTCGGCGGTCTTCGTCAGGAAGATGTCCTGCACGACCAGATGGTCGAGGGCGGCGAGCCGCCGGGCCGCCTGCTCGCTGTCGGCCTCCGATTGCGCCGGGTTCTCGCCGATGCAGTAGACGGCCCGCAGTCCGCCGCTCTCCATGGCCTCGAACATGTCCGTGAGCGTCATGCCGTACCGCGGCTGGATGACCGTGTCCCAGGCCCGTTCGAACTTGTGCCGGTGCCCGTCGTCGAGGATGTCCTGGAAGCCGGGCAGGCGGTTGGGGATGGCGCCCATGTCGCCGCCGCCCTGCACGTTGTTCTGGCCGCGCAGCGGCTGCACCCCGGCGCCGTAGCGGCCGACGTGCCCGGTGAGCAGCGCCAGGTTGATGAGCGCCCGGACGTTGTCGGTGCCGTTGTGGTGCTCGGTGATGCCGAGCGTCCAGCAGAGCTGGGCGCGTTCGGCGGTGGCGTACGCGTGCGCCAGATCGCGGATCGCGGCGGCGGGCACGCCCGTCACCTTCTCGGCGAGGGTGAGGGTCCACGGCTCGACCAGCGCGGCGTACTCCGCGAAGCCGGACGTGGCGCGCTCGATGAACAGGGTGTTGTGCAGGCCCGCGTGGATGATCTCGCGGCCGACGGCGTGCGCGAGGGCGATGTCCGTGCCCACGTTCGGGCCGAGCCAGCTCTCCGCCCACTCGGCGGTGGAGGTGCGGCGCGGGTCGACGGCGTACATCCGGGCTCCGCCCCGGATGCCCTTCAGGACGTGCTGGAAGAAGATCGGGTGCGCGAAGCGGGCGTTGGAGCCCCACATCACGATGAGGTCGGTGTGCTCGACCTCCTCGTAGGACGAGGTGCCGCCGCCGGAGCCGAAGGCGGCGGAGAGACCCGCGACGCTCGGGGCGTGGCAGGTGCGGTTGCAGGAGTCGACGTTGTTGGTGCCCATGACGACGCGGGTGAACTTCTGCGCCACGTAGTTCATCTCGTTGGTGGCGCGGGCGCAGGAGAGCATCGCGAAGGCGTCCGGGCCGTGCGTGTCGCGGGCGTGCCGGAAGCCGTCGGCGGCGCGGGCCAGGGCCTCGTCCCAACTGGCCGCGCGCAGCGGCCCGTTGCGGCTGTCGCGGACGAGGGGGTGGGTGAGGCGGGTGTACGTCTTGGGGGCGCGGTCGCGCTTGCGGTTCCCCCGGGCGGGGTCCTGCCGGGTCCGGGTGCGGTCTGGCTTGGTCACGCTACGGCGCTCCTCATGCCGTGGGCGAGCAGGTCCGAGAGGGCGTGCACGGTGCGCAGGGTGGGCACGGGCACGCCGGTGATCTCCGCGAGTTCCACGACGGCGGCGAGCAGCACGTCGAGTTCGAGCGGCTTGCCGCGCTCCAGGTCCTGGAGCGTGGAGGTGCGGTGGTCGCCGACGCGCTCGGCGCCCGCCAGCCGCCGCTCGATGGAGATGTCCGGCTCGCAGCCGAGTGCCGCGGCGACGGCCAGGGTCTCGGCCATCATGATCTCGATGACGCGGCGGGTGCCGCCGTGCAGACACATCTCGCGCATGGTGGCGCGGGCGAGGGCGCTGATCGGGTTGAAGGAGATGTTGCCGAGCAGTTTGATCCAGATGTCGCCGCGCACGTCCGGCTCCACCGGGCACTTCAGGCCGCCCGCGCGCATCGCCGCGCTGAAGTCGAGACAGCGCGCCGACCGGGTGCGGTCCGGCTCGCCGATGGAGAAGCGGGTGCCTTCCAAGTGCCGTACGACGCCCGGCTCGGCGAGCTCCGTCGCCGCGTACACCACGCAGCCGACGGCCCTGCGCGGCGCGAGCACCGCGCTGACGGCGCCGCCCGGGTCCACGCTCTCCAGGCGGTGCCCGTCGTGCGGACCGCCGTGGCGGTGGAAGTACCACCAGGGGATGCCGTTCTGGGCGGCGACCACGGTCGTCCCGGCGTGCAGCAACGGTTCGACGAGCGGCCCGCACGCCGCGTACGAAGTGGCCTTCAGGCCGAGGAAGACGAAGTCGACGGGGCCGATGTCGGCCGGGTCGGCGGTGGCGTGGGCCCGCGCGGTGAAGTCACCGCGCGGGCTGAGCACGCGAACGCCGTGCTGCCGCATGGCCGCCAAGTGCGGGCCGCGGGCCACGAGATGGACGTCCGCTCCCGCGCGGTGCAGGGCGGCTCCGACGTAGGCGCCGATGGCACCGGCGCCCAGGACTGCGACTTTCACGATGGCGCGCTCCGTTCGGTTGAGGGTTCCGACGGACCGGCAGCGCTCTCAGGCTGCGCTGGTCGCGCGTGGCCGAGAAGCCACACACGGTAGATGGAATATTGTCTACAGTATGGAAGTTGGGGCAGCAAGGGGTTGGGCGAGCCCTCTCTCGCCGACCCCGTGTCAGCTCGCGGCGGCCCCGAACCACCGGGGCAACCGGCCCTCCAGCTCCCGCTGGTCCTCGCCGGCCCACGCCACGTGCCCGTCCGGCCGCAACAGGACCGCGGGCACGTCCAGTTCCTCACTCGTGTCGACGACGTGGTCGACCCGGTCCGCCCAGCCCGCCACCGAGAGCCGGCCGGTCTGGTCGAGCAGCAGCCCGCGGCCGCCGTGCATGAGCCCGTACAAGCGGCCCCTCTTCAACTCCACGTCCCGCAGCCGTCGGCCGAGCAGGTCGTGCCCCGCGCCGAAGTCGTAGCGGATCCCGATCGCGGTGATCTTCTCGATCAGGTGCCGGTTCACGTTCTCGAAGCCCGTCAGCTCCGCGAGGAGCCGGCGCACCGCGAGCGCGCCCGGGTCGTCGGACATCAGGTGGATCTGCGCGCGGGTGTTGTCGAGGACGTCCGCGGCCACCGGGTGCCGTTCGGCGTGGTAGCTGTCGAGCAGCCCCTCCGGCGCCCAGCCGTGCACGGCGGCGGCCAGCTTCCAGCCGAGGTTGACCGCGTCCTGGATGCCGAGGTTGAGGCCCTGCCCGCCGGTCGGCGGGTGGATGTGCGCCGCGTCGCCCGCGAGCAGCGCCCGGCCGACCCGGTAGCGCTCGGCCTGCCGCGTCGCGTCGCCGAACCGGGACAGCCAGCGCGGCGAGTGCGCGCCCAGATCGGTCCCGGCGAACGCCCGCAGTTGCTGCTTGAACTCCTCCAGGGTCGGCGGGGTCGTCCGGTCCTCGGACACCCCGTCGGCGGGCACGATCACGCGGTACAGGCCGTCCCCCATGGGCATCGCGCCGAACCGCTGCTGGGTCTTGCGGACCTCCGCCACGACCTCCGTCAGCGTCTCCTGCGACACGCCGAGCTCCATCGCGCCGAGCAGGGTCTCGACCCGCGCGGGCTCCCCGGGGAAGTCGACGCCGAGCAGCTTGCGCACCGTGCTGCGGCCGCCGTCGCAGCCCACCAGATAGCGCGAGCGCAGCCGCGTGCCGTCGGCGAGCCCGACCTCCACCCCGTCCTCGTCCTGGCTCAGCGCCACCACCTCGCAGCCGCGCCGGATCTCGACACCCGACTCGGTGGCGCGCTCGGTGAGGATCCGCTCGGTGATCTCCTGCGGGATGCCGAGGACGTACGAGTGCGCGGTGTCGAGGTCCTCGGGCCACGAGGCGCCGAGACCGGCGAAGAAGCCCCCGACCGTGAACTGCTTCCCGAGCGGCAGGAACTTCTCCAGCAGTCCGCGCTGGTCCATCAGCTCGATGCTGCGCACGTGCAGCCCCTGCGCACGGGACTGCTTGGTCGGCTCCTTCTCCTTCTCCAGGACGACCACCCGCACATCGTGCAGCCGCAGTTCAGCGGCCAGCATCAAGCCGGTCGGGCCGCCGCCGGTGATGATCACGTCAAACATGGAACCCCCCATGAAGCAAACAAATGCGTACGTACTTCGCGAACTCTTGATTTCCCCAGGTCGTGGCCCGGGTCGGTCATTGTGCGCCATGCCCCGGGCCTTGCCGCAAGCCCCCTCGTGCGCTATACCTTGAGAGTGGCAAGGAGGCGTTTCACTCCTTGCCTTCTTGCATGTATGGGCGGACTCGCCCGTACGGGCGGCTGTTCACGGGTGGCCGCGGGGCGCGGGCCGGAGCAGGGGGCCGGACACCGGTGCGCCCCCGAGATCGCCGTCGCCGTCCTGATGCCGCAGGACCCAGTCGTCGAGGTCCCGCGCGGCCTCCATCGGCTCCCTGAGCAGGTACGACCGCCACCCGTCGGGCTTGCCGACGGCCGCGTCGGACTCGTCGCCGGGGGAGCGCGGTCGCTCGCGGAAGCGCGCCTCGGCGGCCACGAAACGCTGCCGGGCCGCCCCCGCCGACACGTTCAGCGCGGCCCCGACCACCCGCCAGTCCGCCCCGGCGGCCCGCTCGTACACGGCGGCCGCCGTCAGCAGCCGGTGCGCCGCCCCGACCAGCCGGACCGCGTCGGCCAGCGCACTGCCCGGGGCGGTCGAGGTGCCGTCCCCGCGCAGCTCGTCCGGGCCCACGGCGACGGCGGCGCGGGCGAGTTCGGCCAGTTCGTACGCCTCGTAGGCGAGGGCCACGCGGGCGCGTGCCGCCTCCGTCCACGGTGGGGCGGCCGCCGGGTCGGGTGCGGTCATCGCGTCACCCTCGGACGAAGTACAGGACCGTCATCGTGACCGCCGTGGTCAGCACGACGGCGCGCAGCAGCCGCGCCGGGAGACGGCGCGCCAGGTGGGCGCCCCCGAAGCCACCGGCCACCGCGCCCGTCAGGAGGGCGCCGAGGACCAGCGGGGTGTCCAGGGCGTCCGAGGCCACGAGGAACAGCGCAGCCGCCGTCAGATACACCGCGGCGACCTGCGCGATCCGCATCGGGTTGCCCGCCGCGGCGTCCAGGCCCAGGCCGACGCTCCACAGGGCCAGCATCATGATGCCTACGGCCCCGCCGAAGTATCCGCCGTACACCGCGAGGGCGAACTGTGCGGCGAGGACCGCCCGGGGCCCCAGGGCGACCGGGCCCTCGGAGCCCCCGGAGCCTCCGCCCAAGGCGTCGAGGACACGGCGGCCGCAGGCCAGGAGCACCGTGGCGAAGGCGAGCAGCCACGGCACCGCCGCCTCGAACGACGCCGCGGGCAGCGTGAGCAGCAGCCCGGCGCCGAGCCCGCCGCCGAGGGCGCTCACCCCGGTGAGGGCCCGCGTGGACACCGCGCCGACCGGGCCGAGTTCGCGCCGGTAGACCCAGGCGCCCGCCACCGCCCCCGGCACCAGGGCGACGGTCGAGGACGCGTTCGCCGTCACGGGCGGCACCCCGGCCGCGACCAGCGCGGGCAGCGCCACGAACGTGCCCCCGCCGCCCAGCGCGTTGAGGCCGCCGGCGGCGACCCCGGCGAGCAGCACCCACAGCGTCTCGGACATCTGCCGAGCATCGGCCCCCGGGCGGTACGCCCACAATGCGTGATCCGCGTACCCAGCCTTAGGCCCTGACATAGGCTGACCAGGGTGCGCTACGACCTGGACGATCTGCGGCTCTTCCTCGGCATCGTGACGGAGGGCTCCATCACGGCGGGCGCACGGCGTGTGCACCTGAGCCTGCCCTCGGCCAGCGCCCGGGTGCGCGCCCTCGAACACCACGCCGGGGTGCCGCTCCTGATCCGGGGCAGACGGGGCGTGCGGCCCACCCCGGCGGGCGCCACTCTGGCCCGGCACGCGCGTGAGGTCCTGGCCCAGACGGCCCGGCTCGACAGCGCCGTCGCCGGCTACACCCGGGCCCCGGCCGCCCCGCTGAAGCTGCTGTGCGGGGGTTCCGCCCGCTACCGGCTCGTCCCGCAGGCCCTCGTCACCTTCCTCGGCGCCCACCCGGACGTCGACGTCGCGGTGTCCGAGCACCGCACCCCGCAGACCCTGCGACGTCTGGCCGACGGCGAGGCGGACCTGGGCGTCGTGGTCGACGACGAGGCCCGCGACTGCGGCCTGGTCACGGAACTCCTCGGGGACGACTCGCTCGTGGTCATCGGCCAGGCGGGCGGGGTGCTCTCCGGACGGGCCGCGCTGACCTATGACGAGGTCGCCGAGCACCCGCTCGTCGGCCTCGACGCGGGCTCCTCGCTGCGCCGCTGGATCGAGTCGCACCTCGGCCCGCACGCGCCGGTCGTACGCCACCGCACCACCGCGTCCGACCTCGACGTCCTCGTCTCCCTCGCCGCCGCCGGGGTCGGCCTCGCCGTCGTACCGCGCCGCGCCGTCGACCCCCGCCGGCCCCTCGACGTGTGCGCACTGCGGGAGCCCTGGGCGCGCCGCCACCACCTGCTGGCCTGGGGCGTCACGGACGGATCCGCGTCGACGGCGACGCGGGCGCTGGCCGAGCACTTGCGGCGGGCGGCGCTCGCGGAGGGCGCGTTCGGCGGCGGGGACGCGGCGGTGGCGTTCGGCGGGGGTGCCGAGGCGGCCGACCGGTAGTCCGGCCGCGTCCCCGGACGCCGCACGCGTACAGCCCGGCCGCGTACCCGGACACCGCACCCGTGCAGCCCGGCCGCGTACTCGGACATCACACCCGTACAGAACGCTCAAACACCGCACCCGAACATTGCATACCGTCGACGAATCCCGGTCCGCCCCCTTCCCAACGGCCTCCTTGATTCCTACCGTTCGGGATCATGAGGCCCCCCGTCGCACCCCCCGGCTGGAGCCGCTGGCTCGTGCCGCCCGCCGCCCTGTCGGTGCATCTCTCGATCGGCCAGGCCTATGCCTGGAGTGTGTTCAAACCGCCCCTGGAGTCCGCGCTCGACCTCAGCGGCACCCAGAGCGCGCTGCCGTTCCAGCTCGGCATCGTCATGCTCGGCCTGTCCGCCGCGTTCGGCGGCACCCTCGTGGAGCGCAATGGGCCGCGCTGGGCGATGTCCGTCGCGCTCGTCTGCTTCTCCTCCGGCTTCCTGATCGCCGCGCTCGGCGCCGCGACCCGCCAGTACTGGCTGATCGTCCTCGGCTACGGCTTCGTCGGCGGCATCGGGCTCGGCATCGGCTACATCTCCCCGGTGTCCACGCTCATCAAGTGGTTCCCCGACCGCCCGGGCATGGCCACCGGCATCGCGATCATGGGCTTCGGCGGCGGCGCGCTGATCGCCTCGCCGTGGTCGGCGCAGATGCTGGAGGCGTTCGGCTCCGACTCCTCGGGCATCGCGCTCGCGTTTTTGGTGCACGGTCTGACGTACGCGGTGTTCATGGCGCTCGGCGTGGTCCTGGTGCGGGTGCCGAGGTCGGAGGGCGCGCGTGCCCCCGGGGCTCCGGCGCCGCTGGACGGGCCGCAGGTGTCGGCGCGGCAGGCTGTGCGCACCCCGCAGTTCTGGTGCCTGTGGGTGGTCCTGTGCATGAACGTGACCGCGGGGATCGGCATCCTGGAGAAGGCCGCGCCGATGATCACCGACTTCTTCGCGGACACCTCGACGCCCGTCTCCGCGTCGGCGGCCGCGGGCTTCGTCGCGCTGCTCTCGGCGGCGAACATGGCGGGCCGCATCGGCTGGTCGTCCGCGTCCGACCTCGTCGGCCGCAAGAACGTCTACCGCCTCTACCTGGGCGCGGGCGCGCTCATGTACCTCCTCATCGCCCGCTTCGGCGACGACTCCAAGCCTCTGTTCATCGTCTGTGCCCTGGTCATCCTCTCCTTCTACGGCGGCGGCTTCGCGACCATCCCGGCGTACTTGAAGGACCTCTTCGGCACCTACCAGGTCGGCGCGATCCACGGGCGGCTGCTCACCGCCTGGTCGCTCGCCGGGGTGCTCGGCCCGCTGATCGTGAACTGGGTGGCCGACCGCCAGGAGGAGGCGGGCAAGCACGGCCCCGGCCTCTACGGCGTCTCCCTGTCCATCATGATCGGCCTGCTCGTCATCGGGTTCGTGGCCAATGAGCTGGTACGTCCCGTGCACGCCCGCCACCACATCTCCGCCCCGAAGGAGCCGTCCGATGACAACGCCGCCGACGCCGCCGGATCAGCCGCACGCAAGTGACCAGGACCTGCCGCGCCGCCGCCCGCTGATCGTCGGGGCCTGGCTCTGGGTCGCCCTTCCGCTCGCGTACGGCGTCTACGAGCTCGTACACAAGGCCAAACAGCTCTTCACCGGGTGACACGATGTGGCGAAGCATCCAAAGCGGACGCCCCTTTCCTGTCGCATTACCTCACCTGTTACCCGTGAGTCGCTGAGCAGACTGGACGGTCACGCACGTCCCGCACTGCCTGCACCACGAGGGGATCCGCCCATGCCCGGCTCACGCATCGCCGCCGTCGGCCACTACCAGCCCGCCAAGGTGCTCACGAACGACGACTTGACGGGCATGGTCGACACCAGCGACGAGTGGATCCGTTCCCGGGTGGGCATCCGCACCCGCCACATCGGGGGCCCCGAGGAGCCGGTCGACGAGCTCGCCGCGCACGCCGCCGCGAAGGCGCTCGCCTCCGCGGGCAGCGCGCCGTCGTCCGTGGACCTGGTCGTCGTCGCCACGTCCACGGCCATCGACCGCTCGCCGAACATGGCCGCGCGGGTCGCCGCCCGCCTCGGCCTCGCCTCGCCCGCCGCGATGGACGTCAACGTCGTCTGCGCGGGCTTCACGCACGCGCTCGCCACCGCCGACCACGCCGTACGGGCCGGGGCGGCGAGCCGGGCGCTGGTCATCGGCGCCGACAAGATGTCCGACGTCACGGACTGGACCGACCGCACGACGTGCGTGCTCGTCGGCGACGGGGCGGGTGCGGCCGTCGTCGAGCCGTGCGCGGAGGGGGAGGAGCCCGGGATCGGGCCGGTCCTGTGGGGCTCGGTGCCGGAGATGGGGCACGCGGTGCGCATCGAGGGGATGCCGCCGCGGTTCGCACAGGAGGGGCAGAGCGTCTACCGGTGGGCCACCACGCGGCTGCCGCCGCTGGCCCGCGCCGCCTGCGAACGCGCCGGTCTGGTCCCCGCCGACCTCGCGGCGGTCGTCCTGCACCAGGCCAACCTGCGCATCGTCGAGCCGCTCGCCGAGCGCATCGGCGCCGTCAACGCGGTCGTCGCGCGGGACGTGGTGGACTCCGGGAACACCTCGGCCGCTTCGGTGCCGCTCGCCCTGTCCAAGCTGGTCGAGCGGGGCGAGATCTCCAAGGGGGATCCGGTGCTGCTGTTCGGGTTCGGGGGGAACCTGTCGTACGCGGGGCAGGTCGTGCGCTGTCCGTGAGGCGGCCTTTGCTCGCGCGAGATGCCGTCCGCCGTTGTGACGCGTCCAACTGCCCCTGGTACTGGCCCTTGCGCTCGGTAAACTGTAGACAAAAGCCAATCCGTTTGGCTTGACTTGGCTTGACGTCGTCCAGGAGGGGGCCGGGATGTTGTCCGCAGGACTGCCACAGGGGACGGTGCCCAAGTTGGAACGGCCGGGCCCGCTGCGCGAACGGGTCTACGAGGCGCTGCTGGAACTCATCACCACGCGCGCCCTGCGCCCCGGCCAGCACCTCGTCGAGAGCGAACTCGCCGGGCACCTGGGGGTGTCCAGGCAGCCCGTGCGTGAGGCGCTGCAGCGGCTGAACACCGAGGGGTGGGTGGATCTGCGGCCCGCGCAGGGGGCGTTCGTGCACGAGCCGACGGAGGAGGAGGCCGACCAACTCCTCACCGTCCGCACCCTCTTGGAGGCCGAGGCCGCGCGGCTCGCCGCCGCCAACGCCGGTACGGCCGGGATCACCGCCCTCGAAGAGCTGTGCGCCAAGGGCGAGTCGGCCGTCGCCGACGGCGACGTGGACCTCGTCGTCGCCACGAACGCGGCGTTCCACGCCAAGGTGATGGAACTGGCCGGGAACGTCGTCCTCGCCGAGCTGGCCGGGCAGGTCGACCGGCGCGTCCGCTGGTACTACACGCCGGTGGCCCGGCAGCGCGGCAAGCAGTCCTGGATCGAGCATCGCGAACTCATCGCCGCGATCGCCGCCCGGGACGAAGCCCGGGCGACGGAGGTCATGCGGGCGCATACGGAGCACACGCGGAAGACGTACCACGCGCGTGAGGCGCCCTGACCGGGCCTGTCCGGGGTGGCCTGTCCCACCCGCCCATGGCCCCCACCCCCTCTTTTCAGCCCGTCCGGCGCTTGAGGACGAGGCGCGGAGCGCCGATACGGGGTCCGGGGCGGAGCCCCGGTTTCGGGAAGGGGCGGGATTGGGGGCCCCTGGCAAGGCCCCACCCCACCCCCCTTTGTCCTCGGACTGGAGAAAGTCGGAGGGAATTCGGGCGCAACTTCTTCCCAGCTCCGGCAACCGCTGCTACGTTCCCCTCGAAAGCCCAACGAACACACACGGGATTCGGCCGAACAGGCGGGGAGGGGCGCGTGAGACGTATGACGGCTCGACCCGCCAACGCGCACCAGGCGCGGCTACTGCGGCTGCTGCGCGACGGAGGGCCCAACTCCCGCGCCCAACTGGGCGACCAGGTCGACCTCTCCCGGTCCAAACTGGCCGTGGAGGTGGACCGCCTCCTGGAAACAGGCCTGGTGGTCGCCGACGGCCTCGCGGCGTCCCGAGGCGGCCGCCGCTCCCACAACATCCGCCTGGCCCCGGCCCTCCGCTTCCTCGGCGTGGACATCGGCGCGACCTCGGTCGACGTCGCCGTCACCAACGCCGAGCTGGAGGTACTCGGCCACATCAACCAGCCCATGGACGTGCGCGAGGGCCCGGTCGCGGTCTTCGAGCAAGTCCTCGCCATGGCGGCCAAGTTGCGCGCCTCGGGACTCGCGGAGGGGTTCGACGGCGCCGGTATCGGCGTACCGGGCCCCGTCCGCTTCCCCGAGGGCGTCCCGGTCGCGCCGCCGATCATGCCCGGCTGGGACGGCTTCCCCGTACGGGAGGCGCTCAGCCAGGACCTCGGCTGCCCGGTGATGGTCGACAACGACGTGAACCTGATGGCGATGGGCGAGCAGCACGCGGGCGTCGCCCGCTCCGTGGGCGACTTCCTGTGCGTCAAGATCGGCACCGGCATCGGCTGCGGCATCGTCGTCGGCGGCGAGGTGTACCGCGGTACGACGGGCAGCGCGGGCGACATCGGCCACATCCAGGTCGAGCCGGACGGCCGCCCGTGCGCGTGCGGCAACAAGGGCTGCCTGGAGGCGTACTTCAGCGGCGCCGCGCTCGCCCGCGACGCCGAGGAGGCCGCCCACCAGGGGCGTTCGCCGGAGCTCTGCACCCGCTTCGAGAACTCCGGCGCGCTCACGGCCGTCGACGTCGCCGCGGCGGCGGCCGCCGGTGACGCCACCGCCCTCGACCTGATCCGCGCCGGCGGCAACCGCACCGGCCAGGTCATCGCGGGCCTCGTCAGCTTCTTCAACCCCGGCCTCGTGGTGATCGGCGGCGGCGTCACCGGCCTCGGCCACACGCTGCTCGCCGCGATCCGCACCCAGGTCTACCGCCAGTCGCTGCCCCTCGCGACCGGCAACCTCCCCATCGTCCTCGGTGAGCTGGGCCCCACCGCCGGAGTCATCGGCGGCGCCCGCCTCATCAGCGACCACCTGTTCTCCCCGGCCTAGCCGCCCCGGACGTACGCGGTACGCGCGAGCGACGGCCGCAGCACCTTGATCGATATTGTCATGCCCTTAACAAGATCGCCCTGCCCTTCCCCGTCGGCTCCATCGGATCCAGCGCACCCATCGGCTCCGTCAGCTCCATCAACTCCGTCCCAACGCTCTCCCCTTCGCCCTGCTCTGCCCTGAAACCGGCCGCACCCCCCGAGGGAACCGTCATGGCACCAGAACCACCCCTGCTCACCATGTCCGGCATCACCAAGTCGTTCCCCGGCGTCCGCGCGCTCGACGGCGTCGACCTGCAGGTGCAGGCCGGTGAGGTGCACTGTCTGCTCGGCCAGAACGGCGCCGGCAAGTCCACGCTCATCAAGGTCCTCGCAGGCGCCCACCAGCCGGACGACGGCACCATCGCCTGGCGCGGCGACGAGGTCACCCTGCGCTCGCCGATCGCCGCCATGCGCCTCGGCATCGCCACCATCTACCAGGAACTCGACCTGGTGGAGGGCCTGTCCGTCGCCGAGAACGTCTACCTCGGGCACGAGCCGACCGCCGCCGGTTTCATGGTGCGCGGCCGCGACGCACGCGCGTCGACGGCCGCGCTCCTGAGGCGGCTCGGACACAGCGAGATCGACCCGGCGCGGCTCGTCGGGGACCTGTCCGCGGCCCAGCAGCAGATCGTGTCGATGGCCCGCGCGCTCTCCCACGAGGTGCGGCTGATCGTCATGGACGAGCCGTCCGCCGCGCTCGACCCGGACGAGGTCGACAACCTCTTCCGCATCGTGGGCGATCTGACGGCCGACGGCGTCGCCGTCGTCTACATCTCCCACCGCCTGGAGGAGATCCGGCGCATCGGCGACCGCGTCACCGTCCTGAAGGACGGCCGCGCCGTCGCCGTCGGCCTGCCCGCCAAGGAGACACCGACACGCGAGGTCATCGCCCTGATGACGGGTCGCAACGTCGAGTACGTCTTCCCGGAGCGGACGCCTCGCGATCAGGAGGGCGCCCCCCGGCCCGAACCTGTGCTCGTCGTACAAGGCCTCACCAGGGACGGCGAGTTCGCGCCCCTCGACCTCGAACTGCGCCCCGGTGAGATCGTCGGACTCGCCGGGCTCGTCGGCTCCGGGCGTTCGGAGATCCTGGAGACCATCTACGGCGCCCGCAAGCCGACGGGTGGTCAAGTCCGGGTCGAAGGAAGGGTGTTGCGGCCCGGAAGCGTCCGCGCCGCGGTACGCGCCGGGCTCGGTCTCGCCCCCGAGGAGCGCAAGGCGCAGGGCCTGCTCATGCTGGAGTCCGTCACCCGCAATGTGTCCGTGTCCTCCATGTCCCGTTTCTCGTACGGGGGTTGGCTGGACCGGTCGAAGGAGCGCGAGGCCGCGCGCACCGCGACGCGGGAGCTGTCGCTGCGGCCCGACAATCCCTCGGTCCCCGTGCGCACCCTCTCCGGCGGCAACCAGCAGAAGGCGGTCCTCGCCCGGTGGCTGCTGCGCGGCTGCCGCGTCCTGCTGCTCGACGAGCCGACCCGCGGCGTCGACGTCGGCGCCCGCGCCGAGCTGTACACCGTCATCCGGCGGCTCGCCGACGAGGGCCTCGCCGTCCTCCTCGTCTCCAGCGAGGTGCCGGAGGTCCTCGGCCTAGCCGACCGCGTCCTCGTCCTGCGCGAGGGCCGGGTCGTCCACACCGCACCCGCGCACGACCTCGACGAACACCGCGTACTCGACCTCGTCCTGGCATCGAGCGCGCCAGGACCGACCCTCACCGAGGGCCCCCACGGCCCCGCCACCACGGAAGGAAGCCCGGCGTCATGACGCAGCCCGCATCGCCCGCCCGGCCCGTCACCGAGAAGAGTCCGCCGGCCGACGACCACAAGAGCCCGTGGCGGTCCCTCGTCCCCCGCGTCGACATGCGCACGCTGTCGCTGCTCGGCGTGCTCGCCACCCTCGTCGTGATCGGTGGTGTCACGGAGCCCGACGCGTTCCTCGACACCGACAATCTGCAGCTGATCCTCACTCAGGCGTCGGTGATCGGCGTCGTCACGGTCGGCATGACCTTCGTGATCATCTCCGGCGGCATCGACCTGTCGGTGGGTGCGATCGTCGCGCTGGCGTCGGTGTGGGCGACGACGGTGGCCACGCAGGAGTACGGCTTCGCCGGGATCCTGTTCACGGCCGTGATCGTGGGTCTGGGCTGCGGGCTCGTGAACGGGCTGCTGATCGCGTACGGCGGGATCGTGCCGTTCATCGCGACGCTGGCCATGCTCGCCTCGGGCCGCGGCCTCGCCCTTGAGATCACCGACGGCAAGACCCAGATGGTCACCGTGGACGGCGTCCTGAAGCTGGGGGAGCGCGAGCACTACGTCCTCGGCATCCCGCCGCTCGTGATCGTCTTCGCGGCCGTGACGGTGGTCGGCTGGCTGTTGCTGAACCGCACGACCTTCGGGCGGCGGTCGGTGGCGGTGGGCGGCAACGCCGAGGCGGCGCGGCTCGCGGGCATCGACGTACGGCGGCAGCGGCTCTATCTGTATCTCCTCTCGGGGCTGTGCTGCGGCATCGCGGCCTTCCTGCTGATCGTCCTCGCGGGGTCGGGTCAGAACACCAACGGCAATCTGTACGAGCTGGACGCCATCGCGGCCGTGATCATCGGCGGCACGTTGCTCAGCGGGGGCCGGGGCACGATCACCGGGTCCGTGCTCGGCGTCCTGATCTTCACCACGATCACCAACATCTTCGCGCTCAACAACCTGGAGACCGCCGTCCAGCAGATCGCCAAGGGCGCGATCATCGTGGCCGCGGTCCTCGTCCAGCGGCGTACGGCTACCACGTAAGGGGTTCACTGTCATGCCAGATTTCGCGAGCCGCAGAGGACTGCTCTTCGGAGCGGCCGCCGTGTCGGCCGGTGCCGTACTCACCGGCTGCACCAGCAACGAGTCCAAGGACGACGACTCGCCGTCCGACAACAACCAGGCCGTCGCCGACGACAAGCCCGGCAAGAAGGTCACCATCGGCTTCGCCGGTCCACAGGCCGACCACGGCTGGCTGAACGCCATCAACGACAACGCCAAGTCGCGGGCGAAGAAGTACAAGGACGTCACGCTGGAGGCCACCGAGGGCTCCAACGACACCGCGGCCCAGATCGGCCAGGTCGAGACCCTCATCAACAAGAAGGTCGACGTCCTCGTCATCCTTCCCGCCGACGGCAAGGCCCTCACCCAGGTCGGCCTGAAGGCGATGAAGGCCGGGATCCCCGTCGTCAACCTCGACCGGATCTTCGCGTCCGCGCAGGCGTACCGCTGCTGGATCGGCGGCGACAACTACGGCATGGGCCTCAACGCCGGGCACTACATCGGCGAGAAGCTGAAGGGCAAGAAGAACGCCAAGGTCGTCGAGCTGGCCGGTCTGGACAATCTGGAGCTGACCAAGCAGCGCACCAAGGGCTTCGACGACGCGCTGAAGAACTACTCGAACATCGAGAAGGTCGCCCGGCAGGCGGCCGAGTTCACCGTCGAGTCCGGGCAGTCGAAGATGTCGCAGCTGCTCCAGGCGCAGAAGAACTTCGACGCGCTCTGGAACCACGACGACGACCAGGGCGTCGGTGCCCTGCGGGCCATCAAGCAGGCCGGGCGTGACGACTTCCTGATGGTCGGCGGCGCGGGCGCGCTCTCCGCGTTCCAGGAGATCAAGCAGGACCGGGGCGTGCTGAAGGCCACCGTTCTGTACCCGCCGACGATGGCGGCCTCCGCGATCGACCTGGCGCGGGCGCTCGGCCAGGGCAAGGGCGTCAGCGGCATGGCCGAGTTCGAGATCCCGGCCTCCCTGACGCTCTACTCGGCCGTCGTCGACAAAGACAACGTCGACCAGTACATGTCCACCGGCTTCAAGTGAGGCGGCCCGGCCGGCATCCGGCACGGGAGCGCTCCCGTGCCGGACGCGGGGAGCTGAGCGCCGAGTTGAGTCGACGCGTCGACGAGGAGGAGTTACCGCATGAGTGAGACGGAGCACGAGGCCGGTCCCGGGGCAGACGGCGCCCACTCCGGCAACGCCCACGGGGCCGAGCCGGGGACGGCACGCGCCGACGGGGGTGCGGTGGGCGTGGAGCGGGGTGCGGCGGGGGCCGACCGGGATGCGGCGGGGGCCGACCGGGGTGCGGCGGGCGCCGGACCGCGCCGGGTGGGCGTCGGCATGGTCGGCTACGCCTTCATGGGCGCCGCCCACTCCCAGGGCTGGCGGACCGTCGGCCATGTCTTCGACCTGCCCCTGGGCGCGCGGCTCGCCGCCGTGTGCGGGCGCGACGGCACCGCCGTGCGCGCCGCCGCCGACCGGCTCGGCTGGGCCGCCGCCGAGACCGACTGGCGCGCCCTGATCGCCCGCGACGACGTCGACATCGTCGACATCTGCACGCCGGGCGACAGCCACGCGGAGATCGCCATCGCCGCGCTGGACGCGGGCAAGCACGTGCTGTGCGAGAAGCCGCTGGCCAACACCGTCGAGGAGGCCGAAGCCATGGCGGCCGCCGCCGAACGGGCCGCCGCGCGCGGCCAGGTGGCGATGGTCGGCTTCAACTACCGCCGCGTGCCCGCCCTCGCCCTGGCCCGCAGGATGGTCGTCGAGGGACGCCTCGGGGCGCTGCGGCACGTCCGTCTCACCTACCTCCAGGACTGGCTGGTCGACCCCGGCTTCCCGCTGACCTGGCGGCTGCGCAAGGACCGCGCGGGCTCCGGCGCGCTCGGCGACCTCGGCGCGCACATCGTGGACCTCGCGCAGTTCCTCACCGGCGAGGCCGTCGCGGGCGTCTCGGCGCTGACGGAGACCTTCGTACGCGAACGGCCGCTGCCCGAGGGCTCCTCCACCGGGATCACTGCGGCAGGCACCGGGGCCGAGCCGGGTTCCGGGGCGGGCGGCGGGTCCGAGACCGGGACCGCCGCGTTCGGGCAGGTCACCGTCGACGACGCCGCCGTCTTCACGGCACGCTTCCCCTCCGGCGCCCTCGCCACCTTCGAGGCCACCCGGTTCGCCACCGGCCGCAAGAACGCCCTGCGACTCGAACTCAACGGCTCCGAGGGCTCGCTGGCCTTCGACCTGGAGCGCCTGAACGAACTCTCCTTCCACGACCACACCGAGCCCGCCGCCTCCTCCGGCTTCCGCCGCATCCTCGTCACCGAACCCGGCCACCCCTATCTGGAGGCGTGGTGGCCGCCGGGGCACGGACTCGGCTACGAGCACACCTTCGTGCACCAGGCCCGCGACCTGCTCCACGCCATCGCCACGGGCACCGCGCCCGCGCCCTCCTTCGCGGACGGACTCTCGGTGCAGCGGGTCCTCGCGGCCGTCGAGGAGAGCGCCGAGAAGAACGCCGTGTACACCCCCGTACCCACCGCCCCTGTCCACGCCAGCGTCAACCTCGTCTGAGGAGGCTCGCCGATGCCCCGCTCGTTCACGCTCTTCACCGGCCAGTGGGCGGACCTGCCCCTGGAGGAGGTCTGCACCCTGGCCCGCGACTTCGGCTACGACGGCCTCGAACTCGCCTGCTGGGGCGACCACTTCGAGGTCGACAAGGCCCTGTCCGACCCCGGCTACGTCGACGGACGGCACGCCCTGCTCGACAAGTACGGCCTGAAGTGCTGGGCCATCTCCAACCACCTGGTCGGCCAGGCGGTCTGCGACGCGATCATCGACGAGCGCCATCAGGCGATCCTGCCGTCCCGCATCTGGGGCGACGGCGACGCGGAGGGCGTACGGCAGCGGGCCGCGGCCGAGATGGCGGACACCGCGCGGGCCGCGGCGAAGTTCGGCGTGGACACCGTCGTCGGCTTCACGGGCTCGGCGATCTGGCATCTGGTGGCGATGTTCCCGCCCGCCCCGGAGTCGATGATCGAGCGCGGCTACGAGGACTTCGCGGAGCGCTGGAACCCGATCCTGGACGTCTTCGACGCCGAGGGCGTCCGCTTCGCACACGAGGTCCACCCCTCGGAGATCGCGTACGACTACTGGACGACGCACAGGACCCTGGACGCCATCGGCCACCGTCCGGCCTTCGGCCTCAACTTCGACCCCTCCCACTTCGTGTGGCAGGACCTCGACCCGGTCGGCTTCCTCTACGACTTCCGGGACCGGATCTACCACGTCGACTGCAAGGAGGCCCGCAAGCGCCTCGACGGCCGCAACGGCCGCCTCGGCTCCCATCTGCCCTGGGGCGACCCGCGGCGCGGCTGGGACTTCGTCTCCACCGGCCACGGGGACGTCCCCTGGGAGGACGTGTTCCGGATGCTGCGCTCGATCGGCTACGAAGGGCCCGTCTCGGTGGAGTGGGAGGACGCCGGGATGGACCGGCTGCAAGGGGCTCCGGAGGCCCTGAGGCATCTCAAGGCGTACGACTTCGAGCCTCCGACGGCCTCGTTCGACGCGGCGTTCGGCGGCGAGAAGTAGCTGGTCACGGGGGACCGCGGAGCCCGTCGGCGGGGCTCCGCGGTGCACCGGCCTGCCCGGAACCGAGTTTGTCCACGCGCGGGAAGAAGTCCAACTAAAGGGCTGTGCAAGGGCTTTTCGCCGAGGACAAACCTGGCTACCGTCCCTGATGTGTACAGGACATAGACCCCTCCCGGGGTGACGGCGCATCCCGGGCGCCACACCCGCACCCCCACAGCGAACGGCCCCCGACCGGAGGACCCCGTGCACAGACTCCGCCCACGCAACCGCAGCGGCCTCGCCCTGCTCACCGGAACCCTGCTCACCGCCGCCACCCTCACCTTCACCGCGCCCCACGCGGGCGCCCAGGCGGAACCGCGGCCGCGGGCACAGCCGAAGGCCGAGGACTTCCAGCAGGTCACCCTCGCCAAGGGCGAGCCGGAGATGGGCGAGCCGATGACGCTCGCCGTGCTCCCCGACCGCTCCGTCCTGCACACCTCCCGCGACGGCACCGTCCGCCTGACCGACGCCACCGGGCAGACCAAGGTCGCCGGGAAGATCCCCGTCTACAGCCACGACGAAGAAGGCCTCCAGGGCGTCGGCGTCGACCCGGGCTTCGCCAAGAACAGGGCCGTCTACTTCTATTACGCCCCGCCCCTGAGCACCCCCGCGGGCGACGCCCCCAACGACGGCACCGCGGCCGACTTCAAGAAGTTCGACGGCGTGAACCGGCTCTCCCGCTTCGTCCTGAAGGCCGACGGCACCCTGGACGCCAAGAGCGAGAAGAAGGTCCTCGACGTCCCGGCGAGCCGCGGCATCTGCTGCCACGTCGGCGGCGACATCGACTTCGACAAGAACGGCAACCTCTACCTGTCGACCGGCGACGACTCCAACCCCTTCGCCTCCGACGGCTACACCCCCATCGACGAGCGGGCCACCCGCAACCCCGCCTACGACGCCCGGCGCTCCGCCGGGAACACCAACGACCTGCGCGGCAAGATCCTGCGCATCAAGGTGCGGGGGGACGGCTCCTACTCCGTGCCCAGCGGGAACCTCTTCAAGAAGGGCACCAGGAAGACCCGCCCCGAGATCTACGCGATGGGCTTCCGCAACCCCTTCCGGATGAGCGTCGACAAGCCCACCGGCATCGTCCACGTCGGCGACTACGGCCCCGACGCGGGCAAGGCCGACCCCAAGCGCGGCCCCGCGGGACAGGTCGAGTTCGCCCGCGTCACCAAGCCCGGCAACTACGGCTGGCCGTACTGCACCGGCAAGAACGAGGCGTACATCGACTACGACTTCGCCACCGGCGCCTCCGGCTCGGCCTTCGACTGCGCCGCGCCGAAGAACACCTCGCCGCACAACACCGGCCTCACCGCGCTGCCCCCGGCGCAGGCCGCCTGGATCCCCTACGACGGCGGGTCCGTTCCCGAGTTCGGCACCGGCTCGGAGTCGCCGATGGGCGGCCCCGTCTACCGCTACGACGCGCGGCTGGACTCGCCCGTCAAGTTCCCGCAGGCGTACGACGGGAACTACTTCGCCGGTGAGTTCGGACGCCGCTGGATCAAGCGCATCGACCAGGGCGCCGACGGCACCGTGAAGTCCATCAACGCCTTCCCCTGGAAGGGGACCCAGGTGATGGACATGGAGTTCGGCCCCGACGGCGCCCTGTACGTCCTGGACTACGGCACCGGCTTCTTCAACGGCGACGAGCACTCCGCCCTCTACCGCATCGAGAACGCCACCGGCGGCCACTCGCCGGTCGTCGAGGCCGAGGCGTCCGTGACCAGCGGCCAGGCCCCCCTCGCCACCAAGTTCACGGCGAAGGCCACGGACGCGGACGGCGACGCGCTGACGTACAGCTGGGACTTCGGGGACGGCGGCAAGTCCACGGAGCAGAACCCCTCGCACACGTACGACAAGAACGGCGTCTACACCGCGACCGTCACCGCCAAGGACCCCTCGGGCCGCACCGGCACCGCGAGCGCGCACGTCACCGTCGGCAACACCGCGCCCACCGTGAAGCTGGAACTCCCCGAGGACGGGCAGCTGTTCACCTTCGGCGACAAGGTGCCCTTCAAGGTGACCGTGACCGACCCGGAGGACGGCACGATCGACTGCTCCAAGGTCAAGGTCACCCACATCCTCGGCCACGACAGCCACGGCCACCCCGTGACCTCCGCCAACGGCTGCGAGGGCACCCTGCAGACCACCGCTGACGGCGAACACGACCCGAACGCCAACATCTTCGGGGTCTTCGACGCCGAGTACACCGACAAGGGCGCGAACGGCCAGCCCGCGCTCACCACCCACGACCAGAACGTCGTCCAGCCCAAGCACCGCCAGGGCGAGCACTACGGCGACTCCAAGGGCGTCTCCGTCGTCAGCCACACCCCCGCCCACGGCGGCAAGACCGTCGGCGACATCCACAACGGCGACTGGGTCTCCTTCAAGCCGTACGTCCTCTCCAACGCCACGAAGCTGACCGCACGCGTGGCCTCCGCCGGCTCCGGCGGCACCCTCGAAGTACGCGCCGGATCGGCCGACGGCACGCTCCTCGGCAGCGCGAAGGTCGACCCCACCGGGTCCTGGGAGACGTACACCGACGTTCAAACCGGCCTCGCCGGAGCACCCGCCGGGACGACGACGCTGTTCCTCGTCTTCAAGGGCGAAGGCACCGGCGCGCTCTACGACGTCGACGACTTCACCATCACCACGAGCTGAGGAAGGGGGCACCCCATGCGCGCACCAGCACGTCTGATCACCGCGACGGCGGCCGCCGCCCTGCTGATCGGCTGCGTGTCGGGCCCGGCTGCGTCCGACTCGGACTCCGCCCGCCCGGACGGCGACCGGAAGAAGGCGGGCGAACGGGTCCTGGTCTTCTCCAAGACGGCCGGGTTCCGCCACGACTCCATCCCCGACGGCATCAAGGCCGTCAAGGACCTCGGCGCCCGACACGGCTTCACCGTCGACGCGACCGAGAACGCGGGCGCCTTCACCTCCAAGAACCTCGCCCGCTACGACGCCGTCATCTGGCTCTCCACCACCGGGGACGTCCTGAACGGCACACAGCAGGCCGCCTTCGAGCGCTACATCCGCGCGGGCGGCGGCTACGTCGGCGTCCACGCCGCCGCCGACACCGAGTACGACTGGCCCTTCTACGGCCGCCTCGCGGGCGCCTACTTCCAGTCCCACCCCGCGATCCAGCCCGCGAAGATCAAGGTCGAGGACCACGCCCACCCGGCCACCGCCCACCTCGGCGCGGTCTTGGACCGCACCGACGAGTGGTACAACTACCGCGCCAACCCGCGCGACCGGGCCCGCGTCCTCGCCTCCCTCGACGAGTCGTCCTACAGCGGCGGCTCCATGGGCGGCGACCATCCCATCGCCTGGTGCCAGGGCTCCGTCGACGGCACCCCAGGGCGCTCCTTCTACACCGGCGGCGGCCACACCAAGGAGTCCTACGCCGACCCCGCCTTCCGCACCCACCTCCTGGGCGGCATCCGCTACGCCGTCGGCGCAGCCCAGGCCGACTGCCGTCCCGAACAGGGCTACACCCCGCTCTTCGACGGCACCGCCGCGTCCCTCGCCCGCTGGAAGCAGGCCGGTCCCGGCTCCTTCGAGCGGAAGGACGACGGCACCATCACCTCGGTCGGCGGCATGGGCCTGCTCTGGTACGAACCCCAGCAGTTCGGCTCGTACTCCCTGAAGCTCGACTGGAAGATCTCCGGCGCCGACAAGGACGACAACTCCGGGATCTTCCTGGGCTTCCCGCCCTCCGACGACCCCTGGACCGCCGTCAACAACGGCTACGAGATCCAGATCGACGCCACCGACGTCCCCGAGAAGACCACCGGCTCGGTCTACGGCTTCAAGTCCGCCGACCTCGCCGCCCGCGACCGGGCCCTGAACCCGCCGGGGGAGTGGAACACCTACGAACTCCGCGTCGAGGGCGAGCACCTGCAGATCTGGCTCAACGGCGTGAAGATCAACGACTTCACCAACACCGACCCGGCACGGAGCCTGCGCGACGGCCACATCGGCATCCAGAACCACGGCGCCGACGACCAGGTCACGTTCCGCGACATCCGCATCAAGGAGCTCCCCACCGGCAAGGGGCTCCCCACCGGCCCGGACCTGCCCACCCACGGGGAGGTGGGCAGCCGCTAGACGACGGTGGGCGGAGGACGCCGGACCTCCGCCCACCGTCTTGCCCCACCCGCCGCGCGCGGGGCGGGGGCTGCTCCGTGCGGGGCGGGACGCGGTCCTTGTTGGGGGACGGGGTCCGCTCTGTGCGGTGCGGGGTTCGCTTCGCGCGGGGTGGAGTTCGCCTCGTGCGACGCGGGCCCAGGTCCGTGTGGTGCGGGTGATGTACCGCAGGGCGCGGGCCCAGGTCCGTGTGGTGCCGGTGATGTACCGCAAGGCGCGGGCCCCGTTCCGCGAGGCGCGGGTGACGACCGTACGTGTCCGACGACAGGAGGCAGCCGTGTCCACCGAGTCCCCTTCTGCCAGCGCGCGCCCGACCGCTTCCACCGCCCCGGGCTCGACCGGGGTGTGGCTGATCGGAGCGCGCGGCTCCGTCGCGACGACAGCCATCGCGGGCTGCGCGGCGATGTCGGCGGGGCTGCACCCGCCCACCGGCCTGGTCACCGAGACACCTCCCTTCTCCGGCACCGGACTGCCAACGTTGTCCTCCCTCGTCTTCGGCGGGCACGACACCATGGAGTGCCCGCTCCCCAAACGTGCCGAACACCTCGCCGCCGGAGGCGTCCTGCCCCACGGCCTCCCCGCCGCCGTGCACGCCGAACTGGCCGCCGCCGACGCCGAGATACGCCCGGGCGGCCCCCTCCCCGGCGACTCCCGCACCGACGACGAACTGATCACCGCCTTCGCCGAGGAGATCCGCGACTTCGCCCACCGCCACCGGCTGGCCCGCGTGGTCGTGATCAACGTGGCCTCGACGGAACCGGTGGTCGTCCCGGGGGGACCGGCTGCGGGCTCGACGGGGTCGGTGTCCGCTTCGGCTAGGTCGGCCTCCCCTTCCGACGGGTCGGTGTCGGGCTTGGGCGGGTCGGCGTCGGCTTCCGACGGGTCGGTGTCGGGCTTGGGCGGGTCGGCGTCGGCTTCCGACGGGTTGACGTCCGGCTCGGTCAGATCGGCGTCCGGCTTGGGAGGGACTGCGTCCGGCTCGGGCAGGTCGGGGCCTGGATCGGGCGGGTCGGCGTATGCCTCGGGCGGCGGCGCCTCGGACCCGGCTGGTCCGGCGTCCTCGCCCGATGCGGGGCCTGCCTCCGCCGAACGATCCCTCACCTCGGCCGGGTCGGCCCGTGCCTCGATGGATCCGACCCTGGACCTGACCGGGTCGGTCCCTGCCTCGGCCGACCCGGCCCTGAGCCCAGCAGGGTCGGCCCCCGCCGCCCCCGAATCGGCGCCCGCCCCAGCCGAACCACCCCCCATCTCCTCCTCCGACCGGCTACCGCCCAGTTCCCTCTACGCCGCCGCCGCGCTCCGCGCCGGTGCCCCCTACGTCAACTTCACCCCCTCGACCGGCCTGCACCACCCCGCCCTCGCCGAGCTGGCCGCCGCCGCCGGGCTGCCCTTCGCCGGGCGGGACGGCAAGACCGGGCAGACCCTGCTCCGGTCCGTGCTCGGCCCGATGTTCGCCCAGCGCGCCCTGGCCGTCCGTGCCTGGTCCGGCACCAACCTCCTCGGCGGCGGCGACGGCGCCGCCCTCGCCGATCCCGCCGCGGCCGCCGCCAAGAACGCGGGCAAGGAACGCGTCCTCGCCGACACCCTCGGCACCGTCCCCGAGGGCGAGGTCCACATCGACGACGTCCCCGCCCTCGGCGACTGGAAGACCGCCTGGGACCACATCGCCTTCGACGGTTTCCTCGGCACCCGCATGACCCTCCAGACCACCTGGCAGGGCTGCGACTCGGCCCTCGCCGCGCCCCTCATCCTGGACCTGGCCCGCCTCCTCGCCCGCGCCCACGAAGCGGGACTCGACGGACCACGCCCCGAACTCGCCTTCTACTTCAAGGACCCCGACCCCGGCGCCTCCTCCGCCCTGCCCGACCAGCACCTCGCTCTCCTCGCCTTCGCCGACCGCCTCCGGGAGACCACATGAACGCCCGGCGCCCGGTGCCACATCGGCCGCCTCACCCCCTGCCCGCGTCGGCCCCCGTCACTGCGCCCGCCGCCGCACCGCCACGGCTGCCCGCGCCCCTGTCACTCCTCTCCGCCCTGTCCTCCCTCTCCGCCTTCTCCGCGCGTCCCGAGGAGGCCTCATGAACCTCCGCGCCTGGGCCGAACTCCTCCGCCTGCCCGCCCTGTTCACCGTCCCCGGTGACGCCCTCGCGGGCGCCGCGGCCACCGGCCTGCGCCCCGGCCGGGGCACCTTCCTCGCCATCGGCTCCTCCGTCTGCCTGTACGAAGCCGGGATGGCCTTGAACGACTGGGCCGACCGCGACGAGGACGCCGTCGACCGCCCCCACCGCCCCATCCCCTCGGGCCGCGTCACCCCCACCGCCGCCCTCACCGCCGCGGTCGCGCTCACCGCGGGCGGCCTCGCCCTGGCCTCCCGCGCGGGCCGCCCCGCCCTCGCCACCGCCACCGCCCTCGCGGGTACGGTCTGGGCGTACGACCTGGGCCTCAAGCGCACCCCCGCAGGTCCCGTGGCCATGGCGGCGGCCCGGGGCCTTGACCTGCTGCTGGGCGCCACCGCCACGGCAACAGCGGCGGGCGCTCGGGCGGACGCGGGCGCACGTCCGTCCTCGGCCGCGGGTTCCGGTGCGGCACAGGCCGTTGCGCAGACCCCAGTCGGGGGAGCCCGTACCGGCGAGGCCCTGGCAACCTGCCCCACCAGGCCCGGTCCGACGTACCCTGCCAGGCCCGGCGCGACGGACCCCGTCAGGCCCGGCGCGACGCACTCCGTCAGGTCCGAGGCGACGCTTCCCGCCAAGGCCTCGACCGCACCCCACCGCAGCGCACCCCACCGCACCGACCTCCACCTCCCAGACCGCCACCGCACCCGCACTCGCCCTCACCGCCCAGGCCCCGCGACAGCGGCCCGTGCCGCCCTGCCCGCCGCAGCCACCCTCGCCGCCCACACCCTCGCCGTGACCACGGTGTCCCGGAACGAGACCCAGGGCGGCTCGACCGGGGCCCCGTTGGGCGCCCTCGCCACGACGCTCGCGCTCGGGCACGCCGTGGCGTACACCTCACACCCCCCGGTGGGTCGGCGGACCGCAGCCGCCGCCGGCCCGCCGGGCACCACCTTCGGCCTCCCGGGCACCGCGTCCGTCCGGTCGAGCACCACCCTCGCCCTCGGCACGGCCTACGCCACCACGGCCGCCCGCCCCTACCTCCACGCGGCCCTGAACCCCTCACCTCCCTTGACCCAACGCGCCGTCGGCGGCGGCATCCGTGCCCTGATCCCGCTCCAGGCCGCCCTCGCGGCCCGCTCCGGTGCCCTCGGCACGGCCCTGGTCACGGCGGCCCTGGCCCCGCTGGCCCGCCGGTTCGCCCGCAAGGTGAGTGTGACGTGAGCGCGGGCGACGGCACGATCGCGCGCGGGACGTCGGCCGCACCCGTGCGACCCCGGTTCGGCTACGGCACCAACGGGCTCACCGACCTGCGGCTCGACGACGCCCTCGGCCTGCTCGCCGACCTCGGCTACGCCGGGGTCGGACTGACCCTCGACCACATGCACCTCGACCCCCTCGCGCCCGACCTGGCCGCCCGCACCCGCCGTGTGGCCCGGCGCCTGAACCGGCTCGGCCTGACCGTCACCGTCGAGACGGGCGCCCGCTATGTCCTCGACCCGCGCCGCAAGCACGGCCCCTCCCTTCTGGATCCCGACCCCCAGCGCCGCGCCGACCGCGTACGCCTGCTCGTCCGCGCCGTCCAGGTCGCCGCGGACCTGGACGCCCACGCCGTCCACTGCTTCAGCGGCATCACCCCTGACGGCACCGACGACACCACCGCCTGGCAGCGCCTCGCCGACGCCCTCACCCCCGTCCTCGCCGCCGCGTCCGGCGCCGGAGTACCTCTCGCCATCGAGCCCGAACCCGGCCATCTGCTCGCCACGCTCGCCGACTTCCACCACCTCCGTCATCTGCTGGGCGACCCCGAACCCCTGGGCCTGACCCTCGACATCGGCCACTGCCAGTGCCTCGAACCCGAGTCACCCGCCGACTGCGTCCGCGCCGCCGCGCCCTGGCTCCGGCACGTCCAGATCGAGGACATGCGCCGCGGCGTCCACAAACACCTTCCGTTCGGCGACGGCGAGATCGACTTCCCGCCCGTCCTGCGCGCCCTAGCCGCCACCGGCTACCAGGGCCTGACCGTCGTCGAACTGCCCCGCCACTCCCACGCGGGCCCCGAACTCGCCTCCCGTTCCCTTGAGTTCCTGCGCCGGGCCGACCGGATCGCCGTCACCGGTTCCGCCGCCCGCGAGGCCGCACCCCGAGGAGGAACCTCGTGAGCGACAGCCCGCCGACCCTCACGGCCGACCTCCCCCCGGTCGCCGACCTCCGCTCCCGCCTCGACGCCGCCCTCGACGACGCCGGCCGTACCTGGCTCGACCAGGCCGTCACCGCGGCCGCCGCGAACCCCGCCGGCAACACCTCCCCGCACGGAACCTCGGCCCGGGCGACCTCGGCCCAGGACACCTTCGTCGAATCCACCTCCGCTCAACCCGGCACGGCCGCCCACCTCCCCGCGTCCGGCGCCACCCCTGCCTGGGAGCTGCGCTTCGCCGAAGCGGGCCGCCGTTGCGGGCCCGACCACGCCGACGCCGCCCGGCTGGTCCTCCTGCACGCCGCCCGCGCCGACACCGCTACCCTCACCCGGCTCTACGAACAGGGCACCGCCACCGAACGCCGCGCCGTCCTGGGCGCCCTGCCGCACCTGGTGCCGGGGCCCGACGCACTGCCGCTGGTCGAGGACGCGCTGCGCACCAACGACACCCGGCTCGTCGCCACCGCCCTCGGCCCCTACGCCGCGCGGCACCTGGCCCCCCACGACTGGCGTCACGCCGTCCTCAAGTGCCTGTTCACCGGCGTCCCCGTCGACGCCGTCGCCGGTCTCGCCCACCGCGCCCGGGCCGATACCGAGCTGGCCCGCATGCTCGGCGACTACGCCGCCGAACGCACCGCCGCCGACCGCGCCGTCCCCGGAGATCTGTACCGCGTCCTGGCCCTGACCGACCCACCGACGGCGACCGACAGCGACACCCCGGCAACCCCCGGCCCCGACGACCGCGCCACGAGCCCCGACCACCCGGCGGCCGCGAACCCCGACCACCCGGCGGCCACCGGCCCAGACCACCCGGCGGCCCCCGCGCCCTTCGCGGCCCCTTCGACGTCCACCGGCGAGGAGCAGGAGTCCTGATGCGCATCTTCGACCCCCACATCCATATGACCTCCCGCACCACCGACGACTACGAGGCGATGCACGCCGCCGGGGTCCGCGCCGTCGTCGAGCCCGCGTTCTGGCTCGGCCAGCCCCGCACCTCGCCCGCCTCCTTCGTCGACTACTTCGACGCCCTCCTCGGCTGGGAACCCTTCCGCGCCGCCCAGTACGGCATCGCCCACCACTGCACGATCGCGCTCAACCCCAAGGAGGCGAACGACCCGCGGTGCACGCCGGTCCTCGATCTGCTGCCGCGCTATCTCGTCAAGGACAACGTCGTCGCCGTCGGTGAGATCGGCTACGACTCCATGACCCCGGCCGAGGACACCGCGCTCTCGGCCCAGCTGCAGCTCGCGGCCGACCATGAACTGCCCGCCCTCGTGCACACCCCGCACCGCGACAAGCTGGCGGGCCTGCGCCGCACCCTCGATGTCGTGAGGGAGTCCGCGCTGCCCCTGGAGCGGGTCCTGATCGACCATCTCAACGAGACCACCGTCAAGGAAGCCAAGGACGCGGGCTGCTGGCTCGGCTTCTCCGTCTATCCGGACACCAAGATGGACGAGGACCGGATGGTCGCGATCCTGCACGAGTACGGCCCCGAACAAGTGCTGGTCAACTCGGCCGCCGACTGGGGCAAGAGCGATCCGCTCAAGACCCGCAAGGTCGGCGACGCCATGCTGGCGGCGGGGTTCTCCCCGGACGACGTCGACCGGGTGCTGTGGCGCAACCCCGTGGCCTTCTACGGGCTCAGCGGCCGCCTCGCCCTCGACGTCACCGACACCGAGGCCACCCACGAGGGCAACTCCATCCTGCGCGGCGGTGCCTGAGCCATGCGCTTCCGCCACCCCGACGGGTCCATCATCCACCTCGCGTACTGCACGAACGTCCACCCCGCCGAGACCCTCGACGGCGTCCTCGCCCAGCTGCGCGACCACTGCGAACCCGTCCGCAAGCGCCTCGGCCGCGACCGCATCGGCATCGGCCTCTGGCTCGCCAAGGACGCCGCCCACGCCCTGGTCACCGACCCGGCCGCACTGCGCGGACTGCGCGCCGAACTGGACCGGCGCGGCCTGGAAGTCGTCACCCTCAACGGCTTCCCCTATGAGGGCTTCGGCGCCGAAGAGGTCAAGTACCGCGTCTACAAACCGGACTGGGCCGACCCCGAACGCCTCACCCACACCACCGCCCTGGCCCGCGTCCTCGCCCAACTGCTGCCGGACGACGTCACCGAGGGCACCATCTCCACCCTTCCGCTCGCCTGGCGCACCACCTTCGACGCCCCTCGCGCCGCCGAGGCCCGCTCCGCCCTGCTCGCGCTCGCCCAACGCCTGGACGCCCTCGCCGAGCTGACCGGCAAGTCCATCCGCGTCGGCCTCGAACCCGAACCGGGCTGCACCGTGGAGACCACCGGCGACGCCATCGCCCCCCTCACCGCGATCGGCCACGACCGCATCGGCATCTGCGTGGACACCTGCCATCTCGCCACCTCCTTCGAAGACCCGGGGACCGCGCTCGACGCACTCGCCGCCGCGGACATTCCCGTCGTCAAGTCCCAGCTCTCCGCCGCCCTGCACGCCGAACACCCCCATCTGCCGGACGTCCGCGCGGCCCTCGCCGCCTTCGACGAACCCCGCTTCCTGCACCAGACCCGCACCCTGCCCCAGGAGCCCGGCGGGGCCGCCGCCGGCGGGACCCTCGTCGCCACCGCCCTGCGCGGCACCGACGACCTCGGCGAGGCCCTCACCCGCCACGCCCTGCCCGACTCGGCGCCCTGGCGCGCCCACTTCCACGTCCCCCTGCACGCGCCTCCCGCCGCGCCCCTCACCTCCACGCTCCCCGTCCTGAAGGACACGCTCACCCGGCTCGTCGGCGGACCGCACCCCCGCACCCGCCATCTCGAAGTCGAGACCTACACCTGGCAGGCCCTCCCGCCCGAGCTGCGCCCCCGCGCCCGCCCCCAGCTCGCCGACGGCATCGCCGCCGAACTCACCCTCGCCCGCGACCTGCTGACCGAGCTCGGCCTGAAGGAACTGCCATGACCCCTCCCGCCCCGGCACAGCCGAACCCACTGCTCGTCCTCGACGTCGTCGGCCTCACCCCCCATCTGCTCGAGCACATGCCGCACCTCGCGGCTCTCGCCCGGTCCGGCTCCCGCGCGTCCCTGGGCACCGTCCTGCCCGCCGTCACCTGCGCCGCCCAGTCGACCTTCCTCACCGGGACCATGCCCGCCGAACACGGCATCGTCGGCAACGGCTGGTACTTCCGCGAGCTCGGCGACGTCCTGCTGTGGCGCCAGCACAACGGCCTGGTCTCCGGCGACAAGCTGTGGGACGCCGCCCGCCGCGCCCACCCCGGCTACACCGTCGCCAACATCTGCTGGTGGTACGCGATGGGCGCCGACACCGACTTCACCGTCACCCCCCGTCCCGTCTACTACGCCGACGGCCGCAAGGAACCCGACTGCTACACCCGGCCCCCGGCCCTGCACGACGAACTCACCGAGAAACTCGGCACCTTCCCCCTCTTCCACTTCTGGGGCCCGGGCGCGGACATCGTCTCCAGCCGCTGGATCGTCGACGCCACCCGCCACATCCTCACCACCCGTCGGCCCGACCTGGCCCTGTGCTACCTCCCTCACCTCGACTACGACCTGCAGCGCTTCGGCCCCGACGACCCGCGCTCGCACCAGGCGGCCGCCGACCTGGACACGGCACTGGCCCCGCTCCTGGACCAGGCGAAGGCGGAGGGCCGCACCGTCGTCGCCCTGTCCGAGTACGGCATCACCCGGGTCAGCCGCCCCGTCGACATCAACCGCGCCCTGCGCCGCGCCGGACTCCTGGAAGTGCACACGCAGGACGGCATGGAATACCTCGATCCGATGGCGTCCCGCGCCTTCGCCGTCGCCGACCACCAGATCGCGCACGTCTACGTCCGGCGGCCCGAGGACCTGGAGGCCACCCGCGCCGCCCTCGCCGACCTGCCCGGCATCGAGCAACTCCTCGACGACGAGGGCAAGAAGGCCCACCACCTGGACCATCCCCGCTCCGGCGAGCTCGTCGCGGTCGCCGAGCCGGACGCCTGGTTCACGTACTACTACTGGCTCGACGACGCCCACGCGCCCGACTTCGCGCAGCTCGTCGAGATCCACCGCAAACCCGGCTACGACCCCGTCGAGCTGTTCCTGGACCCCCAGGACCCCTACGTCCGCCTCAAGGCCGCGGGCGCCCTCGCCCGCAAGAAGCTCGGCATGCGCTACCGCATGGCGGTGGTGCCCCTGGACCCCTCACCTATTCGCGGCAGCCACGGCCGCCTCCCCACGAGCGATGACCTTGATTCCGGGCCGCTCATCCTGTGCTCCACCCCCCACGCCGTCACCGGCCGCGTCGCGGCCACCGATGTGAAATCGCTCCTGCTGCGCCTCGCCGGCCTGCACTGAGCGATCTGTCTCCACTGAACCAGAGGGCGCGGACCACGGCATCAGGGTCCGCCCCCGACCTCACCCTGATCCGTTATTCGAACTGATCCCTGATCCCTGATTCCTGGTCCCTGAATCCTGATCAGTCCTCGATCCGTGATCAGCCCCCGACCCCTGAACCCGAACCCAGCCAGGGAGATACCGCATGAGCCGCAAGCACACCCCGGACGACCCCGAGGTCGCCCACAGACTCAGTCGCCGCGGCATGCTCGGCGTCGCTGCGGGCACCACCGCGGCCGCGCTCGTCGGCGCCGTCGCCGCCACGGCACCCGCGGCCGCGGCCGAGCCCGCCGCGGCGGCGCGGGGCAAGGGCCGCGGCCGCCCCGTCCTGCCGCCCGGCCGCCTCGGCATCCAGCTCTACAGCCTCCGCGACCGGGTCTCCACCGCCGGATTCGCCACTGTCTTCCGCGAGTTGGAGCGCTACGGCTACGACGAGGTCGAGTTCGCCGGATACACCCAGGGCTCCGCCGGACCCATCACGCTCGCGCAGCTCAAGCGGCTGGCCCACGACCACGGACTGAACCCGATCGGCAGCCACGTCGGCTACTACGACGACGGCAACCCGAACGCGTACACCTTCGCGCAGAACCTCACCAAGGTCCTCGACGACGCCGAAGCGCTCGGCCTCAAGCACATCGGCACCGCGTCGGGTCCCTTCCGCTACGGCTCGACCGTCGACGGGTGGAAGCGGGCCGCGGAGGACTTCAACACGTACGGAGAAGCGGCCCGCGCGCGGGGGATGAAGTTCTACCAGCACAACCATGCCGAGGAGTTCTCCTTCGCCACGGACAAGCCGAACGTGCGCCTCTACGACGTGCTGCTGGCCGAGACCGACCCGGACCACGTGTTCCTGGAGATGGACATCTACTGGGCGTACTCGGCGCAGTTCCGCTTCGGCAAGCAGGTGGACGGCACTCCGCGGCCCTTCGACCCGCTGGACTACGTCCTCAAGCGGCCGCACCGCTACCCGCTGTTCCACGTCAAGGACGGTATCCGGGACGACTCCGCCCGGGACGGCTACCGCATGTCGGACGTCGGTGACGGCGACATCGACTACAAGAGGTTCCTGTCCAAGGTGACCGCCCGCACCCACCACGGCCGCCGCTACCACCACTGGCAGGCCGAGCACGACAACCCTGCCGAGTCCTACGCGTTCGCCCGCAAGTCCAGCGCGCACCTGCACTCCCTGCGGGAGCGCTGCGGCGACTGAAGCAGCCGCGGGGCCGAGCACGAGGGAACGGCGCGCCGCGGGGAGCGGCACAGGGGGAGGGGGGGGGGGGGGGGGGGGGGGGGGGGGGGGGGGGGGGGGGGGGAGGAGAGGAAGAAAACGAGGAGTACGGAGGGGAGGGGGAGGTGAGAGGGG
>NZ_JBVIXA010000007.1:113914-251049 GCF_055594065.1 Streptomyces sp. NPDC040610 | reverse complement strand
TGGCGTGTTTGTTGCTCTTTCTTTGTATCTCCCTCCCTCTATTTTTTTCCCCCCCCCCCCTCCCCCCCCCCTCCCCCTCCCCCCCCCCCCTCTCCCCCTCCCCCCCCCCCCCCCCCCCCCCCCCCCCCCCCCTCCCCCTGGAACACCGGCCTGGTGCGCCGGCTGGACGTCACACCGTGGCAGTTCGCGCGCGTGGCGCCCCGGGCTGGTGCAGCAGCAGCGAGAGGGCAGCCGCGAGCAGCGACACCCCACCGGCCATCACATAGGCGCCGACATAACCCCAGGAGTCCACGACCATCGCGCCGAGGCCGCCTCCGAAGAGACCGCTGACGAGCTTCGCGCTGTAGACCATGCCGTAGTTGGACGCGTTGTTGTTCTCTCCGAAGTAGTCGGGGACGAGCGCGGCGAACAGCGGATAGAACGCGCCACCGGCGAAGCCGGACAGGAAGGCGAAGACCAGGAACAGCGGCTGGTTGTGCATCTCGCCCGCCCACAGGACACCGAACTGCGCGACAGCGAGCGTCAGACAGACGTACGTGAGGGTGTACCGGCGGCCGAGACGGTCGGAGAGCCAGCCCACGACGCCCCGCCCCGTACCGTTGATCACCGACATGACACCCATCGACGACGCCGCGATCAGTGGACCGAACCCCATGTCCTTGGCGAACGGCACCTGGAAGGAGATCCCGAAGATCGACACTCCGGCGCAGCACAGCATGCACACCCACATGAGCGGCACGACGCCGGTGCGTAACGCCTCCCCGGGGGTGAACTGGGCGACCGCCGGGGGGTTCTTGGCGAGTGCCACGGCGGTGCGCGGGTCGGCGGCGGGCCGCAGCGGATCGATGTCGGACGGCCACCAGTTCTTCGGCGGGTCCTTGAAGAACAGGCCCGCCACCAGGGTCACGGCGAGCACATAGAAGCCGACGAGATCCAGCACCGTGCGGTAGTTGGAGGTGTCGAAACCGTAGGAGAACAGGAAGATGAAAGGCACTGCTCCGTAGGCGAAGCCTCCGTTGACGAAGCCCGTCTTGCCGCCGCGCCGCTCTGGGTACCACTTGCCGACCATGTTCACGCACGTCGAGTAGATCAGCCCGGAGCCGACCCCGCCGAGCAGGCCGAAGCCGACCATCGCGGCCGCCACGTTGGGTGCATGGCTGAGGCTGACGAACCCGAGCAGCGACAGGACCGATCCCGTGAGCATGGCCTTGCGGCTGGTCAGGATGCCCTTCTCGCGGAGCTTCCCGGCGGGGAAGGAGACGCCCGCCTGGAAGAAGATCCACACGCTCAGCACCCAGAAGGTGTTCGACGACGACCAGTGGTGCGCCGCGGACAGGGTGTCCTCGGCCGCTCCGTAGGCGTACTCGAAGACACTGATGGCGATCATGGCCACCCAGGGGAGGACCACCATCGTCCAGCGTGGCCGACCGAGGATGTCCCGGTCGCTCTCACCGATGCGGTAGACGCGTCCGCGCGCGTCCGTGACCTCCCGGAACTTCTTGTACGACGCGTCCGCGCGGCCGGACGCGCCGCTCGCGGCGAAGGGCTCCGCCGTCATATCAAGCCATCTCCTCACCTAGGGGTTGTGGATTGGGGTTGATGTCCTTGGGGTTCGGCCTGCCGGGTTGCGACAGGAAGAGCGCGACGAAGCCGGCGAACAGGGATATCGATCCGGCCAGGGTGAACGCCCCGGTGTGGCCCCAGTTGCTCACCACCACGGCGCCCATACCGGAGCCGAGCAGGCCGGAGACCAGCTTCGAGCTGTAGACCAGGCCGTAGTTGGAGGCGTTGTTGTTCTCTCCGAAGTAGTCCGCCGTCATGGCCGCGAACATCGGGAAGATGGCGCCGCCGCCGAAGCCGGAGATACTGGAGAAGATCAGGAACAGCGGCAGGTTCTTGATCTCGGCTGACCAGAGGATGCCGTACTGCGCGAGGCCGAGGACGATACAGACGAAGATCAGGCAGCGCTTGCGTCCGTAGCGGTCCGAGAGCCAGCCGATGACGCCCCGTCCGGTGCCGTTGACGATGGCTTTCAGGGACATGGCCGTGGCGACGATTCCGCCCGCGAAACCGGCGTCCTCCCCGATATCCACCTGGAACGCGATGCCGAAGATGTTCACACCCGAGGTGCACAGCAGGCAGAACCACATCAGTCCGACGCGGCCGGTCTGCCAGGCCTCCTTGGGGGTGTACTGCCGTACGGCGGGCGGGTTCATCCGCAGGGCGCGCCGGGCCCGTGGGTCGTCCGGCGGGCGCAGCGGGTCCACGTCGGCGGGCCACCAGTTCTTCGGCGGGTCCTGGAAGAAGTGCCCGGCCACGGCGACCGTCGCCGCCAGGAAGAGCCCCACGGACATCAGCACCCAACGGAAGTTGGACAGGTCCATGAAGCCGGTGAAGATGAAGACGAACGGCACCGAGCCGTAGGCGAATCCGCCGTTGACGAAGCCGGTCTTGCCGCCCTTGCGCTCCGGATACCACTTGCCGACCATGTTCACGCAGGTCGCGTACACCATCCCGGCACCCATGCCGCTGAACATGCCGAACCCGATGTAGGCGACGACCACATGTGGTGCCAAGGCAAGCGATAGATATCCCAAGAGGGTGCCGCACGCGCCGATCATCATCGCCCAGCGGGCCGGGAGCTTCCCGCTCTCACGGAGCTTGCCCGCGGGGAAGGCCACGGCCGCCTGGAAGAAGACCCAGACGCCCAGCATCCAGAAGATGTGCAGGCTGCTCCAGCTGTGCGCGGTGTGCAGTGTGTCCTCGGCGGACGCGAACGCGTACTCGGCCGAGCTGATGCCCATCATGCCCACCCATGGCAGGATGACCATCCACTTGCGTTTGCGGCCCATGATGTCGATGTCGGTCTCGCCGACCCGGTACATCCGGCCGTTGGCGTCCGTCACCTCCTGGTAGGCGACGGGCCTGGATATGTCGGTTGTCGTCATGTCACTCAGCACCCCTTGCGTCGAAAAGTTCCTGGCCAGCGCCCCCTGTCCAATCCCTTTCGTGCGCGTTCGGGCCCCGGGCCGGCCGACGTGCACCGTCGGCCGGCCCGCGCGCCGGTCATGTCATCGACCGCCCCCAAGGAGTCCCGCGGCGCGCGCCCAGCGGTACTTCGCGCCGAGCACGGCGACCGGCTTCTCCGTGGTGTAGGGGTAGGCCACGACCCCCCGCTCGAAGAGGTACTGGCAGGCCTCCTCCACCTCGACGTCGCCCGCGAGCGACGCGACGACCGGCTTGTCGATGCCCCGCTCGCGGAACTCGGCGATCACGCGGGCCGTTAGTTCTGCAAAGACCATGGGAGGGGTGACGATGGTGTGCCAGTAGCCCAGTACGAGCGCGTGGACGCGCGGATCCTCCAGGCCGAGCCGGATCGTCGCCTCGTACGTCGAGGGGGGCTCGCCGCCGGTGATGTCGACGGGGTTCCCGGCCGCGCCGAACGGCGGGATGAACGCACGGAAGGCCGCGTCCAGGTCGGGCGGGATGTCCATCAGCCGCAGGCCGTTGTCGGTCACCGCGTCGGAGAGCAGCACGCCCGAGCCGCCCGCCCCGGTGATGATGACGACGTTGTCGCCCTGGGGCGTCGGCAGGACCGGCAGCGCCCGCGCGTACTCCAGCATCTCGTTCAGCCCAGGGGCCCTGATGACTCCGGCCTGCCGCAGGATGTCGTCGTAGACGGCGTCGTCGCCCGCGAGGGCGCCCGTGTGCGATCCGGCGGCCCTGGCCCCCGCGGCGGTCCGTCCCGCCTTGAGGACCACGACGGGCTTCTTCGGTACGGTGGCCCGCGCGGCCTCCACGAAGGCCCTGCCGTCCTTGAGGTCCTCCAGGTGCATGGCGATGCACTGCGTGTTGGGGTCCTCGCCGAACCACGTCAGCAGGTCGTCCTCGTCGAGGTCCGCCTTGTTGCCGAGCCCGACGATCGCCGAGACACCCGTCTTCGTGGCCCGGGCGAAGCCCAGGATCGCCATCCCGATGCCGCCGGACTGCGAGGTGAGCGCGACCCCGCCCTTCACGTCGTACGGCGTGCAGAACGTGGCGCACAGGTCCTGCCACGTCGAGTAGTAGCCGTAGATGTTCGGACCGAGAAGCCGCACCCCGTGCCGCTCGCCGATCGCCACGATCTCGTCCTGGAGGGCCTGTTCACCGGTCTCGGCGAACCCCGAGGGAATGAGGACCGCATTCGGGACGCCCTTGCGCCCGACCTCCTCCAGAGCGGACGCGACGAACTTGGCGGGGATCGCGAAGACCGCCACATCCACCTCACCAGGGACGTCCGTGACACTCTTGTACGCCTTGCGGCCCAGAATGTCATCGGCCTTGGGGTTCACCGGGTGGATCTCCCCGGTGAAGCCGCCGTCGATGAGGTTGCGCATCACCGAATTGCCGATCTTGCCCGCCTCGTTGGAGGCGCCGATGACGGCGACGGAGCGGGGCTGCATGAGGCGCCGCATCGAAGCCAGCATCTGCGCGCGCGTGTACGTGCGCCGCCCCTTGGGGGCCTCGGTGGCGAGGATGACGCGGATGTCCGCGGCGAGTGCGCCCTGGGGGGTCGCGACGACCGGATTGAGGTCGACCTCCGCGATCTCGGGGAAGTCGGTGACCAGCTCGGACACCCGGCGTATCTGCTCGGCCAGCGCCCAGCGGTCGACGCCCGGCGCGCCCCGCACACCGCGCAGGACCTCGGCCGCCCGGATGGAGTCGAGCATCGACCGGGCCTCGTCGGCGTCGACGGGCGCGAGCCGGAACGTGACGTCCTTGAGGACCTCCACCAGGACACCGCCCAGACCGAACGCGACGACCTTCCCGAACGTCGGATCGGTGACCGCCCCGACGATCACCTCCTGGGCGCCGGGACCCGACGGCAGCAGCTCCTGCACCTGAACGCCGTCCACGCGCGCAGCGGGCGCGTACGCACGCGCGTTGGCGACGATCCGATGGAAGGTCTCCCGAACGTCCGCGGCACCCTCCACGCCCACGACCACGCCGCCCGCGTCGGTCTTGTGCAGGATGTCCGGCGACACGATCTTCATGACGACGGGCCTCCCGAAGCGCGCCGCGCACGCCACCGCCTCGTCGACGTCCCGCGCCAGTTCCTCCCCGGGCACCGCGATTCCGTACGCGTCCGCGATGACCTTGCCCTCCGGCGCCGTGAGCGCCGTACGCCCCTTGGCGCGCACGGAGTCCAGGAGCGCGCGCACCCGCTCCCTGCGGTCTTCGGCCAGCAATCAGATCACTCCGTTCGACTTGAGCAGGCGCAGTTCCTCGTCCCCGAGGCCGAGCTCGCCGATGAAGACCTCTTCGTTGTGCTCGCCGAGCAGCGGCGAACTGACCACGTCCACGGGGGAGTCGGAGAGCTTGAGCGGCGAGCCGACGGTGGTGAACGCGCCGCGCTCGGGGTGCGGGACCTCGACGACCATCTCGTTGGCGACTAGCGAGGCGTCCTCGATGATCTCCCTGGTCGACAGGATCGGGCCGCACGGGATGTTGTGGGCGTTGAGGCGCTCGAGGACCTCCCACTTGGGCAGCGTCGAGGACCACTCCTCGATCAGCTGGAACATCTTGGTGAGCTGCGGCAGCCGCGCCTCGGGGGTGGCCCACTCGGGGTCGTCGGCGAGTTCGGGGCGCCCGATGAGCTCCGTGATGGGCCTCCATCCGACGGGCTGCACGATGACGTACACGTAGTCGTTGGGCCCTCCCGGGGCGCACTTGACGGCCCAGCCGGGCTGTCCGCCGCCGGAGGCGTTCCCGGAGCGGGGCACCTCGTCCCCGAAGTCCTCGTTCGGGTACTCGGCGAGAGGCCCGTGCGCGAGGCGCTGCTGGTCGCGCAGCTTGACGCGGCACAGGTTGAGGACGGCGTGCTGCATGGCGACGTTCACGCGCTGTCCGCGGCCGGTGTTCTCCCTCTGGAAGAGGGCGGCGAGAATGCCCGCGACGGCGTGGATGCCGGTCCCGGAGTCGCCGATCTGCGCGCCGGTGGCCAGCGGCGGGCCGTCCTCGAAGCCGGTGGTCGACATGGAGCCGCCCATGGCCTGGGCGACGACTTCGTAGGCCTTGAAGTTGGTGTAGGGGCCGTCTCCGAAGCCCTTGATCGAGGCGTAGACGACACGCGGGTTGATCTCCTGGATGCGCTCCCAGGTGAAGCCCATGCGGTCGACGGCGCCCGGGCCGAAGTTCTCGACCATCACGTCCGCGCGGCGGATCAGCTCCGTGAGGAGTTCCTTGCCGCGCTCGGTCTTGGTGTTGAGGGTGATGCTCCGCTTGTTGCAGTTGAGCATCGTGAAGTAGAGCGAGTCCACGTCCGGCAGGTCGCGCAGCTGCTTGCGCGTGATGTCGCCGGTCGGTGCCTCCAGTTTCACCACATCCGCGCCGAGCCAGGCGAGCAGCTGGGTGGCGGAGGGGCCGGACTGGACGTGCGTCATGTCCAGGACGCGGATTCCTTCGAGAGCCTTGGTCACGTCCGTGTCACCTCACTTGTACATCGTCTGGTTCATGGTTCCGGGGGCGTACGCGTCCGGGTCGACCCACACGTTGATCAGGGAGGGCTTGCCGGACTCGCGGGCGCGGCGCAGCGCGGGGCCGATGTCGGCGGGGTCGCGGACCTCTTCGCCGTGACCGCCGAGCATCTGGGCGAACTTGTCGTAGTGGACGTCTCCGAGGGTGTTGCCGACCCGCTCGCGCTCCGTGCCGTACTTGGCCTTCTGGCCGTAACGGATCTGGTTCATGGAGGAGTTGTTGCCGACGATGCCGACGAACGGCAGGTTGTAGCGCACGAGCGTCTCGAAGTCCCAGCCGGTGAGGCTGAAGGCGCCGTCTCCGAAGAGCGCGACCACCTCCTTGTCGGGCCGCGCCTGCTTGGCGGCGAGCACGAAGGGGATGCCGACGCCGAGCGTGCCCAGCGGGCCGGGGTCCATCCAGTGCCCGGGGGCCTTGGGCTGGACGACCTGCCCGGAGAAGGTGACGATGTCGCCGCCGTCGCCGATGTAGATCGAGTCCTCGGTGAGGAAGTCGTTGATCTCGCTCACCAGGCGGTACGGATGGATCGGCGAGGCGTCGGACCTCAGGCTCGGCAGCCGCTTGTCGAGGGCTGTCTGCTCGGCGGCCCGCAGCTCGTCGAGCCATTCCTTGCGCCGGGACGCGCCCCCGTTGACGCGCCCGGACGCCGCCTCCGTGACGGACTTCAGGACGAGCCCGGCGTCGCCGACGATGCCGAGGTCGATGTCGCGGTTCTTGCCCACGGTGCGGTAGTCGAGGTCGATCTGGACGACCGTCGCCTCCGGGGAGAGCCGCTTGCCGTACCCCATGCGGAAGTCGAAGGGCGTGCCGACGATGACGATGAGGTCGGCGTTGGAGAAGGCGTAGCGGCGCGACAGCTGGAAGTGGTGCGGGTCTCCGGGGGGCAGGGTGCCGCGTCCCGCCCCGTTCATGTAGGCGGGCACGTTCAGGGTGCGGACCAGTTCGGTGGCCGCCGCGGTCCCCCGGGTCGTCCACACCTGGCTGCCGAGCAGGATGGCGGGCTTCTCGGCGTGGACGAGGAGGTCGGCGAGCTTCTCGATCGCTTCGGGGTCGCCGGCCGAGCGGGTCGAGGCGCGATAGCGGCCCGCGCGCGGGACGCGCGCTGTGTCGGCGGGGACCTTGGCGTCGAGCACGTCGCGGGGGATCTCCAGGAAGGAGGGCCCCGGAGCGCCGTGGTAGCACTCGCGAAACGCCATGGACACCATGTCGGCCGCGCGCGCGGTGTCCGGCACGGTCGCGGCGAACTTGGTGATGGGCATCATCATGTCGACGTGCGGCAGGTCCTGCAGTGAGCCCATCTTGTGCTGGGTGTGGGCCCCTTGGCCGCCGATCAGCAGCATCGGGGACTCCGCGCGGAAGGCGTTCGCGACGCCCGTGACGGCGTCGGTGGTGCCCGGCCCCGCCGTCACCACGGCGCAGCCGGGCTTGCCGGTGATGCGTGCGTATCCGTCGGCCGCGTGTGCGGCGACCTGCTCATGGCGTACGTCGACGACGTCGATCCCCTCGTCGACGCAGCCGTCGTAGATGTCGATGATGTGTCCGCCGCAGAGGGTGTAGATGACCTCCACGCCCTCCGCCTTGAGTGCTTTGGCGACCAGATGCCCACCGGAGATGAGGGTGTTGTTGTCGCTGCTGTCGTCGGGCATGGCGAAGTCCTGTCCCTTCGTAGGGGAGTTGGAGTGCGCTCGTCCGCGCTCGGGGCGCCCTCACAGTACATTGCATACAGTCGACGAATACTGTATGAAGCTTGTTATCCCGCATCCGGTGGGTGGTGTCCAGGGGGCGTGCGGCACTTTCCAGACAGGAGCCGGCAATGGACCTGTACGAGCACCAGGCAAGGGAACTCTTCGAGGAATACGGCATCTTGGTGCCGCGCGCCGAAGTCGCCGACTCGGCCAAGCGGGCCCGCGCGAGCGCCGAACGCCTCGGCGGCCGCGTCGTCGTGAAGGCGCAGGTCAAGACCGGAGGCAGGGGCAAGGCGGGCGGCGTGAAGTTCGCCCGCGACCCGGCCGCCGCGGAGCTTACCGCCCGGCAGATCCTGGGCATGGACATCAAGGGCCACACGGTCCGCACGGTGATGCTCGCCCAACCCGTCGACATCGACAGCGAGTTCTACGTCTCGTACGCACTCGACCGCTCCCAGGGGCGATTCCTCGCGATCGCCTCCGCCGAGGGCGGCATGGACATCGAGGAGGTGGCCGCCACCCGGCCCGAGGCCGTGCTCCGGACGGCGATCGACCCCTTCGAGGGCGTGCCCCGCGAGAAGGCCGCGGAGATCGCCGCCGCGGCCGGGCTGCCCGAAGCCGCCGCCGACACCCTGACCGCCCTGTGGAACGTGCTGATCAGGGAAGACGCGCTGCTCGTCGAGGTGAACCCGCTCGTGCGCACCGCGCAGGGGCAGATCCTCGCACTTGACGGAAAAGTGACCCTCGACGACAACGCGCGCTTCCGGCAGACCCGTTGGGGCGCGCACGGCCCGACGCACGATGAGGAGGCCGACGAACTGGAGGCGGCCGCGGCCACCAAGGGCCTCAACTACGTCAAGCTCGACGGCGAGGTCGGCGTCATCGGCAACGGCGCCGGCCTCGTCATGTCCACCCTCGACGTCGTCGCGGGCTGCGGCGCGCGGCCCGCCAACTTCCTGGACATCGGCGGCGGCGCCTCCGCGCAGATCATGGCCGACGGTCTCTCGGTCATCCTCTCCGACCCGTCCGTCACCGCCGTGTTCGTGAACGTCTTCGGCGGCATCACCGCCTGCGACGCGGTCGCCGACGGCATCGTGCGGGCCCTGGAGTCCGTACGCCTGACCAAGCCCCTCGTCGTCCGGCTCGACGGCAACAACGCCGCGCGGGGGCGTGCCGTCCTCGACGCACGCGCTCACCCGCTGGTCGAGCAGGCCACCACCATGGACGGCGCCGCGCGCCGCGCCGCCGAACTCGCCCACGCAGCCTGAGGAGCCGGCCATGGCCATCTATCTGACCAAGGAGAGCAAGGTCCTCGTCCAGGGCATGACCGGGGGCGAGGGCATGAAGCACACCCGCCGCATGCTCGCGGCCGGCACGGGCGTGGTCGGCGGCGTCAACCCGCGCAAGGCGGGGCGAAGCGTCGACTTCGACGACCGCGCGGTGCCCGTCTTCGGCTCCGTGCGCGACGGCATGGACGCCACCGGCGCGGACGTCACCGTCGTCTTCGTGCCGCCCGCCTTCAGCAAGGCCGCGGTCATGGAGGCGGCGGACGCAGGGATCGGCCTCGCCGTCGTCATCACCGAGGGCATTCCCGTCCACGACTCCGTCGCCTTCCACGCGTACGCCCAGCGGCACGGCACCCGCGTCATCGGCCCCAACTGCCCCGGCCTGATCTCACCGGGCCAGAGCAACGCCGGCATCATCCCCGCCGACATCACCAAGCCCGGCCGCGTCGGCCTGGTCTCCAAATCCGGAACCCTCACCTACCAGCTCATGTACGAACTGCGCGACACCGGCTTCTCCACCTGCGTCGGCATCGGCGGCGACCCCGTCGTCGGCACCACCCACATCGACTGCCTCGCCGCCTTCGAGGCCGACCCCGACACCGAACTGATCGTTCTCATCGGCGAGATCGGCGGCGACGCGGAAGAGCGCGCGGCGGCCTACATCAAGGAGTCCGTGAGCAAGCCCGTCGTCGCCTACATCGCCGGGTTCACCGCGCCCGAGGGCCGGACGATGGGGCACGCGGGTGCCATCGTCTCCGGTACGTCCGGTACCGCCCGCGCGAAGAAGACCGCACTGGAGGCCGTCGGGGTCCAGGTCGGCAACACCCCTACGGAGACCGCCCAGTTGGTCCTGGAACGACTCGCGGCGGCGTCGCGCTGACACCTCGACCCGGCCGGAAGTGACGTCACTCATAGGTGACTGGCCGCGACTCCACTACCGTCCCCGAACGACGTACGAAGACCGCGGCCACCGCCGTCCCGTACGCGCAGCCATGCCCCCCCGCCCCGACTGTGCACCGTGAGCGGAGAGAACCCAATGGCACCCACCCTCGACACCCCCTCCGTCCCCGACGACCCCCGCGCCCCGCGCGTCCTCAAGGCCGGAACGGCCTGGACCCAGGCCTGGGAGCGCTGCCTCACCGTCGCCCCCGAGGCCTTCAGGGACGACCGCGTGCTGAACCTGTGGCACGGCGGCTGGCGCCCCGACGGCCGCCCCCTGCCCGCCACCAGCCCCGTCGACGCGAGCCCCATCGCGGGCCCGCCCCGACTCGACGCCGACGCCGCACGCCGAGCCGTACGCGCCTCGCTCGACCAGCACCGGGCCTGGCGCCACGTCCCGCTGCCCGAGCGCCGCGCCCGCGTCGCCGCCACCCTCGACAGCCTCACCGAACACCGGGAACTCCTGGCCCTGTTGCTCGTCTGGGAGATCGGCAAGCCCTGGCGGCTCGCGCAGGCCGACGTGGACCGGGCCATCGACGGCGTGCGCTGGTACGTCGAGGGCATCGAGCCGATGGCCGAGGGCAGGGCTCCGTTGGACGGGCCCGTCTCGAACATCGCGAGCTGGAACTATCCGATGAGCGTGCTCGTTCACGCAATGCTGGTACAGGCACTGGCAGGCAACGCGGTCATCGCCAAGACCCCGACCGACGGCGGCGTCTCCTGTCTCACCCTCGCGTGCGCCCTCGCCGCCCGCGAAGGGATTCCCGTCACCCTCGTCAGCGGCAGCGGCGGCGAGCTGTCCGAAGCGCTCGTGCGCGCCCCCGAGATCGGCTGCGTCTCCTTCGTCGGCGGCCGGGACACGGGCGCGGCGGTCGCCACGGCCGTCGCCGACCTCGGCAAACGACACATCCTCGAACAGGAGGGACTGAACACCTGGGGCATCTGGAACTACAGCGACTGGGACGCGCTGGGCGCGGTGATCCCCAAGCTCTTCGACTACGGCAAGCAGCGCTGCACGGCCTACCCCCGCTTCGTCGTCCAGCGCGAGCTGTTCGACTCCTTCCTCGCCGCCTATCTGCCCGCGGTGCGGACGGTGCGCGTCGGCCACCCGCTCGCCGTAGCCGGGCCCGAGGACCCGTTCCCGCAACTGGACTTCGGCCCACTGATCAACGCGGCCAAGGCCAAGGAGCTGACCGATCAGGTCGCGGAAGCCGTCAACCGCGGCGCCGTGCCGCTGTACCGCGGAACCCCCGACAACGACCGCTTCCTGCCCGGCCAGGACACCTCCGCGTACGTCCAGCTGGTCACGCTCCTCGCGCCGCCGCCGTCGTCTCCGCTGCACCACGCGGAGCCGTTCGGCCCGGTCGACACGATCGTGCTCGTCGACACCGAGGCGGAGCTGCTCGCCGCCATGAACGCCTCCAACGGCGCGCTGGTCGCCACGCTGTCCACCGACGACCCGGAGACGTACGACCGGTTGGCGCCGCAGATCCGGGCGTTCAAGACCGGCCGGGGCAAACCCCGCTCCCGCGGGGACCGCGACGAGCTGTTCGGCGGCTTCGGCGCGTCCTGGCGCGGCGCGTTCGTCGGCGGGGAACTGCTGGTGCGGGCCGTCACCCAGGGCGCGGCGGGGGAGCGGGCGCCGGGGAACTTCCCCAGCTACCACCTGATGGCCTGAGCCGGGGGTGGGGCGGGGGTACGGGGGTGTGGTGCCGTACCCCCATCCCACGGCCTGAGCGTGTCGGTCGCTAGCCGATGCCCTGGCGGTCCGGCAGCAGCGCGAAGTCGCGGTCCGCTGCCTCCGGCACCTGGCGCTCCACCGCCTGTTCCAGGAGCGCCCGGTGCCGCAGAAGCGGCGCCCTGCGGCCTTCGGGCGCGAGCAGGAGGAGATCGTCGATCCCGGCCAGCATGCGCCGGGTGACCTGGGGATGCGCGGCCGCGCAGCCACGGATCTCGGCGAGCCCGAGGTCCACCAGGTCCTGCCAGTCGGGCACCGGCTGCACGAGCCGCACCGCCCCGCGCCGGTCGCGGTGGCGCAGCGCGCCCAGCGGGTAGCGGGCGACCGACGCCAGGAACTGCACGATCCGGTCCAGGGCCTGCACGGCGGTCGTGGGGTCGTTCACCGCCGGGGACAGCGCCCGCAGCGCGATGTCGGACAGCTGCCGGAGCCCGAAGCCGAGGTCCTGGTGGAAGGTCCGCTCCACGCCGACCGACACCGCGTAGCGCAGCGCGCGGCGGCCGGGCGCGGGACCGCCGTACACCGCGAACACGGGTGTGCCCGGCACCATGAAGTCCCCGATGCGCGGCAGCAGCCGCAGCACGACCCCCTGCCGCCGAGCGGCCCGCACCACCCGCGCGATGTGCACGTCCCGCAGCACCCCGGCCCGGCCGTCATGGGTGATCCGGGCCGTCTCGGGCCCGAGACGGTCGTCGTCGAGTTCCCCCTCGGTCGGATGCCGCACGGCGACCCGGAACGCCTCCCGTGCGATCCGGTCGATCACGAAGCCGACGCGCATCATGCGCAGCGTGCCGTTCACGTACGCGACGAACAGGAGCAGGCTCAGGAGCACCATGAGGACCGCGAGCAGGCCCTCGATCAGCGGCACGTTCGTCAGCAGGCGCGGATCCTGCTCGCTGTCGAAGGACGTCAGCGTCATCAGGGAGAACAGGAACGTCGCGAGGAAGACCGTCAGCGTGATCTTCGTGATCCGGGAGCGGACGTAGAGCCGCACCACCCGCGGACTGAACTGGCCGCTGGCCATCTGCACCGCCACCAGCGAGATGCTGAAGACGACACCGATGAACGTCATCATCGCCGAGCTGATGGTGCTGATGACCGCCTTGGCGTCCTCGGCGAGCTGGTTCAGGTCCTTCAGGGTGTCGTACTCCTCGTCGTCCTGGAGGAGCCGCACCAGCTCCGCGTCCACCTCCGAGGCCGCCCACCACAGCAGCAGGGAGCCGATCAGCCCCACCGTGGGCGCGAACCACATCGTGTCCCGCAGATGCTCGCGCAGCGGCGAAAGGACCCGGGGCCGCCGGACCCGCCCCTCACCCGGAGAACCGGTAAGCAAACCGTCACTCATGGTGAAACCTTAGGCGCGCTCGCACACCGTGCCACGCGCCGCGCGGCAACCCGGCGGACGTCACGGATACGCAGGTGAAAGGCACTCCGAAACCTTGGTATTGTTGTCTTCGTCGCCGAGGGAAACACCCCGGAGCGACAGACACCTAGTCCGGGTGGCGGAATGGCAGACGCGCTAGCTTGAGGTGCTAGTGCCCTTTATCGGGCGTGGGGGTTCAAGTCCCCCCTCGGACACAGACGACATCCCCTGCGGGTTCTCCCGCAGGGGATGTTCGCGTTTCCGGGCCCGCTTGGCGGAGGGGGCAAGCGAAAACCCCGGTGGAGGGCTCGCCAGGAACCCTCCACCGGGGAGGTGTCGGAACGCTCGACGGCCGGCCGCCGTCAGACGTGCCTCAGCTCTCAGAACTTCACCGGCAGGCTGGTGAGGTGCATGCCCTCACCCGGAACCGGCGCGTACTGGAGGTCCTTGCGGTCCACCGCGAGCCGCAGGCCCTCGTGCTTGAGCAGGAGCTGGTTGAGGACGATCTCCGTCTCCAGCTTCGCCAGGGAGGCGCCGATGCAGTAGTGCGGGCCGTGACCGAGGGCGATGTGGCCCACGCCGGTGCCGAGCTTGCGGGAGATGTCGAGCTTGGTGGGCTCGGTGTACTCGGCCGGGTCGTGGTTGGCGCCGAGCAGCGAGGCGTTGACGACCTCGCCCTGCTTGATCGGGCAGCCCTTGAACTCCAGGTCCTCGGTCGCGTACAGCGGCGCGCCCATGGGCACGGCGCTGGCGAAGCGCAGCAGCTCCGGGACGGCCGTGGTGGCGAGCAGCTCCGGCTGCGCGCGCAGCTTGGCCAGCTCCTCCGGGTGGTCGAACAGCGCAAGGACGGCCTCGCTCAGGAAGTGCGCGGGCGGCGCGATACCCGTGTTGATCAAAAGCAGGAAGACCGCGATGATCTCGGTCTCGGTGAGCTTGTCGTCACCCTCGTCCTGCAGCAGGCCGGAGACCAGGTCCTCGCCGGGCTCCGCGCGGCGCTTCTCGATCAGCGCCTTGCAGTACTCGACGATGCCCTGGATGGCGGGGATGAAGTGCTCCGGGTCGCCGGAGGCATAGCCCTGGATGAAGCCCTGGACGGTCGGCTGGTCCTCCGCCTCCACGCCCATCAGCTCACAGATCGCCGTGGCGGCGATGGCGTAGCCCAGCTCGCTGACGAGGTCGGCCTCGCCCTTGGCCTTGAGTCCTTCGAAAATGGCCTCGGTGACCTGCTCCAGCTGGGGGCGCAGCGCGTTGACGCGGCGGGCCGTGAAGGAGCGGACGAGCAGGTTGCGGACCCGCGCGTGCTCGTCGCCGTCGGACAGCACGAGGATGCCCAGGTACTGCGCGTACTCGGCGGGCAGGCCGTAGGCCGCGATCATCTGGTCCGCGATGCTGGGGCCCTCCTGGCCGGCCAGCTTGGTGGCGTCACGCACAAAACGCGAGTCGGTCAGGGCGTCCTTGGCGTCCTCATAACCCGTGACCAGCCAGACCGGGGTCTCCAGGCCGGGCAGGGAGACATGGACGAGCGGGCCCTTCTCGCGCAGATCCGCGTATTTCGTCGGGTCGCTAATGGTTTCGGGCGCCAGGCTGACGAGTTGCTCCGACACGATGAATCTATCTCCTTAGGTCTGCGGAAAACCCCGCCCTTGCGGGTGTGGTTGCGTCCGGGCCGGACCGGCGGGGTTTTGGCGCGAGGGTGCAGAAGAGCATGCGGTTGATATCAACCGGGCAGTTGCCGGCTCACGACCGAGAGAATGTGCGCACGGCGACCGGTTCGCCGTCAACTTCCTCTCGGGGCCCTCAATGTTGAACCAGAACATAGCAGCGTGGAGATGAATATCCAGGGGCCGCTTCCGGCTCTCCGGGCCCGGTAACTGGGGGGCCACGGGGGCTGGTTGGCCGGAGGGCCAGGATGGGGACGCGACGCCGCGCGGGGAGGTTGACTCCTTGTACGACGCAGGCCCCACAAGGGGGAAACCGCGGCTGACGTCGTGGGGCGAAGGGGGCAATGCCCTCTTTCGAGGACCGTGCCACGGGGTCTGGCCGGTGCGTGGCTCACGGAGGCGAGGTCGGAATTTCTAACGCGTTCCTAATACGTACCCGATTCACGGCCTTATCGACCTTGCGCGTTAAGGACCCGTAAAGAGTTGTCCGGTCGCCGGGACGCCCCTGAATAAGGCCTGCATTTCTCTTGACGGAATCTTATCGCGGAAGTTCTCCGGGCAGGTTTCAGAACCGCTCCGGGCGAGATTGGTGGGGTGTGCGAATTTACGTGGAACCTGCCGTGAGGGCCGTATTGTCAGGCACTGCCCGCGAGCATCTCGGCGACCGCGATGCCCGACGCCCGGGTCGCGCCATGAGTGATCATGTGGACGGCTCCGAGCGCGGCACCCGTCGGCACGCCCATCTCCACGACCAGCGCGTCCGGGCGAGTGCGCAGCAGCCGGGCCAGGGTGTCCGCCATCCACCGGTGGCGGGCCGCGTCGCGCACGACGACCACCAGGGCGCGCCCGTCCGCGGGTGCGAGGGCCGCGCGGTCCAGGACCTCGTCCGTGCCGTCGTGGCCGTCGAGCTCGGACTGGGTGAGGCGCACGGACGTGGTGTCGGGACGCAGGTCGCGCAGTGGGTCGGCGACGCCCCAGGGGGTGCCGCCGTCGACGGCCGGGTTCATCACCGGCGACAGCTCCACGACATGCGGCGCCGCAGAAAGCGGAAGAAGAGACTCCGACGCGTCGGCGCGCCGGCGCACCCGAACCGCGCGGCGTGCCGCGACGAGCCCGATGTCCGAGCGGTCGCCCGCCCGGGCCACCGCCCGTGATCGCTCGCCCGACCAGGCGGCGAACGCGCGTACCCGCCCGCTCGCCTCCGTGAGCCGCTCCTCGGGGAGGCGCCCGTCGAGCACGGCCTTGACGAGCGCCCCGGCGAGCAGCTCGACCGTGGACTGCTCGGCGCTGTCGCCGCCCACGCACACCGCGTCCACGCCACCCGCGAGAGCCCGGACGGTCGCCCCGTCGATGCCGTACCGGTCGGTGACCGCGCCCATCTCGATGCCGTCCGTGACCACCATGCCGTCGAAGCCGAGCTCGCCGCGCAGCAGATCGTTCAGGATGCGGGGGCTGAGCGTCGCGGGCAGGCCGGGGTCGTAGGCGGGCACCACCAGGTGGGCCGTCATGATGGCCCGGACGCCCGCCTCGGTCGCGGCGATGAAGGGCGGCAGCGCCGTGCGGGCGATCTCCGCGGCGGTGCCCCGGACCTGCGGCAGGCCGAAGTGCGGGTCGACGGAGGTGTCGCCGTGGCCCGGGAAGTGCTTGGCGCACGCGGCGACGCCGGCCGCCTGCAGACCGCGGATCCAGGCGGCGGTGTGGCGGGAGACGACGTCGGTGCGGGCGCCGAAGGAACGGACGCCGATGACGGGGTTGAGCGGATTGGAGTTCACGTCGGCACTCGGTGCGTAGTTCAACGAGACACCCGCCGTGTGGAGTTCCCGGCCGATGTCGTGGGCGACGCTCTCGGTGAGGTCGACGTCGTCGACGGCACCGAGAGCGAGGTTGCCCGGACGCGAGGCGCCCGTCCACGCCTCCATGCGCGTGACGTCGCCCGCCTCCTCGTCGATGGCGACGATCAGGTCGGGGTTCTCGGCGCGCAACGATGTGGTGAGCGCGGCGACCTGCGCGGGATCGACGATGTTGCGGCCGAACAGCACCACGGCGCCGAGCCCGTCGGCGATCCGGCGACGCAGCCAGTCCGGGGCCTCGGTGGTGCCCACGAATCCCGGCTGAAGGACGGAGTTGGCGAGCTGCTCCAGCTTCGGGTGACTGCTCGAAACCATGCCGGGACCTCCGGTGGGCGGATGGCTGACCGGGCGGCGGCCGGCCGGTGGGTGAGAGTGCGCCGATGGCGATGGTCGGGTCGCCGGGCGACTTGGTACAGGCCAATCGGATGTTGGCTCAGGCCAATTGGAGCTGTCAAGGAGTGCGAACCCGCAGGAAACGGAAGGTGAACCGGCAGATGGGAGAGGCGTTTTGAGGGTGCAGGGACGGGCGGGCCGCATGGGGTGCGGGCGTGGACCGATCAGGCCAGGCCGCCCCGTCGGCCGCCGGAGGCCACCTTGTACGACGCGGGTCCGCGCGGTGGAATTCCCGGGAGCGGGACGGCCCGAACTGCCGTTCCCGCGAAGGCGGCACGGCCCGGCCAGGGCCACGGGCGAAGGAGGCACACCGTGCGGCGGTACGAACTCGTCGGCAGGCGCGACATCAGGCTGGTCACCGACGCCCCCGTGCCCGAGCCCGGACCCGGCCAGGTCCTGGTACGGGTCCGCTCGTGCAGCGTCTGCAACCGCAGCGACCTCGCTTACTACCACTACTACGGCCTCAGAGAGCACTGTGCGACCGGCTGTTACGGCCACGAGATCGCCGGAGTCGTCGAGGCGGCCGGCCCCGGCGTCACGCGCGTCACCGTCGGGCAGCGCGTCTTCGTACGTACGCCGCTGACGAGCGGGTACGCCGAGTACGCCCTCGCGCGCGAGATAGCCGTCGGCGCGCTCCCCGACGGCATCCCCTTCGAGCAGGGCTCCATCCTCCAGCTCCTGCCGCTGGCCGTGCACGCCACCCGGGGCATCCGGCTCGGCGACCGGGTCGCCGTCCTCGGCCAGGGGCCGGTCGGTCAGATGGCGCTGCGCATGGCCGTGCGGCGAGGCGCGGCCCATGTCGCCGTCGCCGACCTCGACGACTGGCGCCTGGAGCGGTCCCGGAACGCGGGTGCCGACGCGGTGCACCGGGTCGACGGCAGCTCCGCCCAGCTGGCGGCCCTTGGCGAGGGCTTCGCCGCGCGAGGGGAGGAGTTCGACGTCGCCATCGACGCCGTCGGCACCCCCACCACTCTCAACGCCTGCGTCGGCCTCGTCCGGCAGAACGGCCTGGTCGTCATGCTCGGCACGCACCACGTGGACACGCACGTCACCGTCGACCTCGTGACCTGGGAACGCAAGGGCCTGCGCGTGCACAGCTCCGCCGAACCCGTCGACACCGCACGCGCCGACGCCCTCGCCGTCGCCGAACGCCTCCTGCGCCACGGCCACGAGACGCTGCGCCTGCCCGACCTGCACACCCATACGTACGCCCTCGATGAACTCCCCAAGGCCATGGAGCAGTTGTCCGCCAGCAGGTCCCTGTACCCGGACGCGGACCGCGCCCCCTTCGACGGGCCGCCGCCCGAGACGCTGAAGGTGGCGATCGTGCCGTGAACCGCGCACGGGGGCGGGCCCGGTGAGGTGGGGGATCGCCGGGTACGGCGACGTCGTGGAACGGAGGGTGCTGCCCGCGCTGCGGGCGCTCGGGGAGGAGCCGGTGCGCCTCTGGGGCCGCGACGGCGAGCGGGCGGCCCGCGTCGCCGCCCGCCATGGGGTGCCCGTCGGCGTCGACGATGTGGACATGTTGATCCAGGATGTGGACGCCGTGTACGTCGCCACTCTTGTTGTCCACCATGTACCGCTGGCCGGGCTGGTGTTGAGGGCGGGTCTCCCTGTACTCGTCGAGAAGCCGTTGGCCGGAGGGTTGTGGCCGGGTGCCGGGGCCGGTGTCGACGGTGGCTTGCGATCGGGGGCTGGTGTCGACGGTGGCCCACGGCCGGGAGCCGGTGGTGACGGTGGTGTGTACGCGAGCCTCGGTGCCGACGGCCTGCCGTGTGCGGGGGTCGCGTACTACCGCAGGCTCGCCCCCGCCGTGCGCCGTCTGCGCGAGGAGCTGCGCGGGTGGACGCCGGAGCGGGTGGAGGTGCGGTTCCGGTGCGCGTTCGACCCCGGGCCCGGGCATCCGATGCGGTGGCGGACCGACCCGGCCCTGTCCGGCGGCGGGGTGCTCGCCGACGCAGGAAGCCACCGGCTCGACCTGCTCCACCTGCTGTTCGGGCGCCCTGAAGAGGTGCGGGCCCGCCTCGGCCGCCGGTTCCCGGAGGGCGCCGAGCGGCTGGCCGATGTGGAGCTGCGGTGGGCCTCGGGGACGCGGGCACGGGTGCGCGCGGAGTGGAGCGGGGAGCCGCCCGAGGACCGCTTCGAGGTGAGCGGGGGCGGGCGGACACTCACCCTCGACCCGCTCGACTCGGGCCGCCTGTACCGCCACGGCACCGAGGGAGAGCGGCAGCTCACCCTGCCGCCCGCCCCGAACCCCCATCAGCCGCTCGTCGCCGACTTCGTCGCCGCCGTCGCGGCCGGGCGGCCACCGGTGTGCCCCTTCGCGCAGGCCCGTCTGGTCGACGAGGTCCTCGTGGCCGCGGAACGCTCCGACGCGGCCTCGGGCGGCCCCGTCCGGCTGCCGCTGCCCGTCGACGGCACGGGCGGCGGCCGAGCCGGGACTCAGGCGCCGTCGTCCGCCGACCAGGCCCGTGTCCACCGCGGGTCCGGCGTGTCCGACTGACGGATGAAACGCGTGTCGATGGACAGCCGCATCGCGTCCGTCGTCGCGTCCAGCGAGGCGTGGATGATGTGCGGCACATGCACCATGACGTCGCCCGCCGCGAAGTCCGTCCACAGCCAGCGGCGGCCCAGGCTGCGCGCGGTGAACTCCAGGTCGTGACAGATCTGACGGCGGTCGCCCGGCCGGTCCGTGGTGTCCCGCAGCGACTCGTACGCCTCGGGCGGCAGCGCGTGCGACCCCTCCAGGTAGACAAGGGCACCTGACTGCGGCGGGCAGTCGCCGACCGGGATCCAGGTCGTGACGACCTGCGGCGAACCCTCGTCCATGTAGTCGAAGTCGACATGGGCCCGTGAGGCCCGGCGTACGCCGCGGTGGAAATGGCGCAGGATGCGGCGCGGCAGCATCCGGGCGTCGCCGTCGAGCAGATCGGCCGCCAGCTTGCGCAGCCGGGGGTCGTCGAGGAAGCGGTCGAAGGTCTCCGAGCGGACGAACGCGTGCGCGGGATGCCCCGCCACACCGTGCTCGGGCAGCCCGTCGGGCACCCGCCCGGAGAACACGCCGTCGCGGGCGCTGGTGCCCGGCGCGAGATAGCCCGGGGGCAACTGGGAGAAGTACCTGGCGCGCAACCGCAGCACCTGCTCACGGTCGAGGAAGTCCGGCAGATACAGATATCCGTCCGCGTGCAGCCGCTCGCGCAGGGCGGCGGGGTCCGGCATCCGATCGGGGTCGGTGGCGCGCAGCGGGCCGAACAACTCGGGGGAGAAGGGTATGGGCACGCCGTTCGACGAGAGCTTCACGAGGAGTCCTTACGTCAGGGGGTCGTCGTCAGGTCGCCAGTGCTTAAGTCGTCAGCAGATGCAGCAGATGACTGAGCTGTCCATACATGTCGATGCCGTCAAGAGATGGACGGGCTGTCCATGTGTGGTGGAGGCATCAATGGTTGATGGGGCGTCAAGGGAGGGCGAGGGGAAGTCAATGGAGGGGAATCAAGGGGGAGTGCCGATCAGTAGACGCCCTCGACCGCCTCCCCGGGTGGTGTCAGGCCGTCGTCGAACGCCTGCACCGCCGCCACGCCCTCCCAGGGGAACCACGGATGTGGGCCCGTCCTGATCGCGCTGTCGCGTTCGAGGAGGTTCGGCAGGAACAGGTCCTCCAGGAGTGTGGTGACCCGCACCCGCCCGCGCTCGCCCACGGGCACCTCGCGCCAGGGGTCGGCGGGATCGACGACCTTGAGGACCGCGAAGGGCGGCGGCAGGTGGTACGAGTGCCCGGTGCCGCCGGGCAGTTCGGGCGCGCCCGGCACCGTGTCGGCCTGCAGGGCGTGGCCCGCCAGCGTGTTGCCGTACGTGTCGATCCACTGCACGCCGTCCAGGTGTTCCTGGCGCAGGAACGCGGCCTCGGCGGCGCTGCACGTCGTACCGCCGGTGCACACGGCGCGGATGCCGTACGTGTGCAGGGGGCGCGGCAGCCGCATGGCCAGTTCGAGGAGCAGCCGGGACGTGGTGAAAAGGAGGGTGGGCCGCTCGGCGGTCAGCAGGGTCAGGGTCTGCTCCACCAGGTGCGAGGTGTAGGAGTCCGCCTCGCCGCCCGCACGCAGCGACGCCTTCACCCAGCGCGGGTCGAAGTCGATCGCGTACACGGCGCCCTGCCAGCTGTCCGCCAGGCCCTCCACGAAGTGCCCGTACGCGTGCGGGCCGCTCGGCGTCATCGCGAGGATGCCGCCGCCCGCGACACCGCGCGCCTCCAGGACGGTCCGGTAGACCTCCACGTCGTACGCGAGGCGCGTGACGTTCACGATCCGGCAGGGCGCGCCGGTGGTGCCGCCCGTCTCGAAGACCCGGAACGGCCGGTCGCGATACCCGCGCGGACGCAGGTCCAGGGCGCTCGCCGCGCGCAGCTCGCCCTTGTCGAAGAGCCCGAACAGCTCCAGCGCCGCGAAACCGTCGACATCCTTGAGCGGGTCGAAGCCGAGCCGGTCCCGCCGCCCGATCCAGAACGGGGAGCCCGTGTCGGGGTGGAAGTGCCAGCGCATCATGCGCCGCGTCCACACGTCGAGGTCCACGGCCAGCGCGGGCACGCGCTCGCGCAACGTGTCGTACAGGGTGTCGAAGCTGACCTGCGGGGCGTGTTCCTGGCGTGCCGCGGTCGTCATGGGACTCCTCCTGGTGTCGCCGGCGGTCGGTACACGAACAGGGCTTCGTCGGCGAGGGCACGCGCGGCCCCGGCGGTGGCGCCGAGCACGGCGGCGAACGGGAAGGGGACCTCGTGGCCGATGAGCGGATGGGACGGTGCGGCCGCGTCGACCTGGAGCAGGGCCAGTTGGGGGCGTACGTAGACGTCGCCGCCGGTACCGGTGCCGACACCGGGGCTCGTGGTCACCGTCGGCTCGCGGGTGAGCAGGTGGTCGCCCGGGCGCAGGCGCTCGCGTACGGACGCGGCGGCGCGGTCGGCCTCACCGGGGTCGCGGAAGGCGGTCAGCGGCCAGCGGGGGTCGGCCGGGTCGGGGGCGGGACCCGGGTGGAGGGCGTCGAGCGCGGAGGCGAGGGCCTTGGCCAGGGGTTCCGGGTCGTGGTCCACGCACACGACAGTGCGTACGTTGCTGCAGAACCGGCCCGAGTCCGCGGCGATGAGCGGCAGCAGCCAGGCAACCATGTCGTCAACAGCGTCAACAGCGTCAACAGCGTCAACAGCGTCAAGGGAGTCGGCGGGACCGGCGGCCGTGCCCGGTGACACGAGTGCACAGCCCCGGCCGGGCCCGTGCAGCGTCAGCGTCGGAGAGTCCCGCACCGACGCGGCGAGACCCGCGCCGCCGTACACGATGTGCCGGTCGGTGAGCTTCAGCAGGCCGTGCAGGGTGTGCTGCTCGGTGGGGTACAGGCCGAGGCGCCGCGGTGGCCAGCCGACGGCGAGGAGCGCCGCGAGCAGCCGGGCCGCGGACAGCGGTTCGCGGCGGCTCGGGCGCACCCAGACGCACGCGGACCGCTCGACCTGCTCCAGGACGGAGTCCAGGCAGGTGAAGGTGTTGCCGGGCAGCGCCACCAGGGCGAGCGCGTCGTCCGGCGCGACGACCTCGCGGCGCGCGGCCCCCTCGTACAGCATCGCCCCCCACCGCTCGACCAGCGGCCCCGGCAGTCCCGCGCTCTCCCACAGGGCCGCCCGGAAGTCGTCCGCGCTCTGCGGCCCGACGCCCCCGACGGTGACCGTGCCATGCCGGAACAACTCCAGAGCGGACAGGACGAGTTCGCGTCGGCCGGACAGCGGGGGCAGGTCCGCGCGGACGCCGTCCCACCAGCGGCGGTCGGAGTGGGCGACGATGTGCGGGACGAGGGCGAGGCGGGCGCGCGTCGCGCCGGGCAGCGGGGCCGTGTCGAGGGACGGCTGCCAGCCGCCCCTGCGGTACGCGGAGAGGACCGGAGCCTCGTCGTCCGGCCCCGTCACGACAACTCGCCGCGCAAGGCCTCGACCACCCGGAACTGCTCGGCCCGGGTGAGCGTTGGATAGAGCGGAAGCGCGATGTGGTGGCGGGCGAACCACCGGGCCTGCTCGAAGGGACCGTCCGTCGCCACCCCGGAGGCTCCGATCGCCGTCCCGGAGGCTCCGGCCGCCGCCTCGGACGCTTCCACCACCGTCCCCGTCCCCGAGCCCGCTGCCGCCGTCCCCGAGCCCGCTGCCGCCGTCCCCGAGGCGGCCACCGCCGCCGCAGAACCGACTGCCACCGTCCCCGAGGCCTCGGCGCCCGCCGCCGAGGCGACCGCCACCGCCCCCGATTCCCCAGCCGCCGCGAAGTACGGCTGGTCGCACAGCAGATGGTCGTACACCTCGCCCGCGAGCGACACGCCATGCCGTTCGCGCAGGCGCTTCTTCAGCAGGGCCCGATCCACGGGTGCGTCCAGGTAGGCGAGGTACTTGTAGTAGTTGCTGTGCGCCGCCGCGGGCACGGTGTGGGCGCGGACGCCGGGCACGTCGGCCAGCAACTCGTCGTAGCCGAAGGCGAGATCGCGGCGCGCCGCCAGCGTGTCGTCGAAGCGCTCCAGGTCGACCGTGCCGACGGCGGCGTGCAGTTCGCTCAGCCGCCAGTTGCCGCCGGGCCGGTCGTGCAGCGTGGAGCCCTGCGCGCTCTTGCCGTGGTCGCGCCAGCGCCGCACCTGCTCCGCGTCCTCGGCGTTCGCACAGGTCACCAGGCCGCCCTCACCGCTCACCGCGACCTTCGTGGGGAAGAACGAGAAGGCGCCGAACCGGCCGAAGGCACCCGCGTACCGGCCGCCGAGCGTCGCGCCGAGCGCGTGCGCCGCGTCCTCCACGACGGCCACGCCCCGTCGCTCGCACAGCGCGAGAACGTCGTCCAGGGTCGGCGAGACGATGCCGCCGATGTGCACCGGCAGCACCGCCGCCGTGTCCGGATGGCGGTCGAGCGCGGCGCGCAGCGCGTCCGGGTCGAGGCCGAGGCCGTCCAGCTCGATGTCGACGAACCGTACGCGCGCACCCGCGCGCACCGCGGCCGCCGCCGTCGCGAAGAAGGTGTTGACCGGTACGAGCACCGTGCGCCCGGCCACGCCGACGATGCGCAGGGCGATCTCCAGGGCGGCCGCGCCGGACGCGACCGCGACGCCCTCGCGCCCCGTCCAGGAGCGGCACAGCTCCTCGAAACGGGCCAGGCCGGGGCCCTGCGTGAGGTGGCCGGAGGCGAGCGCGGTGTCGACCCGGTCGAGGACCGCGCGGCGCTCGGCCACGCCGAAGTGGACACGTTGTGCGGGGATGTCGCCGGGAGCGGTGGCCGGACCCGACAACGTGCGCGTGAAGAAGTCGACCGCGTGCCGCACGTGGGTGCCGTGGCCCATGGGAAGCTCGTGGACGTCGAGGCGGTCCTCGGCGTCGGCCGCCGTGTAGCCGCGCCGGACCGTGCCCGCGGCGGCGCGGGCGTCGGCCGGTTCCAGGTAGGAGTCGGCCGTGCCGTACTGGAGGTGCAGCGGGGCCGGGGCGAGCGCGGCGTAGAGGTCGCCGAGGTCGGCGTACTCCAGGATGCCTGGCAGGGCTGCGCCCTCGTACCCCGTCAACAGGCGTTCGTACAGCGCCGGGTAGCTGCCGAGGTGGCTGGCCGCGCACACCGGCAGCGGGCGCGGCGTGAGCAGCGCGGTGTGCAGGGCGACCGCCGCGCCCAGGCTGTGCCCGAACAGGCCGACGCGGTCGGCGTCGACCAGGGGGTGCGCGGTGAGGACGTCCAGGGCGCCCAGGGTGTCGCCGACGAGCGCGCCGAGCAGGGAGCGGCCGGTGAGCGCGAAGGCGTGCGCGAGGAGGGCGCCCTCCTCGCGGCCTGCGCGGCGCTCCTCGTCGAGGCCGCCGATGCCGTGCTCGAAGGTCAGCGTGACGAATCCGGCGCGAGCCAGGTGTTCGGCGATGTTGCGGTCGGGGAAGTCCGGTGGGCGCTCGCCTGTGAGGTGCTCCAGGCGGGCGTTCTTGCCGCCGAACACCAGGACGGCGGGGCCGGGGGAGGACGCGGTGCGGTCCGCCGGGGCCAGGAGGGTGGCCTGGAAGGCGCCCCGTACGGGCGAGTTGAGGGTCAGGTGCTCGCGCCTCAGGCCCGTCTCGTCGTGGGTGTCGACGGCGGTGATGTCGAGCTGGGCGTGCTCGACGCGGGCTAGGCGGTCCACGACCGCCCGGAGCCTGCGGGACCAGGTCGCGTGGGCCGTGGGGTCGGAGAGGGTGGGGGTGAAGCGCAGCGTCGGTTCGGCTCTCAGCAGCCGGCGCACGTGGGTGGTCTGCATGCGGGGGCTAACGCTCCTGTGGGTGCGGGTGGGTGTGGTTCTCGCGGGGCGCCCCAGGCCCGCCCCTTCCCGTAACCAGGGGGCTGCGCCCCCTGGACCCCCGCTGATCGCCGCTTCGCGGCTCGTCCTCAAACGCCGGACGGGCTGGAAAGAGGCGGTGGCGGGGGTGGGTTGAGAAGGGCGGGCGTGTGAGTGAAGGGCGGGTGTCGGGTGACTTGCGGGCGGATGGGTGACGGGTCGAGTGGAGTACGTGCCAGGCGCCCGGGCGGGGTCTGGACGAAGCCCGCGTCGGGCGTGCGGGCGGGGTCTGGGAAGTCCGCGCCGGGCGTCCGGGCGAGGTCCGCGCCAGGGGTCCGGGTGGGCCCTCGGTGAAGGTCGCGCCAGGCGCCTGGGTGGCGTCTGGGCGAGGCCCGTGTCGGGTGTTCGGGTGGGTTTGGGGGAACCCCGTGTCGGGTGTTCGGGTGGGGTTTGGGGGAAGCCCGTGTCAGGCGTCTGGGTGAGGTCCGGTGGAGGTCGCGTCGGGGGGCGGGTGGGCCCTGGGTGAAGTTCGCGTCCGGTGTCCCGAAAGCGGCTAGACGAAGTCTGCGTGGAGTGTTTGGGGGACCTCGATCGCATACGCGTCCAGGGCCTCGTCGAGTTTGATCTGGCCGCGTTTGAGGAGTTCGAGGAGCTCGTTCTGGGGGCGGTAGAAGCAGGATTTGCACAGGTCGGTGCGGTTGGGGTTGGTGGCTTCCCACTCGGCGCGGGGGCCGCCGTCGAGGACCGTGGGGTAGCCGAGGTCGACCACGTCGCCGATGCGGTAGCGGCTGTTGAGGTGGACCTGCGGGCACGGGTAGAGGTGCCCGTCGGCGCCGACGGCCGTCACGAAGCGGCTGTAGTGGCAGCGCTCGAAGTCGCCCTCGACCTCCTCCACCTGGTCCATGGGGCCGCGGTCCAGCTTGGGCACCGACACCTCGAAGGCGTCCGTGGACATCGCGGCGGCCTCGACGAGCGAACCGGAGATCTCCGCCATGACGGACTCGATGGTCTCGTGCCCCATCGCGCTGTAGAACTCCGGCTCGAAGCGCACATAGTGCGCGCCGGACTCGTGGGCGATGCGGGCGGCCTCGACGATCTCGCGGTAGTTCTGCAGCGTGATCACATAGTTGAAGCCGATGCGGAAGTCCGGTGCGACGGCGTTGTCGCGCAGCTTGCCGATCGTCCCGATGAACTTGGAGAACGTCTGCTCGCGGTCGCGGGTGATGTCGTTGAACGTCGCCTCGGTGCCGGCGTTCATGCCGACGCGCACCCAGGTGTGCGTCGCGGTGACACAGTCGGCGACCTTGGGGCGGCCGAGCCGGGAGCCGTTGGTGATCAGACCGATGTGCAGGCCGCTGTCGTGCCCGGCGTGGCAGATGTCGGCGTAGCCCGGGTGGATGGTGCACTCGCCGCTGCCGCAGAAGGTCACGGCGCGGCCGTCGTTCTCGGCGAACTCCTTGAGGAGAGTGATCGCCTTGTCGGTGGTGAGGGAGTCCTTGAACGAGAACAGGTCGTAGAACTGTTCCTCGTTCGGTGAATGGAAGTTGCAGAAGTTGCAACGCATATTGCAGGCGCCCATGATGCCGATCCGCATGTGGACCGGTTTGATCTCCTCGCCGGCGACGAATCGTCGTAGGAGATCACCGTGCGCCATGACTTTCTGTGGCGAGTGTGCTTGATCGAGACTCACGTCCGGGAGGCCTTCGCCGTTCCGGGGCGCTGCCATGGTGATATCGCGGGCACCTTCAGTGCTGTTCACGAACCCCTCCACGCGCTTTTGGCGACGTTTTGCGTTGTCCGATCGACGTCCGCGACAGTAGGAGAGCGCTTCCTGGAGTGTCAATGGGTCTAGACAACCAGGAAGTTGAGTAAACATCTATCGCGCCATGGGATCAGGCCAAATGTGCTGGGCACGTGTTCTTGTCACGTGCCACCGCGCGTCGGACGCGGTGAATTGCCGCCGCGGGGCAGGTCAGGAATCGCTGTGGGGCGGGTCGCCAATCGTCGGGGCGGGTCAGGAGTCGCCGCGGGTCACATCGTCCGGGCACGGGTGCTTGAACGTCTTCTCGAACGTTCGGAAGGTGTCCTGCGCCTTGCGGCCCCGCACGGCCGGGTACTCGATCACCGGTACGGGCTTGCATACCGGCCACTGATCGGTGTCGTCGGTGTCGGAGGACTTCTCGAAGCCGTACGTGCCCGCGGCGCCCTGGAGACAGCCGATGCAGCGTGTGGAGTCGCCGGTGTCGACGATACTCGCGTCGATCAGCGTGTTGTAGACGTCGTCCTTGGTCGGCGTGCGCGCCGGGTCCGGAGTCCTGGTGGAGTCGCCGGTGGGCTCGTTCGCCTCCGAGTACGAGCGGTCGAAGGCGTTGGCCAGGAGCATGAACGCGTCGTGGTACATGATCGCGTAGCCGTCGTCGAGGGACTTCCCGCCGAGGCCGTAGGGCTCCTTGAGTTTGTTGAAGACCGAAAGGAAGCCGCCGAGACCATCGGGTGCGGTGCTCTTCTTCTGCCACCACTCGCTCGTCACGGACGCCGCCGCCACCATCGTGGTCTTCGTGTCGCGCAGCATCTGCGTGAGTTCGGGGGTGGTGAGCGTCGGGTCGAGACCGATTCCCACTTTCAGGATGCGCACGGGACTGCTGCGGTCACAAGAAGGCTCCTGTGACAGGCGTTTCACGAGTGCCGGGAGATCCTGGTCGCGGCCCGCGAAGAACACCGTGTCCGAATCGGTCACGCAGATCTTCTGCGCGGCGGACTGGAATCGCTGCGGGATACCGGCGTCCGGGCCCGTCGAGCCGAGGAACGACGCCGAGCGCTTGCGCAGCCCGTACGTCGCGCCGAATTTCTTCTCGATCAGCTTCTGCAGATTGCGCGAGTACACATCGTCGGGGCGGCTGTCGAAGACGAGGAAGCCTTTGCCCTCGCCCCGATTCTTCTTCAGGTACTGACCGAGTGCGTCCGCGAGGAGGTCGTTGTTCGGTGAGGTCTTGAAGAAATAGGGGGCGTTCATGTCGGCGGAGGTGATGACCGGACCGACGGTCGCGATCCGGCGGTCGCTCAGCGCCCGCATCGCGTCCCGGGTCTCGGGGGTGCTGCTCGGCAGGCCCATCACACCGACGAGCGGCGACTCCCGGTCGTCCGTCAGGTCCTCCAGGTCGTCGACCACCGGCTGCCACTTGTCGAGGTCCTTGCCGTCGGGCGCCATCAAGAGCTGATAGTGCGGCCCGCCGCCGCTGTTGGCCCGCAACTGCGCTGCGTGCGCCCCGGCGAGGGCGCGGCGGATCATCGGCGCGGTCATGGCGCTCGAATCGTCCGAGGTGAACGGCATCATCAGCGCGATCCGGCCGTACGGTATCCGGGTCTGGCCCTTCTTCGGCGACTCCCAGGCCTTCTCCACCCGGGTGTTCTCATCCGCGACGGCCCGGATCAGCCCCTTGATGTCGTCGTTCGCGTCGAACGCCGAATCCGTGACGCCCACACACTGGCCGTCACGCTTGGCGAGGCCCCCCGCGCAGTCCTCGGGGCGGGTCGCCAGGTACACGATCACGCCCACGGCGATCAGGACCAGCGGCACCAGGACGGCGATGGCCTTGTCGAGGGGACCGAACCCGTTGCGACGGCTCAGGAACATGCTTCCTCACAGTTCGGGCAGCGGGAGGGGGCGCTTGTCACGGACGGCGGCCGGCCAGGTGCGGGCGGCCTGGCTCAGCACCGCCCGCCACGTCTGGTGCCGCAGCGACAGGAAGGCCAGCTCGGCGCCGATGTCGTCGCAGAGGTCGGCCTCCGGCTCGGCCAGCGCGTCGGAGAGGTACCACAGGCCGTGCAGCAGCCTGTTGATGCAGCGGTCGATCTCGTCTATGTCGTGATAGCGGTCGTCGTGGGCGCCCGCGGCCATCGCGGCCCGCTCGTCGTCCCAGTCCGCCGACGGCGGGGCCGGTGCCGTCGCCGCGTAGCTCAGGCAGTTCAGCCAGCGCAGCGCGCTCTGCCGGTCCTGCTCCGACTGGAACTCCTCGGACAGCGCGGCCACCACCGTCTTGGCGTCCCCGGCCGCCAGCGTGTGGCGCAGCGCGTCGGCCTCGCTGTCCTCGCCGCGCGTGGTGTGGTGGCGGCGCAGGAAGCCGTGGATCTCCTGCCAGCCGCGGCGCGAGTCGGCGCCGTGCGAGGTGCGGCGCGCCTCGTGCACCAGGAGCGTGTGCAGCAGCGGGTCGGCGGCCAGCGGGCGGTCCTGCGGGGTGTCGTGCTGCCAGTGCTCGGCCTCCAGATAGTCGGCCGCCGCGTTCGCGGGCAGCTGCTCGGGGCCCTCGAGGCGCAGATGGGCGGCCAGGGCCTGTGCGGCCGTGCTGTCGCGGGCCAGGGACAGCGGCACCAGGCGGGACCGCTGCTGCGGCGAGGGGAGCAGCCGCTCCAGGATCGCCTGGGTCACCGAGGGCCCGTCGGGGGTGGTCAGTTCGAGGAGGTTGCGCGGGCCGAGCGGTCCTTCCGGCGGGCGCGGGGCCGCGCCGCGGGACGCGGTGGCGCGGGTGTGCTCCAGGACGGCGTCGCACAGCACGCCGCTCGCCAGCGGGTGCCCGCCGGTGAGGGTGTGCAGCGCGGACGCCAGATACGGGTGCAGCGGCGCGGACGCGGCGTCCAGCATCAGCAGGATGTCGTCCCTGCTGAGCGGAGTGAGCGGTACGACGAGCAGTCCCGCCGACGGGGCGTGGCCGGTGCGCCGCCAGCGCGTGGAGGTCACCAGGTCCGGCAGTTCGCGGTGCGCGGCCTCGGTGGCCTCCGGCGGCGCGTCGCCGAGCCGCGTGGCGACGACGACCAGCGGGTCGTGGTGGGCGGCACGGGCGCGGTATTCGAGGATCAGGTCGACCAGGCGGGCGCCGGCGGGGGAGTGGGTGTTGTCGAGCAGGGCCAGCGGGCGCGGGTCGCGGTTCAGGCGCTGCCACTTGCTGCGGGCGGTGGCGATGTCCTCCAGGAAGGCGTGCACGAGGGTCTGTTCGGCCGCGTGCCGGTAGTCGCCGCCGCGGCGGAACCAGTCGGCGAGGCGTACGAGTCCGTCCTGGCCGTCCGCCGCCGTGCCCGCGGCGGACTCGGACTCGGCGTACCGCTCCTGGTACCACTGGCGCAGCGGTGCGGCGGCGCGCGAGCGGGTGTACCGCTCGAAGTACTCGGCGAGCGCCGCCTGCGTGACGGCGTGCGCGCCGGACCGGGACCCGGCGCCGCCGGTCCCCGCGCCGGGCGCGTCGTCCAGGCGGGCGCGCAGCCGGCCGGCCCACCGCTGGGCGACGTTCGCCTCGGTGCCGGACTCCAGGTGGCAGGCGATCAGGAGGCGGGCGATGCGGGTGGTGGCCCGGGTCCGCCCGTCCGGGGTGCCGCCGTGGCTCGCGAACACGGAGATCAGGCCCGGCAGGAGCAGCGGGAAGCGCCTGCCGAGGCCGGGCGCCAGGGAGCACACCAGCTCCTCCAGGAGCTCGACGACGAGCGCGCAGGCCGCGGTGTCGACGAGGGCGAGCGGCAGCCGCCCCGTGTAGTGCCGCTCCAGGGCGCGCAGGACGGCGGTGCGGCCCATGCCGTGGCGTCCGGTCAGGAGGACGAGCGGGAGGTCCTTGTCGTGCTCCCAGGGCACGCGGGCGCGTTCGGCGTAGGCGAGGCCCGTGAGGCGGGGGAGGAGGCAGTGGAGGAGCGGATCGCGTGCGTACAGCCGAGGCGTTTCGGATGTGTGCATCTCGCCGGATTCCGCTCCTGTCCTTGGCCGCCCGCCGGTGTCTCGTCCCCGCCGGTCCCGCGGGATCTCGCGCCGCTCCTTCGCCCCTCCTTGCCGGGGTCAACTGCTTTGAGGGTGAAAGAAGTTACACCTCCCACTATCCCCTGGCCAGGGCTTACGGGCGAGCCGATCGGGCATATTACGGCGGATCCGTGACACGGTGCGGTATGCGATCGGGGGCTCGCGACGGAGCGGGGCCGACGGCGGCCGGAAGGCGGCCGGATCGGGGTCGGACGCCGGTTCGGGGCCGGTCTGATTCCGGTGCATTTCCGGTCGTGCGTCGCTCAGTTTTCGCCTGGATTCAGGTCGGGAGCGGTCGACAACCGATCGGGAACGGGCGCGCGGAGGGGCGTGGACGCGGGACGCGCGCGGGGGCGTACTCCAAGCGGTGCTCGGCGCCGCACGGGCGCCACTTCGATGCCGCGCGCAAGCCACGCCTCCGACACCTCCGCCGTCCCCGACCACCCGCGCCGGGCCTCGTCTCAGTGCCGCGGCCGCACCGTCAGCTCCACCCGCGCCGGCAGCTCGTCCGCGTGGTGCACCTCGCCCGGATAGTCGAGGCGCACCCGCCGCAGCGCCGGAAGGCCCGCCAGATGCACCAGGTCCACCGTGTCGAACAGGGAGAGGTGGACCTCCTCAAGGCCCGGAAGGCGGCGCGCGATCCGCCGCAGCGACACCGCCGCGCCGGGCCGCGAGCGCACTTCGAGGCCGGTGAGCTGCGGAATGCGGGCGCCCGGCGGGAACAGCATCATGCTCAGCTGCTCGTGCGAGAGGCGCAGGGTGCGCAGCGCGGGCAGCTGGGCGAGCAGCGCGTCCCAGTCATCCGGCCGCAGCCGGTCGCTCGCGTTGTGCAGGCGCAGCTCGCGCAGCTCCGTCAGGGCGGTGATGGCGGCCAGCTCGACGGCGTCCGGCGGCAGCGCGAGCAGCCGCAGCGCGCCAGGACGCGGCAGGTCCCGCAGCCCGCGCCAGGGCACCGCGGCGCCCAGGAGCAGCGAGTCCAGGCGCGGGCACGCCGAGAGCCGGGCGAGGGGCTCCAGTTGGGGCAGGTCGGTGAGGGTGAGGCGGCGCAGCAGGGGCAGCCGGGTCAGCGGCGCGGTGTCGCTGATGGCGCGGCAGCCGTGCAGGGCCAGGGCCTCCAGGGCGGGGAACGTCGACAGGAACCCGAGCGACGTCAGCCGTACGTTGCCGCGCAGCCGCAGCTCGCGCAACCCCTCCGCGTCGAGCGCCCCGACGATGTCCTGCTCGGAGAAGTCGCCCTGGAGCACCACGCGTTCGTACCCGGACATCGCGCTGAGCGACTTCAGCTCGGCCGCCGAGCGCACCGTGACGGCCTCGCCCGCGCCCGCCGCGAGCAGCGGCTTGATGATCTCCTCGGCGTACGCGTCGGTGTCGAACCGGTCCCAGTGCGCGAGGAGCTGGGAGCGCACCGCGGGCTGCCGTGTGGTCACGAACTCGCGCAGCCGGGCCAGGGCCGCGTCGCCGCCGATGCGGCAGATCGCGTGGACCGTCGTGACCTCGGCGTCGCCCGTGAGGCTCTCGGCCCCGGGCAGCAGGCCGAGCAGCAGCGCCCCGGTCTCCGCGAGCGCCCTGGCCTCGCGCATGCTGCGGGGCGGCAGGAGCTGCGCGGCCCGTTCCTCCACGGTCCTGCGGACCTCCGGGTCGAGGCGCGTCGCCTGGCCGAGGGAGGCGAGCGCGAGCAGCCGGAGCCGGGCGCGCACCGTGTCGTCCTCCTCGCGGTCGGCGCGGCCGGTGAGCCGGGTGAGGAGGTCGGCGCGCTCGTCGGGCCTGGCCTGGGCGACGGCCATCTGCAGGACGTCCTCCCACTGGTCGACGTGCGCGTGCGCGACCAGGGCGCCGATGTCGTGCTCCTCCAGGGCGGCCTTGGCGCCGAGGAAGTCCTGGAAGGTGCGGTGGATGAAGTCCACGGCGCCCTCGGCCGGTTCGCGCAGCAGGCCGGTGCGGACGAGGAGCAGCCGCAGCACGTCGTCGGACGTGCCGACGGCGGCGAGCTGCGGCACGGACGGGCGCAGCTTCTCCACCAGGTCGACGGCGTCCTGGCGCCGCAGGATGGTGCGTTCGTTGCGGATCAGCCAGTACGCGAGCCGCTTCAGGGGCTCCGTCGCGGACATCTGGTCCAGCGGCGGCGGCTGGCGGCCGTACAGGTCGCGTTCGCGGTCGCGGCGCTCCAGGAGCATCGAGAGGGCGGCCTCGTACAGCGCGATCCGGCCCGGCGGCAGGAAGCCGCGGCGCTCGCGGTGCAGCGCACACATCAGGGCGCACAGCAGCGGGTTGGTGGAGAGGCGGCTCAGCTCCGGCGAGGCCCGCAGCAGCGGCAGCAGCTTCCCGGCGAGTTCCTCGCCCGCCCCGGCCGCCTCGTGCCAGCGCCGCACGAACCGCCGTACGTCGCCCGGCCGCATCGGCGTGAGCGTGAACTCGCGGAAGCCCTCGCGGCCGAGCCAGTCCCGGGGCAGCGCGGAGGGCCGCGTCGTGACCAGCCACAGATTGCCGGGGAAGGCCGAGCGGAGCTTCGCGAGCCAGGCCCGTGCGCGGGGCCGCTCCGCCTCCGGGATCTCGTCGACCCCGTCGATCAGGAGCATGCCGCGCCCCGCCTGCAGGACCCGCACCACCCAGCCCTTGGGCTCGCTGCCCGTCAGCGGGCAGTCGATCCACTTCAGGAAGCCGTCCGGCATGGGCAGTTCGGTGTCCTCGCGGGCCAGCGTGCGCAGCGGGAGCACGAACGGCACCCGGCCGAGGAGCTGCGGCAGATGGCCGGGCACCCGGTCCTGCTGGGCGGTGGTGATGGCGAGCCACTGCACCAGCGTCGTCTTGCCGGTCCCGGCGACTCCCCGCAGCAGCACCCGGTCGTGCGCGGCGAGGGCCGCCTCGACGGGGCCCGCCGTGCGCTCGGACTCCGGGTCCGGGTCGACGCCGCGGCCGTCGGGGTCGCCGTTGCCCGCGCCGGGGACCGGCTCGGCGGGGTCGCGGGCGGGCGCGGCCTCCAGGCTCAGATAGGCGGTCTCAAGGGGCCAGGCCTGGCTCTGCGGGTCGTGCAGGTCGACGCCGTGGATGGTGAGGCTGCTGTGCTGGCCCACCACATAGTCGGCGTAGGCCCGCTCGAATTCGGTGTCCTCCGTGAGCGTCGCGGGCAGCCGCTCCAGGAGCAGTCGCAGTTGCTCCTTCTGCTCGCTCAGGCCGCGGCGCAGCTCGACCTGGGTGCGGGCCTCGAAACCGGGGCGCTTGCTGAACTGGTGGACCAGGTGCAGACAGGCGGTGACCAGCAGCCGGTCGTGCAGCCGGGCGGCGTCGGCGCTGAGCAGCGCGCGGGTCTCCGGGGCGCTGGCGCGGACCAGGGCGGCGGCGAGCTTCTCCGGGCCGAGGTCGAAGGCCTGCACGTCGTCCATGTCGAGTTCGCCGAGGGCGCGCAGGGTGTGGCCGAGGGCGTAGCCGACGGCGTTCTGCTCGTCGGGCGCGATGGGCGGATCGTGCGGGCCCGCGGCGCGCATGGCGCGGCGCACCAACTCCCGCGCGAGCTGGTAGAGATCGGCCTCGCTGAGGACGCGCTTGTCGCCGGTGAACGACAGGAGCCGCCCGATGCGCACCGGCCGCTCGCCGAACTCGGCTCCCGGCAGGCTCTTGGGCGGCAGCAGCAACCGTTTCACCAGCGGCACCATCACCGACGACGCGATCCGAAGCCCCACCGTGCCGGCGTCCACTCAAGCCCCCGTCCGTGACCAGAACCGCCTTCTGGGCACCTTAGACCGTGGTCGCCGACGGCGCACCGAGGTCGCGCGGAGCACCCGGGGCGCGGCTGCGGGGCGGCGGCGCGCGTCGGTTAGCCTCACGTGGTGACGACATCTGCCGCATCCCGACGGGCGCCGAGGCTGTTCGGCATCAGTGACCTGCACATCGCCTATGCCGAGAACCGGAAGTTCGTCGACGAGCTCTGGCCGGAACACGAGGGCGACTGGCTGATAGTCGCCGGTGACATCGGCGAGATGATGAGCGACATCGAGTGGGCCCTGCGCACCCTCACCGAGCGCTTCGACACGGTGATCTGGTCGCCCGGCAACCACGAGCTGTGGACGCCCCGCGACGACCCGAACCAACTGCGCGGCGAGGCCCGCTACCGCCACCTCGTGGAGCTCTGCCGGGGCCTCGGCGTGCACACCCCCGAGGACCCGTTCCCGGTCTGGGACGGCGAGGGCGGCCCCGCGGTCATCGCCCCGCTGTTCCTCCTGTACGACTACACGTTCCGGCCCGCCGGCAAGCACAACAAGAAGGACGCCCTCGCGTACGCGTACGAGACCGGCGTGGTCTGCACGGACGAGGTGCTCCTGCACCCGGACCCGTACGCGACCCGCGAGGACTGGTGCCGCGCCCGCGTCGCGCTCACCAAGGACCGGCTCGACGCGCTCGACCCCGAGCTGCCGACCGTCCTCATCAACCACTGGCCGGTCGTCCGCGAGCCCACGCGCATCCTGCACTACCCCGAGTTCGCCCTGTGGTGCGGCACCGAGGCGACCGCCGACTGGCCCGTGCGCTACCGCGCCGCCGCCGTCGTCTACGGCCATCTGCACATCCCGCGCACCATCTGGCACGAGGGCGTTCCGCACGTGGAGGTCTCCGTCGGCTATCCGCGCGAGTGGCAGCGCGAGCGGCACCCCTCGCCGCGCCTGCGGCAGATCCTGCCCGCGCCGCGCCCCACCGGGACCTGACACCCCCCGCCCGCCTCCCCTCACTTTCCCGTCCACCCGTCGCCTCCGACGATCTCCGTCGTTTGCGTCAGGGGGCTGTCAGCGTCCCTCGCCGAGTCTGAGCGCACTGCGAACAGAGTGCACAGACCGAGGGATGCGACAGGGGAGCAGCTTGATGCGGTCCAATACGAAAGTTCACGCAGTCACTTACGTTCATGGGGATACGTACGTGCACGGAGGTGCGGGCGTTCACGGGGGCACCGCCCGCGACCTCGGTGAGGGGCTGGTCCGGTCATGACCAGTCACCAAGTGCAGCTGCTCTTCCTGGACGTGGCGCTGATCCTGGCGCTCGCCCGTGGCCTCGGCGCGCTCGCGGCGCGGATCGGCCAGCCGCCCGTCGTGGGCGAGATCCTGGGCGGCATCCTGCTCGGGCCCACGCTGTTCGGCGGTCTCTTCGCGGACCATCTGTTCCCGTCCGACGTACGCCCGCTCCTGACGGCGCTCGCCGACATCGGCGTCGCGCTGTTCATGTTCGTCGTCGGCCTCGAACTCGAACACCGGGTGCTGCGCGGCCGCACCCGGGTCAGCGCGGGTGCGGCCCTCGGCTCCACCCTGGTGCCGTTCGTCCTCGGCGTCGGCCTCGCGCTGTGGCTCCTGCGCGACCACGACACGCCGCAGCGCACCGCGTTCATCGTGTTCATGGGCCTGGCCGTGTCGGTCACCGCCTTCCCGGTGCTCGCGCGGATCCTCGCCGACCGCGGCCTGTCCCGTACGGAGATCGGCGGCATCGCGCTCGCCACGGCCGCCCTCGTCGACGTCGTGGCCTGGTCGGCGCTCGCCGGGGTACAGGCCGTGGTCGGCGGGGCCGACGACTACTGGCGCGTGACGCTGCTGATCCCGTTCACGGCGTTCCTGGTCGCCCTGCGGCCGCTGCTGCGGCGCGTCCTCGACACCGGCGGCGCCACGGGGCTCAGCGCGAACCGGCTCGGCGTCGTCCTCGTCGGTGCGCTGCTCTGCGCCGCGGCCACCGAGGCCATGGGCATGCACTACATCTTCGGCGCCTTCCTCTTCGGCGTCGTGCTGCCGCGCGACGGCGCGGGGGCGCTGCGCGACGAGGTGTGCGACCGCACCGGGCACATCACCTCGCTGCTGCTGCCCGTGTACTTCGTGGTGGCGGGCCTAAAGGTCGACCTGCGCGGGGTGGGCGTGAGCGGGCTCCTCGAACTCGCCGTGATCCTGCTGGTCGCCGTCGCGGGGAAGTTCGGCGGGACCTACGCCGGAGCGCGCTCGCAGGGCCTCTCGCCGCACGGCGCGGGCAAGCTCGCCGCGCTCATGAACACCCGCGGCCTCACCGAACTCGTGATCCTCGGCGTCGGCCTGCAACTCGGCCTCCTGGACCAGTCGCTGTACTCCCTGATGGTGGTCATGGCCCTCGTCACCACGGCGATGACGGGCCCGGTGCTCGGGTTCCTGGACCGGCGGGCGGCGCGGCAGGACGGCGTGGCCACCGGGGCCGGACGTACGGCGTCGAGTTCGGCTCCCGAACCGTCCGCAGAGTCCGCAGAGGACAGCGTGGCAGCTGAGTCGGCAGGTGTCCGGACCTAGGACCGGACTTAGAGTGGATGGCGCATGCCATCAGCGGTCGCCGCTCCGCGGCGGGCCGTCCGCGCGGCACCACCGCGCGGTACGGGCCCAGGGGAGCGGCGCGCCGCCCACCCGCACGAGGGGACGCCGCACGTGAACCCAAGCGCACCCGCCTCCCACTCCGCCGCCCGCTTCACCGGCAAGGTCGCCGTGGTCACCGGCGGCGCCTCCGGCATCGGTGCCGCCACCGCCGTGCGCCTCGCCGCCGAGGGCGCGGCCGTCGTCGTCTCCGATGTGGACGAGGGCCGCGGCGAGCCGGTCGCGGAGGGCATCCGGGCCGAGGGCGGCAGCGCGGTGTTCGTCCGCGCGGACGTCACCGATGCCGCCGACTGGGACCAGGTCCTCGCGGCCGCCCACAGCTTCGGCCCCGTCGGCGTCCTCTCCAGCAACGCCTACGCCTGCGAGATCGCCCCCGCCCACGCCATGACCCGGGCCTCCTGGGAGCACCAGCTCACGGTGAACCTCACCGGTACGTTCCTCGGCGTCAAGGCCGTCCTGCCCGATCTGCGCGCCCACCGCGGCGCCGTCGTCCTCACCTCCTCCGTGCACGCCCGCACCGGCATCCCGGGCCGCCCCGCCTACGCGGCGAGCAAGGGCGCCCTGGTCTCCCTGTGCGGGCAGCTCGCCGTCGAGTACGGCCCCGAGGTGCGGGTCAACGCCGTCCTGCCGGGGCCGATCCTGACGCCCGCGTGGGGGGACGTGGGCGAGGCGGACCGGGCGCGCAGCGTCGAGGGGACGGCGGCCGGGCGGTTCGGGGCGCCGGAGGAGGTGGCGGCGGCCATCGCGTTCCTCGCCGCCGACGAGGCGTCGTACATCACCGGGACGAGCCTGACCGTGGACGGCGGCTGGAGCGTGGTGAAGGACTCCGCCTGAGCGGGCCCGACCGCCGCGCGCTCCCTGCTGCCGCGCATCCGATCCGCCGCGCACCCCCACCGCGCGCCGCCCCCCCAGCGAGGAGAGAAGGACACACCATGATGATCGACCGCGTGGAGACCTTCCTCGTCCCGCCGCGCTGGCTGTTCTGCCGCGTGGGGACCGACGACGGCGTGGTCGGCTGGGGCGAACCCGTCGTCGAGGGGCGCGCCGAGGTGGTGCGCGCCGCCGTGGACGTACTCGCCGAGTATCTGATCGGCAAGGACCCGCTGCGGATCCAGGACCACTGGCAGGTGCTCACCAAGGGCGGCTTCTACCGCGGCGGCCCCGTCCTCTCCAGCGCCGTCGCGGGCATCGACCAGGCCCTGTGGGACATCGCGGGCAAGACGTACGGCGCGCCCGTGCACGCCCTGCTCGGCGGGCCCGTGCGGGACAGGGCGCGGGTGTACGCGTGGGTCGGCGGCGACGAGCCCGCTGTGCTCGCCGAGCACATCGCCGAGCAGGTCGAGGCGGGCTTCACCGCCGTGAAGATGAACGCGGCCGGGGCCACATCGCCGCTCACCACGCCCGCCGAGACCGCCGCCGTCGTCGACCGCGTCGCCATCGCCCGCGAGGCCCTCGGCCCCGACCGGGACGTGGCCGTCGACTTCCACGGCCGCTTCACCCCCGCGAGCGCCCGCCGCGTCCTCGCCGAACTCGCCCCGCTGCACCCGCTGTTCGCGGAGGAGCCGCTCCTTCCCGACCAGAGCCACCTCCTGCCCGCCCTGGTCGCGGCGAGCCCCGTCCCCCTCGCCACCGGCGAACGCCTCTACAGCCGCGCCGAGTTCCTGCCCGCCCTCACCGCGGGCATCGCCGTCGCCCAGCCCGACCTGTCGCACGCGGGCGGCATCACGGAGGTCCAGCGCATCGCCGCCCTCGCGGAGACCCACGGCGCGCTGCTCGCCCCGCACTGCCCGCTCGGCCCGATCGCGCTCGCCGCGAGCCTCCAACTCGCCTTCACCACGCCGAACTTCCTCATCCAGGAACAGAGCCGCGGCATCCACTACAACAAGAGCGCCGACCTCCTGTCGTACGTCGTGGACACCGAGCCGTTCCGGTTCACCGACGGGCACGCCCACCGCACGACCCTGCCTGGACTCGGCGTCGAGGTCGACGAGGCGGCCGTGCGGGCGGCCGACCGGGGTGGGCACGCCTGGCGCAACCCCGTGTGGCGGCACCCGGACGGTTCGTTCGCGGAGTGGTGAGGCCCGCGGGGGCCGAGGGGGAGCTCTTCCCGGCGGGCCGCACGACCCTGTCGCCGAGGCGCGCGGCGCACCTACCCTGGTAGCCGCCCGAGGGGGGAGCCGCATGAGCGAACACGCCCGCAACACCGACCCCGGCAAGCGCGACCCCGGTCCCGGCAGAGGTGAACGCGTCGCCGACTGGGCGGACAGCCGCCTCGGCGTGCACACCCTCGCCAAGACCCAGATGCGCAAGGTGTTCCCGGACCACTGGTCCTTCATGTTCGGCGAGATCTGTCTCTACAGCTTCCTGATCCTGATCCTCACCGGCGTCTGGCTCACCCTGTTCTTCGAGCCGAGCGGCATCGAGGTCGAGTACAACGGCAGTTACGAACCGCTGAAGGGCGTGCTGATGACGCGCGCCTACGAGTCGACCGTCGACATCAGCATGGAGGTGCGCGGCGGTCTGCTCATCCGGCAGATCCACCACTGGGCCGCGCTCGTGTTCGTCGCCGGGATGCTCGTGCACATGATGCGGGTGTTCTTCACCGGCGCGTTCCGCAAGCCGCGCGAGATCAACTGGGTGTTCGGCTGGACCCTGTTGATGCTCGGCCTCATCACCGGCCTGACCGGCTACTCGCTCCCCGACGACCTGCTGTCCGGCACCGGCATCCGCTTCGCGCAGGGCGCCATCCTGTCCGTCCCGGTCGTGGGCACGTACCTCTCCTTCTTCCTCTTCGGAGGGGAGTTCCCTGGACACGACATCATCCCGAGACTCTTCGCCGTGCACGTGCTGCTGCTGCCGGGCATCATGCTGGGCCTGGTCGTCGCCCATCTGATCCTGGTCTTCTACCACAAGCACACCCAGTTCGCCGGGCCCGGACGCACCGAGAAGAACGTGGTCGGCGCGCCCTTCCTGCCCATCTACGTCGCCAAGGCGGGCGGCTTCTTCTTCCTCGTCTTCGGCGTCCTCGCGCTGATGGGCGCGATCGCGACGATCAACCCCGTATGGGCCCTCGGTCCCTACCGGCCCGATCTCGTCGGCACCGGCGCTCAACCCGACTGGTACCTCGGCTTCTCCGAGGGCCTCATCCGGGTGATGCCCAGCTGGGAGATCAACGCCTGGGGCCACACCCTGCAGTTGGGCGTCTTCATCCCCTTCGCGCTGTTCCCGCTCATCATGGCGGCGATCGGGGCGTATCCGTTCATCGAGTCCTGGGTCACCAAGGACAGACGCGAGCACCACATCGCCGACCGGCCGCGCAACGCGCCCGTCCGCACGGGCCTCGGCGTGGCCTGGCTGACGCTGTACGGCGTGCTGATGGTCGGCGGCGGCAACGACCTGTGGGCCACGCACTTCCACCTGTCCATCAACGCCATCACCTGGTTCGTGCGCGTCGCCTTCTTCGTCGCCCCGCCGCTCGCCTTCGTCGTCACCCACCGGATCTGCCTCGGGCTGCAGCGCCGCGACCGCGACAAGGTGCTGCACGGGCGGGAGAGCGGCATCATCAAACGCCTCCCGCACGGCGAGTACGTCGAGGTCCACCAGCCCCTCAGCCAGGCCGAGCGGTACAAGCTCACCGCGCACGAACAGCCCCGGCCCTACGAGGTGGGGCCCCTGGTCGACGCCAACGGCGTGGTCCGCAAGGTGCCCCGCTCCGAGCGGCTGCGCGCGCGCCTCTCCCGGGCGATGTACGGTCCGGGCGCGCAGGTGCCGAAGGCCACGGCGGAGGAGTACCGGCGGATCCACAGCGGGGACGGGCACCACTGAGGCGCGCCGGGCCTGTGGTCCGCCCGGGGCGCGAGGTGGCGTTCCGTCCGGCGCGGCGCCCTGGAAGACTGCCCGGGTGGATTCGGTGGCCAACAACATCTCGGGCGGGACCTTCCGCGACGTCATCCAGGCGCGGCACGTCACGGTGCGGCAGTGCGTGAGCGGCGAAGTGCGGGCCCCGCGCGTGCCGTTCATGGCGCCCGCAGCGCCCGGACGGCTCGTGGACCGGCTGCCGGTGCGCGCCGCCCTCGACCGCGTCGCCGACGCCCCGGCCGACCGCGCCGCCGCCGAGGTCGTCGTGGTGACGGGGCCGCCGGGCATCGGCAAGAGCGGCGCCGTCCTGCACTGGTCGGCGCGGCGGCGCGGGGACTTCCCCGGCGGTGTCCTCTACGCCGACATGAGCCCGCGCGGTGCCCTGGAACCGGCCGACACCCGCTCCGTCCTGGAGTCGTTCGTCGCCGCGCTCGGCACCCCGCGCGCCGAGATGCCCGGCGATCTGGCGCCGCTCGCCGCGTACTACCGCCACCTCACCGCGCACGAACCCTGTCTGGTGCTGCTCGACGACGTGGTGACGGCCGGTCAGGTCCCGCAGCTGCTTCCGGGGCACCCGGGGAGCATGGTCGTCCTCACCAGCCGCCTGCTCCTGAACGGTCTGCGCCCCGTGCTCCCGGGGTCGGAACCCGTGTACGTGCGCCTCGCCGGGCTCGACGACGAGTCCTGCCGGGAGCTGTTCCTGGACACGGTCGGCCGCGCCATGACCGCCGAACTCACGGACCGGGGGCAGGAGTTATTGCGGACCGTCGTCCCTGCCTTCGCGGGCCTGCCCGCCGCCGCCCGGCTCGCCGGGGCGCGCGCCGCGGACCCGCTGGAGGGCGGCGTCGAGGAGTTCGTCCGCAGACTCCTGGCCCTGCCCACCTTCCAGGAGGCGCTGACCGTGCCCGACGACCCGCACACGTACTCCCTGCGGTCCGTCTTCGAGGACTCCTACGCGGCGCTCGAACCCGCCACGGCCGCCGTGTTCCGCGGGCTCGGCCTGAACCCGACGCCCGAGTTCGCCGACGCCCTCGTCGACGAGCTGGCGGGCGGACCCGACGCGGGCGCGCGAGTGCGGCGCACGCTCCTCAACGGCAACCTCCTCGAACGCCCCGCGCCCGGCCGCTGCCGCATGAACGGTCTCCTCCACGAGTACGCGGCCGCCCTCGCCCGCACGGACGCCGACGAGGCCGCGGCGGTGGCGGCCCGCATCACCGACTGGTACCTGCGGCGGGCCGCGGCGGCCGAGCACTTGGTGTCCGGCCGCTGGCGCCGCGCCGGGATCTTCCGCCAACCAGCTGCCCTGGACGGCGTGTTCGACAGCGAGGCCGAGGCCCTGGACGCCCTCGAACCGGACCGTGAGAACGCCGCCGCCCTCACCGCCCTGGAGTTCGCCCGCGGCCACGACCGCACCGTGTGCGATCTCGCGGAGGCCCTGCGCGGCTTCTTCTTCCGCCGCAAGCACCACACGCTGTGGGTGGAGGTGGCGGAGCGGGCGGTGCGGGCGGGGGAGCGGATCGTGGAGGGGGGTGCGGCGAGTGCCTCGGGCGTGTCCGGCGCGGGGGGTGCGGCTGGGGTGTCCGGTGCGGCGGGTGTGTCCGGGGCGGCCGGTGCGCCTGGGGAGGCCCGGGCGGCCGATGGCGCGCACGCCGAGCATGGCGGGTCCGCGCCAGACGTGGCGGATGGGGGAGGCGCGAGGTCTGGCCCGGCCGCCGCCGGGGATGCCGCAGCGCCCGAGGGTGACGCAGCGCCCGACGACGCCCCGCTCGTCCTGGCCCGCTGCCACTACGAGCTGGCGTTCGCCCTCTTCGACCAGGGCGGCGCGGAGAGCGTCGAGCGGGCCGGTCACCACTACGGGCTCGCCCTGCGCCAGGCGCGCGCGGCCGGGCACGCCCGCACCGAGTCCTCCGCGCTCGAAGGCCTCGGCCAGGTCGCCGTGGAGCAGGGCCGCCCACAGGATGCCCTGGACTGCTTCCGGCAGGCGCTGCGCGCGCTCGGCGACTTGGCGCACCCGCGCGGCCGTGCCCTGCTCCAGTACCACATGGGACGCACGGCGAGCGCCGCCCACCTCCACGAGGAGGCCGCCGCGGCCCTGCTCGGCGCCCGCAGGCTCTTCGCCGAGCTGCCCACCCCCGACCGCTACAACGAGGCCCGCGCGCTGACCCGTTACGCCCAGGCCCGCCTGGCCGCCGACCGTGCCGACGAGGCCGTCGCCCCGCTGGACGAGGCGATCGCCCTCCTCCAGGAGCGCGGCGCCCCCAAGGAGGAGGCCGACGCCCGCCTCGCCCGCGGCGACGCGTGGGCGGCCCGCGGCGACGAGGCGCGGGCACGGGAGGACTGGCGGGCGGCGCTCGACACGTACCGGACGTTGGGGAGCGTGGGGGCCGCCGGGGCGCGGGAGCGGCTGGGGGAGGGGGCCGACGGGTGACCGTCAGCTGTTGTACGGCGCGGGGCCCGCGCCGAGGCGCCCCACCCGCAGGTGCGCCGGTACGCCGCCCGGAGTGAGCCGCACCCGCACCTCGCCCTCCCAGTCGTCCCCGTGCCGGAGCAGGCAGGCATACGCCACGGACGCGGTGAGCGAAGCCGTCGCCCAGGCGGGAGGTGACTCCCAACTCCCTCGCAGAGAGGTGCCGTTACGGGTGCGTAGGAGACACCCGCCGCCTTCCTGCGGCACGGCGATCAGCGCGCAGCCCGGGTGGGCCGTGAACAACTCGTCTTCCAGTGAGGTCAGTTGAGGCCCCGTCGCGGGGGCACGGGCCGTGACCACGTCCGCCGCGTGCGCCCAACGCGCCTCGGGCTCGCCCGCGGTGACGGCGACGTGGGCGTCGGTGAGCCGTGGGTGCGGGGTGGCGGCGGCGCGGGCGTGGGCGGGGTAGCGCCGGACCAGGAGCTCGGTCGGGCCGGTGAGCGCGGTCGGCCGGTCGGACCCGGTGGCCGCGTCGGTGCCGTCGGCCGCCGTCACCAGGGCCTCCACGAACAGGGGTTGCTCCACGGGCGAACGAGGCGTCGAAGGCAGGTCCCGCGGTACGTCGACGGGGCGCGGCGCGGGCGGGACGGCGGGCTCGTCCAGGTCGAGCATGCGGTAGCAGAGGCGGCGCAGGCGTGCCGGGGCCTCGCCCGGGTGGGAGGTGATCTGCGAGGTGGCCGCGGCGAGCCGGGGGTCCGCCGCCTTGTCGCGGGCGGCGTGCTCCAGTTGGGCTGCGAGCGGCCGTGCGGGCGAGACGCGGGGCAGCGCCTCGCCGAGGGCCTCCATGGGGGAGCCCGCCGCCACGCTGTCCTCGTCGAACGCGCCGAGCAGTCCGGGCAGGCCGAGTCCCGCCGCGTACAGCGTCACCGAGCCGTGGTCGCCGATGAACGCGTCCGCCGCGCACAGCGCCGCCTGCCAGGTGCCGTCCGCGGGCGGGGGAAGCAGCAGCCCGGCGTCCAGGTGGGGGCGCAGCCAGGTGCGGATCTGCCAACCCCCGTGCCCGTACCAGGCGTTGGGGTGCACGGCGGCGAGGACACGGAACGAGTCGTGGGGCAGCTCCGCGAGCGCGCGGAGCACGAGGTCGCCCGCGGCGCCGAGCAGGGAGCGGCGGCCCCAGGTCGAGCTGAGGACGAGCAGGCGCTGGTCGGGGCGGACACCGAGTGCGGCGCGGTACTCCGCACGGAAGGGGAGGGAGGCGCGCAGTCGGTCCATGCAGGGGTCGCCGACGACGTGTGCCACCGGCAGGGCCTCGGGGCAGCCGACGCGGAGCCGGGCGAGCTGTTCTTCGTGAGAGAGGACGACGGCCGACGGTATCAACTCGCCGTCGTACACAAGCCATTCAGCCGTCAGACCGAAGGCTCCCGGCTCCCGGCTCCCGGCTCCCGGCTCCCGGCTCCCGGCTCCCGGCTCCCGGCTCCCGGCTCCCGGCTCCCGGCTCCCGGCTCCCGGCTGCTGAGCCTCTTATTGTATCCGGCGCCGTGCGGGGCGCCCATGAGGGGAGCGGAGATGCTGTGCAGGGCTCCGCCGCGGCTCGTGCTGACCGCCAGGTCGAACTCCGTCTTCACCGCCTCGTCCCAGGGGAGGAAGGGGAGTTCGCGGGCGGCGGCGAACTCCGCGATGCCGTCCGCGAACGGTGAGGAGTCGGTGCAGGTGAACAAGGTCTGCACGCGCCGGTCGCCGTCGAAGACGGTGAGTAGGTCGAGCAGTCGGGTCGCCGAGGTCACGTTGTGGATGACGCCGAGCACGGTGCGTTCGGGGGTGACGGTGAGCCAGCGGGCGGGGGCGCCGGGGGCGGCCGGGTGGACGTGGTTCGGCTCCCGCACTGCGCGCGTCCTCCCCGCGTTCCCGGGGCCGGACCGCGCCGGCCCCGGGCCGACCCCGGTGATCGGCCCGACCGCCGACCTTACCCGCCCCCGCCCGGGGCGCGGAGGGCCGACGGCCGGGTCACCGCGGGCTCAGGGCGCGGCGAGCTCCCGCAGCCAGCCGGGCCGCACCACCTCCATGCCGAGCCCCGACGGTTCGGGCAGCGGCCCGTGCGAGAGGTCCTCCTGGCGGTAGCGGCGGCAGTCGCGGTGCCAGATGTGGATCCCGGCCATCCAGTGCTTCAGCTCCTCCACATAGCCGTCGAGGATGTCCCGCGCCTCCTGGTCGAGGTCGAACTCGTCGTACAGGACGGGCAGTTCATGCGCGACGACGTGCTGGAACTGGCTCATCCGGGACCTCATGAGGTCGTCGACGATGCCGAGCGCCGTCGGGTAGTCGCAGTCGAAGAAGTTCTGCACGACGAGGATCGCGTTGTGCACCTCGCCCTCGTACTCGATCTCCTTCTGGTACGAGAAGACGTCGTTCATGAGCATCGAGTAGTCGGCGGCGGCGTTCTCCAGGTTCTGCACCGGCGCGCTCGCGTAGACCTCAGGGGGCACCCGCTTGCCGTGTCCGAAGCGGCACAGGCTCATGGTGAAGTGCGCGCCGAAGGTGTGGCGGCGCATCTCCATGTAGTCGACCGGCTCCGGGATGCGGTTCTGCGCCTGGTTGGCCAGCTCCCACAGCCAGCTGTCCGTCATGTCCACCAGGGTCCGGTGGAGCAGGGCGCGCCCCCCTGCGTCCATGGGTCCGGCCGTGCGCGCCCACAGGTCGGCGAGGCCCCGCTCCAGAGCGTTGGCGGGCGGGGGCGTCGGCGAGCAGTCCAGCGGCATGAACAGCGACAGACGGTCGTTGCACGCCTTCGCGCCGAGCAGGTCCCGGGGCCTGCCGAACACCACCGGGTAGTAGTCGTCCCCGTACGTCCCCCAGGTCAGCCAGCACGAGCCGATGTCGAGCTGCTCCGGTGTGGCGTCCGGGTGCAGGCCCGCGGCGCACAGCGGGAAGTCGTACCCGGCGAGCTTGCGGGCGTCCCAGACGTGCGAGGCGGGCACGCCCGGCTGGGGCTCCAGCATGCCCATGCGGGCGGCCCAGTCGACGGTCTCGCGCCGCGAGCGGTCGAGGTGGGGGCTGAGGGTGGTCGTGTAGGGCAGGTCGAAGTCGGGGATCACGGACGGGCCGACGCGCCGGTACGGGACGTGGGTGAAGCGGCGCACGCGCTGGGCGCCGGTCGCGGCCATGAGGGCCTTGATGCCGGCGGCGGACGTGCCGACGCCGGTGGGGCCCGCGAGCGGCGACGGGCGGTCGACGGCGCCCTCGTTCATGTAGCGGCTGGAGCGCATGTGCCACTCGTGGCCGCCGGACTGCCAGTCCTGGAGCCCCTTGACGTACGCGAGGACGTCGGCGCTCTGCCTCGGCGTCAGCGTCTTCTCGGCGCACAGCGGGGCGAGTTCGGTGAACGTCGTGTCCTCGAACTGCTGCATCCGGGCCGTGAGCAGGTCGTTGACGGCGTCCGCCGCCTCCTGCGTGGAGCAGCCGAGGAAGGTTTCGAGGACCAGCACACCGTTGCTCAGCTCGCCCTCCTCCTCGACCTCCCGCTGGTAGGAGAACAGGTCGTTGCGCAGGTGCACGGCGTCGGCGAACGTGTCCCTGAGGACCCGCAGCGGCCGCGACCGCGCCACCGCCGCCGGGACCTCCGCGCCCGTCGCGTACTCGACGAGCCCCGCCGACCACGGGGCGCCGCCGACCTTCCGGCGCATCTCGATGTACTCGACGGGGTTCGCGACGCGGTGCGCGTTGATGTTGGACAGCTCCCACAGCGACTCGTTGAGGAGATTGCGGGTGCTCTCAGCGAAGCGGGCCCGCCACTCCAGGGACATGCTGGGCACCGTGCGCGTCCACAGGTCGGCGAGGCCCGCCTCCACCGGGTTGGTGGGCTCCGGCATCGGTGTCGCGAGGTCCATCGGCATGAACGCGGGCAGCCGGTCGAGATAGGCCTTGCCGCCCGCCCGGTCCTGGGTGCGTTTGAACAGCTCAAGGAAGTGGTCGTCGAAGAAGAACACCCACACGTACCAGTCGGTGACCAGGGACAGGGCCGCGCTGTCGCAGTCCGGGTGGGTGTACGCGCACAGCAGCGCGTAGTCGTGCGCCTCCAGGTCGGCCGTGTCCCAGACCCCGGAGCCCTCCAGCATCCCCATGCTCCGCGCCCACTCCCGGGTGTGCGCACGCGCCTCCTCCGCATGGGGGTTGAGGCGCGCCGGATGCACCATGTAGAAGCTCGGCAGTTCGAAGGGGCGCGACGGCTGGGGCATGCGGGGCTCTCTTCTCGCGGACGGCGTACGGGCAGCCGAGCACTACCCCGGCGCCGCCGTCGGATGCCGGGCGCCGCCCCCGGTCACACCATCGCGTGATACGACGCGCCGAATTCGGCCCGGGAGTCAAACACCCGTGCGGGGACGGCCTCGGGGAGCGCGGCGCCGATCGCCCGGCAGGTGGCGACGGGCACGGCCGCGTACTCCCGCCGGCCGCCGGTGCGACACCGTCTCGCCGACGCGCGGGGAGTAAGCAGTGCAGGTGGGCGGGGGTGTGGCCGGGTCGGGGCGGTGGGGAGAAACACCTTGTGCGTGGGGGCCGCAGCGGCGAAGGTGATCCCTCGTGACCGAACGCACCACGCCCACGCCGGGGCCGATACCGGCCGCTTCCGCGCCCACCTCGCCGGAGGCCGCCGCTCCGGAAGCCCTGGCCCACGCGGCTCCGGAAGCGCCCGCGCCCGAAGCCCCCGCTCCGCGCGCCTCCCTCAGCCGCGGCATGGTGCTCCTCCTCGCCGTCGCCTGTGGTGTCGCCGTCGGCAACATCTACTTCCCGCAGGCCGTCAGCCCGCTCGTCGCCTCCGGGCTCGACGTGTCCGGCGACACCGCGGCCCTCGTGGTGACCGCGGCCCAGTTCGGCTACGCGCTCGGCATCTTCTTCCTGGTGCCGCTCGGCGACCGCGTCCCGCACCGCACGCTCATCACCACTCTGTTCGCCCTCAGCGGTGCCGGGCTGCTCGCCGCGAGCGCCGCGCCCGCGCTGCCGCCCCTGCTCGGCGCGAGCGTGCTCGTCGGCGTCACCACGGTGATCGCCCCCGTCGTCGCGCCCATGGCGGCGGGACTCGTCCCCGCCGCGCGCCGCGGCGCCGTCACCGGCACCCTCCTGAGCGGATCCATCGGCGGCATGCTGCTCTCGCGCGCGTTCGGCGGCGCACTCGGCGAATGGCTCGGCTGGCGGGCGCCGTACCTCGTGACGGCCGTGCTCGCGCTCCTGATCGCGGCCGTCCTCGCCCGGGGCCTGCCCCGCACCGTCCCGACGTCGAACCAGCGCTATCCGGCGCTGCTCGCCGAGTCGCTGCGGCTGCTGCGCGCGGAGCCCCTGCTCAGGCTCTCGTGCTTCTACCAGGCGACGGCCTTCGCGGCCTTCCAGGCGCTGTGGACGGGGGTCGCCCTGTTCCTGACGAGCGGGACGTACGGCCTCGGCGCCTCCGCGGTCGGTGCGCTGGCCCTGGTGAACGCGGGCACGATGCTGGCGACGCCGTTCGCGGGCCGCCAGATCGACCGGCGCGGCCCGGACGCGGTGAACGCCGTCTGCCTGGTCGCGGTCGTCTCCTCGGCGGGAGTCCTCGCCCTCGGCGGGCTCGGCGGCGTGCCCGGGCTCGTGGCCCTGGCCCTCGGCACGCTGCTCCTGGACGTGGCCATGCAGTCCGGGATGGTCGCCAACCAGGTGCGGATCTTCGCCCTCAACGGCGAGGCCCGCAGCCGCCTCAACACGGCCTACATGACGTGCGCCTTCATCGGCGGTGCGACGGGGTCGTCGCTCGGGGCGCTGGCGTACGCGACGCTCGGCTGGGCGGGCGTGTGCGCGTGGGTGGCGGTGCTGGGGGCGGTGTCGGCGCCGGTGGCGGTGCGGCGGGTGCGGCGGGAGCGGCGGGGTGGGGAGGCTGTGCAGGGGTGCACGAGGTTCATGGGGTGGGGGAGACGCAGGGGGTGTGCAGGTCGCTCGGGCCATGCGGGACGTTGTGGTGACTGATGCGTCAGTCAGCATCGCAATGGCGTGAAAGCATGAGTGAAGCCGGAGGGATCATGGAGGCGCGTTGTGCTGATCTCAATGCGCGGGTACCGTGACCGGCATGGAGCAAGACCCCGACGTCCCCACCCGTGTCCGTGAGGTCATCGCCGCGGCGGGCGTGACCCAGCGCGAGTTCGCTCGGCGGATCGTCATGGACCCGTCGAAGCTGTCGCGCTCCCTGGGCGGCACCCGGCGCTTCACCGCGGCGGAGCTGGCCCGGATCGCCGACACCGCAGACGTCGACGCCGCCTGGCTGCTCGGCACCCGCGGCGGCGCGGACCCGGCGGCCGCCCGCCCCGCCGCCCCGCGCGGACGGCGGGCCGCGACGCCGCCCGAGGGACGGCCGTTGCAGATCATCCGCGAGACCGTCCGCCTCATCGCCGACCACGGCTTCCACGCCGTCCGCGTCCAGGACATCGCCAAGGCCTGCGAGACCAGCACGGCCGCCATCCACTACCACTTCCCCGGCCGCGACGACCTGCTGGAGGCGGCCGTGCGCTGGTGCATGGACGAGGACACCGCCCGCAGGGCCGCGCGCATCGCCGACGCGGCCGACGCCGCCGACGAACTGCGCCAGCTCATCGAGCTCCAGACCCCGCGCACCGGCCGACAGCGCGACCAGTGGAGCGTCTGGCTCGACCTGTGGGCCGAGGCGGCCCGCTCCACCGCCGTCGGCCGCCTGCACACCGAGTACTACCGGCAGTGGCGCGCCACCGTCGCCGACGTCGTCCGGCGCGGCGTCGACGAGGGCGCATTCCGGCCCGTGGACCCCGAAGCGGCCGCCCTGCATCTGACCGCCCTGATCGACGGCCTCGCCACCCAGGTCCTCGCCGGCACCCCGGACGGCCCCGGCACCCGCCCCGACGACATGCACGCGGCCCTGCTCGCCCACGTGGACGCCGCGCTCGCCGCGCGCTGAGCCCCGGCCGCGTACCCCCGACGCCTCCGGTACGCGGCCCCGTACACACTCCGCACGACCACAACCCCCAGCCCCCGAAAGGGAGTCCGGCATGCCCGTGAACGACAACGTCATCATCACCTGCGCCCTCACCGGCGCGGGCGACACCGTCCGCAAGAGCCCGCACGTGCCCGTCACGCCCGAACAGATAGCCCGCGACGCCGTGCGGGCCGCCGAGGCCGGTGCCGCCGTCGTCCACATCCACGTCCGCGACCCGGAGACCGGCGCCCCGTCCCGCGACCCCCGGCTCTACCGCGAGGTCGTCGAGCGCGTGAAGGAGACCGGCACCGACGTCGTCATCAACCTGACGGCGGGCATGGGCGGGGACCTGGTGATCGACCCGGACCAGCCGCTGAAGGAGCTCGGCGAACTGCCCGGCACCGACCTCGTCGGCGGCCTCGACCGGCTCCCGCACGTCGAGGACCTGCTGCCCGACATCTGCACCCTCGACTGCGGCTCCCTCAACTTCGGAGACAACCTCTACATCTCCACGCCCGACATGCTCCGCCAGGGCGCCAAGCGCATCCAGGAGCTGGGCGTACGGCCCGAGTTGGAGATCTTCGACACCGGGCAGCTGTGGTTCGCCAAGCAGCTTCTGGCCGAGGGCCTGCTGGACGACCCGACCGTCTTCCAGCTCTGCATGGGCATCCCGTGGGGCGCCCCCGCCGACCCCGGCGTGCTCCAGTCGATGGTCAACATGCTGCCCGAGGGCGCGCAGTGGGCCAGCTTCGCACTCGGCCGCATGCAGATGCCGTGGGTCGCGCAGTCCATCCTGCTCGGCGGGCAGGTCCGCGTCGGGCTGGAGGACAACCTCTACCTCGGCAAGGGCAACAAGGTGACCAACGCCCAACTGGTCGAGCGCGCCGTCCAGATCACCGAGAACCTCGGCTCGCGCGTCGCCACCCCCGACGAGGCCCGCACGAAGCTCGGCCTCAAGCCCCGCGCCTGATCCCCACGGAGGACCGCACCATGACTGTGACCACCCCTGAAGAAGTCCGCCGTGTCGCCTGCGTCGGCGCCGGAGTCATCGGCGGCGGCTGGGTCGCCCATTTCCTGGCCCGTGGCTATGACGTCACCGCCTGGGACCCCGCGCCCGACGCCGAGCAGCGGCTGCGCCGCCTCGTCGACGCCGCCTGGCCCGCGCTCACCCGGCTCGGCCTCGCCGACGGCGCGTCCCGGGACCGCCTGACCGTCGCCGCGACGCTCGAAGAGGCCGTCGCCGACGCCCAGTTCGTCCAGGAGAGCGCCCCCGAGAAGCTGGAGCTGAAGCGCGATCTGCTCACGCGGCTCGATGCCGCCGCGCCCGCCGGGGTCGTCATCGCCTCGTCCACCTCCGGCTACCCCATGACCGACATGCAGACCGAGGCCGCCGACCCGGGCCGCCTCGTCGTCGGGCACCCCTTCAACCCGCCGTACCTGATCCCCCTCGTCGAGGTCGTCGGCGGCGAGCGGACCACCGACGAAGCCGTCGCCTGGGCGTCGCGGTTCTACGAGGTCGCGGGCAAGTCCGTCATCACCATGAAGAGCGAGGTGCCCGGCTTCATCGCCAACCGCCTCCAGGAAGCCCTGTGGCGCGAGGCGCTGCACATGGTCGCCAACGGCGAGGCCACCGTCCAGGAGATCGACGACTCCATCACCGAGGGCCCCGGCCTGCGCTGGGCGTTCATGGGCCCCATGCTCACCTTCGCGCTCGCGGGCGGCGAGGGCGGCATGGCCCATATGCTCGACCACTTCGGGCCGTCCCTGAAGTCCCCGTGGACGCGGCTCGAAGCACCCGAACTCGACAAGGAGCTGTACGACGCGGTGGTCGCCGGATGCGACGAAGCGGCCGCCGGGCGCACCATCGCCGACCTCGTCGCCGAGCGCGACCAGGGCGTCATCGACGTACTGCGCGCGACGGGGAGGCTGCCGCGCCAGGCCGCCGCCGACCGGAGCGCCCCCCACGCCGACCACGCCGCTCAGAAGGGAACCGTGTGACCAGGGAAATCGCCCGCCGTCTCGCGCCTTACCGGCAGGTCGTCCCGCCGGAGTGGATCGACTACAACGGCCATATGAGCGAGGGCTACTACTCACTGGCCTTCGGGTTCGCCACCGACGCGATGATGGACGCCACCGGCCTGGACGCCGCGTACCGCGAGACCACCGGCTGCTCCCTCTACACCGTCGAGGCCCATCTGCGGTATCTGCGCGACGTCGCCGAGGGCGCCCACCTCGCCGTGCGTACCCGGGTCCTCGGCGTGCACGGCAAGAAGGCGCACTTCGCGCATGAGCTGTACGTCGTCGACGGCGCCGCGGCCGATCCGGCGCCCGACGCCGCGCCGGTCGCCACGACGGAACTGCTCGCGCTGCACGTCGACCAGAAGGCGGGACGCGCGGTGCCGTTCCCGGACGCGGTCCGCGAGCGCCTCGCCGAGTTCGTGGAGGCGGCACCTTCGTGGGCGGGACGGGCGATCGCGACTGTGGTCACCACCGAGTAGAACGTTCGTCCCAGTCCTGGTCGAGGTTCGGCGCCCGTCCGGGGCCCGGTTCGGGCACCTCGCGTTCCGCATGGCATCGTCCGAAGTGGTAGGTGTTCGGAGCGATGTTCAACTGTTCCCTCTTCACTGAGGCTGCGGGCAAGGTGGTTCAGACGTGAGGCTGGCAATTCTGGGCGGCGGCGGATTCCGCGTGCCCCTCGTGTACCGGGCGCTGCTCGGCGACCGCGCCGAGGGCCGTATCACCGAGGTCGTCCTGTACGACGTGGACGGCGCCCGGGCCGGGGCGATCGCCCGCGTCCTCGCCGACCAGGCCGCAGGGGTGTCCGACGCGCCCGCCGTGCGCGTCACCGCCGACCTCGACGAGGCGCTGCGCGGCGCCGACTTCGTGTTCTCCGCGATCCGCGTCGGCGGCCTGGAGGGCCGCGCCACCGACGAGCGGGTGGCGCTCGCCGAAGGGGTGCTCGGGCAGGAGACGGTCGGCGCGGGCGGCATCGCGTACGGGCTGCGGACGCTGCCCGTCGCCGTCGACATCGCCCGCCGGGTGCGGCGGCTCGCGCCCGAGGCATGGGTCATCAACTTCACCAACCCCGCGGGCCTGGTGACCGAGGCGATGGCCCGCCACATCGGCGACCGCGTCATCGGCATCTGCGACTCGCCCGTGGGCCTCGGCCGCCGGGTGGCGGGGCTGCTCGGCGTCGAGCCCGGCCGGGCGTGGCTCGACTACGTGGGCCTGAACCACCTGGGCTGGCTGAGCGGCCTGGAGGTCGACGGGCAGAACCTGCTGCCGCGCCTGCTCGGTGACCGCGGCCTCCTGGAATCCTTCGAGGAGGGCAAGCTCTTCGGCGCCGACTGGCTCCAGTCGCTCGGGGTGATCCCCAACGAGTACCTGCACTACTACTACTTCAACCGCGAGACCGTCCACGCCTACCGGACCGCCGAGCGGACCCGCGGCGCGTTCCTGCGCGACCAGCAGGCCCGCTTCTACGAGGAGATGCGCAGCCCCGAGACCCCCGCCTTCAAGACGTGGGACGCCACCCGCGCCGAGCGCGAGGCGACGTACATGGCGCAGAGCCGGGAGGCCGCGGGCGCCGGGGAACGCGCCCCCGAGGACATGGAGTCCGGCGGCTACGAACGGGTCGCCCTCGCCCTGATGCGGGCCATCGCCCGCGACGAGCGCGCGACGCTGATCCTCAACGTCCGCAACCGCACGACCCTGCCCGAGCTGGACTCGGACGCGGTCATCGAAGTGCCGTGCCTGGTGGACGCGTCCGGGCCGCACCCGGCGGCCGTGTCGCCGCTGCCGGGGCACGCCACGGGCCTGGTGTGCGCGGTCAAGGCGGTCGAGCGCGAGGTGCTCGCCGCGGCGGAGAGCGGTTCGCGCGCCACGGCGGTCAAGGCTTTCGCGCTGCACCCGCTGGTCGACTCGGTGTCCGTGGCCCGCCGTCTGGTCGACGGCTACCGGCAGGCACACCCGGGCCTGGCCTATCTGACCTGAGCATCACCCTGACATGATCACGAAATGACCGCGCCCGAGCCCCGCACCACGCCCGAGCCCACGAGCACGTCCGCCGTGCTCCTGCCCGACCCCCGCACCGCCCCCGACGCAGTGTCCCCGGCGGCCCCGGAGGCCCGGCCCGCCACCCGCCCCTGCACCCTCGTCGTGTGCCGGGGCTGCTGCTGCGGCGACCCGGTGAAGCACCCCGGCACGGACCACGTGGGCCAGTTGGCGCGGCTGCGGGCGGCGGCGGACGCGTCCGGGGGCCGGTTCGCGGTGCGCACCAGCGACTGCCTCGGCCCCTGCGGCCAGGCCAACATCGTGGTGGTCCAGCCCTCCCGCACGGGCCGCGCGCACGGCGGCCGCCCGGCCTGGGTGGGCTTCGCCCTGGACGACGCGTCCCTCGACGACATCCTCACCTGGGCGGAGGCGGGCGGCCCGGGCCTCGCGGACCCGCCGGACGCCCTGACCCTGCAACTGGTCGACCCGCGACAGGTCTAGGAGCGGCCGAGCACCTGGTCCAGGAAGCCGTTGAGGTTGCGCACCGTGCGCTCGTTCTGCTCCTCCGGGCTGAGGCTCTCGTCGAAGCGGCGGGCCAGGGCCGACGTCTTCTTGCCGCGTACGTAGAGGGAGCAGGCCAGGTCCGCGCAGACGTACAGGCCGACCGAGTTGCCCTGGCGGCCCGCCTCGCCCGCGCGGGGCGCGACGAGCAGCGCGATGCCCGAACCGGCCTGCGGCGTCACGCACACCGAGCAGATGCTGGACTTCAGCATGGAGCGGCGGGCCCCCGCGGAGGCACGCAGGGCGATGCCGACCAACTCGTCGTCCCGCTCGGCGACGACATAGCCGCGGTCCGGCGCCTTGGGGTCGCGCCAGCCCAGGAAGTCCAGGTCGGACCAGGGCGTCTCGGCGAAGCCCGCGGGCAGCGTCAGACGCCGGGCCTCGCCCTTCGAGCAGTTCACGAACGACGCACGGATTTCTTTGTCACCAAGGGCACGCATGGTTCGGAAGGTATCAATCCGAACGAACGGCCGTCTTTTCCTTTTTCCCGGTCAGGGCCCTGCAACGGGTCCAGGATGTCGACTTGTCGCTGATCGGACCTGCAGACTGTCCGCGCCCCGGGCCACCGCCCGCGCCGGTACGCGCGCCGCCCGGAACGGGATGCTCCGCCGCAGCCGGAACCCCAGCGACTCGTACAGCCGGACCGCCCCCGCGTTGCGTGCCGCCGTGTGCAGGAACGGCGTCTCGCCGCGCTCCTTGATCTCGTACGCCACGGCGAGGACCAGGCGGCTCGCGAGGCCGTGGCCCCGGTGGGCCGGGTCGGTGCAGACCGCGCTGATCTCCGTCCAGCCCGGCGGACGCAACCGCTCCCCGGCCATCGCGACCAGGGCGCCCTCATGACGTATGCCCAGATACGTTCCGAGTTCGATGGTGCGCTCCCGGAACGGGCCCGGCCGGGTGCGGGCCACCAGGTCCAGCATCTCCGGTACGTCGTCGGGGCCGAGCCGCACCGCCTCCGGGTCCGGCGCCGCCGGTATGCCGCCGTCGACGAGCTGCACCCCGTCCACGTCGAACGTCAGCTCCCAGGCGTCGGGCACGTCCACCGCGACGCCGGGCAGCGGCACTTCGCCCTCCGGCCCCGCGAACGCCGCCAGGTCCGCCCAGTCCGCCGCGTCCGGCACGGCGGGGATCCCCAGCCAGGGCGACACGGCGGCCGGATAGCGCGCGACGCGCCCGCGCCGCTCGGCGAGATGCGCGTGCGGCCCTTCGAGGGAGGCGAGACCGGGGTTGTCGAGGGGGTGGGGGCTGGCTTCGGGAGCGGAGGGAGGTGCGGGGGCAATCAGGGCGGACGGGGCGGACGTGGCGGGGACCGCCGGGGTGGACGGGGCGGGACCGGTCGCGCCGGACGGAGCGGGGCCGGTCGCGCCGGACGGCGCGAGATCGGCCGAGGCGGACGGTGCGAGATCCGCCGGAGTGCCCCGTTCCGCCGCCCGCGCCGCCCTCACGGGCCGACCTCGATCACGACCTTGCCCCCCGCGTGGCCGGTCTCCACCGCGCGCAGGCCCTCGCCCGCCCGCTCCAGCGGGTACGTCGCCGTGATCTGCGGCCGGAGCACACCGGCGGCGGCGAGTCCGGCCACCGCCTCCAGCGTGGCGGCGTCCCGCGCCCGGGCCACGGGGGAGCCGCCCAGCTCGACCACGATCTGCTTCCCGCCGGCCGTGATCAGCTTCGTGCGGTCGGCCACCAGCTCCGCCACCGTCCGCAGGTGCTCCCCGCCGACCAGGTCGAAGACGCCGTCGACGCCGTCCGGGGCGGCGGCACGGATCCGCTCCACCAGGTCGGGCCCCGACGCCACATGGACCGCGCCCAGCGACTCGACGACGTCCTTCTTGGCCTCGCTCGCCGTACCGACGACGCGCAGCCCCAGATGGCGGGCGAGGCGCACCACGTTCCCGCCCACGCCGCCCCCGGCACCGGTGACGAGCAGCGTCGCCCCGGCGGGCAGCGCGAGCTGACGCACCCCGTCGTAGGCGGTGGCCGCGGCGACCGGCAGCGTCGCGGCCTCCGCGAAGGACAGGCCCTCCGGGACGTGCGCGGCGACGGCCACCGGAAGGAGCGTGTACTCGGCGTACCCGCCGGTGAGCGTGGAACCGAACACCGCGTCCCCCACGGCGAACCCCTCGACCCCGGGGCCGGTCCGCTCCACCACGCCCGCGGCCTCGCTGCCGAGCACCTCGGGCAGTTCGGCGGGCGCCTGCCCCGGCCTGCGATAGCCGCCGCGCAGCTTGTGGTCGACGGGGTTGACGCCCGCCGCCCGCACCGCGACGAGCAACTGCCCCGGTCCCGGCTCGGGCGGCTCCCGGTCGATCAGGGCCTCCGCCTCGGGACCGCCGTGCCGGGTGAATACGTACGCCTTGGCCATCTGTCCCTCGCTCCGTTCCCTGCGTCCCGCGCGCCCCGTGGCGCACGGCGCACCTCAACGATCACAGATGACAAGGCCGCTGGACCGCTCCCGCATTCCTGGCCGGGGGAGAGTTCACGAGCCCGCAACGCGCATGGGCCGCCCCGCGGCTCGGCGGCACTCCCCGGACGCGAGCACCGCACCGACCGGACCCGGCACCCGCGGTTGTCCCCGCCGTCATCTCGTCGACACGGCACCGCCCGCCTCTTCCGTAAGCCTGGGCCGCTTGACACACTTCACCCGCTCACGTCCCCCCACATCACGCGAGGTCATATCCCCATGCCTGAACTGAACCGGCGCCGCTTCATGCAACTGGCCGGTGGCACCGCCGCCTTCGCCGCGCTGAACGAGAGCATCGCCCGCGCGGCCTCGCTGCCCGCGAAGCGCCGCACCGGCACCATCAAGGACGTCGAGCACGTCGTGGTGCTGATGCAGGAGAACCGTTCCTTCGACCACTATTTCGGGATGATGAAGGGCGTACGCGGCTTCGGCGACCCGCGTCCGGTGACGCTGCCCAGCGGCAAGCCGGTCTGGCACCAGCAGGGCGGCGGCAAGGAGGTCCTGCCCTTCCACCCGGACGCCGACGACCTCGGCATGCAGTTCATCGCGGGCCTGGACCACGACTGGGCGGGCGGCCACCGGGCGTTCAACAACGGCGCGTACGACCAGTGGATCCCCGCGAAGTCGGAGCGGACCATGGCGTACCTGAAACGGGACGACATCCCCTTCCACTACGCGCTCGCCGACGCCTTCACCGTCTGCGACGACTACCACTGCTCGTTCATCGGGGCCACCGACCCCAACCGCTACTACATGCTGACGGGCCACGTCGGCAACGACGGCAAGGGCGGCGGCCCGGTCCTCGGCAACCAGGAGGCGGGCTACGACTGGACGACGTACGCCGAGCGCCTGGAGCAGGCGGGCGTCTCCTGGAAGGTCTACCAGGACATCGGTGACGGCCTGGACGCGGCCGGGCACTGGGGCTGGATCGACGACGCCTACCGCGGCAACTACGGCGACAACTCGCTCCTGTACTTCAACAAGTACCGCGGCGCCAAGCCCGGCGACCCGCTCTACGACAAGGCCCGCACCGGCACCAACGCCAAGGCGGGCGACGGCTACTTCGACATCCTGAAGGCCGACGTGCGGGCGGACCGGCTCCCGCAGGTGTCCTACATCGCCGCGCCCGAGGCGTTCTGCGAGCACCCGAACTGGCCGGTGAACTACGGCGCCTGGTACATCGCGCAGATCCTGGACGCACTCACCTCCAACCCGGCGGTGTGGGCCAAGACGGCGCTGTTCCTCACGTACGACGAGAACGACGGCTACTTCGACCACGTCGTGCCGCCGTACGTCCCCTCCTCGGCGAACCAGGGCCTCTCCACGGTCGACACCCAGCTCGACCACTTCCCCGGCGACGCCTCGTACGGCGCCGGGCACTACGGCCTCGGGCAGCGCGTCCCGATGCTCGTGATCTCGCCGTGGAGCACGGGCGGGTTCGTGAACTCCGAGGTCTTCGACCACACGTCGATCATCCGGTTCATGGAGAAGCGCTTCGGCGTCCAGGAGCCCAACATCTCGCCGTGGCGCCGCGCGATCTGCGGCGACCTCACCTCCGCCTTCGACTTCGGCGGCAAGGACACCGACCCGGCGGACCTGCCCGACACCGCCGCCTACGAGCCGCCGGACCACGAGCGCCACCCCGACTACTTCCCCAAGCCGCCCGCGAGCCCGGCGCTGCCCAAGCAGGAGCGCGGCTCCCGTCCCGCGCGTGCGCTGCCCTACGCCCCGCTGGTGGACGGCCGCGCGGACACGGCCGCAGGGAAGTTCACCCTCACCTTCGGCGGCGGCGACCAGGCGGGCGTCTGCTTCCACGTGCGCTCCGGCAACCGCACCGACGGACCCTGGACGTACACCACGGGCGCGGGCAGGACGGTGTCCGACACCTGGAACTCGGCGTACTCGGGCGGCAGTCACGACCTGAGCGTGTTCGGCCCGAACGGCTTCCTGCGCACCTTCAAGGGCCCGGGGAAGACCGCGGGCCCCGAGGTCACCGCCCGCCACGACAAGGCGACCGGCAACCTCAAGCTGACCCTGACCAACGCGGGCACCACCGACTGCAACCTCACGGTCACCAACGCCTACGGCGGCCGCAAGGAGACCTTCAAGGTCAAGCCGGGCGCCACCGTCCAGCACACCGTGGACCTGCGCGCCAGCAAGCGCTGGTACGACCTGACCGTGGTGTCCGACACCTCCGCCGGCTTCCTGCGGCGCCTCGCCGGGCACGTGGAGAACGGGCGGGCGGGGGTCAGCGACCCGGCGATCGCCACGGTCTGAGCACACCACGGTCTGAGGCACGCCACGGACTGAGGCACGCCATGCGCGCCACGGTCCGCGCACGCGCGTCCGCGGCGGCCGCTGCCCCGGGGCTCCCCGCTCCGGGCAGCGGCCCCGCCGCCGTCCGCGCCGCGAAAAAAGGCCGAACGTCCTGCTCTGCGCGGCGTTAGCATGCGGGAGCATGACGGACACCCCACGCCCCCAGGGCGCCCCGGAGAAGCCCGTCCTCGACGGTCTCGAGGAGAAGTGGTCAAGGCGCTGGGACGAGTCGGGTGTATACGCCTTCGACGCGGAGCGGGCACGCACGGCACCCCGGGACGAGCTGTTCGCCATCGACACCCCGCCGCCCACGGTCAGCGGCTCCCTGCACGTCGGACACGTCTTCTCGTACACGCACACCGACACCGTCGCCCGCTACCAGCGCATGCGCGGCCGGAACGTCTTCAACCCCATGGGCTGGGACGACAACGGCCTGCCCACCGAGCGCCGCGTCCAGCACCACTACGGCGTCCGCTGCGACCCCGCGCTGCCCCACGACCCGGACTTCACCCCGCCCGCGGCGCCCGGCAAACGGCAGATCCCGATCTCCCGGGAGAACTTCATCGAGCTGTGCGAGCGGCTGACCGCGCGGGACGAGCAGGCCTTCGAGGACCTGTGGCGCCGCCTCGGCCTGTCCGTCGACTGGTCGCGCACCTACCGGACCATCGGCGCGGAGGCGCGCGCCACCTCGCAGCGGGCCTTCCTCGCCGACCTCGCCCGCGGTGACGCCTATCTCGCCGAGGCACCCACCCTGTGGGACGTCACCTTCCGCACGGCGGTCGCCCAGGCCGAACTGGAGGACCGGGAACGGCCCGGCGCCTACCACCGGCTCGCCTTCCGCGCCGCCGACGGCCATGGCGTCCCGGTCGAGACGACCCGCCCCGAACTGCTCCCCGCGTGCGTCGCGCTCGTCGCGCACCCCGACGACGAGCGCTACCGCGACCTCGTCGGCACGACCGTGCGCACCCCGCTGTTCGACGTCGAGGTGCCCGTCCTCGCCCACCGGCTCGCGGCGCCCGACAAGGGCACGGGCATCGCCATGGTCTGCACGTTCGGCGACACCACGGACGTCGTCTGGTGGCGTGAACTGCGCCTGCCTACCCGGCCGGTGATCGGCTGGGACGGCCGCTTCCGCGCCGAGCCGCCGAGCGGCGTCGACGCGCCGGACGCCGTGGCCGCGTACGCCGAACTCGCGGGCGCCACCGCCCACACCGCGCGCGAACGGATCGTCGGGCGCCTGCGCGAGCACGGCGAGCTGCACGGCGAACCCCGGCCCGTCACACACGCGGTGAAGTTCTTCGAGAAGGGCGACAAGCCCCTGGAGATCGTCACCACCCGCCAGTGGTACGTCCGCAACGGCGGTCGCGACGAGGGGCGCAGGGCCGAACTCCGCGCGCGGGGGCGGGAGCTGGTCTGGCACCCGCCGCACATGCGCGTGCGCTACGACCACTGGGTGGACGGCCTCAACGGCGACTGGCTGATCAGCCGTCAGCGGTTCTTCGGAGTCCCCATCCCGCTCTGGTATCCCCTCGACGGCGACGGCACTCCCGACCACACCCGTCCGATCGTCCCCGACCCGGCCACGCTGCCCGTCGACCCCAGCGCGCAGACCCCGCCCGGCTACGACGCGTCCCAGCGCGGCGCCCCGCACGGCTTCACCGGCGACCCGGACGTCATGGACACCTGGGCCACCTCGTCGCTCACCCCGCAGATCGCCGGGCGGCAGCTCGCCGACCCGGAGCTGTTCGCCCGTCTCTTCCCGATGGACCTGCGCCCGCAGGCCCACGAGATCATCCGCACCTGGCTCTTCGCCACGGTCCTGCGCGCCCACACCGGACACGGGACGCTGCCCTGGCGGCACACGGCGATCTCCGGGTGGATCCTCGACCCCGACCGCAAGAAGATGTCGAAGTCGAAGGGCAACGCCGTCACCCCCGACGACCTGCTCCGCACGCACGGTTCGGACGCGGTCCGGCACTGGGCGGCGAGCGGCCGGCCCGGCACCGACACCGCCTTCGACACCGGCCAGATGAAGATCGGCCGACGGCTCGCGACGAAGCTCCTGAACGTCGGGAAGTTCGTCCTGGGCTTCGAGGCGACGGACGCGGCCGTGCGCGAACCGCTGGACCGGGCGCTGCTCGCCGACCTCGCCGCCACCGTCGAGGAGGCGACGGCCGCCTTCGACGACTTCGACTACACCCGGGCGCTGAGCCGCACGGAGACGTTCTTCTGGCGCTTCTGCGACGACTACGTGGAGCTGGTCAAGGCCCGCGCCTACGGCGACCACGGCGGCGCGGCCGCCCGCGACTCCGCCCGCGCGACCCTGCGGACCGCCCTGGACACGGTGCTGCGGCTGTTCGCGCCGATCCTGCCGTTCGCCACCGAGGAGGTCTGGTCCTGGTACGCGCCGGGGTCGGTCCACCGGGCCGCGTGGCCGTCGGCGGAGGGGGTGCTCGCGGGGGCGCGGGGCGGCGAGGGGACCGGCCGGGCCGAGGACGGTCCGGACGACGGGGGCCGGGAGGCGGGCGACCCGGACGGGAGTGTGCTCGTGACGGCCGCCGAGGTCATCGCCGGGGTGCGCAAGGCCAAGTCCCTCGCCAGGCTCTCGATGCGCGCCGAGATCGCGACGGTCGTCGTGCGCGGACCGCGGGACGCGCTCGACCGGTTCGCGCCCGCCGCGGCGGACGTGCGGGCGGCGGGGCGCGTCGGTGAGGTGGTCCTCGAAGTGGCGGACGGGGCGGACGGGGCGCTCGCGGTGGAGGTCCTGAGGTAGCTCCGGCGCCGCCGTGGTGCCGGTGTCGGTGGTTGTTCCGGAAGCGCGGCCACCGCTCCGGCCTGCGGAAAGTCCGCTCCTGGGGCTGGCGGGGCCCGGGGTGGTTCGGGGTAGTGTGCCCGGGTGACAACGCATTCGAACACTCCTGCAGGCTGGTACCCGGACCCCCAGGGCGCCTCCCAGCTCCTCCGCTGGTGGGACGGCTCCCAGTGGACCGACCACACGAACCAGGCCCCGCAGGACGCGACGGCCCAGGCGGCCGCGCAGGGCCAGCAGGTCCCGCAGCAGCCGGGGCAGGCGGCCCAGTTCAGCAAGGCCCAGGCCCCTGCCCAGGCCGTCCCCGCCGCCCCGGTCGCGGACCCGGCCAGGGTCCAGCGCCAGGTGCAGCAGCAGGCCGGCGTGAACCCCACCTCGCAGGGCGGCGGCACGCTGTTCAGCGAGCCGGTCCTGGTGGTGAACCAGAAGGCCAAGCTGATCGAGCTGACGAACGAGTACAGCGTCATGGACCAGTCGGGCAACCAGCTCGGCTCGGTGGTCCAGGTCGACCAGAGTGCCATCAAGAAGGTGGCCCGCTTCGTCTCCAGCATCGACCAGTTCATGACGCACAAGCTGGAGATCCGGGACGCCCACGGCACCCCGCAGCTGCTCATGACCCGGCCCCGGAAGTTCATGAAGTCGCGGGTCATCGTGGAGCGCCCCGACGGCCAGGTGGTCGGCGAGATCGTCCAGCAGAACGTCATCGGCAAGATCAACTTCGCGATGAACGTCAACGGCCAGCAGGTCGGCGCGATCAAGGCGGAGAACTGGCGCGCCTGGAACTTCTCGATCGTCGACCAGTCGGACAACGAGGTCGCCCGGATCACCAAGACCTGGGAAGGCCTCGCCAAGACGATGTTCACGACCGCGGACAACTACGTCCTGCAGATCCACTACCAGCTCCCGGACCCGCTCCTGAGCCTGGTCGTGGCGACGGCCCTGACCGTCGACACCGCGCTCAAGCAGGACTCGCGCGGCCTCGGCTGAGAAACGGCCTCCGGGCCGACGGATGTGGGTGCCGCACGGCACGTACGCGTACGACGAAGCGACCGCTCCCCGACGAGGGCGCCCCGCTGCGGGGCCCGCTCGCTGCGGGGGCGGTCGCTTCGTCGTGTGTCCTTGTCGTACGGCCTCGTTGTCTGCCCTCGTCGTCTGCCCGAGCCGTACGTCCCCGGTCTACGTCCGCAGGGGAGCGGCCGCTTCGGGCTGGAGCGGGATAGAGGGCAGGTAGTCGGCCGCCGCGTCCGGCACGGGGGAGGGGCCCGGTGCGAGGACAGCTGCCGGTTCGGGTGCCTGTTGCGGCCCGCGCGCGGCGGCGGTCTGCGGGGACCGGGTGAGGACCACGACCCCGTACGCGGCGATCAGTGCCCCCGTCGCGGCGAGGAGCACTCCGCCCGCGCCGCCCCGCAGCCGCTCGCCGAGCAGGGCGATGCCGATGGCCGCCGCGGCGACGGGGTTGGCCAGCGTCACGACGGCGAGGGGTGCGCCGAGGCCGCCGCGGTACGCGGTCTGCGACAGCAGCAGCCCGCCGACGGCGAACGCGGCGACGAGCAGCGCCACGACCACGACCTGCGCGTCGAGCACCGGCCCCGAGCGGTCCGTCGCCGCGACCGTCACGGTCTGCGTGAGCGCGGACGCGACACCGGAGGCGAAGCCGGACGCGGTCGCGTGCCGCAGACCGGGGCGGGTGCCGGGCCGGGAGAGCAGGCCGACGACGGCCATCGTCATCCCGGCGACCGCCACGGCCTCCGGCAGCGACAGCGTGTCGTCGGGCTCGGGGCCGGACGCGGTGAGCAGCAGGACACCCAGGCCGATCAGGGTCAGGCCCGTGCCGCGCCACTCCGGCGGGGAGACCCGCCGCCCGGCCAGGCGCGCGCCCAGCGGCACCGCGGCCACCAGCGTGAGCGCGCCGAGCGGCTGCACGAGGGTGAGCGGACCGAACTTCAGCGCCGCGACGTGCAGCAGCGCCGCCGACGCGTTGAGGCCGACCGACGCCCACCACGCGCCACTGCCCAGGAGCCGCGTCACCCGGCCGCCCGTGTCCGCCATGCGCGCGGCCAGGCGCTGCTGGGCGACGGCGGCGGTGGCGTACGCGGCGGCGGAGACGAGGGAGAGGAGGACGGCGAGCAGGGTGGCGCTCATCGGCCGGCTCCGGAGGCGGAGGGCACGGGGGCGGGGGTGGCCGTGGTGGCGGACGAGGTGGCCGGGGCGACCGGCTCGTGTGCGGGGAGCGCGGGCGGTGCGGACGGCGCCGGTGTCCACATGGGTGCAGGTGTCGTCGTCGGGGCGGACCTCCGCACGATCCGGGACCGGGCCGGGTGCGGCAGCCGGATCACGGCCAGCGCGATGCCGAGCAGCGCGCCCGCGGCGAGGGCGTCGAGCCAGTAGTGGTTCGCGGTGCCGACGACGACGAGCAGCGTGAGCAGCGGATGCAGCAGCCACAGCCAGCGCCACCGGGAGCTGGTCGCGACGATCAGGCCGACGGCCACCATCAGCGCCCACCCGAAGTGCAGCGACGGCATGGCGGCGAACTGGTTGGCCATCGAGTCGGTCGCGGGCTCGGCCGCGTACACCGAGGGGCCGTACTTCTGCGCCGTGTCCACGAGGTGCGCCGCCTCCAGGAGGCGCGGCGGCGCGAGCGGGAAGGCCAGGTGCAGCGCGAGCGCGGCCGCGGTGAGCGCGGCGAGGATCCGCCGGGCCCAGACGTAGTGCCGGGGGCGGCGCACGTACAGCCACACCAGGAAGAGCAGCGTCGCAGGGAAGTGCACGGTCGCGTAGTAGGTGTTCGCGACGTGGACGAGGCTGTCGCCGCTCAGCAGGACGTCCTGCACGGAGCCCTCGCCCGGCAGGCGCAGGAACCGCTCCGCGTCCCAGACGCGGTGGGCGTTGCGGAACGCCTCGGCGGTATGGCCGTTGGCGAGCTGCCTGCCGAATTTGTAGACGAGGAAGAGTCCGACGACGAGGAGCAGCTCGCGCGCGAGCGGCGGCCGGGCAGGGGTGTCCGGTCGTCCGGAGGCTATCTCCGGCTCCTGTTCTGCAGGCTCGGTGCGGGAATCCATCCGCCGGCCCCTTTGCATGACGACTGGGTGGTGCGGTGATGAGTGAGTCCCTGTTGTTCCACTCATCGATACGCCAGTGTACCGATACGGGAGCGTACCGGTACACTGGCGTATCGGTAGGGTCCGCGGGAAGCGAACCGAGCGGGCCGCCGCACCGAGGAGACGAGAGATGACGCCGCGGGAACGGATTGAGGAGCACCTCTGCGAGCAGGTCGCGCTGTCGCGCCGCTCCAAGATCACACCCGAGCGTGAGCAGGAGTTCTACGACGCGGTCCTGGACCAGCTCCGTGAGTGCGGCTATGAGGCCGTGACCATGGAGGGCGTCGCGGCCCGTACGCGCTGCAGCAAGTCCACGCTCTACCGCCAGTGGAAGACGAAGCCCCAGTTCGTGGCCGCCGCGCTGCGCGCCAACCGGTGCGTGCGCTTCGCGGGCATCGACACCGGCTCGCTCGCCGGCGACCTGCGCGCGGCGGCGCGCGCGGCCGCCGCCTGGGCCGGGCGCGACACCATGATCGTGCAGGCGCTCAGCCACGCGGTCCAGCAGGACGAGGATCTTCAGCGTGCGCTCCGCGAGGCGCTGGTGGAGCCGGAGGTGCAGGCCGTCGACGGCTTCGTCGCGCGGGCCGTGGCGCGCGGGGAGATCGCCGCGGGCCACCCGGCGGCGGAGTTCGTCACGGTCCAGCTCTTCGGCGTGCTGCGGGCCCGGCCGCTGGTGGAGGGCGAGGACGCGGACGAGCGCTATCTGGAGCGGTTCGTGGAGGCGGTGCTCCTGCCGGTCCTCGGGCTGAGCGAGGGCCCCGCCCGCCCGGCCGCGGGGGAGGCCCCGGCCACCTGAACGTGGGCCCGGTCCGCAGGATGACCGGACGGGGCCCGCAGAGCGCCGCACCGTGGGGACGGGGGCGGCGCGCGACAAGAAGCCGGGCGTACCGATCGCGATCGGTACGCCCGGCTTCTCAGACCTGCTGGCCGTCGCCTCCGCCGCCCCCGCCGCGGGACTCCTTGATGCCCTTGGTGATCTGGTCCATGTACGACACCGACGGGGCGTCGTCGTGGTCGTCGATGCCGAAGCGGACGATCACCATCGTCATGTCGTCGGCGGGCGACTTGAACGCGAGCGACTGCACATAGCCGTCCGGGCCCTTGCGGTTCACGGCCTTCCAGCGGACCAGATAGCCCTTCTGCCCGGCCACGGTCACCGACTTCGAGGCGAGCTGCTTGTGGGACACCAGCTTGCCGCCGTAGATCTTGCCGCCGTACGACTCCTCGGCGTTCTTCTCGATGTCCGCCTTGGCCGCCGCCTCGGGGCTTGTCTCCCTGACCTTGAAGCTGCCGGCAGGGGCGGAGAAGGCGCCGCCGCGCACGCACACCTTCGCGCCGTCGCCGGGGCACGGGTACTTGCCCGTGGTGACGCCCGCGCCGAGGTTGCCGGACTTGCCCTCCCAGCCGTCCGGGACCGGCATGCTGATGCCGCTCGCCGTGTCGGCGGCGAACCCCTCCTCGGCCTGCGGGCCGCCGTCGGACGGGCCGGGCGAGGGGGAGCCCTCGGGCTTCTCGGGGCCGTCGTCGTCGCCCTTGCCGGGCTTCGAAGGCCCGGAGGACGCCGGGGTCTTGGCGGTGTCGTCGCCGTCATCGTCGTCGCCCGCGGTCAGCGCGTACACGCCGCCGCCGATGCCCGCGAGCACCGCGAGGGCCACCCCGACGACGACGGCCGTGCGCGCCCGGCGCCGCGGCGCCTGCGGGGGCTGTGGGGGGAAGGCGGGCGAGCCGCCCGGCGCGCGGACGGCATCCGTCCACATGGTCCCGTCCCACCATCGCTCGGACGGCGGGGCACCAGGTATCTGCCCGGGGTCGGGATACCAGCCCGGGGGAGTCGCGTGCGTCATGGGCGTCAGCGTAGGAGCAGCGCCTGAAAGTCGGATGAGAGGGGTCGGCGGAAATCGGCCAAGTGCGGCCGGAGCGGGGTTCAGTGACCGTCGACGACCAGCCGCGTCGGCGCCTGCACGGCGCCGAGGAGACCCCCCGGCCACAGTCCCGTGCGCCCCGGGGTGATCGAGCCGAGCACGCTCGGATGCCGGGCGCCCGTGCTCGCCGCGACGGTGCCGGGCAGGCCGTGCGCCGTCAGGAAGCCGAGCACCGCGAAGGCGTACGCCTCCTTCGCCGCCGACGCGAGCCCCAGCTCGTCCGAGCCGCGCACGGGCACGTCGGGCCCCAGCTCGGCCCGCACCATCGCCATCAGCGTGGGATTGCGGATCCCGCCGCCCGACGCCACCACCTCGCTCGCCTTCGCCGCGCGCACCGCGTCGGCGACCGTCACCGCCGTGAGCCGCGTGAGCGTCGCGACGACGTCCTCGGGGGCCAGCTCCTCGTACCCGGAGAGGGCCCGGCGCAGATAGTCCGGGTGGAAGAGCTCCTTGCCCGTCGTCTTCGGGGCGGGCAGCGCGTAGTACGGCTCGGCGAGCAGCCGGGCGAGCAGGTCCTCGCGCACGGTGCCGCGCGCGGCGATGGCGCCGTCCCTGTCGTACGTCAGGCCCCGCTCGCGGCCCTGCGGCGTCCACGCGCGGACCGCCGCGTCGATCAGGGCGTTGGCCGGGCCGGTGTCGAAGGCCGTTCCGTCCGGGGCGGTGATGTTGGCGATCCCGCCGAGGTTCAGGGCGACGGGGGTGCCGGGGCGGCCGCGCAGCCACATCTGGTCCACGAGGCTGACGAGCGGCGCGCCCTGGCCGCCGGCCGCGACGTCCCGCGGCCGGAAGTCGGCGACCACCGGCAGCCCCGTGGCCTCCGCGATCCACGCGGGCTGCCCGATCTGCAGCGTGCCGCGCACCTGCCCCTCGTCCACCCAGTGGAAGACGGTCTGGCCGTGCGAGGCGACCAACTCGGCCCGGCCCCCGCACAGTTCGCGGTCGGCCTCGGTGGCGGCCGCGGCGAAGGCCTGGCCGATGCGGGTGTCCAGGCGGCACACGGCCGCGAGGGTGGTGGCCGCCGGGGGCAGCGCGGCGGTCAGGGCCGCGCGCAACTCGTCGTCGTACGCGCGGCTGATCAGGCCCAGCGGTGTCAGGCGGAGGCTTTCGCCGTCGAGGGTGAGGTCGACGGCACCGGCGTCGATGGCGTCGTGGGAGGTGCCGGACATCAGGCCGATCACTCGCATGGGTCTCTGTCTCTCACTGGCGGGGTGGGGTGCGCCGGGGCGGCGTGAGGGTGCTCTTCCCCCGGGGGCCCGGAGTTAAAGGTGCCGCGGGGCGGGGCCTGGGTCCAGTCGTGTCCGGCCCCGGTCGGAAATGCCTGCCCCGCGAACTGCACCTGTCGGGAACCGCCGTCGGCCTCGCGCCGGCCGGGATCGGGCCGGGTGCGCTTCTCGGCTCGCTGCTCGGCGGCTGGCTCGCCGAGGCGTACGGGCTGCGGACCGGCCTGCTGGTGGCCGCCTGCGGGATGCTCCTCTCGCCGGTGCTGACGGGGTTCTCGCCGTTGGCGCGGTTGGGGCGGACGCTTCCTGGAAGGGGTTGATGCTTCTGGGGGTACGAGGCCGACGCTTTCGGGGAGTGGGGTTCCGGGTACGCGATGGTGGCCGCCCGCACAGCCCTCGGGACGGGGCCGCCCCGTGCGACGCGACCCTCACCCACCCGTCACCACCCGCTCCCGCCACCTCCCCACCCCGCCCCAAGCCCCGCGCAGCGCCCGCGCCTTGAGGAGCCACAGGGACAAGTCGTACTCGGCCGTGTACCCCAGCGCCCCGTGCAGTTGCAGCGCCGTCCGCGCCGCGTCGTACGCCGCCTCCCCGGTGGCGACCTTCGCCGCGGCCAGGTCCACCCGGGCCGCCGACCGGTCGCCGTCCCGCAGCGACACCGCCGCCCCGAACACCAGCGGCCGCGCGAACTCAAGACCCACCAGCACATCCGCGAGCCGGTGCTTGACGGCCTGGAATGACCCCACCGGCACGCCGAACTGCGTCCGCCCCCGCACATACGCCACAGTCCGGTCGAGGAGTGCGTACCCGACCCCCAGGCACTGCGCCGCCGTCGCCAGCGCCGCCCAGTCGAGCGCCCGCCCGGCCGCGTCGGCCGCCGCGTCCCCGGACGCCACCACCTCCCCGCCCGGGAGGAGCCGGGCGAGCCGCCGCGCCGGATCGAGGGAGGCGCGCTGCTCCGCGTGGCCGGGCGCGAGCCGCACCTCCCCGTCCCCGGCGGCGAGCAGCACCGCCGAGGCGTCCGCGTCCAGCGCGTACGGCCCGGTGCCGGGGAGGGTCAGCGTCGCGCTCGCCCCGCCGCCGACCAGCGTCGGCAGCGACCGCTTGGCGGGCTCCGACAGCCCCAGCTCGGCCAGGCGCGACAGGAGTGCTGTCGCCGCCACCGTCTCGACCAGCGGTCCCGGGACGGCGTGCCGTCCCAACTCGACGAACGCGACCGCCGTTTCGACGGGCAGCGGCCCCACGCCCTCGTACGCCTCCGGTGCCGCGAGCGCGAACACCCCGGCCGCGCCGAGCCGTTGACGGAGGGCGAAACCCGCCGCGTGCTCCCCGGCGGCCCAGGACCGCGCGGCCGCCGGTGTGCCCGCCGCCGTCAGCATGCCGTCCAGCGAACGGGCGAACTCCCGCTGCTCGTCGTCCAGGAGGAACCGCATCACCGGCGTCCCTTCGGCAGGCCGAGCAGCCGCTCGGCGATGATGTCGCGCTGGATCTCGTTCGTGCCCGCGTAGATCGGCCCGGCGAGCGCGAAGACGTAGCCCTCGGTCCAGTCGGTCGGAGGTGTCCGGTCGGACAGCTCGGCGTGCTCCGCCCTGTCCGGCGTCGACGGTTCCCAGGTCGCGCCCTCCGAGCCCGCTGCGTCCTCCGAGTTCTCCGTGCCCTCCGCGTCCTCCGAGTTCTCCGTGCCCTCCGCGTCCTCCGAGCCATCCGTGTCCTCCGCGCCCTTCAACTCCCCCTCCGCCCCCAGCAGATCCAGCGCCGTCTCGTGCACCCCGATGTCGTACTCCGACCAGAACACCTTGTTCAGGCTCGACTCCGCGCCGATCGCCTCACCCGCCTCGAAACGGGAGGCGTTGGCCCAGGTGAACAGCTGGTACGCGCGGGCGCCGATCACCGCGTCGGCCACCCGGTCGCGCAGCGCCGTGTCGGCCGGGTCGCCGTGCGCGCGCCACTCGCCGAGCAGCCGGTCGGCCGTCGCCAGGAAGCGGCCCGGTGAGCGCAGCGTCAGGCCGCGCTCCTCGCCCGTCGTCGCCATCGCGATCTGCCAGCCCTGGCCCGGCTCGCCGATGACGTCCTCGTCGGGCACGAATACGTCGTCCAGGAACAGCTCGGCGAACGCGGGCTTGCCGTCGATGCGGCCGATGGGGCGCACGGTGACGCCCGCCGCGTCGAGCGGGAACATCAGATACGTCAGGCCCCGGTGCGGCCGGTCCGCGGCCGCGTCGCTGCGGAACAGGCCGAACGCGCGGTCGGCGAACGCGGCCCGGGACGACCAGGTCTTCTGCCCGTTCAGGAGCCAACCGCCGGGCACCCGGCGGGCGGTGGAGCGCAGTGAGGCCAGGTCCGAGCCCGCCTCCGGCTCCGACCAGGCCTGCGCCCAGATCACCTCGCCGCGCGCCATCAGGGGCAGTATCCGTGCGCGCTGATCCGGCGTGCCGAAGTCGAAGAGGGTCGGCGCGAGCAGGCTGATGCCGTTCTGCGAGACCCGGCCCGGGGCGCCCGCCGCGTAGTACTCCTCCTCGAACACCAGCCACTTGACGAGGTCGGCGCCCCGCCCGCCGTACTCCTCGGGCCACGACACCACCGACCAGCGGTCCGCGGCCAGCTCGCCCTCCCAGGCGCGGTGGGCCGCGAACCCCTCCTCGGTCTCCAGCGAGGGCAGCGGGCGCGACGGCACATGCGCGGCGAGCCAGGCCCGCGCCCGCTGCCTGAACTCCTCCTCCGCCGCGCTGAATTCGAGGTCCATCCCTGGTCCGCCTCCCGCTCGGGCGCCTTCCCTAACAAGTGTTTGGTAGATTATCGTGAGGGGCAGACAATCGTCGAGGGCCGGTGCGGCCGAGGGGGTGTCGGGGGATGTCAGGTGGGGGCATGACGGCAGCGGTTCCCTATGTGTCCGGGCACGGCCTGCTCGACGGCCGCACCGCCGTCGTCACGGCGGCGGCCGGAGCGGGCATAGGCGGTGCCACCGCGCGCCGCTTCCTGGAGGAGGGTGCGCGCGTCGTCCTCGGTGACGCGCACGCGCGCCGCACCAAGGAGACGGTCGAGCGGCTCGCCGACGAGTTCGGCGCCGAGCGCGTACACGGCACGCCCTGCGACGTGACGGACGAGCCCCAGGTGCAGGCCCTGTTCGACCTGGCGGAGCGGCAGCACGGCCGCCTCGACATCGTGGTGAACAACGCGGGCCTCGGCGGCACCGCCGAGCTGACCGACATGACCGACGAGCAGTGGGACCGCGTCATCGACGTCACGCTGAACGGCACGTTCCGCTGCACCAGGGCCGCCCTGCGCCGCCTGCGTGCCGCCGGCTCCGGGGGCGTCGTCGTGAACAACGCCTCGGTGCTCGGCTGGCGCGCGCAGCCGGGCCAGGCGCACTACGCGGCCGCGAAGGCCGGAGTCATGGCCCTCACCCGCTGTGCCGCCCTGGAAGCCGCGCCCCACGGGATCCGGATCAACGCCGTCGCCCCCAGCCTCGCCCTGCACCCGCACCTCGCGAAGGTCACCTCCGCCGAGCTGCTCGACGAGCTGACCGCGCGCGAGGCGTTCGGCCGCCCCGCCGAGCCCTGGGAGATAGCCAACGTCATCGTCTTCCTCGCCAGCGGCTACTCCTCCTACATGACGGGGGAGACGGTGTCGGTCAGCAGCCAGCACGCCTAGGCGGAGAATGACCGTGTGCCGAAACAGAAGCAGTCCAGCGACACCAGCACCAGCGAGAAGCCGACCGACGGCGGTAAGCCGACCGGCAGCGGTGGGCCGACGACGGGGCCCAAGCGGTCGGCCGCCGCCAAGCAGGCCGCCGGCGGCAAGAAGAAGCCCCCGGTGACCCCCTCGCCCGAGCGCCGCGGCGAGCTGCTCAGGATCGCCGCGGACGTCTTCGCCGAACAGGGCTACAACGCCACCACCGTCCGCAAGATCGCAGACGCGGCGGGCATGCTCGCGGGCAGTCTCTACTACCACTTCGACTCCAAGGAGTCGATGCTCGAAGAGATCCTGCGGACGTTCCTGACCGAGTTGTGGGACGGGTACGACAGCGTGCTGTCCGCGCCCCTCGGCCCCCGCGAGACCCTGGAAGCCCTCGTCACCGAGTCCTTCCGGGAGATCGACCGGCACCGCTCCGCCGTCGCGATCTACCAGAAGGAGTCCAAGCATCTGGTCGCCCAGACCCGGTTCGAGTACCTGGTCGAGTCCCAGCAGCGATTCGAGAAGGCCTGGCTGACGACGCTGGAGCGCGGCGTCACCGACGGCGTCTTCCGCGCCGACCTGGACATCCGCCTGGCCTACCGCTTCGTGCGCGACACCGTCTGGGTCGCCGCGTCCTGGTACCGCCCCGGCGGGGGCCACAGCCCCGACGAGATCGCCCGCCAGTATCTGTCGATGGTCCTGGACGGCATCTCCGTACGCACCTGACACCGCGCCGTCGCCGCACGGCGCCAGACCGCGAGGAGTACGCAGCCATGGCCGAGGCCTACATCGTCGAGGCGGTCCGCACCCCCGTCGGCAAACGCGGCGGCGGCCTCGCCGCCGTGCACCCCGCCGACCTGGGCGCCCACGTCCTCAAGGCGCTCATCGAGCGCTGCGGCGTCGACCCGGCAGCCGTGGACGACGTCGTCTTCGGCTGCCTGGACGCCGTCGGACCGCAGGCCGGGGACATCGCACGCACCAGCTGGCTGGCGGCCGGACTCCCCGAGGAAGTGCCCGGCGTGACCGTCGACCGGCAGTGCGGTTCCTCGCAGCAGGCCCTGCACTTCGCGGCCCAGGGCGTCCTCTCCGGCACCCAGGACCTCGTGGTCGCGGGCGGCACACAGAACATGTCCATGGTCCCCATCGCCTTCGCCTCCCGGCAGGCCGCCGCACCGCTCGGCCTGACCGACGGCCCCTTCGCGGGCAGCGAGGGCTGGCGCGCCCGCTATGGGGACCTGCCCGTCAACCAGTTCCACGGCGCCGAGCTGATAGCCGGGAAATGGGGCATCTCCCGCACGGACATGGAGGAGTTCGCCCTCGGCTCCCACCAGCGGGCCCTGCGCGCCATCGACGACGGCCGCTTCGACCGCGAAGTCGTCCCCCTCGCGGGCGTCACCGCCGACGAGGGCCCGCGCCGCGACACGACAGCCGAGAAGATGGCGTCCCTCAAGCCCGTCATGGACGGCGGCAGCATCACCGCCGCCTGCTCCTCGCAGGTCTCCGACGGCGCCGCCGCCCTGCTCCTCGCCGGTGAACAGGCCGTCCGCGACCACGGGTTGACGCCCCGAGCGCGCGTCCACCACCTGTCCGTGCGCGGCGAGGACCCCATCCGGATGCTCTCCGCGCCCATCCCCGCCACGGCACACGCCCTGAAGAAGACCGGCCTGACCCTCGACGACATCGACCTCGTCGAGATCAACGAAGCCTTCGCGCCCGTCGTCCTCGCCTGGCTGAAGGAAACCGGCGCCGACCCCGCCCGCGTCAACGTCAACGGCGGAGCCATCGCCCTGGGTCACCCCCTCGGCGCCACCGGCGCCCGCCTGACGACGACCCTCCTGCACGAACTGGAGCGCACCGGCGGCCGGTTCGGCCTCCAAACCATGTGCGAAGGAGGGGGGCAGGCCAACGTCACAGTGATCGAACGCCTGTGAAGACACCCCGGCCGACCGACCGCGCGTCCCGGCGCCACCGCGCCGCGCCCCGCACGCGACAGCCCGGCAGCCTGGCATATGACCGTCTGTCACCCATGCGGGAGTAGCTGCGCGGACCGTGCTCCGAGAGGGCCCCGACCCGGCTAGGCTCGACTTCTGTACGTCGATTGAGCGACCCCGGGAGGTAGCGCGATGACGCAGGGACGGCCCGGAGGTGGTGGCGCCTGGGCCCCGCTGTGGGAGCGCGACGCGGAACTCGCCGCAGCCGAAGGCGCGGTGTCCGCACTGTGCTCGGACCTGACGACCGAGGGCGGCCTGCTCGTCTACAGCGGCGAGGCAGGCATCGGCAAGACCGCGCTGCTTTCCGAGGTGCGCCGCATCGCCCAGGGCCGTGCCACGGTCCTCGCGGCCCGCGGCGGGGAGACCGTGGCCGAGGTCCCCTTCAACGTCGTACGACAACTCCTGCAACCCGTCCTCGTCCAGCTCAGCCCCGAAGAGGGCCGCGAATATCTGGGCGACTGGTACGAGATCGCCGGACCCGCCCTCGGCATCACCGAGCCGGGCAGCGGCCGCCCCGACCCGCAGGCCGTCTGCGACGGCCTCGTCGACGTGGTCGCCCGCCTCTCGCGGCTGTACTGGCCGCTGGTCCTGATCGTCGACGACGCGCACTGGGCCGACCAGGAGACACTGCGCTGGCTCGCCGCGTTCGCCGAGCGCCTCGACGACCTGCCCACCCTCGTCGTGGTCGCGCACCGGCCCGGCGAGGCCACCGGCGAGGGCGCCCGCCATCTCGCCCGGATCGGCGCGACGGCCCTGCCCACGACCCCGCTGCGCGCCCTCACCCCGGACGCCACGGCGGGCCTCACCCGCGCCACCCTCGGCGAGCACGCCGACGCCCCGTTCTGCCGCGAGGTCTGGGCGGTCACCGGCGGCAATCCGTACGAGTCCGTGGAACTGCTCGCCAAGGTGCAGGACAGCGAGCTGGAACCGGTCGAGAGCTCCGCCGCCGAACTGCGGGACCTCAACCGCTCCGCACGCGGCCGCGGCCTCGTCGCCCGCCTCGAGGACCTCGGCACCGACGTGACCCGGTTCGCCTGGGCCGCCGCGATCCTCGGCCCCGCGATCTCCACCGAACTCGCCGCATCCCTCGCCGGGATGCCGCACGACGACGCCGCTCGGTGCGCCGAGCGGCTCCGCGCCGCCCGCATCGTCACCAGCGGCGAAGCGGGCCTGGAATTCGTGCACCCGCTGATCGCCACCGCCGTCTACGAATCGATCCCGAACGCCACCCGCACCGCGATGCACGGCCGGGCCGCCTGGGCCGTGACCCGCTCCGGGCGCGGCGCCGCCGCGGCCTCCCGGCATCTCCTCGAAGTCCACCCGGACGACGACCCGGAACTGGTCCAGCACCTGCGCGACGCCGCCACCGAACACCTCGCCGTCGGCGCGCCCGACGCGGCCCGCCGCTGCCTGGAGCGGGCCCTGCGCGAACCGCCCCGGCCCGAGGTGCACGCCCGCGTGCTCTACGAACTCGGCTGTGCCACGCTGCTCACCTCACCCGTCACCACCATCGGGCATCTGCGCGAGGCCCTGTCGATGGCCGGACTCAGCCAGCAACTGCGCGTCGACGCCGTGTGCAGGCTCTCCCAGGCCCTGGTCCACAACGACCAGCTCGGCGAAGGCCTGCGCGTCATCGACGAGGAGGCCGCGCGGCTCCCCGACGGCCCCGCCAGGCTGCGGCTCCAGGCCGTGCACTACATGTGGGAGGGCATCCACGCCGGCGAGGAGGACTCACCGGGACGCTCCCGACGCCTCGCCGCGCTCGCCGGTCCGCTCACCGGCCGCGACAACGCCGAGCGTGCGCTGCTCATCCTGCGCGCCTTCGACGCCATGACGCGCGGCGAGAACGCCGAAGAGGTCGTCGAGCTGTGCGACCGCGCCCTCGTCAACGGCCGGCTCGCACCCGGGCTCGGCTGGACCGACGCCGAGTGGAGCTTCGAGCTGCGCCTGATGCTCGGCGGCTCCTACGCCTTCGCGGACCGGCTCGACCGCGCGGAAAGCCTGTTCACGGAGGCCGTGAAGGCGTACGAGACCGCGGGCTGGAGCGGTGGTCACCTCGCCCTCGCGCACGCCTTCCTCGGGTATGTGTACCGCAGGCGCGGACGGCTCAGGGACGCCGAGAAGTCGCTGCGCGAGAGCCTGCGGCTCGCCGACCGCGTGGGCCAGGGCGGACTCCCCATGCACTGGGAGGCCGCCAGCATGCTCATCGACACCCTGCTCGCCCGCGGCCACGCCCTGGAGGCCAAGGCCGTCGCCGACCGCTACGGCTTCGCGCCGCCGTCCGCGTCCACGATCTACGTCCCCGACGCCATGTCCGTACGCGGACGGCTCCTCCTCGCACTCGGCCACACCGAGGAGGGACTGAACGAACTGGAGGCCACCGCCAAGGCGTTGACGGCCCGCGGCCAGTACAACACCGTGCTCGCACCCTGGGCGTACGACCTCGCCCGCGCGCTCGCCGCCGAGGACCCGCGGCGTGCGGGCGACCTCGTCGCGGACGCGCGCGTGCAGGCCGAGCGGTTCGGCACGGACACCGCGATCGGCGAAGCGGTGCGGTGTGCGGCGTCGCTGGAGACCGGGTCGCGGGCCGTCGCCCTGTACGCCAAGGCCGTCACGTATCTGGAGGCCTCGCCCTGCCAGTACGAGCACGCCGTGGCCCGGGTCGAGTACGGGATCGCCTCGGGCGCCGTGGAGGAGCTCGAGCGGGGGCTCGCTCTTGCTCGGGCCTGCGGGGCGGATGGGCTTGCCGCCCTGGCCGAGCGGGAGTTGGCCGGGGTGTAGGGCTCTGTGGGTGTGACTCCCGTTGGTCGTGCGTGCCCTGGACCTGGTCCGGGGCGAGGCCACGGGGGCTGCCGCCCCCGGACCCCCGCCATCGGCCTGAACGGCCTCGTCCTCAAACGCCGGACGGGCTGACAAACGCCCCGGAGCCGCGGGGGTGCGTGGGTGGTTGACGCCGAGGCCGGGCGCGGCCCCCGCGTCCGGCGAGCCCGCTGCCGTCCCGCCGGGGCGACCCGCAGCCTGCGGCACTCCACATCGGGGCGGACCCGCAGCCGCAACCGTCTCCGCAGGCCGCAGAGGCCCCTCCACGGCGCCCTTCGCGTCCGCATGCGCCCGGCGGCCCAGCCGACCCCTCACCGCCTGGCTCAGCCGACCCCTTACCGCCGCCCGATCACCCCGCCGCCCCCTCATCCACCCACCCGACCCGCAACGACCGCACCGTCTCCTCCGCCTCCCGCACCACCCTCTCCACCAGTTCCGCGCACGTCGGTACGTCCTGGAGCAGGCCCGCCACCTGGCCCGACGCCATCAGGCCGCGCTCCGGGTCGCCGTCCACCATGGCGGACTTGAGCATCATGGGGGTGTTGGCCGCCAGGAGCACCTGGCTCCAGGTCAGGTCCTTGCCGCGCTTCATCGCCAGGCCGTCGCGGACCAGGCCGGGCCACGTCGCTCCGGAGACCCGGCGGAACGCCGCCGCGTGGCGCACGGCACGGGTCAGGGAACGCAGGGGGCCCGCGCGCTCCAGAGCGGCCACGAGGTCCGTGCGGAGCATGCGGTGGGGGAGGCCGTCCACGCGTGTGGTGACCGTGATGTCCTTGACCGTCGCCGCGAGATAGCGGGCCTTCACCGCGTCCGGCACCGTCGACTCCGCGGTGAGGAGGAACCGCGTGCCCATGGCGACGCCCGCCGCGCCGTAGGCGAGCGCCGCGACCAGGCCCCGGCCGTCGTGGAAGCCGCCCGCGGCGATCACCGGGATGTCCACGGCGTCCACGACCTGCGGCAGGAGCACGGTCGTGGCGACCTCACCGGTGTGGCCGCCGCCCTCGCCGCCCTGCACGAGGACCGCGTCCGCGCCCCACGCCGCGACCTTCTCCGCGTGCCGCCGCGCCCCGACGGACGGGATCACCACGACACCGCCGTCCTTCAGCTCGGCCATCAGGTCCTTCGACGGGGCCAGGGCGAACGACGCCACCCGGACCCCCTCCTCGACGATGATCCGCACCCGCTCCCGCGCGTCCCCCGCGTCGGCCCGCAGATTCACGCCGAACGGCTCGTCCGTGCGGGACCTGACCTCCCGGACCGCCGCCCGCAGCCGCTCGGGCGTCATCGTCGCGGAGGCGAGGACGCCGAGCGCGCCCGCGTTCGCCACCGCCGACACCAGACGCGGCCCCGCCACCCACCCCATGCCGGTCTGCACGAGGGGATGCCGCACCCCGGTGAGCCGGGTCAGGGCCGTCCGCGGGCCGGGTGCCGTCACCGGGCCCGCACCTCCCGCTCGCGCAGACCGGACGGGTCCACCACGTCGCGGATCAGGTGGAGTTCGGCGGCGGACGGCGTACGGGTGCGGGGGATCCCGTCCGGCAGCGGGAGCGGGAAGCCCGTGGCGTCGTGGACCTCCTCGGGTGTCACGCCGGGGTGCAGGCTCACCACGCGCATCGAGCGGTCCGGTGTCGCGAAGTCGAAGACGCCGAGGTCCGAGACCACGCGGCGCAGCTCGTGGAAGCGCGTCGCCGACGGGCCCGCCGCCGCGGCGCTGTCGTACCCGACCCCGCAGATCATGTCGACGCGCTCGACGAACACGCGCGGGGAGTGCCGCGGGATCCAGTAGCTCACCGGATTGTTGAGGGTGTTGACGGGGGCACCGCGGACACCGAGGAGCTGGCGGTCCGGGCGGCGCCAGTCGCCGACGCAGCTGATGTTCTGGTTGCCGAAGCGGTCGATCTGGCTCGCGCCCATCATCACGTGCCGACGGCCGCCCATCACCATCGTCAGATGGCGGCGGTACGGCAGCCAGCCCTCCGTCACCGCGGACCGCGCCCCGAGGGCCGGGACGTCCCCGATCAGCAGGGCCTCGCCGTCCGTCAGGAGCAGGTCCGGCGCGAACGTGAGCTTCGCCAGGCGCGCCGCGATCGACGGGACCGTGCCCATGGGCGAGGCGAGCACCTCGCCGTCGCCGCGCCAGGCCTCGGCGCAGGCGACCACGCAGTACTCGGCGCGGGTGGCCGTCGCGGCCTCGGTCGTCGCCGTCATCGCTGCTCCTTGTGCCAGGCCTCGACGGCCAGGTGATAGTCCTCCTCGCCGGTGCCCGCGAGGAAGCGGGCGCTGAAGTCCCCCCAGGTCTCCGGGGCGCGCGCGGCGGTGGCGTACTCCCTCTGGAACGCCTCGTCACGGTCGTAGTCCGGCACGCACGACGTGAAGTGCGCGCCCCGGGGCGTCTCGGCCACACCCGTGACCGCGTGCCGGGAGACCAGCAGGGTCTGCGGCGCCGCATCGCGGGTCAGCTCGGCCGTGTCGACGATCCGCTCGCACGTCACGTACGCCGTGTCGGCCGCCTCGCAGAACAAGTCGTCGAAGTACGGATCGGGGCCCAGATACTGGGCGTTGCCGAGGGCGTCCGCGCGGTTCAGGTGGACCAGGGCGGCGTCCAGGCGCAGGGCGGGCACCGCCACCAGCTCCTCCCCGTCCTCGTACGGCGAAGTGACCGTTCGCAGCGAAGGATTGACCCGCAGCACGTCCGAGCCGAGGCCCGCGCGGACGGGCAGGAACGGTAGTCGCTGGGCGGCCGCCGTCAGGCCCTGCATGAACATCGCCTCGTCCAGCTCCACCAGTTCGAGGGCGCCGCGCTCGCGGGCCGCGCGGAAGTGCGGCTCCAGCGGGATCGAGTCGAGGGTCACGAACGCCGTGACCAGCTTGCGGATCCGGCCCGCCGCGGCGAGCAGACCCACGTCCGGCCCGCCGTACGCCACCACTGTCAGGTCCGTGACCTCCGAGCGCAGCAGTGCCCGCACCAGCGCCATCGGCTTGCGGCGCGAGCCCCAGCCGCCGATGCCGAGCGTCATGCCGCTCTCCAGGCGCCCCACGATCGCGTCGGGCGTCATCACCTTGCCGCTCATGACGGTCCCCCCTCCTTGCTGCGGACGTCGTTGTCGATGCCTTCGCCGCCGCGGCCCCGGCTGCCCGGGCCCTTGTCGCCGAAGTCGGCGCGGATCCGGTCGGCGAGGCCGCTGAGGTTCGCCTCGAACGTGAAGCCCTGCTCGAAGCGGTAGCTGCGGTGCACGTCGACCGGGTCGATGCCGTTGATCGCGGCCTTGGCCAGGCGCAGCAGCGTGCCGTCCTTGCGGGCGATCTCGTGGGCCAGCTCCAGGGCCGCCGCGCGCAGCCCCGTGCGCGGGACCACCCGCCACACCGAGCCGTGGGCGTGCAGTTCGGCGGCGGTCGCCGTGCGCGAGGTGTAGTACAGCGCGCGCATCAGGTGCTGGGGCACCAGGCGGGCCAGATGGGTGGCGGCGCCGAGCGCCCCGCGGTCCAGCTCCGGAAGGCCGAACGTGGCGTCCTCGCTCGCCACGATCGCGTCCGCGTTGCCCACCAGGCCGATGCCGCCGCCCAGGCAGAAGCCCTGCACGGCGGCGACGACCGGGACCTCGCAGGCGTACACCGCCGAGAACGCCTCGGCGCACCCGTGGTTGGCGCCGAGCAGCGCGTCGTGGCCGGGGTCGCGCTGCATCTCCTTGATGTCCACGCCCGCGTTGAACCCCCGGCCCGCCGCCGCGAGCACGACGCAGCGCACGCCGGGGTCGCGGCCCGCGGCGCGCACCGCGTCCGCGAGGTCGTACCAACCCCGCACGGGCAGGGCGTTGACCGGTGCGTAGTCGACGGTGACCACCGCCACGCCCCCGTCCGGAACCGAGGTGGAGACAGGCATCAGAGGATCCGCTACCTTTCGACCAGAGCCCTCAACCAAACATTTGTTAGTTGCCTTCGAAAGGTAGCAGCGATGACTGACAAGGGACAGATGGTCGTGGTCACCGGCGGCACCCGCGGCGTCGGCGCCGGGATCGCCCGGCGCTTCCTGGCCGCCGGGGCGCGCGTCGTGATCTGCGCCCGCAGGCCGCCCGCCGCGCCCGTCGAAGTGGCGGGCATCGCCGCCGAGTTCCGCCCCCTCGATGTGCGCGACGCGGCGGCCGCCACCGATTTCTTCGCCGAGGTGGCGGCCGACCACGGCGGGATCGACGTCCTGGTGAACAACGCGGGCGGCACGCCGTTCGGGCTGCTCGCCGAGACGCCCGCGGCCCGCCAGACGAAGATCGTCGAGCTGAACCTCCTGTCGCCGCTCTACGCCTCCCTCGCCGCGTACGAGGTGATGCGTCGTCAGGAAGCGGGCGGGGCCATCGTCATGATCGGCAGCGTCAGCGGCACCCGCCCCTCGCCGGGCTCCGGTGCCTACGGCGCCGCCAAGGCCGGCCTGGAGAACCTGGCGCGCACCATGGCCGTCGAGTGGGCGCCGCACGTGCGCGTGAACACCGTCGTCCTCGGTCTCACCCGCACCGAGAGTTCCCACCTGCACTACGGCGACGAGGCGGGCGTCGCGGCGGTCGGCCGCACGGTTCCGCTCGGCCGCCTCGCCGACCCGGCCGACGTCGGGGACGCCTGCGTCTTCCTCGCCTCCGACGCCGCGCGGTACGTGAGCGGGGCGGCGCTGCACCTGCACGGCGGCGGCGAGCGGCCCGCGTTCCTCGACGCGGCCTCCGTGAACCACGGCTGAAAGGGAGTTCGGCATGAGCGCTGACAGCGGGCCAGGGCCCGAACCCGGGCCAGGACCAGGGATCTGCGCGGAGCGCGTCGTGATCGTCACCGGCGCGGGGCGGGGCCTGGGGCGCGCGCACGCACGCGCGTACGCCTCCGAGGGCGCCCGCGTCGTCGTCAACGACCTGGGGGCGGGCCTCGACGGCTCCGGCTCCTCCGGGGATCCCGCGCACGACGTCGTCGAGGAGATCCGCGCGGCGGGCGGCGAGGCGGTCGCGCACTACGGGGACATCGCCACCCCGGACGGCGCCGCCTCCCTCGTCACCGCCGCCCTGGAGACGTACGGACGCCTCGACACCCTCGTGAACAACGCGGGGTTCCTGCGCGACCGGATGCTCGTGAACCTCGACGCGGACGACTGGGACGCCGTCGTCCGCGTTCACCTGAAGGGACACTTCCTGCCGCTGAAGCACGCGGCCGCGCACTGGCGTACCGAGTCCAAGGCCGGGCGCGCACCGCGCGCGTGTGTCGTCAACACCTCTTCCGGAGCAGGCCTGTTGGGCAGCGTCGGGCAGGGCTGCTACAGCGCCGCCAAGGCCGGGATCCTGGGGCTCACCCTGGTCGCGGCCGCGGAACTCGCCGCCTACGGAGTGCGCGTGAACGCCATCGCACCCGCCGCGCGGACCCGGATGACCGAGCGGACGTTCGCCGACACGATGGCCGCCCCCGTGGACGGCGGTTTCGACGCGATGGCCCCGGAGAACGTCTCCCCGCTGGTCGTCTGGCTCGGCTCGGACGCCTCCACCGGGGTCACCGGCCGCGTCTTCGAGGCCGAGGCGGGCCGCATCACCGTCATGGAGGGCTGGCGGCCCGGCCCCAGCGCCGACAAGGGCGCCCGCTGGAGCGCCGCGGAGGCGGGCGAAGCGGCCCTGAAGCTGCTCTCCAGGGCCGGGACGCCTCAGCCGGTGTACGGGGCGCGGTGACCCCGAGGGCGCGCCCGGCGACCGGCCCCGGCACGGGAGCCGGGACCGGCCGTGGACGCCGCCCCGGGGCTCACACCCCCGAAGCCACCCGCACGGGTTCCGTGCCCTCCGCGCTGTGCCGCGCCGCCCAGTTCTCCAGGGAGGTGCGGCAGGCGTGGTCGAGGTGGCGCAGTTCCGTCAGGTCGAGCTCGATCGGGCGGTCCTGGGGGAGTGCCTCCAGGGCGTCGAGGATCTTCGGCAGCCGCAGGAACGTGGCGTTGCCCGACAGGTGGGCGCGGATGGGGCCCGCGCCCTTGTCGACGACGTCGATGTGCACATGGGAGGTCTCCCACGCCGTCTTGACGACCGCGAGCGCGAGGCCGATGAGCACGCCCTCGAACATGCTCACCGACACGATCGCGACGGCCGTCACCACCAGCACGACCGCCTCGCCCCGGTGCTCGCGCCACAGCCCGGCCAACTGCCGCACCGGAACCAGCTTGCAGCCCGCGTGCACCAGGACGCCCGCGAGCGCGGCGACGGGGATGAGGCCGAGCGCGGCGGGCAGCAGCGCCGCGAACAGCAGCAGCCACACGCCGTGCAGGACGCGCGACGCCTTCGTACGGGCACCGGCCTGCACATTGGCGGCGCTGCGGACGATCACCGCGGTCATCGGGAGCGCGCCGAGGAGCCCGCACACCGTGTTGCCCGCGCCCTGCGCCACCAGCTCCTTGTCGTAGTCGGTGCGCGGGCCGTCGTGCAGCCGGTCCACGGCGGCCGCGCTGAACAGGCTCTCCGCGGACGCGATCAGCGCGAAAGCGAGGACCGTGCCGATCGCGCCGAGGCCGAGGAGTTCCCCGAAGGCGCCGGTGCCGGGCGGCTGGACGGCCTCGATCAGGCCCTGCACCTCGACGGTCGCGACCGGCATCGAGAACAGCAGCGAGGCGCCGGTCGCCAGGGCGACGGCCGCGAGCGGCGCGGGGACCGTGCGGAACGCGCGCGGCAGCCTGCGCCACAGAAGGAGCACCGCGACGGTGCCGGAGCCGAGCGCGAGCGCGGCCAGCGCGCGACCGGAGCCGAAGGTGTCGGCGAGCAGCTCCGGCAGCCCCCCGATCTTCGCGAGGCCGCTCGCGGGGGCCTCCTGGTCCGCCATCGCGTACAGCTGCCCGGCGATCAGGACGAGCCCGATCCCGGCGAGCATGCCCTCGACGACGGCGACGGATATCGCGCGGAAGAACCGGCCGAGCCGCAGTGCGCCCATGGCCAGTTGGAGCAGGCCCGCGGCGAGCACGAGCGCGCCGAGCGCGGGGAGTCCGAACTCCCGCACGGCCTCGTACACGAGGACGGTCATGCCGGCGGCGGGGCCGCTGACCTGGAGGCTGCTGCCGGGCAGCAGGCCGGTGACGAGACCTCCGACGATGCCGGTGATCAGGCCGAGTTCGGCGGGTACGCCGGACGCGACGGCGACGCCCACGCACAGGGGGAGTGCGACGAGGAAGACCACTGCGGAGGCGGTGAGATCGTGCCGTCGGTCTCCGGAGACCTTTAACAGCGAACGGGCACGGAGAAGGGAACGGTCGAGGAAAGGCTGCATGGGGGAATGACTCCTGAGCGCCACGGGGGCGTGTAGGTGCTCGGTGTGACATGGGATCGGTACGGACCGGCACGGCGACGTGTGTGGGGGTCGCGGGTGCCGGTGCGGTGGCACCGATCAGCAGCGGAAGACCTGCAACAGGGACGGCAGTTCACGGCCCGCGGGTCTGCTCTCGTCGTACGCGACCATGCGCGGCAGCGACGGCCGTGCGGCGGGCGCGTCCGTCCTCACCTGGACGGCGACGGCCACATGCCCGTCGGTCACGGGGCACGCGTGCGGCCGGGCCCGGACCCGCATGTGCTCACCCGCGGCCCCGGCTCCCGCGGGCCCGTCACAGGCCGACGAGACAACAAACTCCCTGGCCTCGACGGCGAGCCCTCCGGCCGTACCACCGCCCGAGCCGGGCCCGAAGCACTGGAGGACGACCAACAGCACGGCGGCCAGCGCGGTGAACACCCAGGGGCGTCCGCCGAGTCGGGGCACGTGCTCACCTCCGTGCGTGAAGTTCCACGATCATCTCGAAACCTAAGGCACGGATGTGTCACGGGGATGACTTGACGGTGACGTGTGCTGCTTCTCACGTGCACGGCACGCCTGGTCACGGCCGGTACCGAGGAGCGCGGGGCGCGCACGGGGCCTTGAACGCGGGGATGTGAGAGGCGACCTCTCGGTCAGCGATCGGCGACGCTGTTCCCCGGTCCGGCGTGTCCGGGTCCACGGCACCGCCGACCTGGCCTTTCGGCTGTTCCATGACGCCGGGTCCGGCTGCGGCCGCGCGTTGTTCAGCGGCGCTTCAGTGCGCGGTCGGTGAGGGCTTTCGCGCAGCCGGTCCAGTGGGTGGGGTCGGTGAGTTCGGTGAGTCGGGGGAGGTCGGGTGTGGGGGCGTGTGGGCGGGGTGGGAGTGCGGTCAGTTCGGCTGCCACCGCCTCCGCCAGGGTGGTGCCGCCCGCTCTGGCCCTCGTCGCCGCCGCGGACACCAGTTCCGTGGCGCGGGCGCGGCCCAGGGGCGGGGTGAGTTCCACGACGAGGCGTTCGGAGGTGAGGAGGCCCGCCGTGAGGTCCAGGTGGGCGCGCATCGTGGCCGGGTGGACCTGGAGGTGGGCGCACAGGTCCACCGCGTCGCGGGCCGCGCCGCCGACGAGGCGCAGGAGGTCCCGCAGCGGCTCCCACTCGGCGTGCCAGGCGCCCGGCGGGCGTTCGTCGGCTGCGGGCAGCGAGGCGTACAGCGTGGCCGCGAGGGCGGGCGCGCGCTGGGCCGCGGCGGCGATCAGCGTGGCGCGGACCGGGTTCGCCTTGTGCGGCATCGCGGACGAGCCGCCCGCCGCACCCTCGGAGAGCTCGCCGATCTCCGTGCGGGCGAGTGTGAGGACGTCTGCGGCGAGCTTGCCGAGTGCCCCGGCGGTGAGGGCGAGCGCCGCGGCGAGGTCCGCCACGGGGGTACGGAGTGTGTGCCAGGGGAGTTCGGGCTCAGCGAGGCCCAACTCCCTTGCGTAGGAGTGGATCAGACGGAACGTCAGATCCGTGGGGTCGTGGGGGCCGTCGGCCCCGTACGCCGCCGTCACCGCCAGCGTGCCCACCGCCCCGCCCAGCTGCACCGGCAGCCCTCCGCGCACCCGCGCCACCCGGTCCCGCGCGTCCAGGACCAGCGCCCGCCACCCGGCCGCCTTCAGGCCGAACGTCGTCGGCGCCGCGTGCTGGGTGAGCGTGCGGCCCGGCATCGCCGTGTCCCGATGGGCCCGGGCCAGGCGGGCCAACTCCCCTTCCAGGGAAGCGAGATCGGCCAGAAGCAGGTCCAGCGTCCGCGCCGCCACCAGCATCGCCGCCGTGTCCAGGATGTCCTGACTGGTCGCGCCCCGGTGCACGTACGGCGCCGCTTCCGCGGGCACCGCCGCCGTCAGGTCCGCCACCAGCGGGATCACCGGATTGCCGCCCGCCCGGGCCCGCACCGCGAGGGCGCGCGCGTCGAAGCGGGCGGCATCGGCGGCCGCCGTGACCGCGGCCGCCGCCTCGTCCGGCGCCGCCCCCACCGCTGCCTGCGCCCGCGTCAGCGCCGCCTCCGCGTCCAACATGGCCTGGAGGAAGGCCTGGTCACCGGTCGCCCACTCGGCGGGGGACCCGGCCCGCCCGGGGGCGAGGAGCCCGACGTCGAGGCCGTGGCTGGGGCTGGTGCTGGGAGCCGGACCGGGACTCGGAGCCGGGCCGGGCCTGGGTTCGGGAGCGGGCGCGAAGGCATCGGGGGCGGACGGCGCGCCCTGCCCTTGGCCGGGCCCTGAGCCCGTTCCCGTTCCTGAGCCCCCTGCTCCCGTCCCTGAGCCCGCCGCTCCTGGCCCCGAACCCGCTCCCGGCCCCGAACCCTGCCCCGAGCCCCCACCCTGCCCGGAGCCGGAGCCGGAGCCGGAGCCGGAACTCGGCCCCACTCCAGCCTTACCCCCCACCTCAGCCTCACCCCCACTCACAAGAACCCCAGAAACACCGTCTCGCTCTCCCCCTGAAGCCGAATGTCGAAGCGGTACGCGCACGGCGGCTCGGGACGGGTGAGGAGGGTGGCGCGGCGCCCCGTGTCCAGGGAGGAGAGCAGGGGGTCGGCCGGTTCGTCGCGCAGGTAGGCGCGTGTGTACAGGTGGTGGAGGAGGCCGCGGGCGAAGAGGGCGACGCAGAGGTAGGGCACGCCGCCGGGCGGGAGCGTACGGATCGCCCAGTGGCCGTCCGCGTCCGTGGGGACGCGGCCGAAGCCCGTGAACGTGACCCCGTCGCGCCCCGCCGCGCGCCCCGTCGCCGGGTCGCGCCGCAGCGACCCGGGCGCGCCCGCGCGCGACCCGTCCGGCGCGGGCTGCCAGATCTCCACGAGGGCGTCGGGGACGGGCTCGGCGGCGCCGTCGTACACGTACCCGTGGAGCGTGACGGCCTCCGGATGGGCGCGGGGCGCGATCTCGGCGCCGTCCGTGAAGGGCAGGGCGTTGCCGTAGAAGGGGCCTATGGTCTGGGAGGGAGTGGGGGCGTGAAGGGGCGTCACCGGTCCTGGTCCTCCTCCATGAGCGTGGCGGACGGGCCGTCGAGGACGACGTCCCAGCGGTAGCCCAGCGACCACTCGGGCACCGAGAGACCGTGGTCGTACGCGGCCACGAGCCGGGCCCGCGCCGCCTCGTCGGTGACGGAGTGCAGCACCGGGTCGTGCGCGAGGAGCGGGTCCCCGGGGAAGTACATCTGCGTCACCAGGCGCTGGGCGAACGCCGTGCCGAAGAACGAGAAGTGCAGGTGCGCGGGGCGCCAGGCGTTGATGTGATTGCGCCACGGGTATGCGCCGGGCCGGACGGTGGTGAAGGAGTACGTGCCGTCGGCGTCCGTCAGACAGCGGCCGAAGCCCGTGAAGTTCGGGTCGAGCGGCGCCAGATGCCGGTCGAGACGGTGGGCGTACCGGCCCGCCGCGTTGGCCTGCCACAGCTCCACCAACTGGCCGCGGACCGGCCGCCCCCGGCGGTCGATGACGCGCCCGGTGACGGTGATCCGCTCGCCGATCGGCTCGCCCGTGTGCTGCCGCGTCAGATCGTGGTCGAGCGCGGTGACGTCGGTGTCGCCGAACACGGGCCCGGTCAGCTCCACGGCCTCCGGGTCGTGGAGCGGGACGAAAGGGGCGCGGGGGGTGCGATGCTCGGTGCTGCGGTACGGGGGGTAGGCGATCGGCGGCCGGTACGGGGCCGCCGGCCCGTCCTGCGCCCGCGCCGCCTGTTCGGCCTTGGCCAGTTCCACGTCCATCTCCTGCTGGGTCAGGCCGTCCGGCAGCGGTGAGGGGGTCATGTCCGGCTGCTCCTCCCTGAGGGGTGGGGAACGGGTGCGTGGGGGTGCGGCGGCTCCGGTACGCGCACGCTCAGTCGCGCCGCCGTCCGCGCGAGGACCTCCGCGATATCGACACCCGGCGCACACTCGGTGAGTACGAGCCCGTCGTCGGTGACGTCGATGACCGCGAGGTCGGTGATGATCCGGTGCACGCAGGCCCGGCCGGTCAGCGGCAGATCGCACTCCTCGACGACCTTCGGGGAGCCGTCCTTGGCGGTGTGCGCCATCGTCACGACGACCCTGCGGGCGCCGTGCACGAGGTCCATCGCCCCGCCGATGCCGGTGACGAGCTTGCCGGGCACGGCCCAGTTGGCGAGGTCCCCGCGCGCGGACACCTGCATCGCGCCGAGCACCGCCACGTCGATGTGGCCGCCGCGGATCATCCCGAAGGACAGCGCGGAGTCGAAGTACGCGGCCCCCGGAAGGACGGTCACCGTCTCCTTGCCCGCGTTGATCAGGTCGGGGTCCACCGCGTCGGGCGCCGGATAGGGGCCGACGCCGAGGATCCCGTTCTCGGAGTGCAGGACCACGCGCACGCCGGGCGGCAGCTGGTTGGGGATGAGGGTGGGCAGGCCGATGCCGAGGTTCACGTACTGGCCGTCGCGCAGCTCGCGTGCCGCGCGGGCCGCCATCTGCTCACGGTTCCAGGGCATCAGGAGCTCACCGTCCGGTTCTCGACGCGCTTGGCTGCGGCCTCGGCCGGGCTCAGCTCCACCACCCGCCGGACGAAGACACCCGGCAGGTGCACCGCGTCCGGGTCGAGCGCGCCGGGCTCCACCAGCTCCTCCACCTCGGCGACCGTCACCCGCCCGGCCATCGCGGCAAGGGGGTTGAAGTTCCGGCTGGACCTGGCGAACACCAGGTTCCCGTGCCGGTCGCCCCGCGCCGCCCGTACCAGCGCGAAGTCGGTGCGGATGGCGTGCTCCAGGACGTACGGCACGCCGTCGAACTCCCGGACCTCCTTGGGCGGCGACGCCACCGCGACCCCGCCCCGGCCGTCGTACCGCACCGGCAGACCGCCCTCGGCGACCTGCGTGCCGACCCCGGCCGGGGTGTAGAACGCGGGGATGCCGCAGCCCCCGGCCCGCAGCCGCTCGGCGAGCGTGCCCTGCGGGATCAGCTCGACGTCCAGCTCACCGGCCAGGTACTGGCGGGCGAACTCCTTGTTGGCGCCGATGTACGAGCCCGTCACGCGTGCGATGCGGCCCGCCGCGAGGAGCACGGCGAGGCCCGTGTCCAGGGCGCCGCAGTTGTTCGAGACGACGTGCAGGCCCGTGACACCACGGGCGTGCAGCGCCCCGATCAGTACCGTCGGCACGCCGCTGAGTCCGAACCCGCCGACGGCGAGCGACGCGCCGTCCGCGATGTCGGCCACCGCGTCCGCGGCCGAAGCGACCACCTTGTCCATGCGGGCGGGCCTCGTCTCTCTCGCCGAGAAGTCATCAGCACACTTGACCATTGCTCAGCACACCACATATCGCTCAGCGCACTGACTATTGCTGTGGACCTCGGACTCACGCTGCCACCGCCACCCGAAGCCGTCAAGACGCCTTCGCACCGGTCGACTTGGCGATATCGTTCAGTGCACCGACGAAATCATTCCGGCGCGTGAGGAGCAGCCATGGCCGCGGTGGACCTGAGCACCCACCCGGGCCACCTGGCCCGGCGCCTGCAGCAGGCGCACCACCTGCTGTGGAACGCGATGGTCTCCGAGGAGATCACCTCACCGCAGTTCGCGGTCCTGAACGCCCTGATCGCCGAACCGGGACTCGACCAGCGCGGCGTGGGCGAGCGGGTGCGCCTCGACCGCTCCACCGTCGCCGACGTCGTCGGCAGGCTGACCCGCAGGGACCTGCTCGACAAGGTCCGCGACCCACAGGACGGCCGCCGTGCCCTGCTGCGCCCCACGGCCGAGGGCAGGCGCGTCCACCGCCGCCTGACGGTGCGCGCGGCCCGGATGAACGAAGTCATGCTCGCGCCGCTGGCCGACGAGGAACGGACGCTGTTCCTCGGCCTGATCCAGCGGGTCGCCGACGCGGCCGAGCGCCTGCGCGACCCGCTGGCCGAAACCGTCACGCCTTCGTGAACACCACCCACACCGGCCCCTTCGCGAACGGCAGCGGCTTGCCCCCGGGCGTGCTGAACTCCGTCCCGTCGTCCGCCGTCCGGCGCTCCCAGCGCGCCTCGTAGGAGCGGCCGTCGCGCAGCACCCGGGCCGTGCCCCTGCCGACGGAGCGGGTCAGCGGCGAGGTGTTGCCCGAGCGGTCGTGGAAGCGGGAGTCACGGATGTCGACGCGCTGGACCACCACCGTCGCGGCGGACAGGGCCTTGCCCGCGGAGGTGCGGGCCGGGGTGCCGTCCATCGCGATGTGCCAGCGCCCCTCGTACTCGACCCAGGTGAAGGCGAAGCGCGCCGACGGGAAGCGGACCGTGCGCCGCGTCTCCGGCGTGCCGCCCGCCGGGCGCGGGCCGAACGTGAAGCCGGTGCTGTCCAGGCCGCTCGCCTGGGGCCGGACGCCGAGGGCGGCGGGCCGCAGATACAGGTTGTGCGGGGCGGGCTTGCCGCCGCCGCGGTAGTACGCCCGCCCGGGGGCCTTGCCCGGCGGCAGCGGGCGCAGCGGCGCCCGGTCGATCAGCGGGAGCAGCCTGGACTGCGCGCCGGAGAAGGCGAGCGCCGGACGGTCGAACTGGCGCAGCAGGTCCAGGTCCGTCTCGCGCGCGCTGCGCACCGGGCCGACGACGGGCGGCAGCTTGCTCGCGTACACCGCCATCAGCCGGCTCAGACCCGCCTCCACCTGCTCGACATACACGACGTCCGCCGCGTCCAGGCCCGTCTGCGGGCGCGCCGGAACCACGTTGTCGATCTTCACGGCGAGCACGCGGCCGCCGTCCCCGGACCGCTTCCCGTCGCCGTCCCGGTCCGTCTCCAGCGTGCAGCCCGCGGCCAGCGCGGCGACGACCGCCACCGCCGTCGCCGCGCGCCACACCCGTACCCGCTCCCGCACCCGTCCCTGTGCTTGCCGTGTCATGCCGGGGATGTACCCCGAACCGGGGGCTTCTCAGCCCAGATCGAGGAGATTGGGCAGGCCGAGCCGGTACCGGAAGCGGTCGTGGCGCCGCAGGCCCTCGATCTCCGGGGCGCGGTACATCGGCGTCACCTCGCACCGCTCGTGGTCCGAGCCCACCCGGTCGAGCAGCGCGTTGACGGCCTGGCGGGCCGCCGCGTTGGCGCCCTCCATGGTGGCCAGGTCGATGTCGACGGCCACGTAGTCGCCCGCGAGGAACAGGTTCGGGATCTTCGTCGCGGCCGACGGGCGGTTGTGCAGGGTGCCGACGGGGTGGATCAGGAGCTCGTCCTCGTTGGTCGGGTTCGGGCCGCCGATGCCGTCGACGCCCGGGTCCAGGAACCACGAGTGCAGCTTGCTGTCGCTCAGGGCCGTCTTGCCGGTGTCGTTCAGGGACGCCTTCAGCTGAGCCCACACCTCGCGTGCCACCTCGTCGCGCGTGCACTGCTTGGCCGTCTTGCCGTACAGGATCCCCGGCTTGTCCCACTCGGAGATGTCCACCGACAGACAGTCCACCGCCGTGCCGTCGCCGTAGTCCGCGGGGAAGTCACGGCCCTTCCAGTGCGCGGCCTGCGCGATGCCGGTCAGCGACCAGGGCGAGTCGATGCAGTTGAAATGCCCCTCGACGACATCGGGCCGCTCCGTCAGATAGAACTGAATGCCCGTCATCCAGTCCGTCTTGAGCTTGTCGCAGCGCGCCAACTGCGGGTCCGCCGCCTTGAGTTCACGGCTCCAGGTCCTGCGGGCGTGCTCGACCGGCATGGCCTGTACGTAGTGGTCGGCGACGATGTCCTCGCGCTTGCCGTCGGGGTTCTCGACGACCGTCTTCGTGATCCGGCCGCCGCCGTACGTCAGCTCGCGCACCGTCCAGCCGACGCGGAACTCGACGCCGAGCCCCTTCAGATGCGTCACCCACGGGTCGATCCACGCCTCGTTGGTCGGCGCGTTCAGGATGCGGTCCGGCGGGCCGTCCCCGCCCCGCCCGAGCGCGTTGAACACGAGGGCCTCGCCGAGCGTGCCGACCGTGCGGGTGCTGGCCTCCTCGGCCTTCGTCGCCACGATGTTGCGCGTCACGCCGATCGCAAGGACCCGCTGGTAGTCCTTCGACATCTGCTCGGCGCGCACGAACTCCCACCACGGCGTCGCCTCCCAGTCGTCGTCGCGGCGCTCGTCGCAGCTCGTCAGGAAGACCAGGGCGCGGTTCACGAAGTACGCGACCTCATGACCGGGGATGCTGGTCGCCGTGTCGAGCAGGGCGGTGAGGGCGCGGGCGATGTCGTCCTTGGTGAGCTTCGCCGGGTCGCCCGTGTGCTGGGGGATCGGAAGCCGGATGTCCTCGCGGCCGCCGGAGCGGGCGAAGCTCATCTCGGGCGGGCTGACGAGGTTGTCCCAGACGCCGTTCTTGTTCCCCGGGAACGGGATGCGCCGCATGGTGTCCGGCAGATTGTGATAGATCCCCGGAATGAACCGGAAGCCGTGCTCCCCGGGGAGCGGCTTGCGATTCCCCTTCGCGCTGTTCGGTACGTCCATGCTGCGCGCCTTGCCGCCCAGCGCCCGGCGCTCGTACACGGTGACTGCGAACCCGCGTTCCACCAGCTCGTGGGCGGCGGTGAGCCCGGCGACGCCGCCGCCGAGCACGGCGACCGCCTGCCCGGCGCGGGGCGCGGGGTCGGCCGCGCGTGCCGGGACCGACAGGGCCCCGACCCCCAGCGCGGCCGCACCGCCAATGGTCGCCGTACGCGCGACGAAGGTCCTGCGGGTGCTTCCTGATGTCCGTGCGTGCCCCACGTGTCGTCCCCCTTACCGGTGGTAACTCGGTGTCGGGGGCGGAGCTTACGGTTGCTGGCGGGGCGCCGGAAGCGGTTGGGGTTCGCGGGGGGTGACGTTGGCGCGATTTCGTCTGCGGGTGTGTGGGAGACAACCCGTGACTGTGGGACGCGGGGTCGGTCGGGGGTGGGCATGGGGGCGCGGGCGTGCGGCGGGCGCAGGGGCGGTGCGACTGGTCCGAGGGGAACGGGTGGGCGGGTGGGGGAAACCGCCGCGGAGCGGCGGGGAAGGGTCGCAGCGGCGGCGACCTAGGCCGGCGGCGACCCGAGGACCTCGGTGAGGTCGTACCCGGCGGGCTCCTCCAGCTGGGCGTACGTACAGGAGTCAGGAGTCCGGTCAGGGCGCCACGCCCGAAACTGCGCGGTGTGCCGGAACCGCGCCCCGTTCTCCATGTGGTCGTAGGCGACCTCACACACCCGCTCAGGACGCAACGGCACCCACGACAGATCCTTCTTCCCGGTCCACCGGCTCACCGCCCCCGGCAGCCGAGCGCCCTCGTGGGCGGCCTCCTCGGCCCACGCCGCCCATGGATGCCCCGCCACGGACTCCATCCGCAGCGGCTCCAGCTCCGCCATCAGCTCGGCCCGCCGCTTCATGGCGAAGGCCGCGCACACCCCGACGTGCTGCAACGTCCCCCCGTCGTCGTACAGACCGAGCAGCAGCGACCCCACCACGGGCCCGCTCTTGTGGAAGCGGAAGCCCGCGACGACGCAGTCCGCGGTCCGCTCGTGCTTGATCTTGTACATGAGGCGTTCGTTCTGCCGGTACCGCAGGTCGAGCGGCTTGGCGACGACCCCGTCGAGCCCGGCGCCCTCGAACTCCTCGAACCACCGCTCGGCGACCTCCCGGTCGAGGGTGGCGGGAGCCAGGTGCACGGGTGCGCTCACGCCCTCTAGGGCCCTGGCCAGGAGCGCGCGCCGGTCGCTGAGGGCGACGTCGAGCAGGGACTCGTCGAAGAGGGCGAGCAGGTCGAAGGCGACGAAGGACGCCGGGGTGCGCTCGGCGAGCAGCCGCACCCGGGACTCCGCCGGATGGATGCGCTCGGTGAGGGCGTCGAATTCCAGCCGCCCCCCGCGCGCGATGACGATCTCCCCGTCGACCACGCACCGCTCGGGCAACCGCTCCCGCAGCGCCTCGACCAGCTCGGGAAAGTACCGGGTCAGGGACTTCGTGCCCCGGCTGCCGATCTCGATCTCAGGGCCGTCCCGGAAGACGACCGCGCGGAACCCGTCCCACTTCGCCTCGTACTGCATGCCGGGCGGAATCCGCGCCACGGACTTGGCGAGCATGGGCTTCACGGGCGGCATCACCGGCAGATCCATGGTCCGATTCTGCGGCGCGACGGACGATATCGCCCGGTGTGCGGCATTTGCTGGGCGCGGCTACCGTGGCTCGCATGGGCGCCGGAGCGGCGGTGGAGCTGACGGCTGGAGAGCGGCAGGTACGGCTCTCCAGCCCCGACCGCGTGCTGTTCCCCGAGCGCGGCTTCACCAAGCGCGACCTCGCGGAGTACTTCATCGCCGTCGGCGACGGCATCGTACGGGCGCTGTGCGACCGGCCGACCACCCTGGAGCGCTACCCGGAGGGCCTCGGCGGCGAGCACTTCTACCAGAAGCGCGCCCCCAAGAACCTGCCCGACTGGATCCCCACCGGCACCATCACCTTCCCCAGCGGCCGCACCGCCGACGAGATCTGCCCCACCGAGGTCGCCGCCGTCGTCTGGGCCGCCCAGTTCGGCACGTTCACCTTCCACCCCTGGCCGGTCCGCCGCGCCGAACCCGACCACCCCGACGAACTGCGCATCGACCTCGACCCCCAGCCCGGCACCGACTACGCCGACGCCGTCCGCGCCGCCCACGGACTCAGGGAGGTCCTGGAGGACTTCGGCCTGCGCGGCTGGCCCAAGACCTCCGGCGGGCGCGGCATCCACGTCTTCGTGCCCATCGCGCCCCGCTGGACCTTCGTCGAGGTGCGCCGCGCCGCCATCGCGTGCGGCCGGGAGCTGGAGCGCCGCGATCCGGACGCGGTGACCACCGCCTGGTGGAAGGAGGAGCGCGGCGAGCGCATCTTCGTCGACTTCAACCAGACCGCACGCGACCGCACCATCGCCTCCGCCTACTCGGTGCGCGCCCGACCGCACGCCCCCGTCTCCGCGCCGCTGCGCTGGGACGAGATCGACGACGCCGTGCCCACCGACTTCGACATCGGCACCATGCCGGGACGCTTCGCCGAGGTCGGCGACGTACACAAGGACATGGACGAGCACGCGTTCTCGCTGGAGGGGCTGCTGGAACAGGCCGACCGTGACGAGCGCGACCACGGGCTCGGCGACATGCCCTATCCGCCCGAGTACCCGAAGATGCCGGGAGAGCCGAAGCGGGTCCAGCCGAGCCGCGCGAAGCACGACGACGACTGAACCCGCTTTCTCTCAGGGGCTCTTGCTACAACTCCTTGATCCGGATGTCCCGGTACGACACCACGTCCGTGACGCCGTGGACCTGGAGCCCGATGTACCCGGACGCGAAGCGGCGGCCGTCCGTGCCGGGGTCGTCGCCGCGCGGCGGCTCGAAGAGCTGGCCGCCGGTGTTGTCGAACTCGTTCAGCAGGACACCGTTGCGGTAGATCGAGTAGTGCTGGTCGACCACGCGGATCTCGTAGTCGTTCCAGGTGCCCTTGGGCGTCACACCCGCGCCCGCGAGGCCGACGCGGTCGAAGCCGTACACCGAACCGGTCTTGTACATGTCGCCGTCGGGACGGTCGAGGACCTGCACCTCGTGCCCGTACTTGATGGCGACCCACTCCGGACGTGACTCCTCCGGGTGGTCGTGGACCTGCGGGAAGCGCACGAACACACCGGAGTTGGCGTTCCCGGCGGCCGGGGCGTCGTCGCGCCACTGGAGCTTCAGCGAGAAGTCCCCGTACTTGCGCTCGGGGAACCACAGCATGCCGAGGCCGTTCTTCGTGGTGCCCGAGGTCATCGACCCGTCGGCGTTCAGGCCGAACGAACCGCCGCCCACCTGGCTCCACTTGGCGAAGGACTTCTGGGTGCCGTCGAAGAGGTGACGGTAGCCCTCGGTCTGGCCGGGCTTGCCGATGCCCGACTGCTTCGCCGCCTTGTTGATCTTGTTGTACTCGCGCTGGTCGATCTCGGCGGTCTTCTTGAGGCGGTCCGTGACGGTCTTGACGTGCTTGAGGAACAGCGCGTGCGACGACCAGTCCTTCTCGTCCTCGATCAACTCCCCGATCCGGCAGCGGTTGTTGGTCACCCGGTTCGGGATGCCCGTGTCGACCGTCCCGACGAAGACCGTCAACCGCTCGTCGTACTCGGGGCAGTTGGGCCCGGGGACCCCGCCGCCCTCGTCGACCGTGAACGCCACCGACTTCGCGGGCGCGGTGTTGCCCGCCTTGTCGCTCGCCCGGTACGCCACGGTGTGCCGCCCGACGCGGTCGACGACCACGGGTGCCGCGTACGCCACGTACGGGCCGCCGTCCAGGGAGTACTCGACCTTGTCCACGCCCGAGCCGGAGTCGGTCGCGGTGACCGTCACCTTGGCCTTTCCGATGTAGGCGCCGTCGGAGTTCTTGTCGCCCTCGACCTTCGCCGACGTCTCCGGCGGCGTCTTGTCCTCGGTCGGCGGCGCGACCACCGTGAACTCCACCGACTTCTCCGGGGCGACATTGCCCGCCTTGTCGGAGGCGCGGTAGCGGACCTTGTGGCTGCCCACCTCGTGCACCATCACCGGCGTCGTGTACGGCTGCCAGGCGCCGTCGCCGATCGCGTACTCGACCTTGTTGAGGCCCGAGCCCGCGTCGGACGCCGTCACCGTCACCGTCGCCATGCCGAGGTACTGGCCCTGGCCGTTCTGCTGACCGCTGACCGTCGCCGAGGTCTCCGGCGGTGTCTTGTCGTCGGTCGGCGGCGCGACGACCTTGAAGTCGACGGCCTTCTCCGCCGCCACGTTGCCCGCCTTGTCGGACGCCCGATAGCGGATCTTGTGCGTGCCGACGGTGTTCACGACGACCGGCGCGGTGTACGGCTGCCAGGCGCCGTCGGCCCCGACCGCGTACTCGACCTTCTCGACACCCGAGCCGCCGCTCTCGTCGGTCGCCGTCACCGTGACCGTCGCCGAACCGACGTACGCGCCGTCGGAGTTGGTCGCCCCGTCCACCTTCGCCTTCGTCTCCGGCGCCGTGGTGTCCTCGCCGCCGCCCTCGGTCACGACCAGGATGCCCTGCATCGCGCCGTGGCCGGGGATGGTGCAGTAATAGCGGTAACGGCCCGGCTTGAGGGTGACCTCGGCCGTGTGCTTGCCGCCCTTGTCGTCGCCCGGGTTGGCGAGGATGTTCAGCGGGACGTCGTTGTTGTACTCCGGGTCGGAGACGTCGAACGTCAACGTGTGTGGCATGCCGGTGGTGTTGCCGGTGGCCACGCTGTTCTCGAAGACGATCGTCGTCTTGCCCGCGACCGCCGTGGCCGGCGCGGACTTGTACTTGGAGATGTCGTTGTCGGCCGTCCAGGTGAGCGTCTGCTCCTGTGCGGCCGGCCCGGTGTCGTCGGGGCGCGCGCTGGCCGCCGACGTCAGGCCGACCGCCATGAGGAGTGCGGCGAGCAGGGCCGTGAAGACCCTGCCGCGATGCGGCGCCCTCCGGACGCCGCCGCGGTGAGCGGATCTCATCATCCCGCCTTCCTCGCCAGGTCCGCCGCGGCCGGAGTGGCCGCGCCGCCCCTGTAAGTGACCCGCCACAGCGCCGACTTGGCGTCGGAGGTGAAGAAGCCGCGCCCATAGTCAAGGACGTACAGCGAGCCGTCCGGCGCGAACTTCCAGTCCATCAGGTTCTTGATGTTGTCGTTGCCCACCGGAATGATCTTCTTCAGCGATTCGGCGTGCACCGGCAGGCCGCCCTTGCCGACCGTCTTGGGGTCGGTGAGCACCGCGTGCCGCGGCTGGTCGCCGTCGTAGAAGTCCCCGACGAACCACTTGCCGTCCCAGTACGACGGCCACTTGTCCGCGCTCGTGCTCTGCGCGTCGTAGCGGTAGACCGGGCCGTTCATCGTGGCCTGGCCGCCGCCCTTGAGCCACGGCAGGAGCTGCTTCTGCTCCTCCGGCTTGTAGCTCGGCACGCCGTTGGCGTCGCGCGGGTAGTCGATGCCCCCGCCCTGCGGCGAGTACCAGATGGTGTTGGGCTCGGCCGGCGGGATCTTCACCAGGCCGTCGTTGTTGGGCGACTCGTTGCGCAGGTTCTTGCAGTCGTACCAGCCGAGCGGCTTGCTCGGGTCCGGCAGATTGCGGTCGCGGTAGGGCTGGTTGTTGCCCATGCAGTACGGCCAGCCGCGGTTGGAGGCGTGCGTGATGGCCGCGAACGTGTCGTACTTCGCCGGGCCCCAGGTCGTCGACGGCTGACCGGCGTCGGGGCCGACCCAGCCCGCGTACAGCGTGTCGGTCTTCTTGTCGACGAAGATGCGCGCCGGGTTGCGCACACCCATCACATAGATCTCGCCGCGCGTCTTGCCGCCGCCCTCGTCCGGCTCCTTGCCGGTGAAGAGGTTGCCGTCGGGCAGCGTGTACGTGCCGTCGGGCTCGGGGTGGATGCGCAGGATCTTGCCATTGAGGTTGTTGGTGTTGCCCGCGGTGCGGCGGGCGTCGGCGAAGGAGACGCCCTTGAAGTTGGGCTGCGGGTTGTTGCCCGAGTAGCCGTCGCTGAAGCCGGAGGAGTTGTTGTCACCGGTCGCGATGTACAGGTTGCCCTTGGAGTCCCAGGACATCCCGCCGCCGGAGTGGCAGCAACTGTGGACCTGTACGGGCCACTTGAGCAGCACCTTCTCGCTGCCGAGGTCCAGCTTGTTGGTGGCCTGGTCGAGGGTGAAGCGGGAGACGTACCGCTCGGCCATGTGCGTGTCGCGGTTGAGCTGCGAGTGCGGCGTGTAGTGCAGATACACCCAGCCGTTCCGCGCGAACCCCGGGTCAAGCTCGATGCCGAGCAGGCCCTCCTCGACCTTGATCAGCTCACCGCCGCCGCCCTTGTTGCCGAAGACGGACAGCGCCCCGGCCAGGGTCGACTTCTTGGTCTTCGGGTCGTAGACGTGGATCTCGCCCTTGCCCTTGCCGATGTCGGGGTTGTTCCAGTCGGTGATCACGGGCTGCGAGGAGTCGGCGCCGCCGCGGCCGATGTAGAACACCCGGCCGTCGGGGGCCGTGACCAGGCCGTGCGGCTCGCCGATCTGGTCGTTCTGGCCCGGCTTGTTGGGCTGGGTGAGGCGCTCGGCCTTGTAGTTCGCGTTGATGGTCGCCTTGCAGTCGGCGCGGGCGATGCGGGTCGTCCACAGCAGGGCGCCGCGCAGATGGCCGCGGAAGTCCGCCTCGTCGTAGGCGTCGGCCGTGCCGCCCATGCCGGTGTAGAAGGACCGGCCGCCGTCGTAGTCACGGCACCAGGACACCGGGTGGTCCGCGCCGTTCGCGCCCTCACCCGGCTTGTACGTGGCCTCACGCACCCGGGCCACGGTGTGCACGTTGCCCGACGGATTCGCCTCCCAGTTCAGCCACTTGTCGGGGCGCTTCCACTCCAGCGGAAGGTCCTTGGTGGCGGGGTTCTCGCGGTCGCCGACCTCGACGGTGGCGCGCTGGACGGCGGCGGGGCTCGCGTCCTTGGGACGGGCGCCGACGAGGCCGGTGAACCAGGACGAGTACGGCTCGGCGCGGGCCGCGTCGTGCAGGCCGAGGAAGCCGCCGCCGGCCTCCATGTAGGCCTCCAGGCCCGCCTCCTGCTCGGCGTCGAGGACGTCGCCACCGCCGGTCACGAACGTCACCGCGTTGAACTTGCCGAGCTTCCTGGCGTTGGTGAACACGGCCGGGTCGTCGGTGGCCGTCACTGTGAACCGCTGCTCGGCGGGGCCCGACTGGCCGATCTTCTCGATGGCGGCGATGGCCGCGTCGACGACCGGCGACTCGTCGCCACCGGCGGCCGAGCCGTAGAAGGCGAGCACACGCACGTTCGCGCCGCCCGGGGGAGCGGGCAGCGCGCGTGACATCGTTGTCTTCATCGCCTCCGCGTCGGGGGGCGGTTCCGGAAAGGGCCGCGCGGTCGCTGCGGGGCCCGTGAGGAGGCCGGCGGCTACGGCCCCGGCGGCCAGGGCCGCCGCCCAGGCGCGGCGCCTGGATCTGAGTCTGATTCTGCCCAACCCTCGTACGGTTGGGGGCGTTTGATGCGGTTTCAGCCGCATGAGTACACCCACCCATCGTCGGTCACGGCTACGGCGAATACATCAAGAGCACCGGAGAAGCTAGCCCCCCTTGGAGGGCTGGCGCCGACGAAGCTAGCCCTCTTTTGACGGCTAGCCAAGAGCTACGACATCACTTCGTGCGACCTTTGTCCTGCGTGTGGATAAACCGGAGCGCTGCCGCTAGCGTGTGGCCGGAATCCGGTGCCCCGGGTGCCCCGACCGCGTCCGTACGTAGCGTCAGTTTCCGTATATGAGTGGGGAGTTCGCCATGGACAGACGGAGCTTCAACCGCCGGATGCTGGCCGGGGGAGCGGCGGCCACCGTGGGGGTGACATCGTTGTCGGTGATGGCCGCGGACTCCGCGGCCGACGCCCCGCGCGCCGTCGATCCGCCGAAGACGGCCCCCGCGGGCGGCGAGGTGCGCCGCATCAAGATGTACGCGGAGAAGCTCCCGGACGGGCAGATGGGCTACGGCCTGGAGAAGGGCAAGGCCTCCGTCCCCGGGCCGCTGCTCGAACTCAACGAGGGCGACACCCTGCACGTCGAGTTCGAGAACACCACGGACGTCGACGTCAGCCTGCACGTCCACGGCATGGACTACGAGATCTCCAGCGACGGCACGAAGCACACCAAGTCCCAGGTGGCGCCCGGCGGCAAGCGCACCTACACCTGGCGCACCCACGCGCCGGGCCGCCGCAAGGACGGCACCTGGCGCCCCGGCACCGCCGGATACTGGCACTACCACGACCATGTGGTCGGCACCGAGCACGGCACGGTGGGCGTCCGCAAGGGCCTCTACGGCGCGGTGATCGTGCGCCGCAAAGGCGACATCCTGCCCGACCAGACCTGCGTCGTCGTCTTCAACGACATGATGATCAACAACAAGCCCGCGCACTCGGGGCCCAACTTCGAGGCCACGGTGGGTGATCGGGTCGAGTTCGTGTCGATCACCCACGGCGAGTACTACCACACGTTCCACATCCACGGTCACCGCTGGGCCGACAACCGCACCGGCCTGCTCACCGGCCCCGACGACCCGAGCCAGATCCTCGACGACAAGATCACGGGCCCCGGCGACTCCTTCGGCTTCCAGGTGATCGCGGGCGAGGGGGTGGGCGCGGGGGCGTGGATGTACCACTGCCATGTGCAGAGCCACTCCGACATGGGGATGGTGGGACTGTTCCTGGTCAAGAAGCCGGACGGCACGATCCCGGACTACGAGCCGCATCATCCGCACGCGGGGGCGGGGAAGAAGTCGGGCGGTGCCGAGTCGGGTGCGGCCGAGTCCGGCGGGGCAAGCGCAGATCACTCGCACCACTGACGCCGGTGCCGCGAGCGTCCCTGTGCCGTGCGTGGCGGATCCTCTTCGGAGGACACCGTTTTCACTCCAGTTCCTGCCGCCGTGGCGGCTACGGCCGCACGAACCGCCACCGGTACCGCAGGTCGGCGGGGTCGAGGTCGCGGCGGGCCGTCACGTAGGACGTGTTCGCGGTGTACGGCGTGCTCAGCCGCTTCTCGTCGTCCCACGACAGCCAGTTGGCCTCGCCCGCCCCGTTGAGGGAGAGCCGCCAGGCCTGGTTGAGGTCGTTCTCGTCGCACGGTCCCATCCAGGCGAGGCCCCAACCGCCGATGTCCGTCAGGCACTTGCCGTTGTCGCGGGAGACGATCCGGAAGCCGTTGTGGTCCCGCAGCTCGAAGGTCCACTGCTGGCGCGGGTCGCCCGCGTCGCAGACGGCGAACGTGGCGGTGCCCTGGAAGCCGTTCGCCGGGTCGGCGGCCGTGGTCATGCACAGGCCGTTGCCCACGTTGCGCCACTGCGACCAGGGGTCGTCGGCGCGCGGCGCGGGGTCGGCGGGGGCGTCGGCGCGCACGGGGACCGTGCCCGCGACGACGGTCCCGGCCAGGGCTGTGACCAGGGCTCCCGTCAGGGCGGCGAGCCTGCGTGCGGACCTCTTGTGGCGTGCGGACGTCATGCGTACTCCCTGCGCCGTGGCGGCGCGGGGCCGAGGGGCCGGGCGCCGCGCTGGATCACGTTCCGTGGCCCCGATGCTGACGCACGCGGCGAGCGATCCGCCATGCACGGAGCCGGGATGGCCCGCATGAGGTCACGGTCGGCCGAGAAGGGTGAACCGGCCCGCCCCGGGCTTCGAACGGGCACTGGCGAGCGGCGTGAATGTTCGATGGAGGGCGGTGGGTGCGGGGATATCCTGAGCGGCAACCGTCGACGAGGAGTTCCGAGGTGCCCCAGGCAGCAGCGCGCCCCACGCTGGAGGCCGTGGCCGCGCGGGCCGGGGTGTCGCGGGCGACGGTGTCACGCGTGGTGAACGGCGACGCCGGGGTGCGGGAAGCGCTCGCGGCGAAGGTCCGGCACGCGGTGCGGGAACTCGGCTACGTCCCCAACCGCGCCGCCCGCAGCCTCGTCACCCGGCGCCACGACGCCGTCGCCGTGGTCATCGCCGAGCCCGAGACGAGGGTGTTCGCCGACCCGTTCTTCGCCCGCCAACTACGGGGAATCAGCAAGGAACTGACGGCGCGTGATGTCCAGCTGGTGCTGCTCCTGACGGAGGGCAGGGACGACCACGAGCGGGTCGGGCGCTATCTCGCGGGCGGCCACGTCGACGGCGCCCTCGTCTTCTCGCTGCACCTGGACGACCCGCTGCCCGGCATCATCCACGGCGCCGGTCTGCCCACGGTGTTCGGCGGACGGCCGGGATGGACGGGCGGAGCGGGCAGCGTCCGTTACGTCGACTGCGACAACCGCGGCGGCGCCCGCCAGGCCGTACGCCACCTCACCGCCCTCGGCCGCACCCGCGTCGCGCACATCACCGGCCCCCTCGACCAGACCTCCGCCGTCGACCGCCTCGACGGCTACCGCGACGTCGTACCGGACGGTGACCCACGACTGGTCGCCGAAGGCGACTTCACCCCGGCGGGCGGCGAACGCGCGATGCGTACCCTCCTCGACCGCTGCCCCGACGTGGACGCGGTCTTCGCCGCCAACGACCTGTCGGCGGCCGGGGCGCTGCGCGTCCTGCGCGAGTCCGCGCGGCGGGTGCCCGAGGACGTGGCCGTCGTCGGCTTCGACGACATGCTGCCGCTGGCCGAGCAGGCGGATCCGCCGCTGACGACGGTGCGCCAGGACATCGAGGAGATGGGTCGCCTGATGGCGGCGATGCTGCTGCGCGACCAGGCGCAGGGGCAGACCCCGAGCCATGAGCAGGGGCAGCCGCGGGCCGGGACCTCGGACGCCCCGGGGGAGGCCGCGCGCGTGGTGCTGCCGACGGAACTCGTACGCCGGGAGTCCGCGTAGCGGTACTCGTACGCCGGGGAGATCCTTTTCCGCAACCGGTCACACTTCCCGTGCCCCACGAGTCATAGCAGTGAGCCCCGCGGAACGCGCGGGGCCGCCGGGAGCGGAGGCTTCCGGGTGCGACGAGTGGGGAGCGGTCATGGCGGGAACGATCCTGGTCACCGGGGGTACGGGCACGCTCGGCCAGCTGGTGGTGCCGTTGCTGCGCGAGGCGGGTCGTGACGTGCGCGTGCTGACCCGGAACGCCCGGCCCGCGCGGGACGGCGTCGAGTACGTCACCGGGGACCTGGTCAAGGGCGAGGGCATCGAGCAGGCCGTGGCCGGGGCCGAGGTCGTGCTGCACCTCGCGGGCGGCCCGAAGGGCGACGAGGAGGCGGCCCGCAACCTGGCCCGCGCCGTCGCCGACGCCGGGGTGCGCCACCTCGTGCACATCTCGGTCATCGGCGCCGACCACATGCCGATCGGCTGGTTCCGCGCCAAGCTGGGCGCCGAGCGCGCCGTGGCCGATTCGGGCGTGCCGTGGACGACGCTGCGGGCCGCCCAGTTTCACGACCTGGTCCTGACCATCGTGTCCAAGATGGCGAAGCTCCCGGTGATCCCCGTCCCCGGTGGCCTGCGCTTCCAGCCGGTCGACGCGCGCGAGGTCGCGGCCCGGATCGCGGAGCTGACCCTCGGCGAGCCCGCGGGCCTGGTGCCCGACCTGGCGGGACCGAAGGTGTACGGCATGGGCGAGCTGAGCCGCGGCTACCTGGAGGCCCGCGGCAAGCACCGCCTCCTGATGCCGGTACGGATGCCCGGGAAGGTCGGGCGGGCGTACCGCGCGGGGGAGAACCTGACGCTGGACGGCGCCGCCGTGGGCCGCAGGACGTGGGAGGACTTCCTGGTCGAGCGAGTGGAGGCCTGACGCGGGGGCCGCGGTGGGGGCTCGGGCCGGATGGGTGGAAGGGCCGGGTGGGGTCGACGGGCCGGACAGGATGAAGGGCCGGACGGGGGCGGGCACCGGAAGGAGCTGCCCGCCCCCTGGAACGCGCGGCGGAGCCGCTACGCCCCGACCGACACCGTGAACCTCCGAGGGTTCCCGTCGTGCGCCGCCCCCGACACGTCCGGCTGGCCGTCCGGACGGACGTCGTCGTACGGGAAGGCGTACCCGATGGGCGAGTTGGCGTGGACCACGCGGGCCCAGTGGTTGGTGACGTCGCCGCGGTAGTAGTCGCCGGACGTCGTGCCGTCTGGCTGCGAAGGGTGGGTCAGCATGATGCTGCGGTTGAAGCCGGCGGCGAGGCGGGCCAGGAGGCCCTTCTTGTCGTCGGAGTCGTTCGGGTTGTTGGCGAACGGGCCGTGGTTGCAGGTGAAGATGTCCTTCGACGAGGGCTTGGCGAAGGTGTGGCCGCCCTCGAAGGTGAGCGTGTCCCCGGAGACCCGGCCGACGCGCACGCCCCGGCCGCCCTGGAGGTCGATCCGCAGGTCGGTGGCGCGGTACTTGTCCCACACCTGGTCGACGTAGCCCTTGAAGAGGTCACGGAACGGCATCTGGTCGGGGCGGTCGAAGTACGGGGCCATGAGGTTCTGCGGGGAGATCACCCGCAGTACGCCGCCGTCGCCGCGGATCACCAGCTTGTCCCAGGGCTGCCCGTCCCGGCCCGCCTGCGCCACCAGATCGGCGGCGATCTTGTCGACGGCGCCGTCGGGCAGCGGCGCGACGGTGTGCGTGGCGTCGCCCGCCAGGGTCAGGCCGATGGGCAGCGCGGTCACCAGGTCGACGTAGCTGATGTTCGCGTACAGCTGGGTGCTGTTGAAGGTGAACTCGCAGAACGACCACGTGCGGCCGTAGTTCGGGTCCTCCTTCGTGGCGAAGGCGGGCTCGACGAGGCTCGGGCCCGGGTTGAGGAAGAAGTCCAGCTTGTCGTCGCGGACGAAGTAGACGCGGGCGCCGTACATCTGAGGAAGCGTCAGCACCTTGGGTGCCGAGCCCGCCGCGCCGAGAGGGATGGCGCAGTCCACCGGCAGCGGTGTCTGCGGGGCCGACGGCGACTCCGGGCGGTAGACCCCGCCGTCCGGCTTGAGCAGCAGCCAGCGGTCGGTGCCCGGCTCGTGCCCGGTGACGTACGCGCGGACCTGGCCCGGCAGCGACTTGTTCCGCAGGGCGAGTTCGCAGGTCGCGGGTGCGGCGTCGGCGCGCGGGCTGAGCGCGGGGCCCCAGGCGGGGTAGGTGAGGGCGCCCGCGGCGGCCGCGGACGACGTCAGGAACACTCTGCGCGAGATCACGGAAATTCTCTCCTGGCTGGAATGTGGGGGGAGTTGAGCAGGAGTACGGCCCGGGCGCGGGGTGGTGCGTCGACGTGCCCCCACTGTTGCCGCGGTGAAAACGTGGCGTCAAGAGCTGTGGCTGAGAGCGCTCTCAGAATCTTGTCCGCGTTCACAAGGTGATGACGGGTGGGTGCGGAGGGTGACGGAAAGACGACCGGGTGGTGCGACGGGCGGTGACGGTGGGTGCCCGGGCCCGGTCAGCGCGCGCGGATTGTCAGTGCCCGGTGGAAGACTCGGAAGCGACGGTCCCGCGGGCGACGGGGACGGTCCTGTGAGACGACAGGCGCGACAAAGGAGTCGATCATGCTCAGTGATCTCACGCTCACCGGTGCCCCGATCTGGGTCGATCTGGGGACGCCGGACATCGACGGCGCGGCCGCCTTCTACCGCGCGGTCTTCGACTGGGACTTCGAGAAGGGCGGCGAGGACGTCGGCGGGTACGGCACGTTCCAGCTCGGCGGCAGGACGACGGCAGGCGGCATGACGGTCACGCCCGACATCGGCGCCCCCTCCTGGTCGCTGTACTTCTGCACGCCCGACGCGGACGCCACCGCCAAGCAGGTCGAGCGGGCCGGCGGCCGCACCCTCTGGGAGCCGACGGACGTCCTCGACCTCGGCCGCATGGCGGGCTTCGCCGACTCGGGCGGCGTCGCCTTCTCCGTCTGGCAGCCGGGGCGGAACAAGGGCCTGGAGCTGGTGAACGAGCCGGGCGGACTGATCTGGACGGAGCTGTACACCCCGGACATCGAGGCGGGCGCCGCGTTCTACGACATCGTGTTCGGCTGGAAGACCATCGCGCAGCCCTTCGAGGGCGGGTCGTACACCATGGTGTATCCCGCCGACGGCACCCCGGACGACATGTTCGGCGGCCTGTGGCCGCTGGACCAGGACCCGGTCGAGCAGGAGGCCGGGGTCTACTGGATGCCGTACTTCCAGGTGGCCGACATCGACGCGGTCGTGGAGAAGGCGCGCACGAACGGCGGCACGGTCCGGGCCGAGCGGATGGACCTCGCGGGGGTGGGCGCGTTCGCGAAGCTCGCCGATCCGCACGGCGCGCGGTTCGCGCTGATGCAGCCGGAGCCGTCGCAGGGCTGAGGCGGTCGGAGCAGCCGCAGGGCTGATGAGGTCGGAGTCGCCGCAGGGTCGAGAAGCGCCGGGGGAGCGGTGCCGGGGCGTGCCCTGGGGCGCTGGTCGCGGTGCCGGTGAGAGCCGGTCCCGGGGCGTGCGGCGCGCCGCGTTGAGCGAACGTTGATCGCTTGTTTCGCGGCGTCAAGCACGATCACCACATGCACTATGACACCACTTTGACCGAGCCCGAACTGGCCTGGCAGGAGCAGGCGCTGTGTGCGCAGACCGGGCCCGACTTCTTCTTCCCCGAGCCGGGCAGCTCGGTGCGCGAGGCCAAGCGCATCTGCCTCCTGTGCGACATGCGCGAGACGTGCCTCACGTACGCACTCGACAACGACGAGCGGTTCGGGGTCTGGGGCGGGCTCTCCGAGAAGGAACGGCAGAGCCTCCGCCGCGACCAGGCCTGAGACCGCGGCGAGCGGCCGTGCCCGGCCCGGTCCGCACGGGGGGAACCGGGCCGGGCACGGCGCGCACCGGGGTTACGCGTAGCTCACCTCGATCCGTCGCGTGCCCTCCGGGACGTGGACGTCGGCGCCGCTCACCGGCACCTCGCGGCCGTCCGCCGATGCCGACCGCACGCTGCCGAAGCGGCACGGGTAGACGTACCGGACCCGCTCCGGGGCCCCGGTGATGTCCACGGTCACCGTGCGCGCGCCCGCGTCGTGCGTGAGCCGGTAGCCGAAGGGCGCGCCGAACAGCGTCGGCGCGTCCTCGACGGTCACCGTCTCGCCGTCCGGCACCCAGTGCGGACGCACGCCCGGGGCGATGTACACATGCGGATCGCGGTCCTCGTCGGCCTCGAAGAACAGGATGTCGCGGAGCAGCAGCAGATACTCCGCGGCGGCCCAGCCGTGCGGGATGTCCCCCATGTACCAGTGCCGGTACGGGACTTCGGTGAAGCCCGACGCCACGGGGAACGCGTGCTGCTCGTTCCACGCGCCGAGCGCCACCGCCCGGTCGTCGACGCGCGCCATGGAGGCGGCCACGGCCCAGCCGAGCAGCGCGTCCATCCGCGCGGGGTCCCCGGCGAGCAGATACGCGTGCGCCAACTGCGTGGTCAGATACGGCCCGTAGGCGTTCCAGGCCGCCTCGTGCCGGAAGCCGCCCGTCACGAACCGCCCGTACATGGTGTCGAGGGTCCAGCGCGCCGCCCGGTCGACGTCGTCACCGAGCTTGTTGCCCATGTGCAGGCGCAGCGGATGGAAGTACGCCGCCGCGCCGATCATCGTCGAGTCGCGCCGTCCGACGTCACCGGGCCCGGTCGGGATGTACGTCTCCCACTCGCCACGCCGCCGCTGCTCGTCCAGGACCCAGCGGATCGACGCCGCCGTGGCCTGCTTCAAGTCGTCGAAGGCGGCCCAGAGCTCCCGCACGTCCGGGGTGCCCAGACGCTCGGCGAGTCGCGCCGACTCGTACAGGCCCGCGAGGCCCCACAGGTCGTCCCAGTAGTGCGGCTTGTCGCGCTCGCCCAGGTGCTCGGCGCTCCAGCCGCTGTGCAGCAGGCCGTTCCCGTCCCGGTTGTCGCGCAGCCAGCGGGCGCCGTCGATGACGTACGGCGTGTACAGCTTCGCGCCGAACGCGGCGGCGGGGCCCGCCGTGCGGTCGTAGCGGCCGATCGCCCACAGCGCCTGGCCGTTGCTGTCCCACTCGTGGTCGTCGCGCTCGTGCGGCCCGCCGTAGAAGCCGTACTCCGCGCACGGCCCGATCCGGCCCGTGCCGCGGTTGAACCGCCCCGGATAGTGCGTGCCCAACTGGTGCTCCGCGAGCGCCGCGTCCCCCACCAGGGAGCACGCCGTCGCCTCCACCGAGGAGTCGCGGATCCAGAACGAGTCGTACACCGTGGGGCCCGGGTGGATCTCCCCGTGGTCGGAGAGGACGAGCAGCTGCGAGCGCGCCTGCCGGAACAGGTCCGCCAAGTGCCCCACCGGCCTGGGAAGGCGGGGCTGCACGCCCTGCCCGAGGAGCTTCGCCGCCCAGAACGCCCGGTTGGCCCCGGCCAGTTCGTCGGCGGGCGTCGCCCGCAGCTCCGCGAGGTCGGCCGCGCCGCTGTACAGGTCGACGGGCAGCCGCACGTCGACCTCGAACACCTCGTCGCCCGCGATCCGGAACGGCCACGCGAACGCGCCGCTGCACAACCCGGCGACCTGGTCCTGCGCCTGCGCCGCGCCGTTCAGTTTGCCGCCGACGACCAGGTCGTGGAACGGGCTGCGCGCCAGATACGTGGCCGGGTCGAGCGAGAAGTCCGGGTTGCCGTACACCCCGTAGTGCTCGGGTGCCGTGTCGAACGCCGGACCCCAGCCGCTGTTCGTCTCCACCCGCGCCTCGTCGGGCAGATACCGCAGGAAGGTCAGCCTCCGGTCGGTGCCGGAGGGGTCGCGGCGGTCGTGCCGCTGGAAGCCGCTCGGCCCCGCGGGCAGCACGGCCGCGCACAGCCAGCCCTCGCGCGCGGGCCCGCCGGGACCCGTGACGCTCAGCCGCGTCACGGTGAGGTCCCGCTGCCGCGCCCCGACCGGCACCGCGAACGTCCGCTGCGTGAACCCGAGGCCGTCCGTCCCGCGGAACGTCGTCACGACCTCCGGCACATGCGGTGCCTCCATGCGCTGCGTGACCGTGCCGCACTCCGCGAGCTGCGGCATCCTGACGGTGCCCGTCGCCGGGTCGTACAGGAAGAACGCCAGGCAGTACTTGTCGTACACCGGCTCGATCTCCCCGGCCTGCCCGATCAGCGACTCCTGGCGGTGGTCCTTGACTCCCACCATGTGCCAGTAGCGGTAGAGCGCGTTCGAGGCGAAGGCGGCCTCACGCGACTCGTACGTGCCCGCGTCGAAGTCGTCGCTCCAGCGCCGGAAGGCGGTCTGCGCCCACCACGGCACGGGGTACGGCACCCGTGCCCGGTCCGCCCAGCTGCGCCACATGACCTCGTAGAACATCCACTCGTGGGTCCGTGCCACTCCGTGCACCCCCTGCGGTCGACGGCGGCTGTGTCCGTCCGCCCAACTCCGACCAACATGGCACCGCGGGCAGGGGCCGTAAATGGACCCGGGCTCAGCCCCGCGCGGCCATGCGCGCCCGGCGGGCGGCCAGGCGCTCGTCGAACTTCGTGGCCTCCGCGTCCAGGCCGCCCATGAAGAGGCCCAGCTCCTCCTGGGCGCGGGCGCCCTCGGGGCCGAGTCCGGGGACCTCCATGACCTTGAGGAAGCGCAGCACCGGCTGCAGCACGTCGTCGTGGTGGATGCGCAGGTTGTAGACACCGCCGATGGCCATCTGCGCGGCGGCGCGCTCGAAGCCGGGGATGCCGTGTCCGGGCATGCGGAAGCCGACGACGACATCGCGCACGGCGCACATCGTGAGGTCGGGGGCGAGGTCGAAGGCGGCCCGCAGCAGGTTCCGGTAGAAGACCATGTGCAGGTTCTCGTCGGTGGCGATGCGCGACAGCATCCGGTCGCAGACCGGGTCCCCGGACTGGTGTCCGGTGTTGCGGTGGGAGATGCGCGTGGCCAGCTCCTGGAAGGCGACGTACGCCACGGAGTGCAGCATCGAGTGCCGGTTGTCCGACTCGAAGCCCTCGCTCATGTGCGCCATGCGGAACTGCTCGAGCTGGTCGGGGTCGACGGCACGGGACGCGAGGAGGTAGTCACGCATCACGATGCCGTGGCGCCCCTCCTCGGCGGTCCAGCGGTGCACCCAGGTGCCCCAGGCGCCGTCGCGGCCGAACAGCGAGGCGATCTCGTGGTGGTAGCTGGGGAGGTTGTCCTCCGTGAGCAGGTTCACGACGAGGGCGATCCGGCCGATGTCCGTGACCGGCGACTGCCCCTTCTCCCAGGCCTCGCCGTCCTCGAAGAACCCGGGGAAGTTCCGGGCGTCGGAGAACGGCACGTACTCGTGCGGCATCCAGTCCTTGGCGACGCCCAGGTGCCGGTTGAGCTCCTTCTCGACCACTTCTTCCAGGGCGTACAGGAGCCGGGCGTCGGTCCATGTGTCCGTGCTGCCGAGGTGGGAAGGGGTGATCGTCACGGGGGCTCCTGGGGACGGGAGGGGGAGGGGTGCGGTGCGAGGGGGGAGCCACGGCACCGCGAGCGGTTTTTACCTACGGCATCGTAGGTTACGTTCCCGTAGGTTAAGCCCTCCGTAAAGAGCCCCCCAAATCGGGGTCGGCCGCGGCCCCCGGCCCGGCGTCAGCGCACCCCGCTCCCGGGCGCCCCCACCGACCGCCGCAGATGCTCCGCCGTGTGCGACCCGCGCGCCCCGAGCAGCTCCCCGGGCGTCCCCTCGAAGACGATCCGCCCGCCGTGCTTGCCGCCCTCGGGCCCCAGGTCGATCACCCAGTCCGCGTGCTTGACGACGTCCAGGTTGTGCTCGACGACGAGCACGGTGTTCCCGGCGTCGACGAGCCGGTCCAGCATGGCGAGCAGTCCGTCCACGTCGGCCATGTGCAGGCCGGTCGTCGGTTCGTCGAGGACGTACGTGGTGCCGGTCCGGTGCAGCTGGGTGGCGAGCTTGATGCGCTGGCGCTCGCCGCCGGAGAGCGTGGACAGGGGCTGACCGAGGGTGAGGTAGGTCAGGCCGACGTCCCGCAGGGCGTGCAGTCGGCGGCTCACCGCCGCGTCGGGGAAGTCCGCGAAGAAGGCGAGCGCCTGCTCGGCGGTCATGTCCAGGAGGTCGACGACGGAGCGCCCGCCCACGGTCAGCCGCAGCACCTCGTCCTTGAAGCGCCTCCCCTCGCAGGCCTCGCACGTCGTGGTGACCGGGTCCATGAAGGCCAGGTCGCTGTAGATGATCCCACGGCCCTGGCAACTCTCGCACGCGCCCCGGGAGTTGAAGCTGAACAGGCCGGGCTCGGTGCCCGTCCGCTTCGCGAAGAGCGCCCGGATCCGGTCCATGATCCCCAGATACGTCGCCGGGGTGGACCGCCCCGAGATGCCGATGGCCGACTGGTCGACGGCCACGGCGTCGGGGTGCTGCTCGACGAAGGCCCCGGACACCAGCGTGCTCTTGCCGGAGCCCGCCACGCCGGTGACGGCCGTGAGCACCCCGGTGGGCACCCGCACGCTCACGTCCTTGAGGTTGTGCAGATCGGCCCCCTTGATCCACTCGCCTCCGACCGGCTCGCGCGGGTGCTCCTTGACGCCGCTGGTGCGGCGCAGACACCGGCCCGTGAGGGTGTCGGCGGCCCGCAGCTCCTCCGGGGTCCCCTCGAAGACGACGAGGCCGCCGTCGCCGCCCGCGGCCGGGCCCATGTCGACGATGTGGTCGGCGAGGGCGATCACGTCCGGGTCGTGCTCGACGACGAGCACGGTGTTGCCCTTGTCGCGCAGCCGAAGCAGCAGGTCGCCGAGGCGCCCCACGTCCCGCGGGTGCAGGCCGACGCTGGGCTCGTCGAAGATGTACGTCATGCCGGTGAGGCTGGAGCCCAGGTGGCGCACCATCTTCAGGCGCTGGCCCTCGCCGCCGGAGAGCGTGGACGTCTCGCGGTCCAGACTCAGATAGCCGAGGCCGATCGCCTCGATCCGTTCGAGCGCGGCGACGGCGGCCCCGGCGATGGGCCCGGCCACCGGGTCGTGGATGCCGCCGAGCGCCGCGATCAGGTCGGTGACCTCCATGCGCGTGCAGTCGGCGATGGACAGGCCGCCGATGCGAGTGGCGAGCGCGGCCGGGTTCAGGCGCGCGCCGTCGCAGGCCGGGCAGTGGCCCTCGACGAGGAAGGGCTGCACCGTGTCGCGGGTCCTCTGGGAGAGCGCCGACAGGTCGCGGTGCAGATAGAGCCGCTCGAAGCGGTCGGCGAGACCTTCGTAGTCGATGTCGCGGGCGCCGCCGGTGTTGTCGACGTTGACCTTGCCGGCCTTCTTGCCGCGCCCACCGCCGCGCATCAGGAACTGCCGTTCCGCGGCGGTGAATTCACCGACCGGCTTGTGCGTGTCGAGGTCGGTGGTGTTCGTGTACGTCTGGCCCTGCCAGGTCCCGACGGCGAACGGCGGGAAGAGGATCGCGCCGTCCGCCAGGGACTTGGCCGGGTCCAGGAGGCGGTCGTAGTCGGGCCGGACCGTGCGGCCGAGCCCGGCGCACTCGGGGCACATCCCGCTCGGGTCGTTGAACGAGTACGCGGTGGCCGGGCCCGCGCTCGGGGTGCCGTGCCGCGAGAACAGGACCCGGATCACCGAGTAGATGTCCGTCATCGTGCCGACGGTGGAGCGGGAGTGGCCGCCGATCGGCTTCTGGTCGACGACGATCGCGGGCGCGAGGTCCTCGATGGCGTCCGCGTGCGGCCGCTCGTACTTCGGCAGCCGGTTGCGGATGAACCAGGTGAACGTCTCGTTGAGCTGGCGCTGCGACTCGACGGCGATCGTGTCGAAGACGACCGACGACTTCCCGGACCCCGACACCCCGGTGAAGACCGTCAGACGGCCCTTCGGGATGCGCAGGTCCACCTCCTTCAGATTGTTCTCACGGCCTTTGCTGATGGTGATGTGCTGGTGGTCCGACGAGGTGTGCGGTGAGTGACTGGCTGCTCGCATACACGCGAAGCTAGCCGGAATACCCGACAGCCTCTGTCCTGATTTACGCGCCGATCCGGGAGCTGTCGGCCACTCCTGCCACCTCCTCGGTCTCCGCTGCCGCCGCCGTGTCCGCGGGGCTCTCGGCGGTCTCGTCGTTCTCGGCGTTCTTGGCGTTCTCCGTGAACTCCATGACCGCCGCGAGGTCCGCGAACTCCTTCAGCTCCCCGTCGAGCAGCAGCCAGCGGGTGATGCCGATGGACTCCAGGAACGGCAGGTCGTGGCTGGCCACGATCAGCGCGCCCTCGTAGCTCTCCAGGGCGGTCGACAGCTGCCGGACGCTCGCCATGTCGAGGTTGTTCGTCGGCTCGTCGAGCATCAGGAGCTGCGGCGCGGGCTCGGCGAGCAGCAGCGCGGCGAGCGCCGCCCTGAACCGCTCGCCCCCGGAGAGCGTCGCGGCCTGCTGGTCCGCCTTCGCGCCCTTGAACAGGAAGCGGGCCAGACGTGCCCGGACCCGGTTGTTCGTGGCGTCCGGCGCGAACCGGGCGACGTTCTCGGCGACGGACAGCTCTTCGTCGAGTACGTCGAGTCGCTGCGGCAGGAAACGCAGCGGGACGTGCGCCTTCACCTCCCCGCCGAGCGGGTCGAGTTCGCCGCTGATCGTCCTGAGCAGCGTCGTCTTGCCCGCGCCGTTGCGGCCGACCAGCGCGATCCGCTCGGGTCCGCGCAGATCGAACCCGCCCTTCACGCGCGCTCCATAACGGAGCGTCAGATCGAGGAGCGTCAGGACGGTGCGGCCCGGCGGGACCGCTGTGTACGGCAGGTCGACGCGGATCTCGTCGTCGTCGCGCACCGCCTCGACGGCGTCGTCCAGGCGCTCCTTGGCCTCGCTGAGTTTCTCCTCGTGCATGATGCGGTGCTTGCCCGCGGACACCTGGGCGGCACGCTTGCGCGCTCCCATGACGATCTTCGGCTCGCGCTTCTGGTCGTGCATCTTCTGGCCGTACCGCTTGCGGCGGGCCAATTTGACCTGGGCGTCGACGAGTTCGCGCTTCTGCTTCTTCAGATCGGACTCGGCGACGCGCACCATGCGCTCCGCCGCCTCCTGTTCGACGGCGAGCACCTCCTCGTACGCGCTGAAGTTGCCGCCGTACCAGGACACTTCGCCGTCGCGCAGGTCGGCGATGTGGTCGACGCGGTCGAGCAGCTCCCGGTCGTGGCTGACCACGACGAGCACGCCGGACCAGGCGTCGACGGCCGCGTACAGGCGCCGACGGGCGTGCAGGTCCAGGTTGTTGGTGGGCTCGTCGAGCAGCAGGATGTCGGGCCTGCGCAGCAGCAGCGCGGCCAGGCGCAGCAGCACGGACTCGCCGCCGGACACCTCGCCCGTGGTGCGGTCCAAGCCGATGTGGCCGAGGCCGAGCTGGTCGAGGGTCGCCGCGGCGCGCTCCTCGACGTCCCAGTCGTCGCCGACGGCGGTGAAGTGCCGCTCGCTCGCGTCGCCCGCCTCGATGGCGTGCAGGGCGGCGCGGGTGGCGGCGATGCCGAGCACCTCGTCCACGCGCAGGGTGGTGTCCAGGGTGACGTTCTGCGGCAGGTAGCCGACGTCGCCCGCGGTGCGGACGGCGCCGTCCGTGGGCGTCAGTTCACCCGCGACGAGCTTCAGGAGGGTCGACTTGCCCGAGCCGTTGCGGCCGATCAGACCGGTCCTGCCGGGGCCGAACGCGGCCTGGAGGCCGTCGAAGACGCCGGTGCCGTCGGCCCAGGCGAAGGCGAGGGAGGTGCAGGTGATGGAGGTGGTGGGGGACAAGGACATACGGGCCTCGCGGTTGCTTGTGGTGCGGCGGGTGTGGGCAACGTGTGCGGGACACCGCGAGGGTCGTGTGTGCGTCGGCTCGCCGTCGGGGCGCCGGGGTTGCCGGGGCCGGACGGCGGGGGCGGTCACGCCGGGGGGCCGGAGAAGAAAAGAAGGCCCGGTGCCGGAACGGACGGCTCGTACGCCGAGGTCGCACACATCGTGCGCAGCGGAGAACTCACGGCAGGCGCGGAGTTCGTCGACAGCTGCGACGCGGTGTCTCAAGACCTCAGACGAGCAACGTCCTTCTCCTATCGACGGCAACAGATCCGCTATACACCGTAGAAGCGCGGTGGGGGTCTGTCAACGGGGTTTTCGGGGGCCTTCTGCGGGTGGGGGGGCGGGCGCTCCCGCCCCGGTGCCCTCCGCCATCAGCGTGCCGGTTCGGACGGCCGCCGCGCAAAGGAGTTTTCGCTCGGCGCCGCGCGGCGGGGCGGCCGTCGGTGATGTCGGATTCTCGCCAGACCCCGCCCCGCGCCCCTGCTTGAGTACCGGCCATGACGAACCAGCACGCCACCGCGACCGCCTTCCGTGCCCTGCACACCCCCGGTACCCCGCTCGTCCTGCCCAACGCCTGGGACCTCGCGAGCGCCCGCGTCGTCGAGTCGGCGGGCGCCGCCGCCGTCGCCACCACCAGCGCGGGCCTCGCCTGGGCCCTCGGCGCCGCCGACGGCGACCGGCTGACGCGGGACCGGGCGCTCGCCCCCGTCGCCGCCATCACGGCCGCGGTCGACGTGCCGGTGACCGCCGACATCGAGAGCGGGTACGCCGAGGACGCGGCGGGCGTCGCGGACACGGTGCGCGCCGTCCTCGCCGCCGGGGCGGTGGGCGTGAACATCGAGGACGCGCTGTACGGGGCGGCCGAGCCGCTGCGGCCCGTCGCCGAGCAGGCGGAGCGGATCGCGGCCGCGCGCGGCGCCGCCGACGCGGCGGGCGTGCCGATGTTCGTGAACGCGCGCGTCGACACCTACCTGCGGGGCGTCGGCGACGGTCCGGACGCCCGGCTCGCGCTGACCCTGGAGCGGGCCGCCGCGTTCCTCGCCGCGGGCGCGGACGGGGTCTTCGTGCCCGGCGCGGTCGCCCCGGACACGGTCAAGGCGCTGGTCGAGGGCGTCGACGGGCCGCTGAACGTGATGGTGGGGCCGGGCGCCCCGACGGTCGCGGAGCTCGCGGGACTCGGCGTCGCGCGCGTCAGCGTCGGCTCGGGCATCGCGCAGGCGGTGCACGCCCTGGTCCGCGGGGCCGCGCGGGAGCTGCTGACCGAGGGGACGTACGGGGCGCTGGCGGGCGGGCTCGACTACGGGGAGCTCAACGGGCTGTTCAGCCGCTGAGGCGGGCCGCGGGGGCGGTGGACGTGCAGGGGGCGGCCACGGCGCGGCGGGCGGTGGCGGCGCGGCGGGCGGGGCCGGGGCCCCGGCTCAGCACGCGTCGCGCATCAGGTCGGCCAGATCCTGGTCCAGGTCGACGTGCAGGTGCTCCTGGCCGACCGGGACGAGGGCGGTCGTGCGCTGCAGGAAGCGGCGCAGGTCGCCGGTCTGGACGTGCACGATGGCCGTGCCCTCGGGGGCGTGGAACTCCAGGACCGTGCGGTCGTAGCCGTAGGGCCGCACGCGCACGTCGCCGTCGCCCACCGCGTTCTCCACGCCGTGCGTGAGCAGTTCGCGGGCGAACGTCCAGTAGACCTCCACGCCCTCCAGCGTCGCCGGGGCCGGGAAGCTCATGCGGACGGCGAAGGGGTCGCGCCCGTCGTAGTGGAGGGTGGCGGGAATGGTGGGCATCCGGGGCGCGGCGGCGACCAGGCGGGCCTCAACGGCTTGCTCGATGACAGTGGACAACGCCTGCTCCCTCAACTCTGACGGCTGGACGACCTGGGTGTGCACGACCGGGGTCGGACACTTGAATAGACGTTGGAAACGGAGGATCCGTGCACGCGAGGACCCCGCTGGAGCGAGTGACCTCTGTCACCGCGACACCCGGGTACCGCGACTGGTTCCCGTCCACCCCCGCCCGGGCGACCGCCGAAAGGCCCAGTACCCGCCATCTGGACGAGGCCCCGGGGGTGGGCTAGCTTCGGCCCGCCATGAGGGCCACGGGGCGGCTGGACCGGGAGGGGCGTGCGATGCGTGGGGTACGGAAAATACGGGCGGGGCTGGCGATGCGTACGGGGAATGCGGAATGTCCTGGGCAGGAGGTGGGCCCGGCGCGGTCCCGGTGGACGAGCCGTGGCGTGTGGGCCGGGCTCGGCGCGGCGGCGCTCGCGCTGACGTCGGTCGCGGCGGTGCCGCCCGCACAGGGCGAACCGTCGACCTCGGCCGGCCGGGGTGAACCGAGCGCCGCGTCGGTCTCCCTCGCGACCGGCGACGCGAGCAGCACGACCCGGCCCGCCTGGTCGCTCAAGGCCACCGGCACCGACGCCCGCTTCCGGGGCCTCGCCGCCGTCAGCCGCAGCACCGCGTGGACCGCCGGGACGAAGGGCACCGTGCTGCGCACCACCGACGGCGGCGCGAGCTGGCGGAACGTGTCGCCGCCCGGCGCCGAGGGCCTCGAATTCCGGGACGTCGAGGCGTTCGACGGGCGCCGCGCCGTGGTGCTCGCGATCGGTGAGGGCGAGGCGTCCCGGGTGCTGCGCACCGACGACGGCGGAGCCACCTGGACGGAGTCCTTCCACAACACCGACCCCAAGGCGTTCTACGACTGCATGACGTTCTTCGACCGCCGCCACGGCCTGGCGATGAGCGACCCGGTGAACGGCAAGTACCGCATCCTGTCGACCGCCGACGGCGGCCGCTCCTGGAAGGTGTTGCCCGACCGGGGCATGCCGAAGGCGCAGGAGGGCGAGTCGGGGTTCGCCGCGAGCGGCCAGTGCCTGGTCAGCTCGGGCCCGCGCGATGTGTGGCTGGCGACCGGCGGTGCGGCCCGCGCGCGGGTCCTGCACTCCGCCGACCGGGGCCTGACGTGGACCGTCACGGACGCCCCGATCCCGGGCGGCGACCCGGCGCGCGGCGTCTTCGGCCTGGCCTTCCGCGACCGCGCGCACGGCATCGCGGTCGGCGGCGACTACCGCGCCGACCAGCAGTCGCCCCGCGCCTCCGCGACGACCACCGACGGCGGCCGCAGCTGGCGGCCCGCCGCGAAGCCCGTCCCCGCGTACCGCTCGGGCGTCACCTGGCTCCCGCACACCCGCCGTTCGGCCCTCGCCGTCGGTCCCACGGGCACGGACCTCACGACGGACGGCGGCCGCAGCTGGCGGACGGTCGACACGGGTTCGTACGACACCGTCGACTGCACGCGGGACCTGGGCTGCTGGGCCGCGGGGGAGAAGGGACGGGTGGCGCGGCTCGAACGGGGGTGAGGCGGCGGCACCGGAACGAGGGGCCGCGTCCTGAACGCCACCCGCTCCGGTGCCCGTCGGGCTGCCGAGCCGGACTCAGCCCGGCAACTGCTGCCGGTAGCGGTCCAGCTCGGGCGCCGTCTTCGTCGCCAGGAACTCGGTGATGCGGTACGCGCACACACCACCGACGGTGAACGGGTCGCTCGCCGCCAGCTTCTCGATCTCCTCCCGGCTTTCGCCCACGGCCAGGATCACGCCGCCGTCGCGCGGGTTCTTGCGCCCCGACGCGATGAAGACGCCTGCCGCGTACTGGGCGTCCAGCCAGGCGACATGCTCCGCGAGCAGGGCGTCGACGCGTTCGACGGGGGCGGTGTAGGTCAGCTCCATGACAAACATGATCGTGAGGCTACCCGGGCCCGGCGGCGGGCCCGGCCCCGGACCACCCGCCCCCGCTCGGTGCCGTCGGCCCCCACCCGGTGCCGCCCGACTCCGCCCCTGGGCCGACCCCATAGGCTCGGCCCACCATGAACACGACGACCACCACCACGATCCCGCCCCTGCCCGCCGACTGGCCCACGGACGAGGCGGCGGCCCGCGCCGTCCAGGACGCCCTGCGCGAGCGGGTCGTACGCGACGAGCCCGGGCCCCGGCCGGGCACCGGACACGTCACGGGCGTGGATGTCGCCTACGACGACGAGCGCGACGTGGTCGCCGCGGCCGTCGTGGTCCTCGACGGGGCGAGCCTGGAGGTCGTCGAGGAGGCGACGGCGGTCGGCCGGGTCGCCTTCCCCTACGTGCCGGGCCTGTTGGCGTTCCGGGAGGTCCCGGCGGTCCTCGCGGCCCTGGACGCGCTGACGGCCGACCCGGGGCTCGTCGTGTGCGACGGGTACGGCATCGCGCACCCGCGCCGCTTCGGGCTCGCGAGCCACCTGGGCGTGCTGACCGGGCGGCCCACGATCGGCGTCGCCAAGAACCCGTTCACCTTCGCGTACGAGGCGCCCGGCGCCGCACGCGGCAGCGCGGCGCCGCTGCTCGACGGCGCGGAGGAGGTCGGCAGCGCACTGCGCACCCGCGACGGCGTCAAGCCGGTGTTCGTCTCGGTGGGCCACCGCGTGACCCTCGCCGACGCCCGCGCCCACACCCTCCACCTCACCCCGCGCTACCGCCTCCCCGAGACCACCCGCAGGGCGGACGCGCTGTGCAGGGCGGCACTGCGGGAGGCGACGGGCGCCTGACGCGTGCCGCCTGCCGCAGCCAACGGCGCCTGACGCGTGCCGCCCGCCGCAACTAGCGAGCACCTAATGCGTGCCGCCCGCCGCAGCCAACGACCGCCCGGCGCGTGCCGCACCCCGCAGCCGACGGGGACACCGCACGAAACGCATCACCAGGCACCGCACGCCGCCCCGCCCACACCTCACCGCACCGCGGCCACCCTGAACCCGATCCCCGCGTCCATGAGTCGCTTGGTCAGCGCGTCGCCCATCGCCACGGTCGTGGTCACCTGGCCCGCGACGGCGGGCAGTTCGTCCAGGGCCAGGGACATCGCGCCCTCGGCGAGGATCTTCGCGGTCTCGCCGTAGCCGGGGTCGCCGCCCCACACCTCGGTGTACACGCGCCTGCCGCCGCCCTCGCCGACGAAGCGCATGGAGAACCAACTGGTCGCACGGCGGGCCGCGTCGGGCCCCTCGCCGGGCTTGAGGAGGCCGGCGAGCCAGCGCCGCGCCTGCGGCACCTGGGCCGCGGTGAACAGCGCGCCCGCGGCCGCCACCCCGCCGAGGGCGACGGGGAGCGACTTCACGGCGGCGTAGTGGCGGTAGCGGAAGTCGGGGCCGTAGCGGGGCAGCGCCCGCGCGGAACGCGCCACGATCTGCGGGTCGATGGTCGGCAGCGGCAGCGCCCAGGCGCCGACCTCCCCGGCGTAGCGGGGACCGCTCGCCGGGGTGGACGCGCGGCGCTCCACGAGCCGCGGCTCGTGCCGCCGCCGGTCCCGCGCGGCGGCCAGCATCTGCGGCCCGCGCGCGAACTGCTGGAGCACGGACGAGAACGTACCGCCGGAGAAGCGCGCGTCGGCGCTGACGAACCCGTCGACGCGCAGCGGCACGTCCTCCGGGAGCTGGCGCACGGTGTAGTACGCGCCCAGGTCGTGCGGCACGGAGTCGAAGCCGCAGGCGTGCACCAGGCGCGCGCCGGTCTCCCGCGCGCGGGCGTCGTGCCGCACGTAGACGAGGTCCACGAACTCGGGCTCGCCGCACAGGTCGACGTAGTCGGTCCCGGCCTCCGCGCACGCGGCCACCAGGTCCTGCCCGTGGCTGAGGTAGGGCCCGACGGTGCTCGCCACCACGCGCGCCCCCGCCGCCAGCTCCCGCAGGGCCACCGGGTCGGTGGCGTCCGCGTGCACGACGGGCAGCTCCGCGCAGCCCGGCCGGTCCTCCGCGAGCCGCTCCCGCAGCCGCCGCAGCTTGGCCGCGTCCCGCCCGGCGATGGCCCACCGCAGGGTGTCGGGGGCGTGCGCGGAGAGGTACTCGGCGGTCAGCGCCCCCACGAAACTCGTCGCTCCGAAGAGCACGATGTCGTAGGGACGGTCCTTGTCATGACTGGTCATGGCACCTCTCAGCCGTGTGTCCCGCGCCGTTGTCGGTGGCTGAGGCTAGCGTGAACGAGCGGGTCCCGAACGAGGAGGTGCCATGGCGGACACGGCAGGACAGCGGGCGGGCAACCCGAAGGAGCCGAAGCGGCCGTCGAAGGCCGCGCTTGCCAAGTGGGAGCGGGTGCGCGGCTTCGCGCTCGGCCTGCCGGGCGCCACCGAGGAGTTCCCCTGGGGCGAGACCGTCGCGAAGGTTCACAAGAAAGTGTTCGTCTTCCTCGGCGTCGACGACGGCAGCTGTCCGATGGGCGTCACCGTCAAGCTCACCGACGAGGCGGCGCACGCCCACGCCCTGACCGCCCCGGGCGCCGAACCCGCGGGGTATGGCCTCGGCAGGTCAGGCTGGGTGTCGATCCCGCTGGAGGCCAAGGGCGCCCCGGCCGCGGACCTCCTGTGCGACTGGGTCGAGGAGAGCTATCGGACGATCGCACCGAAGAAGCGCGTGGCGGAACTGGAGGAGCGCGCCACATAAGGCTGCGCGCCCCCGCACGGGCCGTGCGGACGGCGACGCGGCGCCCCGCACGGACCCGCCCCGGCCGGCCCCTTGGCTAAGCGCTTGCTCGTCAAGGGCTTGTGCGGAGTGGAACGCGTTCTTAGCATCACTGGTGTTACATCGGTTGTGTCACAGCGCTGGGGGCTCAATGGCAGTGCCGGACAAGGGCGTTCACGGACCGCTCTCCGGGGTGCGCGTGGTCGAGCTGGCGGGCATCGGGCCCGGCCCGTTCGCCGCCATGCTGCTCGCCGACCTCGGCGCCGACGTCGTGCGCGTCGACCGCCCCGGCGGCGGCGGACTCGCGATCGACCCCGCGTACGACATCACCAACCGCAACAAGCGCAGCGTCCTCGTCGACCTCAAGGCACCCGGGGGCCCGGCCCGCGTCCTCGACCTGGTCGCCCGCGCGGACGTGCTGATCGAGGGCTATCGCCCGGGCGTCGCCGAGCGCCTCGGCGTCGGCCCCGAGCCCTGCCACGCCCGCAACCCGAAGCTCGTCTACGGCCGCATGACGGGCTGGGGCCAGGAGGGCCCCCTCGCCCAGCGCGCCGGGCACGACATCGCGTACATCGCCCTCACCGGCGCCCTCGGCATGATCGGCGCCCCGGGGGAGCCGCCCACCGTCCCCGCGAACCTCCTCGGGGACTACGCGGGCGGCTCGCTGTACCTGGTCGTCGGCGTCCTCGCCGCCCTGCACCACGCGCGGAACACCGGCGCCGGGCAGGTCGTGGACGCCGCCATCGTCGACGGCACCTCCCATCTGTCGTCGATGATCCGCGGCATGGTCGCGGCGGGCGGCTGGCAGGACCGCAGGGGCGCGAACCTCCTCGACGGCGGCTGCCCGTTCTACGGCACCTACGAGACCGCCGACGGCGAGTACATGGCCGTGGGCGCCCTGGAGCAGCAGTTCTACGACGAGTTCATCGCGCTCATCGGCCTCGGCGAGGTCGCTCCGGCCCGCAAGGACCTCGCGCGCTGGGGCGAGCTGCGCGAGGCGGTGGCCGCCCGCTTCCGGACGCGTACGCGCGCGGAGTGGACGGCCCACTTCGAGGGCTCCGACGCCTGCGTGGCCCCCGTGCTTTCGCTGGGGGAGGCCCCGCACCACCCGCACCTCGCCGCCCGCGGCACCTTCACCGACCACGGCGGCATCACCCAGCCCGCGCCCGCGCCGCGCTTCTCCGCGACACCCACGTCCGTGCGCTCGGGCCCCGCCCGGCCCGGCGCCGACACGGCGGCCGTGGCCCACGACTGGGACGTACCCGACCTGATCGCCCCGGCCCCGGCGGGCCAGGACGCGCCCGCCCCGCACCACCCCACCCAGGAAGGCGCCTGATGGAGATCTCCACCCCGCTCGCCTACGCGGGCGACCCGCGCGCGGGCGCCGACGCCGTCGCGGCCCTGGAACGGGCCGGCCTCGACGCCGTCTGGGTCGCCGAGGCGTACGGCTTCGACTCGCCCACGATCATGGGCTATCTGGCCGCCCGCACCGAGCGTCTGCGCATCGGCGCCGGGATCCTCAACGTCTACTCGCGCACCCCCGCGCTCATCGCCCAGACCGCCGCCGGGCTCGACGCGATCTCCGGCGGCCGCGCGATCGTCGGCCTCGGCGCGTCCGGGCCGCAGGTCGTCGAGGGCTGGCACGGCAAGGCGTACGACAAGCCGCTCGGCCGCACCCGCGAGACCATCGAGCTGACCCGCCGGATCCTGCGCCGCGAGGTCATCGACCACCACGGCATCACGGACATGCCGCTCCCCGGCGGCCTCGGCAAGCCCCTGAAGATCCTCACCAAGCCGGTCCGCCCGGAAGTGCCCCTGTACGTCGCCTCCCTGGGACCCGCGAACGTCCGCATGACGGCCGAGATCGCCGACGGCTGGCTGCCCACGCTCTTCCTGCCGGAGAAGGCGCACGAGGTCTGGGGCGCGCCCCTCGCCGAGGGCCGCGCCCGGCGCGATCCGGCGCTCGGCCCGCTCCAGGTCGTCGCGGGCGGACTGCTCGCCATCGGCGAGGACGCGGCCGCCGCACGCGACCTCGCCCGGCCGCAGATCGCCCTCTACGTCGGGGGCATGGGCGCCGTCGGCAAGAACTTCTACAACGACCTGGCGGTCGCGTACGGCTACGAGAAGGAGGCCGCGCGCATCCAGGAGCTGTACCTGGCCGGGCACAAGAAGGAGGCCGAGGCCGCCGTGCCCGACGAGTTCTGCGAGCTCATGTCGCTGTGCGGCCCCGCGAGCTACGTGCGCGAACGCGTCGAGGTGTTCCGCGCGGCGGGCGTCACCATGCTCAACGTCGTACCGGTCGGACCCGACCCGGCCGGTCTCATCGAAACCGTCAAGGGCTGGCTCTAGGGCCGGGGAGGTCACTGACACATGCAACGGCAGCTCTTCGACCCCGAGCACGACGCGTTCCGCGAGACGGTCCGCACCTTCCTCGCCAAGGAGGTCCTTCCGCACTACGAACAGTGGGAGAAGGACGGCGTCGTCTCCCGCGAGGCCTGGCTCGCCGCCGGACGCCAGGGCCTGCTCGGCCTCGCCGTGCCCGAGGAGTACGGAGGCGGCGGCAACCCCGACTTCCGCTACGCCGCCGTTCTCGCCGAGGAGTTCACCCGCGCGGGCGCCGCGGGCCTCGCCGTCGGCCTGCACAACGACATCATCGGGCCGTATCTGACCGGCCTCGCCACCGACGAGCAGAAACGCCGCTGGCTGCCCGGCTTCTGCAGCGGCGAGACCATCACGGCCATCGCCATGACCGAGCCCGGCGCGGGCTCCGACCTCCAGGGCATCCGCACGACCGCCGAGGACAAGGGCGACCACTGGCTGCTCAACGGCTCCAAGACGTTCATCTCGAACGGCATCCTCGCCGACCTCGTCATCGTCGTCGCCAGGACCACCCCCGAGGGCGGCGCGCACGGCCTCTCCCTGCTCGTCGTCGAGCGCGGCACGCCGGGCTTCGAACGCGGCCGCAACCTCGACAAGATCGGCCAGAAGGCCCAGGACACCGCCGAACTGTTCTTCAACGACGTGCGGGTGCCCAAGGAGAACCTGCTCGGCGAGCTCAACGGCGCCTTCGTCCACCTGATGACGAACCTCGCGCAGGAGCGCATGGGCATCGCCGTCGCCGGGATCGCCGCCGCCGAGTACCTCCTCGAGATCACCACCGCGTACGTCAAGGAGCGCGAGGCCTTCGGGCGCCCGCTGGCCAAGCTCCAGCACATCCGCTTCGAGATAGCCGAGATGGCCACCGAGTGCGCCGTCACCCGCTCCTTCCTCGACCGGTGCATCGCCGACCACTCCGCGGGCACGCTGGACGCCGTGCACGCGTCCATGGCCAAGTGGTGGGCCACCGAGCTGCAGAAACGAGTCGCGGACCGCTGTCTGCAACTGCACGGCGGCTACGGCTACATGACGGAGTACCGCGTCGCGAAGGCGTTCACCGACGGCCGGATCCAGACCATCTACGGCGGCACGACCGAGATCATGAAGGAGATCATCGGCCGCTCGCTGCTCGGCTGACCTCCTGCACCACCCGCACCACCCCGGGCGCACCTCGTGCACCCCTCCCGAACCTCCCCGGACCGACTTCCCCGAAAGGCTCTGGCGTGACCACCGAAGCGTACGTATACGACGCGATCCGCACCCCGCGCGGACGCGGCAAGGCGAACGGTGCCCTGCACGGCACCAAGCCGATCGACCTCGTCGTCGGCCTCATCCACGAGATCCAGGCCCGCTTCCCCGGCCTCGACCCGGCCGCCATCGACGACATCGTGCTCGGTGTGGTCGGTCCCGTCGGCGACCAGGGCTCCGACATCGCGCGGATCGCCGCCATCGCCGCCGGACTGCCCGACACGGTCGCGGGCGTCCAGGAGAACCGCTTCTGCGCCTCGGGCCTCGAAGCGGTCAACCTGGCGGCGATGAAGGTCCGTTCGGGCTGGGAGGACCTGGTGCTCGCGGGCGGCGTCGAGTCGATGTCGCGGGTGCCGATGGCCTCCGACGGCGGCGCCTGGTTCGCCGACCCGATGACCAACTGGGACACGAACTTCGCACCCCAGGGCATCGGCGCCGACCTCATCGCCACGATCGAGGGCTTCAGCCGCCGCGACGTCGACGAGTACGCCGCCCTGTCCCAGGAGCGGGCCGCCGCGGCCTGGAAGGAGGGCCGCTTCGAGCGGTCCGTCGTCCCGGTCAAGGACCGCAGTGGCCTCACCGTGCTTGACCACGACGAGCACCTGCGCCCCGGCACCACCGCCGACTCCCTCGCCAAGCTGAAGCCGTCCTTCAAGGACATCGGCGACCTGGGCGGGTTCGACGCGGTCGCGCTGCAGAAGTACCACTGGATCGAGGAGATCGACCACGTCCACCACGCGGGCAACTCCTCCGGGATCGTCGACGGCGCCTCGCTGGTCGCCATCGGCACCAAGGAGGTCGGCGAGCGCTACGACCTCACTCCGCGCGCCCGGATCGTCTCCGTGGCCGTCTCCGGATCCGAGCCGCTGATCATGCTCACCGGGCCCGCGCCCGCGACCCGCAAGGCGCTCGCCAAGGCCGGACTGAGCATCGACGACATCGACCTCGTCGAGATCAATGAGGCCTTCGCGGCCGTCGTGCTGCGCTTCGTCAAGGACATGGGCCTGTCCCTGGACAAGGTCAACGTCAACGGCGGCGCGATCGCGTTGGGGCACCCCCTGGGGGCGACCGGCGCGATGATCCTGGGGACGCTCGTCGACGAGCTGGAGCGGCGTGACCTGCGGTACGGCTTGGCGACGTTGTGCGTCGGCGGCGGCATGGGCATCGCCACGATCGTGGAACGGGTCTAGCGCCGCTGGGGCCGGGACCGCCGCCGACCGCGGGTGCGTCGTGGTTGCTCGCGCAGTTCCCCGCGCCCCTGAAGGCATGCGGCTTCGCCGCAGCCCTCCCCGGATACCGCCTGCCACAGACTTCACGGAGACATCGACATGACCGAGAGCACCACCATCCGCTGGGAACAGGACGACACCGGTGTCGTCACCCTCGTCCTCGACGACCCCCACCAGTCCGCGAACACCATGAACCAGGCGTTCAAGGACTCCATCGCTGCCATCGCCGACCGCGCCGAGGCCGCCGTCCAGGCGGACAAGGACGCCGTCCGCGGGTTCATCTACACCTCCGCGAAGAAGACCTTCTTCGCGGGCGGCGACCTCAAGGACATGATCCGGCTCGGCCCCGAGAACGCCCAGGTGGCCTTCGAGACCGGCACCGCCATCAAGAACTCGCTGCGCCGCATCGAGACCCTCGGCAAGCCCGTCGTCGCCGCCCTCAACGGCGCGGCGCTCGGCGGCGGTTACGAGATCGCGCTCGCCAGCCACCACCGCGTGGCCCTCGACGCGTCCGGCTCCAAGATCGGCCTGCCCGAGGTCACCCTCGGCCTGCTGCCCGCGGGCGGCGGCGTCACCCGCACCGTACGCCTCATGGGCATCGCCGACGCGCTCCTGAAGGTGCTGCTCCAGGGCACCCAGTACACGCCGAAGCGCGCCCTGGAGAACGGCCTCGTGCACGAGCTGGCCGCCACCCCCGAGGAGATGATCGAGAAGGCCCGCGCCTTCATCGACGCCCACCCCGAGTCGCAGCAGCCCTGGGACGTCCCCGGCTACCGCATCCCCGGCGGCACCCCGGCGAACCCCAAGTTCGCCGCGAACCTGCCCGCGTTCCCCGCCAACCTGAAGAAGCAGCTGGCGGGCGCCCCCTACCCGGCGCCGCGCAACATCCTCGCGGCCGCCGTCGAGGGCTCCCAGGTCGACTTCGAGACCGCCCTGACCATCGAGGCCCGGTACTTCACCGAGCTGGTCACGGGCCAGGTCTCCAAGAACATGATCCAGGCGTTCTTCTTCGACCTCCAGGCCGTCAACGCGGGCAGGAGCCGGCCCCAGGGCATCGAGCCGAAAACCGTCCGCAAGGTCGCCGTGCTCGGCGCCGGGATGATGGGCGCGGGCATCGCCTACTCCTGTGCCCGCGCGGGCATCGAGGTCGTCCTCAAGGACGTCTCCGCGGAGGCGGCCCACAAGGGCAAGGGCTACTCGGAGAAGCTGTGCGCCAAGGCCGTCTCCCGCGGCCGCACCACCCAGGACAAGGCGGACGCGCTCCTGTCCCTCATCACGCCGACCGCCGACCCGCGGGACGTGGCGGGCTGCGACGCCGTGATCGAGGCCGTCTTCGAGGACCCGGCGCTCAAGCACAAGGTGTTCCAGGAGATCCAGGACATCGTCGAGCCGGACGCGCTGCTGTGCTCCAACACCTCCACGCTGCCCATCACCGCGCTCGCCGAGGGCGTCGCCCGGCCGGTCGACTTCATCGGCCTGCACTTCTTCTCGCCCGTCGACAAGATGCCGCTCGTGGAGATCATCAAGGGCGAGCGGACGGGCACGGAGGCCCTGGCCCGCGCCTTCGACCTGGTGCGCCAGATCAACAAGACGCCGATCGTCGTCAACGACTCGCGCGGCTTCTTCACCTCGCGCGTCATCGGCCACTTCATCAACGAGGGCGTCGCGATGGTCGGCGAGGGCGTCGAGCCCGCGTCGGTCGAGCAGGCGGCCGCCCAGGCCGGCTACCCCGCCAAGGTCCTTTCCCTCATGGACGAGCTGACCCTCACCCTGCCCCGCAAGATCCGCAACGAGTCCAAGCGGGCCGTCGAGGAGGCGGGCGGCACCTGGCCGGGCCACCCCGCCGAGGGCGTCATCGACCGCATGATCGACGAGTTCGAGCGCACCGGCCGCAGCGGTGGCGGCGGCTTCTACGAGTACGGCGAGGACGGCAGGCGCACTCGTCTGTGGCCGGGCCTGCGGGAGCACTTCACCAAGCCGGGGCACGAGATCCCGTTCCGCGACATGCAGGAGCGGATGCTGTTCTCCGAGGCGCTCGACACGGTGCGTCTCCTGGAGGAGGGCGTCCTGACGTCGGTCGCCGACGCCAACATCGGCTCCATCTTCGGCATCGGCTTCCCCGGCTGGACGGGCGGCGTCCTGCAGTACATCAACGGCTACGACGACGGCGCCGGGCTGCCCGCGTTCGTGGCCCGCGCGCGGGAGCTGGCCGAGCGCTACGGCGAGCGGTTCGCGCCGCCCGCGCTGCTGGTGGAGAAGGCCGAGCGGGGCGAGCGGTTCAGCGACGCCTGACCGGCGCCGGGAAGGTCCGCGACGGCCGACCCGCCGCGGGGCTCCGCGCCGCCTGACGACGGCGCCGCACGCGGGGCGGGGGAGTGGCTCAGGTCTCCTTGAGCCACTCCCTCAGCTCTTCCTTCAGCGACCGCTGGAACGCCGTCACCAGCGCCTGCACCACCATCGGCTGCATATGGGCCGACAGGGACCGCATCGCCGCGACATGCTCGGGGTCCGACTCCCGCTCCCGGCAGCCGTCCCCCACCTCGTCCCGGAAGAGCCGCGACAGCTCGTGCGCCGCCGAGCGCGCGTGCTCCATCAGGACCGTGCGCGAGGCCAGGATCGTCTCGTGCGCGATCGGCACGTCGAGGAGCTGCACGCCGAGCCGCAGCAGCCCGGTGTCCACCCGCAGCCGGTCGGCCGTGTCCGCCGCGCGGCCCACCACGCCCATCGCCGCGAGCCGGTCCAGGTCCTCGTCCGACAGGGGCCGACCCGCACGCCGCTCCAGCTCGGCGCGGGCCATGTCCTCCGCCGCGTCCGGTGCCCACGAGGCCACGACCGCACGGTGAATGGCCAGGTCGTGGGCGCTCAGGTCGGGCGGAAGCTGTTCCAGGTACCGCTCGATCGCGGCGAGCGTCATGCCCTGGTGCTGCAACTCCTCGATGAGGGCGAGGCGCGAGAGGTGCCCGGGGCCGTAGTGCCCGACGCGGCGCGGCCCGATCACGGGCGGCGGCAGCAGGCCCTTGGTGCTGTAGAAGCGGATGGTGCGGACGGTGACGCCCGCGCGGGCGGCCAACTCGTCGACGGTGAGCGTCGACTCCGCGACCGCGGACCCCTCCGTCGCCGCGGATTCGTCCGCCGTCGCAGGCTCCTCCGCCACCCCGGATACGTCCGCCGCCGCAGACTCCGCCGCCGACCGCTCCGTGCCCGTCGTCATCGTGGCCCCTCACCTCCCCGACTGCTGCATCAATGCGGTGCAACAGTATTGCTGTGCCACCACTGTTGTGAAAGTCTCCGGGCCAGTCACGCCACGTAGCCGATGACGAACCCACGGTGCCAGGAGGCGGTTTCATGACCACGATCCTGCGGCTTCCCGCAGACCCGGCCCGCATCACCTTCCCCGCCCTGCTGCTGCGCAACGCCGAGGACCACCCCGAACTCCCCGCGCTCTCCTGGCGCGAGGGCACCGGCTGGACGACGCTCACCTGGAGCGAGGTGCGCCGCAAGACCGCCGTCCTCGCCGCCGGGTACGCCGCGCTCGGCGTCGGCCGCGGCGAGCACGTCCTGATGATGATGGGCAACACCCCCGAGCACTGGCTGAGCGACCTCGCCCTGGTCCACCTCGGCGCGGTCCCCGTCACCGTGTACGGCACGTCGGCCCCCGAACAGATCGCGCACATAGCCCGGCACAGCGGCGCCCGCGTCGCGATCGTCGAGGGCGCCCGCGAGCTGCCCCGCTGGGAGCCCCTGCTCGCCGACCCGACGGCGCCCCTGGAACGCCTCGTGGTCGTCGACCCCGCCGCCGCGGGACCGCACCGCACCTACGGCTCGCTGCACGCCACCGGCGCCCGCCTGTTCCGCCCGGACACCTTCGAGAAGACCTGGCGTGCGTCCCGGGCCACGGACCCGCTGACCGTCGTCTACACCTCGGGCACCACCGGCGACCCCAAGGGCGTGTGCCTGACGCACGGCATGGTCGTGGGCAACGGCATCGCCCTGGACTCCGTGATCGAGTTCCCCGAGCACGTCGGCCACATCTGCTACCTGCCGTTCGCGCACATCGCCGAGCGCATGCTCGGGATCTATCTGCCGCTGCTCCGCGCCGCCCAGGTCTACCTGTGCGCCGAGCCGACCCAGGTCGCCGCCACCGTGCGCGAGCTGCGCCCGCACCAGTTCTTCGGCGTGCCGAGGGTGTGGGAGAAGCTCGCCGCGGCCGTGCGGGCGGCGCTCGCCGGACTGCCCGAGGAGCGCCGCCGGGCGGTGGCGGCCGCGAACGAGACGGCCCGCGCCCACGTGGCCTGCCGCGAACGCGGTGAGGAGCCGTCCGCCGAGCTCGCGGCGGCGTACCGCGAGGCCAAGGAGCAGGTCCTGGACCCGCTGCTCGCGCTCGCCGGGTTCGACCGGCTGCTGTGGACGGCCAGCGCGGCGGCGCCGATGCCGGTGGACGTGGTCCGCTTCTGGGCGGGCTTCGGCCTGGTCGTCATGGACGCCTGGGGGCTGACCGAGACGACGGGCGTGGTCACCATCAACAGCCCCGCGGCCTTCAGGATCGGCTCCGTGGGCAAACCGCTCGCGGGCATGGAGGTGCGCGTCGCCGACGACGGCGAGGTCATGGTGCGCGGCCCGTTCGTCTTCGCCGGCTATCTGCGGGGCGAGGGCGACGGCGGCGGGGTGGACGGCGTGTGCGACGCGGACGGCTGGTTCGCGACCGGCGACGTCGGGCACCTCGACGACGACGGCTTCCTGTGGATCACCGACCGCAAGAAGGAGCTGATCGTGACGTCCACGGGCAAGAACGTCGCGCCCGCGCTCGTCGAGAACGCCCTCAAGGAGCACCCCCTCATCGGCCAGGCCCTCGTCCACGGCGACGGCCGCTCGTACCTGGTGGCGCTGCTCGTCCTCGACCCGGACATGGCGCCCGCGTGGGCGGCCGCACACGGCCTCGACACCACCGCCGCCGCTCTCGCCGACCACCCCGCCGTGCGCGCCGAGATCGCCCGCGCCGTCGAGGCGGCCAACGCGCGCCTCAACCGCACCGAGCAGATCAAGAAGTACCGGCTGCTCGACCAGGAGTGGAGCCCGGAGTCCGGGGAGCTGACGCCGTCCCTGAAGCTGCGCCGGGGGGTCATCAGACAGAAGTACGCCGACGTCATCGACGGCCTGTACACCGGGTGACGTAGGGCTGTACAGACGTCGCCCACCATGTGAGAAGTGCCGCTATGTGATGTGCGCCACCGCATCCGGAACCGTCCCTGAGGGAAGGTGTCGCGTTGGTCCGGGCACGTCAGGGGTGCCGCGGGCCCGCAGCACATCCGGACCCCGGAACCTCTTCCGGGCACCACAGAGTGGACCTTCCACGTGAGCAACGACGCCGTAGACACGGCCGCGGACGCCCGCACTGCGTCCCAGGCCGCCCCCGCGGACGCGGGCGACGCCGGTTACAGCAAGGACCTCAAGGGCCGCCACGTCAACATGATCGCGATCGGTGGCGCAATCGGCACCGGCCTGTTCCTCGGGGCGGGTGGCCGCCTCCACTCGGCGGGCCCCGCGCTCGCCGTCGCGTACCTCGTGTGCGGCATCATCGCCTTCTTCGTCGTACGCGCCCTCGGCGAGATGGTCCTCTACCGGCCCTCGTCCGGCTCCTTCGTGAGCTACGCCCGGGAGTTCCTGGGCGAGAAGGGTGCCTACGTCGCCGGCTGGATGTACTTCCTCAACTGGTCGACCACGTGCATCGCCGACATCACGGCCATCGCGCTCTACACGCACTACTGGAGCTTCTTCACGGACATCCCGCAGTGGCTGCTCGCGCTCGCCGCGCTCGCTGTGGTCCTCGCCGTGAACCTGATCTCCGTGAAGTGGTTCGGCGAGATGGAGTTCTGGTTCGCGATCATCAAGGTCGCGGCGCTCGTCGCCTTCATGTTCGTCGGCATCTTCCTGGTCTCCACCCAGCACAAGGTGGGCGGCGAGACCCCCGGCCTGAACATGATCACCGACCACGGCGGCTTCCTGCCGAACGGCCTGATGCCGGTCGTGATCGTCCTCCAGGGTGTCGTCTTCGCGTACGCGTCCCTCGAACTGGTCGGTGTCGCCGCGGGTGAGACCAAGGACCCGCAGAAGGTCGTCCCGCGCGCGGTGAACTCGATCATGTGGCGCGTGGGTGTGTTCTACGTCGGCTCGGTCGTGCTGCTCGCGCTGCTGCTCCCCGGCTCGGTCTACTCCGCCGACGAGAGCCCGTTCGTCACGGTGCTCTCCAAGATCGGCGTCTCCGGCGCCGGTGACGTGATGAACTTCGTCGTCCTCACCGCCGCCATGTCCTCGCTGAACTCCGGCCTGTACTCCACCGGCCGCATCCTGCGCTCCATGGCCATGGCGGGCTCGGCGCCGAAGTTCACGGCGAAGATGAACCGCAACCAGGTGCCCTACGGCGGCATCCTGCTCACGGCCTCGGTGGGTGTCCTCGGTGTCGCCCTCAACCGCGTGGTGCCCGACAAGGCCTTCGAGATCGTCCTGAACGTGGCGTCGCTCGGCATCATCGGCACCTGGATCAGCATCATGGTCTGCCACCTGGCCTTCGTCCGCAGGGCCAAGGAAGGCCACCTGACCAGGCCGAACTTCCGGCTCCCGGGCAGCGGCGTCACGCAGTACGTCACCATCGCCTTCCTCCTGGCCGTGCTCGGCCTGATGTGGAAGGACGCCGAGGTGGGCCGCAAGACGCTCTTCCTCATCCCGATCGTGGCGGCCGCGCTCACCGTCGGCTGGTACGCGATCCGTCGCAAGCAGGACCGCGAGACCGACCGCGAGGCGGCCGAGCTCGGCAAGTAGCACCGGCGGCGCGCACGGCGAGAGCCCGCGCGCGGCTCCGACAGCGGGCGGTGTCCTTCGGGGCACCGCCCGCCGCTGCGTTCGCGCGGGTCGCGCGAGGCGCCCGCCCGCCGCTGGTCCACGCGGCTCCCGGGCGCCGCGCACACAGCGGGCATACCGCCGCATACTGGTGACGTGTCCGACCCCGCGCCACCCCCGCCCGACGGGATCCTGTGGGACATCGCCGGTGAGTACCGCACGCTCCTCGCCCTGCCCGCCGCGATGGTCCTGCAGGTGGCGCATCCGGCGGTCGGCGCGGGCGTCGACGCGCACTCGGTGTTCCGCTCGGACCCGTGGGGGCGCGGCGAGCGCTCGATCACGTCCCTGCTGCTCTGGGTGTACGGGGGCGATGCCGCCGCCGACGAGGGGCGCAGGCTGCGCGCGCTGCACCGGGACATCCGGGGCACCGACACCCGAGGGCGGCGCTATCACGCCCTCACCCCCGCGACCTACGCCTGGGTGCACGCCACCGGCTTCCCCGTCCACCGGCACGCCCGGGCCTGCCTCGGGGAGCCGTTCACGTCCGCCGAGGAGCGCCGGCTGTACGCGGAGTGGCTCCAGGTCGGACGGATCCTCGGGCTCCACGACCGGGACATGCCGCAGTCCCTGGAGGAGTTCTGGCCGTACTACCGGCGGATCCTTGCCGAGGAGCTCGAAGAGACCCAGGTCGTACGCGACCTCCTCGCCGTCGACCGCGGGCTGCCCCCGCCCGACCGCGGCCCACGGGCCCTCCAGGCCGTCCTGCGGGTGCTGTGGCCCCTGCTGCTGCCCGGCCTCGCCCGGCTCCGGCGCTTTCTCACCGTGGGCCTGCTCCCGCCCGACGCCCGCGCCGCCATCGGCCTCGCGTGGACGCCCGCCCAGGAGCACCGCCTGCGCCGCTTCGGCCGCGCGGTCCGCTGGGCGTACCCGCGCCTGCCCGAACGCCTCCGCTACGCCCCACCGGCCCACCGCGCCCGGCGGTCCCGCCCGCCCACCCGCTGAACGGGCGGGCGGGGGAACCGCCGGGGAGCGGCCGCGCCGTCAGCCGTCAGTGCTTGTGGCCCTTGGCGTGCCCGGCCCCGGCCCCCTCCTCGTGGTCGTGGAGGGAGTTCGTCGCGGCGATCTTCTTCCAGGACTTCGGCTTGGCCTGGGCGGCCTTGCCCGCCGCGCGGACACCGGCGTCGCGCGCGGCCGGAGCGCCCGGCTTCCCGGCCTTGTAGAGCCAGGTGTCGAAGAGGGCGGAGAGCGGCTTGCCGCTGATCTTCTCGGCGTAGACCACGAAGTCCCGCACGCTCGCGTTGCCGTACGCGTTCGCCTTCGGCCACTCCTTCAGGATGCGGAAGAAGGTCTTGTCGCCGACCTCGTTGCGCAGGGCCTGCAGAGCGAGCGCCCCGCGGTCGTACACGGCGATGTGGAACTGGTTGTCCGGACCCGGGTCGCCGGGCTTGACCTGCCAGAAGGGGGAGTCCGCCGGGTTGTTCGCGTACACGTAGTCGGCGAGCTCCTGTGCGGTGCCCTCGCCCTCCTTCTCCGACCACAGCCACTGGCTGTAGCGGGCGAAGCCCTCGTTGACCCAGATGTCCTTCCAGTTCTCCACGGAGACGCTGTCGCCGTACCACTGGTGGGCCAGCTCATGGACGACGATGGAGACGTTGGAGCCGTTCGCGAAGGCCTTCGGGCTGTAGAAGGGCCGCGTCTGGGTCTCCAGGGCGAAGCTGGTGGGCACGTTCGGGACGTACCCGCCAAGGGCGTTGAAGGGGTATTTGCCGAAGACCTCCTCCAGCCACTCGGCGACCTCGGTGGTCCGCTCGATGCTGGCGCGCGCGGAGCCCGCGTTGTCGCCGAGGTCCTTGCTGTAGGCGTTGAGGACGGGCAGGCCGTTCTCGGTCTTGTCCGTGGTGATGTCGAACTTGCCGACGGCGAGCGTGGCCAGATAGGTGGCCTGCGGCTTGTTGGAGCGCCAGTTGAAGCGGGTCCAGCCGAGCTTGGAGGACTGCGACTGGAGCACGCCGTTGGAGATGGCCTGGGTGCCGTCCGGCACGGACACCGACACGTCGTACGTCGCCTTGTCGCGCGGGTGGTCGTTGCCCGGGAACCACCAGGCCGACGACTCCGGCTCCTGCGCCGCCACGCCGCCGTCGGGCGTGCGCTGCCAGGCGGTGAAGCCGTGGATCTTCACCTCGGAGGGCTTGCCCGCGTAACGGACCACGATCGACACGGAACTGCCCTTGGGCAGACCCGCCTTCGGCGTGATCTCCAGCTCCTGCTCGCCGGTCTTGGCGAACGCCGCCTTCTTGCCGTTGACACGGACCTCGCTGACCTTCAGGCCGAAGTCGAGGTTGAAGCGGGAGAGGTCCTGGGTGGTGGTGGCCTGGAGGGTGGCCGTGCCCTCCAGGAGGTCCGTCTTCGGCTGGTACTTCAGGCGCAGGTCGTAGTGGGAGACGTCGTAGCCGCCATTGCCCGCGTCGGGGTAGTAGCGGTCGCCGGCGCCCGGGGCCCCGGGGGAGAAGTCGGCGGCCGATGCCGGGATCGCCAGCAGGGCGAGAGCGGCCGCGAGAGCGCCCGGGGCGATGAGTCTGCGGTGCACGTGGAACTCCAAGTCATCACGGAATGAGACGGGTTGCGCCGCGACGGGGGGGGGGGGGGGGAGGGGGGGGGGGGGGGGGGGAGGGGGGTGGGGGGGGGGGGGGGGGGGGGGGGGTGGAAGNACGCGGCGGCCTTCTCGTCGCAGGCGACCGGGAACTCGGGGGCCTCG
>NZ_JBVIXA010000007.1:80284-113904 GCF_055594065.1 Streptomyces sp. NPDC040610 | reverse complement strand
CGAGGGTGACGGGGCCAACCCCCCCCCCCCCCCACCACTCCCCCCCCCCCCCCCCCCCCCCCCCCTCCCCCTCCCCCCCCCCCCCCCCCCCCCCCCCCCCCCCCCCCCCGCGTCCGGCACGAGGTAACGCACGATGCGGTCGACCCTATTGAGCACTCCCGCCCCTGGCCATGTCCATGGCCGCATATGTCACACGATCGCCATTCGGCCGACATGTGCGATCACGTCCCATGGACCTTTCCGATCCGTCTACGGCCCTCTTTCCGGCGGCTGTTGACGCGTGTACCTTCCGCGCCATGCCGATACGCGCGCGACGCACGCGCCTTGCGACCTTGCCGATGTGGAGAACGCTCCTGGCAGCGGCCCTCGCCGCCCTGCTCGCCACGCTCCTGTCCCCGGGCGGCGCGGCGCACTCCGCGCCGCGCGGACCGGAGACCGGGAGCGCCGCACGGACCAAGGAGAGCAGACCCGTCTACTCCTACGCGGACGCGATACGCGAGTCCGTGTGGGTCGACACCCGGATCGACGGCGACGCGGACGGAAAGACCGACCGTGTCGCCGTCGACATAGTCCGGCCCCGCGAACCCGCCGCCAAGGGCCGGAAGATACCGGTCATCATGGACGCCAGTCCGTACTACTCCTGCTGCGGACGCGGCAACGAGAGCCAGAAGAAGACGTACGACGCCCACGGCAACCCCGTGCAGTTCCCGCTGTACTACGACAACTACTTCGTGCCCCGCGGCTACGCCTTCGTCGCCGTCGACCTCGCGGGCACCAACCGCTCCTACGGCTGCGTCGACATCGGCGGCCGCTCCGACGTCCAGTCCGCCAAGGCCGTCGTCGACTGGCTCAACGGCCGCGCCCGCGGCTACACCTCGCGCACCGGCGACAAGCGGACCGACGCACGCTGGACCAACGGCCGCACCGGCATGATCGGCAAGAGCTACGACGGCACCATCGCCAACGGCGTCGCCGCGACCGGCGTCGAGGGCCTGGAGACGATCGTGCCGATCGGCGCCATCTCCTCCTGGTACGACTACTACTTCGCCAAGGGCGCCCCGCTGTTCAACAGCGGCCCCGACGGGCTCGCCCGCGGCGTGGAGAGCCCCGAGGCCGCGGCCCGCTGCGGCCACGTCAAGCAGCGCCTGATCCAGGGTGCGCCCCGCACCGGCGACTGGACCCCGCTGTGGACCGAGCGCGACCATGTGCCGGACGCCCGCAAGGTCAAGGCCAGTGTCTTCGTCGTCCACGGCCAGCAGGACCTGAACGTGCGCACCAAGCACTTCGGGCAGTGGTGGGACGCCCTCGCCGACGCCGGTGTGCAGCGCAAGATCTGGCTGAGCCAGGCCGGCCACGTCGACCCCTTCGACTTCCGGCGCGCCGACTGGGTGCGCACCCTGCACCGCTGGTTCGACCATGAACTCCTCGGCCACCGCAACGGCATCGACCGCGAGCCCATGGCCGACATCGAGCGCGCCCCCGACCGCTGGACCACCGACCGCACCTGGCCGCCGCGCGCCACCACGACCACGGCGCTGCGCCCCGCCAAGGGCAGCGCACCCGGCGTCGGCACCCTCGGCACCCGCCCGGGCAAGGGCACCGAGACGTTCACCGACGACCGACGGCTCAGCGAGACCGACTGGGCCGCGACGATCGACTCGTCCACGTCCGCCAAGGCCGGTTTCACCACCCGGCCGCTCGCCCGTGACCTGCGTGTCTCCGGCTCCTCGCAGGTGAAGGTCACCGTCACGCCGACGACCCGCACGGCCCACCTGAGCGCCGTCCTGGTCGACCTCGGCCCCGACACCATCCGCGACTACGCCCACGACGACGAGGGCATCAACACGCTTCCCGACCGCTCCTGCTGGGGATCGGGCACGGCCGGCGACAGCTCCTGCTTCAAGAACACCGAGGCCAGGACCGCCGCCGTCGACTACACCATCTTCAGCCGCGGCTGGGCCGACCTCGGCAACCACGCCTCCGACCAGGGGGAGCCGCTGACCCCCGGCAAGCCGTACACCATCACCCTCGACCTGGCCGCGAGCGACCACGTCGTACCGAAGGGCCACCGGCTCGCACTGATCGTCGGCGGCACCGACCGCAACCTCATCCAGCCGCCCGCCGACACCCCGACCCTGACCGTCGACCTCGCCCGCACCGCCCTGCGGGTCCCGCTCGTCGGCGGCGCCAAGGCCCTCGCCACGACCCCGCACAGCACCATCCCGCGCGAGTCCCGGCTCGAGGGCGTCGCGGAGCCGCGCCTGATCACCCCCATCCCTGGAGGCCGCACCTCATGACCCCCCGCATCCGTGCCGTGGCCCTGGCCGCGGCCTGTGCCGCCCTCGCCGCCCCCCTCCTGACGGCCCCCGCGCAGGCGGCCCCGCCCACGCCGCCGCGCACCGGCTTCGAGGAGAGCAACGGGGCGCGCTGGACCAGCCAGCCCGAGGAGCAGCGGCTCCTCAGCACCATCGACAGGGCCACCGACCGGGTGTCGGTGTCCCGCATCGGCACGACCAAGCAGGACAGGCCCGTGCAGCTGGTGCGGATCGGCGAGCGCCGCACCGCGAGCACCGTGCTGCTCGTGTGCAGCCAGCACGGCGACGAGCCGTCCGGCCGCGACGCCTGCCTCACCACCATCCGCGACCTGGCGTACGCCAAGGACAAGAAGACCCGGCGCTTCCTGTCCCGCACCACCCTCCTCGTCGTGCCCACCGCCAACCCCGACGGCCGTGCCGCCGACACCCGCGGCAACTCCGACGGCGTCGACATCAACCGCGACCACATCGCCCTGGCCACCGCCGAGGGCCGCGCCATGGCCGCCGTCATCCGCGACCGCAAGCCCGACGCCATCTACGACCTGCACGAGTACGGGGCCACGCCCAAGTACTACGACAAGGACCTCTTCGACCTCTGGCCGCGCAATCTGAACACCTACGACGCGGTGCACGACGAGGCCAAGAAACTCTCGCTCGACCACGTCCGGCCCGCCGCCGAGGCCGACGGCTACACCACGGGCACGTACGGCATCTGGACCGACCCGGTCACCGGCGAGCCGATCAAGCAGGTCGCGGGCGACGGCCAGGAGCGCATCCTGCGCAACGCCTCCGGCCTCAAGCACGCCGCCGGGCTGCTCATAGAAAGCCGCGTCGACCCCCTCACCGACGCCGAGAAGAACGACGAGGCCCTGAACAACCGGCGCCGGGTGCGCTCGCAGCTCTCGGCACTCACCGGCTTGTTCTCGTACGCCGACGAGCACCGGTGGCGCCTGGAGGCGGCGAGCACCGCGTCCCGGCTCGCGGGCCTGCGCGACCGAGGACCCGTCTACCTGGGCGGCGCCGACAACGACCCGGCCGAGCCCGCCGAGATCATCAAGGACCCGGCGTGCGGCTACCGCCTGACGCCGCAACAGTTCGCCGACGTCAAGGATGAACTCGGCCTCCACGGCGTTACCGTGAAGCGGGACGGCGCGGGCGCCCTCGTGCCGCTGCGGCAGTCCGCGCGCGCACTCGTCCCGCTGCTCCTGGACGAACGCGCGCCGTACCACCTCGTCACCGGGCAGCCCGACACCGACTGTTGAGGCATCGGAGCGCACGTCACATGTGGTAGGGGGTAGCGGAGAAGAACCGAAGGTCGATCAACGACTCCGCGAAAGGTGCACCTGTGACCCAGGAAACAGAGAAAGCGGACGGCGGAGGAGGCCCGCCGTCAGCGGCGGGCCACTCCGCCGGCCGGTCCCCACAGACCGACCGGGTGGTCTTCGGCGTCACCGCCGGGCTCACCCTGGCGTTCGTCGTGTGGGGCGCCGTCGCCACGGACACCCTCGAAGACATCTCGTCCGACATGCTCGAAGGTCTGATCCACAACGGTGGTTGGGCCTTCATGCTGGCGGCGTCCGGCTTCGTGGTCTTCGCGCTGTGGCTGGCGGTCAGCCGGTACGGCAAGATCACACTCGGCAAGGAGGGTGAGGAACCCGAGTTCCGCACCGTGTCCTGGGTCGCGATGATGTTCAGCGCCGGTATGGGCATCGGTCTGATGTTCTACGGCGTGAGCGAACCGCTCGCGCACTTCTCCACGCCGCCGCCCGGCACCGACCCCGCGGACAAGGCCGCCGCCATGGAGACCTCCATGGCGACGACCCTCTTCCACTGGACGCTGCACCCGTGGGCGATCTACGCGGTCGTGGGTCTCGCCATCGCCTACAGCACCTTCCGGCGGAACCGGCGCCAGACCATCAGCTCCGTCTTCGTCCCGCTCATCGGCGAGAAGCACGCCCACGGCACGTGGGGCCGGGTCATCGACATCCTCGCCATCCTCGCCACGCTCTTCGGCTCCGCGGCCTCCCTCGGCCTCGGCGCGCTCCAGATCGGCAGCGGCATCGAGGAGCTGGACTGGCGGGACAAGGCGACCACCGGGCTGCTCATCTCCGTCATCGCCGTGCTGACCGTGGCCTTCGTGGCCTCGGCGGTGTCCGGCGTGGAGAAGGGCATCCAGTGGCTGTCGAACATCAACATGGTGCTCGCCCTGGTCCTGGTCGTGTTCGTCTTCATCGCGGGCCCGACCGTCATCATCCTCGACCTGATCCCCACCTCCATCGGCTCCTATCTGGGCGACCTGCCCCAGCTCATCGGGCGCACGGAGGCATCGAGCGGTGAGGGCGTCTCGGCCTGGCTGGGCAGCTGGACGGTCTTCTACTGGGCCTGGTGGATCTCGTGGACGCCGTTCGTCGGCATGTTCATCGCGCGCATCAGCCGCGGGCGCACCATCCGGCAGTTCGTGGGCGGCGTCATCCTCGTGCCCAGCACGGTCAGCCTGCTGTGGTTCGCGGTCTTCGGCGGCAGCGCCATAAAGGTCAAGGAGGGCGGCGGCTTCAAGGGTGACGACACCGCGGAGGCGCAGCTGTTCGGTCTGCTGCACGAGTACCCCATCGCGACGGCCACCAGCCTGCTCGTGATGATCCTCGTCGGCATCTTCTTCGTGTCCGGGGCGGACGCCGCCTCGATCGTCATGGGCACGCTCTCCCAGAAGGGTTCGCTCGAACCCGGACGCCTCGTGGTGATCTTCTGGGGTGTGGTGACGGGAGCCGTGGCGGCGATCATGCTGCTCATCGGCGACGGGAAGGACAACGCCCTCACGGGCTTGCAGAATCTGACGATCCTGGTGGCGGCGCCCTTCACCCTGGTCATGATCGGGATGTGTGTGGCGCTCATGCGCGATCTGCGCCACGACCCGCTGATCGTCCGGGGCGAGCACGGCACGGAGGCCGTCGAGAAGGCCGTCATCGCCGGTCACGAGCAGTACGGCGTCGGCGAGTTCGAGCTCCAGATCGGCCCGGCCGAGAACGGGGACGACACGGACACCGACTCGGGCGCCGAACAGCAGCCCGATCCGGCTCGCTGAGGTCTGCTGAGATCCGGTACCGGCCACGGCGCTCGCGCCGTGGCCGGTACGGCTTTCGCGGCGGCGGTGCCGACCGTACGGCTGGTGGCGGATCTCAGGCGGTGGCCTCCTCCACGAGCCGTGCCGCCTCCCCGGCGCAGCCCCACGCCACGGTCACCCCGGCCCCGCCGTGCCCGTAGTTGTGCACGAGCACCCGCCCGCCGTCACGCGCTTCGCGCTCCAGGCGCACGGACGCACGCGCGGGCCGCAGCCCCACCCGGTGCCCGATGACCCGCGCCGTCGCGATCTCCGGCCGCACCCGCGCACACCGCTCGACGATCTCCCTCGCCACCGCCGGATCGGGCTCCAGGGACCAGTCGCCGTCGTCGGCCGTCCCGCCGAGCACCAGCCGCCCGGGCTGCGGCATCACGTACGTCGTCGCCGCCGACGCGGTGTCGGCGGCCGTGAACCACGTACGGATCCCGGGGTTCTCCACGAGCACCAGCTGCCCCCGCACGGGACGTATCCCGTCGCCCGGTACGAGGTCCCGGGCGCCGAGCCCCGAGCAGTTGACGACGCAAGGGGCCTCGTCGAGCGCCTCGTCGAGGCTCTTCGCCGTCCGCTCCTCGACCGTGCCACCCGCCGCCAGCAGCCGCTCCCGCAGCCACGCCAGGTGCGTCGGCATGTCGATCAGCGGCAGCCGCGCCCACAGCCCACCGCCCGCGTACTCCTCGGGTGTCGCCGCGCGCAGCCCCCGCACCCGAGCGGCCCACGACCCCAGACCGTCCAAGTGGATCCCGGCGTGTACGCCCTCGACCATGCGTACGCCCGTGTGCTTGGCGTCGGCCGCCAACTCCTCGTACACCGCGAGCGAGCGCACCGACCACTCGCCGGCCAGCGCCTCGGGTTCGATGCGGTAGGGCCACCACAGGCCGCCCGCAACGGCCGAGGTCGTGCGCTCGACCGGGTCCCGGGTCCAGACCCGGACGCGGCGGCCGCGCTCCGCGAGCACCACGGCGGTGGTGAGGCCGATGACCCCCGCACCGATGATCGTCACATCCGACTTTTCCGTCCCGCCCATCCCGGAAACGTAGCGGAATACACCATGCCGTGCTCAGACCCCGTACCGGGTGGGGATACTCACAGCATGTCTGCCGAGTATGCGACCTTCGGCCTGGCACCGGCGATGCGCGCCGGTGGAGTTCTCGCAGGCGGTGACTACCAAGTGCACCGCGAATTCGTCGACTTCATCGTGAACGGCCGCCCGCTGCTGTTCCAGCTCGCCGACCTCGACGCGGTGTCCCCGCTGGCGTCCGACATCCCTCCGGCCATCTTCACGGCCCATGTGCGCCGCCTCCTCCTGGAGGCCGAGGCCCCGCTGTTGGACGGGCGGTATGTGATCTATGGCTGTCCGGAGTGCGAGGGCCTCGAGTGCGGGGCCGTGACGGCGGTGATCGAGCGGACGCGGGGCGGTGCCGGGGCTCCGGCGGGGGAGGCCGCCGACGGCGCCGACGGCGGCGTCGTGGATGAGGGCGGCGACGCTGACGGCGCTGACGACTATGTGTGGCGCGACTTCGCCTGGCAGACCTCCGAGCACGCCGACCTGGAGCTCAACGGCTACCACGGCATAGGGCCGTTCCGCTTCCGCGGCGGTGAGTACCGCGCGGAGCTGGGGCGGCTGCTCGACGGGGCCGCGCCGGGGGCCGGGCGGCGGGTGCTGCTCATCGGGGCACGGGTGGCGCTGAACGCGAAGCTCGCGGCGGCGCTGCGCACCATCGGCATCGGCGCGGAGATCGCGGCGGACGCGACGGGGGTACCGGCGGAGGAGCTGCGGACGTACGGGGCGGTGGCGTTCGCGCGGGAGGCGCCCGCGCGGACCCGGGACGCGGTGCGGGCGTCGTTCGAGGACGCGGGCGTCGACGTCGCGTTCGTGGAAGGACTCGCGCCGATCGTCCCGCTGCTCGTCGCCCAGATCGAGTACGCCCTCGACCGCAGCCCGCTGGCGCAGCGTCGGCTGACCCGGCTCGCGGTGACGGGCGACAGCGCGGTCGCGGAGGTCACCTCCACGTGCCGGGTCCGGCTCACCGTCTACCGCCTGGACCGCCTCTACCGCACCCGCGTCCACGAAGTCCTCGACGAGGTCCTGGAACCCGGCGAGCACCGGGTGGCGCTGCCGGACCGGGCCCGCTATGTGGTGGCGCGGACGCCGGACAGCGTGTTGGTGTCGGCGGCTTCGTCCTGAGGTGAGGGTTACGGCGGGTCGGTGGGCGGCGGGGTTGGCCGCCGGGGCCCGAAGGCGGCAGTCACGCTGCTCGCTGCCCAGCCCCCTCGCCGCTTGCCGCCTCGCCCCCTCGCCCCCTCGCCGACCCGCCGCCGCGACGCGCCACCCCCGTGCTTCCGGTACCACCCCCACCGCACCCCACCCCCGCGCATTAGGCTCAGGGCCTGATGAACGCCACTCTTGTCGCGAAAGAACTCGCCGCCGGCCACGGCGACCGCACCCTCTTCGAGGGCCTGGACCTCGTCGTCGCCCCCGGCGACGTCATCGGCCTGGTGGGCGCCAACGGCGCCGGTAAGTCCACGCTGCTGCGCCTCCTCGCGGGCCTGGACACCCCGGAGTCCGGACGCGTCGGCCTCTCCCCGCCGACCGCCTCCGTGGGCCACCTGCCCCAGGAGCCCGACCGCCGCCCGGGCGAGACCGTCCAGGCGTTCCTGGCCCGCCGCACCGGCGTCACCGCCGCGCAGACCGCCATGGACGAGGCCACCGAACTCCTCGTGGCGGGCGCGCCCGGCGCCGACGACGCGTACGCGCACAGCCTGGAGCGCTGGCTCGCCCTCGGCGGCGCGGACCTGGACGAACGCGCCGAGGAAGTGGCCGATTCGCTCGGCCTCGGCGTGCGCCTCGACCAGCCGATGACGGCGCTCTCCGGCGGCCAGGCGGCGCGCGCGGGCCTCGCCTCGCTGCTGCTGTCCCGGTACGACGTGTTCCTGCTCGACGAGCCCACCAACGACCTGGACCTGGCGGGCCTGGACCGCCTGGAGGCCTTCGTCCGGGGCCTGCGCGCGGGCACCGTCGTCGTGAGCCACGACCGCGAGTTCCTGACCCGCACGGTCACCAAGGTCCTGGAACTGGACCTGGCCCAGCAGGAGATCAACCTCTACGGCGGCGGGTACGAGGCGTATCTGGAGGAGCGCGAGGTCGCCCGCAGGCACGCCCGCGACGACTATGAGGAGTACGCCGACAAGCGCGCCGCCCTCCAGGACCGCGCCCAGATGCAGCGGACCTGGATGGACAAGGGCGTGAAGAACGCCCGCCGCAAGGCCACCGACAGCGACAAGCTCGGCCGCAAGTTCCGCAGCGAGGCCAGCGAGAAGCAGGCGGCGAAGGCACGCCAGACCCAGCGCATGATCGAGCGCCTGGACGTCGTCGAAGAGCCCCGCAAGGAGTGGCAGCTGCGGATGGAGATCGCGGCGGCGCCGCGCTCCGGCACGGTCGTGGCCACGCTGCGCGGCGCGGTCGTCCGCCGCGGGTCCTTCGCGCTCGGGCCGGTCGACCTCCAGCTCGACTGGGCCGACCGCGTCGCCATCACCGGCGCCAACGGCTCGGGCAAGTCCACGCTCCTGGCCGCCCTGCTCGGCCGCGTCCCCGTGGACGAGGGGCACGCGGCGCTCGGCTCGGGGGTCGTCGTGGGCGAGGTCGACCAGGCGCGCGCCCTGTTCCACGGTGCGGAGTCGCTGTTCGACGCGTTCCGGGCGGCGGTGCCGGACACCGACCCGGCGGAAGTCCGCACGCTCCTCGCCAAGTTCGGCCTGAAGGCGGACCATGTGCTGCGCCCCGCGGTGACCCTGTCACCGGGCGAGCGCACGCGCGCGGCGCTGGCCCTGCTCCAGGGCCGAGGCGTCAACCTCCTGGTCCTGGACGAGCCCACCAACCACCTGGACCTGCCCGCCATCGAACAACTGGAGTCGGCCCTCGACTCCTACACCGGCACGCTCCTCCTGGTCACCCACGACCGCCGCATGCTCGACGCGGTCAACGTGACGCGCCGCCTGGCGGTGTCGGAGGGCAAGGTGACGGAACCGGCCCGCTGAGGAGCCACGACGGCCTGACGGCTGTTACGTCGGCGTCGGCCGACACCGCCGACCTGACGGCTCGTCACGGTGGCAGCCACCCTCAGGCGGGCGGCTGCCACCGTGACCTCCGTTCTTCCGGGCGCCCCGGCGCCCCCGCGCGTCAGCGCTGCTTGGGGTCCACCAGCCCCGCGCGCCGCAGCGCCTCCGCCATCGCGTCGTTCGCGGGCGGCGGGGCCTGCCGCTGCTGCCGCTGCTGGGGTCGGCCGCCGCGGCCGCCCTGGTCCCGCCCACCGCCGCCCTGGTCCCGGCCACCGCCGCCCTGGCCCTGCTTGGCGCCGCCCCGGCCGCGCTCGCCGCGCTGCTGCGGGGGACGCCCGCCGCGCTCCTTGCGGCCGCCGGTGCCCGACGCGGAGGCGTCCTGCGGGGCGGCCTCGTCGTCGAGGCGCAGCGTCAGCGAGATCCGCTTGCGCGGCACGTCGATGTCGAGGACCTTCACCTTGACGATGTCGCCGGGCTTCACCACGTCCCGCGGGTCCTTGACGAAGGTCTTGGACATCGCGGAGACGTGCACGAGGCCGTCCTGGTGGACGCCGACGTCGACGAACGCGCCGAACGCGGCGACGTTCGTGACGACGCCTTCGAGCACCATGCCGGACGTGAGGTCGGCGATCTTCTCGACGCCGTCCTTGAAGGTGGCCGTCTTGAAGGCGGGACGCGGGTCGCGCCCGGGCTTCTCCAGCTCCTTGAGGATGTCCGTGACGGTCGGCAGGCCGAACACGTCGTCGACGAAGTCGGCGGGCCGCAGGGACCGCAGCGTGGCCGTGTCGCCGATCAGCGAGCCGACGGCGCCGCCCGCGGTGCCCGCCATCCGCCGCACCACGGGATACGCCTCGGGGTGCACGCTGGAGGCGTCCAGCGGGTCCTCGCCGCCCAGGATGCGCAGGAAGCCCGCGCACTGCTCATAGGCCTTCGGGCCGAGCCGGGACACGTCCTTGAGGCCCTTGCGGCTCTTGAAGGGGCCGTTCGCGTCGCGGTGCGCCACGATGTTCTCGGCGAGGCCGGAGCCGATGCCGGACACCCGGGCGAGCAGCGGGGCGGAGGCCGTGTTCACGTCCACGCCCACGCCGTTCACACAGTCCTCGACGACCGCGTCGAGGGAGCGGGACAGCTTCACCTCGGACAGGTCGTGCTGGTACTGCCCGACGCCGATCGACTTCGGGTCGATCTTCACCAGCTCGGCGAGCGGGTCCTGCAGGCGCCGGGCGATCGACACCGCGCCGCGCAGCGACACATCGAGCTCCGGCAGCTCCTGCGAGGCGAACGCCGACGCCGAGTACACCGAAGCGCCCGCCTCGGACACCATCACCTTCGTGAGCTTCAACTCGGGGTGCTTGGTGATGAGTTCACCGGCGAGCTTGTCCGTCTCGCGGGACGCCGTGCCGTTGCCGATCGCGACCAGGTCGACGTCGTGCTCCTTGGCGAGCCGCGCGAGGGTGGCCAGGGCCTTGTCCCACTTGTTCGCCGGGACGTGCGGGTGGATCGTGTCGGTCGCCACGACCTTGCCGGTGGCGTCCACGACGGCGACCTTCACACCCGTACGGAAACCGGGGTCCAGGCCGAGCGTCGCGCGCGTGCCCGCCGGGGCGGCGAGCAGCAGGTCGCGCAGGTTCGCGGCGAACACCCGCACCGCCTCGTCCTCGGCGGCCGTGCGCAGCCGAAGGCGCAGGTCGATGCCGAGGTGCACCAGGACACGGGTCCGCCAGGCCCAGCGCACCGTGTCCGTCAGCCACTTGTCGGCGGGCCTGCCGCGGTCGGCGATGCCGAAGCGCTGGGCGATCGAGCCCTCGTACGAGGAGGGGCCCTCGGTGGCCTCCTCCGGCTCCAGGACCAGGTCGAGCACGTCCTCCTTCTCGCCGCGCAGCATCGCGAGGACGCGGTGCGAGGGCAGCTCCGTGAACGGCTCGGCGAAGTCGAAGTAGTCGGCGAACTTCGCGCCCGCCTCCTCCTTGCCGTCGCGCACCTTCGCAGCGAGGCGGCCGCGTACCCACATGCGCTCGCGCAGCTCGCCGATGAGGTCGGCGTCCTCGGAGAACCGCTCGGTGAGAATGGCGCGGGCGCCGTCCAGGGCGGCCTGCGGGTCGGCGACGCCCTTGTCCGCGTCGACGAACGCGGCGGCCGCGGCCTGCGGATCCACCGTCGGGTCCCCGAGCAGCCCCTCGGCCAGCGGCTCCAGACCGGCCTCGCGGGCGATCTGCGCCTTGGTCCGCCGCTTCGGCTTGAACGGCAGGTAGATGTCCTCCAGGCGGGCCTTCGTGTCGGCCTCGCGGATACGGGCCTCCAGCTCGTCGGTGAGCTTGCCCTGCTCGCGCACCGAGTCGAGGATGGCGCTCCGCCGCTCCTCCAGCTCCCGCAGATAGCGCAGCCGCTCCTCGAGCGTGCGCAGCTGCGCGTCGTCGAGCATCTCGGTGGCTTCCTTGCGGTAGCGCGCGATGAAGGGCACCGTCGACCCGCCGTCGAGCAGGTCCACGGCGGCCTTCACCTGCCGCTCCCGCACGCCGAGTTCCTCGGCGATCCTGCCTTCGATGGACGCTGGGGTGGTCGTCACGTTCCGGTACCGCCTTCTCACTGGGGTTGCCCGCCAATTGTGGCAGGTGGCACCGACAGTGAGGCAGTCAGACCCGGGGCGGGGCGGTCAGACCCGGCGGGAACGGCGCGGCCGGCGTCCGGAGCGCGACGCCCCGGAGAACAGCCGGGCCAGCGCCCGGAACGGCAGTGTGACCACGGTGGCGATGGCCCCACCGATCTGTCGCAGTACGTCCGCTATGGCTCGGAGCACAAGAATTCTCCCTCCGTCTCCCGGCCCTTCGCGGGAAGGACCCCGGGGACCGGGTGACGGGCGAGTACCCCGGACGCCGGGGCACATGCTTCGGGAGTCGCTCGGGCTCGCCGAGCGGGTCGGCCCGGGCCTTGCCGGGTCGCTCGGCTCAGCCCTTCCTGGGCCGCTCGGTTCAGCCCTTGCCGAGCAGGTCCGCGGGGAACGCCCCCGCCTCCAGCGCCGCCCCGGCGAACACCGTGCCCAGCTCCGTGAGCCGCTCCACGTCCGCTGCGCCGAGGTGTTCGTAGGGCGCCCGGTCCAGGCGGTCGGTGCGCTCCTCGATCTGCTTGCGCAGGGCGGCGCCGGACTCCGTCAGCTCGCCGTCGGCGTCCACGAGTCCGCGCCCGCGCAGCCGCTCGACGGCCGCGTCCCAGTCCTCCCGGGTCCAGCCCCGGGTGTTGAGGTTCCACGTGGGCGTCATGCTCTTGCCCGTCGCGGTGTGGCTCACCAGCGCCTCGACCGGGTCGAGTTCGGCGTCCAGGAGCGCGGCCAGGTGGCCGTCGCCGCGGTGCTCGCGCAGCAGCGTCGCCGCGTGCCAGTAGGCCAGGTGCGGCTCGGCGGGCACGGCGAGGGCGGCGTGCGCGGCGTACAGCGGGCGGCCGCTCGGTGAACAGGCCTCCGTGGCCCGCAGCGCGAGCCGGGCCGCCTCCGCCATCTCCGGGGACGCCACCGCCTCGTCCCCGAGGAGCCGCCGCAGCGTCGTGTCGACGGCGCGCAGCCGGGCGGCGAGGACGTCCTCGGGGGCGGCGGTGCGCCAGATCTCCGGCACGAACCGGGCGACCGTCTCCGGCTTGTAGTTGAAGAACGTGGCCGTCACGGTGCCCGCGCCCACGGCTCCCAGCGCCGCCGCCCGGATGGCGAAGTTGACGGCCTTCGGGTGGGTGATGCCGAGCGGGGCCAGCTCGCGGCCCACGTCCGGGGAGAAGTAGTGCGTGGTGTGGAGGGCGTTGAGCACGTTGTGGCAGCGCCGTCCCGCGCGCGGGTGCAGCGCCGCGCCGACCGGGGCGGAGGTCGTCGAAGAGGTCATGGCCACACGTTACCGACTGGTCGGTATGAGGTGAAGGGGTTCCCGACGACATACGGGACTTCCCGGGGCTCCGGCGCCGGGCAGGCACGCGGGCCGGGCACCGCCGGCGGCCACCCCTGACAGAAAGGACGGCAGCCCACCCTTGGCAGAAAAGGATGGCAGGAAAGGTGGGCTGCCCGTCATTGCGGACATCCCGCCGCACCCCAAGAATCAAGGGCATGGAGCAGCGAACCGTCCTGATCGTCCTCTTCGACGGCGTCCAGAGCCTCGACGTCACGGGCCCCGCCGAGGTGTTCACGGGCGCGAGCCACCTCCACCCCGACATCCCGCCGTACCGGGTGCGCACCGCCTCCCTCGACGGCGCCCCCGTGCGGACGTCGAGCGGGCTCACGCTGGTCCCGGACTCCTCGCTCGGGGAGTACACGGGCCGGGCCGGTGCCCCGGTGCCGCACACCGTCCTGGTGCCCGGCGGCGCGGGCACCAGGGACGAGGACGAGGCCCTGGTCGCTTGGCTGCGGGCGCACGCCCCGCTCGCCGAGCGGCTGATCTCGGTCTGCACCGGGGCCGTCCTGCTGGCGCGCGCGGGCCTGCTCGACGGCCGCCGCGCGACGACCCACTGGGCGTACTGCGACAAACTCGCCCGGGACCACCCGGAGATCGACGTGGACCCCGACCCCATCTACGTACGGGACGGGCACGTGTCGACCTCGGCGGGCGTCACGGCGGGCATCGACCTGGCGCTCGCCCTCGTCGAGGAGGACCTGGGCCGGGACACGGCGCTGACCATCGCGCGCTTCCTCGTCGTGTTCCTGCGCAGGCCGGGCAACCAGGCGCAGTTCAGCGCCCAGTTGTCGGTGCAGACGGCCCGCCGTGAGCCGCTGCGCGAGGTCCAGCAGTGGATCACCGAGCACCCCGGGGGCGATCTGAGCGTGGAGTCCCTCGCGGAGCGCGCCCGGCTCTCGCCCCGGCACTTCGCCCGCTCCTTCCAGGCGGAGACCGGCATGGCGCCGGGCAAGTACGTCGACCGCGTCCGCGTCGAGCACGCCCGCCGACTCCTGGAGGACACCTCCGACGGCGTCGAGGAGGTCTCGCGCGCCTGCGGCTACGGCACCCCGGAGGCCATGCGCCGCGCCTTCGTCAAGGCGCTCGGCACGGCTCCGGCCGAGTACCGCCGCCGCTTCCACAGCCCCCGCACCGCCCCCGCGTGACCGCCCACCACCTGACCACCTGACCACCGCACAACCGTCATCCGACCCGCCTCCCCGAGGAGAGCCCGCATGCAGATCGCCATAGCCCTGTACGAGCGCTTCACCGCCCTCGACGCCATCGGCCCCTTCCAGACGCTCGCCGGACTCCCGGACGCCGAGGTCGTCTTCGTGGCCGAGCAGACCGGGCCCGTGCGCGACGACACCGGACAGCTCGGCCTCGTCGCCGACAAGACCTTCGACGAGGTGCGGAGCCCGGACATCGTGGTGGTCCCCGGCGGCCCCGGCCAGAGCGACCAGATGGAGAACGAGTCGCTGCTCGGCTGGCTGCGTACCGTCGACGCGTCCAGCACCTGGACGACGTCCGTGTGCACGGGCTCCCTGGCCCTCGCCGCCGCCGGGCTCCTGAAGGGCCGCGAGGCGACTTCGCACTGGCTGGCCCTGGAGGAGCTGGACAAGGTCGGCGTGCGCTCGACGGGGCGGCGGGTGGTGTTCGACGGGAAGTACGTCACGGCGGCCGGTGTCTCGTCCGGCATCGACATGGGCCTCGCGCTGGTCGGCAGGATCGCGGGTGACGAACGCGCCCAGGCCGTGCAGCTGATGATGGAGTACGACCCGCAGCCGCCCTACGACGCGGGGTCGCCGGAGAAGGCGCCCGCCCACATCGTCGAGATGTTCCGCGGCCGCAGCCGGTTCAGCGAAGAGGAGCAGCCCGCGTAGCCGGGACCTCGGGCGGAGTCCAGGCGAAGCGCGGCTGCCTGCGCTCCAGGAAGGCGGCGACACCCTCGGCGGTGTCGCCGCTCGCGCGCATCTGCTCCGCCCAGTGGGCCTCCCGCGCGGCGCCCGTGTCCGTGCCTCCGGGGCCGTCAGGATCACCGGCCAGGGACGCGAACTCCTTCGCCGCCGCCTGCGTGAGCAGCGAACGCGCGGCCAGGATCCGCGTGAACTCCGCGACCCGCGCCCGCAGTTCCCCCGCGGGCAGCACCTCGTCCACGAGCCCGCTGCGCAGCGCCCGCCCGCTGTCGATCGACTCGCCGGAGAACAGCAGGTACTTGGCGGTCGATGGCCCCACGAGGGACACCAGGCGGCGCGTGGTCGACGCCGGGTAGACGATGCCGAGCTTCGCCGGGGTGACCGCGAACACCGCGCCCTCGTCGGCGAACCGCAGGTCGCAGGCCGCCGCCAGCTGGCAGCCGCCGCCCACGCAGTACCCGCGCACCGCCGCGAGCGTCGGTTTGGGGAAGGCCGCGAGGGCCTCCTCGGCCCGTACCGCGAGTTCCTGGGCGCGGGCGGGTTCCTCGCGCAGCGAGGAGATGTCGGCGCCCGCGCAGAACGTGTCCCCGGCGCCGGTCAGGACCAGCGCCCGCACGGCGGGGTCCGCGGCGAGCGCCGCGAGCAGCGGCGGCAGCGCGCGCCACATGTCCGCCGTCATGGCGTTGCGCTTGGCCTGATGGTCGATGACGACGGTGGCGACGCCGTCGGCGACGGCATGCCTCAGCTGCGGCTCCATGCGCCGGATGCTATCCGCACCCACCGAACGTACGATCAAGAAGGGGCGGCTTCGCACGACGGACGGAGGCCCTCATGATGCTCGGCGGAACACGCAAAGAGGCAGGTCGGACCGGTACTGACGGCACCGGCGGCACGGCCGAGGGGGCCCGGCTCCGGCGCAGCTTCGGCTGGCTCGCCGTGCTCGGCGCGATCCTCGTCCTCGGCGGGCTCATCGGCATCGTGTACGTCGGGGTGGCCACGCTCACCTCGATGCTGCTGTTCGGCTGGCTGCTCCTGGTGGGCGGCATGGTGGCGCTGCTGCACGCGGTGCAGTCGCGCGGCTCGAACTTCTTCTGGCTCGGTGTGGTGGTCGCCGCGCTGAACCTCGCGGCGGGCGTCGTCGTCATCCGCAGGCCCGACGTGGCCGCGGAGGCGCTGACGATGTTCGCGGCGCTGCTCTTCCTCACCGGCGGTGTGTTCCGGCTCGTCGGCAGCCTGGTGGTGCGCGGACCACAGATGGCGGTGACGCTGTTGCAAGGCGCCTTCGGCGTGCTGCTCGGCGTGCTCGTGCTCGGCGACTGGCCGAGCAGCAGCCAGTACGTCATCGGCTGCTTCTTCTCCCTCGCGCTGCTCTTCGACGGCCTCGGCCTGATCGCGACGGCCGTCGGCGGCCGACGCCTGATCAGCCTGGTCTCGGAGCACTCCGGCGGCAAGGACGGCGACGGCGGCACCCCGCAAGCCGTACAAGCTGAAGAACCCTTGAAGGCGGAACAAGAAGGGCAGGAGCAGTCGCGCAACTGACGACGGCACGCGGGGGCGATCAAATCCCGTCGATAGTCGCTGACTTCTGGTCAGTAGCGCGGTACGGACCAGCGCGTTACCAACACTCGACGTGTGGTGACAACCGAGCGCGAGGGCGGGGACCGGGCAATGGGGAACGACGGGAGAGGGCCGGGCCCGCTCCCCGGGGGAGGTGGGCGGGTGCCGTACGAGGGCGTGTGGCGGTTCACCGCCCCCGCCGTCGACGCCTCGGTGCCCCAGGCACGGCACGCGGTGCGCGACCTGCTCGCGCGTCAGGGGGTGCCCGCACCGGACGAACTGGTGCAGGGGCTCCTGCTGATCGTCTCCGAGCTGGTCACCAACGCGGTGCGGCACGCGGCGCTGCTCTCGCCGATGCTCGCCGTGGAGGTCGCGGTCGGCGCGGAGTGGGTGCGGGTCTCCGTGGAGGACAACCACCCCTACCGCCCGACGGCGCTGGAGGCCGACTACGGCCAGACCGGCGGCCGCGGGCTGCTCCTCGTGCGGGAGATCACCCGCGAGGCGGGCGGCGCGTGCGACGTCGAGCACACGGCCAGCGGGGGCAAGGTCATCTGGGCGGCCTTGCCCCTGAAACCCAACGGGATCTGAGTCCACGAAGGACTTCGGCGTCCTCGGGCCCGGCGGGATCCGAGGCTCGCCGGGCTACCAGCCCGCGCCCGGCCCCGTCAGCTCCTTGATCGCGGGCCGCGCCGCGTCGAGGACGGTCATGAACCACGCGGAGAACGGTCCCTTCGCGTGCCGCTCCGCCAGCTCCGCGGCGGTCACGAACGCCGTGTCGCCCACCTCGCTCGCGTCCGGCCGCAGCTCGGCCTGCACCATGCCCACGAAGAGGTGGTTGAACTCCTGCTCCACCAGGCCCGACTCCGGGTCCGGGTGGTTGTAGCGCACGGTGCCCGCCTCGGCGAGCAGCGACGGCGAGACGCCGAGCTCCTCGAAGGTGCGCCGGGCGGCGGCCGCGAACGGCGCCTCGCCCGGGTACGGATGCCCGCAGCAGGTGTTCGACCAGACGCCGGGGGAGTGGTACTTGCCGAGCGCCCGCTGCTGCAGCAGCAGCCGTCCCTGCTCGTCGAAGAGGAAGACGGAGAACGCCCGGTGCAACTGCCCGGGCGCCTGATGCGCGGCAAGCTTCTCCGCCGTGCCGATCGTCCTGCCGTCCTCGTCGACGAGTTCCAGCAAGATTGTTTCTCCGGTGCCGTTCGACGAGCTGTTCGCCGCGGTGGCAGGTGTGATCGGCATACCCATCCTTCGCTTCGGTCTCGGATGCCAAGTCTGCCGTACGACAGGGGCTCTCCCGGCACTCCGGGGGCCCCGCATGTCCCGTCCCCGACCGTGGGGACGGGACATGCGGATTCGGCCACGGCCCCCCGGCGTCCGGCCGGGGGGCCGCCGGGATCAGATCCCGAAGGCCGCCGGATAGGCGATCGTGCCCGACGGAACGGGCACCCCACCGTCCGTGCCGGGCCGGTCGAGGACCAGCGCCATCATGGCCTCGTCCGGGACCTCGAAACTTGGCCGAATCCCGTATGCCGAGGCCGGGGTGAACCCGAACCGCGGGTAGTAGTCCGGGTGCCCGAGCACCAGGACCAGTTGCTCGCCACGGGCGCGCGCGGCGTGCAGCACGGCGCGCACGACGGCCGAACCGGCGCCCGTTTTCTGGTACGCCGGGAGTACGGCCACCGGCGCCAGGCACAGGGCCGGGGCGCCGTCCACGTGGCAGCGGGTGATCAGGGCGTGCGCCACCACCTCCCCGCCCGAGCCGTCCGTGCTGCCCGAGCCGTCCGCGCCGTCCCCGCGGGGCGCCTCGGCGACGAACGAGAGCCCGTCGATCCAGGCCCCCGCGTCCTCCCGGAGCGCGTCCACGAGGTCGGCCTCCCCCTCGGTGGGGAAGGCGGCGGCGTTCACGGCGTGCACCGCCGCGCGGTCGGCGCCGGACGCCGCCTCGGGACGGGTGCGCCAGCCGTCCCCCGCCGGACGCAGGACGTAGCCGGTGTAGCCGAACTCCGCCCCGTGCTCGCGCCGCATCGCGATCTCGGCGCGGGTGGCGGCCAGGGCCTCGGCCATGCCGGGCGCCCCGGGGTCGGCCGCGTCGGCGCGGGCGCCGAGCGGACCGTAGTACTCGTCCCAGTCGGACTCGGGCTGGGACACGGTGCCGAGCACCGCGTACCCGGCGGCGAGTGCCGCGCGGGTGTTCTGCTCGCAGGTGCGCAGCGGGTAGTGCTGGTCCCAGAAGGCACGCGCCGCCCCGGACGGCTCCGCGGTCGTCCACTCGCACTCGGTGACGACGAGCGTCCCGCCGGGTGCGAGCAGTCGCCGCCAGCTGTCGAGGGCGGTGTCGAAGCCGATGGAGTAGGCCGAGCTCTCGGCCCAGATCAGGTCGAACGAACCGTCCGGGTGGGGCAGTTCGCCCATGTCGGCCCGGACGGTGCGCACGCGGTCGCCGAGCCCGCGGGCGTCGGCCGCCGCGCGCAGCTCGTCGAGGAACGGCTCGTGCAGATCGACGGCCGTGACCTCGGCTCCGGTCTCGGCGGCCAGGAGCAGCGCGGACCGGCCGGGGCCGCAGCCCAGGTCGAGCACGCGCGGACGGGCGGGCAGCTCACCGGCGAGGGCGAGCAGCTCGCGGGTGGTGGCGTCGGAGCCGGGGCCCTGCCGGGGCAGGCCGTGGTGCAGGGTGAAGAAGGCGTCGGTGATCGCGTTCTGAGTCAACGGAGTAAACCCTTGAATGAGTGGGCCCGGCCGTGACACGGATGACGTACGCGGAGTGCATACGCGACGTACGTACGAGAGGTGACGTACGGAAGGTCAGGCGTGGGCCCGGGAAGTGGGGACAGACGTGTCGCCGCGCAGGGCAGCGTCAGGCGCGACAGTCATCAACCCACCTCCTTCTCTTCCGTCAAGGTCATGGCCAGCGTACCACTCTCCGTGATCACCCGTCCCGCCGTCGCGGGGCGGCCCCGCGACGGCGGGACAGGTGCGTCAGTGGCACAGCCCCGGCTCGTGCTCCGCGTGGCCGCCCGGCTCCAGCTGGAAGGTGCAGTGCTCGACGTCGAAGTGGTCGCCCAGGCAGAGCTGCAGCTCGTGCAGCATCTTCTCGTGGCCGGTGGCGGTCAGCGTCTCGGAGCTGACGACGACGTGCGCGGACAGGACCGGCATCCCCGACGTGATCGTCCAGGCGTGCAGGTCGTGCACGTCCTCCACGCCGGGCAGGGCCAGCATGTGGGCGCGGACCTCGGCCATGTCGACGCCCTTGGGTGCCGATTCGAGCAGGACGTTCAGTGTCTCGCGCAGCAGCTTCCAGGTGCGCGGGACGATCATGAGCCCGATGACGATGGAGGCGATGGGGTCGGCGGCCTGCCAGCCGGTGAGCAGGATGAGGGCGGCCGAGACGAGCACCGCGACCGAGCCCAGCGCGTCCGCGAGGACCTCCAGGAACGCGCCGCGCACATTGAGGCTGTCCTTCTGGCCGCCCATCAACAGGGCCAGCGAGACCAGGTTCGCGAGCAGGCCGATCAGGCCGAAGACCATGGTCAGGCCGCCCTCGGTCTCGGCGGGCGTGACGAACCGCTGCACAGCCTCGTACAGGACGTACCCGCCGACGCCGAACAGGAGCAGACAGTTGGCGAGCGCCGCCAGGATCTCGGCGCGGGCGTAGCCGAAGGTGCGGTTCTCGCTCGGCGGGCGGTTCGCGAAGCGAATGGCGAGCAGCGCCATGCTCAGGCCGAGCGCGTCCGTCGCCATGTGCGTCGCATCCGCGATGAGCGCGAGGGAGTCGGCGACGATACCGCCGACGATCTCGACCACCATGACGGTGATCGTGATGGACAGCGCGATGCGCAGCCGACCCTTGTAGGCGGCCGTGGCCGTGCCCTTGGCGGGCGGCGCGTGGCCGTGGTCGTGTCCTGCCCCCATGGTGCGTTCCTCCGTCGTCGTCCGTCGGCGCCCAGGTTCGGTCGCGGCCTTCAGTCAACTACGGGTGGGGGGTATGTGCAACACGCTCCTGAGAACCGTTGTCATATGCTCTGACCTGCGGAAACTCTCCGCAGGTCAGAGCCCTGCAGATGACTTCGGGGGACGCTGCGACTAGCCGCGCGCGGCCTTCGGATGGCGCAGGCACCAGCCCGCCCACGCCGACTCCACCATCTCCCGCACCCCGCGCCGGGCACTGAAGCCCAGCTCCTTCGCGGCCAGGCGTACGTCCGCCACGGCGCGCGGCGCGTCGCCCGCCCGGCGCGGCTCGACGAGCGGCTCCCGGTGGTCCCCGGTGACCTCCGCGATCACGGTGAGGAGTTCGCGTACGGAAACGCCCTCGCCGCGGCCGATGTTCACCGTCAGATCGCTGCCCGGCTCGATCGGCCTGCGGGCGGCGGCGAGGTGGGCCTCGGCGAGATCGCTGACGTGGATGTAGTCCCGCACACAGGTGCCGTCGGGCGTGGGGTGGTCGGTGCCGAAGATACGCGGGGCCTCGCCCCGGGTGAGGCGGTCGAAGACCATCGGGACCACGTTGAAGACGCCGGTGTCCGCCAGCTCAGGGCTGGAGGAGCCCGCCACGTTGAAGTACCGCAGACAGGTCGTGGTCAGCCCGTGCGCCCGGCCCGCCGCCCGCACCAGCCACTCACCGGCCAGCTTCGTCTCGCCGTAGGGGCTCACCGGCGCGCAGGGCGTGTCCTCCGCGACCAGGTCGGCGTCCGGCGGATTGCCGTAGACCGCCGCCGACGACGAGAAGACGAACCGCTCCACGCCCGCGTCCACCACCGCTTCCAGGAGCGTCGTCAGGCCCCCGACGTTCTCCCGGTAGTACCGCAGCGGCTGCTCCACCGATTCGCCGACCTGCTTGCGGGCGGCGAGGTGCACCACCCCCGTCACCGCGTGCTCGGCGAACACCCGCCGCAGCAGGTCCCCGTCGAGCGAAGTGCCCCGTACCAGCGGAATGTCCGCGGGCAGCCGCTCCGGCACTCCCGAGGAGACGTCGTCCACGACGACCACCCGCTCGCCCGCCCCGGCCATGACCCGCGCCACATGCGCCCCGATATATCCCGCTCCACCTGTGATCATCCATGTCATGGGCGTCCACCTTAGGCTGGCTTGGACGGTTGTGGACCCCGCGGTTTGTGGCCGCGGGCCGCTTTCGACCATGATGATCGCGGCGGTCGAGAACCACGCAGACCGCGCTGATCGGGGCGTGAACGGGCGGTGAACGCCCGCTTCCATTCATCCGATAGCCTCTGCCGACATGCCGCCCGGCCGCCTCGCTGCCCGGGTGCCCCCGTCACGCACGTGCCCGCGCGAGCCGCGCCGGGAATCAAGGAGTGAGTTCGTCTGTCGACCGCCATCCTCACCGGCCGGCCGGTGCCCGGTTCGCCGCTCGAAGGCGATCTGCGGTCCCTGGGCTTCGACGTGCGGACCGCCCCCGACGCGGCGTCCCCGGAAGAGCTCGAGGCCCTGCTGCGTGACCTTCCCCCCGGCGAGCGCGTCGCCCTCGTCGACAGCCGCTTCGTCGGCCACGTCCACGCCCTGCGGCTCGGCCTGACCGACCCGCGCTTCCCCGTGTCGGCCGTGCCCGGCGCCGTGACCGCCCGGGCGGGGGCGCGCCGGGAGCTGACGGCCGCCCTGCACACGGCAGTTGGGGCCACCGGAGCCGAGACCGCGGCCGACGGCGGCCGGGCGTCCGTGGCGCTCGCCTCCGACGCCCTGCCCGACCGCGTCGCCGCCGCGGTCGAAGCCACCGGCACCGACGTGCACCGGCCCGAACTCGGCACCCTCGTCGCGGCCCTGCCCGGCGACCCCGAGGCCCGCAACACCGCACGTCAGGCCGTCGCCGCCGTCGACGACGAGGCCGTGCGCCTGCGCGGCGCGGTGAAGGCCCGCGACGGCTTCTTCACGACGTACTGCATCAGCCCCTACTCGCGCTACCTCGCCCGCTGGTGCGCGCGCCGTGGCCTCACCCCGAACCAGGTCACCACCGCCTCCCTGCTGGTCGCGGTGATCGCGGCCGGCTGCGCGGCGACCGGCACCCGCGGCGGCTTCGTCGCCGCCGGCGTGCTGCTCCTGTTCTCCTTCGTCCTGGACTGCACGGACGGCCAGCTCGCCCGCTACTCGCTGCAGTACTCCACGCTCGGCGCCTGGCTCGACGCGACGTTCGACCGCGCCAAGGAGTACGCGTACTACGCGGGCCTCGCCCTCGGCGCGGCCCGCGGCGGCGATGACGTGTGGGCGCTCGCGCTCGGCGCGATGGTCCTGCAGACCTGCCGGCACGTCGTGGACTTCTCCTTCAACGAGGCGAACCACGACGCCACCGGCAACACCAGCCCCACCGCCGCCCTCTCCGACAAGCTCGACAGCGTCGGCTGGACGGTCTGGCTGCGCCGCATGATCGTGCTGCCCATCGGCGAACGCTGGGCCCTGATCGCCGTGCTCACCGCCGTCAGCACGCCCCGGATCACCCTGGTCGTCCTGCTCATCGGCTGCGGCCTCGCCGCCTGCTACACCACGGCAGGGCGCGTGCTGCGCTCGCTGACCCGCAAGGCGACCCGCACCGACCGCGCCGCGGCGGCGCTCGCCGACCTCGCCGACAACGGCCCGCTCGCGTCCGCCTTCGCCGCCTTGCGGCCCCGCCTGCCGCTGCCCGCGCCCGCCATCGCCTTCGTCGGCGGCGCCGCGGTGGTCTGCGCGGCCGTCTTCAGCCCCTACGGCAGCCCGTGGGTGGTGGTCGGCGCCGTGGTGTACGTCATCGCGTCCGGACTCGCCCTCGGCCGCCCCCTCAAGGGCGCCCTCGACTGGCTGGTTCCGCCGTTCTTCCGGGTCGCGGAATACGGCACCGTACTGGTACTGGCGGCCAAAGCCGATGTGAACGGAAGCCTTCCCGCGGCTTTCGGCCTGGTGGCCGCGGTCGCCTACCATCACTACGACACGGTGTACCGCATCAAGGGCGGCACCGGCGCGCCCCCGCTCCGGCTGGTGCGGGCGATCGGCGGCCAAGAGGGCAGGACCCTGGCGGTCGCGCTGGCCGCCTTCGCACTGCACGACACAGATTTCACCGTCGCGCTCACGGCTCTCGCCGTGGCCGTGGCACTCGTGGTGCTCATCGAGAGCATCCGCTTCTGGGTGACCGCTCACAAGCGTGGCGCACCCGCCGTACACGATGAAGGAGAACCCGCATGATCGGCCTCGTGCTGGCTGCCGGCGCCGGACGGCGTCTGCGCCCCTACACCGACACCCTGCCCAAGGCACTGGTGCCGGTCGGACCCGAGGGCAACGAGGACAGCCTCACCGTGCTCGACCTCACCCTCGGCAACTTCGCCGAGATCGGCCTGACCGAGGTCGCCATCATCGTCGGGTACCGCAAGGAGGCCGTCTACGAGCGCAAGGCCGCGCTCGAGGCGAAGTACAACCTCAAGCTCACCCTGATCGACAACGACAAGGCCGAGGAGTGGAACAACGCCTACTCCCTGTGGTGCGGCCGCGACTCGATCAAGCACTCGGTGATCCTCGCCAACGGTGACACCGTGCACCCGGTCTCCGTCGAGAAGACGCTGCTCGCCGCCCGCGGCGACGGCAAGAAGATCATCCTCGCCCTCGACACGGTGAAGAACCTCGCCGACGAGGAGATGAAGGTCATCGTGGACCCCGAGAAGGGCGTCCAGAAGATCACCAAGCTGATGGACCCGGCGACGGCCACCGGTGAGTACATCGGCGTCACCCTCATCGAGGGCGAGGCGGCCGAGGAGCTCGCCGACGCGCTGAAGACCACCTTCGAGCGCGACCCCGACCTCTACTACGAGGACGGCTACCAGGAGCTCGTCAACCGCGGCTTCAAGATCGATGTGGCGCCGATCGGCGACGTCAAGTGGGTCGAGATCGACAACCACGACGACCTCGCCAAGGGACGTGAGATCGCGTGCCAGTACTGACGAGGCTCATCCCCTCGCCTGTCGTCGTGGACATCCGGCCGGGGGCGTTGAACGACCTGGCCGGTGTCCTCGCCGACCAGCGGATCTGCTCGTCGACCGGCAAGCTCGCCATCGCCATCAGCGGCGGCTCCGGCGCGGTGCTGCGCAAGCGGCTCGCGCCGTCGCTGCCCGGCGCCGAATGGTTCGAGGTGGGCGGCGGCACGCTCGATGACGCCATCAAGCTCGCCGACGCCATGAAGAAGGGCCGCTACGACGCGGTCGTCGGCCTCGGCGGCGGCAAGATCATCGACTGCGCCAAGTTCGCCGCGGCGCGCGTCGGCCTGCCGCTGGTCGCCGTCGCGACGAACCTGTCGCACGACGGCCTGTGCTCGCCGGTCGCGACCCTCGACAACGACGCGGGCCGCGGCTCCTACGGCGTGCCGAACCCGATCGCGGTCGTCATCGACCTCGACGTCATCCGCGAGGCCCCGGTGCGCTTCGTGCGCTCCGGCATCGGCGACGCCCTGTCCAACATCTCCGCGATCCGGGACTGGGAGCTGGCCGCCCGCGAGCGCGGCGAGGACATCGACGGCCTGGCCGCCGCGATGGCCCGCCAGGCGGGCGAGGCGGTGCTCCGCCACCCCGGCGGCGTCGGCGACGACGGCTTCCTCCAGGTGCTCGCCGAGGGCCTGGTCCTCACCGGCATCGCCATGTCGGTCTCGGGCGACTCCCGGCCGGCGTCCGGCGCCTGCCACGAGATCAACCACGCCTTCGACCTGCTCTTCCCCAAGCGCGCCGCGAGCCACGGCGAGCAGTGCGGCCTCGGCGCCGCCTTCGCGATGTACCTGCGCGGTGCCCGCGAGGAGTCGGCGTACATGGCGGAGGTCCTGCGCCGCCACGGCCTGCCGGTCCTGCCGGAGGAGATCGGCTTCACCGTGGACGAGTTCGTCCAGGTCGTCGAGTTCGCGCCGCAGACCAGGCCGGGCCGCTACACGATCCTCGAGCACCTCAATCTGAACACCGACCAGATCAAGGACGCATACGCCGACTATGCCAAGGCCATCGGTAGCTGAACTCCGGCCCGTCGTTCACCCCGCGGGGGTGAAGGACCGGCGCAGCGGTGAGCACTGGGCGGGACGCATGTACATGCGGGAGATCTCGCTGCGCTGCGACCGCTACCTGGTGAACACCAGGATCACGCCCAATCAGCTGACCTACCTGATGACCGTCGCGGGCGTCCTCGCCGCCCCGGCCCTCCTGGTGCCGGGGATCTGGGGCGCCGTGCTCGGTGTCGTCGCGGTCCAGCTCTATCTGCTGCTCGACTGCGTCGACGGCGAGATCGCCCGCTGGCGCAAGCAGTACTCGATGTCCGGGGTGTACCTGGACCGGGTCGGCGCCTACCTGTGCGACGCGGCGGTGCTCGTCGGCTTCGGCCTGCGCGCCGCCGACCTGTGGGGCTCCGGCCGCATCGACTGGCTGTGGGCCTTCCTCGGCACCCTGGCCGCCCTCGGCGCCATCCTGATCAAGGCCGAGACCGACCTCGTCGCGGTCGCCCGCCACCAGCAGGGCATGGCTCCCGTCCAGGAGTCGGCGGCCGAGCCGCGCGCCGCCGGCATGGCCCTGGCCCGCAAGGCCGCGGCCGCGCTGAAGTTCCACCGGCTGATCCTCGGCATCGAGGCGTCCCTGCTGATCCTGGTCCTCGCGATCGTGGACTCGGTCAGGGGAGACCTGTTCTTCTCCCGGGTCGGGGTCGCCGTGCTCGCGGGCATCGCGCTCCTGCAGACCCTGCTGCACCTCGTGTCCATCCTCGTGTCGAGCAGGCTGAAGTGAGCACACCGAGCCCCTCCGGCACACCGGGGACGCCGACCGCGCCGCTGAAGGTCGGCGCGGTCGTCATCACCATGGGCAACCGCCCGCAGGAGCTGCGCGCCCTGCTCGACTCGGTCGCCAAGCAGGACGGCGACCGGGTCGAGGTGGTCGTCGTCGGCAACGGCGCCCCCGTGCCGGAGGTGCCCGCGGGCGTGCGCACCATAGAACTGCCCGAGAACCTGGGTATCCCGGGCGGGCGCAATGTGGGCATCGAGGCCTTCGGCCTGGGCGGCACCGACGTCGACATCCTGCTCTTCCTCGACGACGACGGACTGCTCGCGCACACCGACACCGCCGAGCTGTGCCGCGCGGCCTTCGCGGCGGACCCCGAGCTCGGCATCATCAGCTTCCGCATCGCCGACCCCGACACCGGGATCACCCAGCGCCGCCACGTGCCGCGCCTCAGGGCCTCGGACCCGATGCGCTCCTCCCGCGTGACGACGTTCCTCGGCGGCGCCAACGCCGTGCGCACCGCGGTCCTGAAGGAGGTCGGCGGCCTGCCCGACGCCTTCTTCTACGCCCACGAGGAGACGGACCTCGCCTGGCGCGCCCTGGACGCGGGCTGGATGATCGACTACCGCGCCGACATGGTGCTCTTCCACCCGACCACGGCCCCCTCCCGGCACGCGGTCTACCACCGCATGGTGGCCCGCAACCGGGTCTGGCTCGCCCGCCGCAACCTGCCCGCCGTCCTGGTGCCCGTGTACCTCGGCGTCTGGCTCCTGCTGACCCTCGCCCGGCGCCCCTCGCGGCCCGCCCTGAAGGCCTGGTTCGGCGGTTTCAAGGAGGGCTGGACCAGCCCGAGCGGACCTCGGCGCCCCATGAAGTGGCGTACGGTGTGGCGCCTGACCCGGCTGGGCCGACCTCCTGTGATCTGACAAGCTCGGGTCTGAGAACATTCGGGCCGTATTCCGGTCCCTGGCCCCCCACGCCTACGCCCGACCGGCCGTGCATCTGAAGACGAAAGTTTCCCCTCGTGAGTGAGACAACGCAGGACGGTGGAGTCGCGGTGACCGCGCCACCGTCGCCCGACGACGGGCTGTCCCCCGCAGAGCTGGCGGCCAAGTACGGCCTGTCCGTCAGCGGCGCCCGTCCGGGTCTTTTCGAGTACGTCCGCCAGCTCTGGGGGCGGCGCCACTTCATCCTCGCCTTCTCGCAGGCGAAGCTCACCGCCCAGTACAGCCAGGCCAAGCTCGGCCAGCTGTGGCAGGTGGCGACACCGCTGCTCAACGCGCTCGTCTACTTCCTCATCTTCGGCCTGATCCTCAAGGCCGACCGGGGCATGGAGCGGGAGGTGTACATCCCGTTCCTCGTGACAGGCGTCTTCGTCTTCACCTTCACGCAGAGCTCGGTGATGGCGGGCGTACGGGCGATCTCGGGCAACCTCGGCCTGGTGCGCGCGCTGCACTTCCCGCGCGCCTCGCTGCCGATCTCGTTCTCGCTGCAGCAGCTCCAGCAGCTGCTGTTCTCGATGATCGTGCTGTTCGTGGTGGCGGTCGGCTTCGGCAGTTACCCGCGGCTCTCCTGGCTGCTGATCCTGCCGGTGCTCGCGCTGCAGTTCCTCTTCAACACCGGGCTCGCGCTGATCATGGCTCGGCTCGGCAGCAAGACCCCCGACCTCGCGCAGCTGATGCCGTTCGTGATGCGCACCTGGATGTACGCGTCCGGCGTGATGTTCTCCATCCCGGTGATGCTCAAGGAGCACCCGGCGTGGATCGCCGACATCCTCCAGTGGAACCCGGCCGCCATCTACATGGACCTGATGCGCTTCGCGCTCATCGACGGCTACGGCTCCGAGAACCTGCCGCCGCACGTCTGGGCGGTCGCGGCCGGCTGGGCCGTGCTCGTCGCCGCGGGCGGCTTCGTGTACTTCTGGAAGGCGGAGGAGCGGTACGGCCGTGGCTGACGACAAGAGCGCCGACCGGGCGCACATCCCCACCGTCATCGCGGACGAGCTGCACATCGTCTACCGCGTCAACGGCGCCAAGACGGGCAAGGGCAGTGCCACCTCGGCGCTGAGCCGGATCATCCGGCGCGGCGAGGAGCGCGGTGTGCGCAAGGTGCACGCCGTGCGCGGGGTCAGCTTCACCGCCTACCGCGGTGAGGCGATCGGCCTCATCGGGTCGAACGGCTCCGGCAAGTCCACCCTGCTGCGGGCCATCGCCGGGCTGCTTCCCGCCGAGAAGGGCAAGGTGTACACCGACGGCCAGCCCTCGCTGCTCGGTGTGAACGCGGCCCTCATGAACGACCTGACCGGCGAGCGCAACGTGATCCTCGGCGGGCTCGCGATGGGCATGAGCCGCGAGCAGATCAGGGAGCGCTACCAGGACATCGTCGACTTCTCGGGCATCAACGAGAAGGGCGACTTCATCACCCTGCCGATGCGCACCTACTCCTCCGGCATGGCCGCCCGCCTGCGGTTCTCCATCGCGGCGGCCAAGGACCACGACGTCCTGATGATCGACGAGGCGCTGGCCACCGGCGACCGCAAGTTCCAGAAGCGCTCCGAGGCCCGCATCCGCGAGCTGCGCAAGGAGGCGGGCACGGTCTTCCTGGTGAGCCACAACAACAAGTCGATCCGTGACACCTGTGACCGCGTGCTCTGGCTGGAGCGGGGCGAGCTGCGGATGGACGGGCCGACCGACGAGGTCATCAAGGAGTACGAGAAGTTCACCGGCAAGTAGCCGAATGGCCGCACGCGGGTGGCGGCCGAACGGGTCAGGGCCCCGCCGGGACATCCGGGCGGGGCCCTGACCCGTTTTCGGATCCCAGGAGCCCCTCAAGTCACCGGAGTTCAGGGAAGATTGAAGCCAATCGGTGCGTTCTTGTGATGTGCCGAACACCCCGACGACTCGGTGTGCGTTGTACAACGTAAGCTGTACCGGTGCTGATTCGCGGCAAGTGGGGCGATTTCGCGCGGCACGGTGGCGGAGGGGCCGGTCAGCTGCACGGGGGGCGAGGCGGCGTGTCCGAAATAGGATGTTTTGGGTCAGCAGTGTAGAACGGGAGATGTGACGGCAATGGCTACGGACGATCTCCGGCTCCGCGATGCGTCCGCCGTCCTCGACAAAGCCGCGGACGAGAACTTTCCCGTGGCCCCGTTCTTCCTCCCGCGCGCCTGGCGCGAGGACCTCATGGCCGTGTACGGCTACGCCCGCCTGGTCGACGACATCGGCGACGCCGACCTCGACCGCGGCGCGGCCCACGCCCGCTACCTCGGCGCGGACCCCGGGGCCGCCGGCGACCCGATCGCCCTCCTCGATGCCTTCGAGGCCGACCTCGGCAAGGTCTTCGCAGGTCAGGAACCCGGCCACCCGCTGCTGCGGGCCCTGGTGCCCACCGTGCGCCGGCGCGGTCTGACCCCCGAGCCCTTTCTCGGCCTGATCGCCGCCAACCGCCAGGACCAGCTCGTCAAGCGGTACGAGACCTACGACGACCTCGTGGCCTACTGCGAGCTGTCCGCGAACCCCGTCGGCCGCCTCGTCCTCGCCATCACCGACACCGCCACGCCCGAGCGCGTCCGCCTCTCGGACTCCGTGTGCACGGCGCTGCAGATCGTGGAGCACCTCCAGGACGTGCGCGAGGACCTGGGCCGCGACCGTGTCTATCTCCCCGCCGAGGACATGAAGCGTTTTCATGTCCAGGAGCGGGATCTGGCCGTCCCCACGGCAGGCGCGTCGGTGCGCGCACTGGTTGCATATGAAGCAGAACGCGCCCGCTGCCTCCTGAATGAAGGCACCCCCCTGGTGGGTAGCGTCCACGGCAGGCTGAAGCTGCTGCTCGCAGGGTTCGTGGCAGGGGGGAGGGCGGCGGTCGCGGCGATCGCCGCCGCCGGATACGACGTACTTCCAAGGCCGCCGAAGCCCACGAAGCCGCGCCTGGTGCGCGAGGTGCGTGCGGTTCTGCGAGGAGAGGGGTGAGCCGGACCGTGGAGTCAGAACCTCGCGTGTCCGCGCCGGTACTCGCCGCATACAGCTACTGCGAGACCGTGACCGGGCAGCAGGCACGCAATTTCGCGTACGGCATCAGGTTGCTGCCGACGCCCCAGCGGCGGGCGATGTCCGCGCTCTACGCGTTCTCCCGGCGCGTGGACGACATCGGCGACGGCGCCCTCGAGCCGGACGTGAAAGGGGCGCGGCTGCACGACACCCGGGCCCTGCTCACCCGCGTCCGCGACGGCGAGGTGGCCGAGGACGACACCGACCCCGTGGCCGTGGCGCTCAGCCACGCGGCCCGGCACTTCCCGATCCCGCTCGGCGGGCTCGACGAGCTGATCGACGGCGTCCTGATGGACGTGCGCGGCGAGACGTACGAGACCTGGGACGACCTGAAGGTCTACTGCCGCTGTGTGGCCGGAGCCATCGGGCGGCTCTCCCTCGGGGTGTTCGGCACCGAGCCGGGGGCGCTGCACGCGGAGCGCGCGCCGGAGTACGCCGACACGCTCGGCCTCGCGCTCCAACTCACCAACATCCTCAGGGACGTTCGCGAGGACGCGCTGGAGGGGCGGACCTACCTCCCGGCCGACGACCTCGCCAAGTTCGGCTGCTCCACGGGGTTCGCCGGCAGCGTGCCGCCCGCCGGGTCGGACTTCGCGGGCCTGGTGCACTTCGAAGTCCGCCGCGCCCGGGCCCTGTTCGCCGAGGGCTACCGCCTGCTGCCGATGCTGGACCGGCGCAGCGGCGCCTGTGTGGCGGCGATGGCGGGCATCTACCGCCGGTTGCTCGATCGCATCGAGCGGGAGCCGGAAGCGGTCCTTCGGGGCCGCGTTTCGCTGCCGGGACGCGAGAAGGCGTATGTCGCCGTGCGCGGTCTGTCCGGGCTCGACGCGCGCAGCGTCTCCCGGGGGGTCGTCAGGAGGCGTACGTGATGCGCAGGTACGACGGCCCCGGCGCAGGTCCCGCGCGTCGCTCCAAGCGGCGGGCAACCCTCCGCATGACCATGGCGTCCCAGACTGCAACTGCCGAAAGGGAGGACGCATGAGGCAGGACGACAGGCAGCCCGAAGGAGACGCCGAAGGCCCCGGCAAACGGGCCTCCGCCGTCGTCGTGGGCGGCGGCCTGGCCGGTATCACCTCAGCCCTCGCCCTGGCCGACGCCGGCCTCGACGTCACCCTGCTCGAGGGCCGCCCGCGCCTGGGCGGACTCGCCTTCTCCTTCCAGCGCGGCGAGCTGACCGTCGACAACGGCCAGCACGTCTACCTGCGCTGCTGCACCGCCTACCGCTGGTTCCTCGACCGGGTCGAGGGCGCGCACCTGGCGCCGGTGCAGGACCGTCTCGACGTACCCGTGCTCGACGCCGACCGGCACCGGCTCGGACGGCTGCGCCGCACCGCGCTGCCCGTGCCCCTGCACCTAGCCGCGAGCCTCGCCACCTACCCGCATCTGTCGCTCGCCGAGCGCGCCGCCGTCGGCCGCGCGGCGCTCGCCCTCAAGGGGCTCGACCCGGCCGACCCGGCGCTGGACAGTCAGGACTTCGGCAGCTGGCTGGCCGACCGCGGACAGTCGAAGCGCGCCATCGAGGCCCTGTGGGACCTCGTCGGGGTCGCCACCCTGAACGCCGTCGCGGGCGACGCCTCGCTCGGCCTCGCCGCGATGGTGTTCAAGACCGGTCTGCTCTCCGAGCCCGGCGCCGCCGACATCGGCTGGGCGCGGGTGCCCCTCGGTGACATCCATGACGGTCTGGCCCGCAAGGCGCTCGACTCGGCGGGCGTGCGTACCGAACTGAGGGCACGTGTCACCTCCATCTCCCGTAGTGACAACGGTGGTTGGCGCGTCGAGGTTCCCGGCGAGACCATCGCGGCGGACACGGTGGTGCTCGCCGTGCCGCAGGCCGAGACCCACGACCTGCTCCCGGACGGCGCCCTCGACGAGCCCGACCGGCTGCTCGGCATCGAGACCGCGCCGATCCTGAACATCCACGTCGTGTACGACCGGAAGGTCCTCAAGCGGCCCTTCTTCGCCGCGCTCGGCACCCCCGTGCAGTGGGTCTTCGACCGGACCGACGCCTCGGGCCTGGCCGAGGGCCAGTATCTGGCGCTCTCGCAGTCCGCCGCCCAGGACGAGATCGACGCACCCGTGGCGGCGCTCAGAGAGCGCTATCTGCCGGAGCTCGAGCGCCTCCTGCCCGCCGCGCACGGCGCACAGGTGCTCGACTTCTTCGTGACCCGGGAGCGCACGGCGACCTTCGCGCCGACCCCGGGCGTCGGCCGCCTGCGGCCGGGCGCGCACACCAACGCGTCCGGGCTCTACCTGGCGGGCGCGTGGACCGCGACCGGCTGGCCCGCGACGATGGAAGGCGCTGTACGCAGCGGAATCACCGCAGCCCGGGCGGCCTTGACCGCACTCGACCGCCCTCATGGACATCTCTTCGAGGAGGCGGCGTGAAGCTCGACCTGCTGGGGCCTTCGCCCCACGAACCCCGCACCGGAATCAGAGGAGAGAATGTGCCGACTGTGCCCTCGGCCGAACCGGCCGCTGTGGACGTGACCGCGCTGCTGGAACGCGGCCGGACGCTGGCCACCCCGGTCCTGCGGTCCGCGGTGGACCGCCTCGCGCCGCCCATGGACACCGTCGCCGCCTACCACTTCGGCTGGATCGACGCGGCGGGCAACCCGTCCGTCGGCGACGGCGGCAAGGCCGTGCGCCCGGCGCTCGCCCTGCTCTCCGCGGAGGCCGCGGGCGCGAGCCCGGAGACCGGCGTGCCCGGCGCGGTCGCCGTCGAGCTGGTCCACAACTTCTCGCTCCTGCACGACGACCTGATGGACGGCGACGAGCAGCGCCGCCACCGCGACACGGTGTGGAAGGTGCACGGCCCCGCGCAGGCGATCCTCGTCGGCGACGCGCTGTTCGCCCTCGCCAACGAGATCCTCCTGGAACTCGGCACCGTCGAGGGGGGGGGGGGGGGACCCCGCCCCCCCCCCCCCCCCCCCCCCCCCCCCCCCCCCCCCGACCCCAACACCCCCCCCCCCCCCCCCCCACCCCCCCCCCTCCCCCCCCCCCCCA
>NZ_JBVIXA010000007.1:14442-80274 GCF_055594065.1 Streptomyces sp. NPDC040610 | reverse complement strand
ACAGGGGGGGGAAGGTGCATGGCCCCGCGCAGGTGATCCTCGTGTGCTCCGCGCTGTTCGCCCGCGCCAATGAGATCCTCTTGGAACTTGGCATTGTCGGGGCGGTCCCCCCCCCCCGCCGCCTGACCACCGCGACCCGCGCCCTCATCGACGGCCAGGCGCAGGACATCTCCTACGAGCACCGCGAGCGGGTCACCGTCGAGGAGTGCCTGGAGATGGAGGGCAACAAGACGGGCGCGCTGCTCGCCTGCGCCTGCTCCATCGGCGCGGTCCTCGGCGGCGCGGACGACAAGACCGCCGACACCCTGGAGAAGTACGGCTACCACCTGGGCCTCGCCTTCCAGGCCGTCGACGACCTGCTCGGCATCTGGGGCGACCCCGAGGCCACCGGCAAGCAGACCTGGAGCGACCTGCGCCAGCGCAAGAAGTCCCTGCCCGTGGTCGCCGCGCTCGCCGCGGGCGGCCCGGCCTCCGAGCGGCTCGGCGAGCTGCTCGCCGCCGACGCCAAGAGCAACGACTTCGACAGCTTCTCCGAGGAGGAGTTCGCCGCGCGCGCCGCCCTGATCGAGCAGGCAGGCGGCCGCGAGTGGACCGCCGAGGAGGCGCGACGGCAGCACGCCGTCGCCATCGAGGCCCTGGACGCGGTCCAGATGCCGGACCAGGTGCGGGCGCAGCTCACCGCGCTCGCCGACTTCGTCGTCGTACGAAAGAGATGATCACTATCGGCCCCAACTGAATCGCAGTCGCCGGCCTGTGTCCCTCCAGGGCCCCGGCCGACGGCGGACCCAGCAGAGATGAAGCACTGCGTAGAAGGGGAAGCCATGACAGCGACGACCGACGGAAGCACCGGAGCGGCAACGCCCCGAGCGGCCTCGGCCACCGGAACTACCGACACCACTCCCGCGGCTCCCGGCGCACTGGGTGCCGCGGCCCGCGCCATAGAACGGTCCACACAATTCCTGTTGTCCCGCCAGGACGCCCAGGGGTGGTGGAAGGGCGACCTGGAAACCAATGTGACCATGGACGCCGAGGACCTGTTGCTCCGTCAGTTCCTGGGCATCCAGGACGAGTCGACGACCAGAGCCGCCGCGCTGTTCATCCGCGGCGAGCAGCGCGACGACGGCACCTGGGCCACCTTCTACGGCGGCCCCGGCGAACTCTCCGCCACCATCGAGGCGTATGTGGCGCTGCGCCTGGCGGGGGACGCCCCCGACGCGCCGCACATGGCCAGGGCGTCCGCCTGGATCAGGGAGCGGGGCGGCATCGCCTCGGCCCGGGTCTTCACCCGTATCTGGCTCGCGCTCTTCGGCTGGTGGAAGTGGGACGACCTCCCCGAGCTGCCGCCCGAACTCCTTTATTTTCCCAAGTGGTTCCCGCTCAATATTTACGACTTCGGCTGCTGGGCGCGGCAGACCATCGTGCCGCTCACCATTGTCTCGGCCAAGCGCCCGGTGCGTCCCGCGCCCTTCCCGCTGGATGAGCTGCACACCGACGCGAGCGCCCCGAATCCCGCCAAGCCCCTTGCCCCGGTGGCGAGTTGGGACGGCGTCTTCCAGCGCATGGACAAGGCGCTGCACGTTTATCACAAGATCGCTCCGCGTGGTGTGCGCAAGGCCGCGATGAACAGCGCCGCGCGCTGGATCATCGAGCGGCAGGAGAACGACGGCTGCTGGGGCGGCATCCAGCCGCCCGCCGTGTACTCCGTGATCGCGCTGCACCTGATGGGCTACGACCTCGACCACCCGGTCCTCAAGGCGGGCCTCGCCTCCCTGGACCGCTTCGCCGTGTGGCGTAAGGACGGCGCCCGGATGATCGAGGCCTGCCAGTCGCCGGTCTGGGACACCTGCCTCGCGGCCATCGCCCTCGCCGACGCCGGGGTGCCCGCCGACCATCCGCAGCTGGTCAAGGCCGCGGACTGGATGCTGGGCGAGCAGATCGTCAGGCCCGGCGACTGGTCGGTGCGCAGGCCGGGACTGACCCCCGGCGGCTGGGCCTTCGAATTCCACAACGACAACTACCCCGACATCGACGACACCGCCGAGGTCGTCCTCGCGCTGCGCCGGGTCGCGCACCCGGACAAGCCGCGCCTGGAGAACGCCATCGAGCGCGGCGTGCGCTGGAACCTCGGCATGCAGTCGAAGAACGGCGCCTGGGCCGCCTTCGACGTCGACAACACCAGCTCCTTCCCCAACCGCCTGCCGTTCTGCGACTTCGGCGAGGTCATCGACCCGCCCTCCGCCGACGTCACCGCGCACGTCGTGGAGATGCTCGCCTACGAGGGGAAGTCGCGCGACCCGCGCACCCGGCGCGGCGTGGAGTGGCTGCTTGCCGAACAGGAGGCGAACGGCGCCTGGTTCGGGCGCTGGGGCGTCAACTACGTCTACGGCACCGGGTCGGTGCTGCCCGCGCTCGTCGCCGCCGGGCTGCCCGCTTCGCACCCGGCGATCCGGCGCGCGGTCGCCTGGCTGGAGTCGGTGCAGAACGACGACGGCGGCTGGGGCGAGGACCTGCGCTCCTACCGCGACGAACAGTGGATCGGGCGCGGCGCGTCCACGGCGTCGCAGACCGCCTGGGCGTTGCTCGCGCTGCTCGCGGCGGGGGAGCGGGACGCCAAGTCCGTGGAGCGCGGCGTCGACTGGCTGGTGCAGACGCAGACCGAGGACGGCTCCTGGGACGAGCCGTACTTCACCGGCACCGGCTTCCCCTGGGACTTCTCGATCAACTACCACCTCTACCGGCAGGTCTTCCCGCTGACCGCGCTCGGCCGGTACGTCAACGGAGAGCCGGCCATCGGCGGCTCCGGCAAGGGGGGCTGATGGCCGCAACCCCGGCGCGGCCGGGCCCCGCACCGCTCCTCGTCGCCTGTGCGCTCGGCATCGAGCACCTCGCCCTGCGCACCGGCGACCGGGGCGGCGCGAGCGGCCCCATGACCGTCCTCAGGACGGGCATGGGCACGCGGGCCGCCGAGCGTGCCGTGGCGGGGGCGCTCGACACCCCCTCCCTGCACGACGCGGCCGTCCTGGCCACCGGCTTCTGCGCCGGGCTCGCCCCCGGCATGCACCCCGGTGACCTGGTCGTCGCTGAGGAGACCCGCCACGACGGCGGCGCCACCTCCTGCGTCGGCACCGAACTCCTGGTCGAGGAGCTGGTGCGGGCGCTGCCCCGCCGTACGGTGCACACCGGGCCGCTCACGGGCTCCGACCACGTCGTCCGCGGCCACGAACGCGGCGATCTGCTCGCCACCGGCGCCATCGCGGTCGACATGGAGTCCGCCGTCACGCTGCGCACCGCCGTGACGGCCGGGCCCCGCCCTGTTGCCGCCGTCCGGGTGGTCGTGGACGCCCCACAGCACGAACTCGTACGAATCGGCACGGTGCGCGGTGGAATATCGGCCTTCCGCGTTCTCCGTGCCGTGCTTCCCGCTTTCTTCGAATGGCACCGTTCTTCGCTGCTCCCCCGGAGGTGAGCCAGATGGTCATGCCGCTGCGTCAGTCGATCAAGGTCGCTACGTACCTGATGGAACAGAAGCTGCGCAAGCGGGACAAGTTCCCGCTGATTGTCGAGTTGGAACCGCTGTTCGCGTGCAACTTGAAGTGCGAGGGGTGCGGCAAGATCCAGCACCCGGCCGGGGTGCTCAAGCAGCGCATGCCGGTGGCCCAGGCCGTGGGCGCCGTGCTCGAGTCCGGTGCGCCGATGGTGTCAATCGCCGGTGGCGAACCGCTGATGCACCCTCAGATCGACGAGATCGTGCGGCAGTTGGTGGCCAAGAAGAAGTACGTCTTCCTTTGCACCAATGCCATGCTGCTGCGCAAGAAGATGGACAAGTTCAAGCCCTCGCCGTACTTCGCGTTCGCCGTGCACATCGACGGGATGCGGGAGCGCCACGACGAGTCGGTGGCGAAGGAGGGGGTGTTCGACGAGGCGGTCGCGGCCATGAAGGAGGCCAAGCGGCGCGGCTTCCGGGTGACCACCAACTCGACCTTCTTCAACACCGACACCCCGCAGACGATCATCGAGGTGCTCAACTTCCTCAATGACGAGCTGAAGGTCGACGAGATGATGCTGTCGCCCGCCTACGCCTACGAGAAGGCGCCCGACCAGGAGCACTTCCTCGGTGTCGAGCAGACCCGCGAGCTGTTCAAGAAGGCCTTCGCGGGCGGCAACCGGCGACGCTGGCGGCTGAACCACTCGCCGCTGTTCCTCGACTTCCTCGAGGGCAAGGTCGACTTCCAGTGCACGGCGTGGGCGATCCCCAACTACTCGCTCTTCGGCTGGCAGCGCCCCTGCTACCTGATGAGCGACGGGTACGTCCCCACGTACCGGGAGCTGATCGAGAAGACCGACTGGTCCAAGTACGGCCGCGGCAAGGACGAGCGGTGCGCCAACTGCATGGCGCACTGCGGCTACGAACCGACGGCCGTGCTCGCCACCATGGGCTCCCTGAAGGAGTCCCTGCGGGCCATGCGCGAGACCGTCAACGGAAACCGCGGGTGACGTCATGAGCCCTGGAGCGCCCGTCGCGTTGGGCCTCCCTGAGCTGCCGGTCCGGCCCCTCGCCGAGCGCCGCGTCTCGCGGCGCATCGAGGTCGGACCGGTGGCCGTGGGGGGCGGCGCGCCGGTGTCGGTGCAGTCGATGACGACGACGCGTACGTCGGACATCGGGGCGACGTTGCAGCAGATCGCGGAGCTGACGGCGTCGGGGTGCCAGATCGTACGGGTGGCGTGTCCGACGCAGGACGACGCGGACGCGCTCGCGACGATCGCGCGGAAGTCGCAGATCCCGGTGATCGCCGACATCCACTTCCAGCCGAAGTACGTGTTCGCGGCGATCGACGCGGGGTGCGCGGCGGTGCGCGTGAACCCCGGCAACATCAAGCAGTTCGACGACCGGGTGCGGGACATCGCGCGGGCGGCGAACGACGCGGGCACCCCGATCCGCATCGGCGTCAACGCGGGATCGCTGGACGCCCGCCTGCTGAAGAAGTACGGCAGGGCGACGCCCGAGGCGCTGGTCGAGTCGGCGCTGTGGGAGGCGTCCCTCTTCGAGGAGCACGGCTTCCGGGACATCAAGATCTCGGTCAAGCACAACGACCCGGTGGTCATGGTCAACGCCTACCGGCAGTTGGCCGCCGCCTGCGACTACCCGCTGCACCTGGGAGTCACGGAGGCCGGTCCGGCGTTCCAGGGGACGATCAAGTCGGCCGTCGCCTTCGGCGCGCTGCTCTCCGAGGGCATCGGCGACACGATCCGCGTCTCCCTGTCGGCCCCTCCGGCCGAGGAGGTCAAGGTCGGCATCCAGATCCTGGAGTCGCTGAACCTGCGCCAGCGCCGCCTGGAGATCGTGTCCTGCCCCTCGTGCGGGCGCGCCCAGGTCGACGTGTACAAGCTGGCGGACGAGGTGACGGCGGGGCTCGACGGCATGGAGGTGCCGTTGCGGGTCGCGGTCATGGGGTGTGTGGTGAACGGGCCGGGTGAGGCGCGCGAGGCCGATCTGGGTGTCGCGTCCGGCAATGGCAAGGGCCAGATCTTCGTCAAGGGCGAAGTCGTCAAGACCGTGCCCGAGTCGAAGATCGTCGAGACCCTCATCGAAGAGGCGATGAAGATCGCCGAGCAGATGGAGGCCGCAGGCGTCCCGTCCGGGGTGCCCGACGTCACAGTGAGCTGAGAACGAACCAGTAAGGGGGCCCGAGCATGACCATTCTGGAGACGATCCGGGGGCCGCGCGACCTGAAGGCGCTGACCGAGGCCGATCTTGCCGAACTGGCGGAGGAAATACGGGAGTTCCTGGTGCACGCGGTCGCCAGGACCGGTGGCCATCTCGGGCCCAACCTGGGCGTGGTGGAGCTCACCATGGCCCTGCACCGGGTCTTCGAGTCGCCGCACGACCGCATCGTGTGGGACACCGGCCACCAGAGCTATGTCCACAAGCTCCTGACCGGGCGTCAGGACTTCTCCAAGCTGCGCGGCAAGGGCGGCCTGTCCGGCTACCCCTCGCGGGAGGAGTCCGCGCACGACATCGTCGAGAACAGCCACGCGTCGACCGCACTCGGCTGGGCCGACGGCCTCGCCAAGGCCCGTGACGTCCTCGGCGAACGCGGGCACGTCGTCGCCGTCATCGGGGACGGGGCGCTCACCGGCGGCATGGCGTGGGAGGCGCTGAACAACATCGCCGCCGCCAAGGACCAGCCGCTGATCATCGTCGTCAACGACAACGAGCGCTCGTACGCCCCCACCATCGGTGGTCTCGCCAACCACCTGGCCACCCTGCGCACCACCGACAGCTACGAACAGGTCCTGGCCTGGGGCAAGGACGTCCTCCAGCGCACCCCCGTCGTCGGCCGCACCCTGTACGAGTCGCTGCACGGCGCGAAGAAGGGCTTCAAGGACGCCTTCGCGCCGCAGGGCATGTTCGAGGACCTGGGCCTGAAGTACGTCGGGCCGATCGACGGGCACGACACCAAAGCCGTCGAGTCCGCGCTGCGCCGCGCGAAACGCTTCCACGGGCCCGTGCTCGTGCACTGCCTCACCGAGAAGGGTCGCGGCTACGAACCCGCGCTCGCCGACGAGGCCGACCGCTTCCACACCGTCGGCGTGATGGACCCGCTCACCTGCGAGCCCCTCGCCCCGTCCAACGGCCCCTCCTGGACCTCGGTGTTCGGCGACGAGATCGTCCGCATCGGCGCCGAGCGCGAGGACGTCGTGGCGATCACGGCGGCCATGCTGCACCCGGTGGGCCTCACCAAGTTCGCCGAGGCCTACCCGGACCGGGTGTGGGACGTCGGCATCGCCGAGCAGCACGCCGCGGTCGCCGCCGCCGGGCTCGCCACCGGCGGCCTGCACCCCGTCGTCGCCGTCTACGCCACCTTCCTCAACCGCGCCTTCGACCAGCTCCTGATGGACGTCGCGCTGCACCGCTGCGGGGTGACGTTCGTCCTCGACCGCGCCGGGGTCACCGGGCCCGACGGCGCTTCCCACAACGGCATGTGGGACCTGTCCGTCCTCCAGGTCGTCCCCGGCCTCCGCATTGCCGCGCCGCGCGACGCCGACCAGCTGCGCACCCAGCTGCGCGAGGCCGTCGCCGTCGACGACGCGCCGACGCTGCTGCGGTTCCCCAAGGAGTCGGTGGGCCCCTCGATCCCGGCGGTCGACCGCGTCGGCGCCATGGACGTGCTGAGCCGCGGCCCCCAAGAGGGAGAGGGCACGACCGCCGATGTGCTGCTCGTCGCCGTCGGAGTGATGGCCCCGGTGTGCCTGGGCGCCGCCGACCTGCTGCGGGAGCGGGGGATCAGCGCCACCGTGGTCGACCCGCGCTGGGTCAAGCCCGTCGACCCGGCGCTGCCCCCGCTGGCGGCGGAGCACCGGCTCGTCGCGGTCGTCGAGGACAACAGCAAGGCCGCCGGGGTCGGCGCGGCCGTCGCACTGGCCCTCGGCGAGGCCGAAGTGGACGTTCCCGTACGGCGGTTCGGCATCCCCGACCAGTTCCTCGCGCACGCCAAGCGCGGCGAGGTGCTCGCCGACCTCGGGCTCACCCCCGTCGAGATCGCCGGGAGCATCAGCGCGACCATCGCGCGCCGGAACGCCACCGGCGCCGGCGCGCCGGAGCAGGCCGGTCCCACCGGCACCGAGAGAGCCGGTGCGGCCGGCGAGGAGAACCGAGCATGACCAGCATGAGCAAGGAGTTCGACCTCGGCCGACTGCTCGCCGAGCGCGGCGGCGAACGGTACGAACTGCATGCGCGCCACCTGAACCACCAACTGCCGCGCATGCTGCACACCATCGGCTTCGACAAGGTCTACGAACGCGCGGAGGGCGCCCACTTCTGGGACGCGGACGGCAACGACTACCTGGACATGCTTGCCGGGTTCGGCGTCATGGGCCTCGGCCGCCACCACCCGGTCGTACGCAAGGCGCTGCACGACGTCCTCGACGCCTCCCTCGCCGACCTCACCCGCTTCGACTGCCAGCCCCTCCCCGGCCTGCTCGCCGAGCGACTGCTCACCCACAGCCCGCACCTGGACCGGGTGTTCTTCGGCAACAGCGGCACCGAGGCGGTGGAGACGGCCCTGAAGTTCGCCCGGTACGCGACCGGGAAGCCGAGGGTGCTGTACTGCGCGCACGCCTTCCACGGGCTGACCACCGGGTCGCTCTCCGTCAACGGCGAGGACGGGTTCCGCGACGGCTTCGCGCCGCTCCTGCCGGACACGGCGGTCCCGCTCGGCGATCTGGACGCCCTGCGCCGGGAGCTGCGCAAGGGCGACGTCGCCGCGCTGATCGTCGAGCCCATCCAGGGCAAGGGCGTGCACGAGGCGCCCCCGGGCTATCTGCGGGCCGCCCAGGACCTCCTGCACCAGCACAAGGCGCTCCTCATCGCCGACGAGGTGCAGACCGGCCTCGGCAGGACCGGCGCGTTCTACGCCTACCAGCACGACGAGGGCGTCGAGCCGGACCTGGTCTGCGTGGCCAAGGCGCTGTCCGGCGGCTATGTGCCGGTCGGCGCCACCCTCGGCAAGGACTGGATCTTCAAGAAGGTCTACTCGTCCATGGACCGGGTCCTGGTGCACTCGGCGAGCTTCGGGGCCAACGCGCAGGCCATGGCGGCGGGGCTCGCGGTCCTCGCCGTCATGGACGACGAGGGGACCGTCGCGAACGCGCGGGCGACGGGGGAGCTGCTCAAGTCCCGGCTCGGGGCGCTTGTCGACAAGTACGAGCTGCTCAGCGATGTCCGTGGCCGCGGCCTGATGATCGGCATTGAGTTCGGCAGGCCGAAGTCCCTGAAGCTGCGCAGTCGTTGGACCATGCTCCAGGCCGCACGCAAGGGCCTGTTCGCGCAGATGGTGGTCGTGCCGCTGCTGCAGAAGCACCGGATCCTCACCCAGGTCTCCGGCGACCACCTGGAGGTCATCAAGCTCATCCCGCCTCTGATCATCGGGGAGCAGGAGGTCGACCGTTTCGTGACGGCGTTCACCGACGTCATGGACGAGGCGCATGGAGGCGGCGGGCTGATCTGGGACTTCGGCAGGACGCTGGTGAAGCAGGCGGTGGCGCATCGGTGAGTTTTGCCTCTGGGGCAACAAAATTGCCTCTCGGGTAAGGCTCTGGCTCAATCGACGGTATGAGCCCTGCCACCCCGGACGACGGTGAGGCGGCCGACGCGCTGCCCGCCGTCGCGCCCCAGCTCCGTGAGCTGCGCCGCCGCGCCGCCCTGACCCTGGAGGCCGCCGCCCGCGCGGCCGGGCTCTCGCCCGCGCACCTGTCCCGCCTGGAGACCGGCCAGCGCCAGCCGTCCCTGCCGATGCTGCTCGCGCTCGCTCGTACCTACGGTACGACGGTCTCCGAGCTCCTCGGCGAGACCCCCGCCGACCGGCACTCCGTCGTCCGCGCCCCCGCCATGGAGCCCACGGCGGCCGGCGGCTGGACGTACTGGCAGGCGGGCGCCCCCGGCCGGGGGATGCAGGCGCTGCGGGTGCACGTCCCGCACGGCGCGCAGGGCGACATCGTGCGGGTCCACCCGGGCGAGGAGTGGCTGTACGTCCTCACCGGGCGGCTGCGGCTCCGGCTCGGCGACACCGCGTACACCCTCGCTCCGGGCGACAGCGCGCACTTCGACTCGCTGACCCCGCACCGGATCGCCGCCGCGGACCACGGCGGCGCCGACCTCCTCTTCGTCCACACCTTGCTGCAGAGCCCGGCCACCGCGCTGTGCCTCGGCGGCCCCACCCAGGGAGACCGACATGACGGAATCTGAGCAGCCGCGGCAGGCCGGGCCCGAGCAGACGGCGCAGCCCGAGCGCCGCATGGTCCTGCAGGAGAAGTTCCCGCGCGCCCTGTGGGTGCGGCTGATCATCTATGTGGCCGTGGGCCACGTGTTCGCGTTCTTCGTCTATCTGCTGTTCGTGCTCGGCGGCAAGAACCAGTAGGGGCGACGGGGCCTCCGGGCCAGGAGGCCGGTCACGTCAGTCGAGGAGCCGCTCGCGCAGCCGCTCCCGTGTCTGCGGCGTGACCCCGAGGCCCCGCGCCAGATACGTCTCGGTGTTGCCCCAGGTCAGGTCGATGGTCTCGAAGGCCGCCGCCAGATACTCGGCGCGGGCGTCGAACAGCGGGCTCAGCAGCTCCATGACCTCGGGGGACATCGCGTCCGGCGAGGTGCTGCTGCGGTGCACCTTGTAGCGGCGGTGCGCGGCGTTCGACTCCAGGTAGTCCGCCTCGATCGCCTCGCGCTCCACGCCGACCGCGAGCAGCGTCACGGCTATGGACAGGCCCGCCCGGTCCTTGCCCGCCGCGCAGTGCATGAGCGCGGGCACGCTGTCCTCGGCGAGGGCGTGCAGCACCCGGCTGTGCTCGGCCGTGCGCTCCTTGATGATCGTCCGGTACGAGTCCGACATCCGGCCCGCGGCCTTGCCGTCGGACAGGACCGAGCGCAGCTGGTCCAGATCGCCGTCGCGGACCATCTTCCAGAACTCGGCCCCGTCGGCCGGGTCGGTCAGCGGCAGATTCACATTGCGCACGCCCGGCAGCGCCACGTCCGGGCCCTCCAGGCGCTGGTCGGCGGCGTTGCGGAAGTCGAAGATCGTGTGCAGGCCCAGGGAGCCGAGGAACGTGGCGTCGGTGTCCGTGGCGTGCGCGAGGTGACCGCTGCGGAAGAGCACGCCGTGGCGCACCCGGCGGCCGTCCACCGTCGGCAGTCCGCCCACGTCACGGAAGTTGCGCACGCCGGCCAGCTCGGGCTCGGTCGACGGGACCTGCTGCGTCACGGGGTCTCCTCATGCTCGGGGGCGGCTTCGCGCGACCTCGCGGGCGCCGAGGCCCGCAGGTGGTTGCGCCTTCGACGATACGACACGGGTTCCTGAGGCAATCAGTCCTGGTGCGGGGGTGCCCGGAGGCGCGTACGGGGGCGCGTCAGGGTGGCGTACGCGGGAGGTGCGCGGGCGTTGCCCCGGTGGTCGTATGGGCTCGAAGATGTGCGTACGCGCGCGTGCCTGTTGAGATCTGTTTCCGTATCTGTGGAGCTCTGGGGGTTCGATGATCGAAATCGGCGCTGACGGTCGGACGTGGCTCCTCTCCGGGCCCACCAGCAGCTACGCGCTGCGCCTCACGGACCGCGACGAGCTGCTGCACCTCCACTGGGGCCCGCGGATCGCCCTGGCCGACGCCGAGGCCCTCGCGGCGGCTCCGGCACCCCCGGAGCGGCCCTTCGAGTCGTGGCTCGACGGCCGCGAGGAGTATCCGGTGGAGGGCGGGCCACGGTTCGTGCGGCCCGCGCTGTCGGTGCGCGGCGGCGGGGTGCGCGGGACGGAGTGGCGGTTCCTGCGGTGGGCCGAGGGCGCCGACGACGAGCTCCAGCTGTACTTCACCGACGCCGTGCACGGCCTCCAGATCACGCTGTCGTACCGGATGTGCGCTGACGTCGTCGAGCGGTACGCCACCCTCAGCAACCAAGCACCCGCCGGATCGCCGGAGTTGGAGGTCCTGCGCGCCGACTCCGCGACCTGGACCCTGCCCCTGCGCGAGAGCTGGCGGCTGTCGCAGCTGCACGGGCGCTGGGCGGCGGAGTCCCGGCTCGTACGGTCGCAACTCACGTACGGAGAAAGGGTGATCGGCAGCCGCCGCGGGCACACCGGGCATCAGCATCTGCCCTGGGTGGCGCTCGACGCGGACGGTGCCACCGAGGAGCGCGGCGAGGTCTACAGCTGCGCGCTCGCGTGGTCCGGGTCGTGGCGGATCTCGGTGCACCAACTCCCGGACGGGGCCGTGCAGATCACCGGCGGCAGCGGGCACGACGACTCCGGGCAGACGCTGCTCCCGCCCGGCACAGCGATCGCCACGCCGGTCTTCGCGGGGCTGTGGAGCGACGGCGGATTCGGCGGGGCGAGCCGGGCCTGGCACGCGTACCAGCGCGCGCGGGTGATCCCGGACGCGGACGAGGTGCGGCCGGTGCTCTACAACTCCTGGGAGGCAACCGGCTTCGACATCTCCGAGGAACAGCAGCGGGCGCTCGCCGGGCGGGCCGCGGCGCTCGGCGTGGAGCTGTTCGTCGTCGACGACGCGTGGTTCGGCGCGCGCGTGTCCGACCGGGCCGGGCTCGGCGACTGGACGCCCAACCCCGACCGCTTCCCCGGCGGGCTCAAGCCGCTCGCCGACGAGGTGCACGCCCTCGGCATGCGGTTCGGGATCTGGGTCGAGCCGGAGATGGTCAACGCCGACAGCGACCTGTACCGCGTGCACCCCGACTGGGTGCAGCACCACCCCGGCCGCGCCCGCACCGAGTTCCGCAACCAGCTCGTCCTCAACCTCGCCCGCCCCGACGTACAGAACCACCTCTGGGAACAGCTCGACGCCCTCCTGTCCAGCGCGCCCGTCGACTACGTGAAGTGGGACTTCAATCGCTGCTTCACCGACCCGGGATGGCCCGGCGAGCCCTACCCGCAGCGCCTGTGGGACGGCCACGTGCACGCCTTCTACGACCTGGTGGACCGGCTGCGGGCCGCGCACCCCGGCGTGGCCTTCGAGTCCTGCTCGGGCGGCGGCGGCCGGATCGACCTCGGCGTCCTCGCCCGCGCCGACCAGGTCTGGACGTCCGACAACACCGACCCGCTGGACCGGCTCGCCATCCAGCACGGATTCAGCCAGATCCACCCCGCGCGCGTCATGGCCGCCTGGGTCACCGACAGCCCCAACACCCAGCTCAACGGGCGCGTCAGCTCGCTGCGGTTCCGCTTCGTCAGCGCGATGGCGGGCGTGCTCGGCGTCGGCGGCGACCTGACGCGGTGGAGCGACGACGAGCTCGCCGAGGCGCGCGGCTGGGTGGAGCTGTACAAGGAGATCAGGCCCGTTGTGCAGCTCGGGGAGCTGTACCGGCTGCGGGATCCGGACGGCGGGCTCTGCGCGGTGCAGTACGTCCTCGGGGACGAGGTCGTCGTCCTCGCCTGGCTTCCGGCGCAGGCGTACGGGCAGGAGACACCGCCGGTGCGGCTGCGGGGGCTCGACCCCGCGGCCGCCTATGTGTGCCGGGAGACGGAGGCGGTGCACCGCGGCGCCGTCCTGCTGCACCACGGGCTGGTCACCGGGCTGCGGGGCGACCTGGACGCGGCCGTGTTCCGGCTCCGGCGGATCGCGGACCTCGCGGACGTGGCTGACGTCGCTGACGGCGCAGGCGCGTATTCCGGGTTGGCGCAATCTTGACCGGTGGCTTATCTCACCCCTCGTCAACCCCTTATTACGATGGCGTAGGTCACTTGTCGCCAGGAAAGATGTGACGACGTGACAGCAGAGTCGACACACTTCATCAAAAACACACCCACGGACACTTTCACCTCCTACGCAGCGGTCGGCGACAGCTTCACCGAAGGCGTGGGGGACCCCGGACCCGACGGCACCTTCGTCGGCTGGGCAGACCGGCTCGCCGTCCTCCTCGACGACCGCGTGCCCGAGCACTCCTTCCGGTACGCCAACCTCGCCGTGCGCGGCAAGCTCCTCGACCAGATCGTCGCGGACCAGGTGCCGCGCGCCAAGGAGCTGGCACCCGACCTGGTCACGTTCGCCGCGGGCGGCAACGACATCATCCGGCCCGGCACCGACCCCGACGAGGTCGCCGAGCGCTTCGAGCGCGCCGTCGCCGACCTCGCGTCCGCCGTCGGCACCGTCGTCGTCACCACCGGCTTCGACACCCGGGGCGTGGCGCTCCTCAAGCATCTGCGCGGCAAGATCGCCACGTACAACGGCCATGTCCGCGCGGTCGCCGACCGGTACGGCTGCCCGGTCCTCGACCTGTGGTCCCTGAAGTCCGTGCAGGACCGGCGGGCCTGGGACGACGACCGCCTCCACCTGTCCGCCGAGGGGCACACCCGGGTGGCCCTGCGGGCCGCCCAGGCCCTCGGCATCGAGGTGCCCGCCGACCCGGAGCAGCCCTGGCCGCCGCTGCCGCCGCGCGGTCCTCTGGAGGAGCGGCGCGACGACATCCACTGGGCGCGGGAGCACCTGGTGCCGTGGATCGGGCGGCGGCTCCGCGGGGAGTCCTCGGGCGATCATGTGGCCGCGAAGCGCCCGGACTTGATGCCGCTGTAGGCGCCCGCCCCGGGCGGTCGGGCTCGACCGGTGAGGTGACAGGGCGGGAGTGGCGGACCCGTGCGCGGGCGCGCGAGTGCTGGGATGACGGCCAGCCGTCCCCTCGGGGGCGGATGACCGGCCCACCGGAAGGACTCCCACCATGTCCGCAGCTCCGCGCCCGCCCGCCCGCGACGGGGAACCAGGTCCGACCTCGACCGATCTGGGTGGGCCCTCGGGCGGGCGCCCGGGTGCGGCCCCTCGCGGCCTCCCCTTCGGCGCCCCCGCCCGCTCCCCGCGTGCGCGCGCATCCCTGCGCGCCCTCACCGCGGCCGTCGTCGCGCTCGCCGCGCTGGGCCTGCCGTCGGCGCTCGCCACCCCCGCCGTGGCCTCTGCGCCCGCCCAGGCCCTGGCCTCGTCCGCCCCGGCTCAGGCCTCCTCAGTGTCCGTCCCGGCCGCCACCGACCCGACCCCCACCCCGTCCACCGTGACCGTCACCGGCACCGGCTCCGCGAGTGCCGCCCCCGACCTGGCGGTGGTCGGCATGGCCGTGGAGGTCACCGCGCCGACGGCCGAGAAGGCCCTCGCCGCGCAGCACGCCGCCGCGAACGCGCTGCTCGGTGCCCTGCGCGGACAGGACGTCGCCGAGCGGGACGTCCGTACGGACAGCCTGGAGCTTTCGGCCGTGTACGAGGACGGTGGCGGGGCGTCCAAACTCACCGGGTACCGGGCCGCCCAGAGCTTCAGCGTGAAGGTGCGTGAGCCGCATCGCACCGGGCGGGTGATCAAGGCGGCGGTGGCCGCGGCGGGGGATGCCGTACGGGTCAACGGGGTGAGCTTCGACCTCGCCGACGCGCGTCCCCTGCGGGCCAAGGCCCGTGAGGCGGCGCACGCGGACGCCCACTCCAAGGCCGAGCACTACGCCGCCCTGACGGGCCGCGACCTCGGCCGCCTCGTCTCCCTCACCGAGGCCGAGTCCGGCAACCCTCGCCCCCTGACGGTGTCCCCGTCGGCCTTCACCAAGCAGGAGGGGGTGCCGGTGGCGCCGGGGGAGATTCAGGACAGTGTGTCTGTGGTGGCGGTGTATGAGTTGCAGTGAGGGGGGTGGTGGGGGCCCGGCCGGGGGCTCTCCCCAATCCCGCCCCTTCCCGAAACCGGGGCTCCGCCCCAGACCCCGCTCCTCAAACGCCGGAGGGGCTACAAAGTGCGCTACAGCGCCGGAGGGGCTAGGAAGTGTGCCGGTAAGTATCAGCCCGCCTGGCGTTTGAGGACGAGGCGCGGAGCGCCGATCGGGGGAGGACTGGCCGACCCGGACGGGACAGCCACCCCCGGGGTCCAGGGGCGGAGCCCCGGTTTCGGGGAAGGGGCGGGACTGGGGCGCCCCGCGAGGGCCGAGGGGCGGTGTGGCTCAGGGTTTCAAGTCCGCCGGGGACAAGCCCAGTTCGCAGGCCAGGGCTTCGTCCGCCCAGGCGCGGGTCCGGGCTCGGGACACCGAGCCGGGGTAGGCGGTCACCTGGACGGCGAGGCCGTCGAGGAAGGCGGTCAGGCGGAGGGCGGCCGCGTGCGGGTCGGGGCAGCGGAACTCACCCGCCACCACGCCCTCGGCGATCACCTCGGCGAGCGCCGCCTTCCAGCGCCGGTCAAGATCCCGGGTGACGGACCGCAGCGCGGGCTCCCGCAGGGCCGACGCCCAGCCCTCGATCCACAGCCGCCACCCCTTGGCAGGCCCCGTCGGCGCGTACCAGCGCACCGCCGCCCGCAACCGGCGCACCGCCGACGTGCGACGGCCCAGGACCTTGTGCAGCTGCGCCAGATCACCCTCGGCGGCATGCGCGAACGCGGCGGCGACCAACTCGTCCTTGGTCGAGAAGTGGTACAGGACGAGCGCGTTGCTCACCCCTTGCGCGGCCGCGACGTCCGCGATGCGCACGGCCGCCACACCGCGTACCTCGATCTGCTCGACGGTGGCGGTCAGCAGCTCCACCCGCCGCTCCGCCACGCTCAACCGCACTCTTGTCACGCCGTGCACCCTACCTACGCGCGTCCCCCAGGACGTATGCGCGGCAGGCACGGCGCAGGGCCCCTCGCGGGTCTCAGGGCGCCGCGCGCGGCGCGTACCAGCCGAAGCGGTCTGTGATCTGAGGGAGGCGGTCCGCGGCCAAGGCGTGTGCGGCGGCACGCGGTGTCGTACCGTCCTGGCGCGCCCGGGCCAGGACCTGGCCGACCAGGGCCCGCATGGCGCGGCGGGTGTGCGCGAAGGCCTCGTCGGCCATGGCCCTCCCGGAGGCCCGCGCCGCGGACGTGGCGCCGATGTCGCCGAACAGCGTCCACCACCACCAGGCGTTGGTCGCGGAGTTGACCAGCACGTCCGGCAGGACCGTGACCCCGCGCGCGGTGAGCAGCCGCTCCGCCTCGGGAAGGACCGGCATGTTGGCCGCCTCCGCGATCCAACGGGCGCGGATCCGGTCCTGGTCGGCGGGGTCGATCGCGTACGACACGGCCGCCGGTACGAGGACCTCCGCGTCGGCCGACAGCCAGGCGTCGTCGGGGAGTTCACGGTCGGCGGGGCGCAGCGCCGCGCGGTCGAGGGTGCCGTGGGCGTCGCGGGCGGCGAGGAGCGACTCCACGTCCAGGCCGTCGGGGTTGGCGACGGTGCCCTTGATGTCGGCCACCGCCACGACCGTGAGCCCGGCCCGGGCGAGGAAGCGCGCGGTGGCGCCGCCCATGGTGCCGAACCCCTGCACGGACACACGCGCGCCTGCGGGGGCCGTGCCCGCCGTGTCGAGCGCGGTGAGCACGGACTCCGCGACACCGCAGCCCCCGACCAGCGCGTCGAGCCCGACACCGTCGACCTCGACGGCGAACGCGTCCGCGAGCCGCCGCCGGGCCGCCGCCTCGTCGTCGAGGAGCGGGTAGACGGCCTGCACGCAGGAGGTCAGACCGGCCTCGGCGGCGGCCCGGTCGACGAGGTCCTGGGTCAGGCCCAGGTCCTCGCCCAGGGTCCAGGACTCCGCGATGTGGGGGCGCATCGCCCGCAGATAGCGCACGAGCACGTCGTACGCCGCCGGGTCCCGCGGATCGCAGTCGATGCCGCCCTTGGCGCCGCCGAGCGGGATGTAGCGGGCCCGGGGGTCGTAGTGCAGGGCCTCCTTCATCGTCATCCCGCGCGCGAGCCCGGCGACCTCCTCCAGGGTGCAGCCCGGCCGCATCCGCAGGCCCCCGCTGCACACGCCGCGCACCAGCCGGTCGATCACCAGGAAGCCGCGTCGGCCGGTGACGTGATCGGTCCAGGTGAGGGACAGGTGGGGCGGGGTCGGCGGGGGCGCGGACGGCCGGGGTGCGGCGGGGGTGGGCATGGGGGTGCTCCTGCGGTCTGCCGATCGTCGGCTCCTGGCTACTGACCGATCAGTCAGTAGTGCTAGTACACCACGGGGCTCCGTCGCCCGGATCCTCACGCCGCGGGCCGTGGCCTCCCAGCGGGCGCGTCCCGCAGGTCGCAGGACTCCTTGAAGCCCTGACTGGTCAGCCCCATCGCGGAGTTGAACCGCGAGCGCATGTTCTCGACGGCCACCATCATGGTCAGCTCCACGAACGCGGCCTCGCCGAGGCGGCCGAGCAGCCGGGCGGAGAGTTCGTCGTCGACCTCCGGCGGATTCGCGGTCATCGCCTCCGCGTACGCCATGACGTCCCGCTCCAGCGGTGTGTAGATGTCGCTGTCGCGCCACAGCGGTACGTCGTGCAGCTTGCGCGGGTCCATGCCGCGCCGGTTGCCCTCCCAGTGGCCGAAGTCCATGCACCAGGCGCAGCCGATCGCCGCCGCCGACGTCATCTCGGCCAGCATCTTCAGGTCCCCGTCGAGCTTGCCGAACTTGGCGACGGACTGCTCGAAGCGCAGGTAGGACCAGAGCACGCGGCTGTTGTGCGCCATCGCCTTCCCCGGGTCGAGGACCTTGCCGTAGGTGCGCTTCGAGTACCACTCCATGGCGCGGAAGAAGAGGGTGCGGGGCGGGGTGAGCGAAATGCGGGCCATGGGGGCCACCTCCGGGGCGTACGCGGCGTGGTTTCGCCGTCTCGTGGAGGAGACGGAGCGAGGGTGCCCGGATGTGACATCGGGGCCGGAAGCGGCCTGGTGGGGGCCGTGCCGCCGGGCCCCGGCGGCCCTTGTCGGAGGTGGCGCACATAATGGGGGGAGCCTGAGCAATCCTGTTTCTGGAGGTGCCGTGTCCCGGTTCTCGAGCCCCCGGCTCCGTTCACTGCGGCCCGCCGCCTTCGGGGCGGATCCCGCGGGAGAGCGGCTGGCGCGCATCCAGAGATCGCCGCACTTCGCGAACGGCTCGTTCCAGAACCCGCTGGGCGCCCGGACCAGGCCGTCCGGGTCCGCCCTGGAGTTCGCCAAGATCTACTTCCGCAAGGAGGAGCGGGTCCATCGCACCCCCTCCGACCCGATCCCGGTGCACGCGACGACGCTCGCGGACCTGGCCAGACCCCCGGCGAGCGGCCTGCGGCTCACCTGGATGGGGCACTCCAGCGTCCTCGCCGAGATCGACGGACGCCGGGTGCTCTTCGACCCCGTGTGGGGCGAGCGGTGCTCCCCCTTCGCCTTCGCCGGGCCGAAGCGGCTGCATCCGGTGCCGGTGCCGCTCGCGGCGCTCGGCCCCGTCGACGTGGTCGTGATCTCCCACGACCACTACGACCACCTGGACCTGCCCAGCATCAAGGCGCTCGCCGGTACGGACACGGTGTTCGCGGTGCCGCTCGGCGTCGGCGCCCACCTGGAGCGCTGGGGCGTGCCCGCGGACCGGCTGCGCGAGCTGGACTGGCACGAGTCCACGGACGTCGGCGGCCTGACCCTGACGGCGACCCCCGCGCGCCACTTCTGCGGGCGCGGCCTGCGCAACCAGCAGCACACGCTCTGGGCGTCCTGGGCCGTGCGCGGCCCCGAGCACCGTGTCTTCCACAGCGGCGACACCGGCTACTTCCCGGGGTTCAAGGAGATCGGCGCCCAGCACGGCCCGTTCGACGCCACGATGATCCAGATCGGCGCGTACTCCGACTTCTGGCCCGACATCCACATGCGCCCCGAGGAGGGCGTACGCGCCCACCTGGACCTCCAGGGCGGCGCACCGCACGGCGTCCTGCTGCCCATCCACTGGGGCACGTTCAACCTCGCGCCGCACCCCTGGTCCGAGCCCGGCGAAGGCACCCTCGCCGCCGCCCGCGCCGAGGACACCGCCGTCGCCCTGCCGATCCCCGGCGAGCCCTTCGAGCCCTCGTCCGACGACATGCCCGCGGCCCCCTGGTGGCGTGCGGTCGCCCGGGCGCCGCAGGGTGCCGCGGCCGACGCCGCGAGGACGTGCGGACGGAAGAAGCCGACGACGCCGAACGCGCCGGGGCACGAGGTCGCGGAAGTCGGCTGACCGCGGGATCGGTGAGCGAGCCGACCCGGACTCCGTCCCGGGCCTCGGCCCGCCCCGGAGCGGACATCCGTGCCGTTCCTCGCGCACCCGTACGAGCGTTTTCGCGCAGCCGTGCGACGCGTCATACCAGAGCGGGACCCCTGCCACCGGAGTTTGTCAACTGCCCACCGCACTTGATGCGGTGACGACTACCGTGTGTGGCCGTCGGGCGACGCAGGGATCACATCACGGCCTGCCGGCCGGCATCGCGATGCCATCGACGAGGTGCCGCAGCGGACCGCTGTGGTGTCTCGCCCGCACGTACCGAGGACGCAGATGTCTCACCTTCGCGCACCGGCAGCACGCGCAGACCGCCGGGAGAGCGGGCGGCACGGCAGGTCCGGGAGCCGCGCCGCGCCACCGTTGCCCGAGGCGCGCATACGGCCCCAGCTCCTGCGCATCGCCGTGCTGCCCGCCGTCGCGGTCGGCCTGTGCGGCAGCGCGGCCGTGCTCTATCTGATCCGGGAGTCCGAGGCCCGGCCCCGGCCGCCCCTGCTCGCCGTGCTCGGCGCCGCCGTGGTGCTCGCGCTCGCCAGCGTCGTGATCGCCGCGGTGGCCGCCGAGCGGGCCGCGCGGTCCGTGCGCGACCGCGTCGGCGCGCTCCGCCGTGCCTCCGTACGCGGCCAGGCCGACCTGCGCGAACTCGTCGAGCAACTGCGCCGGGGCGACGCACCGACCACCCCCGGGCAGCCGCCCGCGCGGCCCGTGGGCGCGGGGGACGAGTTCGGCCCGCTCGCCGAGGAGCTGTCCCGCGCGCACGACGGCGCCGTCACCGCCGTCGTGCAGGCGGCACAGCTCTCCAGCCAGGCGGGCAGCGAGCAGAAGGTCGAGGTCTTCGTCAATCTCGCCCGACGGCTCCAGTCCCTCGTGCACCGCGAGATCTCGCTCCTCGACGACCTGGAGAACACCGTCGAGGACCCCGAACTCCTCAAGGGCCTCTTCCACATCGACCATCTGGCCACCCGCATCCGGCGGCACGCGGAGAACCTGGCCGTGCTCGGCGGCGCCATGTCCCGGCGCCAGTGGAGCAGGCCGGTGACCATGACGGAGGTGCTGCGGTCCTCGATCGCCGAGGTCGAGCAGTACTCCCGGGTGAAGCTGGTGCCGCCGATCGACGGCACCCTGCGCGGTCACGCCGTCGCCGACGTCATCCACCTGCTCGCCGAACTCGTCGAGAACGCCACCGTGTTCTCCGCCCCGCACACCCAAGTCCTGCTGCGCGCCAACCTCGTGACCGCCGGGCTCGCCGTCGAGGTCGAGGACCGCGGCCTCGGCATGCCGCTCGCCGAGCAGGCCCGGATGAACCAACTCCTGGCCGACCCCGACCAGGTCAACGTCGCCAGCCTGCTCCAGGACGGGCGCATCGGGCTCTTCGTGGTCGCCGCGCTCGCCCGCAGGCACGGCATCGCGGTACGCCTCCAGACCAACATCTACGGCGGCGTGCAGGCCGTCCTGATCGTGCCGCAGGGCCTCCTCGGCGCCGAGCAGGACGACGGGCCGACGGCTGCCCTGGGTGGCGCGGGCGCCGGTGCGGTCGGCGCGGGCACGGGTGCCGTGGGTGCGGGCGGCGGCGCCGGCGGTCTCGTGCCGGGGCCCCGGCAGGCCTCCTCCTCCGACTACGCGGGCTCGACCCCGGCCCGCGCCACCGCCAAGCCCTCCGCACCGGCCCCGACCGCCGCCGGGGACCCGGCGTCGACCACCCCCCAGCCCCACCATCCCGCCCAGCCCCGCCACTCCGCCCAGCACCCCACCCCGCACGCACACGCCCAGCCGCACTCACCCTCGTACCAAGAACCCCACACCCTCCCGGAACCCCACACCCTCCCGGATTCCCACACCCCCCAGGAATCCCTCGCCCCCCACCACTCCCACGACCCCCTCGGCCTCCACGAGACCGGCACGCTCCAGGAACCCGGCGTGCACGCACCCCAGACACCTCCGACGCCCCACACCCCGCGGCACGGGCACCCGGGCACCGCGGGCCCCGCCGGACCCGGCACCACCACCGAGCCCGCCCCGCTGCCCGTCCGGGGCCCCCGCGGCGACCGGCCCACCCCCGCCGAGGCCGTACCGGGCATCCGCCCCGAGGACCGGCAGAGCGCCATCGAGCACACCGCGACGCCGCCGCTGCCCCGCAACGGTGCGGTCCGCGGCCGGGTCGGCAGACCGCAGTTGCCCAAGCGCCGCGCCCAGGAACACCTGGCACCCCAGTTGCGCGACGCCAGGGCCCCGCGCACGGACGACGAGCACGTCGGCCACGACCCCGGCCTGATGGCCGCCTTCCAGCGCGGCATCGGCCTCGCCCAGGCCGCCGAGGCCCGCGACGTGTCCCCAGGCGGCGCGGCCGGGGCGCACCCCGGACCGGGACCCACCGCGACCGCCGACCGAGGCGACCGAGCAGGCCGTGCCGACCAGGGCGGCTGACCGCGGCGACCGCGCCGGGCGCGGCGAGAGCGGCGGGCCCGCCGGAGGCACGAGCCGCGCCGGTCGCCCCGGATGTGCCCGCCGCGCCGATCAGGGTGACCGACCGCACCACCCCCGCCCCGTCTGCCCCGGCAGACCTCGAGAACTTCGAGAACCCCCGTACCCCAAGGAGTCGATCCACCATGGCGAGCGATGCGCCGACCGGCCAGGTATCCGATCTCGACTGGCTGATGAGCGGCCTCGTGCAGCGGGTGCCGCACACCCACAGCGCCGTCCTGCTCTCCTGCGACGGACTGGTGAAGTCGGTCCACGGCCTCGACCCGGACAGCGCCGACCACATGGCGGCGCTGGCCTCGGGGCTCTACTCGCTGGGGCGCAGCGCGGGCGTCCGCTTCGGGGACGGCGGGGACGTGCGGCAGGTGGTCGTGGAGCTGGACTCCACGCTGCTCTTCGTGTCCACGGCGGGCTCGGGCACCTGTCTGGCGGTGCTCGCGGGACGGGACGCGGACGCGGCGGTGCTCGGGTACGAGATGGCCATGCTCGTGAAGAGCGTGCGCCCCTATCTGGTCACAGCGCCGCGGCAGCCCGCTGTCGAGCCCGCGTCGATGAGGCACTGAGCGTGGGGGCCCCGCACGACGGGCCATGGCTCGACGATGCCGCGGGGCGGCTCATCCGCCCCTACACGGTCAGTGGCGGGCGCACCAGACCGACGGCGCAGCTCGACCTGCTGTCCCAGGTGCGCACGACCGGCACCGTCCCGTCCGGCTATCTGGGCCCCGAGCACGCCCTCGCGCTCGGCCTGTGCGAGGCACCCACGTCGGTCGCGGAGATCGCCGCCCAGCTCAAGCTGCCGGCTGTGGTCACCAAGGTGATCCTGTCCGACCTCGTCGACTGCGGGGCGATCACCACGAGAGCCCCGGACTTCTACCACAACCCAACTGACCGGTCCCTGTTGGAGGCAGTGCTCGATGGACTACGACGACAGCTCTGACGCCTTCCCGACCGCGCTGAAGATCTTGGTCGCGGGCGGGTTCGGGGTCGGCAAGACGACCTTCGTGGGCGCGGTCAGTGAGATCGCGCCCTTGAGTACCGAGGAGTTGCTCACGACGGTCAGCGAGGGCACCGACGACCTGGCGGGCGTGGAGCACAAGACCACGACGACCGTCGCCATGGACTTCGGACGGATCACCCTCGACCCGGAGCATGTGCTCTATCTGTTCGGCACCCCCGGCCAGGAGCGGTTCTGGTTCATGTGGGACGAGCTGTCCGAGGGGGCGCTCGGCGCGGTCGTCCTCGCCGACACCCGGCGCCTGGAGGACTGCTTCGCCGCCGTGGACTTCTTCGAGCAGCGCGGCATGGGCTTCATCGTCGCCATCAACGAGTTCGACGGCGCCCACCGCTACGAGCCCGAGGAGGTGCGCGCCGCCATCGACCTCGACCCGCAGGTTCCGGTCGTCCGCTGCGACGCCCGCATCTCCAGCTCCGGCATCCAGACGCTCCTCACCCTCGTCCGCCACCTGCTCGCCCACGCACCCGCCGCGCCCACCTTCGGAGCCCGCACGACATGACCCCTGGAGCACGCCGATGACATACGAAGCGACCGGTCGGCTGCTGCTGACCCCGGTCGACAAGGAGGCGCCGACGCGGGTGCGGCGGCTGCGTGAACTGGGCCTGGGGGAGCGGTCCGAGCCCGGCCTCGACGCGTTCGCGGACCGGCTCGCGCGGGTCATGGACGCGCCCTACGCGATGGTCAACTTCATCCACGAGGAACAGCAGTTCTTCGCCGGGCTGCACCTGCCCGATGCCGCCGAGCCGCCCCCCGAGGCGACCGAGCCCCCGGCCGGAGCCGTCGGGCGCCACATGGGCCGCGAGCGCGGCTACTGCCCGCACGTCGTGGTGCGCGGCCGGGCGCTCGTCCTCGAAGACGTGGGCGACTACCCGCGGTTCGCGGGCAATCCCGTCGTCGACGAGATCGGCATCCGGTCCTACCTGGGCGCGCCGCTCGCCGACCGCTCGGGCCTCGTCCTCGGCACCGTGTGCGTCGCGGACGTGCGACCGCGGCCGTGGGGGCGCGCCGGGCTCGACACGATCAAGGCCATGGCGGCCGAGCTGGCCGCACGCATCCAGCGGCGCGAGGACGACGGGCACGACGGGGACACGGCCGCCCCCCTGTGACCGCCCGGCGCCCGCCGCGATCGCGCCTCGGAGCACGCGTCCACGGCACACGCGTTCCTCAGAGCACCAGCTCCTCGCCGTCGGGGAACGTGATCCGCACCGTGTCGCCGCGCACGACGCAGCCGATCGCCTCCTTCAGGGCCCACGGCCGTACGTCGTCCCGGGAGAGGACGACCAGGGTGACATGGACGCTCGCGCCGCCCGGGTGGGCGCGGGCCATCAGGTACGGCGTGGCCGAGTGGGGCCCGTAGGCGTTGGCCTCCACTTCCCGCACCACGCCCGCCGCACCCTCGGAGCCCTCCGGGCCGTCGAGGCCCGCCGCACCCTCGGAGCCCGCCCCGGCGCCCCACCCGTGCAGCCCCACCACCGCACTCGTCAGCCCCGCCTCCGTACGGGCGAGCGCCCACCCCGGCCCCCGCTCGACGCGCGGCGGCGTCCCGTCCGCCACCGCGTACCCGCCCTCGCGCACCGCCGCGCCCCCGGGTGCCCGCACCCGGTGCGCGCGGATCTCCCACGGGCCGTACAGGGCGCTGGTGGTGAGGATCGGGTACGTGTCCTCGGTGCCCGGGAAGCAGGCGTCGTGGCGGGACGAGGCGACGCGGCCCGCGCAGGCCAGCGGGTGGATGCGGCGGCGGCGCGAGGCGGTGCCGTCCGGGGCGAGCAGCGCGAGGTGGCCGTCCACGGCGCGCTCCCACGCGCGCGGGGCGGTCTCCGGGGCCGTCGCCGTGGAGTAGCCGAACTTGGCGTAGTGCGGGTCGTCCGTCGCCGGTCCCTCGGAGTCCTCGACGGGGTTGTGGTCGCTGCCGTGGTTGACCAGCCGGACGATGCCGTCGTGGCGGGTGCCGTGCAGCAGCCAGCCGGGCCGTGGCAGCGCCGTGTACTGGTCGGACTCCTCGACGGGCAGCGGGAGTTCACGGTCGGTCCACACCGGGTGGTCGGCGGGCAGGAGCAGGCCGAGGAAGCCCTTGCTCGCCCAGTACGGTGACGCCGGTCCCGAGTAGGCCTGCGTGGACGGCAGATGGGTGCCGTACCAGCCGAGCGGAAGCAGGCCCCGCTCGTCCGGGACGCCGCGCTCCACGAAGTGCCGGGCCGTGCCGGAGGCGAGGCGGCGGGTCAGGCCGGGCGCGAGCGGCGAGCAGTCGGTGAGGGCGCCCATCCGCACGGGCGCGGTCGCGGCGAAGCGGTACGTGAGGGAGCGGCCCTGGTGCACGGGCGCGCCGTCGGCGCCGAAGAAGTGCGGGTAGGTGGCGAGGAACCGGGCGAGGCGCTCGCGGTACACCGCGCCGCGGCCGCCGTCGTGGTCCGGTCCCGCCATCCGCGCCCACAGCAGCGGGTACAGGTGCATCGCCCAGCCGACGTAGTAGTCGAAGTTGCGGCCGTCGCCGTCGCTGTACCAGCCGTCGCCGCGGTACCAGTCCTCGACGCGGTCCAGGCCGCCGTCGATGTCGGCCTGCCGGTGCGGGGCGCCCACGGAGGCGAGGAACTGCTCGGCCACGACCTGGAACAGCCGCCAGTTGTTGTCCCAGGTGCGGGCGCCGACGAAGCCCGAGAGCCAGTCGACGACGCGCTCCCGCACCCCCGTGTCGAGCCGGTCCCAGAGCCACGGCCGGGTCTCGTGCAGGCCGATGGCGATGGACGCTGCCTCCACCATCTGCTGGGAGCAGTCGGTGAGTTCGGGCCAGGCCTCGCCGCTCCCCGCCCCGCCGTCGCGGTCCGTGCCCGCCGTCAGACCCGCCGCGTAGCGCTCCACGAGCGCGGGGTCCACGTCGCCGCCCGCTCCGGCGATCCGGAAGGCGGCGAGCAGGAAGGACCGCGCGAAACCCTCGAGCCCGTCCGACACCACCCCCGACCAACTGCCGCGCCCCGGCAGGCGGTACTGCGCGAACCGCGGCGTGGCGTACGGCACCAGCGCCTGGAGCTGCCGGTCGGCGAGCGCCTCCCAGTGCGCGCGGGTCCAGCCGGTGAGGGGAGAGCGGACGCGGTCGGCGGGCGGGAGCGCGAGGTGGGGCGGAGTCATGGCGGGGGTCCTCGGGGTCGGAGTGCGATACGCCGTGGACAGTAAGCGTGTACTGCGGCGAGGCTGTACGCCAGAGGCTGTGGGGGAGGAAGTGCAAGGAGGTGAAGGTGAATGGCGCATTGCTCAGCCAGTAAGCGTTTTCTGTATGTCGCTTCCACGCGACGCCCACCTCGCACCGCCTCGCGCACGGCGCCTACGTCGCGCCCTCTTCCGCACGGCATCCACCTCGCGCCCCCTCCCGTACGGCATCCACGCAGCCACGCCCCCCCGAAAGGCACCCCATGACCGACCTCCGACTCGGCGTCCTCGGCTACGGCCTGCGCGGCTCCCTCGCCCGCACCGCGCACCGGCCCGGCGCGGGCTCCCGCGTCACCGCGCTCGCCGACCACGACCCCGCCGCCCGCACCGCCGCCGCCCTCGCCTTCCCCGGCGCCCGGACCGCCGCCGACCACCGCGAGGTCACCGAGGCCCCCGACGTCGACGCCCTGGTGATCCTCACCCCCGACCACACCCACGCCGAGCTGACCTGTGAGGCGCTGCGCGCGGGCAAGCCCGTGTTCGTGGAGAAGCCCCTCGCCATCGACGTCGAGGGGTGCGACGCGATCCTGCGCGCCGCGTACGAGAGCGGCACCCGGCTGTACGTCGGGCACAACATGCGCCACATGCCGGTGGTCCGGCTGATGCGGGACATCGTCGCGCGCGGCGAGATCGGCACGGTCAAGACGGTCTGGGTGCGCCACTTCGTGGGCTACGGCGGCGACTGGTACTTCAAGGACTGGCACGCCGAACGGCGGTACACCACGGGCCTGTTGCTCCAGAAGGCCGCCCACGACATCGACGTACTGCACTGGCTCGCGGGCGGCTACACGCAGCGGGTGCAGGCGCTCGGCGACCTCATGGTCTACGGCGACAACCCGCACCGCCGCGCCCCGGGCGAGCCCAAGGCCGACGACTGGTACACCGAGGACGGCCACTGGCCGCCGGACACCCAGCGCGCCCTCAACCCCGTGATCGACGTCGAGGACGTGTCGCTGGTCAACATGCGTCTGGACAACGGGGTCCTCGCCGCCTACCAGCAGTGCCACTTCACGCCCGACTACTGGCGCAACTACACGGTCATCGGTGACGCGGGCCGCCTGGAGAACTTCGGCGACGGCCCCGGCGGCGTGGTGAAGGTGTGGAACAGCGGGCGTTCGGCGCACCGGGAGCGGGGCGACGCGGAGTATCCGGTGCCGGACGCCGAGAACGCCGAGGACACAGCGGGGCACGGCGGCGCGGATCCGCTGCTCGTCGACGAGTTCGTGCGGTTCGCGCGGGACGGCGGCGTCACCGACACCTCGCCGGTGGCCGCGCGGATGGCCGTCGCGGCGGGGGTGCGGGCCACCGAGTCGCTGCGGGACGGCGGTGCGCCGCGCGCGGTGCCGGAGCTCGACCCGGAGCTGGTCGCGTACTTCGATCGGGGGCAGTCGCGCTAGCCCGTCCGGGCCCGGGAACGCGCGGTCCGCCTGGGGTCTGAAGGAAAGCTGCGGCCGCGCTTAAGAAATCCTCGATGGACCCGCGCGGCGAGGTACGGAAGATTGCTGTGCGTCGGTGTGCGACCGGTGCGGGTCACCGGTACGGGATGTACAGGAGCTGTACGGGCCGCCGGCACCCCCCAGACGCACGACAGGAGCCGACGCGTGAAAGCGCTGGTCAAGGAGAAGGCAGAGCCGGGTCTCCGGCTGATGGACGTCCCCGAGCCGCAGGTGGGCCCGGGCGACGTCCTGATCAAGGTGTTGCGCACCGGGATCTGCGGCACCGATCTGCACATCCGGGCCTGGGACGGCTGGGCACAGCAGGCCATCGAGGCGCCGCTGGTCGTCGGCCACGAGTTCGTCGGGGAGGTCGTCGACACTGGCAGGGACGTCGCCGACATCAAGGCCGGGGACCTGGTCAGCGGCGAGGGCCACCTGGTGTGCGGCAAGTGCCGCAACTGTCTGGCCGGGCGCCGCCACCTGTGCCGTGCGACGGTCGGCCTCGGCGTCGGGCGCGACGGGGCGTTCGCGGAGTACGTGGCGCTGCCCGCCTCCAATGTGTGGGTGCACCGGGTGCAGGTCGACCTCGACGTCGCGGCGATCTTCGACCCGTTCGGCAACGCCGTGCACACGGCGCTGTCCTTCCCGCTGGTCGGCGAGGACGTACTGATCACCGGTGCGGGGCCGATCGGCCTGATGGCCGCCGCCGTCGCCCGGCACGCGGGCGCCCGCCACGTCGTCATCACCGACGTCAGCGAGGAGCGCCTGCAGCTCGCCCGCAAGACCGGCGTCAGCCTCGCCCTCAACGTCGCCGAGTCGACGATCGCCGACGGCCAGCGCGAACTCGGCCTGCGCGAGGGCTTCGACGTCGGCCTGGAGATGTCCGGCAACCCGCGCGCGATGCGCGACATGGTCGCCAACATGACCCACGGCGGCAAGATCGCCATGCTCGGCCTGCCCGCCGAGGAGTTCGCCGTCGACTGGTCGCGGATCGTCACCTCGATGATCACCATCAAGGGCATCTACGGCCGCGAGATGTTCGAGACCTGGTACGCCATGTCGGTGCTGCTCGAAGGCGGCCTCGACCTCGCGCCCGTGATCACCGGACGCTACGGGTACCGGGACTTCCAGGAGGCCTTCGACGACGCGGCGAGCGGCCGCGGCGGCAAGGTCATCCTCGACTGGACCGTCTGAGCCCGGCCGGACCGGCTCGCACCCCGGCCGGACCCTTGAGCCCCGGCTCCGCCTACCCTCCGCACTCCCGAAGGACGACTCCCTGATGTTCGACTCCGTACGCGACGCCCTCGCCGCCGACCTCGAAGAGATCCGCGCCGCCGGACTGCACAAGCCCGAGCGCGTCATCGGCACCCCCCAGTCCGCGACGGTCTCCGTCACCGCGGGGGGCCGCCCCGGCGACGTACTGAACTTCTGCGCCAACAACTACCTCGGCCTCGCCGACCACCCCGAGGTCATCGCCGCCGCTCATGAGGCGCTCGACCGCTGGGGCTACGGCATGGCGTCCGTCCGCTTCATCTGCGGCACCCAGGAAGTGCACAAGGAGCTGGAGGCGCGGCTCTCCTCCTTCCTCGGCCAGGAGGACACGATCCTCTACTCCTCCTGCTTCGACGCCAACGGCGGCGTCTTCGAGACCCTCCTCGGGGCCGAGGACGCGGTGATCTCCGACGCCCTCAACCACGCCTCCATCATCGACGGCATCCGGCTCTCCAAGGCCCGCCGCTTCCGGTACGCCAACCGCGACATGGCCGACCTGGAGAAGCAGCTCAAGGAGGCCACCGAGGGCGGCGCCCGGCGCAAGCTCGTCGTCACCGACGGCGTCTTCTCCATGGACGGGTACGTCGCGCCGCTCGCCGAGATCTGCGACCTCGCCGAGCGCTACGACGCCATGGTCATGGTCGACGACTCGCACGCCGTCGGCTTCGTCGGCCCCGGCGGGCGGGGCACGCCCGAGCTGCACGGCGTCATGGACCGCGTCGACATCATCACCGGCACGCTCGGCAAGGCGCTCGGCGGTGCGTCCGGCGGCTATGTCGCCGCGCGCGCCGAGATCGTCGCCCTGCTGCGCCAGCGCTCGCGTCCCTACCTCTTCTCCAACACCCTCGCCCCGGTGATCGCGGCCGCCTCCCTCAAGGTGCTCGACCTCCTTGAGTCCGCCGGTGACCTGCGGGAACGGCTTGCCGCCAACACCGCGCTCTTCCGCTCGCGGATGACCGAGGCCGGGTTCGACATCCTGCCCGGCGACCACGCCATCGCACCCGTCATGATCGGGGACGCCGCCGTGGCCGGGCGCATGGCCGAGCTGCTCCTGGAGCGCGGCGTGTACGTCATCGGCTTCTCCTACCCCGTCGTGCCGCAGGGGCAGGCCCGTATCCGGGTGCAGCTGTCCGCGGCGCACTCCACGGAGGACGTGAACCGGGCCGTGGACGCGTTTGTCGCGGCGCGGGCTGAGCTGGCCTAGCTCCTCGTGGGGCGCCCCCGATCGGCGCTCCGCGCCTCGTCCTCAATGGCCGGACGGGCTCTCTCCCACCCACCCGCCCACACTGGACTGCCTGGACCCACTCCGGCGGCATCTGAGCCCGTCCGGTGCCGGGGCCGCGGCCCCGGTCTGGGGCGGGTGGGCGGGTGGGAGAATGGGCGCATGATCGAAGCGCGTCGGCTGCACATCCTCCGCGCGGTGGCCGACCACCGCACCGTCACCGCAGCGGCCGCCGCCCTCTACCTCACCCCGTCCGCCGTGTCGCAGCAGCTCACCGCCCTGGAGCAGGAGACGGGCCACCGCCTGGTGGAGCGCTCGGCGCGGGGCGTCCGGCTGACGTCGGCGGGCGAGATCCTGCTGGCGCACACGAACGCCGTGCTGGCTCAGCTGGAGCGCGCCGAGGCCGAGCTGGCCGCGTACGACGCGGGCAGCGCGGGCACGGTGACGCTCGCGTCGTTCGCCACCGGCATCGGACTCGTCGTCGCCCCCGCCCTCACCCGCCTCGCGGAGACCGCCCCCGGCATCCGCGTCCGCGTCCAGGACGCCGAGGGCGACGCCAGCCTGCCGATGGTCCTCGACCGGCAGGTGGACGTCGCGGTGGCCGTGGAGTACCGGGGTGCGCCCGGGGCGGACGACTCGCGGCTGACGCGGGTGCCGCTGTACGCGGAGCCGTTCGACGCGGTCCTGCCCGTGGGGCACTGGGCCGCGGACAGCGAGCGGGTGCCGCTCGCCGAGCTGGCGAAGGACCCGTGGATCGGCCCGTTCCCGGGCAACCCCTGCCACGACGTGGTGGTCCTGGCCTGCGAACAGGCCGGGTTCCAGCCGGTCCTGGAGCACACGTCGGACGACTTCCGGGCCGTCGTCGCGCTGGCCTCGGCGGGCGCCGGGGTCGCCCTCGTACCGAGGTCCGCGCTGCGCGGGATGGACATGGCCGGGGCCGTGGTCCGGCCGGTGGACGGGATCACGCCCACGCGGCGGGTGTTCGCGGCCGTGCGGCGCGGCGCGGAGACGCATCCGCTGATCGCCCCGGTGCTCGGCGCCCTGGGGGACGCCGCGGAGTAGCCCCCGGCGGCCCCCTCCTCGCCCGGCACCCCGCCGCGCCACCGGAATTCCGCGTTCGGAACTTCGCAACGACGTATTGACCCTGTGGTCGGCGAGTCATTAGCGTGGCGGACACCGTGTCAGAAAGCGCTTTCTGAAACGTGTGGAGCGCAGGGTGTGCGTGCCGTGCGCGAGGCGCGTGAGGTGCTTTCGCGAGGCGGTTCCGGCAGCAACTCGAGGTAGCCCTGACGACTTTCGCCGACGTTCCGGGGAGTCCACCGTGAGTCAGCGCGTCCTGTCCCGTACTGCCCCGAAGGAAGCGGTGGGTGTCGCCGAGCGCACCCGGCCCGGCCCGCGCCGCCGCGCCCTCGACGCGGCCGAGAAGACCTGGCGGCCGCTCGTCCTGCTGCTCGTGTGCTTCGGCGCCTGGTGGGTGATCGCCGCCGCCGGCTGGGTCGAGTCGTATCTCCTGCCCACCCCCGGCGCCACCCTCGACGTGATCGTCGACAAGCCCGGCTATCTGTGGGAGCACGGCTGGGTCACCACGTACGAGACCCTGCTCGGCTTCCTCATCGCCGTCGGCGTGGGCATCCTCAGCGCCGTGGTGATGGTGTACTCGTCGACCGTCGAGAAGACCCTGTACCCGATCCTGCTCTTCGCCCAGGTCGTGCCGAAGATCGCCATCGCGCCGCTGTTCGTCGTCTGGCTCGGCTTCGGCATCGGCCCGAAGGTCCTGATCGCCGTCCTCATCGCGTTCTTCCCCGTGGTGATCTCGATGGTGACGGGGCTGAAGGCGGTGGACCCGGAGATGCTCCAGCTCTCCGCCACCATGGGCGCCCGGCCCTGGCAGACCTTCCTGAAGATCCGCTTCCCGGCCTCGCTGCCGCATCTGTTCGCCGGTCTGAAGGTCGCCGTCACGCTGGCCGTGACCGGCGCCGTCGTCGGCGAGTTCGTCGGCGCGAACGAAGGCCTCGGTTACGTCATCCTGCAGGCCAACGGCAACCTCGACACCCCGATGCTGTTCGCCGGGCTGCTCGTGATGTCGCTCATCGGCGTCGTCCTCTTCGTCCTCGTGGAGATCGCCGAGAAGCTGCTCCTGCCCTGGCACGCGTCCCGCCGCGACACCGCCGCCACCATCACGCTCTGACGCGAGAAGGGCCGACCCCATGCACGCGACGCGCAGAAACCGACTCCGCACCGGCCTCCTCCCGCTGCTCCTGGTCTCCGTCACCGCGACGGCCTGCGGCGGGGACGACAAGACCACCGTCAGCGACTCCGGCGAGAAGCTGGACAGGGTGACGCTCACCCTCAACTGGTATCCGTACGGCGAGCACGCGCCGTTCTACTACGGCAAGCAGCGCAAGATCTTCGAGAAGCACGGCATCGACCTGGAGATACGCGCCGGACAGGGCTCCCAGAAGACCGTGCAGGCGACGGGCACGGGCCGCACCGACTTCGGCTGGGCCGACACCCCGGCCGTCCTCGCGGGCGTCGACCAGGGCGTCAAGGTCAAGAGCCTCGGCGTCTACCTCCAGACCACACCCGCGTCCGTGCAGTCCTTCGCCGCCGAGGGCATCGACGCGCCCGCCGACCTCAGGGGCAGGACCGTCGCGGGCACCGCGGGCGACGCGCTCACCAAGACCTTCCCGATCTTCCTGCGGAAGAACGGCATGGACCTCGACGACGTCCAGGTCCAGAACACCGACCCGGCGGGCAAGATCGCCGCGGTGATCTCGGGCCGGACCGACGCACTCCTCGGCTACGCCAGCGACCAGGGCCCGATCATGCGGGACAAGGCCAAGAAGGACGTCTCCTACCTGCGCTTCTCCGAGCACGGCCTGAACTTCTACTCCAACGGCCTGATCGCGGGGACCAAGACCCTGCGGCGCGGCGGCGACCTCGCCCGGCGCATGTCCGCGGCGGTCAGCGAGTCCTGGGCCGCCGCCGAGAAGTCCCCGAAGCCCGCCGTCGCCGCGATGGAGGGCGCGTCCGAGCAACTGCCGCCGCGCGAGGTCCTGTCGGGGCAGTTCAAGACCACGCTGACGCTCCTCCACACGGACGCAACGCGGGGCAAGGCGCCCGGCGCCAACACCGAGGCCGACTGGAAGCGGACGATCGACGTCTTCGCGGAGGCGGGCATGGTCAAGAGCCCGAAGCCGGTCGCCGAGTACTGGGACGCGGCCAACGGGGTCGAGGGATGACGCGGCCAACGGGATCCGGGGACAGCGGGGGCAGGGGATGACGACCGTGAACGACACGGCACTGAACAAGTCCGACGCGGCGCCCGGCCGGACCGCCACCGCGGCTGCCGTCCGCCTGGACGGCGTCTCCGTCCGCTTCCGCACGAAGAGGAAGGACGTCACCGCGCTCACCGACGTCTCCCTCGACGTGCCGCGCGGCGAGTTCGTCGCCATCGTCGGCCCTTCCGGGTGCGGCAAGTCCACGCTCCTCAAGCTGGTCGCCGGGCTGCTCGCGCCGTCGGCGGGCGCGACGCTGCTCGGCGGCGAGCCGGTGCGCGGACCGCGCCGCGACATCGGCTACGTCTTCCAGCGCGCCGCCCTCCTCGACTGGCGCTCGGCCCGCCGCAACATCCTGCTCCAGGCGGAGATGCGCGGACTCCCCGCGCCCGCGGCCCGCGCCCGGGCCGACGAACTGATCCGCATGACCGGCCTCGACGGCTTCGAGGACGCCTTCCCGCACGAGCTGTCGGGCGGCATGCAACAGCGCGTCGCCCTGTGCCGCGCCCTCCTGCACGAGCCGCCCGTCCTCCTCATGGACGAGCCCTTCGGCGCCCTCGACGCCCTCACCCGCGAGCAGATGAACGTCGAGCTGCACCGCATCTGGCGCGAGACCGGCACGACGGTCCTCCTGGTCACCCACTCCATCCCCGAAGCCGTCTACCTGGCCGACCGCGTCGTGGTGATGAGCCCGCGCCCGGGCACGATCACTGAACTCATCGACGTCCGCCTGCCCAGGGAACGGGAGTACGCGGCCACCCTCGCCACGTCCGAGTTCCGCACGGCGACGGGGCGGATCCGGGAGCTGCTGGGGGCGGCGGGGGCGCACGACTGAGGAGGGTGCGCCCAGCGCCGCCGTCGTCAGTAGCGCAGCGCCGCCAGGTAGCGGTAGCTGCCGCGTGCCGTGGCGAACGGGTCCGTGGGGCTGTCGTGCTCGACCAGCCACTGCCACACCCCGCCCCTGCGCGCGTGGTCGAACATCGCCGCGAAGTCCAGCGTCCCCGACCCCACGTCGGCGAAGCCCCCGTCCGCGGCCATGTCCTTCACGTGCAGGGCCGGGAACCGCCCGGGGTGCCGCACGAAGCAACTCCCGGGATCGGCGCCGCCCTTGACGGCCCAGTACACGTCCAGTTCGAAGCCGACCAGGTCCGGGTCGGTCTCCGTGAGGAGGACGTCGTACAGGTTCACGCCGTCGACCACGACGTGGTCCGAGCCGTGGTTGTGGAAGAGCAGGCGGCCGAGGCCCGCGTCGCGTGCCGCCCGCCCGATCCGGTTGAACTCCCGTGCCGCTTCCCGGAATCCGGCGGGGGAGTGCAGCGCGCCCGGCAGGCTCGGCACGACGGGCCAGGCGGCGCCGAGGGTGTGCAGGTCCGCGAGGGCCTGGTGGAGGCCGGGGCCGCGCAGGACGTCGTACGCGACGTGTTCGAGGACCGCGTCCAGGCGGGCGGCGTCCAGCATCCGCCGGATCGCGGCGGCCGAGTGGCCGTGACGGCCGCTGACGCCGACCGTCGCGTAACCGATGGCGGCGAGCCGCTCCAGCGTGCCCGGGAAGTCCTGCGCGAGGGCGGTGCGCATGGTGTAGAGGTGCATGCCGATGCCGTCGCGCGGGATGCGACGGCACGGCCCGCCCGCGGCCCACGCCGGGGCACCCGTCGCCAGACCCGCCGCGAGCCCGAGCGACGTACCGAGAAAGGCCCGTCTGGTCGCGTTCATCGCTGTCCTCCCTTCGCGGGTGGCCGCACGGTGATCCGGACCGAGCCGGTCGTCGTGTCGCCCTTGTCGTCCGTCACCGTCAGCCGCGCCGTGTACGCGCCCGCGCGCGGGTAGGCGTGTTCCGCGGTCGGCCCTTCCGGAGTGCCCGGCTTGGAGTTGTCCCCGAAGTCCCAGTGGTACGAGGCGACTTCGCGCCCTGCGGGCAGCTGCGGCTCGCCGGTGAGGCGGACGGTGAGCGGCGGTGCTCCGCTGTCCGGGGCGGCTGTGACCGTCACCCGGGCATGCGGGCTCTTCTCCACGCCGGGGCCGTTGAAGTGCAGCCAGTCCACGGTGAACAGGTCCGGCTTGTCCTCGGCCCACTGTGGGTTGGTGAACACGGCGTACAGCTTCGTCGTGCCGTCGTGGCGGGCGAGCTGCGTGGTGGGGGAGACGAAGTTGCTGTAGCCGCCGGTGTTCGGCACCGTCACCTTGCCCAGGAGCCTGCCCGTCGGCGAGCCTGCCCGGAACTCGATGTCGCCGCCGAGCCCGCCGGAGGCCGCGCCGACCGTCACCGAGTCCACGCCCTTCAGATGCACCGGGTCGAAGGCGACCCAGTCGCCGTCCTCGATCTCGATGAGCCGCTTCCCGCCGGACGCGTCGGGACGGCTGCCCGTGTCCGCGCCGCCGTGCGCGCCCCCGGTGGCCGTGCGGTGTTCGGCCTCCCGCAGCGAGGTCCGCAGGGTCAGCGAGTCGGAGCCGGTGAGGGCGGGCACGCCGGGCGCGCCCTTGTCCGTGTACTGGGCGGTGATGCCGTAGTACAGGTTCTGGCCGGGGCCGTGGCTGTCCCCGGCGTCCGTGACGATCTCGCCCTTGCAGCCGGTGTAGTTGTCCAGCGGGTGCAGATGCGAGTCGTGGCCGAGCTGGGACTGCACGACGACCTTGGAGCAGTCGATCTTCCGGTCCTCGGGGTCGGTGACCTTCACCGTGAACGGAACGGTGTCGCCGAAGCTGAACATGCCGCCGTCCGGCGACTGTTGGACCGTGACCGTCGGCCGGGTGTTGCCGACGGTGACCTCCCGCACGGCGAGTGCGGTCAGCTCGCCCGGCCCCGTGACCTTCAGGCGCGCGGTGAACCGGCCCTTCTTCGTGTACGTGTGGGTCGGGTTCGCCGCCGTGGAGTCGGTGCTGCCGTCGCCGTCGAAGTCCCACGCGTAAGTGACCGGTTTGCCGTCGGGCAGACCCGAACCCGCGCTGGAGAACGCGACTTCGAGCGGTGACCTCCCGTTGTCGGGCGTGGCGCTCATACGGGCGTCGGGCAGCCGCTTGTCCGCCACATAGTCGATGCGGTAGATGCCCGCGCCCTCGTTGCTGCCGCCGCGGCCCGTGCCGCTGCCGAGCCCGAAGTCGATCACGTACATCGCGCCGTCCGGACCGAAGTCGGCGTCGAAGGGCTGGTTCCACTTCATGTCCGGGAAGATCCCGTTGATCGAGTGCGGCTCACCCGCCTTGGCGGGCGGGAACCGCGGATCGGTGAACTCCTGGTCCTTCTCCTGGATCGAGAACGCCTTGAACCACTGCCGGGTCAGCTCGTACGTGAACCACTTGCCCTCGAAGTACTCCGGGAACTTCGTCCGGTACGGGTTGTCGGCGTCGTAGTCGTAGACCGGGCCGCTCATCGGGCCGCCGCCCCCGGTGCCCAGCTCCGGGAAGCGCTCGGAGGCGGAGTAGGCGTACCAGACGTCGGCGGCCCGCGCGGGCGGCAGGTCCCGCAGGCCCGTGTTGTTCGGCGAGTCGTTGACGAGCTTGCCGCAGTCGAACTTCGCGCCGGGCTTCTGGGCCGCGAAGTCGTAGTCGTTGAAGGGGGTGTTGTCGCCGACGCAGTACGGCCAGCCGTAGTTCCCGGCCTTGGTGATCCGGTTGAACTCGACCGTTCCCTCGGGGCCGCGGTCGGGCACGGCCTGCCGCGCGTCCGGGCCGTAGTCGGCGACGAGGAGCGCGCCGCTCACCGGGTCCGTGGTGATCCGGAACGGGTTGCGCAGGCCCATCGCGTAGACCTCGGGACGCGTCTTGGCCGTGCCGGGTGCGAACAGATTGCCGTCCGGCACCGCGTACGTCCCGTCGTCCTTCGGCGTGATCCGCAGGACCTTGCCGCGCAGGTCGTCGGTGTTGCCCGAGGTGCCCTGCGCGTCCCAGGCGCGGCGCCCCTCGCGCTCGTCGACCGGCGTGAAGCCGTCCGACGCGAACGGGTCGGTGTTGTCGCCCGTCGCGACGTACAGCTCGCCCTTCTTGTCGAAGGCGATCGAGCCCGCCATGTGGGAGTTGGCCCGCCCCTCGCCGCGCAGCGTCGGAATCGTCAGGAGCCGCTTCTCCGAGGCCGGGTCGACCTTGCCGCCCGCCTCCGTGAACCGCGACAGGTTGAGGCGTTTCTCGGTCTTGTCCGAGTGCAGCAGATACAGCCAGTGATTGGTGCCGAAGTCAGGGTCGAGGGCGAGGCCGAGCAGACCGTCGGACTGGCTCGTCATCTCCGGCGTGTACGCGAAGTCGAGCGCCGTCGTGACCTTCAGCGTCTCCTGGTCGATCACCTTCAGCTTGCCGGTGCGCTGGGCGAAGAACACCCGCCGGTCCGGGGCGACCGCCAGCTCGAAGGGGTCGGCGAGATCCTCGGTGACCAGCGGCGTCCGCTGGAACGCGCCCGTCTTCGTGGCCGTGCAGTCACCCGCCTTCGCCCCGGCCGCCCACTCGATGCCGCCCAGCAGATGCTTGAGGAACGCCTGCTCCGAGAACGCCGCGGACGCGTGGCCCCCGGCCGTGTACCAGGAGCGGCCGCCGTCGTAGTTCTGGCACCACGACCACGGGTGGTCCACGCCCTCGTCGAGCCCCTCGACCCCGTCACGCACCTTGATCTGCGCGAGCGTGTGCACCTTCCCGGTGGGATTGGCGCGCCAGTTGTACCACTCCTCCTCGCGCTCCCACAGCTGCGGCAGCCCCTTCGTGGACGGGTGCGCATGGTCCAGGACCTTGACCCGGCCCTTCTGCACCGGCGGATGCTTGTCGAAGATCGCCCCGACGAGCCCCTCGTACCAGCCCCAGTCCCGCTCGCTCGCCGACGCCGCGTGCAGCCCCACCCAGCCGCCGCCCCCGCGCACGAACTTCTGCAGGGCCGCGCGCTGAGCGGCGTCCAGCAGGTCGCCCTTCTCCGGCGTCGAGTTGGTGTTGTTGAAGACGATCGCCTGGAACCGGCCGAGGTTGGCGTCCGTGAAGGCCGCCGCGTCGTCGGTCGCCTCCACCTCGAAGCCGTTCTCGGCGCCCAGCTTCTTGACGGCCTCGATGCCCGCCGGGATGGACTCGTGCGGGTAGTTGGTGACCTTGGAGAAGACCAGGACCCGGAAGACGGCGGCGGCCTCCGCGCGCGGCGGCGAGGACAGGCCGAGGCCGACGAGGAGGGCGAGCAGGGTGAACAGGGCGAACAGGGTGCGAGGGACGGTGAAGGGTCTGGACACACGGGCACTTCGCGTGGAACTCATGGCGCTCCCTGGGCTTGGACGGCTGCCGGTAGCCGGGTGTGCGGTGAGTCGCTGGTGCGCGGCGGAGTGCGCGGAACGGTGGGCCGATCGCCGTGGAAAGCGCTTACTCCGCAAGGTTGTTCAGCGTAGGTTCCGCATCCCGGGAGGGTCAATGGGTCGGTGGGGCACGGGGTGGCACGGGGGTTGACGTTCCACTGGCGGGGGAGGGTGTGCCGGGAGAGACGAGTCCCACCGCACAGCAGAGGAGTGCTCCGATGCCGGACCACGACCACGCCGACGGGGCGCCGGTCACGTACACCGCGGGGCTGGTGACCGCGCCGGACGGCGTGCCCGTCGCCACGTACACCTGGCTGCCCGCCGGGAGCAGGCCCCGCGCCGTCGTGCAGATCGCGCACGGCGCGGCCGAGCACGGCCTGCGCTACGAACGGTTCGCCCGCCATCTGGTCGCGCACGGGTACGGGGTGGTCGCCTCCGACCACCGCGGCCACGGCGCCACCGCGCGGTCCACCGGAGGCTACGGCGTGACCGACACGGCCGACCCCGACAGCGGCGCCGACGCCTGGCGGGCGATCGTCGACGACCTCAAGGCCATCGGCGACCAGGTGCGCGCCCTGCACCCGGACGTCCCCGTCGTCCTGCTCGGCCACAGCCTGGGCTCCCTGCTCGCCCGGGACTACGCCCAGGAGTATCCGGACACGCTCGCGGGACTGATCCTCTCCGGTACGTTCCGCTCGCTGCCCGGAGCCGAGACCGAGGTCGCCGCCGCGCGGCTCGGCGAGGAGATCGCCAAGGGCGGCCGTGCGGCCCGGTCGTCCTTCCTCGCCGAGCTCTTCGCCTCCTTCAACGACCCCTACCCCCGCCGCACCGGCTTCGAATGGCTCTCCCGCGACGAGTCGGAGGTCGACGCCTACGCGGCCGACGACGCCTGCGGATTCGCCTTCTCGGCGGGCCTCACGCTGGACTGGGTGCACGCCGTCCGCAAGATCAACGACCCCCGGAACCTGGCCCGCGTCCCCGCCGACCTGCCCATCCACATCGCCGTCGGCACGGAGGACCCCTGCAACCAGGGGATGACGCTCGTGTACGAACTCCTCGAGGACTTCCGGTACGCGGGCGTACGGGACCTGACCTGGAAGGGGTACGAGGGCGCGCGGCACGAGATCCTCAACGAGACGAACCGGGACGAGGTGCAGCGGGACCTCACGGGGTGGCTGGACGCGCGGATCCCGTAGGCCCGGGGCCGCCGCCGGTGCCCGCGGCCCGGCCCGGCGGGCGATTGTCAGTCGGCTTGGCTACGGTTCTGGCCATGGTCAACGCCGATGATGTACGCCGTACCGCGCTCGCCCTGCCGGACACGACGGAGAAGCTCGCCTGGAGCATGCCGACGTTCCGCGTCGCCGGGAAGATGTTCGTCACGCTCCCCGAGGAGGAGACGTCCATCGCCGTCCGCTGCCCGAAGCTGGAACGCGACGAGCTGGTGCTCGCCGAACCGGACAAGTTCTGGATCGCGGACCACGAGGCGAGCTTCGCCTGGGTCCGTGTCCGGCTGAAGGCCATCGACCAGGAGGAACTGTCGGACATCCTGGCCGACTCCTGGCGACAGGCGGCGCCGACTCGATTGCTGGACAGCTATCCGGAGTTGGGGGTTCCGGCTGGGGAGTAGAGGGGCTCGGTGTTGGCCCGGGGGACTCGGAGTTGGCCGCCGGGGTCGTGACCTGGGCGGTGTCCGGGCCGCGCGTAAATCCGGCTGAGTGTGGCTCGATCGCGTGGCATGATCCGGCGTCGTGCCGTCGGCGGTCAGCGGTCAGCAGCGCTCAGCGGAGGGGCGGGTCGGGTATGTCAGGGGTGGCGTCGGGGGGTTCGGGGGATTCAGGGGAGTCCGACGGGTTGGGGGAATCGGGGGAATCGGGGGTTCGGGGCGGCCTCAGGGGCCCCGGGCGGTCCGGGGGCGGGCTGTGGTCGCGGGACTTCGGGCTCTTCTTCGTGGCACGGGCCATCGCCAAGCTCGGCGACACGATGCTGCCCGTCGCCCTCGCCGCCGGGATGCTGCAACACGGGTACGGCGCCGGGGCCGTGGGCCTCGCGATGGCCGCGACCGCCGCCTGCTTCGCGAGCCTCGTCATCTTCGGCGGCGTCTTCGCCGACCGGTTCAGCACCCGGCTCCTGATGATCGGCGCCGACGCGGTGCGCCTCGTCACCCAGTCGCTCGCCGCCGTCTTCTTCCTCACCGGCCATGTGGTGCTGTGGGAGATCTGCCTGATCGGCGCGGTCAACGGCGCCGCCGCAGCGGTCTTCCAGCCCGGCGTCGCCAGCACCGTGCCCCGGCTCGCCGCCGACGTGCAGAAGGCCAACGGCGTGATCCGTGTCGCCGAGTCCGGCGCGCAGCTCGCGGGCCCCGCCGTCGCGGGTGTCCTCGTCGGCCTGGCCTCGCCCGCCGCCGTCTTCGCCGCCCACGCCGGTACGTACGCGCTGAGCGCCCTGTGCCTGCTGCTCCTCAGGCTGCCGCCCGCCGTGCCCGGCAGCCATGCGGCGAGCCTCGGCTTCAAGAAGGATCTGGCCGTCGGGTGGCGGGAGTTCCGGGCCAGGACCTGGCTGTGGGGCGTCATCGCCATCTGGTGCGTCCTGATGATCACCGTGACGGGTCCGACGACACCGCTGGTCGCCGTCACCGTCGTCGAGCAGCACGGCTCGGGGGCCTACGGCCTGGTCAACTCCGCCCTCGGCGCGGGCACCGTCATCGGAGGGGTGATCGCCCTGCGGCTCCGGCCCCGGCGGATGCTGCGCGCAGGGGCGTTCGCCCTCGTCGGCTTCGCCGCGTTCCCGGCATCCGTCGGGGCGCAGGCCGGGGTGGGGCTGATGGTGGTGGGGGCCGTGGTCGCGGGGGCGGGGACGTCGTTCTGGGCGGTGATGTGGGCCACCAGTGTGCAGACGCAGGTTCCGCCGGATGTGCTCAATCGCATTCACGCCTACGACGTCGCGGGGTCGTTGGCGATGTTGCCTGTGGGGCAGGCGTTGGCGGGGCCCGCGGCGGCCGTGTTCGGGGCGGAGCGGGTGTTGTTGATGGGCGGGGTGATGGTGCTTGTGGTGTGTGGGGCGTTGTTGGGGGTGCCTGCGATACGGGGGTTGGTGCGGGTGGGGGTGGGGCCTCGCGGGGGCGCCCCGGTCCCGCCCCTTCCCGATCCTGGGGGCGCCGCCCCCAGACCCCCGCTCCTCAAACGCCGGAGGGGCTGAAAATCTCGCCGGTGCAGCCGGCTTCCAGCCCGCCCCGGCCAAGTTCCAGCCCGTCCGGCGTTTGAGGGCGAGGCGCGGAGCGCCGACAGCGGGGGTCCGGGGGCGCAGCCCCCGGTTTCGGGAAGGGGCGGGATTGGGGAGAGCCCCCGGCAGGGCACCCCACCTCAGCCCAAGAACCCCCCGATCCGCCCGCGCAGCGACCCCGCATCCAACCCATGCGCCCGCACATGCTCCTCAACCCGCCCATACCGCCGCAGCTCCCCCCGCCCCACCCCAAGCCCAAGCACCCGATGCGGCACATCCACCAGCGCGTCGTTCGTGGCAGCCGTAGACGTACCGGCAAGGTACGGCTCGACCAGCACGACGTCGGCCACCCCGCCCGACACCGCCCGCCGCAGGGCCGCCCCGTCGAACGGCCGCACCGTCGTCGCGTACAACACCGTCACATCCATCCCCTCCGTAGCGGCGAGCACCTGATCGAGCAGCGGCCCCACAGCGACCACGACCCCACCCCGCCCCTCCCGCACGGTGCGGAACCCCACGCCGTCCACCGCCATCGGCGCGGCGTTGGCCTGCACGGAAAGCCGCACGTACACCTTGTCGTCGCCCGCGGCGACCGCGTGCCGCAGCAGCGTCTCGGCCTCGTCGGGGTGGCCCGGCACATGCACGGTCCAGCCGTCCAGCGTGTCGAGGAGCGCGACATCGCCGGGCGACATGTGGGTGAAGCCGCCCTCCGGCCAGTCGAACGACGCGGCCGCGCTGACCAGGACGCCGCCCATGTCCTGATGGCCGAAGTCCAGCTTGATCTGCTCGAAGGGCCGCTCCACCAGGAAGCTCGCGAAGGTGTGCACGACGGGCCGCAGTCCGGCGAGGGCGAGCCCGGCACCAGCACCCACGAGCAGCTGCTCCCTGATGCCGACATTGATGACCCGGTCAGGATGTGTCCGCATCACGTCCTTGAACGCGTCCTTGCCGATCTCGGCGAGCACGACGGCGACGCGCGGATCCTCGTCGAGCAGTCGCGCCATCACGGGGGCGAAGCGGTCACGCATGGTGTCCATGGGGAGGTTGTCCTTCCGGGGGGAGAGGGGCGAATGAGGTGGAGGGCGTCACGCGGACTTGGGCTCGCCCGCGAACTCCTTGGGCTCGACGCGCGCGACCACCACGTGCGGCCGCCCGGGATGCGGCGCCGTGAAGGCCGCGTACAGCGCCTCGTGATCGCGGCCGTCGACGGTGATCGCGGACCACCCGGCCGCCTCGAAGCGGGCCGCGATGCCGCCGGGGCGGGCGTAGGACGCAGAGGCGTTGTCGATCACCAGGGTGTGCAGCTGTTCGAGCCCGGCCGGTCCGGCGTAGGCGATGGCCTCGTGGTTGCTGCCCTCGTCCAGCTCGGCGTCCCCGACGAGCACCCACACCCGCGGGTCGGTGAGGCCCCGGGCCCGCAGGCCGAGGGCCGTGCCCACGGCGAGGGGCAGCCCGTGGCCGAGGGAGCCGCTGCCGATCTCGGCGCCGGGGACCAGGACGCGGTCCGGGTGGTGTCCGAGCGGGGAGTCGTACCCGCCGAAGCCTTCCAGCCAGTCGACCGGCAGGAAGCCCTTCGCCGCGAGCACCGCGTAGTACGCCATCGGACCGTGCCCCTTGGACAGCAGGAACCGGTCGCGGCCCGGATCCTCCGCGTCGGCGGGTGTGACCCTGAGCACGCGGTCGTAGAGCACCCACAGCGCGTCCAGCGTGGACGTCGCCGCGGGGCCGTGCTTCTCGTCGCCCGTCATGAGGCCCATGAGGCGGGGGAGGTCCGCGTACGTGAAGGTGTGCTCCGTTGTCGTCGTCATGCCGACGAGCGTGCAACTTGAACTTGGCTTGAGGTCAAGCGGAGGAAAGGCGTGAGCGATCACAGTCCGGAGTGCGGTATTGTTTCGGTGCGCGTTCGGCCAGGGGAAACCCCAGGTCAGCGGGCAACGGGACGTGGCGCAGCTTGGTAGCGCACTTGACTGGGGGTCAAGGGGTCGCAGGTTCAAATCCTGTCGTCCCGACCATGTGTTTCACAGGTCGGAGGCCGTTCTCGCCGTAAGGCGGGGGCGGCCTTTTCCGTTGGTGCCGCCCTGGTGGCCTTGCTCACTCCGCCGCGCCGCGTTCACGTCAAGCGATTAGGCTATGCCGGTTGTTTGGTTCAGGACCGGATGTTTGGTTCCAGGACCGTACAACCCCAGGCAAACCGGGAGTGGCACGGCGAGCACCCGGGGATCCGCGGCCTTCGACGATAGGACCCGATGGAAGCCACGCGCGCGAACGCTGAGCTCAGCCTGCTCGAAGCGGAGATGAGCGAACAGTTCGAGGAGCCGGCCTTCTTCACCACGGGGAGCGCCGCCGAACCGCGCACCCTGGTCGACATCCTCGACGCGACAGTGCGGGCACACCCCGACGAACCCGCCCTCGACGACGGCACCCGCCAGCTGACGTACCGCGCCCTGGCCGCCGAGGTGGAACATCTGCGCCGCGGCCTTGACGCCGCCGGAGTCGGCCGGGGCGACCGCGTCGGCGTCCGCGTGCCGAGCGGCACCAATGAGCTGTACGTCGCGATCCTCGCCGTCATCGCCGCGGGCGCCGCCTACGTCCCCGTCGACGCCGAGGACCCCGACGAGCGCGCCGACCTCGTCTTCGGCGAGGCCGACGTGCGGACCGTCATCGGCGCCGGGCACGCCTTCACCGTCGACAAGCCCGCCGACGTCCCGGCCGGGCGGCCCGGGCTCGACGACGACGCGTGGATCATCTTCACGTCCGGCTCGACGGGCAAGCCCAAGGGTGTCGCGGTGAGCAACCGCAGCGCCGCCGCGTTCGTGGACGCCGAGGCCGCCCTGTTCCTCCAGGAGGAGCCGATCGGGCCGGGCGACCGCGTCATGGCCGGTCTGTCCGTCGCGTTCGACGCGTCCTGCGAGGAGATGTGGCTGGCCTGGCGCCACGGCGCCTGCCTCGTGCCCGTCCCGCGCGCACAGGTGCGCAGCGGCGCCGACCTCGGGCCCTGGCTGCTGGAGCAGGAGATCACCGTGGTCTCCACGGTGCCGACGCTCGCCGCCCTGTGGGAGCCCGAGGCCCTGGGCGACGTACGCCTGCTGATCTTCGGCGGTGAGGCCTGCCCGCCGGAGCTCACCCAGCGCCTGGTCACCGAGGGCCGCGAGGTGTGGAACACCTACGGCCCGACGGAGGCGACGGTCGTGGCGTGCGCCGCCCTCATGACCGGCGACGAGCCGATCCGGATCGGGCTGCCGCTGACCGGCTGGGAGCTGGTCGTCGTCGACGAGGCGGGCCGGCCCGTGCCGATGGGGGAGAGCGGCCAGCTCGTCATCGGCGGCGCGGGACTCGCCCGCTACCTCGACCCGGAGAAGGACGCGGAGAAGTACGCGCCCCTGGAGTCGATGGGCTGGCGGCGCGCCTACCGCAGCGGCGACCTCGTCAAGGCCGACCCCGAGGGCCTGATCTTCCTCGGCCGCACCGACGAGCAGATCAAGCTCGGCGGCCGCCGCATCGAGCTCGGCGAGGTCGACGCCGCCCTCCAGGCCCTGCCCGGCGTCGCGGGCGCGGCCGCCGCCGTCCGCACCGCACGCGGCGGCAACCAGCTGCTCGTCGGCTACCTCGTCCCCCAGGACGACTTCGACCAGGCGGCCGCCGTCGAGAAGCTGCGCGCCGAACTGCCCGCCGCCCTCGTCCCGTTGCTCGCCCCCGTCGAGGACCTGCCCACCCGCACCTCCGGCAAGGTCGACCGCAACGCCCTGCCCTGGCCCCTGCCCGACCTCGACACCGGCGGCAAGACCGAGCAGCTGTACGGCACCGAGGCCTGGCTCGCCGAGCAGTGGAGCGAGACCCTCGGCATCCCCGTGACCAGCGCGTCCGACGACTTCTTCGCGATCGGCGGCGGCAGCCTCGCCGCCGCCCAGCTCACCACCCGGCTGCGCACCCGCTACCCGAGCGCCGCCGTCATCGACATCTACGAGCGGCCCGTCCTGCGCAAGCTCGCCCGCCGCCTGGAGAAGTCCGCGCAGGACGACGGCGCCGCCCGCGAGATCGCCCCCGTTCCCCTGCGGACCCAGGCCGCCCAAGTGGCGCTGCTGCTCCCGCTGTTCACTCTCGTGGGGCTGCGCTGGACGGTCGCGCTCGCCGCGCTCGGCAACGTCCTGCACCACTTCGGCGCCTACCCGTGGGCCCCGTCCGCCTCCTGGTGGCTGATCGCCGCCGGTGTCCTCGTCCTGTACAGCCCGCCCGGACGCCTCGCCGTCGCGGCGGGCGGCGCCCGGCTGCTGCTGCGCGGCGTCCAGCCCGGCAGCCATCCGCGCGGCGGCTCCGTGCACCTGCGCCTGTGGACCGCCGAACGCCTCGCCGAGTACAGCGGCGCGACCTCCCTGACCGGCTCCTGGCTGGAGCGGTACGCCCGCGCGCTCGGCGCCAAGGTCGGCTCCGAGGTCGACCTGCACTCGCTGCCGCCGGTCACCGGGCTGCTCAAGCTCGGCCGCGGCTGCGCCGTCGAGACCGAGGTGGACCTGTCCGGGCACTGGCTCGACGGCGACCGCCTGGAGATCGGCGCGATCAAGGTCGGCGCGGGCGCCGTGGTCGGCACCCGCAGCATCCTGTTCCCGGGCGCCCGCGTCGGCAAGCGCGCCGAGGTCGCCCCCGGCTCCGCCGTGCGCGGCCAGATCCCGACCGGCCAGCGCTGGGCCGGATCGCCCGCGGGCAAGCTCGGCAAGGCCAAGCGCGACTGGCCCAAGCAGCGGCCGCCGCGCGCCGTGCACTGGCGCGCGATGTACGGCATGACGGGCATCGCCCTCAGTCTCCTTCCGGTCGCCGCCGCCGTGCCCGCGCTGCTCGTCGCCCGCGTCTTCGTGCCCGCCGACGCCGCACTCGGCGAGGCCGTGCGCGGCGCGCTGCTCGCCCTCGCCCCCGCGACCCTGGCCTTCGGCCTCGGCTACGCCCTGCTGATCCTCGTCGGCGTCCGGCTGCTCAGCCTCGGCCTGCACGCGGGCACCCGCCCCACCCACAGCCGCATCGGCTGGCAGGCGTGGACCGTCACCCAGCTCATGGACCTGTCCCGGCAGACGCTCTTCCCGCTGTACGCCGGGCTCGTCACCCCCGTCTGGATGCGGCTGCTCGGCATGCGCATCGGACGCGGCGCCGAGGTGTCCACCGTGCTCGCCCTGCCGAGCCTGACCACGGTCGGCGAGGGCGCGTTCCTCGCCGACGACACCCTGACCGCCCCGTACGAACTCGGTGGCGGCTGGGTGCGCATCGGCCGCGCGGAGATCGGCCGCCGTGCCTTCCTCGGCAACTCCGGCATGACCGCGCCCGGCCGCTCCGTGCCCGACGACGGCCTGGTCGGCGTCCTGTCGGCCACCCCCAAGAAGGCCAAGAAGGGCAGCTCCTACCTGGGCCTGCCGCCGGTCAAGCTGCCGCGCGCGGCGGCCGGGTCCGACGACAGCCGCACCTACGCGCCGCCCGCCCGGCTCAAGCTGGCCCGGGCGCTGGTGGAGGCCTGCCGGATCGTCCCGGTGTTCTGCTCGGCCGCCCTGGTGATCTTCGTGGTGGCGCTGCTCGCCGCGGCCGCCGACCACGGCCTGTGGCTCGCCGCGCTGCTGTCCGGGGCGGTCCTGCTCGCCGCCGGGGCGCTCGGCTGCCTCGCCTCGATCGTGGCCAAGTGGCTGCTCGTCGGCCGCCACCGCACCGGCGAGCACCCGCTGTGGTGCGGCTTCGTGTGGCGCAACGAGCTCGCGGACACCTTCGTCGAGATGGTCGCCGTGCCCTGGCTCGCCGGAGCCGTCCCCGGGACCCCGGTCATGAACCTGTGGCTGCGCGGCCTCGGCGCGCGCGTCGGCCGGGGCGTGTGGTGCGAGAGCTACTGGCTGCCGGAGACCGATCTCGTGACGCTTGAGTCCGCCGCCGGCGTGAACCGGGGCAGCGTCCTGCAGACGCACCTCTTCCATGATCGGATCCTGCGGACGGATACTGTGGTCCTCCGTGCGGGCGCGACGCTGGGCCCGGGCGGAATCGTGCTGCCCGGCAGTGAGATCGGTGCCCGTTCGACCCTGGGACCCGCGTCCCTCGTGATGGCGGGCGAGTCGGTTCCGGCGGACACCCGCTGGCTGGGCAACCCGATCGAGGCCTGGCGCACCTGAGGCGGCGGGCCGCGTCGCGGGACAGCACGCGCGTCACGTCGTACGAGCACAGGGCAGGGAGCGGACCAGGCGTGAGCGGGCAGCAGAAGACAGCACCGGACCCCTACTTCCCGGGCAACGGTGACTCCCGCTACCGGGTGCACCGCTACGAGCTGGAACTCGACTACCGGCCCGCACCGAACCGGCTCGCGGGCGCGGCCCGGCTCAGCGCCATAGCGGGCCGGGCGCAACTGACCGAGTTCCAGCTGAACCTCGGCGACTTCCGCATCGGCCGCGTCCGCGTCGACGGCCGTCCCGCGCACTACTCGCACCGCGGCGGCAAGCTGCGGGTGCGCCCGGCGAAGGCGCTGCCCGCCGGGTCCGCGTTCACCGTCGACGTGCACTACTCGGGCAACCCCAAGCCGGTCAACAGCCCCTGGGGCGGGCTCGGCTGGGAGGAACTGACCGACGGCGCCCTTGTCGCGAGCCAGCCCGTCGGGGCACCGTCCTGGTACCCGTGCAACGACCGGCCCGCCGACAAGGCCGCGTACCAGATCTCGATCACCACCCCCTCCGCCTACCAGGTGGTGATCGGCGGCCGGCTGCTCACCCGCACCACCAAGGCCTCCACCACCACCTGGCTCTACGAACAGCCCGCGCCCACGCCCAGCTATCTGGTCGGCCTGTCCATCGGCAAGTACCAGACGGTGCTCCTCGGCGACCCCGGGCTCAGCGGGGTGCCGCAGACCGGGCACTTCCCCGCGCACCTCCTCGCCGAGTTCTCCCGGGACTTCGCGCGCCAGCCGCAGATGATGGCGCTCTTCGAGGAGCTCTTCGGGCCCTACCCCTTCGCCGAGTACGGCGTCGTCGTGGCCGACGAGGAGCTCGACGTGCCCGTCGAGGCGCAGGGCCTGTCGCTGTTCGGCGTCAACCACGTGGACGGCGCCCGGGGCGCGGAGCGTCTGGTGGCGCACGAGCTGGCCCACCAGTGGTTCGGCAACAGCGTCACCATCGCCGACTGGCGGCACATCTGGCTCAACGAAGGCCTCGCCAAGTACGCGGAGTGGCTCTGGTCGGAGCGCTCCGGCGGGCGCGCCGCCCAGGAGCTCGCCGCCGCCGCCCACCGGCTGCTCGCCGGGCAGCCGCAGGACCTCAAGCTGGCCGACCCCGGCCGCAAGCTCATGTTCGACGACCGGCTCTACGAACGCGGCGGCCTCGCCGTGCACGCCGTGCGCTGCGCCCTCGGCGACGACGCGTTCTTCCGGATGCTGCGCGAGTGGGCCACGGTCCACCGGCACGGCGTGGTCAGCACACAGACGTTCACCGCCCACGTCGAGCGGTACGCGCACGGCCCGGTGGACGAGCTGTTCCAGGCCTGGCTGTACGGGACGCGGCTGCCCACGCTGCCCACCGCCGTCGCCTGAGCACCGCCGGGAGGCGCCCATCGGGAGGCGTTGTCCAGGAGCTGTCCCAGAGGCGCTGTCCAGGACAAAGGGCGCCGTATTGCAGTCGCCGTGACGTGATGCGTACGGCGAAACCGCTGCCGCGGCGATGAAAGCGGCGTAATTTTCACCCGGCCCGATGGGATTTGTCGGCGGGATTTCGTAACGCCGGGCGGACCGAATTGGCCAGAATACGGGAATCGGCTCCATGGGCCCGGGACGCCCTGGCCGGGGCGGGGTGCGGCCGCCTAGGATCGCCGACGCGAAGCTGAACCGGTGGCGCACGTTCCGGGCGTTGCCCCATCACGACCGGAGAATTTCGGGAGAAATTCAAGAGGGAGTGGAAAAGATGACGGGGGAACAATTGAGCGTCGCTTCTCTGCCGTGGACGGAGCCCGAGTCGGTGCACCGGCCGATGGCGGGGGCACCGACGTCCCCGGAGTCCCCGACGTCCCCGGAGTCCCTGACGTCCCCGGAGCCGTGGGCGCCGTCATCGGCGATCAGCGAGATCCGCTGGCTGCACACCCTCGGCCCCACCGGCACCAACCTGGAGACCGCCGCCCACGTGTGGCTCCAAGGGCGCGGGCGCGCCGACGACGGACAGGTCGTCCTGCACACCTCCCTCGAACAGGCCATGGAGAGCGTGCCGAGGACCGGAGAACACGCGCTGCTCGCCTGCGCCGTCTACCCCGACCTGCACACCCTCGTCTTCGGCAACCTGCACGCCTGCCGCATGGTCGACTGCTTCCTGTGGCCCACCCACGAGATGGTGCTCGCCGCCCCGCCCGGAGCGCGCGCCGAGCCCCGCACCGTGGCCACCCACCCCGCCCCGGCCGGGCTCGTCCCGGACGCCGGCGCACGGCGGCTGGTGACCAGCAATGCCCAGGCCGCCATCGACTGCGCCGACGGCCTCGCCGACGCCTGCGTGACCACCGTCGTCGCCGCGCGGGCCCACGGCCTGCGGGTCGTGCGCAGCTTCGGCGAGGTGCCGATGGTCTTCACCGTCCACCACGTGCGGGAACCGGCCCGCCCCTCGCGGGAGCCCGCCCGCCCCCTCAGGGAGCCCGCCCGCCTTCTACGGGAGCCCGTCCACCACGTCCGGGAGTCCGGCCGATGACCGGCACGCGCGCCGCGTACCGCCTCCGGGACGACCTGCTCGACGAGGCCACCCGCCTCGGCCACGGGCTGCTGCCCCGGATCGACGACTTCCGCACCCGCCAGCGCGACGACGGCACCGTCCCCGCCCCGGACACCGACGACCGCCGCCGACTGCTCGCCATCAAGGACGAGGGCGTCCGCTGGTTCGCCGGGCACGGCCGCGCGGCCCAGGCCGACGCGCTCGCCGCCGACGTCGACGACTGGCTGGCCGCCGGGCTGGACGAGCCGCCGCACTTCGCCCGCAGCCGCGACGCCCTCACCGCCCCCGCCGACGGCGACTGGGCGGCGTTCCTCGCCCCCGTCCAGACCACCAACAGCGCCCCGCCGGTCGGTCGGCGCCTTGAGTTCTTCCTCGTCCGCCGCAAGGAACCCGACGGGCTGCCCGAACTCGCCGTCCACTATCCGCACCCCAAGAACAACTGCCAGGCCACCGTCCTGCTCGCGGGCAGCGCGGGGTTCGCCCAGGGCAACTGCATCGTCTTCTTCCCCGAGAATGTCGCCGCCCACGACAAAGTCACCGAACAGAGTTACGCGTTCTTCTTCTTCAACAAATTCCGCCGGATTCACGAGACGTTCGCCCTGCCGTCCGCGCGGTCCGTGCTCACCGCCCGATCCGTGCCCCAGGACTCCGCCGGACTCGACCCCGAAGTGTGTTACCAGGCCCGCGCCGTGTGGGGATATCTCCACGACTACTTCCACCACCAGGGCAGTTGGCCGCTCGACCGGCACGTGAAACTCAAGATGAACTGGTTCATCGGCCTCCTCGAAGAGCTGAAGGTCGACGCGAAGACCGTCCTTGCCTGCCACACGGACCCCGCCGTGCCCTACGCCGACGAGCAGATCGCCATGGTCCTGCTGGAGCGCGTGTTCCGTTACCCCCTCGACGCCCACGCCGTCCGCAACTTCGACGCGGGCACCGGCGTCTTCCTCTACTCCTGGCTGCGCGCCCGCCACGCCCTCACCGCCGACCGCGACGGCCGGCTGCGCCTGGACCTCGACCGGGCCCTCGCCGGGCTGCGGGAATTGGTCGACGCGGTCGAGGGTATGGAAGCGTCCGTCGGCACCCCGGCGGAGTACCGCGCGGCGGCCAAGGACCTCGTACGCACCCAGCTGCCCGAAGGCGCGGACGGCGACCGCTACGCCTTCACCGGCGACCAGCGGACGCTGCTGCGGGCACGGGAGCACCTCGCGTCCTTGCCGCCGCTGCGGTTCGCACCGGGCGAGATGTGAGCGGGGCGCGGCGGGCCGTGTCCTGAGGAACGAACACTGACGAGAGGGCGAGCAGCCATGGGAAGCCGTGAGCGGGCCACGCTGGACCGGGCCGCGATGGAAGCCGCGGTGCGGCAGTACTTCGAGGCGTGCAACAAGGTCGACCGCGACCTCTTCGCCCAGTGCGTGTCCGAGCGGGTCGTGCACTACCTCGCCCAGGGGATGTCCGGGCCCGTCCCCGGCATCGACCCCATCGTGGAGCGCTGGGGCGCCGACGTGCGGGCCAACGACTCGCACTGGGCCGTCGACGCCGTGTACGCCGACGAGCACAGCCGCACCGCCGTCTGCGAGTGGACCGCCTTCAAGCCCCGCCTGGGCAAGGTGCTGCGCGGCGCGGAGGTCTACCGCTTCGACGACGCCGGACTCATCGACGAGGTCCGCATCTACTACGCATCCCGCCGCGACGACACCGTCGCCGTCAACGAACTCGAAGGCTTCCCCTACGCCGAGCGGGGCTTCGCGACATGACCCGGGCCGCTCCCGTGCCCGCCCCGGCGCCCCTCGACGACCGGGACGGCGCCATCTGGTGCGACGGCGTGTTCGTGCCCTGGCGCGAGGCCCGCCTGCACGTGCTCAGCCACGGACTGCACTACGGCGGCAGCGTCTTCGAGGGCGAACGGGCCTACGGCGGCCGCGTCTTCAAGCTCCACGAACACACCGCCCGGCTCGCCGCGTCGGCCCGCACGATGGGCTTCGAACTGCCCTGGTCCGTCCCGGAGCTCGCGGCCGCCACGGCCGAGACCGTCGCCCTCGCGGGCCTCACCGACGGCTATGTACGCCCCGTCGCCTGGCGCGGCAGCGACACCCTGCGCCTGGTCGCGCCGGACAGCCGCGTGCACGTCGCCATCGCCGCCTGGCCCTGGCCGCGGATCTTCACCGAAGGACCCCGCGGCATCCGCCTGCGCACCTCGCGCTGGCGCCGCCCCGCCCCCGACACCGCGCCCGTCAGCGCCAAGACCGCCGCCCTCTACGCCCTCGGCGCCCTCGCCGGACAGGAGGCCGAGGCGGCGGGCCACGACGACGCGCTGCTCCTCGACCACCGCGGCCGCCTCGCCGAGGCCACCGGCGCCAACCTGTTCCTGGTGATCGCGGGGGAGCTGCACACCCCGCCCCCGGAGTGCGTCCTGGACGGCATCACCCGCCGTACCGTCATCGACATCGCCCGCGACCGGGGACTCTCCGTCGTCGAACGCCACCTGCCGCCCTCCGAACTGACCCGCGCCACCGAGGTGTTCCTCACCGGCACGGCGTACGAGGTGCAGCCCGTCACCGCCGTCGACGCCCTGCGGTTCCCCCTCGGCCCGGTCGGGGCGGCGCTCGCGGCGGCGTACGGACGGATCGTGCGGGGCGAGGAGGGGTGCCCGGCGCCCGGCCGCCCCGCCCCCGCGGTGAGCGAGCGCGGATGACGGACCGCGGGGCCGAACCCGTCCGGCCGGTCCCGGCGGACGGGCGGCGCGCGGCCTGGGCCACGGGGGCCAGGGCCGCCGTGCCGTTCACCGTCGCGATCTTCGCCTTCGGGATCTCCTTCGGCGTCCTCGCCAAGGGCGCGGGCTTCGGCGCGCTCGCCGCGACCTCCATGTCCGGCCTGGTCTTCGTCGGCTCCTCGCAGTTCGCCGCCGTCTCGGTGATCGTCAACGGCGGCGGCTGGGCCGCGGCGGCCGTCGCAGGGACCCTGCTGAACCTGCGCTACCTGGTGATGGGCTTCGCCATCCTGCCCGCGCTGCGCGGCGGCCGGGCCCGCAGAGCGGTCGAGTCCCAGCTCGTCATCGAGGAGTCCTGGGCCATCGCCAGCGACGCGGACGGCCGCTTCGACCGGGTGCGCCTGCTGTCCTCCGGGGTGGTGCTGTGGCTCGGCTGGGTCCTCGGCACCCTGCTGGGCGCGATCGGCCCGTTCAAGGCCGTGGACATCCTCACCTACGGCCTGGACGCCGTCTCGCCCGTCCTGTTCTTCCTGCTGCTCGCACCGCACCTCGGCACCGCGCCCAAACGCACGGCGGCCGCCACCGCGGCGGCCTGCGCCGCGCTCCTCACCGCCGTCGCCGTGCCCGACACCGCCATCGCCGTGGCCTGCGTCGTCGCCGTCGTGTGGACGTGGCGGTCCCGATGACGCGACCCCGCACCCCTGTCCGCCCCGAGCGGCCGAGCCCCGGCCGCGCGCTCAGGAGGGCCCGATGAGCAGCGACCCGTGGATCGTCGTCGGCGCCCTGGTGGCGACCACCTTCCTCATCAAGGGCGCGGGCTCCCTGGTGCTGGGTGACCGCGAACTGCCCGCGTGGTTCCCGCGGTTCGTCGAGTACCTGACGCCCGCGCTGCTCGCCGTCCTCGTCGTCACCCAGCTCGTGGGCGCGGCGGGCGCGCACGGCATGACCTTCGACGCCCGGCTCGCCGGCTTCGCCGGGGCCCTGGTCGCCTGGCGGCTCAAGGCCCCCGTACCGCTGGTGATCCTGGTGGCCGCCGCGGTCACCGCGGGGGTACGGGCGCTGAGCTGAGCCCGGGGTCCGCGCGCCGCACGACGGCCGCCACCTCCAGGGCGCGGACGATCCCCGGCCGGTGACCGGCGGCCCGGCAGAGCCGCAGGGACCGCTCCACGGCCCGCGCCGCCCGGGCGTGCTGACCGAGCGCCAGATGCACCAGCGCCAGCTCCGCCCGCGCCTCGGCCTCGACGAGCCGCAGCCCGGCCTGCCGGGCCGTGGCCAGAGCCCGCCGGGTGCACGCGAGCGCCTCGCCGTACTCGCCCAGGTGCCGGTGCACGGCCGCGAGGCCCACGAGCGCCCCGGCCTCGGCCCGGCGGCAGCCTGCCGCGCGCGCCGCCTCCAGGGCGCGGCCGTGGTGGTCGAGGGCGCCGGGCGCGTCGTCGAGGCGCAGCAGCACCGTGCCGATGGTGGTGAGGGCCTCCGGCTCCACGAGCCGCCGATGGGTGCGGTGCGTGACGCCGAGCGCGTCGACGGCGTACTTGAGGGCGAGCCGGGGATCCCCGGCGTCCCGGCACGCCACCGCGAGGGCGTTGAGGGCGCCCTCCGCCGCGTAGGTGAACAGCAGCCTGCCGTCCGCGGCGAGGGCCCGGGTGAGCAGGCGCTGCGCCTCTTCCGCCGCGCCGAGCGCGTGCTCGACGGCGCCGAGCCCCCACAAGGACAGCATCACCGTGTGCTGGTCCTGCGACGCCTCGGCGCGGGCCCGGCCCGTGCTGAAGTGCCGGTGGGCGACGGCGAGTCGGCCCTGGTCGAGGCGGACGAAGCCGAGCAGGCACAGCGCCCAGGCCTCCCCGGCGGGCTGGCCTCCGGCGGCGTAGAGGGCGAGGGCCCGCTCGGCGTCGCGGGCGGCCTGGTCGAGGGCGCCGCGCTCGCGGTGCGAGGCGGCGAGCCCCAGCACCGCTCCCGCGGTCTCCACGGGCTGCCCGCTCCGCGCGAACAGGCTCTCCGCGTGCGCGCTGTGCCACAGCGCCTCGTCGTGCCGGGCCAGTTCCCACAGCACGTAGCACATGCTCCAGTGCATCACCGCCCGCGCGTGGTCGTCGTGCGCGGCCTCGGCGGCCCGCAGCCCGGCGTGCGCGGCCCGCAGCCAGTCCGTGCGGCGCCCGTGCTCCATGAGGTGCCCGTGCAGGGCGAGCGCCGACTTCCAGGCGAAGGAGCGCGGCCCGTGGCGGACGGCGTGCCGGGTGCAGGCGAGCAGCGCGGTCCGCTCGTCGTCGAGCCACGCCAGCGCCTCGGTGGTGGAGGTGAAGGCCAGCGGAGCCGTGGGGGAGCCGTCGGGCTCCGGCGGGTCGGCCGCGTACCAGGAGTAGAAGGTGCCGTACAGCAGGTGGGCGGCCTGCTCGGCGGTGGCCAGGTACCAGGTGAGCAGGCGGCCGACGGCGCGCTCGCGGGCGGCGGGGCTGTCCTCGGCCCGGGCCCGCTCCTGGGCGAACAGGCCGACGAGGGCGTGCAGTTGGAAGTGGCCCGGCTGGTGGCTCTCCAGCAGGCTGCGGGCGACCAGCTGGTCAAGGAGCCGGGCGGTGGCGGGCAGGTCGGTCCCGGCGAGGGCGGCGGCGGCCGGGGCGGAGATCCCGGGGCCCGGGGCGAGCGCGAGCAGCCGCAGGAGCTCCTGCTCGGCGGCGGGCAGCGACCGGTACGACAGGGCGAGCACACCGCGTACGCCGGTGTGCTCCTCCTGGTCCAGGGTCAGCTCCCGCAGCCGGTCGCCGCCGCGCAGCCGCCGCACGACCTCCTCGATCGGCGGATGCCGGTCGCCGATCAGATGGGCCGCGACGATCCGCACGGCCAGCGGAAGCAGCCCGCACAGCCGGACGGCCTCGGCGGCGGCCTCCGGCTCGTGCCGCACCCGGTCCGCGCCGATGACGCGGGAGAGCAGGGCGAGGGCCTCCTCCTCACCGAAGACGCTCAGGCTCACCCGGTGGGCGTCGTGGAAGGCGGTCAGGCCCCGCAGGTCGTTGCGGCTGGTGACGACGACGAAGCAGGTCGGCGAGCCGGGCAGGAGCGGGCGCACCTGCGCGAGACCGGCCGCGTCGTCGAGGAGGATCAGCATGCGCCGGCCCGCGAGCAGCGAGCGGTACAGCGCCGCCTTCTCGTCGGTGCTCTCCGGCAGATGCCCGGTACCGACCCCGAGCGCCCGAAGCAGCTGCCCCAGCGCCTCGTCGGCCGTCGTCGGCCCCTCCTGGGCATGGCCGCGCAGATTCGCGTACAGCTGTCCGTCGGGGAAGCGGTCGGCCACCCGGTGCATCCAGTGCAGCGCGAGGGTGGTCTTGCCGACGCCCGCCATGCCCGACACGGAGGAGATCACCAGCGTCTGTCCCGGGCCCGCGTGGTGCCGGGCGAGGAGGGTGTCGAGCTGGCGCAGATAGTCCGAGCGGCCGGTGAAACTGGCGACGTCGGGCGGGAGTTGACGCGGCACCGGCCGGGCGGGGGGCGGAGCCGGGGCGACGGGGGCGCCGCCGGGGGCGAGCGCGGGATCGCCGGAGAGGACGCGCTGGTGGAGTTCCTTGAGCGGGCGGCCGGGCTCGATGCCCACCTCCGCGTCGAGCAGCTGGTAGAAGTCGCGGTACGAGGCGAGGGCCTCCGCCTGCCTGCCGGAGCGGTGCAGCGCCAGCATCAGCTGGCAGCGCAGCCGCTCCCGCAGCGGGAACTCGCTGACGAGCGTGGTCAGTTCGGCCACCGACTCCTCGTAGTGGCCCAGCTCGATCAGCGCGTCGATGCGGTCCTCGCGGGCCACGAGCCGCAGCTCCTGCAAGCGTTCGGCCTCGGCGAGCGCGAAGCTGCGGTCGCTGACGCCTTCGAGGGCCGGTCCGGTCCACAGGGACAGGGCCTCGTCGAGCAGCGCGACCACGGCGTCGGCGTCGCCGTCGGCGGCGGCCTTGCGGGCCTGGTCGGTGAGGTGGACGAAGCGCAGGGCGTCGACCTGCTCGTCGGACACCTGGAGGGTGTAGCTGGTGTTGCTGCGGGCGCCCGCGCTGACCAGGACCTCGAACCCGGAGGTGGCCCGCCGCCCCGGCTCCAGGATGCGGCGCAGATGCAGGACGTGGGTGCGCAGGGCGCTCACCGCGCCGTCCGGCGCCTCGCCCTCCCACAGGAGTTCGGCGAGCCGGGACGTGCTGACGGGGTGGCCGCGGGCGAGGGCGAGGGCCGCGAGGAGTGCGCGCTGCTGCGGCCCGAGGCCGACGTGACGACCCCGGACCTCCACGCTCACCGGGCCAAGCAGGCGGATCCGCACCGACTCCTTCGGTGCCTGCTCCACCTCGGGCCCGGGGGTGCGGCTCACGCCATTGCCTCGATTCCCTCGGCTTCCCTGTGCGTCGTCGTCCCGTCGTTCCGCGGCCCGCTGGGCGGGCCGGTCATGGACCGGTGGGACGGCCTGGTCGTGGTCTGTTCGACGGCCCGCCCGGTCTCCCGCCGGGCCGACCGCTCAGGCGGGCCCGGCGACGAACCGCCGGATGACGCCCTCGGACACCGAGAACTCCCACGCGGTGTCGATGTCGCCCCAGATGTCGTTGTGGAAGCGGGCCGTGACCGACAGACCGTCGGACGACTCCCGCACCACCTCCATCCGGGCGTGGGACGAGAACAGCTCACGTTCCACCCACGCGCCGAGGTCGCGTTCGGTTCCCACGTCGATCACGGTGGCGTCCGCGGCGAGCACGGCCCACAGGGCCGCCGGGTCCTGGGCGTTGACCGCGTCCACGAAGGCGCTCACCACCGGATGGGACGGCATGCGGTCATGGGGGGTCATGTGGCGTGCCTCTCTTCGCGGGTCGGTCAGCCGCCGGTCGCGGCGCGGTGCAGTGCGTAGGTGTCCTCGAACAGGTGGTAGCGCGTGACCTCGCCGCCGACCACCGTGAGGTGGGCGGCGAAGGGCGTGGTGAGCGGGGCGCCGGTGGCCTTGACGGTGTCGCGCAGGTGGCCGAGGATCACGCCCTGCTCGCCGTCGACGACGATGTGCGTGACGGTGAACTCCTCGGGCTGCAGATACGCGTGCAGGGTGGCGAAGAACTCCGTGACCCCCGCCCGCCCGGTCCGGTTCCCCGACCACGGCACGTCCGGCGAGCCCGGCGCGACCCACTCCGCGGACTCGGAGAACAGCCGCACGGCCCCGTCCAGGTCCCGCTCCGCGAGCCGGGCCAGATAGGCGTCGATCACTTCCCTGGTCGCCCGGTCGGATCCCGCGGGGGACTGCGTGGACATCTCACCAACTCCTCGTCGCGTACCGGCCCTTGGGTGTGGAGGTCCAGTGTGGTGCGCCTGGGGCGGCGAGCGTAAGTCACATGCCTCATTCCCGCCACGGGTTGGCGCTGCGGCGCGGCCGGTCGGGGGCGGTGGGGGCTGACCGGAAACAGCTGTCCGGGGCCGGCGGCAGCACGCGGTGCCAAAAGTCGCGAGAGTGATGCCTCGAAAGCTTGCGCGTGGCGCCATAATGGTGCGACGATGGCGCCATGGAACTCACGCGGTACGTCGACAACCTGCGCCAGGAGCTCTCGGTCGCAGTGGAGGCGGGTGACGAGGAGACGCGAGAACTCGCCGAACGTCTCGTCGCGCCGCTGGCTTCCGCTGTCCGTCTGACGCTTCTTGACGCGCTGTCGGCCGCCGCGGACGAGATCACCCGCGACCTGGCCCCCGGTTCGGTCGAGATACGCCTGCGGGGTCTGGACCCCACGTTCGTCGTGACGGCGCCCCCGCAGGAGCAGCCGTTCGACGACGAGGTGGACCACGACTTCGACCACCCGCACCCCGGGGTGGCGCCAACACTGGTGTCACTGGCGCCAGTGACGGTGAACGGGGAGGAAGGTGCGACCTCCCGCATCAACTTCCGACCGCCCGAGCACCTCAAGACCCGGATCGAGGAGGCCGCCGGGCGCGAGCGGCTGTCCGTCAACGCGTGGCTGGTTCGCGCGGTCTCCGCGATGCTGGAGTTCGACGAGCGCGGCCGCCGCGCGGAGCGGCGTGTGCCGCGCGCCGCTCCGGGAAGCTCCCAGCGCTACACGGGCTGGGTGAACTAGCCGCACAGCGGCCACAGGCTTCGGGCCGGCGCGCTGCCGCACGCCGGTACCGATCCCGCGGCCCTGGAGACCGACCTCCCCCGGCGGTCTCCAGGGCCGCACCCTTCCGGCGCGCACGCCGGAGACTGCGCGCCGCAATTCTAGGCGAGCCGTGCCCCGTGGAAAGCGGTATGCGCGGCTGACTCATAGTCAATTGCGTCAATTCGCTTACGGGGCAAGGGAATCAGTTTCACCGCGGCTGCCGTACGGCTGCCATGTGACTGCCGTACGACTGCCACGCGACTGTCATGAAGCTGCCGTGAATATGCCAGACGCATCCTGAATATGGGTCAATCCGGTGCGGTCGTCAGACCAAGTGGAGCCGTTGCCGATGGTTTCGGGGAAGGGGCGCGGGACAGCACGGCAGATGTCGCGGAACGGGCCGGTGCGTGAGCCGCTGATACGTGTAGGCCGCGGAAACCAGCGTCATGTGGTGATACCAGCCCGGAAAGGAACGGCCCTCGAAGTCCAGGAGGCCGAAGTGGCGTTCCATGCCCGCGACCGCCGTGGTGGTCCGGCTCCGATGGGTGGCGAGCGAGGCAACGTTGTCGAGTGGCTGATGCGTCAGGCTGGTGAGCCACATGGATCCCGGGCGGCTTTCCGGGAGCACTTCCGTGAATAGTCGATAGGGATATTCAGGCGTCGCACCCGGCCTTGCCCCGGGCAGCCGCACGAGGACGGACCGGACGCGGGTGTGCTGCCTGCGGCCGTCGGGCGCGGTGACGAGGACGGAGTCGGTGTTTCCCGAGGAGACATGGCCCCGCGCGCTCACCGGCTCCGAGGCGCCGGGCGTCCGGTCGCCGACGGGCAGGACCTTCAGGTGCTGGGGCACGGCGACCACGAAGTCCCGGGCCCGCTGACTGAGTCCGCGCAGGAAGAGCGCCACGTCGGGGTCGTCGCTCATATCGGCGACGACCGGCGCGGACGTGGGCGCGGTGCGGGCCTCCAGGGTGTCGACCAGGTCCAGGGCCTGGGCCCACAGCGGGCGGTGGCAGACGTCCTCGGGTATGCGCGCGCGCCGTCGCAGCTGGGCGTCCTCGGTCCAGGGCGCGGGGAGCAGCAGCCGCCAGTCGACCGGGACGTGCAGGGCGTCGATGCCGAGGAAGGCGCCGAGCCCCAGCTGGCAGTTGAGGGTGCGGCCGGAGACCGGGTCGAAGTAGCGGTGCACGCCCACGGACCGGTCGCCGCGCTTGGGCAGGACCGCGCGGCCGATCGCCCAGGTGGAGACGCGGCCGTGGTTCTCGGCCCAGCCGGTGAGCTCCTCCATGACGGGGTCCCAGTCCCAGGGGCTCAGGCTCACGAACTGGCGCAGGGACTGCACCGCGGTGGGGGAGGCCGAGACGGCTCCGGCGAGACGGCGTACGGATTTCTTCCCGGGAGTGATGAGCAGCCCCGCCAAATAGGCCCCCGCCCACCTGCGCTGATCGGCGCGGCGCAGATTCTGGAAGACCTGGTCGGTGAAGTCGCTGAAAGGTGAGGCGAGCTGGGTTTCGGGCACCTCGCTGCCCGGAGTCGATGTGGGCAATGCGCAGGGCACAACCATGCTGCGATCCCTCCCGGACGTCCCTGAGCGGCAGCTGCCGAGCGTCGAGTCTAGGATCCGGGAGCGCGTCGCACCATCTTGCTGCGGGCGTGACTGATGTGGCAACCACGGCAGCAAACCGGGTTCGCGCCCTCTGTCCGCGCGGGCCGCGGGGGCGGACTCTTCCTCTCCGGTTCAGGCTCCGACGCGGTGCCAACGGGCGGGCTGTTTCCGTGAAGAGGATCAGGAATTCCAGCTTCCGGGTTCTCGTGCCGCTGGAGCGTGCCATTCCGGGGGGCGTTCCACCCGGACCCCGGGGCGTTTCCGGTACGCCCGTCGCGCCCCGTCCTCTCCTCCGCTCACACCGCGACTCTCCGCGTGTACCTCCACCCTCGCCCCGGTGGGCCGAACTCCGCATAACCGGAAGGTGACATGCCGCAGGCGGCGCTCTTCGGCCACATCGCCGGGAGCGTGGCCGATACTCGCGTTAAGAGCCCGTATGGAAAATGCTAGGGTTCGCTAGCGGCCCTGGGATTCGGCTAATAGGCGCCAATGGTGACGGACCATCACCGTTTGCCCCGAATCCGGCTCGCTAACTCAACGAAGGACCCCCGCCTTCTGTACGTCCCCTTCTCGTCTGCAACTGTTTCGCTTCGCGCTACAGTTGGCTCAATTCCTGTCGCTAGTGGCGGAAGTTGATCGGTAAAGCCCCCGCTGCCCGAGTCCTGAGAGAGCTGCGTCACACCAGGACAGGCATAGCGATGCTGGGCTATCTTGTTCGAACTTCGAAAAGTCGCGACGAGCGACTGCCTCTTCCTTGAATCTCCAACAGGTGTCGGGTTCTACTCGGGTAGGCCTTTGGAAGAGACCACTGCGAAACCGGGTCATCGGTACCGATGGGGGACACGTCGGTCGTCCCGAGGACGCGGAGGTCGTGGTCGAGGCGAACGGGGCGAGTAGTTGAACGGGGCGAGTAGTTGATGTACGAATCCACACACATGCCGACTGAATGCCTTCCGCGCAGTCCTGAGGGATGCGCCGAACGGCCGGACCTGCCTGTGCTCTGTGCCGGCGGCCCCCTCGAGCGGTGAGGGCGGCCCGACGGCGTACACGCACGTGCCACGCCGACGGATCCAGCAATGAGTTGACGGAACTCTGACGACCCGACTCGGCGAGTGGCTTGCGAGAGCCCTCATCCGGCCGATCGGCTGTGATTGATTGGCCAGCCTGTGCCTCGCGATGCGCGAAGGCTTCCGACCCGTTCGGGTCAGGACACGGCTGCCATACCCGCATGGCTTTTTCCTGTTCGGACGCGGACCGTCGTGCCCGCGTTCGTTCGATGTTCTTTCACATGGAGGCATGATGACGAACCAGGTCAGCGACCTCGAGGATTCGAAGGTTGTGCTCTTCCGCCGAAACGCGAGCGCGGTGCCGCGGCAGCGAAGAGCAGCAGTGGACGAGCGTCGTGGCCAGGTGTTGACGACGAAGGTGGGCCTGCAGATGCCGGCCGGTCTCACCTTCGAGGACTGGGAGCGGGCCGGCCGCCAGCTCTCCGGAATCGTCAACTCCTCTTCCTGGTGGCTCGGGGACTGGCTGGTATACGGCAAGGACCACTACACCGACCGCTACCAGCGCGGCATTCGCGCCGCCGGACTCCAGTACCAGACCCTGCGCAACTACGCGTGGGTGTCACGGCGCTTCGACTTCAGCCGTCGACGCGCGGCGCTGAGCTTCCAGCACCACGCGGAGCTCGCCTCGCTGCCGATCGACGAGCAGGAGCTGTGGCTCGACCGGGCCGAGCAGATGCAGTGGACGACCAAGCAGCTGCGCAGCGCCATCCGCGTCGCCCGTGAGGACGAGGCGCGCGACGGAACCCAGACGCCCGAGACGATGCGGCGGCTCGCCGTTCCCGGCAGCAGGCTCCAGTGGTGGCACAAGGCCGCGGAGCAGTCCGGCATCGACTTCGAGCAGTGGGTGCTCGCGACGCTCGACAACGCCGCCGAGCGTGCGCTCGTCGAGGACGAGGCGGCCCAGCGGGAGCAGGCCGGAATCAGCGCCTGACACCCGGGGCGCCATGGCGCGATCACGCGTGACATGGCCAACGTCCGCCGAGATCAGGGCAGTTGACCTCGGCGGACGTATATACGACGCGCAGGACCCGTACTCCGGAGAGGGAGTGCGGGCTCCTGCGCGTCGGCACGTGTCGGCGCGGATACGCCGAGCCGCTGCCGCGGACTGAACGGCGGGCCCCGAACTCCCGTGAGCGAGAAGGGTGTGTGGGGTCCGTCGAACGGTCCGCGGCAGCGGAACGGCCGTGCGATCCATGGCTGATGAGGAAGTGCCGATGAAGAAGTACTGGCCGGAGCGCGGAAGGGCTACGGCAGCTTGCTCATGAGCTGAGCCGTCGCCTGGTGGCGGGTGCACTTACGGCCGCCGAAGGAGTCCCGTACGCGGTCCTGGACCTCGTCCGGCTGCTCCTGGCTGAGCTTGAACATGCCCTCGGCGCCCGTCACCTTGATGCGGAACGCGCCGACGGCGGGCACGATCTTCCGGAAATAGTCGAGTGATTCCGACATGTCCCAGCCGTCGCCGAAGGCGCCCTCGTAGGTGCGCACGGTGGACTTCACCACCTCCAGGGTGTTCTCGATGCCCTCGATCTTCTCGACGACACCGTGGACGTGCACCGAGGTGAAGTTCCACGTCGGCGCGGCCGGGGTCACCTGGTAGACCGTCGGCGACACATAGCCGTGCGGGCCGGTGAACGTCAGGAGGTTCACGCTGCCCGACTCGAGCGCCTTCCAGTGCGGGTTCGCCCGGTTCATGTGTCCGAGCAGCCGGCCGCCCGAGAGGTCGTCCGACCATTCACCGGTCCACTCCGGATCCTGAATCACCGGCAGATGCGTGGCGAACGGTCCCGCTTCGGGACTGCCGTTGCTCACAAAGAGCGCCAACGGATTGCCGCGGATCAGATCCAGCATCCACGAACTGTCCGGCTGACGGTACTGACTGGGAACGAACATCCGGAGTTCACCCTTTCGCTAATCTCACTCACGGTATGGTGCCAAGTCGCCGACGCTACCAGCGCTTTGAGAGGGCACAACCAGAATTGTGGACGAGCCGACACGGCTGTCCTGTCGGCAGGACAGCAGTGCCCGGCAGACGGTGCGGCCGGGGCCTCTTGAAAGGTCCGTCCGGCCCCTCTAAGTTGGCGTGGCGGTGTTCTCCAGCGCAATACTTAATGCGTGTCTCCCGGACCACCGGTCGAGATGTTCGAGACCATCAGCCGCACGTCAGACGAGAGTTGGCAGCATTTCCGACCGCAGCATTTCCGACCAAGGTCCTCTTGGATAACCGCAATGCCGTCGTCGCAGCTGCGGAAGTCCCAGTCGAAGCTACATCAGCGGGAGAATATCTATGGGTACGCGTGAAAACGAGATATACGACATCGTTGGAATCGGGTTCGGCCCGTCCAACCTGTCCCTCGCCATCGCCCTGGAGGAACACGAGTCAAATTCCTCGGATCGGCCGATCACAGCTGCGTTCTTCGAGCGGCAGGCCGCTTTCGGGTGGCACCGCAACATGCTGCTTCCGCAGGCGACGATGCAGATCTCGTTCCTGAAGGACCTGGCGACCTTCCGCAATCCGCTGTCGCGCTACAGCTTCGTGTCCTACCTCCACGACTCGGACCGCCTGGTCCAGTTCGTGAACAACCAGGACTTCTTCCCGACCCGCCAGGAGTTCCACCAGTACCTGGAGTGGGCGGAGGCGAGCTTCCGCGACCGCGTCTCGTACAACTCCGAGGTCACCGAGATCCGCCTGGCGGCGGAGTCCACCGCCGACGAGCAGGTCCTCGAGGTCGTCGTCCGCGACACCGCCGGTGGCGCGACGCGTGTGGTGAAGGCCCGCAACATCACCGTCTCCACCGGCCTCGTGCCGCGCATGCCCGACGGCATGGAGCGCGACGAGCGGGTGTGGCACAGCTCGGAGTTCCTGGCGAAGTACAGCCGGATGAAGCCCGAGGAGCTGAAGAACGTCGCGGTCGTCGGCGCCGGCCAGAGCGCCGCCGAGATCACCAAGTACCTGCACGACATGCTCCCGCAGGCCCAGGTCTCGGCGATCCTGCCCAGCTACGGCTACTCCGTCGCGGACGACACGCCCTTCGCCAACCAGGTCTTCGACCCCACCGCCGTCGACCACTACTACTTCGGCACCGAGAAGACGCGGGACGCGTTCTGGCGGTACCACAAGAACACCAACTACTCCGTCGTCGACGACGACGTGATCCGGGAGCTGTTCCGCCGCTCCTACGAGGAGGAGGTCGCGGGCGCGCAGCGGCTGCACTTCCTGAACCTCACCCGGGTCAAGGAAGTGAAGCGCTCCGGCAACGACACGCGTGTCGTCCTGCACTCGCTCCTGGACGGCGAGACCGAGCAGGAGATGGACGTCGACGCGCTCGTCTTCGCGACCGGCTACGCCACGATGGACGCCACCCGCCTGCTCGGCGACCTCGACGGCTTCTGCCTGCGCGACGACGAGGGCCGCCACCAGGTGGAGCGCGACTACCGCGTCGTCACCACCGGCGACCTGTCCTGTGGCATCTACCTCCAGGGCGGCACCGAGCACACGCACGGTCTGACGTCGTCCCTGCTGTCGAACATCGCCGTGCGCAGCGGCGAGATCGCCGACTCGATCGTCGAGCGACGCGGCGTCGGCGAGAAGGTCTGAGCCACCCCTGTTCCGGACGGCCCGTCGGCCCCCACCGACGGGCCGTTCGCATGCGCGCGTGGGCCGAGCGGGCCGAGCGTGTGCGCACGGGCCGCGTACGCATGAAGGGGCGGGGGGAAGGGGGGGTTCCCCCCCCACGCCCCCCCCCCCCCCCCCCCCCCCCTCCCCCCAACCACCCCCCCCCCCCCCCCCCCCCCCCCCCCTCCTTTCAC
>NZ_JBVIXA010000007.1:0-14434 GCF_055594065.1 Streptomyces sp. NPDC040610 | reverse complement strand
AAAGAGAGCGACTGGGAGAAACCCAACCCCCCCCCCCCCCACCCCCGCCCCCCCCCCCCCCCCCCCCCCCCCCCCCCCCCGCCCCTTCACGGCTTATCGGCGTCGCTCAGGAGCGCACCCGCCGCACGGCCTTACGCGGCCTGGTCGGCGGCCATCGCGTCGCGCAGGCTCTTGGGCCGCAGGTCGGTCCAGTTCTGCTCCACGTAGTCCAGGCACTCCTGGCGGCCGGCCTCGCCGAACGCCACCCGCCAGCCGGCGGGGACCTCGGTGAACGACGGCCACAGGGAGTGCTGCTCCTCGTCGTTCACCAAGACGTAGAACTGGCCATCCGCGTCGTCGAACGGGTTGCTGCTCATGTCCACTCCATTTCAAGCCGTACACGATGGCTTCCCGGCGGAAGCCGTTCGTTCCAGGTGCCGGCGGACACAGTCCACCAGCCTCGTCATTGTCGGCCGCGGGCAAGCCCGGCGTCCAGACCCCGCTGCTCGCCGACGAATTGTCGGTATAGACGGGGGGCTCCGCGATGGTCCCGTGAAGTATTCACGGCGACCGGATCAAAATTCCGTGAAAAATTTCGGGCCTGTCGTGGTTCCCGCGTGACCGCGAAGTGCGCTCCCGAACCTACTCGGTTGGTTCTCCGGCGGTCCTCACGGGCCATGCATAAGGTTCCCGGCACGGTCGGCCCCGGAGGCCCGCTGTCCCGTGGACAGGACAGCCCGGTGCCGAAAGCCTGAATTGCCTGTAGTTTGTTGCGGGTTGTCGGGCCGTCACGCCCGGCAGCGCCGGTGACACATCGATGAACTGCCAGATCAGCGATGTGGGGCGTTCAATAGGAAAGGGCAGGCGGGGAGTTGTGGAATCACGGCACCCAGTCGCCAGAATCGAGGAATGGGGCGGCTCGGGTCATGTCATTGTCGGTGGTCCCCCTCGGCCTTCCCGGGAAACTGGGAACTTCCACTATAGGAGTAGTAGAGCCATGAGCGTCACGGCAGCACAAGGTTTTTCGGCCGCGGGCGTCGCGGCCGGAATAAAGAGCAGCGGAAATCCGGATGTGGCCCTGGTCGTGAACAACGGCCCGCGCCGGTCGGCGGCCGGCGTCTTCACCTCGAATCGGGTGAAGGCCGCCCCCGTGGTGTGGAGTGAACAGGTCCTGAGGGTGGGCGCGGTCAGCGCCGTCATCCTCAACTCCGGTGGCGCCAACGCCTGCACCGGTCCGGCCGGCTTCCAGGACACCCGGGCGACCGCCGAGAAGGTCGCGGCGAGCCTCGACGGGCACCGCGCGGGCGAGGTCGCCGTGGCCTCCACCGGCCTCATCGGTGTCCGGCTCCCGATGGACAAGCTCCTGCCCGGCGTCGAGAGCGCGGTCGCCGCACTCTCTGCGGACGGCGGCGAGAAGGCCGCCGTCGCCATCAAGACGACGGACAGCGTGCACAAGACCTCGGTCGTCGAGGGCGAGGGCTGGACGGTCGGCGGCATGGCCAAGGGCGCGGGCATGCTCGCCCCCGGCCTCGCCACGATGCTTGTCGTCCTCACCACCGACGCCGACCTGGAGAACGACGTCCTGGACAAGGCGTTGCGCGCGGCGACCCGCGTGACCTTCGACCGCGTCGACTCCGACGGCTGCATGTCCACGAACGACACCGTGCTCCTGCTCGCCTCCGGCGCCTCCGGGGCGACCCCGGAGTACGCGGAGTTCGCCGAGGCCGTCCGCACCGTCTGCGACGACCTGGCCCGCCAGCTCATCGGCGACGCCGAGGGCTCCTCGAAAGACATCCGCATCGACGTCGTGAACGCGGCCACCGAGGACGACGCGGTGGAGGCCGGGCGTTCCATCGCCCGCAACAACCTCCTCAAGTGCGCCATCCACGGCGAGGACCCGAACTGGGGCCGCGTGCTCTCCGCCATCGGGACCACGTCCGCGTCCTTCGAGCCGGACCGGCTGAACGTCGCCATCAACGGCGTCTGGGTCTGCAAGGACGGCTCGATCGGCGCCGACCGGACCGCGGTCGACATGTCCGGCCGTGAGGTCGTCATCACCGCGGACCTGGCGGCGGGTGCCGAGCGCGCCACGCTGTGGGCCAATGACCTGACGTCCGAGTACGTCCACGAGAACAGCGCGTACTCGTCATGAGGATCAGCACGCAGGAGCACCCCGCACTGGTCAAGGCGCAGTCCGTGATGGACGCGCTGCCGTGGCTCAACCGCCACCAGGGCAAGATCTGCGTCATCAAGTTCGGCGGCAACGCCATGATCGACGACGAGCTGAAGGCGGCCTTCGCCCACGACGTCGTCTTCCTGCGGCACGCCGGGCTCAAGCCGGTCGTCGTCCACGGCGGCGGCCCGCAGATCAGCGCCGCCCTGAAACTCCACCACATCGACAGCGAGTTCAAGGCGGGCCTCAGGGTCACCTCGCCCGAGGCCATGAACGTGGTCCGGATGGTGCTCGCAGGACAGGTGCAGCGTGAGCTCGTCGGCCTCATCAACCAGCACGGCCCGCTCGCCGTGGGCCTCACCGGCGAGGACGCGGACACCATCACCGCGACCAAGCACTGGCCCGAGAACGAGGACGGCGAGAAGGTCGACATCGGCCGCGTCGGCGAGATAGCCGGGGTGGACCCCGGCGCCGTCGAGGCGCTGCTCGCGGACGGCCGTATCCCGGTCATCTCGCCGGTGGCCCGCAGCGTCGACGACGACCACGTCTACAACGTGAACGCCGACACCGCCGCCGCCGCGATCGCCGCCTCCCTGAACGCCCACACGCTGGTGTTCCTCACCGACGTCGAGGGCCTGTACGCGGACTGGCCGCACAGCGACGAGGTCATCAGCAGGCTCAGCGCCAGCGAACTGGAGAAGATCCTTCCGGAGCTGGCCGACGGCATGGTCCCCAAGATGGCAGGCTGCCTGCACGCGGTCCGCAACGGCGTGGGCAGCGCGCGCGTCATCGACGGACGGGTCCAGCACTCGGTGCTGCTCGAGATGTTCACGCGCGAGGAGATCGGCACGCTGGTCATGCCGGACATCGAGGACGATCTGCGATGAGCGGGGCCGTCGAGGAGAGGGCGCGATGAGCGTGCCCGGCACGGAGGGGATGGGATGAACGAGCCAACGAGGGACACCGGCGTCACGGGCGACGCCGTGGGGGAGCGCGGGAACACCAAGCTCACCGAGCGCTGGCAGGCGTCGCTGATGGACAACTACGGCACGCCGAGGGTGCCGTTGGTGCGCGGCGAGGGCGCCGCCTTCTGGGACGCCGACGGCAAGAAGTACCTCGACTTCCTCGGCGGCATCGCCGTCAACTCCCTCGGTACCGCGCACCCCGCCGTCGTCCGCGCCGTCAGCGAGCAGGTCGGCAGGCTCGGCCATGTCTCGAACCTGTTCATCGCCGAGCCGCCGGTGCGGCTCGCCGAGCGCCTGCTGCGCCTGACCGGGCGCTCCGGGCGGGCCTTCTTCTCCAACTCCGGGGCGGAGGCCAACGAGGCGGCCTTCAAGATCGGCCGCCTGACCGGCCGCCGCCGCATGGTCGCCGCCGAGGGCGCCTTCCACGGCCGCACCATGGGCTCCCTCGCCCTCACCGGCCAGCCCGCGAAGCGCGCCGCGTTCGAGCCGCTGCCCGGTGACGTCACGCATGTGCCGTTCGGCGACGCCGACGCGCTGCGCGCCGCCGTCGACGAGGACACCGCGCTCGTCGTCATCGAGCCGATCCAGGGCGAGAACGGCGTGGTCGTACCGCCGCCCGGCTATCTGGCCGCGGCCCGCGAGATCACCCGGGCCGCCGGAGCGCTGCTCGTCCTCGACGAGGTGCAGACCGGCATCGGCCGCACCGGCCACTGGTTCGAGCACCAGGCGCACGGCGTCGAGCCGGACGTCCTCACCCTCGCCAAGGGCCTCGGCGGCGGCATGCCCATCGGTGCGACGCTCGCGTTCGGCCCGGCCGCCGAGCTGATGTCGCCCGGCGCGCACGGCACGACCTTCGGCGGCAACCCCGTCTCCTGTGCCGCCGCGCTCGCGGTGCTCGACACGATCCACGGCGACGGGCTCCTCGACCACGTCAAGCGGCAGGGCGAGACGCTGCGGCGGGGCATCGAGGCGCTCGGGCACCCGCTGGTCGACCGGGTCCGCGGCGCCGGTCTGCTGCTCGGCATCGTCCTCGCCGAGCCCTGTGCCGTGCGCGTGCAGCAGGCCGCCCAGGACGCGGGGCTCCTCGTGAACGCCGCCCTGCCGGACACCATCCGGCTCGCCCCGCCGCTGATCGTCGGCGAGGACGAGGTGACGGCGTTCCTGCGGGCGCTGCCCGAGGTGCTTGACCAGGTGCGGAGCGAGGGCGGGGTCTGACACCACCGCGGGTCTGACACCACCGGGGGCCCGGCACTGCCACCCCGGCACCGACCGAGCAGGCCGTCCACCAACTGGTGGGCGGCCTTCCGGCTTTGCGGCGCCGGGGAGCTGCCGGACCGTTCCCGCAGCCTCTCCGGCCCCGCCCTCACGATCCAATGGCGCCGCCGAGTAGCCAGGCTGCGCCAGCCTGAGCCACGTCTGCTTGCAATGGCGCCATCGTGATGCCATAGTGGCGTCATGGATCTCACGCCCTACGTCGACTACCTCCGCCGGGAGCTGTCCGTCGCAGCCGACGCGGACGGCGAGGAGGCGCGGGCGATGGCCGAGCGCCTCACCGCGCAGCTGGAGTCGGCGACCCGGCTCACGCTCCTGCGGGCCCTGTCCGACGCGGCGGGCGAGATCACCGGTGAACTGGCGCCGGGCTCCGTGGACGTACGGCTGCGCGGCCGCGAGCCCGAGTTCGTGGTGACACCGGCCCCCGTCGACGACTGGTCCGGCCGTGCCGCGGCCGAGACGGTCCCGGCCGGGCCGGCTCCGGTGCGGGTGCCGCCCCCGGCCCTGTCCGCCGAGGACCACCGCACCACGGTCAGGATCAACCTCCGTCTGCCCTCCGGCCTCAAGCTGCGGGCCGAGAAGGCGGCGGCACAGGAGGGACTCTCGCTCAACGCCTGGCTCGTACGGGCGATATCGGCGGCCCTGGAACCCGAGGAACGGGCCGCCGCCCCCCAGGCCGGCCCGGGAAGTTCCGCCGGCCGCGGCGTCCGGAGCTACACCGGCTGGGTCGGCTGAGCGCCGCCCGCACCGCAGTGTCACCCTCCCTCAGCCGTCCCACCAGCGGGGACGCCCGACAGACCCACAGGACGGGGCAGCCATGCCAACCTTCGACACCCCCGAGCCCATCTCTGTCGCCCTGCAGCTCAACGCGGGCCTCCTGCGCCTGACTGCGGGCGCGCGCACCGAGACCGTGGTCGAGGTGAGCCCCAGCAACGGACTGAGCCAGTCCGACCGCAGCGCCGCCGAACAGACCCGCGTCGAGTACGGCCAGGGCAGGCTGCTCATCAGAACCCCGCGCAGGCGCAGCCTCTTCGGCTCCGGCGGCTCCGTCGACGTGACGGTCGAACTGCCTGCCGGATCACGCGTGTCGGGCGACGCCACCATGGCCGACATCTACAGCGAGGGCGAGCTGGGGGAGTGCGAGTTCAAGACCGGGCACGGCCGGATCCAGCTGGAGCGGGCCGGACGGCTGCAGCTCAACAGCGGGTTCGGTGACGTCACCGTCGGCAGCGCCATCGGCGAGGCCGACATCCGCGTCGCCTCCGGCGACATCCGCATCGGCCGCGTCGACGGCATGCTGACCCTCAAGAACTCCAGCGGCGACACCGACATCGAAGAGGTCACCGGCCGCCTGCGGGCCACCGTCAACCGCGGCGACATCAGTATCGGCCGGGTGTACGACGACGTCACCGCGCGCTCCGTCACCGGCGACATCCGCGTCGGCGAGGTGACCCGCGGCCGCGTCGAACTGCGGGCCGCCGCCGGTGAGCTGGAGATCGGGGTGCGGAAAGGATCCGCCGCCTGGCTCGACGTACACACCAAGGTCGGTCACGTACGGAACTCGCTCGGCGCCTCCGACGCCCCCGAGCTGCCGGACGAGGCCGTCGAGATACACGCCGTCACCAGCCGCGGCGACATCGTCATACGCCGCGCCTGATCACGGCGCCTGACGGCAGCACGAGGGCGCGGTGGCCGACACCGTGCCCTCGCCGCGTTTCCCGGCACTCGGCCGTCGCCGGAGCCCGTGATCAGGCGGCGGTACGCGGTCGAGTACCGCCCGTACTCCTCGTACCGCCCGCGCACTGAGCGCGCGCCGCGCACGTACTGAGCGCGCACCGCACCCACGCTGGCCGCCGCCCGCCCTCAGCAGGGCCCGGCCGCCAGGCGTCACCTTCCCCCCACCCCCCGTACCGCGCGGTCCTAGACCCGCGGAGCGTGCCCTCGCACGCCCTGAAACAGGTGAAATATCATGACTTACCAGTCGCTGCGCCCCGCGTCCCTCACCACCCTCGTCGACCAATGGGGCGCGCCCCCGGCCCACTTCTGGCTCCGCGGCACCCGCCCCGAGCGACCGGTGGCCCTCGACGAGCGGACCGGGATCTGGCACGTGCACGGCCACCCGGAGGTCGTCGAGGTCTTCTCCGACCCCGCCACCTACTCGTCCGACACGGTCCGCCAGCTCGCCCCCGACGCCCCGGACTACGAGAAGAGCGGGCTGCTCACGCAGATGGACCCGCCCGAGCACCGGGCGCTCCGGCAGCTGGTCGGCCGGGCCTTCACGCCCAGGCTGGTGGCGGGCCTCGCGCCCCGGATCGGCGCCCTGACCCATGAGCTGCTCGACCGGGCCGACGAACGCGGCGCGCTGGAACTCGTCGACGACCTCGCCCACCCGCTCCCGGTGACCGTCATCGCCGAACTCCTCGGTGTGCCCGCCTCCGACCGGCCGCTGTTCCGGCAGTGGAGCGAGGAGATCTTCCCGCGCGAGCAGGGGCCGACGGCGGCCGACGGGACCGGGGGCGGCGGGGGCGGTGGTGACTTCGGCGCGGACGAGGTCGCCGCCGCGCTCGATCTCGGGCGCCGCATGAACGAGTACTTCACGGAGCACGCCGACGACCGCAGGCGCCGCCCCCGGGAGGACCTGCTCACGCTGCTCGTGCAGGCCGAGGTCGACGGCGAGCGGCTGTCCCCGGCGGCGCTCGGCAACTTCGCCCAACTGCTGCTCATCGCCGGGCACGTCACCACGACCATGCTCCTGGGCAACACCGTGCTCTGCCTGGACTCCCATCCGGAGTACGCGGAGGCGCTGCGGCGGGACCCGGCGGGGCTGCCCGCCGTGATCGAGGAGTCGCTGCGCCTGCTCACGCCCTTCCAGGTCTTCTACCGGGCCACGACCCGGGAGGCCGAACTGGGCGGGCAGCGGGTGCCCGCCGGGCAGGCGCTCGCGTTGTGGGTCGGCGCGGCCAACCGCGACGAGCGGGTCTTCTTCGGCCCGGACGACTTCCGTCCCGGGCGCGACCCCAACCCCCACCTCGCCTTCGGCCGGGGCGTCCACTTCTGTCTGGGGGCGCCGCTCGCACGGCTCGAAGGGCGGATCGCGCTCGGCATCCTCCTGGAGCGCTATCCGGCCCTGCGGACCGACCCGGACCACCCGCCCGTGCTGATGGCGAACCCGGAACTGACGGGTGCTCGGGAGCTGCCGCTGCTCACCGCGGGACGGCCGGGACGGGCGGCGGCGTGACGGCGTGACGGTGGGACGCCGACCGGGACCCCGGGGCTCAGCCCGCGTCGCCGCGGGGGGACTTGCGGGGGGTGCGGGGCTTGCGGGACGCCGACTTGCGGCAGGCGAGCTCGTCGTTCGACGCGACGAACTCGATGCCCGTCCGGGGCAGGCCGATCCCCGTCTGGGGCAGCCCGACCCCCGGTTGGGGCAGGCCGATGAGGGAGTGGACGACATCGTCGAGGCCCGCGCTGTGCACGGTGAGCCGCGTGGCCTCGATCGCCGCGTCGTCCAGGGCGTCCAGGACGGCGCGGAGCGCGGGCACGGTGCCGTCGCTCGGCAGGTGCAGGGCGAGCGCCTCGGGGTCGGGCGTGGCGAATTCGAAGAGGGCGGTGGCTGATTCCAGTCCGCTCACGCTGGCGAACTGCAGCCGGATGAAACCGCCGGGCAGGCCGGCGTCGACGAGGGGGGTCGCCGGTGCCACGGACGCCGGTGTGTGCCGCGGTGCGCCCCGGTGCTGCTCCCGCTCCGCGCGGGCGTGGCCGCCGGGGGGTGGCGTCACCACGAACTCGGGGTCGAGGCCGCGGAGTTGCACCGCCACCGAGCAGCCGGGGGCGAGGTCGCGGGTGACCTCGCCCATGGCGGCGGACAGCGCGTTGAGCAAGGTGAGCCGGGCCGCTGTCTCCAGCGGTGCGGTGAGTCGTTGGGCCAGGGCTCGGGCTTCGTCTCCGCCCGCGTCTGCGGCGACTACGAGCTCGTGCCGGAAATCGTCGACGTATGGCGTGAGGTCCATGACGCCATGATGGCACAAATATGGCGCCATACAAGCGCCACTTTCCCTGGCTCGTGGTGGCTGACCGAATCTCGGCTACTTGATGCCCGCTTGTCCCAGGCTGCGAAAGCGTTGCTGCGGGTGGGGCGCCACCCAAGAAGGCTTCGCTGTCGCGAACAGGACGATTCCTCATAGGTCAAGGCTCACAACGGGTACTGGCTGGATTTCGCTTCGGGATCGGCTACTGCAACCCGTCTGGGCCTGAATGTGGCGATGGTGCGGACGGATGGGGGTGGCCTGGTGAAGCACTGCTTCCGGGTGCCTCGATGGGCGCGCTCGCGGTGCCACTCCAGGGCTTCCATGGGGCCGAACGGGCACTCGAAAGGCCCGCTTGCGTGCTGTCGATTGCCCTTGAGGAGTGGTGCTGGCAAGCAGTGGCGGCGCGCTGGTGCCGAATGTGTGCCACGGTGGCTTGCCATGGCGCCATCGTGGTGCCATCGTAGCGCTATGGATGCCACGCGGTACGTCGACGAGTTCCGGCTCGGGTTCGCGGCCCCCTCGGCCCTCGCGAGCACGTCCGGACTCGGCCTCCCCGGGCCGACGTAGCCGTGCCCTCCAGCAGTCCGCCGCATGCCGCCGCCGTGGCTCGCCCGTCGAGTCGCGCGGCGACGCACATCGAGACCGCCGGCGCGGTCCTCGCCCTGTCCCCCTTTTCCTGACTACCCGACGGGAGTCCCTTTCGCCGTGGCTACCATCCTGTACAAACTGGGCCGTTTCGCCTTCCGGCGACGCGGTTTGATGGCACTGCTCTGGGTGCTGATCTTCGGCGGGGTGGGCTACGCTGCCTCGTCCGCGCCGACGCCCCCCGCCGACGCGTTCTCGATGCCGGGCACCGAGTCCCAGAAGGCCTACGACCTCCTTGAGGACAAGTTCCCCGACGCGAGCGCCGACGGCGCCACGGCCCGTGTGGTCCTGCGGGTCCCCGGCGGCGGCGACATCACCGCCGCGGGCGAGAAGACCAAGGTCAACAAGGTCGTCGCCGAGCTGCGCAAGGCGCCCCAGGTGGCGACGGTCGGCGACCCGTACGCGGGCAACGCCGCCGTCAGCAAGGACAAGTCCACCGTCTATGTGTCCGCCACCTACAAGGTCGTCCAGACCAAGGTGAACGACAAGGCGCACGACGCCCTGGACGAGACCCTGGAGAACGCCCGCAAGAGCGGACTCAAGGCCGAGGCCGGCGGTGACGCCGTCAAGGTCGAGCAGTCCGTGGGCGGTTCCTCCGAGGCCATCGGCATCGCCGTCTCCGCGATCGTCCTGATCCTGACCTTCGGCTCGATGATCGCCGCAGGCATGCCGCTGCTCACCGCGCTCGTCGGTGTCGGCGTCGGCATCTCCGGCATCACCGCGATCGGCTCCACCGTCGGCCTGTCGTCCACGACCACGACCCTGGCCATGATGATCGGCCTCGCGGTCGGCATCGACTACGCCCTGTTCATCGTCTCCCGCTACCGCTCGGAGATCGCCGAGGGCCGCGAGCGCCACGACGCCGCCGGGCGGGCCGTGGGCACCGCGGGCACCGCCGTCGTCTTCGCCGGACTCACCGTCATCATCGCCCTGGTGGGTCTCGCCGTCGTCAACATCCCGATGCTCACGAAGATGGGCATGGCCGCCGCGGGCACCGTCGCGATCGCCGTCCTCATCGCCGTGACGCTCGTCCCCGCGCTCCTCGGCTTCGCGCCCGTCAAGGTGCTCGCCCGCAAGGACCGCGCGCTGTACAAGGGCAAGCCGCTGTCGGAGAAGAAGCAGCGCAAGGCCGAGGAGCGGGCCCGCAAGCAGCAGCGGCCGAACCTCGGTGCCCGCTGGGCGCGCTTCATCCTGCGCCACCCGGTCGCCGTCCTGCTGCTGGCCGTCGTGGGCCTCGGCGCGGTCGCCGTACCCGCCGCCAGCATGAAGCTCGGTCTGCCCAGCGAGGGCACCATGGCGCCGGACACCACCCAGCGCAAGGCGTACGACATGATGTCGGACTCCTTCGGCAAGGGCTTCAACGGGCCGCTGATGGTGACCATCGAGGGCAAGAACGTCAAGGCCGAGGCCGAGACCGTGCGCAAGCGCATGGAGAAGGAGCCCGGCGTCGAGTCGGTCGGCCCCGCCGCGCCCAACAAGGCCAACGACACCGCCATCGTGAACGTCGTGCCCAAGACGGGCCCGGCCGAGGACGAGACCAAGGACCTGGTCAAATCCCTGCGAGGGGTGGCGAAGAACATCGAGGCCGACAACGGCCCCGAGATCCTGCTCACCGGCCAGACGGCCATGTTCATCGACTTCTCCAAGACCCTCGACGACGCTCTCCTGCCCTACCTGGGCACGGTCGTCGGCCTCGCCTTCCTCCTGCTGATGCTGGTCTTCCGCTCGATCCTGGTGCCGCTGAAGGCGGCGCTCGGCTTCCTGCTCTCGGTGGCGGCCGCGCTCGGCGCGGTGGTGGCGGTCTTCCAGTGGGGCTGGCTCGCGGACGTCTTCGGCGTCGACCAGCCAAGCCCGATCATGAGCACGATGCCGGTCTTCATGATCGGCGTGGTCTTCGGCCTCGCGATGGACTACGAGGTGTTCCTGGTGACGCGGATGCGCGAGGCGTACGTCCACGGCGTCGAGCCGCGCGAGTCGGTGGTCACCGGCTTCCGGTACGGCGGGCGTGTGGTCACCGCGGCCGCGATCATCATGATCAGCGTCTTCTCCGGCTTCATCATGGAGGAGAACGACCTGGTCAAGATGATCGGCTTCGGTCTCGCCGTCGCCGTCCTCTTCGACGCCTTCATCGTCCGCATGACCATCGTGCCCGCGCTGTTCGCCCTGCTCGGCAAGTCCGCGTGGTGGCTGCCGAAGTGGCTCGACTGGCTGCTGCCGAACATGGACGTCGAGGGCGAGAAGCTGTCCCGGCGCCTCGCCGCCCAGCAGCAGGTGCCGCCGCAGCAGCGTCAGCCCGAGCCGCAGTACCGCGGCTGACACACGAGCCGCCAGGGGTGACGCCCGGGACGGGGCAGGCACATAGCACCAGGAGTGGCCCACGGCCAGACCTGAGGCGGAAAAGCTGCCCCGATGCGGGTCGGCACGGCCGTGGAGGCCGCCGTCGGCCCGCCGTCGCCCTGCCCGGGCGGTGGGTCAACGTACGCTGCCCGAGAGGGTGTTGAAGCGGGTCGCACCGGCTCATCCAGCCGGTGCGACCCGCTTCGTGGTGTGCGGGGGGCGCGAGAAATTCCCGGCGGCGTGTCCTGGTGGCCGGGACGAAATGGGGGGCGCGCCCGGTCTCGCGGCGCGCCCCCCGATGGTGCCGAGCGCGGCCCGGCGCCGCCCGGAAGAGGGCGATCCGCCGGGCGGTCTGCGTCTGCGCCAGAAACCCTGTTCCGGCGGCGATCCCGGGTCTAACGTCGGCCTGAAGAGCACAAACACGCCGGGCGCAGCGCCCGGATCGCATCGAGGAAAGGGTGTGGTGCCACTATGGCTCGCCGTGGCGCCATGAGTGTGCCATGATGGCAGCATGGACCTGACGCCGTACGTGGCCACTCTCCGGCACGAACTCGCGGTCGCCACCGAAGCGGGCGACGAGGGCGCCCGCGCGCTCGCCGAACGCCTGGCCGCGACGCTGGAGGCCGCGACCCGGCTCGCCCTGCTGAACGCCCTGTCCGAAGCCACGCGGGAGATCACCCTCGAACTCGCGCCCGGCTCGGTCGACGTGCGGCTGCGGGGACTCGACCCCGACTTCGTCGTGACGGCGCCGCCCGGCGGCGAGCCGTTCGCGGAGCGCCCCGACCGGAGCGCTTCCGCCCGGCTCACGGCCGCGCCCGTGCCGCGCCCCGTGGCGGAGCCGGAGGACGGCGGTGCCTCGCGGATCAACCTCCGCCTCCCGGCGCGGCTGAAGCTCCGGGCCGAGCAGGCCACGGCGGCGGAAGGGGTCTCGCTCAACTCCTGGCTGGTGCGGGCGGTCTCGGACGCCCTGGAGCCGGACGGGAACCGCGGATCGGTGGCGCTCACCTAGACCCCACGGACCGCTCCCGGCCTGCCGCCGCCTGACGCCGAAACCAGCCGTCCCGCCAGTGGGGACGCCCAGCAGAGTCACGAGGATGGGACACCCTTGCCTACTTTTGACACCCCTGAGCCGATCACTGCCACGCTCCACGTCGAGCTGGGCGTCGCCCACATCACCGCGGGCGAGCGCCCCATCACCGTGGTCGAGGTGCACCCCCGCACCGAGGGCGACGAAGCCGACCTGCGGGCCGCCAGGGACACCAGGGTCGACTTCCGCCGCGGCCGCCTGACGATCCGTACGCCCAAGGCTGCCGCCCGGCGCGGGGACTCCGGGTCCGTCGCCATCGAGATCCGGCTGCCGAGCGGCTCCCGCGTCAACGGCGCCGCCGCCACCGGTGACTTCACCGGCGACGGCCTGCTCGGCGAGTGCCAGCTGATCACCATGGACGGCGACATCCGCCTGGACCGCACCGGCCCGGCGCGGCTGCGCACGGAGCGCGGCGACGTCACCGCCCGGCACATCCACGGCATCGCCGAGATCGTCACCGGCTCCGGCCAGGTGCGCGTCCACGAGATCGACGGTCCCGCCGAGATCAAGAACTCCAACGGCAACACCTGGATCGACCAGGTCACCGGTGAACTGCGGCTGAAGGTGGCCAACGGCAACATCTTCGTCGGCCGGGCGCACGCGGACGTCGCGTCCAAGTCCGCCAACGGCGACACCCGCATCGAGCAGGTCGCCCGCGGCCGCGTCGACCTGCAGACCCAGACCGGCGACCTGGAGGTCGGCATCAATCTGGGCACCGCCGCCTGGCTGGACGTCAACTCCCAGGCCGGCACCGTCCACAACTCACTCGGTGCCTCCGACGGCCCCGGCAAGGGGGCGCAGACCGTGCAGGTGCGCGCCCGCACCGGCGTCGGCGACATCGTGATCCGCCGCGCGCAGCCCGTGTGACACGGGGCACGGCACCGCCGTACGGAAGACGACCCGCGCCGTACGCAGGACAGCGAACGACATCGGAACACCGGAACGATCTTGAAACACCAACGGAAATGAGAAGGGGCACGATGACCGCCACCACCCAACCGACCGGGGCATCCAAGGGGATCACCGCCCTTGGACTGCGCAAGTCGTACGGCGAGAAGGTCGTACTGGACGGCGTCGACCTGCAGGTCACCCCGGGCACGATCTTCTCCCTGCTCGGTCCCAACGGCGCGGGCAAGACCACCACCGTGCAGATCCTCTCCACGCTGATCCGCGCGGACGAGGGCCAGTGCACGGTCGCCGGGCACTCGCTGGAGCAGGACCCGGACGCGGTGCGCTCCGAGATCGGTGTCACCGGTCAGTTCGCGGCGGTGGACGGTCTCCTCACCGCCGAGGAGAACCTCTTCCTGATAGCCGATCTGCTGCACCTCGACAAGGCCGAGGGCCAGCGTCGCGCGGCCGAGCTCCTCGAGCGTTTCGACCTCACCGATGTCGCCAAGAAGCCCGCGTCGGCGTTCTCCGGCGGTATGCGCCGCAAGCTCGACCTGGCCATGACCCTCGTGGGCAAGCCGAGCATCATCTTCCTGGACGAGCCGACGACGGGTCTGGACCCGCGCAGCCGCCGCACGATGTGGGAGATGATCCGCGACCTCGTCGCGGGCGGCACCACGATCTTCCTCACCACGCAGTACCTGGAAGAGGCCGACCAGTTGGCCGATCGCATCGCGGTCCTCGACGGCGGCAAGATCGTGGCCGAGGGCACCGCGGACGAGCTGAAGCGCCGCATCCCCGGCGGCTACATCAAGCTCCGGTTCAACGACGCCACCCACCACGACGCCGCCGCCCGCACCCTCCCGCAGGCCACGCGTGACGACGAGGACCTCACGCTGCAGATCCCCAGCGACGGCAGCATCCCCGCCCTGCGCGGCGTGCTGGACGGCCTGGAGCGCGCGGGCATCCATGCCGAGGCGTTGACGGTGCACACCCCCGATCTCGATGACGTGTTCCTGGCTCTGACGGGTCAGGGCCGTAAGTCCACCTCTGACGTGAA
>NZ_JBVIXA010000006.1:416028-550097 GCF_055594065.1 Streptomyces sp. NPDC040610 | reverse complement strand
CCGGGGCCACCCCCTCAAAGGAGGGGGCCACCCCCCAGATGGCCCCCCCCCCCTCCCCCCCCCCCCCTCCCCCCCCCCCTCTCCCCCCCCCCCCCCCCCCCCCCCCCCCCCCCCCGCCACCCGGGTCGGGCTCACGTACCGGCCAACGGCATGCCGCACGCCACCAGTTGGCCGCGCCGCGCGGCCCGGTCCAGGGCGTCGCGCAGCAGGTCCTCGCGGGGCTGACGGCCGATGGCACCGGCGGGCGCCGCGAAGAGCAGCACCGACTGCAGCTTGTTGGCCGCGGCCCGCCAGCCCTCGGTGACCTGGAGCGGCTGGTGCGCCTGCCACCAGGCGACCTGCGGGCCGTTGCCGGTGCCGGGCTGGAGGATGGCGTGCAGCTGGCCCATGGCGAGCAGCACCGACCAGCCGTGCAGCGTCGCCGGTACGCCGTCGAGGGACGTCACCGGCATGAAGCCCTGCTCGATCAGGAGCGGCAGGAAGTCGTCGCCGCCCCCGGGCGCGGCGCCGGGGCGGGCGATCGGCCCGGTCGGCTCCACGACGAGCGCGGGCCGCAGTTCGCCTTCGATGAGGACGAGGCCGCTGGTCACGCCGAGCACGGCCTGCTCGGGGCGGCCGCCGAGGGCCGCGGCGGAGTCGGGGGCGTCGGGGGATTCGCCGGTGATCGAGCGGACGGCGCCCTGGAGCTGCTCCTCGGCCACCTCGACGATCTGGGACGGCAGGCAGACGGCGTGGGCGAAGGCGAGCACGGCGGTCTCGTCGCCGACGAACAGGACGGTGCTGGTGCGCTCGCGGTCCGAGTCGCCGGGGGTGCGACAGGAGGTGCAGTCGTAGGCGCCCGGGGCGTTCTCCCCGGCGAGCAGGCGGTCGGCTTCTTCATCGCCGATCTCGGCGCGTACCTCGTCGCTGAGGTCGAGCATGCGCGGCACGGGTGGCTCCTCGGAATCGATGCGTGGGGTGTCCGGGTGGTGCCCGGCTCATGAAGGAGACAACGGGCGATCAGTGGTGCAAGTCACGCGCGGGGGCGAACGGAATTGAACTGTCCTGAGCGGAGCGTGAGTTGATGGGCGGAATCAGTCACTCCATGTCAACGACTGCTGAGGGCATGGAAGTTGAGGCGGTGAACTGAGTCACAGATCGATTCGGGTGCGGGGTGACATGTCTTGATATCGGACTATTAAGTGGGTGTCCGAAACTCAACGATACTCCCGGTAACAGTCAACTGGCCTGGAATGACGAGGATCCGGTTGATGGCGGGGCGAGAGCGCTCCTAGATTCCACCGCCGTGTGCACTGAGCACAGCTCGGGTACGACCGCCGATCGCACCGGCCGGACTTCCGGCGCCACGGTGCGGCAGGGCGCCGCGCGGCCTCATCGACCGCCACGGATCCACACGGATCCCGGTGGCGGGACGGCGGCGCGCCGTCCGGCCGGCGGGCGGGGCTCGGCGGGACCCCGGCGTCGGATACGCGCGGGGCCCGTGGAGCCCGGGGGAGCCCGGGTCCTTGGAGAGGGAAATTCATGTCCGTTCGTCCCCAGTACATTCGCAGGACGGCAGTGCTCGGCGGGGCCGCGCTCCTCGCGCCCCTGGCACTGCTCGCCGCGAGCGGTCAGGCCGCCGCGGACAGCGGAGTGTGGGACCGGATCGCCCGCTGCGAGAGCGGCGGGAACTGGCAGACCAACACAGGCAACGGCTACTCCGGAGGGCTCCAGTTCTCCGCCGGGACCTGGCGGGCGTACGGCGGCACGGCGTACGCGCCGACGGCCGCCCAGGCGTCCAAGGCACAGCAGATAGCCGTCGCGGCGAAGGTCCAGCGCGCCCAGGGCTGGGGGGCCTGGCCGTCCTGCTCGGCGCGTGCGGGCGCCCAGGGTTCCGCCCCCGGCGGTGCCGCGCCCGCGCCCGCCGCACCGAAGCCCGCGGCGCCCAGGTCCACCGCGCCGAAGGCGGCACCGGAGCAGCCCGCTCCGACGCACCGCGCCCCCGCCCGCAGCGACCGGGGCACCGGATACCGCGCGCCCGGCGGCTCGGGCAACTACACCGTGCGGTCCGGTGACACGCTCAGCCGCATCGCGGCGGCGCACGGCACCAGCTGGCAGCGGATCTTCGCGGCCAACCAGGGGGTCATCGGCGGCGATCCGAACGTGATCGTTCCTGGACAGCGGCTCGTGGTCTGAGGCGACGCTGCTCTGTAGCTCTGTAGCTCTGTAGCTCTGTAGCTCTGTAGCTGAGCTGCTCTGATGGCTCGACAGCTCGACAGCTCGACAGCTCGACAGCTCTGACGCCGCGGCCGGGCCCGACCGGTCGCGGCGTCAGCGGCGTCGTCGGCGTCAGCGCGGTGCGGCCGTGCCCCGTCGTCCGACCGGGTGGGGCCGCGCCGACGGCGGCGCGGCGAGGGCCCGGCCATGATGATGATCTGCTTAGCGTGACCCGATGCACCAGATGCACCCGATGTCGAACACGCGTCTTCGGTCTGGGCCCGTGACTCTGCTCGCCGCGGCGGCCCTGTCGCTCCTGGCGCCGTCGGCCACCGCGTCGCCCACGCCGCCGCGGCCGGGCGCCGAGGCCACCAGGTACACCTACGTCTGCTCCCGCGCCGAGGGGCCCTGGGCCTGCCTCGCCCACTGCGAGAGCAGCGGCCGCTGGGACGCCAACACCGGGAACAACTACTACGGCGGCCTGCAGTTCTACCAGCCGACCTGGGTGGAGCACGGCGGCCTCGCCTACGCCCCGCGCGCCGACCTCGCCACCCGCGAGCAGCAGATCAAGATCGCCCAGAAGGTGCTGCGCAACCAGGGCTGGAAGGCCTGGCCGGTCTGCTCCAAGAAGGTCAAGGCGGCCAAGCTCGACGGGTACGCGCTGCTGCCGGTGCGGATCACGCACGTGGTCAAGCGCGGCGAGACGCTCAGCTCCATCGCCCGGCGCCACCACCTCAAGGGCGGCTGGAAGTCCCTCTACCAGGCCAACCGCAAGACGGTCGGCCCCTCCCCGGACCGGCTCACCCCCGGGACGGTGCTGGTCGTCCCCGACAAGTGAGGCGGCCTCACCCCGCCGAACCGGGGTGATCACCCATCGGCACCTCCGCGGCCTCCCCGGCGAACACGACCTCGCCGCGGCGCAGTTCGTACACCACCACCGCCCGGCCCGCGCGCCCGCGCAGGCCGGGCGGAAGACGTTGCTCGGCGACGACCACGCCCGCGTCCAGGTCCTTGAGCAGGTCGTACGTACGGGACGCGACGGCCGGGGACATGCCCTGGGTGGGCTCGTCGACGAGGACCACGCGCGCGGGCGACAGGAGGGTACGGGAGACGGCCAGCATGCGCTGCTCGCCGCCCGACAGGGTGCCCGCGCGGCGGGCGAGCAGGGGGCGCAGCTCCGGGTACGCGGCCAGGGCGGCGGCGAAGTCGCCGCGGGCGTCGGCCAGCTCCAGGTTCTCGCCGACGGTGAGCGAGCCGAAGACGGCCTGCCGGTCCGGCACGAAGCACAGTCCGCGGCGGGCGCGTTCGTGGGCGGGCAGCCGGGTGATGTCCGCGCCGTCCCAGACGACGGCGCCCCCGGACACCGGGACGGTCCCGGCCAGGGCGCGCAGCGCGGTCGTACGGCCGGAGCCGTTGCGGCCGAGGAGGACCGTCGGGCCGGGGGAGGGGGCGATGAGGCTCACGCCGTGCAGGGCTTCCAGGGGGCCGTAGCGCACGCGGGCCGCGCGGAGTTCCAGGGTGCGGGTCACGGCTGGCCGCCTTCGGGGGTGTGGCGCGGGTCGAGCACCTGGTCCGCGGGGCCCGAGGCGACGACGCGGCCCGCCGTCAGGACGTACACACGGTCGGCCAGGCCCGCCACCAGGTCCAGGTCGTGCTCGACCACCAGCAGGGCCGTCCCGTCCGCGGCGAGCGCCCGCAGGATCCGCGCCAGGGCGGCCACTTCGGCGGTGTCCAGGCCCGCGGCGGGCTCGTCCAGGAGCAGGACGTGCGGGTCGCCCGCGAAGGCGCGGGCCAGTTCGACGCGGCGCAGCGTGCCGGTGGGCAGCCCCTCGGCGGGCCGGTCCCGCACGGCGTCCAGCTCGAACAGCCGCAGCGCCCGGTCCGGCGCGCCCGGGTCGCGCACCCGGCCCCGCTCGGCCCCCACCCGCACGTTCTCGGCGACCGTCAGCGTCGGAAACACGGCGAGCTGCTGAAAGGTACGCGCCACCCCGATTCGTGTCCGCGCGTGCGCGGGCATCCGCGTGATGTCCCGCCCCCCGAACGTGACCCGCCCCCGATCCGGCCGCAGCGCCCCCGCCAGACAGTGGAAGAGACTGCTCTTGCCCGCCCCGTTGGGCCCGACGAGCGCGGTCACCTGGGCGGGCGGGACGGTGAGGGACACGTCGTGGAGGGCGGTGAAGCCGTCGTACGAGAGGTACAGGCCGTGGGCCTCCAGGGGGGAGGGGCGCGGGGGGCCCGGGGGGCTGGGCAGGGCGAGTGGTTTCTGTGGGGTGGGTGGTTCCGGTGGGCCGTAGGGGGCCGGTGGTCCGGGCGGACCCGGCTGCGGGAGCGGGGGTTTCGCCGGTGCTGAGGGTTTCGGCGGTGGGGCCAGGAGGGTCGTGCGGACGGTGAGGCCGAGGGGGGTGAGGCGGGGGTGGCGGGGGATGCGTCGGGCCGCCGCGCGCAGCGCCTCGTACGGGCCGCCGGGGAAGCGGCCGACGAGGACGGCGAGGACGCCGATGACGGCCGCCGCGACCCCGCCGCGCGCACCCGCGTCGAGGCCCACCAGGAGCGCCGCCGCGAGCAGCGCGCCCAGCAGGCTGTCCGCGCCGAGGACGACCACGGCCGCGAACCACAGCAGGCCCCGCACGGGGTCGAACGCGGCGGGGTCGAAGGCCCGGAACCCCATGCCGAGCATGCCGCCGCCGAGCGCGGCGAGCGCCGCGCCCGTGACGAACGCGCCGAGCTTCAGCGCCCGCACGGGCACCCCGGCCGCCGCGGCCCCCGCCTCGTGGTCCCGCATCGCCGCGAGCGCCCGCCCCGTGCGCCCCCGCCGCAGCGCCGCCACGAGCAGCAGCGCGCCCCCGAGCAGGGCGAGTTCGAGGAGGTAGTACGCGCGGTCGCCGTCGAAGCCCGCGGGGCGGCCGAGGGTGAGGCCCGACGTGGCGTACGGCTGCGCGAACACGAAGCGGCTGACGCCGACGCCGACCGCGAAGGTGGCGAGGGCGAGCGCGAGGCCGTGGCGGCTGATCGCGGGCCAGCCCGTGAGCAGGCCGAGCGGCGCGACGAGCAGCACCGCCACGGCGAGCGCGGCCAGCGTCGGCAGCTCCGGCAGACCGGGGAACCGGCCCGTCGCGAGCAGCGCGGTGAACAGGGTGCCCAGACCCGCGTACGCCGCCTGCCCGAGGGAGATCTGCCCGCCCCGGCCGGTGACCACCACCAGGGACAGCAGGATGACGCCGAGCGCGGGCACCTGCACGGACGTGGTGAGGTCCGGGCCCGCGAAGCCGAGGGGGAGGAAGAAGAGGACGACGGCCACTATCCACGCGCCGGGCGGTGTGGGGACACGGGCCGTGGCCGTCCGGGGCAGCGCGTCCCCGGTGCCGATGCCCGGCAGCACGAGCGCGGCGATCAGCAGCGCCACCACGAACAGGTTCGCGCCGACCGCCTGGAGCAGCGGCTCGCCCCAGCCCGACGGGTGCAGCCGGGTCAGCTGGCTCTGGGCCACGCCGATGCCGAGCGCCACGACGACCGCCACCGGCAGGTTCCGCATCCGGGCGGCCACGGCGACGGCCACGACCTCCATGACGAGCAGCGGCATGCCGTACGGGTCGAGACGTACATAAGGAGCGAGCAGCACGCCGGTCAGCCCCGCCGTGAACGAGCCGAACGCCCAGCCCGCCGCCGCCACCCGGTCCGCGTCGATCCCGGCGAGGACCGCGAGCCGCCGGTCGTCTACCACCGCCCGCAGCTCCCCGCCGAAGCGGGTGAAGCGCGTGACCCCCCACACGGCGAGCGCGAGGACCACGGCGGCCGCCAACTGCCCCCAGGGGTCCGCCGACACGAGCGTCGGCACGTCCGCGCGGGCGCCCTGCCCCCAGATCAGCGCCGCCCCGCCGACCAGGAGCACGAAGACGCCGATCGACGCGACCAGCGTCTGCGCCGGGTCGCCGCCGAGGACGGCGAGCGGCCGGAAGACGACGCGTTCGAGGACCAGGCCGATCGCGGGCGCCACCACGAGGAGGGTGACGGCCGCGGCGGGCCAGAGCGGCCAGTCCCACTCGACGGTGAGGTGGCGCAGCAGATACACGCACACCATCGCGATGGCACCGTGCGCGAAGTTGAGCACGCCCGTCGCGCGGTGGGTGACGATCAGGCCGATGCCGGTGAGGGCGGCGGCGCTGCCGACGGAGAGCCCGGCCAGCGTGAGGTCGTAGCTCAGGGAGGCCACCGGGTCAGGCCTCCGGGGCGGTCGGGTCCCCGGGGTCGTGCGGGGGCGCGCAGATCGGGCACGGGCTCGTCGCGCCGGACGCGAGGGTGCCCGCGTCCGGCGGCGCCGCGTCCGGCTTCCCCACCACCAGCGGGCAGTCCGCGCGGTGCAGGAGCCCCCCGCCGGGCACGGTCAGGAGGTCGTCGCTGGTCGCGACCCGAGCCGCCGCCCGCTCGGCGCGCACGGCCGCCGGATCCTGCCCCTCGACGGCCACGAGCAGCCCGTACAGCTCCTCGACCCGCGCCGCCGCGAGCGCCCCGCGGCCGTGCGCGAGGAGCACGGCGCCCGCCACGATCAGCGCGGCGCCGGGCACCGTGCACGAGGCGAGGTAGGGCAGCTGGCGTTCGGCGAAGCGCTCGCCGGAGATGCCGTACCAGCCGATCACGCAGAGCACCGCCCCGGTCGCGAGAGCCGCGAACGCCGCCCACAGCATCGGATGCACCGTGCGCAGCCGGGCCGCGCGGGAGGCGGCCGAGGACGCCGTGGGAGATCGCCGATCCGTTCGTGCCGCCCGCATCGGGGCCCCCTGGGAGACGTCGTAAGTCAGACAGGTCTGTTACTGACAGGTCTGTTCATGTCAGCCAATGGCTTGCACTATGCCTTCTGGAAGCTGACCCTGAAAGCACCGGGCGCTCTTCGCCCGGACCGACACCCGGTGGTGAGCCAGATGGTTCTCGGGACAAGGCCCAGGCGGGGGATCGATCCCCGGCGGGGAAGGGTACGGAGCGCGGCCCTGGCGGCAGCCGCGGTCCTGCTGATCGTTCCGGCCGCCGCGGCCTGCGGTGACGACAGCGGGGGCGGCGACGACAACGCGCCGCCGAAGCCCTCGGTGGAGAAGACGGAGAAGACCCCCGCAAAGTCGCCGTCGCCGAGCGCGGCGCCCGACGCGAAGAAGCCCGCCGACCCCGCGGCCGCCGAGAAACAGGTGCGGACGAACTTCGAGAAGTTCTTCGACCCGGCCACGTCCATGCGGGACAAGGAGGCCGTCCTGGAGAACGGCCCGAAGATGCGCGCGGTCCTGCAGGGCTTCAGCGGGGACGAGCGCGGCAAGCAGGTCGGCGCGAAGGTCGGCAAGGTCGAGTTCACCTCGGCCACGGAGGCCGACGTGACGTACGCGCTGACTCTGAAGGGCGCCACCGCGCTGCCCACCGCCAGCGGGACGGCGGTGAACCAGGACGACACCTGGAAGGTGTCCGTGAAGACGCTGTGCGCCCTGGTGAAGCTGAGCGGCAACGCGTCACCGGGCCCCGGCTGCTGAGGCTTTGAGCAGCCGTCAGGTTCGGACCGCCGGGGCGCCGGGCCTCCGCGCCCGGCGCCGTCGGCGCTCCTGCGTCCTCGCCGTGCTCGCGGCCGCCGCGCTCCTGGCCGCCGCGGGCTGCGGCAGCCGCCTCCCCGAGAGCGACTTCGAGGAGCGCCCGCCCGCGCCGCGCGGCAGCCGGCAGGGGCCGCCGGTGCGGGTCGGCATCATCACCAGCGCCACCAGCCCGGTCGGCGGCTCCGCCTTCACCGGCCCGCGCGACGGCGCGAAGGCGTACTTCGAGCGCCTCAACGACCGCGGCGGCGTCGGCGGCCGCGAGGTCGAGGTGCACACCTGCGACGACGGCGGCAGCGGCGTCGGCAACAACGAGTGCGTGCACAAGCTGCTCGACGAGAAGAAGGTCGTCGCCCTCGTCGCCACCACCTCCCTCGACTACGCGGGCGCCCCGCGCGTGTCGAAGGCGGGCGTGCCCGACATCGGCGGCCAGCCCATCGGCTCCGCCTACGACACCTACCCGCACCTGTACGGCATCTACGGCAGCCTCGCCCCGCGCACCGGCGAGCCGGGCTGGGACGGCGAGCTGTACGGCGGCACGGAGGTCTACCGCTACTTCAAGCGCGAGCACGGCGCCCGCACCGCCGCCGTCGTCTCCTACAACCAGGCCGCGTCGGCCGCGTACGCCCGCCTGGTGAAGCGCGGCCTGGAGACCGAGGGCTACGACGTCGTCACCGAACAGGTCGACTTCGCGCTGCCCAACTTCCGCGCCGTCGCCGCCGACCTCAAGGACCGGGGCGTCGACCTCGTCTTCGACGCGATGGACACCCACGGCAACGCGCAGCTCTGCAAAGCGATGGACGACGTCGGCGCCGACATCACCGCGAAGGTCACCAACGTCCAGAACTGGTCATCCACGGTGGCCGAGGACTACAAGGACGCGCCGCGCTGCCGCAACGCCCTGTGGGCCACCGGCGCGAGCCGCAACTACGCGGACACGGGCCATCCGGCGGTGCGCGAGTTCCGCGACGCCACGAAGGGCGCGAAGACGCACTCCCAGTGGCAGCTGGAGGGCTGGGCGGCCGCGATGTGGTTCACGGACGCGGCGAAGTCCTGCTCAGAGGCGGGGAGCGACGTCACGCGCGCGTGCGTCGACCGCTTCATGAGCCGGGGCGAGCCCTACGACGCCGACGGCCTGCTGCTGCCCGTGACGTACGAGCGGCGCGAGCGGCCGCCGAAGACGCGCGAGACCTGTGTGTCGGTGGCACGCTGGCGCGACGGCGCGGACGACGCAGGCGGCGGGGGCGACGCGGACGATGAGGGCTGGGTCACACAGGGCGATATGAACCGCACCTGCTTCGACGTACCGCAGCTCTCCTACCAGCCATGATCGTTGTACCAGTCATGGAGTTCCCGCCTCCGGCTTGCGATCGCGCATCCGTTCCAGAACAAGACGGATATTGGACCCAACCCTTGGCCCTCGATTCCCGTCTAACCCCTCGGTAGGCGGACGAGACGGACTGTCCGCAGGGAAGCGCGGAATACGGGGACGTATGCATATCTCTTTCCTGATTCACAACGCGTACGGGATCGGAGGGACGATCCGGACCACGTACAACTTGGCGAACACACTCGCCGAGCACCATGACGTCGACATCGTGTCGGTGCTGCGCCATCGCGACGAGCCGGTCTTCACCCCCGACGCGCGGATCAGGCTGAGCCACCTCGTCGACATCCGGAAGGGCAGCCCGGGGTACGAGGGCGACAGCGAGGCCTACCGGACCCCGGCCAAGGTCTTCCCGAGCGCCGAGGGCCGCTACGCCCAGTACAGCGCCCTCACCGACGAGCGCATCGCGGCCCACCTGTCCGCCCTCAGGTCCGACGTCGTCATCGGCACCCGCCCCGGCCTGAACGTGCACATCGCCCGCCAGACCCGGCGCGGCGTGCTGCGCGTCGGCCAGGAGCACCTCACCCTCGACAGCCACCCCAAGGAACTGCGCCTCCAGCTGCGCAGCGTGTACCCGCGCCTGGACGTCCTGACCACGACGACCGAGGCCGACGCGCACGCCTACCGCCAGCGGATGCGGCTGCCCGGCGTGCAGGTGCAGGCGGTGCCGAACCCGGTGCCCGCGCCCGGCATCGAGCCCGCCGACGGCTCCCACAAGTGGGTCGTCGCGGCCGGCAGGCTCGCCCCCGTCAAGCGGTACGACCTGCTGATCCGCGCCTTCGACAAGGTGCGCCGCGAGCGCCCCGACTGGCGCCTGCGGATCTACGGCGGCGGCAAGCAGAAGGACAAGCTGCGCAAGCTGATCGACGACCTCGGCCTGTACAACCACGTCTTCCTCATGGGCCCGGCGCACCCCATCGAGCCGGAGTGGGCCAAGGGCTCCATCGCCGCCGTCACCTCCAGCCTGGAGTCGTTCGGCATGACCATCGTGGAGGCGATGCGCTGTGGGCTCCCGGTGGTCGCCACCGACTGCCCGCACGGTCCCGGCGAGATCATCGACAACGGCGTCGACGGCCGCCTCGTCGAGGTCGGCAACGCCGACGCCATCGCGGGCGGACTGCTCGAACTCATCAACGACGACGCGCTGCGGCAGCGCATGGCGGGCGCCGCGCTCGAGGACTCCGAGCGCTTCGACCCGGCCCGCATCGCCGAGCGCTACGAGGACATGTTCCAGGGCATGCTCACGCGGGGCGGCTCGCTGGGCGGCCGGATGCGCGGCTCGATGCACCGCGCGAGAGGGGCCCTGCTCGGCGGCGCGTACGCCGTGCGGGACGCCCGCCGGACGGTACCGACGAAGGGGCGCTTGGCATGACGGCCGTGTTCACACGGGGCACGCTGGACGGCTCACGGGAGGCCACGACGGGCGAGGCACAGCCGCTCGCGCCGCGCGCCGACTGCATCGCGGACTCCGCGGGCGGGCTGACCTTCGACGTCACCGACCCCGGTGAGGCGGGCGCCGCCCATCTGCTGCTGCGCCTTCGCGACACGGACCCGCCCGTCGAGGTCCGCCTGCCGCTCACCCCCGCCGCCGACGGCAGCCTGCGCGCCGCGCTGCCCAGCAGCGTCGAGCTGGCCGAGGGCCGCTGGAACGCGTACGCGCAGGTCGAGGGCGGCGAGCCGCGCCGCCTGATGCCGGGCGTGAACGACCTGCGCTCGCTGGTCGACCGCGCGCCCAGCGGCAGCCGCGGCCATGTCGCGGTCCGCATCCCGTACGCCACCAAGCAGGGCAACCTGTCGGTGCGCGCCTGGCTGCGCGCCCCGCACGCCGAGGTCGGCGAGCTGTGCATCGACGGCACGGGCCTGACCGGGCACGGCCGCGTCTACGGCACCGCGCTGACCGGCGCCGCGCGCATCGAGGCCGTCCTGCGCGGCGACGTCTCCCAGGTCCTGCACGCCGAGGTGACGCCCGCGGCCCAGGCGGCCCCCGCGGCCACGGACTTCGGCTTCGCCCTGCCGTACGCCGAACTGGCTGCCGCCGAGGGCGTCTGGGACCTCTGGCTCCACCCGGCGGGCGACGACGGCCCACGCATCCGGCTCGCCCGCCTCCTGGACGACGTGGCCGACAAGAAGCCGATCTTCACGTACCCGGTGACACGAGTGGACTGCGTGGGCGGCCAGGTCGAGGTGGGCCCGTACTACACGAACGACAACGACTTGGCGGTACGGGTGTCGGCGGCGGATCTCGGCCCGTCCGGCGTGTGAGCGCGAGGCGGACCTCGGCCCGTCCGGCGTTTGAGGGCGAGGCGGATTTCAGCCCGTCCGGCGTTTGAGGACGAGGCCGAAGGGCCGAAGCGGGGGGAGAGGGGGCGCAGCCCCCATGGTCGGGCCCGCCCCCGGGCCGGGGGAGAATCACGACCATGTTGGAGACCTCCGCCCGCCTGCTGCGCCTGCTCTCGTTGCTGCAGGCCCACCGCGAGTGGTCCGGCGCCGACCTGGCCGACCGCCTCGGCGTCACCGCCCGCACGGTCCGGCGGGACGTGGACCGGCTCCGGGAGCTGGGCTACCCCGTCAACGCCAGCCCCGGCACGGGCGGCGGCTACCAGCTGGGGGCGGGCGCCGAGCTGCCGCCGCTGCTCCTGGACGACGACGAGGCGGTCGCCGTGGCGGTGGGCCTGCGCACGGCCGCGGGACAGGGCATCGAGGGCATCGGGGAGAGCTCCGTACGCGCCCTCGGCAAGCTCGAACAGGTCCTGCCGGGCAGGCTGCGCCGCCGCGTCGGCGCGCTCAACGCCTTCACCGTCCCGATGCTGCACACCGCGCGCTCCCAGGCCGTCGACCCCTCGGTCCTGACCGAACTGGCGGCCGTCTGCCGGGACTCGGAGCGGCTGCGGTTCGACTACCGCGACCACGGCGGCAGTTCCAGCCGCCGTGTCGTGGAGCCGCACCGCCTGGTGTGCACCGAGCGCCGCTGGTACCTCGTCGCCTGGGACCTGGACCGCGCCGACTGGCGTACGTTCCGCGTGGACCGCGTGACGCCGAGGCCCCCGCACGGCCCGCGCTGCGAGCCCCGCACCCCGCCCGCCGCCGACCTCGCCGCGTACGTCTCCCGGGGCGTCTCCACGCGCGCCTACGCGGCGCAGGCCACCGTCCGCCTCTTCGTGCCCCTGGAGGAGGCGGCCCAGCGGGTGACGCCGTCGGACGGCACCCTGGAGGCCGAGACGGACGGCACCTGCCTGCTGCGCACGGGCGCGGGCAGCCCGGAGTTCATGGTCTTCCATCTGATGTTCCTGGGCTTCGAGTTCGAGGTGCTCGAACCCGAGGGGCTCAGCGAGGGGATGCGGTCGGTCAGGGACCGCCTGAGCCGGGCCCTGGACCGGGGTGATCGGTCTGGTCGTCCGGAGCCCGCAGCGCCGCGTACTCGGGATGGTGCAGATCGAACGCCGGGGACTCCGAGCGGATCCGGGGGAGCGTGACGAAGTTGTGCCGGGGCGGTGGGCAGGAGGTCGCCCACTCCAGGGAGCGGCCGAACCCCCAGGGGTCGTCGACCTCGACCTTCTCGCCGTACTTGGCGGTCTTCCAGAGGTTGTAGAGGAACGGCAGCGTGGACAGGCCGAGCAGGAAGGCGCCGATGGACGACACCGTGTTGAGCACCGTGAAGCCGTCCGCCGCCAGATAGTCCGCGTACCGCCGGGGCATGCCCTCCGCGCCCAGCCAGTGCTGCACGAGGAACGTCGTGTGGAAGCCCACGAAGAGTGTCCAGAAGTGGATCTTCCCGAGCCGCTCGTCGAGCATCTTGCCGGTGAGTTTCGGCCACCAGAAGTAGAAGCCCGCGAAGGTCGCGAACACGACGGTGCCGAAGACCACGTAGTGGAAGTGCGCCACGACGAAGTACGAGTCGGTGACGTGGAAGTCCAGTGGCGGCGAGGCGAGGATGACGCCCGTCAGGCCGCCGAACAGGAACGACACCAGGAACCCGACGGCCCACAGCATCGGTGTCTCGAACGACAGGGACCCCTTGAGCATCGTCCCCGTCCAGTTGAAGAACTTCACCCCGGTCGGCACCGCGATCAGGAACGACATGAACGAGAAGAACGGAAGCAGCACCGCGCCCGTCGCGAACATGTGGTGCGCCCACACGACCACCGAGAGCCCGGTGATGGCCATCGTCGCGCCGATCAGCGGGATGTAGCCGAACACCGGCTTCCTGCTGAACACCGGGATGATCTCCGTGATGATGCCGAAGAACGGCAGCGCGATGATGTAGACCTCCGGATGCCCGAAGAACCAGAAGAGGTGCTGCCACAGCAACGCACCCCCGAACTGGGCGTCGAAGACGACCGAGTGGAAGCGCCGGTCGGCCTCCAGGACGAGCAGGGCGGCCGCGAGCACCGGGAACGCGAGGAGCACCAGGATCGATGTGAAGAGCACATTCCAGGTGAAGATGGGCATGCGGAACATCGTCATCCCGGGCGCGCGCATCCCGATGATGGTGGTCAGGAAGTTCACCGAGCCGAGGATCGTGCCGAAGCCGGACAGCGCGAGCCCCATGATCCACAGGTCGGCGCCGATGCCCGGAGACCGCTCCAGGCTGTTCAGGGGCGCGTACGCGAACCAGCCGAAGGCCGCGGGCCCGCCCGGCACGAGCAGCGAGCCGAGCACCATCAGGCCGCCGAAGAGGAACAGCCAGTACGAGAGCATGTTCAGGCGCGGGAAGGCCACGTCCGGCGAGCCGATCTGCAGCGGCATGATCTCGTTGGCGAAGCCCGCGAACGTCGGCGTCGCGAAGAGCAGCAGCATGATCGTGCCGTGCATGGTGAACATCTGGTTGAACTCTTCGTTGGACATCAGCTGCAGGCCCGGGCGGGCGAGTTCGGCCCGCATCATCAGGGCCATCAGGCCCGCGATCAGGAAGAACGCGAACGACGTGATCAGGTAGAGGTGCCCGATCTTCTTGTGGTCGGTGGTGGTCAGCCAGTCGACGACGATCCGCCCCGGCGTCCGCTCCCGCGCCGGCCCCTGCCGCGCGCCCACCGTCTGCGTCCCCATCGCTTGCCCCTTCGCTGTCGCGTCCCGGGCTTGCTCGAAGCACACGACATGATGTCGCCGCGCACCGGGATCCGACAGGGGGCGTCCCGCGTTCCGTCCGGGGGTGTCTCGTTCCGGCGGCGGGCCTACCGCGTTCCGGCAACGGGCCTACCGCGTTCCGGCGGCGGACGCACTCCGGCGGCCACCCGTCGGTAGCCCTGGAACCATGAATTCCTCATGCCGCGTCACCTCACCGGAAGCGCCCGGTAATCGGAAATGCGGAGGATCGGTAAAGGATTTCCGAGGGCAATGCCGGACATCCGGAAGGATCTTCCGACAGCCTTCCGATGGGTTTTCCCGCGATCTCTCCAGGGGCTCCTGGACGACCCGGAGTTCACGTCGAATTCGAGCCTTGAGAGCAACGAACCGCTCGTACGTGTGACGAAGTCCGGGCGAAACGCGCGTCGTGATCCTGTGACAGAAGCGTGACCAGAGGGGCATCGGTGACGCATGGTGCACGGCCGACGGACTTCCCCGCGGCGCACCGGCCGCCTAACGTGACGGGCATGGCACCCATACCGACACCCGCCTCCGAGCCCCAGGACAGCCCGGACTCCTACGTCGGCCTCGCCGCCGAGGACGCCGAGCGCCGGGCCCGCGCCCGCGGCTGGTCCACCGTCAGGTCGCTGCCGCCGGGCACCTTCATCACCATGGAGTACCTCGCGGGGCGGCTGAACTTCGAGGTCGCGGACGGCGCGGTGACGCGCTGCTGGAAGGGCTGAGCCCCCGCCCCGGACGCTCCCCGGCCAGGACGCCTCCGCCCCGGACGCCCCCGGCCAGGACGTACGAAGGCCCCGGACACCTGAGTGGTGTCCGGGGCCTTCGCCGTGCGGGAGCCAGCTGTGCGTACCGTTCCCGCGGTCGGTGGGGCGCTCAGCCGCCCGTGAGGGGCCGCGCCGACGTGCCGCGCACCCGCTCGGGGTGCGGCGGGCGGCGGGGGCCCTGCGGGGTGACCGGCGTGCGCTCGCAGCGGGCGGTGTGCGGGCCCGGGGCGAGGTAGGCGGGGGTGCGGGGGCGTGCGGTCGCGACGGGCTCGCGGACGGGCTGCTCGTCGCCGGGGGCGCCGGGGCCACCGGGACCGCCGGAGGTGCGCTGCGGGACCAGGGCCGGGGTGGGCACCGGGGGCGTGGCGGGGCGGCCGCCGCGGCGCGCCCAGGCGTCCCTGATGCTGAGGATCCAGGCCTCGACGCGGGTGATGAGCGGCTCGACCCAGGGCAGCGCCAGCAGGATCAGGAGGCCGGCGGCCCAGCCGAGCAGGACGTCGCTGAGCCAGTGCGTACCCAGGTAGACGGTGGTGAGGCCGACGCTGAGGGAGACCACGGCGGAGAGCGCCGACAGATAGCGGCGGGTGCGCGGGGTGGAGGCGAGATAGGCGAGGATTCCCCAGGTCACGACGGCGTTGGCGGTGTGGCCCGAAGGAAATATATCGCCGCCCTGCCACATCTCGTTCGAGCCGATGACGGTGGCGTAGTGCGGGCCGAGGCGGCCCATGCCGATCTTGGCGGCGCCCACCGTGGCGTTCAGCAGGAGCAGGGCCGCGCCGAACATCAGCAGCGGGCGCAGCGTGTGCTGCCGCCAGGAGCGCCAGCCCAGCCAGGCCGCGACCATCACGGCGGTCGGGCCGCGCTGGCCGAGGACCACCCAGTAGTCGAGGAAGCCGTGGATCTCGGGCCACTGCTGGTAGGGCCGGAAGAACATGACCTGCCAGTCGAACCGCACGAGCCAGGAGGTGGCCACGACGGCGACGACGATGGCCACGTAGAAGGCCAGCGTCGCGCTGAAGAGCACGACCCGGTGCGGGCTCATCCGCGGCTCATCGAGGTGGGCCGGTCGTTCCGGCTCACGGTCTAGCCGGGCGAACAGCCGGTCCAGACGGGTCAGGTTTCGTTCGGTACGCACCCAATCGACGTTACAGCGAGTGAGTGCCCTACTAGGTCGAATCAGAGCGTTTGTGATGACGATGTGATGTGGCATTGATCTCAGGCTCCGGTTTATTCCGGCCGGAATCCCTATTCAATGATGCCTGCTTTACCCAATCCGTTGATCATTACGCTCGCGGTTTTAGGCTGCTTATGAATTCGTTCACCGGGACCTCGTACGGAATTCTCCGTCCGCTCACCGGATGCTCACCGCCCGTGCCCGGTAACGATCTTGGGTGGGTGATCTTGGCGGGAAGCGGAGGGCCCGGACGGCCCCGGGGCGGGCTCACGGCGGCCCCGAGCCGTGCAGCCAGAACGCCCCGTACACCGCGCTGACCACGGCCACCCCGCCCACGACCAGGGCCGCCCTGCTGATGCGCAGCCGCGCCAGCGCCACCGCGAGCGGCAGCAGCAGCGGGAAGGCGGGCATCAGCAGGCGCGGTTTGGAGCCGAAGTAGCCGGAAGCGCACAGCGCGAGCACGACGACGATCCCGCAGTAGACGAGCAGCGCGGGCGGCTGGTGCTGCCGCACCCCCTTGACGTACAGCCAGACGAGACCGGCGACGCCGACGATCAGGCCGATCCCCGCGAGCGCCCCCGCCGGGGACGTGAACTTCTCGCCGATGAAGCGCGCGAAGGCGTAGCCGCCGTCGAAGCCGTTGCCCCACTGCTTCTGCACGTCGAGGTAGCCGAACAGGCCGTCGCCCGTGCGGTGCCCCACCCACAGGACGTAGCCCGCCGCGCCGAGCGGCGCCAGGAGCACGCCGAGCAGCATCCGCCAGTCCCGCCCGAACACCAGCGGCCGCTCACCGGCCCGCTTCCCGCGGTACGCCGCGAGAGCCGCCGTCGCCCACACCGCGGCGACCACCGCCGCGCCCACCGGCCGGGTAAGCCCGGCCAGCGAGGCGAGCAGCCCCGCAGTCACCCAGCGCCCGGTCAGGACCGCGTACAGCGCCCAGGCCGCGAGCGCGGTGAACAGCGACTCGCTGTACGCCATCGACTGCACGATGCCGACCGGGAGCACCGCCCACAGCGCGACGGCGCACACCCCGGCCCGGCGGCCGTACACATGCTCCGCGACCGCGAAGATCCCGCCCGCCGCGCACAGCGAGGCGAGCGCGCTCGCCACCAGACCCGCGTCCGCGTACGACAGGCCGAACACCGACCCGGCCCGCTCCAGCCAGGGCAGCAGCGGGAAGAACGCCAGGTTCGAGTGCACACTGCCGTCCGGCAGTCTCACCTCCCAGCCGTAGCCGAAGTCGGCGACGCGGGTGTACCAGAGCGAGTCCCAGCGGGCGGAGAGCAAGGTGTGCGGACTCTTGCCCGCCGCGGCGCCCCACACGGCGAGCACCGCGAGCCCCAGCGCGCGCACCCCGGCGTACACAAAGAGCGCGGGCGCCGCCCGGCGCAGCGCGGCGGCGGTCCGGTGCCCCGTGGCGGGGCGCTGATCAAGATCGGTCACGGGCTCGATTATCGGCTCCCCGCCCGCATGCTCGGGACGGCACGAGGGCACCCGAACATCACCGGCACGGGCGAACGTGGCACACACCACACCCCAGCGCGGCAACCATGAGAGGTCCGCCACGCGAGCCGGCCGGGGACTCGCGTACGCTGACGGCCACTCGCCGTTCACAGCCGCCACAGCCGGACGACCGGATCCCGTAGGGTCCCGCCGGCCCCCCACTGGCCGCACTCGCGAGGAATCACTGGGAGGTACGCACATGTCCGGGACGACCACGGCCGCCGCTCCATCCGGCCGTCGGCCCCCCGGCGCGGGCGCCAACCGCTGGGTCGTGCTCGTCGTCCTCTGCGTCAGCCTGCTGCTGGTCGCCGTCGACGCCACCGTCCTGCACGTCGCCGTGCCCGCCGTCACCGAGGACCTCAAGCCCGGCGCGATCGAGCTCCTGTGGATCGTCGACATCTATCCGCTGGTCTGCGCCTCCCTCCTGATCCTCTTCGGCACCCTCGGCGACCGCGTCGGCCGCAGACGCGTGCTGCTTTTCGGCTACGGCCTGTTCGGCGTGGCCTCCGCCGTCGCCGCGCTCGCCGACACCCCGCACGTCCTCATCGCGGCTCGCGCGCTGCTCGGCGTCGGCGGCGCGATGATCATGCCCGCGACGCTCTCGATCCTGCGCCAGGTCTTCCCCGACCGGCGCGAGCGCGCCCTCGCGATCGGCATCTGGAGCGCCGTCGCCGCCGTGGGCGCCGCCTGCGGACCGCTGCTCGGCGGCTTCCTCCTCGAACACTTCTGGTGGGGCTCGGTCTTCCTCATCAACATCCCGCTGATGCTCGTCAGCCTGCCCGTCGGACGCTGGCTCCTGCCCGAGTCGACCGGCGCCCGCAACGGGCCCTGGGACGTCGTCGGCGCCCTCATGGCCGCCGGTGGTCTCTTCGGCCTCGTGCTCGGCGTCAAGCGGCTCGGTGGCGGGGAGTCGCCGCTCGGCGCCACCACGCTGCTCGCGCTCCTCGTGGGCGGTGGGCTCCTCATCGCCTTCGTACGCCGACAGCGGCGTCGGCGGTATCCGCTCGTCGACCTCGCCATGTTCACGCGGCCCGCGTTCAGTACGTCCGTGGGGTGCATCGTCCTCGCGATGCTCGCCCTCGTCGGGCTCGAACTCATCGCCGCGCAGTACCTCCAGCTCGTCCTCGGTCTCTCCCCCCTCGAAACCGGGCTCCGGCTGCTTCCCCTCACCATCGCCGCCATGGCCGCCGGGCTCGCCGGATCCCGCATGCTCCAGCGTTTCGGGCCGCGCGCCATGGTTGCCTCCGGCTTCGGGCTCACCGCCCTCGCCGTCGCCGCCCTCACCGCCATGGGCGGCGACGACAACGCCCCGCTGCTCCTCACCGGCTTCGTCCTGCTCGGCTTCGGCCTGGAGACCACGCTCTTCGGGGCCTACGAATCCATGCTCAGCGAGGCGCCGCAGACCCAGGCCGGCGGGGCCGCCGCCATCGGTGAGACCTCCTACCAGCTCGGCGCCGGTATCGGCATCGCGCTGCTCGGCAGCGTCATGAACGCCGCGTACGCGCCCGGGCTCTCCTCCGTGCGGGGGGTGCCCGCCGCCGACAGTGCCGCCGCCGGGCATTCGCTCGGTGAGGCCTATGACGTCGCCGATCGGCTCGGTGGCGCGCAGGGCGAGGCCCTGCGGGCGGCCGCCCGGGACTCCTTCGTACACGGCCTGCATGTGACCCTGCTGGTCAGTGCCGGGTTGCTCCTTCTCGGCGCCCTCGCGGCCCTGCGGCTGCCTCGGGTCATGGAGTGCGGCGCCCCTGCCGGGGAGGGCGAGCCGGGGATACCTGTTCCTCGCGAGGGGGCGGGGGTTCCGGTGGAGTCTTTGCGCTGAGGGGGCCCTCGCGGGTGCGCCCCGGTCCCGCCCCTTCCCGTAATTGGGGGCGCTGCCCCCAGACCCCCGCTCCTCAAACGCCGGAGGGGCTATATATCTCGCCGGTGCAGTCAGCTTCCAGCCCGCCCCGGCCAAGTTCCAGCCCGTCCGGCGTTTGAGGACGAGGCGCGGAGCGCCGATCAGCGGGGGTCCGGGGGCGGCAGCCCCCGGGTTCGGGAAGGGGTGGGGTTGGGGAGCCCCCGGCAAGGCTCCCGCCGCCCCGGGCTCGCTCTGGACGTGGGGGATGCCGCGTCGTAGCGTCGACCCCGAGTCGCAGTGACTACCAGCGCTAGTTAAGCCCGTCGGAGGCCCCCGCCATGTCGCGCAGCAGCAATCTGCCCCCGTTCGACCCCGCCGACCCCCTCGGCCTCGACGACCTCCTGGACGCGGAGGATCTGGCGGTGCGGGACACCGTCAGGTCGTGGGCGGCCGACCGCGTGCTGCCGCACATCGCGGAGTGGTACGAGAGCGGCGAGCTGCCGGGGGTGCGGGAGCTGGCCCGGGAGCTGGGGGCGATCGGGGCGCTCGGGATGTCGCTGACCGGGTACGGATGTGCGGGCGCGAGCGCCGTGCAGTACGGGCTGGCCTGCCTGGAGCTGGAGGCGGCGGACTCCGGGATCAGGTCGCTGGTGTCGGTGCAGGGCTCGCTGGCGATGTACGCGATCCACCGCTTCGGCTCGGAGGAGCAGAAGCAGCGCTGGCTGCCGGGCATGGCGGCGGGCGAGACCATCGGCTGCTTCGGCCTCACCGAGCCCGACCACGGCTCGGACCCGGCGGCCATGCGGACGTACGCGAAGCGGGACGGCACGGACTGGGTCCTGACGGGCCGCAAGATGTGGATCACCAATGGGTCGGTGGCCGGGGTGGCTGTCGTCTGGGCGCAGACGGACGACGGGATCCGGGGCTTCGCCGTCCCCACGGACACCCCGGGCTTCTCCGCGCCGGAGATCAGGCACAAGTGGTCGCTGCGCGCCAGCGTCACCAGCGAGCTGGTCCTGGACGAGGTGCGGCTGCCGGCCGACGCGGTGCTGCCCGGCGTCACCGGCCTGAAGGGCCCGCTGAGCTGTCTGTCGCACGCGCGCTACGGCATCGTCTGGGGCGCGATGGGCGCGGCCCGCGCCTGCTTCGACGCGGCCGTGGAGTACTCAAGGACCCGGGAGCAGTTCGGCAAGCCGATCGGCGGCTTCCAGCTGACCCAGGCCAAGCTCGCCGACATGGCGGTCGAGCTGCACAAGGGCATCCTGCTCGCGCACCACCTCGGGCGCCGCATGGACGCCGGGCGGCTGCGGCCCGAGCAGGTCAGCTTCGGCAAGCTCAACAACGTACGAGAGGCGATCGAGATCTGCCGCACGTCGCGCACGATCCTCGGCGCCAATGGCATCTCGCTCGAGTACCCCGTGATGCGGCACGCCACGAACCTCGAGTCGGTGCTCACCTACGAGGGCACCGTCGAGATGCACCAGCTGGTCCTCGGCAAGGCGCTCACCGGGCTCGACGCCTTCCGCTGAGCGCGCGGGGCGCGCGGCGGCGGGCACGGGCACGGCGAGCGGCCTTGCCTCAGCTCTGGTTGAAGAAGCCGTCCGTGCGGTGCGGCGTGGCCTCACCGCTGACGATCTCCGTGTTGGCGGGGGTCAGCAGGAACACCCGGTGCGCGACCCGGTCGATGGAGCCGCGCAGGCCGAAGATGAGCCCGGCGGCGAAGTCGACGACGCGCTTGGCGTCGCCGGGCTCCATCGACGTGAGGTTCACGATGACCGGCACGCCGTCCCGGAACATCTCACCGATGGCGCGGGCGTCGCGGAAGCTGTCCGGCGTGACCGTGCCGATCCTGTGGCCCTTGTCCTCGGCCACGTCCGACGCGACCTTGACCCGCGGGTCCGTGACCCAGGCCTCGGCCGCCTCGGGGCCGTCGGCCCCGTCGTCTTCGTATCCGTCGTAGTAACGCTCGTCGTTGTTGTCGTCGACGAGGCCAAGCCAGGCACTCGCCTTGCGCACCGATCCCATGGACGCCTCCTCTCGCAGCGGTCTGCTTGCGTTCCGCATCCCTATGGTCGTCCATGATGCGGATGGTGCGCCAAGGGGATAGTCGCCGCGCGGGGTTTTCGTGACGGTACTGGCACACAGTCAATACGGCGACGCGCGGGATTCTTCAAGGGTCTTGCCGTGTACGGCTGCTGACAGTGAGTGAAATATGATTCTTCGCGGCGTATGGGTGACGGACGGTGCGTACGGGTGAACGGACGGGTGAGCGGACGGCTCGATACGATGCCGGAGTTCGCACACCCAGCGGATTCGTCGGACTCATCGGGCTCACGGGGGAGTCGCCTTGTTCGGAATCGTCAGGCCCTGCAGCCACCGTCTCGGGGAGGGGCTCAGGACCCAGTGGATGGCGCATCTGTGCGGGCTGTGTCTCGCGCTGCGCGGTGACCACGGGCAGTTCGCACGCGTCGTGACCAACTACGACGGGCTCATCATCTCGGTTCTGACGGAGGCTCAGGCCGACCGGGCCTCCGGCTGGCGGCGCACCGCGGGCCCCTGTCCGCTGCGCGGCATGCGCACCGCCTCCGTGGCCCAGGGCGAGGGCGCGCGGCTCGCCGCGGCCGTCTCGCTCGTGCTCGCCTCCGCGAAGGTCCGCGACCACGTCGTCGACGGCGACGGCCTGTTGGCGCGCAGGCCGGTGGCCGCCGCGGCCCGGCGCGTCGCCGGCAAGTGGGACCGGGCGGGCGCGAGCACCGGCGCCGACGTGGGCTTCGACACGGCGGTCCTGCTGGACGCCGTCGAACGGCAGGAGGGCATCGAGGCCTTGGCGGGCCCCGGCACCTCCCTGCTCACGGTCACCGAGCCGACCGAGACCGCGACCGCCGCCGCCTTCGCGCACACCGCCGTGCTCGCCGGACGCCCGGGCAACGCGGAGCCGCTGGCCGAGGCCGGACGCCTCTTCGGCAGGCTCGCGCACCTCCTCGACGCCGTGGAGGACCGGGTCGCGGACGCCGAGGCGGGCGCCTGGAACCCGATCACGGCCCTCGGCACCTCCCGCGCCGAGGCCCGGCGGCTCGCCGACGACGCGCTGCACGGGATCCGCCTCGCCCTCGCCGAGGTCGAGTTCACCGAGGGCAAGCTCGCGCACGCCCTGCTCGTGCACGAACTCGCGCGCTCCGTCGACCGGGCGTTCGGCACGTCCTCGTGCGGGCACGCGCCGAGTGCGGGGCTCTCCGGGCCCACCGGGTTCTCCGGGTCCGCCGGGCCCACCGGGTTCTCCGGGCGCGAGGTGACGGCCCACGACGGGTCGTGGGGCTCCGGGTCCGGCTCGGGGTCCGGCTCGGGGTCGTGGGGATCGGGGTCGTACGGGGACGGGTCCTCGTACGGCTCGGGGAACTACAAGGACGGCTCGTACGGCGGCGGGGACTACGGCGGTGGCGGGCACGGCGGCGGTGACGGCGGCTGGTCCGGCGGTGAGCCGTCGAAGCCGCGGCGCGGGCTGATCGCCGGGTGCGTGGTCGCGATCGGCCTGTTCTGCACGTGCCAGATGTGCTGCGCGCACGAGTACGAGGGCCCCTGGTCCCGGAAGAAGCGCAAGGGTGCCTGCCGGGACTGCGACTGTGGGTGCGACTGCTGCGAGTGCTGCTGCTGCGACTGCTGAGGCGAGGCGCGGGACCCGGGGCACGGTGAGGACCGCCGCCCCGGGCCGCCGCCGGTGACGTGGCGTCAGTCCTTGATCTCCGGCGGCGAGATCCGGGACTCGTCGATCGCCGAGGCCCGCGTGCCCCACTTCTTCAGGATGCGGTCGTACGTCCCGTCCTCGATGAGCCGGTTGACCGCGGCCTGGAACGCGGGCGCCAGCTTCGTGCCCTTCTTGAAGGCGAAGCCCACGTCCAGGCGGTGGAACTCGCCCAGGAACTTCAGGCCCTCCTGCTGCTCGACCGCGTACCGCAGGCCGTTGATCGTGGACATCACCACATCGCTGCGGCCCTGCTGGAGCGAGGGCCAGATCGCGCCCGGCTCGGTGTAGGTCTTCACGCTGTACGGCTTCTTGCCCGCGTCGGCGCAGACGTGCTTGTTGTCCTCCAGGGTCACCTCGAAGGTGGTGCCCGCGCCGGTCGCCACGTTCAGGCCGCACAGCTGCGCGAAGTCCGTGATCTTCTTCAGCTTGCTGTCGGCGCGCACGGCGAAGCCCTGGCCGTCGTTGATGTACGTGACGAAGTCGATGGTCCTGCGACGTTCGTCGGTGACGCCGAAGTTGCCCGTCCCCAGGTCGTACTTGCCGCTGTCCAGGGACGGCAGGATCGCCTCGAAGCTCGCGGTCTCGCGTTTCAGGCGCAGGCCGAGGACCTTGGCGACGGCGTTCGCGAAGTCGATGTCCTGGCCCACGACGGTCTTGCCGTCCGGCAGATAGGCCGAGCCGGGCGGGGTGCCGCCGACGCTGGTGGCGATCCTGAGGGAGCCGCGGGCGCGCACGTCCGCCGGGAGCAGCCGGGCCGCCTTGTCGTTCTTGGCGATGGACGACACCACGTCCGTCGTCGGGAGCTTGCCGCTCCTGCCCGCGGGGGCGGCGCCGCCCGCGGCGTTCGAGGAGTCGCCTGAGCCGCACGCCGTGAGCGTCAGGGTGGCGGCGGTGAGCAGGGCGAAGGCCGTGGTGAGGCGGCGGGAGGGCAGGGGTGTGCGCATGACGTGGTGGTCTCCGGCTCCGGTGCGATGTGGTGCGGTGCTGTGTGAGGCGGTGTGGTGCGGTGCGGTGTGGTGCGGTACGGGTCGTGCGAGGGGAGGGGTCGCGTGGACGTACGCGTGTGAAGGCGAAGCAACGGCGCGAAAGCGCGCGGGAGTTCGGGGAAAGCCGAGACAGCTGTCCGCATCGTGGAACGCGCGGGGCGATGGGCCCGGGCACGCGGGCGGGACAGGTCGGCTCAGAAGTGCATCAAGAGTGCATCAACAAGACGCGGACCACACGCGACCGAAGTCGATGTGGGAGCGCCTGACCAGCCACTGCTGTGGATGCATGAGCACAAGTGGAACAGGCATCCGTTTCCGCGTCAACTGACCTGAGACGTACGGCTCATATTCTGGACAGGGTTCCGCGCCGCTCCTGGACAGCCTTGACAGCAGGCGCGAAGCGCCCCGTAGTCTCAAGAGGCGGACCCTTGCTGAGGGGCTCGGTCCGTGTCCGGCCGCGCCCCGGCGCGGCCCATGTGAAGGCGGCACTCGTCCTGTCGTCCTGCTCGTCCTGACGAAAGCCTTCACATGTCATCCGACACCCTCGCCCAAGTCGACGTCCGCCCGCCGGACCCGCCCACGGACGACCCCGCCGACCTGCCCGTGGTGGCGCGGCCCCGCATCGGCCAGTGGATCGCCGCCGCCGTCGTCCTCGTCGCCCTCGCGCTCGTCGCCCAGTCCGTCGCCCGCAACGACGCCTTCCAGTGGGACGTCGTCGGCGACTACTTCACCTCCGCGTCCGTGCTGCGCGGACTCTGGCTCACGCTGTGGCTGACCGGGGTGGTGATGGCGCTAGGCTTCGCGCTCGGCACCCTGCTGGCCCTCGGTCGTCTCTCCGACAACCCCGTGCTGAGATCGGTCAGTTGGGGCTACGTCTGGTTCTTCCGGTCGATGCCGATCCTGGTGCAGCTGCTGTTCTGGTTCAACATCGGCGCGCTCTATCCGACGCTGTTCGGCGTCAAGACCGTGGATCTCCTCGGGCCCGTCACCATCGCCGTCATCGGGCTCACGCTGCACGAGGCCGCGTACGCCGCCGAGGTCGTGCGCGGCGGCATCCTCTCCGTGGACCGGGGCCAGGTGGAGGCCGCGCAGTCGCTCGGGCTCGGGCGGTGGCGGCGGTTCCGGCGGGTGGTGCTTCCGCAGGCCATGCGCTCCATCGTGCCCCCGGCCGGGAACATGCTGATCGGCACCCTCAAGGGCACCTCGATCGTCAGCGTCATCGCCGTCCAGGACCTGCTCTACTCCGTGCAGCTCGTCTACCACCGCACCTACCAGGTCATCCCGCTCCTGCTCGTCGCCACGCTCTGGTACGTCGTCGTGACCTCGCTGCTCAGCGTCGGCCAGTACTACGTGGAGCGGCACTACGCGCGCGGCTCGGAGCGGGCCCGATGAACCCCGCCCTGGTCATCGTCGGCGCGGGCCCCCGCGCCACCGGCATCGTCGAGCGCATCGCCGCCAACGCGCCCGAGCTGTACGGGAGCGCGCGCCTCGACATCCACCTCGTCGACCCCTACCCGCCCGGCCCGGGACGGATCTGGCGCGCGGAGCAGTCGCCGCTGCTGTGGATGAACTCGCACGCGCAGGACGTCACGATGTTCACCGACGACACGGTGGAGACGGCCGGGCCCGTGCTCCCCGGACCCGCCCTGCACGAGTGGGCGGGCGCCGACGGACAGGTCTTCGCCGACCGCCGCACCCAGGGTGCCTATCTGCGCTGGGTGTACGAGAAGGCGGTGGCCGCCCTGCCGCCCGGCATCACCGTCCACCACCACGCCCGCCGCGCCCTGCGCCTGACCGGCCCACCGGACGACCGCCAGGAGGTGTGGCTCGAAGGCACCGACCACCCCCTGCCCGCCGACCTGGTGATCCTCGCCCAGGGCCACCTCGACGCCGAACTCGACCACGAACAGCAGCGCCTGTCCCGCTACGCCCGCCGCCACGGACTCGTCCACCTGCCGCCCGACTTCACCGCCGACACCGACCTGAGCGCCCTCGAAGCGGGCGAGCCCGTCCTGGTCCGGGGCTTCGGCCTGGCCTTCGTCGACCTGATGGTGCTCCTGACCGAGGGGCGCGGCGGGCGGTACGAGGGCGACACCTACGTGCCGTCGGGACGCGAGCCCGTCCTGTACGTCGGATCGCGGCGCGGCGTGCCCTACCACGCCAAGCTCGGCTACACCTGGGACGACGGCGAACGGCCGCCGCTGCCGCGCTACTTGGGCCCGGCGCAGATCGACGAGCTGCTCGCACGCCCCGACGGCTACGACTTCGCCCGCGACGTGTGGCCGCTGATCGAGAAGGAACTGGGCTTCGCCCACTACCACCGCCTGTTCACCGCCCACGCCGAGCGCACCGCGATGGCCTGGCCGGACTTCGACGAGAAGTACGCGGTCTGCCCGCCCGGCAGCCCCGAGCTGGCCGCCCTCGTCTCCGCCGCCGTGCCCGACCCGGCCGACCGCCTCGACCTGCGCGCCATCGACCACCCCCTGGACGGCGTCCGCCACCCGTCGTACGACGGACTCCAGGACGGCATCAGGGCCTACATCACCGCCGACCTCACCCGCCGCCACGACCCCGCGCACAGCCCCGACCTGGCCGTCTTCCTCGGACTGCTGTCCGTGTACGGGCAGTTGGTGCGGCTCGGCGACATCGGGCCGTGGTGGCACGGCTACTTCAGCTATCTCGCCTCCGGGCCGCCCGGGCCGAGGCTGCGGCAACTGCTCGCGCTGTCGCGGGCCGGGGTGGTGCGGTTCCTCGGCGCGGGGATGACGGTGGCGGCGAGCGGGGGAGAGTTCCGGGCGCGCGGCGCGACCGTGCCCGGGGCGAGTGTCGCGGCCCGCGCCCTGGTCGAGGCGCGGCTGCCGCAGCCGACGCTCGCCCGCACCCGCGACCCCCTGCTGCGCGCGCTGCACGCGGAGGGCGTCGCCGAGACTCCCGACGGCCTGCTCGCCGTCGACCCCGCCGACGGCCGCGTCCGGGACCGCTCCGGGACCCCGCACCCGCGCCGCTTCGCGCTCGGCCCGCACACCGACGCCCGGGGCGCGGGCGCCTTCACCCGGCCCCGCACCAACAGCCCCTCGTTCCGGCAGAACGACGCCACCGCGCGCGCCGTCCTCACCTTCCTCACGGACCCGGCGCGATGAGCGGCCCCGCTGCTGCCCCCGCACCTGTCGCACCTGTCGCGTCTGTCCGTGCCTGTTTGCCCACCGGCCCCCTCGCGGCCGGTACTCGTCGAGAGAGGTTCGCTCCTCATGACCGCATCAGCCGCGTGCCGCGGCCCCCTGCACCTCGCCGCCGCCATCGACCAGCCAGGCGCCTACGCCGCCGCCCCGTACGCCGAGCTGGCGCTGCTCGCCGAGCGCGGCGCCCTGGACTTCGTCACGCTCGGGGACTCCTTCGCCCGGCACGGGCCCGACGCGCTCGCCGTGCTCTCCCGGATCGCCCCGGTCACCGGCCGCGTCGGCCTGGTGCCGACCGTGACGACCACGCACACCGAGCCCTTCCACGTGCAGGCCGCCGTGGCCACCCTCGACTGGGTGAGCCACGGCCGGGCCGGCTGGGCCGTCGACGTGTCGGCCACCGAGGCCGAGGCGCGGCTGTTCGGACGGCGCCGGGCCGCGCCCGCGGAGGTGCTGTGGCGCGAGGCCGGTGAAGTCGCGGACGTGGCGCGGCGGTTGTGGGACAGCTGGGAGGACGACGCCGAGATCCGGGACGTGGCGACCGGACGCTTCATCGACCGGGACAAGCTGCACTACGTCGACTTCGAGGGCGGCACCTTCTCCGTGCGCGGCCCCTCGATCGTGCCGCGCCCGCCGCAGGGCAACCCCGTGGTCGTCGTCGACGCGACCGACGGCCACGCCCGCGAGACCGCCGCCCGGCACGCGGACGTCGCCCTGGTGCGGGCCGCGAGCCCCGAGCAGGCGGGTGCCGCCCGCGCCGCGCTGCACCGCCGAGCCGCCGAACTCGGCCGCCCAACGGGGCAGTTGCGGGTGCTCGCCGCGCTGGTCGTCGAACTCGGCGGCGGCGAGCACGCGGCGCAGCCCGGGCACGGCGGCGGCGCGCTGCCCACCGCCGAGGGCCCGCTGTACCGCGGCGGCCCCGTCGACCTCGCCGACCTCATCGCCGGCTGGCACGAGGCGGGCGCCGTCGACGGCTTCCACCTCACCCCCGTCGAGCCGCGCCGCGACCTGGAGCGCCTGGTCAACGGCACCGTGTCGCTGCTCCAGCACCGGGGTGTGTTCCGCACGTTCTACCCGGGCGCCACGCTCCGGGAGCACCTGGGCCTGGCCCGGCCCGCCAACCGCTACGCCGCACTCGCGGGGGACCCGTCATGACGCCTCGTACGACACCGAAACAGATCCACCTCGCCGCCCACTTCCCCGGCGTCAACAACACCACCGTGTGGGCGGACCCGCGCTCCCGCTCCCAGATCGAGTTCTCCTCCTTCACGCATCTGGCACGCACCGCCGAACGCGGGCTCTTCGACTTCTTCTTCCTGGCGGAGGGGCTGCGGCTGCGCGAGCACAAGGGGCGCGTGCACGACCTGGACGTGGTCGGGCGGCCCGAGTCCCTCACCGTCCTCGCCGCGCTCGCCGCCGTCACCGAGCACCTCGGCCTCGCCGCCACCGTCAACGCCACCTTCAACGAGCCCTACGAACTGGCCCGGCGCCTCGCCTCCCTGGACCATCTGAGCGGCGGCCGCGCCGCCTGGAACGTCGTCACCTCCTCCGACGCCTTCACCGGCGAGAACTTCCGCCGCGGCGGCTTCCTCGACCGCGCCGACCGCTACACCCGCGCCGCCGAGTTCGTCGCCACCGCGCGGGAGCTGTGGGACTCCTGGACCCCCGACGGGCCCGACGGATCCGTCGGCGAGCCGCGGCCGTTCGCGCACCGCGGCCGGCACTTCGACATCGCCGGGGAGTTCGGCCTGCCGCGCGCGCCGCAGGGCCACCCCGTGGTGATCCAGGCCGGGGACTCGCCCGAGGGCCGGGAGTTCGCCGCGTCCTCGGCCGACGTCGTCTTCACCCGGCACGGCACCCTGGAGGCGGGCCGCGCCTTCTACGCCGATGTGAAGGGGCGGCTCGCGGCGTACGGGCGCGCCCCGGACGACCTGAAGATCATGCCCGGCGTCACCTTCGTCCTCGGGGACACCGCCGCCGAGGCCCAGGAGCGCGCCATCGAGATCCGCCGCAAGCAGGTGTCGCCGCAGAACGCCCTGCTCGCCGCGGAACAGGTGTGGGGCGTCGACCTGTCCGCGTACGACCCCGACGGGCCGCTGCCCGACATCGACCCGGACCCGGACTCCACCCTCGTCCAGGGCCGCGTCCGGGTCGGCGACCCCCTCGCCGTCGCCGAGAAGTGGCGGGCCCTGTCCCGCGCCAAGGGCCTGTCCCTGCACCAGACCGTCATCGAGACGACGTCCCGGCAGTCCTTCATCGGCACGCCCGCCGCCGTCGCCGAGCAACTGGAGGAGTTCGTCGGGACGGACGCGGCCGACGGCTTCATCCTCGTCCCGCACCTGACGCCGGGCGGGCTCGACGAGTTCGTCGAACGGGTGGTGCCGCTGCTCCAGGAGCGCGGCGCGTACCGCACGGAATACGAGGGCGCGACGCTGCGCTCACACCTCGGGCTGCCCGAGCCCGCGTGGAAGGCTTGAGAAGGGTTGCACACCATGAGCACGACCGAAGACACACTGCGGGACTTCAAGGAGTGGCACGAGCTGCGCACGGCCACCGTCTCCGCGCCCTACGGCCCGCTGGCCCTCACCGGCACGCACTGGCTCGCCGACCACCCCGAAGGCGCCCTGCCCGGCCTCCCCGGACACTGGGCCGAGGACGGCGACGACCTCGTCCTGACGGCCGCGGCGGACGACGGACTCACCCTCGACGGGCAGCCCTTCGCCGGTACGGCCCGCCTTGCGCCCGACCCCGGCCCCGTCACCGCCGCCCGGCTCGGGCTCGGCGAGCGGCGCCTGGTGGTGCTGCGCCGCGAAGGGCTCTGGGCGGTGCGCGACTTCGACCCGGACGCGCCCGCGCGGGGCGCCTTCACCGGCATCGACGTCACCGCGTACGACCCGGGCTTCGCGGTCGAGGGCCGCTTCACACCGTACGAGCGGGACCGCACCGTGCGCGTCGGGAACGCGGACGGCGTGGAGCGGGGGCTCGGGCTCGGCGGTGAACTCGCCTTCACGCTGGCAGGGCGGGAGCACACGCTGCAGGTGAGCGTCGAGGGCGACGGCTCGCTGTGGGCGGTGTTCGCGGACGGGACCAGCGGTGTCTCCAGCTACCGGTTCCGGTTCCTGCGGCCCGCCGCGCCCGACGAACAGGGCCGTACGAGCGTCGACTTCAACCGGTCGCTGCTGCCCCCGTGCGCCTTCGCCGACCACTTCATCTGCCCCTTCCCGCCCCCCGGCAACACCCTCACCGCCGAGATCGCCGCCGGGGAACGGAACCTTTCCCGCCGCGATTACGTCTGACAGGACGCCGATGACCCAGAGCCCCGGTGGTGTGCCGCATCCGCGACACCGCCGGGGCCGGTCGTCGTGTATCGGCCGCTCGGGCCGAAAGGCACCCCTTGTGCGGTGTCACGGCGGACCCAATACTCCCGAGCAGCGCTTGTCAGGGACACGGTGTAACCGGAATCCACCGGTCCTTCGACCGCGCCTCACGGGCCCCCAACCCACATGGGCCCCCTGACTTCCCTCGGGAGGAACCAGCAGTGAGGATCAAGCGCACCACCCCCCGCAGCGGTATATCGAGACACTCCCGCACGGTCGCCGTCGCGACCGGGCTCGTGGCCGCGGCCGCCCTCGCCGTGCCCGCCGCCAGCGCGGACGAGTCCCGCACCTACAGCGCCTCCGACCTGACGGCGGCCAGCGACGCCGTCCTGAAGGCGGACGTCGCGGGCACCGCCTGGAACGTCGACCCCAAGACCAAGCAGGTCGTGGTCACCGCCGACAGCACGGTCTCCAAGGCCGAGATCGCCTCGCTGAAGCAGGCCGCGGGCGACAAGGCCGGCGCCCTGAAGATCGAGCGGACGCCGGGCAAGTTCCAGAAGTACATCTCCGGCGGCGACGCCACGTACGCCACCAGTTGGCGCTGCTCGCTCGGCTTCAACGTGCGCAGCGGCAGCACCTACTACTTCCTCACCGCGGGCCACTGCACCGACGGCGCGGGCACCTGGTGGGCCAACTCGGCGAAGACCACCGTGCTCGGCAGCACGCACGGCTCCAGCTTCCCGACGAACGACTACGGCATCGTCAGGTACACGAACAACTCGATCACCAAGTCCGGCACCGTGGGCAGCCAGGACATCACCCGCGCCGCCGACCCGACCGTCAACCAGAGCGTGACGCGCCGCGGCTCCACCACCGGCACCCACTCCGGCCGCGTCACGGGCCTGAACGCCACGGTGAACTACGGCAACGGGGACATCGTGTACGGCATGATCCGGACCACCGTCTGCGCCGAGCCCGGCGACAGCGGCGGCCCGCTCTACGCCGGTTCCACGGCGCTCGGCCTGACCTCCGGCGGCAGCGGCAACTGCTCCTCCGGCGGCACGACGTTCTTCCAGCCGGTCACCGAGGCCCTGCGCGCGTACAACGTGAGCGTGTACTGACACCCACCTCCGTACCCGTACGGCAGGCGGTCTCCGTACCCCTTGCAGTCAGCGGCCGTCGAGCCCCCGCCCCACTCCTGGGCGGGGGCTCTTCGCTGCCTCCACGCCGCCCGCGCCCGGCCGCCGAGCGTCGAGAACCGGACAGGACTAGTCCTCACCCGCTGCCGATCGCCGCTCGCACGCGGTGTTTGCAGCGGGAACCGACGTGGTGAGACCACGGACGGTCAACAGGGCTGGGGCGCGGGGGCGTTGGAACGCGTGCGTCCGGAAGTAGACCTTGTGTGCGACCTCGCCCGCTGGGAATAGTGGGCCGCGTCCCATTGGCATGGACGCGGCTTTCCCACCGTCAGCCCGCCATGCGCGTACGCCTTTCGGCCGCCGAGGTCCCCACACCGGAGCGGACCGACCCCCCACAGGAGGACGCGAGTTGAAGCACCGCCGCATACCCAAGCGCCGTGCCGCCATGGCAGGCGCGGGTGTCGTCGCTCTGATCGGCGCGGCCGTCACCTTCCAGACTGCGAACGCGAGTGAGGACACCCCCACCCCGAAGCCGGACACGCTGTCCATCGCGAAGGCCGGAAAGCTCGCCTCCTCGCTCGACAAGGAGCTGGGCGCCGACGCCGCGGGAACGTACTACGACGCGCGGGCCAAGAACCTCGTCGTGAACGTCCTCGACGACAACGCCAAGGACGCCGTCGAGTCCGCCGGCGCCAAGGCCAGACTGGTCGAGAACTCCCTCGCCGAGCTCAAGGGCGCCCGCACCACGCTCACCGACAAGGCCTCGGTCCCCGGCAGCTCGTGGGCCACCGACCCGGCCACCAACAAGGTCGTCGTCACCGTGGACCGCACGGTCAAGGGCGCCGACCTGAAGAAGCTGACGTCGGTCGTCGACGGCCTCGGCGAGAAGGCCGAACTGAAGCACTCCAAGGGAGAGTTCAAGCCCTTCATCGCCGGTGGCGACGCCATCTTCGGCGGCAGCAGCCGCTGCTCGCTCGGCTTCAACGTGGTCAAGGACGGCGCCCCGCACTTCCTGACCGCGGGGCACTGCACGGAGGCCGTCAAGAGCTGGTCCGAGGAGCAGGGCGGCCCGGCCATCGGTGAGAACGTGGGCTCCAGCTTCCCCGACAACGACTACGGCATCGTCAAGTACTCCGGCGACACCGCGCACCCGAGCGAGGTGAACCTCTACAACGGCAGCACGCAGAAGATCACCAAGGCCGGGGCCGCGACCGTCGGCCAGGAGGTGCAGCGCAGCGGCTCCACCACGCAGCTCCACGACGGCAAGGTCACGGGCCTGGACGCCACCGTGAACTACGGCAACGGCGACATCGTGAACGGGCTCATCCAGACCGACGTGTGCGCGGAGCCCGGCGACAGCGGCGGCGCGCTGTTCGCGGGCGACACGGCCCTCGGCCTGACGTCCGGCGGCAGCGGTGACTGCAGCTCCGGCGGCGAGACGTTCTTCCAGCCGGTGCCCGAGGCCCTCGAGGCCTTCGGGGCGGAAATCGGCTGACGCCCGGTTCGAGCACGACGAAGGGCCCCGGAAACCATTCGGTTTCCGGGGCCCTTCGGTGTTTTCCAAGAGAATTAAGAAGGCAGCTTGAAGAATTCGTGATCCCTGAATTCCCAAGGGGTGACGCGCGTAGACTGCCCCATGATGCGCAGGTATTGCATCTAGATGACCTTCCTAAGCAAGGTCGAAGTGCCGTGTTGCCTTCCGTGGCGAGGTTCTGTGGCGCAGATCTCATTGCGGCGAGATGTCCGAGTTCATACCACTATGGGGGCTTGTAATGTTGCGCCGCTGTAAAACTACGCAGCATTCCCGAAATGCTTTCTGTGGGGGATTTGCAAAGGCTCCGCTTCGCTGGCTCTAATGATGCGCACCTCGACGCGGGAAACCTCCGCGTCCGCACGTCATCAGGAGTTGGGCAGCATGGCCGACGCGCCACACCCAGGGTCCCGCGGCCCGCTCGCCGCGGCCGTCGGCGCCTTCCGCCGGGACCGGCTCGGCCTCGCCGCGCTGTGTGTGGTGGCCCTGTTCGCGCTGCTCGCCCTCGCCGCGCCGCTCGTCGCCGCCGCGTACGGCAAGAACCCCACCGAGCACTACGGCCAGAACGAACCGGGACTGCTCAGCCCGGAGGGCCTGCCGGTGCTGCCGGGCGGCGGAATGTCCGACGACTTCTGGTTCGGCCTCGAACCCGGCCTCGGCCGGGACGTGTTCACCCAGCTCCTGTACGGCATCCGCACCTCCCTGCTGGTCGCGGGCGCCGCCGTCCTCGTGATCGCGGTCCTCGGCGTCGTGCTCGGTGTGACCGTCGGCTACCTGAGCGGGCTCGCCGACCGCGTCTTCACCTTCGTCTGCGACGTGCTCCTCGCCTTCCCCACGCTGCTGCTCTTCCTCGCGCTCAGCCCGATCGTGCAGACCCGCTTCGTGGACCCGGGCGAGAACGAACCCGCCTGGATGCAGTTCACCGTGCTCGTGGTGATCTTCGCGGCGTTCGGCTGGGTGCCGCTGGCGATGATGCTCCGCACCACCGTCCGGTCCCTGCGGACACGGGAGTTCGTGGAGGCCGCCCGGGCCATGGGCGCGTCCCGCCGCCACATCGTGCTGCGCGAACTGCTGCCCAACGTGTGGGCGCCGGTGCTCGTGCACATCACCATCGCCCTGCCCGGCATCGTCACCGCCGAGGCCGCCCTCTCCTTCCTCGGCGTCGGCATCAGCGAGCCGATCCCCGACTGGGGGCGGATGATCGCCCGCGGCTCCGAGGTCTTCTACGACGACCCGACCTACATGGTCTTCCCCGGCGTGACGATCCTGCTCTTCGTCCTCGCCTTCAACCTGCTCGGCGACTCCGTACGGGACGCGCTCGACCCCCGTACCCGTCGCTGACCCCGACGCGCCCGCGCGTCACCCTCCACCCGCCCCACCCGCAAGGGAGTTCCACCATGCCCAGGATCAGTTCGCGCACCGCGGTCCCCTTCGCCGCCGCCGCCTCCGCCATGCTCGTGCTGTGCTCCTGCTCGGCCGGGGCCGGGTCGGAGGCGGACGCGGCGGGGCCCCGCAAGGAGGGCGACCTCATCGCCGGGGTCGGCAGCGCGAAGGACAGCGCGGGCCCCGCCCCGGCCGTCTCCGGCGCCCGCGAGGGCGGCACCATCCGCGTCGCCAACCTGCGCGACTACGCCCACCTGGACCCGCAGAAGATCTACGCGGGCGAGGCCTACAACACCTCGCTCCTGTGGGGCCGCCAGCTCACCCAGTACCAGATCGTCGACGGCAAGCCGAAGCTCGTCGGCGACCTCGCCACCGACACCGGCAAGCCCTCCGACGGCGGCCGCACCTGGACGTACCGGCTCAAGGACGGCATCGCCTGGCAGGACGGCAAGCCGATCACCTCCAAGCACGTCAAGTACGGCATCGAGCGCACCTTCGCGCCCGGCTTCGAGGTCGGCCCGTCGTACTGGCCGCAGTGGCTGACCGGCAAGTCCGACCTCGCGCGGGCCCGCAAGGTCTACGGCGGCCCGAAGAAGGACGGCGACTTCGACCGCATCGAGACGCCCGACGACAAGACCATCGTCTTCCGCTTCCACAAGACGCAGTCCGACGTGCCGTTCATGGCCGCGCAGTCCTCCTCGTCACCGGTGCGCCCCGACAAGGACACCGGCGCCGCCTACGACCTCAAGCCGTTCGCGACCGGCCCCTACCGGATCGTCGAGCACAAGCAGAACCAGTCCCTGACCCTGGCGAAGAACCCGCACTGGAAGGCGGACACCGACCCGATCCGCCACCAGTACGCCGACAAGTTCGAGTTCACCTTCGAGAAGAAGGAACTCAACACCGCCCAGGAGATCCTCAACGGGCGCGGCGCCGGCGCGGCCACCGTCACCACCAAGAACGAGTTCCCGCCCGAGCTGATCGGCGAGGCCAACCGCGACCCGAAGAAGAAGGCCCTGGTCGTCGACGGCCGGCGCGGCGCGTTCAGCTCGCACCTGGTGATCCGCAACGACCGGGTCGCCGACCCGGAGGTCCGCAAGGCCATCCACTACCTCTTCCCGCGCCAGCAGGCCCGCCAGGCCCTCGGCGGCCCGCGCGTCGGCGACATCGCCACCACCTACTCCTCGCCCGCCATCGTCGGCTGGCACCCGTACGACACCTACCCGGTGGCGCCCACCGGCGACATCAAGAAGGCCAAGGAGCACCTGGCCAAGGCCGAGAAGCCGGTCAAGAGCCTCAGCTACGCCTACGAGTCCAACGCCGTCAACGACCGCCTGGCCCAGGTCCTCGTGGACGCCTTCGACAAGGCCGGCATCGAACTCGTCACCAAGCCGCTGCCGCTGCCCGCCTACACCAACGAGGTCCTGCGCGGCGCCGAACCGAAGTACGACCTGTGGATGTCCACCTCGTCCGTGGACTGGCCGACCCCGGCCACCGGCGTCCCGTACCGCTTCGACAGCCGCCGCGACACCCTCGACAACGACCCGCGGTACAAGAACCCGGCCGTCGACAAGGAACTCGACCGCATCGCCGGGATCGGCGACGCCACCAAGAAGGCCAAGGCGCTCATCGCCCTCGAACAGGACACGATCATGAAGGACGTGCCGCTGGTGCCGTTCCTGCACCAGCGCGTCCAGCAGGTGCGCGGCGCCGACGTCGGCGGCGCCTTCATCCACCCGATCTACGGCACCATCAGCCCGGCCTGGCTGTACCTGAAGAAGTCCTGACCCATGCTCGGATACCTCACCCGACGGGCGCTGCAGGCGGCCGTGGTGCTCCTCGCGATCTCCGCGACCGCCTTCGCGCTCTTCTACGCCGCCCCCTCCGACCCGGCCGTCATCGCCTGCGGACCCAAGTGCGACGCCTCCCAGATCGCGGCGGTCCGCGACTCCATGGGCCTGGACCAGCCGATCGTCGCGCAGTACGCCGACTATGTGCGCGGCCTGGTCGCGGGCCGCACCATCAACGACGTCGACGGCACCCCGATCGCCTGCGACGCGCCCTGCCTCGGCTACTCCTACGCGCTGCACGAGCCGGTGCGCGCCGCCATCACCAGCCGCTTCCCCGTCACCCTTTCGCTCGCGGGCGGCGCGCTCGCGGTGATCGTCGTCTTCGGGATCGGCGCGGGCTTCCTGTCCGCGCTGCGCCGGGGCCGCCTCACCGACCGGCTCCTGTCCGGCTTCACCCTGGTCGGCGCCAGCGTGCAGATCTACTTCCTCGGCTACGCCCTGCAGTACCTCCTCGTCTACCGGACGGGCTGGTTCGCGCTGCCCGGCTACACCTCGCCCGGCGACGACATCGGCGCCTGGGCCGCGGGACTGCTCCTGCCGTGCCTGGTCCTCGGCTTCGTCAACGCCGCCGTGTTCGCCCGGCTCTCCCGCGCCCAGATGCTGGAGGTCATGCACGAGGGGTACGTGCGCACGGCGCGCGGCAAGGGGCTCGGCCCGCTGCGCGCCCACCTGAAGTACACCTCGCGCGGGGCCGCCGCGCCGCTGGTGCAGCTCCTCGGCCTGGAGGTGGGCGCGCTGCTCGGCGGCGCGTTCATCACCGAGACCGTGTTCGGGCTCAGCGGCGTCGGCAAGCTCGCGGTGGACGCGGTGGTGCAGAACGACCTGCCCACCGTCGTCGGCACCGTGCTGCTCGCCGCGTTCTTCGTGGTGGTGTTCGTCGCCCTGGCCGACCTCGTGGTGGCCTGGCTCGATCCGAGAGTGAGGCTCGCGTGAGCGGCTCCGGCAAGGAATGGCCCGTGCTGCGCGTACGGGACCTGAGCGTCACCTTCACGGGGACGCGCGGCACCGTCATGGCCGTCGAGGGCGTCACCTTCGACCTGGCGCGGGGCGAAGTCGTCGGCCTGGTGGGGGAGTCGGGCTCCGGCAAGTCCACCGTGGGCCTCGCCGCCCTGGGGCTGCACGACCCGGCGCGGACCCGGATCGCCGGGAGCATCGAGATCGGCGGCACCGAGATCGTCGGGGCGGACGAGGGCGCGCTGCGGCCGCTGCGCGGCAACCGGGTCGCGATGGTCTTCCAGGACGCCCTCGCCGCCCTTTCCCCCTTCCACGGGGTGGGCGCGCAGCTCGCCGAGGCCTACCGGATCCACCACCGGGCCGCGTCCCGCGCCGAGGCCCGCGACCGCGCCGCCGACATGCTGGAGCGGGTCGGCATCCCCGCCGCCCGCGCCCGGGACTACCCGCACCAGTTCTCCGGCGGCATGCGGCAGCGCGTGATGATCGCCATGGCGCTGATCAACAGCCCGGACGTGCTCGTCGCCGACGAGCCCACCACCGCCCTCGACGCCCGCGTCCAGCGCCAGGTGCTCGATCTGCTCGACGAATTGCGGCACGAGCACGGCACCGCCGTCGTCCTGGTCACCCATGACGTGGGCGTCGTCGCGCACGCCACCGACCGCATGCTCGTCATGCGCGGCGGCCACCTCCTGGAACAGGGGCCGACCCGGCGGGTCCTCACCGCGCCCGAACACCCCTACACCCGCGCCCTGATCGGCGCCGCCCCCACCCTGACCAGCGACCCCGGCACCCGCCTGCCGACGGTCGACGAACCCGAACCGAAGCCCCGCACCGCGGCCCGCGCGCCCATCGCCGCGACGGGCCGCCCCCTCGCCGAGGTCACCGGCCTGCACGTGGAGTTCGGCGGCGGCCGCACCCTGCTCGGCCGCCGCCGCGAGCCCGCCCGGGCCGTGCGCGGCGTCAGCCTGCACGTGCACGAGGGCGAGACCCTCGGCCTGGTCGGCGAGTCCGGGTCGGGGAAGTCCACCACCGCCCGGGTGCTCGCCGGGCTCCAGCGGCCCACGGCGGGCGAGGTGCGCTTCGACGGCCGGGACATCTCCGGCGCCGCCGGGGACACCGCGCTGCGCCGGGAGCTGAGCCGCGACGTGCAGCTGATCTTCCAGGACCCCTACGCCTCGCTGAACCCGCGTCGTACCGTCGAGCAGATCGTCACCACACCGCTGCGGGTGCACACCCGGGCCGGTGCCGCCGAGCGCCGGGAGCGCGCGGCCGAACTCCTGGAGCAGGTCGGCCTGTCCGCGGCCGACCTGGACCGCTACCCGCACGAGTTCTCCGGCGGCCAGCGCCAGCGCGTCGGCATCGCCCGCGCGCTCGCCCTGCGGCCCCGGCTGATCATCGCCGACGAACCGGTGTCCGCGCTCGACGTGTCCGTGCAGGCCCAGGTCCTGAACCTGCTGATGGACCTGCGGGACGAACTGGGCCTCTCGCTGCTCTTCGTCTCCCACGACCTGGCCGTCGTACGGCACTTCTGCGACCGCGTCGCCGTGCTGCGCGGCGGCGAGATCGTCGAGACCGGGACCCGCGACGAGGTCTTCGAGCGGCCGAGTGCCGCGTACACGCGCGACCTGCTCGCCGCGATGGTCTGAGCCGCCCCGGTCCACCGCCCCATGGAGGGGGCGGCGGGCCGGGTTCCACAAGGCGGTGCCCCGCCCACCCGGTGAGGTGGACGGGGCACCGCCGTTCGTGTGTCCGGGGATCAGCAGGTGCCCGCCGGGCGGGCCCGGGTCACCAGGTCCGTGTGGCCGGTGGTGCCGTCGATCCACACCACGCGCCTGCCGGTGTCGGCCGCGTGGCCGGTCTGCTCGCCCCGGTTGCAGGAGACCCGCTTGAGGCCCTTGCCGTCCAGGTCGGTCTGCACCAGCTTGGTGAGGTTCCCGTTGCTCCAGCCCCGCTGGGGCTGCCACTGGGTGAGCGTGAGCGCCGAGTCGGAGGCGTCCACGTTCCAGAAGTAGGAGTCCTTGGAGTCCTCGGGCACGATGTCGGTCAGGCCGGTGCCGTCGAGCTTCGCGCGCCGCAGGGCCATGCGGTTGTCGTCGGCGATGTCGTCGACCAGCCAGTACAGGTACTTGCCGTTGATCGCCGGGGTGGCGATGCCGAGGAGGCCGCCCTTGGCCGGGACCAGCGTCTGCTTGCCGGTGCGCACGTCCGTGATCTCCGTGGAGACCTGCTGCTGCCCGTCCTTGTCGGTGTACACCTTGGCGTAGCCGAGCTTGTCACCGCTGATCGTGGGCAGCGCGGTCACCACGTCGTAGCGGCCGCCGTCGACGAACACCGGCTCCCGGTCACCGGGGCGCAGATAGGCCACCCGCTGCTGGCCGTGCGGGCTGGACTCCTGCCAGGTGACGTTGCCGTCGGCGATGCGCACGTTGGCGACGGTGGTGCCCGCCGACCACAGCTTCTTGACCGGGCCGCCGGTCAGCGGCCGGGACAGGATCTCCACGCTGGTCGGCCCGTACGCCACCCACACCGCGCGCTTGCCGTCGGTGTCCGGGTAGACGTGGTAGCGCCCGTCGTTGGGGCTGAGCAGCTTCGGCGTGCCGGTGCCGTCGGTGCGGCCCGCGTACACGGAGAAGGCCTCCTGGCCCTCGTCGTCGGACTTCGAGGCGGCCCACCAGCCGCCGCCCGCACCCGCGCCGGTGTTCGGCAGCCTGCCGCCGACCCGGGTGGCGTTCAGGTCGCCGAGGAGCTTCTCGGAGTCGGCGCCGATGGCCTTCTCCCAGCCCTTGGTGATGCCGTGCGCGTCGAACGAGCGGTGCACGGTGCGCAGCTTCGCGCCCTTGACGCCGAGGTCCTTGGCCGCGGCGACCACGGCGTTGCGGGCGTCGGTGTAGCCGTCGAGCGGCGTCAGGTACTCCGCGAGCGCCTTGTAGACGATCCTGTCGGCGAGGGTGGCGCCCAGGTCCTCACGGATGTCCCACAGCGCGCCGGAGACGATCGTGGAGTTGAGGTGCACGCCGCCGCTGTCGGTGCCGATGGTGACGCCGAGGAAGTCCTTCGCGGTGGTGCGGCCGTCGTTCAGGTCGCGCAGCGCGCAGTCGGCGGGGGACTGGGTGCGGCAGAGGTCCTCGCCGATGAGCCCGGCCTTGGGGTCGTCCATCGGCGTCTTCGAGGCGTTCACGTCGATGGCGTTGCCGAAGTAGTCGGCGATGGCCTCGTTCAGGGCGCCGGACTGGCCGACGTAGACCAGGCCCGCGGTGTGCTCGACGACGCCGTGCGTCATCTCGTGGCCGACCACGTCCAGATCCGCGGAGAGCGGCTTGAACTCCTCGTCGCCGCCGCCGTACACCATCTTCTGGCCGTCCCAGTAGGCGTTGACGAACGGGAAGCCGCCGTCGGTCACGCCCACCAGGGAGTTGATGGCCATGCCCTTGCCGTCGAGGCTGTCACGGCCGTGCTTCTTCTTGTAGTACTCGTGGACCTGCCCGGCCGCCCAGTGCGCGTCGACCGCGCCCGAGTCGGTCGCCTCCTTGCCGAACTCCTTGGTCTTGGAGGCGAATTCGGTGATCCCCTGCGGCCAGCGCCCCGACGCGTCATTGGCGTCGACACCCCGCGCGTCCCAGGTGGTCAGGGCGTTCTTGCTGCCGTCCCACTGGTGGCGGTAGTCCCGGAGCTGGTACGAGTCCGAGGTGGCTTCGTGCGCGACGTCGAGGCCGACCTTCTTGCCGTCGAGCCTGACCCCGCTGCCCTCGGCGCCGGGGAAGCCGTCGCCGGGGCCGTCGATGGTCTGGATCGCCGAGTACTGGAGTACGGGGAAGCCGGACGCCGCGTCGACGTACACCTCCTGCTTCACCGGGGCGCCGGTCGCCGGGTCGCTGCCGGAGACGGTGACGTGGTACGTCAGGAGGCCCTCGCCCTGGGGCAGGACGACCAGGCCGTGGGAGGCGCCGGAGAGGGCGTGGCCGCCGCCGTCCTTGGAGCCGCTCGCGGCCTTGCCCTTGGCCTTGGCGCCACCGGCCGTGCGGGACGTGGGGGCCAGCTTGGTCAGGCTGCCCGTCCGGCCGTCCCCGGCGGCGGTCGCGGCCACGGCGCGCTCGACGGCCGTCCGCTCCGCGACCTCGGCCTTCGTGCCGACCGCGAGGCCCGTGAAGTACTTCCCGGAGGTGCCGGTGACGACCCGTTCGCCGTCCTTCTTCTCCATCCGCACCAGATACTGGCCGCCGAGGACCGGCACGCCCCGGTGCTTCTGCTGGAAGCGCACGGTCTCGCTGTCGCCGTGCCGCAGCGTCGACTCGGTGCTCAGGTCCCGGCGCGGGTCCGGTATTCCGTAGCGGCCCTTCTTGGCCGCGAGGTGGCCGCGGGCCGCGTCGGCCGGGCTGCCCGAGTCCTTGGCGGCCTCGGCGATCCCGTCGACCAGGGCCGGGGTCGCCGTGCCCTTGCCGGGGACGACCTCGGTGGCCGGGCCATCGGGAGCCGCCGGAGCGGCCTGGGCCGCCGGTACTCCGGAGGCGAGCAGTGCCGCGGCGCCGAGCAGCGCCGCGCTCCCCGTTATTCGTGTCCGTCTGCGTGAGCTTCTCAAGTTCCCCTCCACGCGCAGAAAAGAGCGCACCATGTACTTGCCGTGCTCATGCAAGTCGTTGCCCGTATGTTGATCAAGGAATAACGACTGGTCACAAGTGGGGCCGCACACTTGTGTGCGTCGTGGGGCGGGGTGAGACTGCCCGACATGACCATGGGGAGCGGCAAGGGAAGCGCGCTGCGCGACCTGGGCCTGGGGGAGGCGGACGAGCGGGTGTACGGGGCGCTGCTGCGGCAGCGGGCCCCGGCGGCCCGTGACGCCGAGCAGCTGCGGCGGGAACTGGGGCTCACGCGGGGGCAGTTGGAGCGGTCGCTGTCCCGGCTGCGGGAGCACGGGTTCACGGTTCCGTACGCGGACACGGAGCCGGGTGGGGACCCGGACTCCGGCGCGGGCGGGGGCGGGGGCGCGGGTCCGGGCGAAGGCGCGGAAAGGGGTGCGGGCGGAGCCGGGGCGGGGGCCGGGTCCTTCGGCCGTGCCGGGCTGCCGCGTCCGGTGCCGCCCGCGCCCGCCGTGCGGGCCCTGATCCACCGAAGACAGGCGGAACTGCACGCCCAGGCGGCGGAGTTGGAGCGGCTGCGGCGCCAGGCCGACGAGATCGCCGAGCGCCTCGAACCCGCCCCGGCCCTCGCACCCGGCGCGGTCGCGGCCGTCGAGGCGGTGAGCGGTCCCGGCGCCATCGTGCGGCACGTGGACCACCTCCTTGCCCGCGCCGAGAAGGAGGTGCTGATCCTCGACCGGCCGCCCTACCTCAATCCGTGGGCGGTCGCGGGCGCCGACCCCGGCACCGGCATCGCGGCCCTGCTGGAACGCGGGGTCAGCGTGCGGGTGGTGCTCGCCCGCGAGGGGCTCGCGCTGCCCGGCCGGACCCGGCTGCTCGGGCCGCTGGTCGACCGGGGGCTCGGGGTGCGGGTCGCGGCCGACGTGCCCACCAAGCTGATCGCGGTGGACGGCAGGGACGCGCTGCTGCCGCCCGCGGCCGGTGTCGACCCGACCCGCGCGGCCGTCGTCGTGCGCGACGCGCTGCTCCAGCACGTCTTCCGGCCGCTCTTCGAGGCCCTGTGGGAGCGGGCGTTGCCGCTCGGCGGCGCCGGGCCGCGCCTTTCCGACGAGCACCGCGATCTGCTCGGTCTGCTGGCGGGCGGCTTCAAGGACGAGGCGATCGCGCGCCGGTTGGGCGTGCATGTGCACACCGCGCGCCGCCGCATCAGCCGCCTGCTCGACGAACTGGGCGCCGACACCCGTTTCCAGGCCGGCGCCCAGGCCGCGTTGCGGGGCTGGCTCACGGGCCCTCAGGACCCGCGCGGTCTCAGAAGTTGAAGACCTTGCCCTGACCCGCCGTCATCGCGCAGGGGTTGGCGAAGGTGTGCTCGTACGAGACCCGTCGGCCCTCCCAGACGCCCTGTGCCGTCACCACGATCGGGTTCCACTCCTTGGTGCAGGCGGTGGTCGTCGGCGCCTTGGTCACCTTGTCGAACTTGCCGCCGACCGCGTGCAGTTGGTCGCAGGCGCCGGGTGCGTCGGGGTGGCTGCCGACGCCGGTGGAGGAACAGCCGAGGGTCACGGCCCGCTGGATCGAGGCGTCGGCGGCCTTGGTGCCGTAGCCGACGGTGAGCACCAGCTCGGAGGGCGCGAAGCCACTCGCGGCGGCGGGCGCAGCGGTGGCCGCGGGCGCCGGAACGGCGGTGGCCGCGGTGGCCAGACCGCCGAGCGCGAGAGCGGCGCCCAGCGCGATCCCCCCAGAGATGTACCGCATTTCGAACACTCCCTTGCTTGTTGTTGCGAATAACGAACGGAACGGACCGGAGTCTTGCCGAAGGCGACAGCGAAAGCACATCGGGCGCTGACTTTCAGTCGTTGGTTGAAAACTGTGTGTAGTGGCGTGAAGCAATGATCCCTCACGGTCGGTTGGGGTGTGGTGCACCACGCGTGACCGGCGGGAAGGGGGGAATCGGGGGAAGTTTCCGCGATAGCCGGAATGTGCGGTCGCGGGGCGCGGAAGTGGAGTGCGTCACCCCGGTCAGGCCTTTTCGGTGGGGCGGGAATGGCCGGATCAGGAGTGGTGGCGGGGATTTTGTGAATGTGTTCACAAGCCCGCAAGGGTCTTTGGTCCCTTGGTGTTCACGCAGGTGAGAGATCGTTTTCCGCGATATTTCGCGCTGCCGGAAGGACTTTCTCCCTCTTGGATCAGGGCTTTTTCTTGATCTCCGGACGGCGCCGCGGAGGTCGAATGGAGAGGTCACCACAAGGGTCTGAAGAGGGAGTACCTGCCATGGAGACGAAGGAGCCGCAGGCCGAGGACGCGCGGGCCGAGGAGTCGGTGGACGGTCTGGTCCGGCGGGCCCGCGCCGCGCTCGCCCGCTTCGAGTCCTACGACCAGGAACAGGTCGACCACATCGTCACGAAGGCCTCCCTGGCGGCGCTGAACGCGCACGGGGAACTGGCCCGGCAGGCCGTCGAGGAGACCGGGCGCGGCCTCTTCGAGGACAAGGCCGTCAAGAACCTCTTCGCGTGCGAGCACGTCGTGAACTCGATGCGCGGACTCAAGACCGCGGGCGTCATCTCCCGCGACGAGCTGAACGGCATCACCGAGATCGCCGAACCGGTCGGCGTCGTCTGCGCGATGACCCCGGTCACCAACCCCACCTCCACCACCGTCTTCAAGGCCCTCATCGCCCTGAAGACCCGCAACCCGATCGTCTTCGCCTTCCACCCGAGCGCCCAGAAGTGCTCCGCCGAGGCCGCCCGCGTCGTCCGCGACGCGGCCGTCGCGGCCGGGGCGCCCGAGGACTGCGTGCAGTGGATCGAGGACCCTTCGACGGCGGCCACCGGCTTCCTCATGCGCCACGAGGGCGTCTCGACCATCCTCGCCACCGGCGGCAACGCGATGGTCCGCGCCGCCTACTCCTGCGGCAAGCCCGCACTCGGCGTCGGTGCGGGCAACGTCCCCGCGTACATCGCCCGCAGCGCCAAGCTGAACCGCGCCGTGCACGACGTGGTGCTCTCCAAGGCCTTCGACAACGGCATGATCTGCGCCTCCGAGCAGGCGGTCGTTCTCGACCGTGAGGTGTACGACGAGGGGATCGCCGAATTCCAGCGGCTCGGCGCGTACGTGGTGTCGGCGGCCGAGAAGACCAAGCTGGAGGAGTTCGTCTTCGGCACCACGGCGTTCGCCGCGAACTGCGCGGGCGCGAAGCTGAACGCGGACGTCGTCGGCAAGTCCGCGCGGTGGATCGCCGGGCAGGCCGGGTTCGAGGTGCCCGAGAACACCCAGATCCTGCTCGCCGAGTGCGCGGAGGTCGGCGAGGGCGAGCCGCTGACCCGCGAGAAGCTCTCCCCCGTACTGGCCGCGCTGAAGGCGGAGTCGACCGAGCAGGGGATCGAACTCGCCGCGCGGATGGTCGAGTTCCACGGGCTCGGGCACAGCGCCGCGATCCACACCGAGGACGAGGCGCTGGCGGAGGAGTTCGGCCGCCGCGTCAAGGCGGTCCGCGTCATCGTCAACGCGCCCTCGACCTTCGGCGGCATCGGCGACGTCTACAACGCCTTCCTGCCCTCGCTCACCCTCGGCTGCGGCAGTTACGGACACAACTCGGTGTCGAACAACGTCTCCGCCGTCAACCTCGTCAACGTCAAGCGGATCGGACGGCGCAACACCAACATGCAGTGGTTCAAGGTCCCGCCGAAGATCTACTTCGAGCGCAACTCGCTGCGCCACCTGGGCGAGATGGAGGGCATCGAGCGCGTCTGCGTCGTCACCGACCGGACGATGTCGGACCTCGGCTTCGTACGGAAGGTCACCGACATCCTGGCCGCCCGCGCGGAGCCGGTCACCGTGCAGGTCATCGACGACGTCGAGCCCAACCCGGAACTCGCCACTGTGCGCGCGGGCGCCGCCCGGATGCGGGACTTCCGGCCGGACACCATAATCGGCCTCGGCGGTGGCTCGCCCATGGACGCGGCCAAGGTCATGTGGCTGATGTACGAGCACCCCGAGGTCGAGTTCGCCGACACCAAGGAGAAGTTCTTCGACATCAGGAAGCGGGCTTTCCGCTTCCCCGGGCTCGGCGAGAAGGCACGCATGATCGCCATCCCGACGACCTCGGGCACGGGCTCGGAGGTCACGCCCTTCGCCGTCATCTCCGACCCGCGGGCCGCCCAGAAGTACCCGCTCGCCGACTACGCCCTCACCCCGAGCGTCGCCATCGTCGACCCGGTCCTGCCGCTGCGGCTGCCCCCGGCCGTCACCGCCGACTCCGGCTTCGACGCCCTGACCCACGCCACCGAGGCGTACGTCTCCGTGTACGCCAACGACTACACCGACGGGCTCTGCCTCCAGGCCATCAAGCTGATCTTCGAGAACCTGGAGCGGTGCGTGGTGAACGGGGCCGGCGACCCCGAGGCCCGCGAGAAGATGCACAACGCCTCGACCGTCGCGGGCATGGCCTTCGCCAACGCCTTCCTCGGCCTCGTGCACGCCATGGCGCACACCCTCGGCAACACCTTCCACATCCCGCACGGCCGCACCAACGCGGTGCTGCTGCCGCATGTCATCCGGCACAACGGCACGGTGTCCGGGAAGGCCACGCCGTGGCCCAAGGCCGAGGTGTACCGGGCGCCGGAGCGGTTCCAGGAGATCGCCCGCATGCTGGGCCTGGCGGCGGCCACGCCCGAGGAGGGCGTGGAGTCCTACGCCCGGGCCGTCGAGGAACTGCGGGCACGGTGCGGGATCCCGGCCTCCTTCCAGGAGGCCGGGGTCGACGAGGCCGCCTTCATCGAGGCCCTGCCCCAGCAGGTGAGGAACGCGTACGCGGATCAGTGCGCGCCCGCCAACCCGCGGATGCCGATGCTCTCCGAGATGGAGGGGTTGATGCGGCTGGCGTTCTACGGGGTGGGGTCGGCCGCCTGAGCCTTGTCGTCGGGTGTGGGTCGTCCGGTGCCTTCGGGTGCTGGGCGGCCCCTTTCGTCTGCGGATTGCGGGGGCTGGTCGCGCAGTTCCCCGCGCCCCTTACGGGGCTCGGTGCCCGTGCGTCAGCGCTTGGGCCAGTACCACAAGGGCTCGTCCAGCAGGCTTTCGCGGCCCGCGACCCCCGTCTCGCCCGACTGCTTGACCAGCTCTATGGAGTTGACGTCCACGCGGTGGCGGCGAGCCCCCTTCGAGACCGCCTCCGCCAGCGGGTCGGCGTGGGTGACCAGGACGATCTGGGTGTCCTTGGTCGCGTGCAGGATCAGGTCCGCGAGGGGGCGGAGCAGGTCCGGGTGGAGGCTGGTCTCCGGCTCGTTGAGGACCAGGAGCGAGGGCGGCCGGGGCGTCAGGAGCGCGGCCGCCCACAGCAGATAGCGCAGCGTGCCGTCGGACAGCTCGGCCGCGCCGAGGGGGCGGTTCAGCCCCTTCTGGTGCAACTGCACCTCGAACCGCCCGCCGTTGTCCTCGACCCGCACCCGCGTCCCCGGGAACGCGTCGTCCACGGCGGCGTCGAGCGCCCCGGCGTCGCCGATCTCGCGGATGGTCTGCAGGGCCGCCGCCAGGTCGGCGCCGTCGTGGCCGAGGACCGGGGTGCGGGTGCCGATGCGGGCGGCGCGGGCGGGGGCGTCGGCGTCGGTGCGGACGTGGTCGTAGAACCGCCAGGAGCGGATCAGCTCGCGCAGCCGGAGCAGGTCGGGCGCGAGCTGCGGGTCCGCCAGCTCGCTCAGCATGCTGTCGTACGGCCGCAGGCCCTGTGTGCGGTGCCAGCCGCCGTCCGCCGTCCGCGTGCGCACCGCGGGGCCCGCACGGTCGCACAGCAGGGCCGCTGGGCGCAGGACCGGGCCCGCCCACGTGCACTCGCGCTTGATCTCCGGGTCCAGGTTGAACAGGGACGGGGCCGCGCCCACGCCCGATGTCGGTATGGGATGCCCGAAGTCGACCGCGTATCCGAACTCGTCGCCGGCGAAGCCGAGTCTCATGTTGGTCGCCTCGGCCTTGGCCTGGCCGGCCCACAGGGCGGACTGGAGCCCGCCTTCCCGGGCCAGGGCAGTGACGGAGCCGCCCCGGCCCGCGTCCGCGAGGAGGCGCAGCGCTCTGTACAGGCTGGACTTGCCCGTGCCGTTGGCGCCCGTGATGACGTTCAGGCGGTCCAGCGGGACGATCAGTTTGCGCAGCGAGCGGTAGTTTTCGACGGCGAGTGTGCGGATCATGCTCTTCAGGGTCGCAGGTGGGTCTGACATTCACGGGGCTGCGCCCCTGGCCCCCCTTTTCGCCCCTTCGCGGCTCGTCCTCAAACGCCGGACGGGCTGGCAGGTGCCTCGTCCGTCTTCGTCCGGCCGCCCGCCTTGCGCGTCGCCACCAGCAACGTCACCGCCGTTCCCGCCACCGCCCACGCCGAGAGGACCAGGAGCGGGCCCGTCACCGCGTTGCCCTGGAAGTACGCGATGGAGCGGGCCACCCACGTGCCCGCGCCCGGGGGCAGGGCCGGACCGATCGCCTCCCAGAACGGGGGCAGCATCGGCAGGGGGAAGGCGCCGCCCGCGCTGGGGTTGCCCGCCACCACGATGACCAGCACGGCCAGGCCGATGCCGACGACGCCGGTGATCGCCTCCAGGGCGAGCGTGAACGCGCCGACCGCGAAGGTGACCAGGGCGCCCAGGCCCCACAGGGCCATGATCGAGCCGGGCAGGGCGCCCAGGATCGGGCCGATGATGACCGCGCCGCCGAGGCCGCCCGCGAGGGCGAGCAGGGCCATCGCGCCGAGCCGGATCGCCGCGCGCTGGGGGTTCGCGACCTTCGAACCCGCACTGATCGACATGATCGAGGCGCACAGATAGCCGCCCACGCACCAGCCGACGACCAGGTAGAACGACGACAGGCCGTTGAAGTCCTGGGGCGACGCGGCGGCGACGTCGACGGGCCGCACCGAGCGCTTCTGGTCGCCGTCGGCCTTGGTGGCGATCATCTCCAGGGCGTTGGCGAGTGCCTTGCCGCCGCCGGAGGCGACCAGGAGGGTGTCGGTGGTGCCCCGGGGGTCGACGATCAGGGCGCCGTCGATCTTCCGGTCGATGATCTGCCGCCGCGCCTCGGCCTCGTCCTTGACCACGCGCGGATCCAGTGGCTCACCGGGCAGCTTCGCCAGCTTGTCCCTGGTCTGGGCGGCCGCGTCGCCGGGGGCGACGACTCCGAAGGCCACGTCCCGCGGCTTCGGATGGTGCAGCGCGCCCACGTAGGAGGCGATGAACAGCAGCTGGAGCGCCAGTACACCGACGACGAGCAGGGCTGCTCGCGGGGTGACGGCGCTCTTCAACTCATCGGCGAAGGTCATGCCCCCACGCTCCGAGGCGCCCGGGGCTCACGCAGGTGGGGTGGGCCGAATGGATGAAGGGACGCTTCTAGTGCGCAGGCACCAGAACAGGTGCGCGGCTGGTCCGGGGGCACCAGGGGAAGACGGCGGCAGGGGACGATGCCCGGCAGGGGCGCCGGAGGCAACTGTGGGAGACGCGTGCATCTCGCGCGTTTCCCTTGCCTAGCGGTGTCTGGAGTGATCTACAGGTGGCGACTTTTCTTTACCGGATCGGGCGGTGGGCCTTCCGGCGGCGCCGGCTCGTGGGCGGTCTGTGGCTGGGGGCCCTGTTGCTGGCCGTGGCGGCCGCCGCCGTGGCGCCGGCCGCGGAGGAAGAGGACCTCTCCATGCCGGGCACCGAGTCGCAGAAGGCGTTCGACCTCCTTGACGAGCGCTTCCCCGAGAGCAACGCCCAGGGCGCCGAGGCCCGGTTGGTGTTCCAGGCCCCGGACGGGCAGCGGGTGACGGCCGGGGAGAACAAGGCGGCCGTCAAGGGCACGCTCGGCTCGCTGGACGGCGGCGACCAGGTCGCGTCGGCCACCGACCCGTACAAGACCGGCGCCGTCAGCAAGGACGGCACCATCGCCTACTCCACGATCACCTACACCGCCGACGCCCGTGACCTGACCGGGTCGACGAAGAGCGCCCTGGAGGACGCCGCGAGCAAGGCCAGGGACACGGGTCTGACCGTGGAGATCGGCGGCTCGGCCCTGGAGTCGGAAGAGGCACCGGGCGGTACGACGGAGCTCATCGGCGTGGCGGTGGCGGCCGTCGTCCTCGTCCTCACCCTCGGGTCGCTGGTCGCGGCCGGGCTTTCGCTCCTCACCGCGTTCGTGGGCGTGGCCATCGCCTTCGGCCTGGTCTCCGCGCTCGCCGTGCCGCTGGGCCTGACGGACACCGTCGCCATCCTGGCGCTGATGCTGGGCCTCGCGGTCGGCATCGACTACGCGCTCTTCATCACCTCCCGCTACCGCGACGAGCGCGCCCGGGGCAGCGACCCGGAGGAGGCCGCGGGCCGGGCGGCGGGCACGGCCGGATCCGCCGTCGTCTTCGCCGGGGCGACCGTCTTCATCGCCCTGGTCGGCCTCGGCGTAGTCGGCATCCCCGAACTCACCAAGATGGGCCTGGGCGGAGCGGGCGCCGTGGCCCTCGCCGTGCTCGTCGCGCTGACGCTGGTCCCGGCGCTGTTCGGCTTCTTCGGCCGACGGGTGCTGTCGCGCGCCGCCCGCAGGACACCCGCGTACCAAAAGGAGGGGAGCGAGCACCCGGCAAGCCGTCCCGGGCTCGGCACCCGCTGGGCGCGGTTCGTGCTGCGTCGCCCCGTGGCCGTCCTGATGGTCGCCGGACTCGGTCTCGGCGCCGTCGCGACACCGGCGCTGAGCCTCGAACTCGGCCTGCCCGGAGACGAGTCCAAGTCGGTGGAGACCACCCAGCGCCGCGCCTACGACCTGCTGTCGGACGGCTTCGGCCCCGGCTTCAACGGCCCGCTGACCGTGGTCGTGGACTCGTCGAGGGCGGCGGACACCCGGGCCGCGACGGACCTGGTCGTCAAGGCCGTGCGGGGCGTGGACGGGGTCGCGTCGGTCGGTGATCCGGTGCTCAGCAGGACCAAGGACACGGCCGTCCTCACTGCCATACCGAAGACCGCGCCGAACAGCGGCGAGACCAAGGACCTGGTCAACGCGATCCGGGGCGCGGTCTCCGGCGTCGAGGCCGACACCGGCGCGGGCGTCCTGGTGACCGGCAAGACCGCGATGAACATCGACATCTCCGAAGCCATGTCCGACGCCCTCATCCCCTACTTGACGGTGGTCATCGGCCTGGCGGTGCTCCTGCTGATGGTGGTGTTCCGCTCGGTCCTGGTCCCCGTCAAGGCAGCCCTCGGCTTCCTGCTGTCGGTGGGTGCCGCCTTCGGTGTCCTCGTCGCCGTCTTCCAGTGGGGCTGGGCGGCGGACCTGCTCGGCATCGAACAGACCGGCCCCGTCATGTCGCTGATGCCGATCCTCGTCATCGGGATCGTGTTCGGCCTAGCCATGGACTACGAGGTCTTCCTGCTCACCCGGATGCGGGAGGCGTACGTCCATGGGGCTTCCCCCGGCGAGGCCATCGTCACCGGGTTCCGGCACAGCGGACGGGTGGTGGCCGCGGCGGCGATCATCATGGTCAGCGTCTTCGCCGGATTCATCGGGATGAGCAGCCCGACCATCCAGACGATGGGCGTCGGCCTGGCCGCCGCCGTCGCCTTCGACGCCTTCGTGGTGCGGATGGCGATCGTGCCCGCGGTCCTCGCCCTGCTCGGCCACCGGGCCTGGTGGCTGCCCCGTATCCTGAGCCGCGTGCTGCCGAACGTGGACATCGAGGGCGAGAAGCTGAACAGGCACGTCCCGGGCCCCGCTGCCGTGGCGGACGCGGCGCCGCAGCCGCTGCCCGTCGGCCGGCACCGGTACTGAGCCGGTCATGAAGCACCCGGACGGCGGTGGCCCGCGCGCACGCGGCACGTGGTGGCGGGAGGGCGCGGTCACGGCGACGGCGTTCGCGCTCTGCCTGCTCGGCGGTGTGCTGCGCGACGACGACGGCCCGCTGTCACCGCCGTCCGCCGCCGCCTACGCCATCGCCGTGGTGTCCAGTGCCGTACTGCCGCTGCGGCACCGGGCGCCCCTGGCCGTCATGGCGGTCACGACCGCGAGCGGCATCCTCGTGCCGCCGCTTGGCCTCCTGCTGAGCCCGCTCATCGTGGCGCCCGCGGTGATCACCGCCTACTCCTACGCGCGCACCGTGCGCGACGAACGGCGCGCGGCGCTCGCGGTGTCGCTCATCTCCGCGGGACTCCTGCTCGCCGCCACCCCCTTGTTCGGGGCCCTCTCCTGGAAGGACGCGAGCAGGGTGGGGGCGGTGGCGGCGTTCCCCCTCGTGGCCGGGGTGCTCGGGCGCTCGGTGCGGAACCGGCGGGCCTATCTGGCGGCCGTGGAGGAGCGGGCCCTGCGGGCCGAGGAGAGCAGGGACAGCGAGGCGCGCCGGAGAGTGGCCGAGGAACGGGTGCGCATCGCCCGGGAGTTGCACGACCTGGTGGCCCATCAGATCACCCTGGCCAACGCGCAGGCCACGGTCGCCGCCCACCTCTTCGACACCCGCCCGGAGCAGACCCGCAAGAGCCTCAAGGAACTCGTCGAGACCACCAGCGACGCGCTCGACGACCTGCGGGCCACGGTCGGCCTGCTGCGCCAGTCCGAGGACATGGAGCCCGGGGAAACAGCCCGGCCCGCCGAACCGGCGCCCGGACTGTCCCGGCTCCCCACGCTCCTGGAGTCCTTCCGCCGCGCGGGCCTCGAGGTGTCGGTGCACGAGGAGGGCACGGCCAGGCCACTGCCGCCGGGAGTCGACCTCACCGCCTACCGCATCGTCCAGGAGGCCCTGACCAACGTGACCAAGCACGCCGGTACCGGCAGCGCCCGGGTGCGCCTCGCCTGGAACCGCGACCGCGTGACCATCACCGTCACCGACGACGGCAGGGGATCCCGTACGACGCCGAACGCGGCCACCGGAGCGGGCGCGGCCACGACGACGGAACGTCCGCCCGGTTACGGTCTGATCGGGATGCGCGAACGCGCCACCGCGGTCGGAGGACGACTCTCCGCGGGCAGGCGCCCGGAGGGCGGCTTCCTCGTCTCCACCGAACTGCCCCTGCCGCCCGCCAAGGACACGACGCGGAGCGGGGACGGGGCGACGAGTGCCGAGGGGCGGATGACGGACGGAGCGATGAGTGCCGAGGGGCGGATGGCTGACGGGACGACGACTGTCGGGGGACGGATGACGGACGGGGCGACACCCATCGAGGAGCCGCTGCCTGACGGAGCGACAGGTGCCGGACGGCCGGGCGCCGGAGAGCCGGGCGCCGGAGAAGTCGGAGAGGCCGGACAGGCCGGGGGCGCGCCATGACCCTCCGCGTGCTGCTCGCCGACGACCAGGCCCTGCTGCGCGGGGCCTTCCGGCTGCTTCTCGAATCCGCCGACGACATCACCGTGGTCGGCGAGGCCGCCGACGGCAGGGAGGCAGTGCGGCTCACCCGGCAACTGCGCCCGGACGTGGTGATCATGGACATCCGGATGCCCGAGGTGGACGGCCTCACCGCCACGTCGGAGATCTGCGCGGACCCGGACCTGCGGGCCAGCCGCATCCTGATCCTCACCACGTACGAGACCGACGAGTACGTCGCGCAGGCGCTGCGCGCGGGCGCCGGGGGCTTCATCGGCAAGGGCATCGGGGCCGAGGACCTGCTGGCGGCCGTACGGACGATCGCCGACGGCGACACCCTGCTGTCCCCGGCCGCGACCCGCTCCCTGGTGGCCCGGTTCCTGGCCACACCGGCCGACGCCCCGCCGCGCCACCCCGAACAGCTCGCCGTGCTCACCCCGCGCGAACGCGAGATGGTGGCCCTGGTCGCGACCGGCCTGTCCAACCAGGAGATCGCCGAGCAGATGTTCCTCAGCCCCTTCACCGTCCGCGCCCACGTCCAGCGCGCCATGACGAAACTGGAGGCCCGCGACCGGGCCCAGCTCGTCGTCATCGCCTACCGGACGGGCCTGGCCCGGGCGGACACCGACTAGGTCACGGCGCCGGGGCGGACTGTGGCAGCGTCAGGGCCGAGTGGGCCGGTCGCGCCGTCGCCGAGGGCATGGTGACGAGGCCGCGCAGCATCGCGTCGCGCCGCTCCAGGGCCCTTGCCGTGGTGGGGAAGAGCGTGGCCCCGCCCTCGTCGACCAGGGCCTGGTTCAGGGCCACGAACGGGCGGAGGCCGTGTTCGTAGGCGGTGAGGGCCGTGGTGTGGTCCCGGTGCGTGGCCAGGGCGTGGGCGAGCATGTAGGCGCCGACGAGCGCGAGGCTCGAACCCTGGCCGGTGAGGAACGAGGGGGCGTACGCGGCGTCGCCGACGAGCGCGACGCGGCCGCTCGACCAGTGGGGCATGCGGATCTGACCCGCCGTGTCGAAGAACAGGTCGTCCGCCTTGCGCAGGGCGTCGACCAGGGCGGGGACCTCCCAGCCCGCGTCCGCGAAGACCCTGGCGACCAGGTCCCGTTGGGCGTCGGGGTCGCGCGGGGCGGTGAGCGGTGGCCGGGGCTGGTGGAAGTTCAGGAAGGCGTGCAGCTCGTCGTCGTGCCCGGTGGCGTAGAGGGCCGCGGCTCTGCCCGGGGTGTTCCACATCATGAGCTCGCGGGAGAGCCCGAAGGTGTTCGGCACGGTGAAGAGGGCGAAGCAGTGGCCGAGATGGCGGTGGAACTGCTCTTCGGGGCCGAACACGGAGTTCCGGGTGGCCGAGTGCATGCCGTCGGCGCCGACGACCAGGTCGAACGTGCGCTGCCGCCCACTGCGGAAGGTGACGTCGACCCCGGGTCCTGACTGGTCGAGGGTGTCGATGGAGTCGTCGAACAGGAACTCCACGTCGTCGCGGACCAGCGCGTGGAGGGCCGCGGCCAGATCCCCGCGACGTACCTCCAGGTCCTGCCCCGCGGCGCTTCCGGCGGCGGCGCCCGCGCCGACCGAGGCCACGGTGGCGCCGTCGGCGTCGAGGAAGGTGTAGCGGCGCACGTCGATGTGCGCGTCCCGCAGTCGCGGCAGGACGCCCATCCGCCGGACCACTTCTGTCGCGGTGCCGCGGATGTCGATCGGATAGCCGCCGCCGCGCGGTGCGCTCGCCTTCTCCACCACGGTGACCGTGTGTCCGGAGCGGCGCAGCCAGTACGCGAGGGCGGGTCCGGCGATGCTGGCGCCCGAGATCAGGACGGTGCGCCGCGTGGTCGGCGTACTCGCGTTCATCGACAGATCGACAGATGTCATGCCTGGGTTCCCTTCTTCGTGACACGGACGACGAGCAGTGAGAGTGCGGCGGTGAGACCGGCGGCGACGAAGCCGGTGGCGAAGGCCGATTCGGTCGGCAGGCCCGTCGCCGGGTCGGCCCCGGCGTCGAGGATCGAGCCGCCGACCTGGCCGCCGATGGCGACGCCGATCACACGGGTCACCACGAGCAGGCTGGTGGCGATGCCGGTGTCCTCGGTCTCGACGGCGGTGGCGGCGCGGGTGAGCAGCGCCGTGGAAGCGACGCCCGCGGCGATCGCGATCAGCACCTTCGCGAGGACGAGCTGCCATGCCGCGGTGTGCAGCGCCGCGAGGGCGATCGCCGTGGCCGCCATGACGACGGCGCCCACGACGAGCACGGTACGCAGACCGAGACGCCGCGCCGCGACCCCGCCGACCGAGTCGCTGACCGCCCCGGCGACGGCGCCGGGCAGCAGGAGAAGGCCGATGTCGGTGGTGCCGAGCCCGAAGCCGTACCCGTCGGCCTCCAACGCGAACAACTGCGGGAGCAGAAAGGCCACCATCCCGAAACCGGCGGTGACGACGAAGGTGAGCACGCACGAATGCCAGAGCGCGGGCCGTGCCAGCATGCGCAGGTCGACCATCGGCGCGGCCGCCCGGCGCTCGACGACGACCCATCCGGTCGCGAGGGCGACGACGGCCATCGCGATGCCGCCGACCGCGAGGGGCGGCAGGCCGGAGCCCGTCACCTTCACGAGCCCGAGCATGAACACGAGCAGCGTGCCGCTCAGCAGCACCATGCCGGGCCAGTCGATCCCGCTGTCCGACCGGACCGGCGGATCGTGCGGCAGCAGCCGTGCCACGGCGGCCGTCGTCACGATGACCGCGACGGTCGGCAGCGCGAACATCCAGGGCCAGGACAGCCCTTCGGCGATCGGCCCCGCGCTCAGCGTCCCCACCATGCCGCCGCCTGTGAACAGCGCCATGACCAGGCCGATCGCCAGCCGCGACGGCCCTGCCGCGAGGTGCTTGCGGACGAGGATGAAGGAGAGGGGCAGCGCGCCCACCATGACGCCCTGCAGCACCTGACCGGCCAGCAGCACCGGCAGGTTCGGCGCCAGGGCGGCCAGCAGACCACCGGCCGAGACGACGGCCATCAGCCGGACGAGGACGCGCTTGCCGCCGTAGCGGTCGCCGAGCTTGCCCGCGACGGGCGCGACGACCGCGCCGGTGATGAGCAACGTGTTGCCGATCAGGGCCCCTTCGGCGGGACTGACCCCCAACTCGCGTTGCAGCTGCGGGAGCGCGGGCTCCACCACCGACTGCAGGGTGCCGAGGGCGAGCGCCAGGATGCCGAGGGCACCGATCGACAGCTTCCCGACGCGGGCCGGGGGAAGGACAGTTACGGACATGGACGTCCCGTTCATCGTGGGGGTGCGCAGGCGCGAGCGAGCGCGTGGAGGGGTGGGCGAGTGCGTGCGGGCACGAGAAGGTGCGTGCCTCCCACACTTGCCTCCGGCCCCCCGGCCGGGCATCGTCCCCCGCCGCCGTCTTCCCCTGGTGCGCCCGGACCAGCCCGCCCCCGCCCTGGTGCCTGCGCACTACAGGCACCGGCGCACTACAGGCACCGCCGCACGCGACTACAGGCCGACGCGCGGCCCGACGCCCGGAAAGGTCACCGCAGCCCCGCGGTGCTCGCGGGCCGCACCGCGCCCGGACCGAAGCGCGCCCGGGCCCGGTCGGCCGCCGCCTCGATACGGCGGGCCTTGTCGTCGTCGGCCCCGAAGGTCAGCTGCCGGGACGCCGACCCCGCGTCGCACAGGTCGCTCGCGCGCAGCGTGAGGCCGCGGACCCGGGCGCGCTGCAGCCCCAGCGTGCCGTGCAACGCGTGTGCCGCCGCGCGGAGTCGGGGACTGTGCGCGGTGGGTTCGGGCAGGGTGCGGCTACGGGTGATCGACGAGTACCCGGTGCGGTCGGCGTACTGGACGGTCAGGGTCAGACAGCGGCAGGCCTGCCGCTCGCCGCGCAGCCGGGTGCCGAGGTTCTCGGTGAGGTGGGCCAGGGCGCCGCGCTGCCGGTCGGGGTCGAGCTCGTCGCGGGTGAAGCGGTGCTCGGCGCTGAAGGTGCGGGGCGGGGCGCCGGGGGCGACCCGGGTGGGGTCGATCCCGGCCGCGCGCTGGTGGAGCTGGCGCCCGGCCGCCGTGCCCAGGATGCGCTGGAGCGTGAGCAGGGGAGTGGCGGCGATCAGGTCGGCGGTGGCCAGGCCGTAGGAGGCCAGGGTGCGGACCGTCGCCGGGCCGACCCCGGGCAGCGCGGCGGCGGGCAGCCCGGTGAGGAACGCGGTGATGGCCTCGGGGTCGTCGGGGACGGCGCGGATCGCGCCGGGGGCGCCGCGGTGGGCGGCCAGTTGGGCAAGGAGCGGGTTGGGGCCGACGCCGACGGTCGCGTCGAGGCCGAAGACCGCGGCCGTCCGCATCCGGATCAGGGCCGCGAGGGCGGTGGCGTCACGGTCGAAGTACCGCACGCTCCCGGACACGTCGGCGAGTGCCGCGTCGGGCGGCAGGGCCTGGACCATGGGCGTGAACTCGGCGAGTGTCTCCATGAGCCGGCGGTACGTCGGCTCGGGCTGCGGGTCGCCGAAGTGGACGTAGAGGATCATCGTCGGTCACCCCGCGCTTCCGGGACTCGCATGGTGGAAGGTCCTTCCGTCGAGAGCGGTGAGGGCGGCCGGGGTTCCCGGGGGCTTGAGGTCGGCCCAGGGGTGCAGGGCGTAACCGGTCGGCTGGGTGAGGGTGCGGCGCGTCCCCGCCCGGCGCCCGGGGGCCGCGGGGCGGGCGAGCCGATCCGCGACCGCGGCCGGTCCGCCGTCCCGGTGCAGCTCGATCAGCTCGGCCAGGTCCCAGGCGGCCGTGCCGGTGATGCTGAAGGCGCGCGGCGGGCGGCGGGTCAGCGTCCCGCGTACGAGCAGCAGGTTGCTGTGGAAGACCGTATGGGCGCAGTGGGCGTGGCTGTCCTCGAAGAACGCCAGGTCGGACAGGCCGGTGGGGTCGTCGAGGGTGGCGAAGATGACGCGCCTGCCGGAGCGGATCGGCGGTGTCTGGGTGGCGACCTTGACCCCGGCGACCAGCACCGTGGCGCCGTGCCGCAGCCGGGGCAGATCGGCGGCGGGCGTCGCGCCGATGTCGGCCAGCAGGGCGCGGTGGTCCGCGAGCAGATGGCGGGAGACGTCCATGCCGAGCACGTCCAGCTCGGCGGCGAGCTGCTCGGAGCTGTCCATGGCGGGCAGGCCGGTGAGCGCGGCGGTGCCGCCGCCCGGCTCGCCGTCGCCGTCGCCCATGGGCAGCTGTCCCGTGGCGGAGTCCTTGCCGCGGCCGGAGCGGTGCAACTCGGAGATCCGCAGCAGGAGTTCGCGCCGCACGCCGAAGGAGTCCATCGCCCCGACCTGCGCGAGCCGTTCGGCGAGCGGGCGGCTGGGCCGGGCGCGCTGCCAGAAGTCCTCCAGCGAGGTGTAGGGCTGCCCGGCGGTGACGCGGCCGCTCTCGGCCTCGGTGATGCCGCGGACCTGCGAAAGCCCTATCCGCACACCCCACTTGCCGGACACCAGTTCGATTGTGTGTGCGGCCTGGGAGTGGTTGATGTCGGGCAGCAGCAGCGGCACCCCGTGCCGACGGGCGTCCGCGGCCAGGACGCGCTTGTGGTACATCCCCGGGTCGTGCGTGAGCAGCCCGGCGAGCAGGGCCGCCATCCGGTGGGCCTTGAGCCAGCTCGACTGGTACGCGGGCTGCGCGAAGGCCGCGGCGTGCGCCTTCGCGAAGCCGAAGCTGCCGAAGCCCTCCAGGATGTCCCACACGTCCCGTACGGCCCGCACCGGATAGCCGCGGGTGCGGGCCTGAGCGGCGAACCAGGCCCGCACCCGGCCCTGCCGCTCGGGGTCGGACAGGGCGCGGCGCGCCTCGTCCGCCGTGCCCCGGTCGCAGCCGGTCATCGTCGCCATGATCGCGATGACCTGCTCGTGGAAGACCACCTGCCCCTCGGTCTGGGCCAGGATCGGCTTCAGGTCCGGGTGCGGACAGCGGACGCGGGCCCGGCCGTCGCGGGCCTCGATCAGCGGCGCCACCATGTTGGCCGCCACCGGGCCGGGGCGGAACAGGCTGATGTCGAGGGTCAGGTCGTCGAACGACCGCGGCCGCAGGTTCTGGACCAGCTCGCGCTGTCCCGGGCTCTCCAGCTGGAACGTCCCCAGGGTGTCCCCGGACGTGATCATGTCGTACGTGGCCGGGTCGCCCGGCGGCACCTGCGCGGGGTCGTCCAGGTCCAGGTGCTCGCCGGTGACCCGTTCGATCTCGGCGACCGCGTGCGCGAGCGCCGACTGCATGCGGACGCCGATGACGTCGATCTTCGGATGGCCGGTGTCCTCGATGTCCTCCTTGTCGAACTGGGACATGGCGATGTTCTCCACGGTGGTCGGCGCCACCGGGGTGCGCCGCAGCAGTCCCGCGTTGGAGACCAGGAGGCCGCAGGGGTGCATGGCCGCCTCGTGCGGCAGCCCGTCGAGCGCCTCCACCAGCTCCCACAGCCGGCCGTGGTCCTCGGCGGCGACCTCGCGCAGCTCCGGCAGCTCGGCGAGGGCCGCCCGCACGTCCTTCGCCCGGATGTGCGGGAACGCCTTGGCGAGGCGGGCCGCCTTGTCGGGGTCCATGCCCCGGGCCCGCGCCACGTCCTCGATCGCGCCGCGCGCCCGGTACGTCTTGTACACCGCGAGCGTCGCCACCCGGTCGGCGCCGAAACGTTTCCGCACCGCCTGGTAGACCTCCAGGCGCCGCGCCGACTCCACGTCCAGGTCGATGTCGGGCAGCGCGGACCGCCGCGCGGACAGGAACCGCTCCATCAGCAGCCCGTGCGCCACCGGGTCGACCGGGCTGATCCCCAGCAGATGCGTGACCAGCGAGCCCACGCCCGAGCCGCGCGCCGCGACCCGGATGCCGAGCGCCTGCGCCTGCGCCGCCACCTCGGCGACGGTCAGGAAGTACCCGGCGAAACCGTGCCCCGCGATGATCCGCAACTCGTCCTCGAGTCGGTCCCAGCGCTGGACGTCCCGGTGGTAGCCGCGCCCCAGCATGCCCGCCGCGCACCGGTCCGCAAGGGCCTTGTCGACCAACTCGGCGCGCGCGCCCACCAGTTCGGACTCCGGGAGATTCAGCTGCCCGAGCCCGAACGCCTCACCGGGGTCGACCGCGCAGGCCGCGGCCGTCTCCTCGGTCGCCGCGAGCAGCCGCCGCGCGTCCGTGCCCCGGCCGCCCGCGGCCTCGGCGATCCGCCCGGCGATCCGCTCCATCTCCCCGGCGTCCTTCAGCCACCGCTGCCCGCCGTCCAGCCGGGACGCGTCCCGGTCGTCGACCGGGACGAGGAGGCGGGCGGAGTCCAGGATGTCGGCGACCTCGCCCTGCCGCGGATCGGCGTAGCGCACGGCGTTGCTCACCACCGCCTGCACCTGCTGCTCGGCGGCGAATCCCGCCATCCGCGCGGCAAGGCGCAGCGACCCGGGGCCGGTGCCGGACCGCCCGTGCCAGGACACCTCGATGCGCAGCGACCGGCCGAACCGCTCACGCCACGGGCCGAGCAGCGCCGCGGCCCGGTCCGGGCGTCCCGCCGCCAGAGCCCGCCCCACCTCGGAGTCCGCCCCGAGGAGCACGAACGCCTCGTCCTCCGCGCAGGTCAGGTCCTCCCAGGTGACGCCGTGGTCCGACGCCGCCGTCACCAGACGGCACAGCTCGGCCCAGCCGCGCGCGTCCCGGGCCAGGAACACCGCGCGCAGCGACGCCTCCGTCACGAACGCGCCGCCCCTGGCGGGGGTCCGCCGCCGCCCGGCCGGTGCCGCTCCCGGCGCCGGTACGCCGGGCACCGCCAGGTCGACCCCGAACAGCGGCCGGATCCCCGACCGCGCGCACGCCTTGGCGAAGCGCACCGCGCCCGCGAGCGAATCCCGGTCGGTCAGTGCCAGGGCGTCGAGCCCCCGCTCGGCGGCCCGCTCCGCGAGCGTGTGCGGATGGCTGGCCCCGTACCGCAGCGAGTAGCCACTCGCCGCACGGAGATGCGTAAACGACATACACACCTCCTGGCTCCCATGACCCCCCTCTGTGTCGTCCGGCTCGCTCGGGCCGCATGAGCACTCTAACTCAATGTTCGCACGTTCGTTCGATAAGCGATTCGGTGAAGCCCGCTGCCCGGCCGTGCCGGGGTCGGGGTCGATCGGCGTCTCCCGCACCCGCCTGTCCAAGCATCTGGCGTGCCTGCGCGACTGCGGCCTGGTCGTCACCGTCCCCGACGGCCGCTGCACCCGGTACGAACTGGCGGACGCGCGCGCCTCGGCCACGCCCTGGACGACCTGCGCGCCGCCGTGGAGGCCGTGGAGGCCGACCGCACCTGCCCGGACGCCGAGGAGAAGGGCTGCTGCTGATGGCCGCCGAGACGCCGATGCCCCTGGGCCCCTCTCCGACCCGGCGGGATGTGCTCGCCCACCGCATACGCCTGCTGGTCGCGGCCATGATCGCCTGCAACGTCATCGAAGCGGTCGTCGCCCTCACCGCCGGGTCCCTCGCCTCCTCCACCGCCCTGATCGGTTTCGGCCTCGACTCCGTCATCGAGGTCTCCTCCGCCGCCGCGGTCGCCTGGCAGTTCTCCGCCCGCGAGCACGCGGTACGGGAGGCGCGCGAGCGGCGCGCCCTGCGGATCGTCGTCGCCGCCGTGTCCTTGGCGGTCATGCCGTTCCTGTCCGCCGCCCAGCGCCGCACCGGGCGCGAGCTGGGTTCCGCAAGCACGGTCGCGGACTCCCAGCAGACCCTGCTGTGCACCTACCTGTCCGCCGTCCTCCTGCTCGGCCTGCTCCTCAATGCCACCCTCGGCTGGTCCTGGGCCGACCCGGCCGCCGCCCTGGTCATCGCCGTCATCGCGGTCAAGGAGGGGTGCGAGGCGTGGCGGGGCGAGGGGTGCTGCGAGCCCCGGGGCGGCCGGGGCCCGGGCGGCCCGGGGTTCGGGCGGCCGGGACTCAGGCGGCGGTGGCCTTCCTGAGGGTGCGCAGGCACAGGGAGAGCGCGGTGTGCTTGGGGGTGTCGTAGTCGCGGGTCTGCTCCCAGGCCGCGTAGAGCAGGGCCCACAGGACGCTCTGCAGCCAGGTGCTGTCGACGTCGGGGTCGAGCGTGCCGTCCCGCTGGCCGCGGCGGACGAGGGCGATCAGGGCGCGGTCGGACGGGGTCTCCTCGCCCTCCTCCAGGCCGGACCAGGCCCAGAACTGGGGCACGTCGTAGAGCAGCATGAGGCGGTCGCCGAGTTCGAAGTACTCCAGGCACAGCCGGTCCAGGGCCTCCGGGGCCGGTCCTTCGTCGAGCCGGGCGCGGGCGGTCGCCGCCTCCAGCCGCTCGCCCACGTCCGTGCCGATGGCCGCGAGCAGGTCGGACCGCTCGGGGAAGTACCGGTGGACGGTGGTGCGCCCCACCCCGGCGGCCTCCGCGACGTCGGCCAGGGAGGCCGCGTGGTCGGCGGAGAGCCGGGTGACGGCGGCGTCCAGGATCGCGCGCCGGGTGCGGGCACGGGTGGTGCTTTCCCGCGTGGTGGTGGCAGCCGTGGTGCTGGTGGCGGCCGTGGCGCTGGCGGTGGTGGCGGCTTGCGTGGCTGTGCCGGGCGTGGCTGAGCCTCGCGCGGCTGTGCGATCGGACCCCATGGCGCCCACGGTAGTCCCTCGTAACCGAGTCGCATGCCGAATCGAAACTCGATTGACCGTTGTGGAACATCGATGTTCCACTGTGGGTATGTCCGCATCCACTCCCTCTCCTCCTGTCGCCCCCGCCGCCCCCTCTCCCCCCGCCACCCCCGCCGCCCTCCGGGACGCCGCGCCGCGCCTGCGCATCCTGTGGTCGTTCGCCCGCCCCCATCGGCGCACGCTGATCCACGGCCTGTGCCTGGCCCTGCTCGTGTCCGCCCTGGGCCTCGCCACGCCCATGGTCACCAAGCAGGTCCTCGACGCGCTCGGCACCTCGTCGTCGCTGCTCGGCCCGGTGCTGACGCTCCTCGCCCTGCTCGTGGTCGGCGGCGCGGTGTCGTTCTGGCAGTGGGTCCTGCTCGGGACGCTGGGCGAGCGCGTGGTCCTGGAGGCCAGGGAGTCGCTGGTGCGGCGCTTCCTGCGGGCCACCGTGCCCGCCGTCACCGCGCGCCCGACCGGTGAGCTCGTCACCCGCGTCACCTCCGACACGGTGCTGCTGCGCGAGGCCGCTTCGGAATCGCTGATCGGCCTGATCAACGGGACGGCCATGCTCGTGGGCAGCCTCGTCCTCATGGGCTGCCTCGACCCGGTGCTGCTCGCCACCACCCTGGTCGCCGTGGCGCTCACCGGCGTGGTCTTCGCGTTCCTGATGCCCGGCATCGCGCAGGCGCAGCAGCAGGCCCAGGAGCATGTGGGGCGGCTCGGCGGCGTACTGGAAGGCACGCTGCGCGCGATACGCACGGTGAAGGTCAACCGCGCCGAGGACCGCATGGAGAAGCGGATCATGGCCGACGCGCGCGCCTCCGCCGAGCACGGCACCCGGGTGGTCCGCCGCGAGGCGCTGGCCTGGACCACCGCGTGGTCCGGCATCCACCTGGCCATCATCGCGATCCTCGGCGTGGGCGCCTGGCGGGTGGGGGAGGGCCACCTCGAGGTGTCGAGCCTGATCGCCTTCCTGCTGTACGCGTTCGCGCTGATGGAGCCCGTCACCGAAGTCAGCGAGAACGTCACCAAGCTCCAGGCGGGCATCGCCGCGGCCGAACGCATCCGCCAGGCCGACGAGTTGGGCGCCGAGGACACCACGAGCCCCGCCGCCGACGGGCACGCGCGCGCTGCCGGGGGCCCGGACGGGACACCCGTACTGCGCCTCGGCAAGGTCACCGCGGCCTACGGCCCGGACCGGCCCGCCGCCGTGCGGGACATCGACCTGGAGATCCCCAGGCGGGGCCACACCGCCGTCGTCGGCCCGTCGGGCGCGGGCAAGACCACCCTGTTCTCCCTGGTCCTGCGGTTCCTGGAGCCGACGCACGGCGAACTGCTCCTGGACGGCCGCCCGTACCGCGACCTCACCCACTCCGACATCCGCGCCCGCCTCGCCTACGTCGAGCAGGACACCCCGATCGTCCCCGGCACGATCCGCGACAACCTCCTGCTCGCCCGCCCCGACGCCACCACGGACCAACTCCGGCAGGCACTGCGGGACGTACGGCTCGCCGACAAGATCGACGCACTCGACGAGGGCCTGGACACCCCCCTGTCCTCGACCGGCGTGTCCGGCGGCGAGCGGCAGCGCATCGCCCTGGCCCGCGCGCTGCTCGCCACCCCCGACGTGCTGCTCCTGGACGAGGCCACCGCCCAGTTGGACGGACTGACCGAGGTGGCCGTGCACGACTGCATCCGCTCGCGCGCGGCCACCGGCGCCGTGGTGACGATCGCCCACCGCCTGTCGACCGTGCTCGACGCGGACACGATCGTCGTCATGGAAGGCGGCCGCGTCCGCGCGCAAGGACGGCACGAGGAACTGCTGCGCTCGGACGCGCTCTACCGCGAACTGGTGGAGTCCCTGCGCATAGCCGCACCCACCGAGCCGGAGCGCGAAGGACCGCGAGGGGCCGCTTGTCGCCTGCCGGGCGGTGCGGCGCAGGATCCGTTTGAGGGAACCGGCGCGGGGTTCGGGTGAAGATGTCTTGACGTCATCAACTCACCTTGCCGATAAGTGAGTTGGGGCTAACCCGGCTCGAATCGGGCCCCCTGGTCAGTGGCGTACCTCACACTTGAAGTGGGTGGTTTGTGATGGTTTCACCCCTCTCCCCGAAGGCGTCTCGCCGCGACGGCTCGGGCGACGGCGACAGGTGTCCCGTGCCGCCCGATTGGGTCGCCGCCGCCCGGGCGCGATACAACGAACGGCATCCCGCCCCTCATCCCCACCCCCGACTCCGCCCCTCGGAGAGGACCCGCCATGCCCGCGACCCCGCGCCCCGCCATCCCCGCTCCCCGGAGCCTCGCCGACCTCCCGTTCGCCCACCGCCTGGAGGTGTTCGAGGGGGAGCTGGGGCGGGACGGGGACCATGAGTCCATGCACTTCGACGGGGGTGACTTCGTCGATCTGGACGGCGGCGGAACCACCTTCCTGGAGTGCGCCTTCTCCTCGGTGGCCGTCGAGGGCGGGCGGTATCGCCGGGTCCGTTTCACCGATGTCTGGACGTGGCAGACCCGCTGGGTGGGCACCGACCTCGCCGAGACCCAGTGGACGGACTGCGAGTCGGGCGCGGGGCTGCTCGCCGGGGTGGAGCTGTACGGCGCCCGGCTCCGCCGCGTGGTGTTCCACCGCTGCAAGTTCGACTCGGTCAACCTGCGCGCGGCCGAGCTGCGCGATGTCGTCTTCGTGGACTGCCTGCTGCGGGATGTCGACTTCGGCGGCGCGCGCCTCAACGGCGTCGCCTTTCCCGGTACGACGCTGGAGCGCGTCCGCTTCGACGGCGTCACCGTGGACCGGGCCGACCTGAGCGGGGCGGCAGCTCTCGGCATCGCCTCGGGGCTCGAAGGGCTGCGCGGGGCGACGATCAGCGGTATTCAACTGCTTGAGCTGGCACCGGCGTTGGCGGGCATGGCCGGTCTGCGGGTGACGGACGCCTGAGTGCGTACTGGCCCGCTCCGGAGTGGATGACGGGCCAGTCTTGCCGAGGCCGGGGTCCGGCAGGTGCGCCGCGGCCCCGCAGGGGCGGGCGGGAGGCTACTTGTTGATCTTTGTGACCTGGCCGGCGCCCACCGTGCGGCCGCCCTCGCGGATGGTGAAGCGCAGGCCCTCCTCCATGGCGACGGGCTGGATGAGGTTCACCGTCATCTCGGCGTTGTCGCCCGGCATCACCATCTCGGTGCCCTCCTTGAGGGTGACGACACCGGTGACGTCGGTGGTGCGGAAGTAGAACTGCGGGCGGTAGTTGTTGAAGAAGGGGGTGTGGCGGCCGCCCTCGTCCTTGGACAGGATGTACGCGGTGGCCTCGAACTCGGTGTGCGGGGTGACCGATCCGGGCTTGATGATGCACTGGCCGCGCTCGACGTCCTCGCGCTTGATGCCGCGCAGCAGCAGGCCGACGTTCTCACCGGCCTGGCCCTCGTCGAGCAGCTTGCGGAACATCTCGATGCCGGTGACCGTGGTGGTGGTCTTCTCGAGCTTGATGCCGATGATGTCGACGGTCTCGTTGACCTTCAGGATGCCGCGCTCGATGCGTCCGGTGACGACGGTGCCGCGTCCGGTGATGGTGAAGACGTCCTCGATCGGCATCAGGAACGGCTTGTCGGTGTCGCGCGCGGGCTGCGGGATGTTCTCGTCGACGGCCTTCAGCAGGCCCAGGAGCTTCTCGCTCCACTCCTTGTCGCCTTCGAGGGCCTTGAGGGCGGAGACCTGCACCACCGGGGCGTTGTCCCCGTCGAACTCGTACTCGCTGAGGAGCTCGCGGACCTCCAGCTCGACGAGCTCCAGGATCTCCTCGTCGTCCACCATGTCGGCCTTGTTCAGGGCGACGACGATGTACGGGACGCCGGACTGGCGGGCCAGGAGCACGTGCTCCTTGGTCTGCGGCATCGGGCCGTCGGTGGCGGCGACCACGAGGATCGCGCCGTCCATCTGCGCCGCACCCGTGATCATGTTCTTGATGTAGTCCGCGTGACCGGGACAGTCGACGTGAGCGTAGTGACGCGCCTCGGTCTGGTACTCGACGTGCGCGATCGAGATCGTGATGCCGCGCTGGCGCTCCTCGGGCGCCTTGTCGATCTCGTCGAACGGCGTGAACGGGTTCAGGTCCGGGTGCGCGTCGTGCAGCACCTTCGTGATGGCCGCCGTCAACGTCGTCTTGCCGTGGTCGACGTGGCCGATCGTGCCGATGTTCACGTGCGGCTTGGTCCGCTCGAACTTCGCCTTCGCCATGGGGGCGTCTCCTCATACCTGGACAGGTGACGCGCCGACGCGCACCCGCCGTACCGCTGCTGCTGGGGATGGCGCACGGGTGCGGCCACCAACTGTCCAACCACTCCACACAGTTCACGACCGCTGGTAGCCGCACTCGTACGTAGGGTGATCATAGGGTTCGCCGGTGCCCGCGCGTGCCGGATGCTCGACAACCCGCCACGGCACGGCCGCTGTCGCTCGCCGCCGAGGGTGCCGGAGGTGTCGACCGTGCCAGTGATCGCTGGATTTTTTACCCGCGCGTAACTTCACACTTGCACTACTGGCTCGTAATTTAGCGTGACCACGTCAACCTCGTGTCCCGGGTCACAGGGCGATCGTTACCCAGTCCTCGCACTCCCCTGAGCCGCAAGGAGAACACACGATGCTGCCCTGGAGACGAGCGCTGCGCGCGCTCACCGCCGCCCTGATCGTCGCGGGCGCCGCCACGCTCACCCCCACCGCCACGGCCGCCGAATCCGCTTCCTCGCGCACCACCGCCGCCGTGTCGAGCGGCTGGAACGACTACGGCTGCGAACCGTCCGCCGCCCACCCCCGACCGGTCGTCCTCGCCCACGGCACCTTCGGCAACTCCGTGGACAACTGGCTGGTTCTCGCGCCCTACTTGGTCAAGCGCGGCTACTGCGTCTTCTCGCTGGACTACGGCCAGTTGCCCGCCGTGCCCTTCTTCCACGGCCTCGGCCCGGTCGACAAGTCGGCCGAGCAGCTCGACACCTACGTCGACAAGGTGCTCGGGGCGACGGGCGCCGAGGAGGTCGACATCGTCGGGCACTCGCAGGGCGGCATGATGCCCCGCTACTACCTGAAGTTCCTCGGCGGCGCCGAGAAGGTGAACGCCCTGATCGGCCTCGCGCCCGACAACCACGGCACGACCCTGCTCGGCCTGACCAAGCTCCTGCCCTTCTTCCCGGGTGCGGCGGACCTGCTGTCGACGGCCACCCCCGCGCTCGCCGACCAGATCGCCGGGTCGAAGTTCCTCACCAAGCTGAACGCGGGCGGCGACACCGTCCCCGGCGTGCGCTACACCGTGATCGCCACGAAGTACGACGAGGTCGTCACCCCGTACCGCTCCCAGTTCCTGAACGGCCCCGACGTGCGCAACGTCGTCGTGCAGGACCTCTGCGCGGTGGACCTCTCCGAGCACGTGGCGGTGGGCATCCTGGACCGGGTCGCCCACCACGAGGTGGCAAACGCCCTCGACCCGGCCCACGCGAAGCCGACCACCTGCCTGTCGTAGGAGCGAGCGGCGCGGGGCCGCCGTCACCCCGCGTCCGGGGTGGCGGCGGCCCGCACCTCTCCCTGGCCGCGGGCGACTTCACACGGCCGGGAGGACCCGGTCAGCGGCCGTGGCGCCCGCCGGTGGCCGCGCGGCGGCGGGTCGTCAGGAACATCGCGGCCGCGCCGACCGCGAGCACCGCGGCGCCGCCGACCGCGAGGTACGGGGTGGTGCTGTCGCCGCCGGTCTCGGCGAGGTTCTCGTCGGCGGCGACGGGCTTGCCCGCGGCGCCCTTCACCTCGGGCTGGTTCCCGGAGGTGCCGGGCGCGGCCGCCGCGCCGTCCGCTGTGTCCTCGGCGGCCCCGGTGGTCCCCGTGTCCTCGGCGGGCTCGGCCTCCGTGACCTTCGGTCCGGTCTTCGCGTCGCTGTCGCCGTGGCCGCGGTGCTCCACGGACGACTTGTCCGCGCCGTCGGCTATGTCCTTCTCGGAGGGCGCGGAGGCGGTGGGCGCGGCGGCCCCGGCACCCGGACCGCCGCTGCCCTTGCCGCCGAACACCACGTCGGAGCAGGTGTAGAAGGCCTCGGGGGAGTCGGAGCGCTGCCAGATCGAGTAGACCAGGTGGCGCCCGGACTTGGCGGGCACCTTCCCCCGGAAGACGTAACTGCCGTTCTCCAGCTTCGGGTCGGTGACCTTCGCGAAGGGCCGCGCCTCCAGGTCCGACCACTTCAGGGGCTTCTTCGGGTCGTACGAGTCCTTGGTGACGTACAGCTCGAAGGAGCCCCGGTGCGGGGCGGTGGCCCGGTACTTGAAGGTGTGGTCACCGGCGGTGAGCCTGGACGACGGCCAGTCGGCGCGCGGCAGGTCGAGCCCCTTGTACTTGTCGTTCCCGGCGCTGCACAGCTTCCCGTCCGGGATGATCTCCTTCGACTTGCCCGCGGCGTTGGCGATGTTGACGCCGTTCCAGTCGTACAGCGCCTGCGTCCCGCCGGCCGCCACCAGCGCCTTGCACGCGGCCGACTTCGGCGCCTCGGGCCCCTCCTGGAAACACGCGGACACCCGGCTCACCGGGTCCGTCATCGACCCGTGCGCGGCGGCGGGCACCGCGGCGAACACGGTCAGGGCGAGCGGGGCGACACCCGCGGTGGCGAGGGCGACGACCTTGCGAGCAGCGGTCATGGGGGATCTCTCCTAGGGCGACGAACAGGTGGGGGCGTGCGAGTCACGAGCCCCCCGCGGCGTGCGGCTCACGAGCGCCCGCGACGGGCGGGCCACGAACCCCCGCGGCGGGCGGGCCGCGAACCTCGCGGCGATCAGCAAGCTAGCCCCCGCGCACCCCGAATTCGCCTGCTGGGACCGCCCGGAGGCCATCCTTATGCCGCCGTTAAGGACCCCCTCAGCCTCCCCTCAGGTCACCCGCCCCTCACCCCACCCACCGATACCTCCGCTCCGGCCGCCCCGCCCCGCCGTACTTCAGGGTCACCTCCGCGCGGCCCGTGTCCGCGAAGTACTCCAGATAGCGGCGGGCGCTGACGCGGGAGAGGGAACCCGCCTCGGCGCACTCCGTGGCGGAGAGGCCGGTGGGGTGGGCGCGGAGGGTGTGTTCCACCAGGTCCGCGGTGTGCGGGGCGAGGCCCTTGGGGAGTTCGCGGGAGCCGGGCGGGCGGGTGCCGAAGATCTGGTCGACGTCCTCCTGGCGGGCCTCGGCCAGGCCGTCGAGGCGGGCGCGCAGGGCCGCGACGTGCCGCAACTGCTCCTGCAGGGCCGCCTGGTTGAAGGGCTTGATCAGGTAGTGCAGGGCCCCGGCGCGCAGCGCGGCCCGGACCACCTCCGCGTCCCGCGCCGCCGTGATGAACAGGACGTCCACCGGCGCCCGGCCGGAATCCCGCTCCTCCGCCGCCCGCAGCTCCCGCAGCACCGCGATGCCGTCCATGTCCGGCAGATACACGTCGAGCAGGATCAGATCGGGCCGCAGCCGCTCCGCCGCCCGCAGCGCCTCCTGCCCGCCGTGCGCGACCCCCGCCACCGTGAACCCGGCCGTCGCCGCCACACAACGGCTGTGCAGCTTGGCGACCATGAAGTCATCGTCGACGACCAGCACTCTCGTCACCCTCGTCATCGGCGCAGGCTACGAGCGCGACCACAAGGACCACAACGTCCGTTGATTCCGGAAGAGAGACAGGTTCTCAACGCGCGGGCAACATGTGGGCCACCTCACACCCCCCACGCCAGGGCCCGCCCACCGGCACGGCCCCGTCCCGCTCGACTCCCCGACAAAACGACAGGTGGTGGCACACGTGGCTCACGTGGCACTCGTGCGCTCGCGCACCCCCTTCGCGCTGCTCGGCGCCGCGCTCCTCGTCCTCGTGGGGCCCCCGCTGCTCACCACGGGCAGCGGCGACGACACCGGCACGAAGATCCCCGGCCTGCGCCTCATGGTCCCCAACACCCCCGGCGGCGGCTACGACATCACCGCCCGCACCGCCGCCAAGAACGCCGAGGACGCCGGACTCACCCACAACATCGAGGTGTTCAACCTGCCCGGCGCCGGCGGCACCGTCGGCCTCAGCCGCCTCGTGGGCGAGCACGGCAACGGCAAGCTCGCGATGTCCATGGGCCTCGGCGTCGTCGGCGCCGCCCGCTCCAACCACGCCCCCAAGACCCTCGCCGACACCACCCCGATCGCCCGCCTCACCGAGGAGCAGGACGTCGTCGTGGTCTCGAAGAACTCCCCGTACAAGACCATCGGGCAGCTCGTCGACGCCTGGAAGGAGAAGCCCGGCAAGATGCCCGTCGGCGGCGGCTCCTCGCCCGGCGGGCCCGACCACATCGCCCCCATGCTGATGGCCCGCGCCGCGGGCATCCCGCCCAAGGACGTCAACTACGTGCCGTTCGACGGCGGCGGCGAACTCCTCGCCTCCATCCTCGGCAGCAAGGTCGCCTTCGGCGTCTCGGGTGTCGGCGAGTACCTGGACCAGATCAAGTCCGGCGAGCTGCGGCTCCTCGCCGTCACCGGACCGAAGCGGGTCAAGGGCCTCGACGGGCCGACCCTCAAGGAGTCCGGCTACGACGTGAACTTCACCAACTGGCGCGGCATCGTCGCCCCGCCCGGGCTCTCCGACGCCGAACGCGACAAGCTCACCGGGCTCGTCCGCAAGCTGCACGGCTCCAAGGAGTGGCGCGCGTCCCTGGCGAAGAACGGCTGGGACGACGCCTTCCTCACCGGCGACAAGTTCGGCGACTTCCTCGACGCCCAGGACAGACGCGTCGTATCCGTACTGAAGGAGCTGGGCCTGTGACGACCACCGAACCGCCCGCGGAGCGGACCTCCACCCGCCGCGCCTGGCTGCGCGAGCACTCCGAACTCGGCGTCTGCGTCATGCTGCTCGCCCTCGGCGTCGTCGTCCTCACCGACGCCCTCACCATGGACGTCGCCCTCACCCAGCGCGGCCCCATCGGCCCGCGGACCGCCCCCATCGCCGTCGGTATCGGTCTGCTCGCCGTGTCCGTCCTGCTCGCCGTCGACGTGCTGCGCGGCGGGACAGGGGTTCCGCGCGAAGCGCGTCCTGCCGGGGTGGTGGTCGGGCGACGGGCGGGAGAGGCCGAGGGCGGCGAGGACGTCGACCTGTCCGAACCCGCCGACTGGCGCACCGTGCTGCTGCTCGCCGGAGTCTTCCTCGCCACCGCCGTCCTCATCGAGCCGGTGGGCTTCCCCGTCGCGGGCGCCCTGCTCTTCTGGGGCGCCGCCTACGCCCTCGGCAGCCGCGCAGTCCACCGCGACCCGCTCATCGCCGCCGGGCTCTCCCTGGTCACGTACGCCGTCTTCAACAATCTGCTCGGAGTGCCGCTGCCCGGCGGCCCCCTGATGGGAGTGCTGTGACATGAACGCCTTCAGCTCCCTGATGGACGGCTTCGGCACCGCCCTCACCCCCATCAACCTCCTGTGGGCCGCCGTCGGCGTCCTCCTCGGCACGGCCATCGGCGTGCTGCCCGGCATCGGCCCCGCGATGGCCGTGGCGCTGCTGCTCCCCGTCACCTACGGGCTCGAACCCACCGGCGCGTTCATCATGTTCGCGGGCATCTACTACGGCGCCATGTTCGGCGGTTCGACGACCTCGATCCTGCTGAACACACCGGGCGAGAGCGCCGCCGTCGTCGCCGCCATGGAGGGCAACCCCATGGCCAAGTCGGGGCGCGGCGCGCAAGCCCTCGCGGCAGCGGCCATCGGCCACTTCGCGGGCGGCATGATCGGCACGGTCCTGCTCGTCGCGCTCGCCCCGAAGGTCGCCGACCTGGCCGTCGACATCGGCGCGCCCGACTACTTCGCCATCATGGTCCTCGCGTTCATCGCGGTGACGTCGGTGCTCGGGTCTTCTCGTATACGGGGACTGGCATCACTCCTGATCGGCCTCACCCTCGGCCTGGTCGGCCTCGACCAGATGACCGGCCAGCAGCGCCTCACCTTCGGCTCGCTCCAACTCGCCGACGGCATCGACGTGGTGATCGTCGCCGTGGGGCTCTTCGCGATCGGCGAGGCCCTGTGGGTGGCGGCCCATCTGCGCCGCACCAGCGGGCAGGCGATCCCCGTCGGCCGCCCCTGGCTCGGCAGGCAGGACGTCAGGCGCACCTGGAAGTCCTGGCTGCGCGGCCCCCTCATCGGCTTCCCGTTCGGCGCGATCCCCGCGGGCGGCGCCGAGATCCCCACCTTCCTCTCCTACGTCACCGAGAAGCACCTGTCCAAGCACAAGGACGAGTGGGGCAAGGGCGCCATCGAGGGCGTCGCTGGACCGGAGTCCGCGTCCTCCGCGTCGGCGGCGGGCACCCTCGTGTCGATGCTGACCCTCGGCCTGCCCACCACGGCCGTCGCCGCCGTGATGCTGGCCGCCTTCCAGCAGTACGGCATCCAGCCGGGGCCGCTGCTCTTCGAGCGCGAGTCGGAGCTGGTGTGGGGGCTGATCGCGTCCCTGTTCGTCGGCATGGTGCTGCTCCTGGCCCTGAACCTGCCCCTGGCCCCAGTGTGGGCGAAGCTCCTGCGCATCCCGCGGCCCTACCTCTACGCGGGCATCCTGTTCTTCGCGGCGGTCGGCGCGTACGCGGTCGGCGGGGAGGCCCTCGACCTGGTGATCCTCCTCGTCATCGGCCTGATCGGATTCGGCATGCGGCGCTACGGACTGCCCGTCCTGCCCGCCGTCATCGGGGTCATCCTCGGGCCAGGCGCCGAGCAGCAGCTGCGCCGCGCCCTGCAGATCAGCGACGGCAGCGTCAGTGGCCTGGTGGACACGCCGTTCTCGGTGTCCGTGTACGTCGTCGTCGCGCTCGTCGTGCTGTGGCCGCTGCTGCGGAAACTGGCGCGCGGCCTGCTGAACTCCCGTCGTAACGTGACGGAATGACAGACAGGACCAACGCGGCCGAGGCCCCCGGCCCGCACACCCTCCGCCTCGCCGAAGCCGCCGACGTGCCCGCCGTGAAGGCGGTCACCGACGCGGCGTACCACCACTACATCGAGCGCATCGGCCGGGTGCCCGCCCCCATGGAGTCGGACCACGCGGCGAACGTGGCGGCGGGCCGGGTGCACGTCACAGGGGACCCGGTCGTCGGCCTGGTGGTCCTCTACGCCCACGAGGACCACCTCTACCTGGACAACATCGCCGTCCACCCCGACGCGGCCGGGCAGGGCCTCGGGCGCGCCCTCCTCGCATTCGTCGAGGCGCACGCCCGGGCCCTCGGCCTGCCCGAGATCCGGCTCTACACCAACGCCATGATGTGGGAGAACCAGAAGATCTATCCCCGCTTCGGATACGACTTCGTGGAGCGGCGCGTAGAGGGCATCTACGACCGCTTCCACTACCGCAAGCGGCTCACGGACTGAGGGCGGGCTTCCGGGGGCGCTCGCCCCGGGAGCCCCGGGCAGCCCCGGTAGCTGCGGGCAGGCCCGGGCGCGCGCGGGGGCTCCTCGGGGCCTACTCGGTGGGCCACCAGACGCGCAGGACGTCTCTGCGGACCTCGGGGCGCTCGCGGGGCAGCCGCTGGGCGCCCTCGCGGGCCTCCCGGCTCTCCCTCGCGCGGCGCGCGGCGGACTTCTCGACGGTCTTGTGCACGGTCACTCGGCGCATGACGGCCTCCCTGCCTACCCGTCCTGCCGTACCCACCGAAGAGCTCGGTGACACAGCGGTAGACCAGTCCGGGGAGCGTTTCTCATCGCGGGCCGATTGTCAGTGGCGGGTGTCACGATCGGCACATGAGCTTTGACGTGGGCAATCGCGCGGGAGACGACGGTTCGGGCATCGACTGGGACGCGCAGGCCGCCGCGTTCGACGACGAGCCGGACCACGGCCTGCGCGACCCGCTGGTGCGCGCGGCCTGGTCCGACCGCCTCACCGACTGGCTGCCGGACACACCGGGCACCGTCCTGGACGTGGGCTGCGGCACGGGCACCCTGTCACTCCTCGCCGCCGAACAGGGACACCGTGTCACCGCGGTCGACCTCTCCCCGGAGATGGCGACCCGGGCCCGCGCGAAGCTCACCGCCCACGACGCCCGCGTCCTCGTGGGCGACGCGGCCCGACCCCCCGTCGGAGACCACCGCTTCGACGCGATCCTTGCCCGCCACATCCTGTGGATGCTCCCGGACCCGGACGCGGTCCTGCGCCACTGGCACACCCTGCTCCGCCCCGGCGGCCGCCTCGTCCTCATCGAGGGCGTCTGGGGCACCATCAGCCCCGTCGGCATCCCCGCCCCTGACCTCATACGGTCCCTGGCTCCCTTGGTCCCCCACACGCACACGGAGCGCCTCTCGGGGGACGCGCGGCTGTGGGGGAGGACGGTGGAGGACGAGAGGTACGTGGTGGTGGGGACGGCGGCGCCTTAGGGTCGGCGGGGGAAGCCCGTCCGGCGATTGAGGACGAGGCCGGAGGCCGATTCGGCGGGAGCCGGGGTGGGGCGCGCCTGGGTTACGAGGACGGGTGGGTCCGGGGGAAGTTGCCGCCCTGTTTGGCCAGTTGTTCCAGGTCGTTCAGGGCCGCTTGGGCTGCCGCTGCCGCGGGTGGGTCTGTTGTGGGGAGGGGGCTCGCCGCGAACTCGTCCTCGTCCAGGCGGAGGATCGTGGTGCCGTCCGCCGAGCACCAGAGGTCCAGGTCGAGGTCCTCCACGGTCAGCACGGCGTCCTCGCGCACGGCGGGGCGGGTCACGTCGCAGTACCAGCCCTTGAGCGTGCCGTCCGCCGCGTACACCTCCTTCACGGCGTACCAGCGGTCACGCCAGAAGTGCTCGACGAACACGTCGCCGGGCTCGAAGCGCACGAAGCCGAAGTCCCGTATGCCCGCGCCCGCCCAGGGCGCCCGCACCGAGACGCGGGTGCCGTCGTCGGACAGGAGCCGCGCCGGATAGCGGATCTTCGTGCGGCCCGCCTTGCGCAGGACGACCTCCACGTCGGTGGCGGTGCTCGGCTCAGCCGAGGGTGCGGACATGACGTACCTCCGTGTCACAGATCTCGTAGCCGAACCACTTGTTGATCGCGAGCATCGGCCCGTTGCCGGCGTCGTTGCCGGTGAACGCCTCCGTGAACCCGGCGGCCCGCGCCCGGTGCAGCGAGTCGTTCTTCGCCAGCTTGGCGAGCCCCCGCCCGCGGTGCGCCCGCGCCGTGCCCGTCATCCCGCTCGCGTACCGCGAGGCGTCGTCCGTGCGGGCCAGGCTGAACGCAGCGGGCCGCCCGTCCACCAAGGCCACCGTCGTCAGCTCCTGGTCGACCAGGGGATGGCGCCAGGTCTCCGCCAGCCAGTGCTCGTAGTCGGTGAACTCCGCCGCCACGTCGCCCGGTTCGTCCGCGACGGTCTCCGCGTCCAGGTCGAACAGCGGGCGCGGGTCGGCGGCGAACTCGGCGCCGCTGCGCAGCTCCACGCCGGGCGGCGGCGCCGCGAGGGGCGGCAGCTCGCCGTTCGCCAGGTCGAGGCGGAGGAAGTGCGCGGACCGGCTCGCGCGGTAGCCGCGGCGCGCGGCGAACGCGCGGCTCTCCTCGCTGTCGAGCACCCAGGAGTACAGGGCCGTCGCACCCTTGCCCACCAGGTACTCCTCCGCCGTGCGGACCAGGAGCGAGCCCGCGCCGGCGCCCCGGCGCCCCGGGTGGACGTAGACGTTGGCGAAGCTCTGCCCCGGCTCCGGGCTGTCGTACGCCATGCCGGTCTGCGCCGTGCCGACCACCTCGCCGTCGACCTCCGCGACCAACTGGAGGTAGTGCGCGTCGGGATGCGCGTGCGCCGCGTCGAACGCCACGGACGCGGACGTGACGAGCATGGCGGGCACGCAGACGCGGCGGACCGCCGCGAACGCGGATGCGTCCGCGGGGTCGGTGGGGCGCAGGGCGCGGACCAGGACTTCTGTCATGGGGCGGACGGTAGTCGGGGTGCGCGGGAGCCGCCTCTCCTTTTTCCCCGGCGGGGTGCGGGACAATCGCCGCGTGACGCTGAAGATCGTGATCGACGAGGGTGCGGAGGGGCGGGCCCCGGCCGCGCCGTACGAGCAGGTACGGGCGCAGATCGCCGCCCAGGCCCGGAGCGGGAGCCTTCCGGTGGGCTACAAGCTGCCCACCGTGCGGGGGCTCGCCGAGGGACTCGGGCTTGCCGCGAACACCGTCGCCAAGGCCTATCGGGCGCTGGAAGAGGACGGGGTGATCGAGACCCGGGGGCGGAACGGGACGTTCGTGGCCGCCGCAGGGGACGCGGCGGCCAAGGGGGCCGCGGTCGCCGCGCAGGCCTACGCGGAGCGCGTACGGCGGCTCGGCCTCTCCGAGGAGGACGCGGTGGCCGCCGTCCGGGACGCGCTGCGCGCGGCTTACGGTTCGGCGGGCTGAACCCGGGGCGGACGCCTGCAAGTCCCGGGGGCGGGCACCTACAGGTCTCGGGGGCGGACGCCTACAGGTCCCCGGGGCGGACGCCTACAGGTACAGACCCGCGTCGGCCCCGTCCCGTGCGGACGGCAGCGCGGTCGGCGACTGCCCCCGGCGCAGGGCGTACAGCTCCGCCAGGGTCGCGCCCTCGCGGGAGACGCCCTCGGAGGTGCCGAGCCAGTCGACGGACTCGGTGAGCGTGAGGGGGCCGACCTCGATGCGGGCCAGGCAGCGGCCGGGGCGGACCACGGCCGGGTGGAGGCGCTCCAGGTCCTCGTTGGTGGTGACGCCGACGAGGACGTTGCGGCCCTGGCCGAGCAGCCCGTCCGTGAGGTTGAGGAGCCGGGACAGGGCCTGGCCCGCCGTGTGCTTGGCCTCGCCGCGGATCAGCTCGTCGCAGTCCTCGAGGAGCAGCAGCCGCCAACGCCCCTTCGCCGTGCCGTCGTCCTCACCGATGGCGATGTCCATCAGATAGCCCACGTCGGTGAACAGCCGCTCCGGGTCGAGGACGCAGTCCACCTGGCACCAGTCGCGCCAGGACCGCGCGAGGGTGCGCAGCGCGGACGTCTTGCCGGTGCCGGGCGGCCCGTGCAGCAGCAGGAGGCGGCCGGAGATGTCCTCCGGCGTGGTCTTCATCAGCTTGTCCATGGCGTCGGCGACCGGCGCGGTGTAGTTCTCCCGCACCTCGTCCCACGTACCCGCGGAGATCTGCCGGGTCGTGCGGTGCGGCCCGCGCCGCGGCGAGACGTACCAGAACCCCATGGTGACGTTCTCCGGCTGCGGCTCGGGGTCGTCCTGCGCCCCGTCCGTGGCCTCCTTGAGCACCCGCTCGGCCAGCTCGGCGGTGGTGGCCGTGACCGTGACGTCCGCGCCGCGGTTCCACCGGGACACGAGCAGTGTCCAGCCCTCGCCCTCGGCGAGCGTGGCGCTGCGGTCGTCGTCGCGGGCGGCCCGCAGCACCGTCGCGCCGGGCGGCAGCAGCTCGGAGCCGGGCTTCACGCGGTCGATGTTGGCGCTGTGCGAGAACGGCTGCTCGCCCGTCGCGAAGCGGCCGAGGAACAGCGCGTCCACGACGTCGGACGGGGAGTCGCTGTCGTCGACGTTGAGCCGGATCGGCAGGGCGTCCTTAGGGTTCGCAGACATGCCGCCATGATCCGTCACGGGTGCGCTCTCGTGCACGCGGTTTCCCCACTGCGCCGCCCCGCGCGCCGTAGAGCCGGCTCTCGCGCGGAACCGCCCCCACCGCCAGGGCACGCCGATACGCTTGCCCGTGATGGGACGTCATGGGTGGCAAGTGGATGCACGGCGGTGGCGTCTCACCGCCCTCGTCGGCGTGGCGATGGCCGCGCTGGCACTGGTCCTGACCATGCTCACCCTTCCCGAGGGGGAGCGCGGCAGCACGGCGGGCACGACACCGGACGGCGACAAGGTGTACGGCACGCCCGCCCCGACAAGCGGAGAGGCCCGGCCCGAGGTCGGCTGGGGCTTCACCCACACGCAGTACAGCGCGGGCGAAGGAGACGACGCGGCCGTCGGCCGGATCCAGCGGCTGCTCGCCGACCAGCCGCGCCCGCTGCCGCAGATCCAGCACCTCATGGGCTGGGGCGCGGGCAACCCCGAGCCGGTCAAGGGGCGCTACGACTTCGAGGCGATGGACCACCGGATGGACCTGATCCGGGCCACCAAGGGCGCGCCGGTGGTCACGCTGTGCTGCGCCCCGGACTGGATGAAGGGCGGCAAGCCGGGCTCCGACAACACGAACTGGAGCCAGGACTCCCTGGAGACCGCGCCCCGGCCCGAGCACTTCGACGACTACGCCGCACTGGCGGCGACCGTCGCCAAGCGCTACCCCGACGTGCGGCACTTCCTCGTCTGGAACGAGTTCAAGGGCTTCTGGAACTCCGCCGAGGCCCGCTGGGACTACGAGGGCTACACCAAGCTCTACAACCTCGTCCACAAGGCCCTGAAGCAGGTCAACAAGGACATCCAGGTGGGCGGCCCCTACCTGGCCATGGACAGCGTCGACCCGCGCGGGTCCGACGACGACGCGGAGTCCGTCGAGGGCCCGTGGGGCCGCCTCGACCAGCGGTCCCTCGACGCCTTCAGGTACTGGAACAAGCACAAGGACGGCGCCGACTTCGTGGTTGTCGACGGCGCCAGCTACACCGAGGACGACGAGCTGCTGCCCGACGAGTTCGCGGCCACCGACAAGCTCACGGCCGTCGGCCGCTGGGTGCGCGAGCAGACCGGCGACCTGCCGCTGTGGTGGGCCGAGTACTACGTGGAGCCGGGCGACCGCCAGGACAACCGCGACGACTGGTCCGAGGCGCGCCGCGTCGCCGTGCACGCCTCCGGCCTGATGGCGATGGCCCGCGGCGGCGCGAGCAGCGGCTTCTACTGGAACCCGCAGAAGCGGGAGGGGAGTTGCGCGGGCTGCCTGTGGAGCCCCACCCAGAGCGCCGACGGCGGCCGCGAACGGCCCATGCTGCGCCTCCTCGCCCGCTTCTCGGAGGCCTTCCCGCCCGGTACCCGCTACGAGAAGGTGGACATCGCCGAGGACGACGCGCCGAACGTCCGCGTGCTCGCCGACGACAAGGCCGTGCTCGTGGTCAACACCCTCGACCGGAAGATCAGCGCGAAGGTCGACGGCAAGCGGTTCGACATGGCCGGGTACGAGGTGAAGTGGCTGACGCGGTGAGCGACGTCACCGCGTGAGCCCCTCCGGCCGCGCCGGATCCCGCTCCGCCGCTGTGCCCCACACCGCCGCCCCGTCCTACGCCATCGTCAGGAACCGCTGGATCAGCGACGCCACGAACACCGCGAGCAGCGGCAGCGAGAACCAGAAGCTGCTCTGCAGCCAGCGCTGCTGCCCCACGCCGGGCGCCACCGCGACCCGCACCACCTCGCGCACCGCGAGCAGCACGATCAGCGCGAGCACCGCGAGGGCGCCCACCACCGACCACGGCGTCCACGTCACCTTCGGGCCGACCGCTCCCGGTTCGGCCGCGACGACCGGTCCCTCCGGCTGCTCGCGCAGCGCGTACAGGGTCGCGTCGGCGTTGCCGTAGACCTTCTTCAGCTCCGGGCGCTTGTCGAGGTTGCGGGCGAGACGGGTGTCCCAGTTCGCCGGATAGCCGGTGTCCATCTGGAGATAGACGGTCTGGCTGCGGTTGATCATGAGGTACGAGTTGGGCCCCGCGTCCTTGAGCGCCTTCACCAGGCCGGACACCAGGACCGGGTCCGGCGGCGCGAGCGTCGGCACGTACTCAACCTTCTCCGCGTCCCGCGCGCCCCAGGGGATCGCGGGCGTCACGTTGTTGACGGTGTCGTTGCTCATCCACAGCAGCCGCACCGTCGGGTCGTCGTGCGCGTACACATAGTCCATGGCGGCGACCTCGCCGGTCCTGATCCGCTCGAAGGGCTCGTTGCCCCAGCGCGCCACCAGGAAGCCGCCCACCAGGACGAGGCCCGCGAGCAGCGCGGCGAGCGGCGCGAGGCTCACCTTGTCCCGGTCGCGCTCCTTCGGCGTGGCGCCGGTGCGCGGGAACAGAGCGAGCGCGGCGAGCAGCGCGGCGCCCGGCAGCGCGAACATGAAGACGCGCAGCGCCATCTCGCCGCCGTACGACTGCATGCCGAAGCCGAGGAACGGCACGAAGGTGAGGACGAGCAGCGACACCTCGCGGTACTTGTACCGACGCCTGCGCAGCCAGCCCCAGCAGGCCATGGCCATCACTCCGCCGGCGAGCGCCACCCGGACGTACAGCACCAGCTTGTGCGTCGAACTTCCGCCCTCGATCCGGCCGGACACCGACGACGACACATTGCCGCCGACGCCACCGACCCCGCCGAAGAGCTCGTCGAAGTGCCCCGACCAGTACGGCTCGGCGAAGAAGCCCAGCCAGACGGCGACCATGACGCCGCACAGCAGCGGAAGGCCGCGCAGCTCGCAGCGGCGCAGCAGGACCAGGGCGGTGAGGACGCCGAGCATGACGAACGGCGTCAGCTGGTGCGCGGGCACCGTGCCCGCGAACAGCCCCAGGAGGACCAGGAGCAGCACCGCCTGCTGACGGCGGTCGGCGGGCTCGACCTCGGCCTCGCCGGGCCGCCGCTTCGTCCAGACCACGCGCGGCGCGCGGAACCACACGAGCAGGATCGCCACGAACGAGATGTACAGCAGATACGTGAAGCCCTGCGGCGAGAAGTAGTCCTGGCCGACCCAGCCGCTCAGGACGAAGATCCACAGCCCGGCCCACTTGGCGCGCCAGCTCGCCCGCAGGGAGCGCGTGAGCAGCAGCATCGGGGCCAGGTAGAGGAGTTGGACGACCGTCGGCCACCAGCGGATGACCTCGGTGAGGTCCGAGACGCCGCACGCCTGCGCGAGGAACGTGGCGGCGGCGAAGAAGCCGGGCCAGCTCCAGCGCGCGTCCAGGTCGGGCACCGCCGTGCCGGTCCGGTCGATGTACTCGATGAAGCCCAGGTGCTGCCAGGCCGTCGCGAACCGCGGTTCGGTCTCGATGACGGCGGGCAGCGCGTGCAGGGACACGACGGTGGCGAGCAGCGTCAGCAGGAGCAGCCAGCGGTGCTGCCGCTCCAGCCACAGCAGCGACGCGAACACACCCACGAGCAGCGCGGCGCCGACCAGCGTCGGCAGCGGCAGCACGGAGATGAGCCCGAGCCCGCCCATCCGGTCGAGGTCACCGTCACCGAGCCCGAACGCCGGGACCCAGTACAGGCCGAGGGCGACGAGCAGCAGCAGGCCGAGGACCAGGGGCCTGCGGGGAGTGCGGTACGGGCGCGCGGGCCGGGTGGGCGCGGCGGCCGGGCGGGCCGGGGGAGCGGAGGTCGGGGACGGCGGGCCGGACGGGGGCGCGGGGGCCGGGGTGCTGGCCGGTCCTGTGGTGGGCGGTGCGGCGGGCGGCGTCGTGGGTGGCGTGCCGGGTGCGCCGGACGTGGGCGGGGGCACGGCGACGGGGGGTGCCTTCGGGTCGGACACGGTCGGCCAGGGCTCCTTCACGGGCAGGCCCATGGGGTCGAGGCCGCTCTCGGCGGCGGGTCGGCCCGGCTCGTCTGCGCGGTGCTCCGTGTCGGCGGGGCTCTTCGCGTCCCGGTAGCGTTCCGCGTCCTCGTAGCGCTCCGCGTCCTCGTAGCGCTCCGCGTCCTGGTAGCTCTTCGCGTCCACTGGGCCCGTCCCGCTGACGGGCTCCGTGCCCGACGCCGACCTGGGCGAGCCGCAAAACTCCGACCCGCCGGACCTCTGCGCCCCGCCGAACCCCTCCGACCCGTCGGACCTCTCCGGCGTCTCCGACCTCTCCGAGGCCGGCCACTCCGCGGCGGACCCCTGCGACCCCGCCCCCCGCTCCGCCCCGTCCGCTCCCGGCGGCAGCACCACACGCGCCCCGGCGGCGGGCGTCGAGCGCGCCGACCGGGCCGCCCAGGTGGGCCGGTGCCCCTCCATCTCGTCCCCCTTGCCCGTTCCCACGGGCCCTCGTGCCGTCGGTCCCGGACGCACGTCCGGGCGGCGCTCCGGGTGCTCCACGTCGATCTGGACCGCCAGCTGAAGTGTGTCGGAGTCCAGGGACTCGCGCAGCGCCCACGCGGGCCCGTGCCGCCGCTCCTTGTGCCCGGGGTCCGCGGACCGCTGCGGGGTGAGCTCCATGGTGGTGCTCGCGGGGACGTCCCGGGTGCCGAGGTCCGCCAGGTCCCCGTCGGGCGCCGCGCGTTCGGCCGCCGGGGCCGCGCGCGTGATCGCGTACAGCTTGGGCGCAGCGATCGCCACGATCAGCGCGAGGCTGGAGATCTCCGCGACCCCCGCGCCGGTCAGCCCCATCCGGGGGAGCAGCAGCAGGGTCAGGCCGAGCACGAGCGCGCACAGCAGGCCCTGCAGCCAGGCGAGTCCGGAGGTGCGGCTCTGCGCGCGCAGGACGGCGAAGTACGTCTCCATGACCACCCGAAGGAGTGCACCCACCGCGAACCAGCGCAGCAGCGGAGTGGCCGCCTCCGAATAGCCCGCGCCGAACACGTGCAGGATGTACGGCGCGCCCACGAAGAGGATCCCGCACACCGGGATCATGATCCGCGCCATCCGGCGCAGCGCCGCACGGGTGTTGGCGGCGAGCCGGGCCGGGTCGTGCGCGCCCTCGACGGTCAGCGACGCGCCCATGTTGATGGCGAGCAGGTTCGTGGTGCCGCCGATGGTCGTCGCGATGTAGAAGTACGCGTTGTCGGCGGAGCTGACCTGCGCGGCCACGATCACCGGCACCAGATAGACCACGGCGAGCGAGCACAGCGAACCGGTGTAGTCACCGGCGAGGAAGCGCCCCATCTCGCGCAGCGTCGGGGGCGTGGTCCTGCCCTCGGTGGCCCGCACATGGCGCGGCACGAGCCGCCGGAAGACCAGCCAGCCGAGCGGCACCACCGAGAAGGCGATGGCGGCCACCCACGACACGAACACCCCGGCCGTCGGTATGGCCGCCGCGAAGACGATCAGGAGCCCCAGCTTGACGACCGAGAACACCGTGTTGCCGACCGGCACCCACAGCGCGTTGCGCAGCCCGGTGAGGACCCCGTCCTGGAGCGTCAGGAGCGACCACGCCACCACCGCGCCGACGAAGCAGATCCCGGCCACCGGCCCGTGCAGGAAGCGGTACGAAGGACCCCACAGCCCGAGCGTGGCCAGGAAGGCGAGGGCCGCGCACGCGACGACGACGGAACTCGTCGCGTACGTGCGGAAGATGAGCCTGCCCGTGGCGCGGCCCGCCACGGGGATGAAGCGGGCGAGCGCGCCCATGAGCGTCACGGCGGTGATGCCCGCGAGGAGCTTCATCGCCGCGATGGCCGCCGAGCCCTGGCCGACCGCCGATTCCGAGTAGTACCGGGCGGCGGCCAGCCAGAAACCGAGGCCGAGCAGACCGGAGATTCCGGTGTTGAGCATGAGTGCGTAGGCGTTGCGGAACAGCGGGCTCCCGCCGCCGCTCCGGCCCGCTCCGGGCAGCCGCATTCTCCGGGCCCTGCGGCACTTGCCGGACGGCGGTGCGCCGTCGGTCTGCGCTTCGGTCCCGGTGACCGCTGCCTGTGCGGTGGTCGTGTCAGACACGGGGGCGGGCTGCCTTCCGGCGGGCTTGTCGGGCTCTGCGGACGATGGCGTATCCCTTGCTGAGCACCCGGTCCGTGGCGAAGGACCGGACGATCGAGCGGCCGAGCAGCAGCCGTTCGAACTCCCCGATCCGGGTGCCGCGCCGCACCGTCACCCGCCGCAGCGCGTACGGACCCTGGCAGCGTCGCGCCAGGCCGTTGCCCACGGCGAGGGACTGGCCGAACCCGGCGCCGCGGACCGCGCACCGCACCCGGCGGCTGGAGTAGCCGTAGGGATAGGCGAACGACACCGGCGGGCTGCCGAGTTCATCGGCGAGGATCTCACGACAGCGCACCAGCTCGAACCAGAGCGCGTCGTCGGAGAGCTGGTCCAGTTGCGGATGCGTATGGCTGTGTCCCCCGATCTCCGTGCCCGCCGCGGCCAGTTCGCGCACCTGGTCCCAGCCGAGCATGGTGTCGAGGCCGCCGCCCGTGTCGTACTTCCCCGGCAGCCAGCCCGTCGCCACGAAGAGCGTCGAGCTGAAGCCGTGCCGGGCGAGCGCCGGGAGGGCGTGCTGGTGCACGCCCTCGTAGCCGTCGTCGAAGGTGATCAGGACGGGCCGGGTCGGCAGTGGGCGCCCGGGATGACGCCAGTGCCAGGCCAGTTGGGAGGTGGTGAGCGGGGTGCAGCCGAGAGCGCGCACCACCTCCATCTGCTCCGAGAACGCCTCGGGCGAGACGGACAGATCGTGGGTCGCCTCGTTCGGGCGCGGGGCGACCGCGTGGTACATCAGGATCGGTATCCCGCCGGTGCTCATCTTCCGCCCTCACCGCCTCTCGTCCCCGTCCCCCGGGTGCTCTCGCTGCCCCGGGTCGCGGTGGCCGGGCCGGACACGTCCACGACGGCGAAGGTTGCCCCCGCCCGGCGCGCCCGGACGCTCCCGACGACGTACCCACCGGCCGCCGCCACCACGCCCGCGACGATCGCCCCCGCGCGCCCGGCACCACCGGGGCGCGCGAGCACCGCGTCCCGCAGCCCGCGGCCGACACCGGCCGGGAGCACCCGGGTGGTGTACCGGCGCTCGGACTCGAGGCCCTTGTCGGCGCCGACGCTCCGGGACACCAGGGCCTTGGACAGGCCCTCGGCGTAGGCACGGGTGCGGAAGTAGCCGAACCGCTCCCGGGCCGCGGGCACCCGGTGGTGGATCACCGCGCGGTCGTCGATGAGCAGCACGGCGTCGGGGCGGGCGCGGGTGAGCCGGATGCACAGCTCCGTCTCCTCGCCGCCCAGCGGGCGCTTGTCGCCGTCACGCCCGATGCCGGTCGCGAAGCCGCCCGCGATCTCGAAGGCGGTGCGCCGGAAGGAGGCGTTGCCGCCGAGCACGTTGCGCACCGCGACACGGCCCGTCGGGTGGCCCCGGTACATGCACCCGACGACCCAGTCGAACTCCTCGGGGAACCAGCGGGGCCGGCGGCCCGACTCCCAGGCGGGCAGCGTGCGCCCGCCGACGGCGAGGACCCGCGGGTCCTCGTACCCGGCGGCGAAGTGGCGCAGCCAGTCCCGCTCGGCGACGGCGTCGTCGTCGAGGAAGGCGATGATCTCGCCGCTCGACTCGGCGATGCCGGTGTTGCGGCCCGCGGACAGGCCGCGGGGGCCCGCGTTGGCGAGCACCCGCACTCCCTGTGTCTCCTTGTACTCCTTGGTCAGGCGGTCGAGGAGAGGCGGATTGTGGTCGACCACGAGCAGGGTCTCGTGGGCGGTGTGGGACTGCGCGCGCACCGAGGCGACCGCTGCGAGGATGTCCTCCCAGCGGTCCTCGGTGTACGCGCACACGACCACCGAGATGGAGATCAAGAAGCCTCTCCCTGGTGCGGTGGCAGGGGCGTGGGCCGCGAACCCTGGCGCTGCGTGCGCTTGTTGGAGCGTTCGGTCAGGATCACCTTGAGCACCCGCAGTCCGTCGCGCACGGCGCTGAGGTTGCTCACGCCGTGGATGCGCAGATACTCGTGGCTCGGGATCTCCTGCACCTTGAGCCCGGCCTTGACGACGCGGATGTTCATCAGCGTCTCGACCTCGAAGCCGGTGCAGTCGAGTTCGATCTTGTCGAGGCAGTGCCGCCAGAACGCGTTGTAGCCGTAGCAGAGGTCCGTGTAGCGGGCGCCGAACTTGGCGTTGACCACGGAGCACAGGACGTGGTTGCCGAGCTTGCGGATGAAGGTCATGTCGTCGGTGCCGCCGCCGTTGGCGAAGCGGGAGCCCTTGGCGAAGTCGGCGCCCGAGACGAGGGCGGAGACGTAGCTGACGATCTCGTGGCCGTCCGCGGAGCCGTCCGCGTCGACCATCACGATGATGTCGCCGGTGCAGGCCTCGAAGCCGGTGATGAGCGCGTCGCCCTTGCCCTTGCCGAGCTGGCGCACGACCTTCACGTCCGGCCACAGCTCCCGGGCCACGGCGACCGTGTCGTCGGTGGAGTTGCCGTCCACCAGTACGACTTCATGGATCCACTCGGGCAGCGTCTTGAACACGTAGGGAAGATTCTCCGCCTCGTTCATGGCGGGAATCACGACGCTCACCGGTGGCGCAATCGCCAGATGTGAGGAAACCGCGCGGTATTCGTGCTGGCTGGGAATGGCGGGCAGTCCCGCTATGGCGGTTCCTTCCATTGGTCCGGTCTTTTCCTTCGACCCGTCAGTGGCGTTCGACGACGGTTCGATTAAAGGATCTTGCCCCCGGTCGGCCGGGCGCACAGCAGAACTCATGAGTCTGATCCCTCTCGTCCGGTGGACCGCCCGCCCCCGGGCGGTCCGGTTGTGGATCCGGTTCGAAAGGGGGGATTCTCACTGCGATCATGGCGGAATGGATTTCCGGGCACGCCGAGTGAGTTGGCATGACTGCGCGGCACGTGCTCCGGCAGAAATTCGATCACCGGACACGGGCACCCCCCTACCGCGCCCCGCGCCGGAACCATCGCGGTCTTGAGCCCTCCCCTAGACCGACTGCCGATGGACCGATGCGGGTGGATGTACGACGGTATTGATGCTTGCGACCGTATGGCAAGACCTGGAACGGGGTCTCACGGTTTCGGATATTTGCCGTTCTCTTCGGACACCACAAGAGTGTCCGTATCTCCCATCAGCGCTGGCGTTCCTTGGCGCTTCCTGCGCGCTTCTTAATCGTTCCGGCGCGTGGCTCTGATCTTTCCCAGGCGTTTGAGCAGGCGATCTGCGGGTCCGAACAATTCCGGTCGGCCTACGACGGTATTGCGAAGCGCCCGTACGGGTGCCCGGTGGACACGATGTCCGATTGCCATGGGGTGGCGCAACGCCACCCACCCTTCCGACACCGTGAGTTCACGTGTCTTCAGGGAGTCCTTCCACTGCTTCTGGCCGCGCCCGAGATCGATGTGTGCGATGCCGTCGGCGGCGGCCGCCTCGGCCATGTGCAGATGCAGCAGCAGACCCGGTGAGTACCGGGCGAAATCCGGGTCGTACGCAGGGAACCAGCACACCAGCACGCGCTCGCTGCGCGGGCCGAAGTGCGCGGCGATCGGCGCGCCCCCGGCGTAGAGCACGGAGAGGACGCCCGCGAAGGAGTCGCCGCGACTGTGGAAGAGCTGGTGCACCAGGCGGGTGATCCAGTCGTGCGCGAAGCGGTCGCTGCGGCCCGTCCTGCGGTACTGCGCGGACTTCCAGGCGATCAGCCTGCGCAGCGCGGCGGGGTCGCGCTCGTCGTGCACATAGCGCACCTCGCCGTGGTCGCGCTGGAGCTTGCGGCCCTTGGCGAGGGTGGAGCGGAGGAATTTGGGGGAGCGGGCCCGGACGCGGGCGAGATAGCCGTCGTAGCCCTCGTCGAGGTCCATCACGGGGGACGCGAAGCGACCGCAGGCGCCGGTCTCGAACGCGTCCTGGCCCGCCGCGAGATGGTCGAACTCCCACATCGCGAGCCCGCAGTCGCGGAGCAGCTCCCGGGCGTCCCACTCGAAGCCGGGCCGGTGCACCAGGCCCTGGCAGTCGGAGACGCCGAGGCCGACGGCCCGGCCCACGCCGGTTCTGGATCTCTGGAACGGGAAGTACGCGGCGGGCTCGCCGTCCTCCCGGGCGACGGCCACCCGCACGTTCCGCCGTACCCGCGCCATGGCGAGGGTGAACTCCGGTGCGAGGAACGGGTTCGAGAGGTCGGGCAACCCGTTCAGGTGAGCCTTGGACTGCATGGCCGTCCACGCCGCCCGGTCGGCTGCGGTGAGCTCGCCGGGGCGGTGCACGGTGACCTCCACGTCATCACGTCCGTCTACTCGGGGCGCGGTGACGCCGCCGCGCCAGGGCCGACAGGAAGACGAGCACGCTGAGCGCGCCGACCGCCGCGACGCCGCCGCGGATCGACCACACGTGCAGTGCCAGCATCGCCTGGGCGACCACCAGGTCGACCACGAGCGCGCCGCTGCCGCAGGCCACGACGCGGGCCCAGGTGTCGAGCCCCCGCAGCCACGGGGACAGGGCGAAGCCGGGGGCCGCGAGCAGGAAGAAGAGGACGAACGGGGCGCGCAGCGGCGAGGAGAGGTCGAGCAGCGCGAACGCCGCCCCGACGCATCCGGCGGCCACGGCCACGCCCGCGAACAGGGGTGTGAGGTCCGCGGACGCCGCGGTGCGCGACGCTCCGTCAGGGTCCTGGTCCGGCCGTCCTGTACCGGAAGACCCGGAAGACGCTGACTTGATCCTGATGGTCTGCATGGGCGACTTGCCCCCCGAAGCGCCGGATGCCGGGCTTCAATGTCGCTCAGCATCCGGCGGCCCGTCAAGATGCGGAGGGGGTGTGCAGATGTTCGTTGTCGGACTGTAGTCCGGTCGGTGAACTGTCCTGGCGGGCAAGGGAATTACTGAAGAATTGATTGACATGGACACTATCGGCAACGGGTGGTGCGTGCTACCACTGTCGAGGCAGAAATCCTGCTAAGGGAGGTTCCATGAGATTGTCCCGTTTCACGGCATACGCTTCCTCGCTCCTCCTCGCCGCCGCCTGCACCCTCACCGGGGTGGCCACGGCGCACGCGGACTCCGGCGACGACCGGGCCGCCGCCCCCGCCTATGTGGCGCTCGGCGACTCCTACTCCTCCGGCGTCGGCGCCGGCAGCTACGACAGCGGCAGCGGAAACTGCAAGCGCAGCACCCGCTCCTACCCGGCGCTGTGGGCTGCCGCCAACTCACCCTCCAGCTTCAACTTCACGGCCTGTTCCGGCGCTCGTACGAGTGACGTCCTCAGCAACCAACTGGGGCCGCTGAACTCCGGCACCGGACTGGTGTCCCTCTCCGTCGGCGGCAACGACGCGGGCTTCGCCGACGTGATGACGACCTGCGTACTGCAGTCCGAATCCAGCTGTGTGACGCGCGTCAACCAGGCCAAGGCGTACGTGGATTCGACGCTGCCCGGCCGGCTCGACCAGGTCTACTCGGCGATCAAGAGCAAGGCGCCGTCCGCCCGCGTCGTGGTGCTCGGCTATCCACGCTTCTACAAACTCGGCGGCAGCTGTCTCGCCGGTCTCACCGAGGGCGAGCGCCGCGCCATCAACGGTGCCGCCGACCACCTCAACACCGCCACCGCCAAGCGCGCGGCCGACCACGGCTTCACCTTCGGCGATGTCACCACCACGTTCACCAACCACGAGATCTGCTCCAGCGACTCCTGGCTGCACAGCGTGAACTGGGGCAACATCGGCGAGTCCTACCACCCGACCGCCGCGGGCCAGTCCGGTGGCTACCTCCCGGTGTTCCGAGGAGCGGCCTCCTGACGGCCTCCCACCCCGCGCGGCCGCACCGCTCGCCGCACCGGCCTCACTGATCGTAGGGAGAGGAGGAGCCCCCTCCGGTGGTCGGGGGCTCCTCCTCGCACGTCACGGAGTACGCGACGGAGTTCGACGTCGCGGTCACCGGGCTGCGGACCTCGACCCGCACGCTGCCCCGGTGCGTGCCGGGATCCGTCCAGCCCGGCACCTCCACGTGGTTGACCTGCTTGCTCTTCCCGTCGCCCGACGCGAACGAGAGCGTCTTCCAGCCCGGGTCGCTCGACTCGCCCTCGGCGGTCACCCATCGGTACTGCACACCCACCGGAACCCGCCCCACGGTGAAGGTCGCCCCGAACGACGGCGCCTCGCCGGGCGGCACCGGGCACGCGCCCGTGTACGAGGTGCGGTGCGCGGTGACGCTGACGCGCACGGACTGGGCCGGGGTGGTCGTGCCCCCGTGCCCGCCGCCGTCGGTGGAACCGCCGCCACTGCCCCCATTGGTGCCGCCGTTGGATCCGCCGCCGCCGCTGCCCGATCCGCCGCTGCCGCTGCCTCCGTTGCCGGACCCGCCCCCGTCGCTGCCGCCGCCGTCCCCGCCACCGTCGGATCCACCGTTGCCCGTGGCGCCGCCGTTCGATCCGCCGGTGGAGCCGCTGCCGCTGTCGGCGCCGCCGTTCCCGCCGTCCGAGTCGTCCTTCATCAGGGCGTACGTGACACCGCCGATGGCCAGGGCCACGGCGGTGAGGCCCGCGACGAACACGGCGGTCGTACGGCGCGAGCGGCGCTGGGACGTCGTGGTCGTCGTCGTGCCGGGCGTGGGGGTGGTGCCGGTCGGCGCGGACGAGGAGAAACCGGCGGGCGGCGGGGGTGGCGGCGGAGTGGGACCCGGCCGCTGGGGGGCGACGACCGTCGGCTGGTACGAGGCCGACGCCTCCGTGCGTGGCGCGTGGCCCTCCGCGACCAGGCGCAGATCCCGTTCCGCGTCCGCCGCGAGCGAGCGCTCCGCCGGGTCCTTGCGCAGCAGGCCCTCGATGACCGGGGTCAGCGGGCCCGCGTGGCGCGGCGGCGGCAACTGCTCGTCGACGACGGCGCGCAGCGTGCTCAGCGGCGTGTCCTGCCGGAACGGCGAGACGCCCTCCACGGCCGCGTACAGGAGCACGCCGAGCGACCACAGGTCGGACTCCGGACCGGGGCGCCGCCCCAACGCCCGCTCCGGAGCGAGGAATTCGGGCGACCCGACGACCTCGCCCGTCATCGTGAGGGCCGAACTGCCCTCCACCATCGCGATCCCGAAGTCGGTCAGCACCACCCGGCCGTCATTGGACAGCAGGACGTTGCCCGGCTTGACGTCGCGGTGCAGCACCCCCGCGTCGTGCGCGGCGCGCAGCGCGCCGAGGACCTCCGCGCCGATGTGCGCGGCGCGCTGCGGGGTCATCGGGCCCTCGGCCTCCAGGACGTCCGACAGGGAGAGGCCGGGCACCAGCTCCATCACGATCCACGGCCGCCCCTCGTCGGTGGCGACGTCGTACACCGTCACGACGTTGCGGTACGGGATCCGGGCCGCGGCCCAGGCCTCCCGTTCCAGGCGGGTGTAGAGCCGCTCGACCTCGCTCGCCGGGAGTCCCGCGGGCGCGCGGACCTCCTTGACGGCGACCTCGCGGCCGAGCACGTCGTCCCGGGCCCGCCACACCGTGCCCATGCCCCCCTCGCCCAGCGGCGCCAGGAGGCGGTAACGCCCTGCGATCACTCGCGCTTCGTCGGACACGAGCCCCCCACTTTCGCAGCCGTGCGATTCTCCACAAAAGTAGCTCAACCGAGCGCTGTTGCGGCCCCCTTGAACACCAATCCGCACCCGAGCGCGAGGACCACGCACGCGGAGCCCAGCGGCGCGAGGCGCCGGGTGAGCCCGGCCAGCCGCACCCGCCCCGCCCGCCTCCGCGACAGCCGCCGCCCCGCCACCGCGGCGACCCGCGTCCCCAGCCGCACCACCAGGAACCCGGCCACCGTCAACGTGACCGCGAGCCCCGCGCCGTACGCGAGCACGAGCAACAGCCCGAACCAGGCCTCGCCGAGAGCGGCGGCACCGACGAGCACGACGACGGCGGAGGGACTGGGAACGAGGCCACCGGCGAAGCCGAGGAGGAGGGTGCCGCGCAGGGTGGGGGGTGGGGACGGGTGTGCGTGCGGGTGGGCATGGGGGTGCCCGTGGCCGAGCTGCTGCTCGTGACTGTGACTGTGAGGGTGCCCGTGCCCGTGCCCGTGAGTGTGACCGTGCCCATGGGAGTGGCCGTGGCCGTGGGCGTGATGGCGATGACGCCAGGCCCGGCGGAGCAGGACGGCGCCCGCTCCGGCGACGAGGAGGCCGCTGGCGACGCCGAGCCAGGCGACGACGGAGGGGGCGGCGGCGGAACCGCCCGCGACGAGGAGCCCGAGGGCCACGACGCCCAAGGTGTGGGTGACGGTGACGGAGGCGGCGAGGGGCAGGACGTCGCGGAGGGTGGCGGTGCCGCGGGCGGCGGCGGTGGCGGCCATGAGGGTCTTGCCGTGCCCGGGGGCGAGGGCGTGCAGGGCGCCGAGGAGCAGGGCGGTGCCGAGGGCCGCGGCGGCGAAGGTCCAGGTGAGGTCGTGGCGGGCGACGAGACGGGTGAGGGCGTCGGTGGCGGCGCGGGGGAGGGCGGAGGCGGGCGGTGCGGGGTCGGCGGCGAGGGCGGGGCCGCCGGGGCGGACGCGGAGGGCGGCGGAGGTGGTGTCGGGAGGGGAGGAGGTGAGGTGCTTCGGGTAGCGGGTGAGGGAGCGGGAGGGGGAGGTCGCGGGTACGTCGGTGTCGGTGAGGGTCATGCGGTCGCCGCGGGCGGTGATCTCGCGCCAGCCGGGGGTGGGTTGGCGGGTCGCGCGGTAGGTGAGGGCGAGGTTCTTGCCCTCGGGGAGCGGGGCGGCGAAGCGGCACTCGACGCGGACGGTGGGGAGCCCGGCCTGGCCGGTGCGCACGAGGGCGCGGGCGGCGCGGGACCGGAGGGGGACGGTGCGCCCGCCGAGGGCGAGGCGGGTGCCGACGGCGGCCTTGCGGCACCGCTCGGCGGCCCAACGAGCCGTGCCCGCACGCTTGATGCCCGGTTCGGCCTGGGAGGCGGGGATCTCGGCGAGGTCCTCGACGTGGTCGACGCGGAGCAGGCCGGGGGCCAGGGTGAGGGCGTCGTGCTGGTTGACGGTGAAGTTGCCGAGGGGGTGGGCGGAGGCGGGGGCGGCGGGGAGGAGGAGGGTGCCGCAGAGGGTGAGGAGGGCGACGGCGAGGGTGCGGCGTGCCCAGGCGGAGGCGTGGCTGCTGGGCCAGGTCCGGCGTGTCTGGCGTGCCCGACGCGGCGTGAGCGTCCCACGGGTCCGCCCCCGCTCGGCCCCTCCGGGGCATCGGCGCCGTCGGAAGCGCGCGCCCCCGAAGGGCGAGAGCCGCCGAACGGGCTGCTCCGGCCGGCCCGGCGCGTAGGCCTCAAGCGCACTGCCCAGAGCGCCCGGACCGGCACCCGCCGGACGGTCGGGCCCGCCAGCGCGCACGTCGGGCTGACCGCCCGGGGCACCGGGCCCCGGACGGGCCTCCGGTCCGCCTTCCGGCGCGGAGTGGCGGGTGGGCCGGTGGGGGATATCCGCCGCGGAGCGGCGGGACGGGAACACCGCCCGCCAAAAGGCACCCGCACACGAAACAGCCCTCATCGCAACCCCTCCAACAGTCGCCCAGCGTCCCGAGAACCCACAGGCGAGAACCCCGAGTTGAGCCCGACCGCCCGCTCGAGCCACCGCCTCCCCGCCGAGGGCGAGCCGGCGCGCAGTTCGATCACCCCGCGGTGGTAGAAGAAGGACGCCTCACGGAACCCCGTGGCGGTGGCCCGCCGGGTGTACCGCAGCGCCTCCTCGTCGCGCCCGACGGCATGCAGGGCCCACCCCAGCGCGTCAGCGGTGTGCACGGTGCGCCGCCGCCCCCACTCGGCCCGCGCCGCCGCCAACGCGACCTTCGCGTCCCCGTGGTCCACGGCGGCGAGCGCGGTGTCCAGATCAGGGTTGACCCCGTTCGCACGGGCCAGCCGCGTCCAGGCGCGGATCAGCCGGTACTGCTCCCGGGCCCGCGCCAACTCCCCCCGGGACTCGTACAGTTCACCGAGCGCCACCAGCGTGCCGGGAAGCGGCTGCCGGGCCACGGCGTCGCGCAGATCGGCGACAGCCGCCTTCGTCTCGCCCTGGGCGGCCCGCACCCGCCCCCGCGTCTCCAGAGCGGGGACGTACGACGGGTCGGCCCGCAGCGCGACCGCGCACCGCCGCGCGGCCTGGGCGTACTGCCCCTGCCGCCAGGCGAGTTGGGCCAGCGCCGTGGTGACGTACGCGACATCGCCGGGCGCCCGCGCGGAGGCGAGGGCGCGTTCCAGGACGCGCCGCGCCCCGGTGACGTCCCCGCGCAGCTCCCGCACGTACGCGTACCGCGTGAAGACCGGAATGCCGGGCCGCCGCGCGTCGGCGACCCGCGCCGCCCGCAACGCCCGTTCGTACGAGCCGAGTTCCACGAGCGCGTCGATACGGGTGGCGAGGGCGCGCTCGCTGTAGGGGTTCGCGGCCAGCGCCCGCTCGGCGTACCGCAGCGCGCCGGAGAAGTCGTGCCGCGCGGCGGCGAGCGCGCCGAGCCCGGCCAGGGCCCCGTCGTGGCCGGGGCGGAGCGCGAGCGCGCGGTCGAGGGCACGCTCGGCCTCGGCGTACCGGGTGGGGTCGGCGTTCATGCGTGCCTGCTCGACGTACGCGGACCCGAGCGCGGCCCAGGACGCGAAGTCCCGGGGCCGCACCCGCACCCGCTCGCGCAGCGAGGCCACTCCACGGTCGAGGTCGCCCGCGCGGAGCCCGTCGGGCGGCGCCGCGTACGGGGGCGGCGGGGCGGCCGCCACGGACGGCCGCCCCTCCTCCCGCAGCCCGCCGACGACCACCGCACCCGCGGTCAGCACGACCGCGAGCACGACAACGGCCCCGACGCGCCGGGCGCCCCGCGCCCGAGCAGACCGGCCGACCGCCGTCCCACCGAGCCACCGCACACCGGCCCCGCCGCTCTCCGGCCGTTCCCCGGCCGGGGTGCCGTCGACCGACACCCCGGCGGACCCGGCCGATCCGGGAGATCCGGTGGACACGGCGGACCCAACCGCCCCAGCACCTCCGCCGGACCGAGCCGCCCGCCACCACCCCCCAAAGCGACGCCAAGCCATCTCTCAACCCCCCATGACCCCGGACCCGCGACCCCGCGGAGCCGAGCCGCTGTCCCGCATGCGCCACCACACGAGGCCGAGGATCAGGAGGAGGAGGCCGGCGCCGCCGGCTGCGGCGGAGGCCAGGAGGACGGTGTCGGTGGAGTCGTCCGTGTCGCGGGCGGCCGCGACCGGGGCGCCGCCGGTCAGGGCGTCGCGGGGTGCTCCGGAGCCGTCGTCCGAGCCGGACCGTGCGCCCTTCTCGGCGAGCGGGCCGCGGGAGCCCGACGTGGGCAGGGCCACGTACGGGAAGGCGCGGCCGAAGGCGCGGTCGTTGGCGTTGACGGCATCGCCCAAGTCGTTCTTCTGGCCGACGAGTTCGCCCTGGACGACCTGGAGGGAGATGTCGAGGACGTCGTCGCCGAGGCGCCGTCCGTTGGGGTAGCCCGCGTTGTCGCCGTCGAGGACGCCGAGGCGCTTCGGCGACGCGGTGGGCTTGACGGAGGTGTTGAGCCGCAGGGCCTCGGCTGGCCGTACGTTCGGCGGCTGGTTGAGGTCCTTCACGCCGGTCAGGAACACCGACACCAGGTCGTTGCGGGGCTCCTTCGGCGCCTTGATCTTGTAGATCGACTCGATCAGGCGCGGCAGCTCCGGCTTGGTGACGTACGGCAGGAAGTCCGCGTCGTTCCAGGGCGCGGACGCGTTGAACTTGTCCTTGTCCTTCATGGGCACGACGACCTCGTTGACGAGCGGCGCCCCGAGCCGGGAGACCTGCGTCCACTTCCCGGCGGCGTTCTTGCGCTGCGTCGTCGACCAGACGCCGACGGTCGGCTGCTTCTCGGACTGCCGGATCGAGGCGGACGGCACCTGCAGGGCGACGGAGTTGACGTTGTACCCGGCGAGGGTGTCCCGCCCGACCTCCGACAGATCGCCCCCGTACAGGAGGTCGAACACCCGCAGGTCCAGGAAGAACGGATCGTCGGCCTGCCCGGCGAACGCCGTGCCGCCGTCCGACAGCTTCCGCACGGCCTGGCCGCGCAGCTTGGCGTAGTCGGGCATGGACGCCTTGCCGACATGGCTCGGCGCGACCGGCAGGTCGTCGGCGACCTTCTTCGTCGAGACGACCTTCTGGTCCTTCAGGCGCAGCAGGTCGATGTCGTACGTCTGCGTCACGTTCAGGTCGGGGTCGTCGAGGGACGTGACGGCGCCGGTGTTGTAGAGGAACGTGTCCCCGTTCTTCGTACGGGTGTCGAAGGTCCAGCGGTACAGCAGGTCGCCCTGCGCGTCGCCGTCGCTGTCGATGTGCACGTCGTACTGGGCGTCCTCGGCGAACGTGTAGAAGTTCGGGCCGCCCGCGGGCTCCGAGAACGGCAGCCAGTTCGCGACGATCGTCGTGGTGTCGGGCTTGTCGGGGCTGACGAACGCGTACACGTCCGTGTTGTCGTACTGCGGCTGCCCCGAGATCAGCGGGGCCTCACGGTGGCTGGAGGCGTGGGCCGCCTCCGGTTCGAGCGTGCCGGTCCCGGCGGCTGCGAGCCCTCCGGCGGCCAGCACACCGCACACGAGCCCGGCGATGCCACGGGTGCTCCGTAGCCTCGCGCGGCTCCTCGCGACTGCTGTCATCGCGTCCGTCCTCACTGTGGTGGTTGGGTGGTCGGTCGTCTCTCGTGCGTTGTCCCGACGGCCGCGCGCGTGGGCCGGGCGCGGTCCGTCTGCCCCGCCATTCGGTGCCGCGCCCCGAGCGGATTGGCACCAATCCCGCCGGAGGTCTCGCACCGAACCCCCACCGCGTCCAGAATTGGGCGCCCGGGGGAGCGGGGAAGGGCCGGGACGTGGGGCGGAAGACCCGGGGAGAGGCCACGACAGGCCACGAGAGGGGGACTCGGTGGACGCTGACGCACTGCTGCCACTGGTGGCCCGCGGCGACCAGAAGGCGTTCGAGGAGCTGTACGGACTGGTGTCCGGGCCCGTGTACGGCCTTGTCCGCAGAGTGCTGCGCGACCCCGCCCAGTCGGAGGAGGTGGTCCAGGAAGTGCTGCTCGAACTGTGGCGCACCGCGGCCCGCTACGACCCGGCGCGCGGCAGCGCCCTGTCCTGGATCCTCACGCTCGCCCACCGCAGAGCCGTCGACCGGGTCCGCAGCGCGCGGGCCGCGAGCGACCGCGAGCAGCGCGTCGCCCAGCGCGCGGAGGCGCCCGCGTTCGACCAGGTCGCCGAGGAGGTCGAGGGCAGCCTGGAGCGCGAGTGGGTGCGCCGCTGCCTGGAGCGGCTCACCGACCTCCAGCACCAGGCCGTGACGCTCGCCTACTACGACGGCTACACATACCGCGAGGTGGCCCGCCGCCTCTCCGTCCCCCTCGGCACCGTCAAGACCCGGATGCGGGACGGCCTCCTGCGGCTCCGCGACTGTCTGGGCGCCGCCGCATGAGACTTGCGGGCACCGGCCTGTTCGGCCGCATCCGGATGTACGTGGGCGGCCTGCGGATCGGCCGCACCGTGCACTCCCTCGCCGTGCCGTACGCCCTCGACGCCCTCGAACCGCAGGAGACCCGCCGCTTCGAACGGCATCTGGAGGGGTGCCCGCGCTGCACCGACGAGGTGCGCGCGCTCGCCGCCGACACCGTACGCCTCGCGCGCGCCGCCTCCGTCCCGGCGCCGCCGGACCTGCGGGACCGCATCCTGACCGCCGTGCGCGCCACCGAGCAGGAGGCTCCGGAGCCCGCGGTGGTGGTGCGGGAGCACCGGGGCGCCCCGGCGCGCGGCCGTGCCCCCGTCCTCGTGGCGCTCGCCGCGTCCGCCGCCGTCCTCGCCCTCGTCGCCGCCGGCATCCTCGCCCTCGCCCTCGGCCGTGCCGGTGACCGGCTCGACGAGGAGCGGACCGCCACACGTGAGATCGCCCACGTCCTGGCCGCGCCCGACGTCCGCGCGGCCGACGCCCGGGACGCCCGCGGGCGCGGCCTCGGCGTCGTCGCGTCCCGCACGCGGGGGCAGGCCGTGGTCACGCCGTCCCGGCTCGGCAGCCCGCCCGTCGGCCGGGACCATCAACTGTGGGTGATGCGCGCCGGGGGCGCGCCCCGCTCCCTGGGCCTTCTCGACGGCGAAACGCCGGTCGTCGCGGACGATCTGAAGAGGAACGCGAGCTCACTCGCTGTCACCGTCGAACCCGACGGGGGCTCGGTGCGGCCCACCACCGCACCGGTTGTCCAACTCTCCCTGAAATCAGTTGGATTCGGAGAGTAATCGTCAACGTCCTTGTGGAGAAGGTGAATCCTGCGACCGGGATACACGAGTGTCATGGCGGGGCGATAGGGTTAACCTGCCCTGGGCCGGGTGCCCTCGTACGGGTGGGGAGTGACATGGAACAGATAACAGTGCGCAGTAGGGCGAGGGTCCCTGCGATCACTTGTGGGAGCGGCGCGACCAGTTCGCGTCTCGACCGTCATCTCTCGGTGCTGGGCGGCCCCGCCGTCCCGCAGCGCGAGGCGGCCGAGGCGACGCTGCTGATGCGCGAGCTCACCTCGCGTGATGTCGCGCACGACCGCAGCGGCGGCAGGCGCGCACGAGTGCGCCGGGTGTCGCTGTTCGCTCCGCTGCGGCGGTTGCGGCGTTCGCTGTTCGGCAGCCACTAGTTTCTGGCGTGGGCGCCTTGGTCTCGGGCCGTGGCGTCCCGCCGTCCTCCCTCTCTTTGCTCTTTTCTTCCCGCCCGCCCACCCCGCTGTCGGGCCAAGGGGCCCGGAATGCCCGGCTTTCTGTTGTTCTTGGCGTGCCCCGTCTGGCTTGTTGCCGTGTGCGCTGTCGCCATGTGCCCGTGGGACGGGGCGCCGCCGAATCGGCGCTCCGCGCCTCGTCCTCAAGCGCCGGACGGGCTTAAATTGTCTGCCCTGTGCCTCGTTCCCGAGTGCCGGACCGGCTGACATTGTCGGCCCCCGCCCCGTTCTCAAGCGCCCGGCGGGCTGGGATGCCCCCCGGCGCCTCGTCCTCGTGTTTCTCCCGCTTCCCGTCTTCGTAACGGCTTTGCTGTGTGCGGTTGTTGGGGGTCAGTCGGGCTGCAGGTTCAGGTGGGGTAGGTCGGCTCTGGAGGAGATGCCCAGCTTCGGGTAGGCGTTGTACAGGTGGTAGCCGACTGTGCGGGGGGACAGGAACATGTGGGCTCCTATGTCGCGGTTGGTCATGCCGGTGGCGGCCAGGCGGACCACCTGGCGTTCCTGGGGGGTCAGGCGGGCCGCCGTCAGCTTCTCCGGGTGCCGGGGGGACCTGCTCTCGCCGGTGGCGCGCAGCTCGGCGCGGGCCCGCTCCGCCCACGGCGCCGCCTCCAGCTGTTCGAACACGTCGAGGGCCGACCGGAGCGGCCCGCGGGCCTCGCTCCTGCGGCCCGCGCGCCGCAGCCACTGGCCGAGGAGCAGCTGGGTGCGGGCCCGCTCGAAGGGGCGGCCGTCGTCCGCGTGCAGCCGCAGGGCCTCCTCGTACGCCGCGTGCACGGCGTCGGCCCCGGCCGCCCCGGCCTCGGCGAGGAGCCCCCGGCAGCGGGCCGCGACGGCACGGGCCCACGGCATGCCCGTGTGCCCGGCCCACTCGGCGTACCGCTCCGCCAACTCCCTTACGCCGTCGGGCTCTCCGGCGCGCACGGCGGCCTCGACGTGGTCGGGGACGCAGTACAGGGCGACGGTCGTGTGGGACGCCGGGCCCGCCGCCAGGTCCTCGTAGCCGCGCAGCGCCGCCTCGTGACGGCCGAGGCCCAGGTCGAGCAGGGGCTGGGCGGCGGCGCTCCACACCCGGCCCGGCGGGGCCTGCCGGGGGTCGACGAAGGTCGTGAGCTCCTTGACGCGGGCCTCGTCGCCGCCGAGCGCGGCCAGGTAGGCGAGGACGCCGGTCAGCTGGGCGGCGTAGTGGCGCTGCCCGCTGTCCTCCGCGATCCGCACCCCCTCGGCCGCCCCGGCGAGCGCGCACCCGTGCCGCCCGAGCAGCACCCGGGCCCGCGCCCGCAGCAGCAGCACCAACGGCAGCGGCCCGACCGCCCCCTGCTCACGGCACTCGCGCTCCAGCTCGGCGGCCACGTCGATGCCGCCCTGAAGATCGCCCAGGGGCGCGAACCACGTGGCGATGGACGCCCGCTCGCGCAGGCCGAGCCCGTGCGCCTCGCCGCGCAGCCGCGCGAACAGGTCCCGAAGGGGCGGCAGGGCCCGGCCCGGTTCGCCCGCCGCCAGCCGGGCGATGCCCTCGACGGCGGGCAGGTACGGCGGGGCGCCGGACGGCGTCGCGAGGCCGAGGGCCGCCACGCGGTCGGTGATCTCGTCGATGGACGGGCGGTGCCCCGCCACCCAGGCAGCCGTCATCGCCTCGTACAGGAGCGGCGCCGCCGTGTCCGGCGCCCGGTCGGCGATCGCCGCCGCCGTGTCCACGAGCACCCTGTGCGCCGCGTCGAACTCCTCGCGCTCCCTGGCCACGCCCGCGCGGACCCGGGCGAGCCGGGCCAGGACGGCGGGGTCGGTGAGGTGCGGGGCGGCGCGCCGGGCGAGGTCGGCCGCGTGCGCGCTCTGGCCCGCGTCCGCGGCGGCCACGGCGGCGAGCGCGAGGCGCCGGGCCCGTCCGGTGCCGTCCGGGGTGAGCCGGGCGGCCCGTTCGCGCGCCGCCGCCTCGGCCGCGTAGCCGCCGCGGGCGCGGGCGTGCCGCGCGGTCTCCTCCAGGGCGGCGGCGACGTACTCGTCCGGCGCGGTGGCGGCCGCCGCCAACTGCCAGGCGCGACGGTCGGCGCCGCCCACGCGCGGCAGGGCGTCCGCGAGGGCGCGGTGCGCGGCGACACGGGCGGCGAGCGGGGCCGACTGGTAGGCCGCGGTACGGATCAGCGGGTGCCCGAACACCAGCCGCCCGCCCTCCAGTCGCATGAGCTGTCTGCGCTCGGCCGGTTCGAGATCGGCGACACCCGCCCCGAGCGCGCCCGCCGCGGCCGCCGTCGCCTCCAGGTCGCCGGTGCCCTCCGCCGCCGCCACGAGGAGCAGCGTGCGGGTCGCCTCCGGCAGCGCGGCGACGCGGTCCACGAACGCCTGCTGGACACGGGAGCCATGGGGGAGCGCCCCCGCGTGCGACGTCCCGGCGAGCGTCCCGAGGTGCCCCTCCCGCTGGGCCGCGGGGAGTTCCCGCAGCGCGAGCGGATTCCCGTGCGCCTCGCCGAGGATCTCCGCGCGTACGTACGGAGGCAGGTCACCCGCGTGCTCGGCGAGGAGGTCGGCCGCGGCCATCCCGCCGATGCCGGTGACCCGCAACTCCGGCAGCCCGGGGGCCGGGAACCGGGGCGCGTGCCCCTCGCGGACCGCGAACAGCAGCACCACACCCTCGGCGGCGAGGCGCCGCGCCGCGAACAGCAACGCCTCGGCGGACGCGTGGTCCAGCCAGTGCGCGTCGTCGACCACACACAACAGCGGCTGCCCGTCGGCGAGTTCGGCAAGGAGGGTGAGGACGGCCAGGCCGGTGAGGAAGCGGTCGGTGGTGGTGGTTTGGTGGGGGCGGGGAGCGGGGGTGGTGGGTGCGGGGGTGGTTCGGGCGTCGGCTGTGGCGCCGGTCGGGGTGGTGCCGCGTGGGTCGGTCTCGGTAGGGGTGGCGAGGTGGTCGGGGGTGGGGGCTGCGGTGGTGGTGTCGGTGTCCGCCCGGACTGTGGGAGTGGCGTGGGCGGTGGTCGAGGTGGCTGAAGTGCCGTTCCGGGGCCCGGCTCCGGTGAGGACGTGCGGGTGGCCGTCGCTGGCGCTCTCGGTGTGGATCGCGGTGTGGCTCCGGGCATTGCGCGCGATGGTGGCTTCGGTGCCGGTCGTGACGCCGACCGCACTGTCGTTCCCGGCGCCGGTCCTGGCGGGGACGCGCGTGTCGTCGTAGGGCTCCCTCCCGGCGGAGGCTTCCGCGTCGTCCGGGGTGGCGGCCAACCCCAACGCCGTGCGCAGCGCCATCGCCTGGGGCGCGGGGAGGGCCGAGATCCTGTCGGTGTCCCGGTGCAGGAGGAGGTGGAGGGCCGCGAAGGGGAGTTCGGCCTCCGTCTCCGTGGCCGTGGTGCGGAGCACCTTGAAGTTCTGGGCCGCGGCCATGGCCGTCGTCTCCGTGAGGAGGGCCGACTTGCCGATGCCCGCCTCGCCGCGGAGGACCAGGGCGGCGCTGTGGCCCTGCCGGGCCCGGGCGAGGAGGGCTGCCAGCTGGTCCAGTTCGGCGGCGCGACCTTGAAGCATGGTTCAAGTAAGCCGCCGGAGGCGGTGGATATTCCCTGGGACCTGGGATGTGGGACCTGGGATGTGGGATGTGGGATCTGCGACCTGGCGTCCGGCCCCCGTGGCCGTCCCCGGTGGCCGACCGACCGCCTCCCCCGGGCCGCGCCCCACCTCACCCCGCCACCGTAAGAATCACCTTCCCCCGCCCATGCCCCGACTCCACCTCGCGCTGCGCCGCCGCGGCCTGCTCCAAGGGGAACGTGGCCCGGACGTGGACCCGCAACAGGCCCTTGGCGTACAGGTCGGTGACCTCGGCCAGGCGTCGGGCGGTGCGGGTGCCGCGGAGCAGGGGGAGGCCCAGGCGTTCGGCCTCCTCGTCGTCGACCATCGACATGACGCGGGAGCGGTCCTTGGCCACGGCGACCGACGCGCGCAGCGCCTGTGCGCCCGCGCTGTCGAGGGCCGCGTCGACGCCGTCGGGGGCGATGGCGCGCACCCGCTCCTCCAGACCGTCCCCGTACGTCACGGGGATCGCGCCGAGCGCCCGCAGGTGGTCGTGGTTGCGGGGGCTCGCCGTGCCGATGACGGTGGTGGCGCCCCAGGCCCTGGCGAGCTGCACGGACAGCGTGCCGAGGCCGCCCGCCGCGCCGTTGATGAGGACCGTGTCGCCGGGCCCCACCCGCAGCGCGCTGAGCGCCATGTGCGCGCCCTGCGCGTTGCCGGGGAAGCCGCCGGCGACGGTGAAGTCCATGGCGTCGGGCTTGGCGACGAGTTGGTCGGCGCCCACGACGACGTACTCGGCGTACGCACCGAGCAGCGAGAATCCGAGGACGCCCTGACCGGGCACGAAGTCCGTGACGTCCGCGCCCACCGCGTCCACCGTGCCCGCGAACTCATTGCCCGGCACGATCGGGAACTCCAGCCCCGGCGGCCGTATCGCCCCCTGCCGGACGCCGATGTCGAACGGCATCACGCCCGCCGCGCGGACCCGCACCCGCACCTGACCGGGCCCCGGCTCGGGGTCGGGCACCTCTTCGTGGCGGAGTTGCCCGGGGCCGCCGAAGGCGTGGACGCGGATGGCGTGCATGGGATGTCCTTCCAGGTGGGGGAGGCATTGAGCGGGAGGGCTCGTGCCGACACCCAGGAAGTTACGCGAGCGGTGCGCGCGGTCGCCTCTGTCGGATGACTGGGGTCGGGCGACCGGGGTGCCTGGGGCGGCTGGGGCGGCTGGGGTCGCGCGTCCGGGGGGGAGCGGGGTGACCGGGGCCGGGCGACGTGACCGGGGAAGCTGCCGAGTCCCGCACACCCCAGTCATCCGACAGAGGCGACCACCCTCACCTCCTTCCTAGCGTCGGCCGCATGACTCAGCACACTCCCGAATCCACCCGCACCCCGCCGCCCGACGGCTCCCCGCCCACGCGCTGGGCCCCCGTGGCCGTGATGGCGCTGGCCATGCTCATGGTCACCCTGGAGATCAGCCTGACGGCGGTGACGCTGCCCGCGATGGGCGCCGACCTGGGCGTCGGCTCCTCGTCGGCCCAGTGGGTCCTGCTGGCGTACACGCTGCCCACCGCCGCCCTCGCGATCCCCGCGGGACGCTGGAGCGACCGCGTGGACCTGCGCTCCCTGTTCCTGCTCGCCGTGCCCGCGATCGGACTGACCGGCGTCCTCGCGGCCGCCGCGCCCAACCTGCCGGTGCTGCTCGCCGCCCGCGTCCTCCAGGGAGTGGCGGGCGCGCTCGTCGGGGCGCTCTACCTGCCGGTGGTCGCCGCGAGCGTGCGGCCCGAACAGCGGGGGCGGGCCATGGGGTTCGTGGCCACGGTCATGACGATCGGCTCCATGGGCGGATCGTCGCTGGGCGGTGCGGTGGCCGACGCGTACGGCTGGCGCCCGGTGTTCCTGCTGAAGATCCCCGTGCTGCTCGTCGTGTGGTGGCTGGGGGCGCGCCTGCTCCCGCGTACCGGCAAGGGCCTCGCGGTGCCCGGCCGTTCGCTGGTCGGCGACGGCGTGCTGCTCGGCGCCGCCGTGACCGCGCTGCTCCTCGCCCTCGGCCGGATCGAGGCGGACGCGCCCGTCGCCGCGGCCCTGCTCGGCCTCGCGGCCGTCGGGGGCGCCGTGGCCTGGGCGCGGCTCGGCACCGCCCGCCCGGTCCTCGACCTGCTGCGCCGCCGCGCGGTGGGCCTGCCCGTCCTCTCCCTCTTCCTCAGCGGCACGTTCGTGGGGCTCTCCTACTTCCTGCTGCCGTACTACGTCTCCGACGTCCTGGACGCCGGAGCGTCCCTGACCGGCCTGGCGATGGTCTTCTTCATCGGCGCGGTCGCGCTGACGGCGCCGCTCGGCGGGACCCTCGCCGACCGGCTGCCGCCGCGGCTCGTGGGGGCGGTGGGGGCCGGGCTCTGCGGCGCGGGCGTCCTGAGCATGGTGACCCTCGGGCCCGACGCGGGGCTCTGGGACATCGGCTGGCGCCTCGCCCTCGCGGGCGCCGGGCAGGCCCTGTTCGGCACGCCCGTGAACACCGGGATCCTCGGCGCGACCCCCGCGCACCTCGTCGGGACCGCGGGCGGCGTCGGCAACACGTCCCGCACGCTGGCGTTCGCGGTGGGCCCGGCGGTCGCCGCCCTCGCGTACGGCGTCGGCGGTGGCGGGGAGTCCGGCTTCCACGTGGGCGTGACCGTGCTGGTGGTGCTCCAGGGGCTGAGCCTGGTGGCGCTGCTGCCGGGGGCCGGTGCGGGGCGCGCTCCCCGCGCCTGACGCCGCCACGGCCGCACCGCGGCCGACCCGGCTACAGGAGCGCGAACTGCCCCTCCGGCCCCTCCTCGTGGTGGTCGAGGACCGAAGCGGGCCGCCGCGCCGACCCGGGCACCGGCAGCACCCCGGCCGCCCGCAGGTCCCCGGACGTGATCCGCCCCGCGTCCCCGACGTCGAACGGCTCCTCCGCGGCGAGGAGCGCGAGGACCGTGACCAGTTCGAGGAGCTGGGACGTCCACTCCTGCGGCCAGGCGGCGGGGCGCACGGCCTCCAGGGAGCCCGGTTCCGCCTCCGCCGTCCGTCGGTCGAACCACAGCTCAACGACTCGCACGCCGCTCACCCGGAAGTCCCAGGCGGCCGCGGGCACGGGGGAGATGACGCCGCTCCCGCCCACCACAAGGGCCTCCTCGTCCGGGTCGTAGGCGAGGGTGCGGGGGCGCGCGGGCAGGGGTGAGCGGACGTAGGGGCGCCGTCCGCCGGGCAGTCGGGGGCGTTCGCCGCCCGCGCCGCGCAGGTGCAGCCACAGCAGTCGCCGTCCCGCCGCGACGCCCCGCGCCCACACCCGGGCATCGGAGGTCAGCGGCACCGCGCAGCCCGCCGCCGACGCGCGGGCGGCGGCCAGCGTCCACGCCAGCACGTCCGGGGCGGTGACCTCGGCCCCGTACACCCGCGTGAGATGGCGCGACAGGCCCGGCGCGAGGTTGGGTTCGAGGCCGCCGGGGCGCCGGAAGAGGGGGCGGATGCGGCCGGGGCGGCCCGCGGGGGAGCGCCCGTCGGGGAGCACGGCGGACGCGAGCACCGCGGGACCGGAGCCGTCGGCCACGTACCCCTGCTCGGTGAGGAAGAGCTGTCCGGTGCCGAGGACGCGCCACAGCTCGGGCCGGGCCACGTCGATGAGGCGGTGGTCGGGGATGAGCCACTGCTCGTCGAAGGGGCCGTGCAGGACGCGGACCGGCTCCGGGCAGGGGCCCGCCTCGCGGGCGAGGCGGACCGTGGCGCCGTCGAAGCCGGGCAGTTGGGCCACGGCGGTGTGCAGGGTCCGGGACCGGGTGGGCCGCAGGAGCGTCTCGCGGTCGGCGGCATCGGCGCGGACGAAGGCGTTCCAACGGGCCTTCAGGGACGCGGCGTCCGGCGCCATCGGCCACCCGCGCCCGGGCCTGAGCGGCGCGACGGACCACGGCAGGAGATCCGCGAGCAGCGGCGCTTCGTCGTGCGTCACGCCCGGCATCGTACGACGCTCCCGCCGGGGGCCGTCAGGTCGCGTCCAGGGTGACGGTGAAGGAGAAGCGGTCGCCGCGGTAGTGGATCCGGGCCACGTCCAGGGCGCGGCCCTGGTCGTCGTAGGTGATGCCGGTGTAGTGCAGGATCGGGCTGAGCAGCGGCACTTGGAGGAGGCGGGCCGTCTCGGGGTCGGCGAGAGTGGCCTCCACGGTGTCGGTGATGCGGGAGATCGCCACGCCCACCACGTCCCGCAGGACCTTCGTCATCGGCCACCGCTCCAGGTCGGCGGGGTCGACGCGGTCGGCGAGGTCGGGGCGGATGTGGTTGCGGGCGTGGTTGGTCGGCTCGCCGGTCTTGGTGTCGCTGCGCAGCCGGTGGTACGTGGCGACCCGGTCCACGTCCGGGAAGTACTCGGCGAGTTCGGCGGGCACCGGCTCCTGCCCCTGGGACAGGAGCTTGGTGTCCATGCCGGACTGCTGGGCCACGATCGCGTCCACCGAGCCGAGCAGTCGCACCGGCGAACCGCGCTGCACCCCGGGCTCGATGAACGTGCCGCGCCGCCGGTGCCTGCTGATCAGGCCCTCGTCCTCCAGCTCCTTGAGGGCCTGCCGCATGGTGAGCACGCTGACGCCGTAGTGCCCCGCCAGCTGCTCCTCGGTGGGCAGGCGCAGCGGGGCGTCGGGCGCCCGGCCGAGTATCGAGGCGCGCAACGACTGCGACACCTGATACCAGAGCGGCAGCTTTCGGTTCAGGACGATCGAGTCCGGGGCGAAAGCGGTCACGTGGAACTCCGTACTCCGGTAGCGACGCGGGCAGCGGCCGGAAGTGATGCCACTACGGCCGGAAATGACGCTCCAGACCCTGCCACACGTCGTCGTAGGCGCGCTGCAGGTGTGGGGCCGTCGCCGCCTGCTCGGTGGCGGTGACGGGCCAGCGGGTCTCGAACATGAAGGCCAGGCCGTCGTCGATCCGCTGCGGCTTCAGCTCGGCGGCGCTGGCCTTCTCGAAGGTCTCGTGGTCGGGACCGTGCGCCGACATCATGTTGTGCAGCGAGCCGCCCCCGGGCACGAAGCCCTCCGCCTTCGCGTCGTACGCGCCCTCGATCAGGCCCATGTACTCGCTCATCACGTTCCGGTGGAAGTACGGCGGCCGGAAGGTGTCCTCGCCGACCAGCCAGCGCGGCGCGAACACCACGAAGTCGACGCCCGCGAGGCCCGGGGTGTCCGAGGGGGAGGTGAGCACCGTGAAGATCGACGGGTCCGGGTGGTCGTACGAGATGGTGCCGATGACGTTGAAGCGGTGCAGGTCGTACACGTACGGGACGTGGTTTCCGTGCCAGGCGACGACGTCGAGCGGGGAGTGGTCGTAGGTCGCCGACCAGAGGTTGCCGCAGAACTTGTTGACGACCTCGACGGGGCCCGCCGTGTCCGAGTCGTCCTCGTACGCGGCCACCGGAGCCTTGAAGTCCCGTGCGTTCGCGAGGCCGTTGGCGCCGATCGGGCCGAGGTCGGGGAGTTGGAAGACCGCGCCGTAGTTCTCGCACACATAGCCGCGGGCGTTCTCGTCGAGGAGCTCCACGCGGAACCGGACCCCGCGCGGGATCAGGGCCACATGGCCCGGCTCGGCGTGCAGCAGGCCGAACTCGGTGCGCAGCAGCAGGCCGCCGTGCTCGGGGACGATGAGCAGCTCGCCGTCGGCGTCGCTGAACACCCGGTCCGTCATGGAGGAGTTGGCGTGGTACAGGTGCACCGCCATGCCCGTGCGCTGCGTGGCGTCGCCGTTGCCGCCGAGGGTCCACAGGCCCGCGAGCCAGTCCGTGCCGGGGGCGGGCTCCGGCAGTGGGTTCCAGCGCAGCCGGTTGGGGTCGGGGACGGCCTCCGTGAAGGGCGCCGTGCGGATCGCGCCGTTGTCGACGCGCGTGAACGCCGGGTGCGCCGCCGAGGGGCGGATGCGGTACAGCCAGGAGCGGCGGTTGTGGGCGCGCGGCTCGGTGAACGCGGTGCCGCTCAGCTGCTCCGCGTACAGGCCGAGGGGGGCGCGCTGGGGCGAGTTGCGGCCGTGCGGCAGGGCGCCGGGCACGGCTTCCGAGCTGTGTTCGTTGCCGAAGCCCGTGAGGTAACTCAGCCCCTCGGCGGTCTTGCGTGCGTGGTCCCTCGGGTCGTCCCCGCTCATCACAGCTCCCTCGGCTCCCCGGTCGGTGATCCCGACCTGATTCCTATGGAACACCGTAGGATTCACGATTTCCCAGCGCAAGAGGATCCATGAAATGTGAACAGTGCTCTACTCTCCCGGGATGCAGGACCGCAGCGCCTCCGAGCCCCCGCCCGCACCCGCCGCCGAGTCCCCGCCCGCCCCCGCCGCCCTGCGCCGCGCCCCCGTCCAGCGCCGCAGCGCCGAGCGCCTCGCCCGCATCCTCGACGCCTGCGCGGACCTTCTCGACGAGACCGGCTACGAGAGCCTGACCACCCGGTCCGTCGCCGAGCGCGCGGGCGTGCCCATCGGCTCCGTCTACCGCTTCTTCGGCAACAAGCGGGCCCTCGTCGACGCCCTGGCCCACCGCAACCTGGAGCGCTACGCCGGACGGGTCACCCGGCGGCTCGTGCCGGTCGCGCCGGGGGACTGGCGGGCCGCCCTCGACGCGCTCCTCGACGAGTACCTCGCCATGAAGCGCACCGCCCCCGGCTTCGCCCTCGTCGACTTCGGCACCCAGATCCCCGTCGGCGACCCCGGCGCGGCCCCCAACCACCGCGTCGCCGACCACCTCGCGGAGCTGCTCTCCGGCCACATCGGGCGCGCCCCCGACCCTGCCCTGCGCCGCGCCTTCCTCGTCGCCGTCGAGACCGCCGACGCGCTCTTCCGCCTCGCGTTCCGGGTGGACCCGGCCGGGGACGAGGCGATCGTGGGGGAGGCGCGGGCGCTGCTGCGGGCCTATTTGGCGGGGGTGTTGGACTGAGCCATTGCCCTCGCCACCATGCATACCGGTCGGTATGCTCGACCCGTCCGTGCGCCGAAGCCGCCGCGGTCGCCGCCGCGGCCGTTCTGGAGGACCCATGCCCCGCACCGCCCTGCGCGTCTGCCCCCTCTGCGAAGCCACCTGCGGCCTCACCCTCACCGTCGAGGGAACCGCCGTGACCGGCGCGCGCGGCGACAAGGACGACGTGTTCAGCCGCGGCTTCATCTGCCCGAAGGGCGCCTCCTTCGGCGCGGCCGACAGCGACCCGGACCGGCTGCGGCGGCCTCTCGTACGCCGGAACGGGCGGCTTGAGGAGGCAAGCTGGGAGGAGGCCTTCGACGCCGTCGCGGCGGGCATCCGGCCACTGGTCGAGCGGTACGGGCCGCACGCGGTCGGCGTCGTACTGGGCAACCCGAACGTGCACACCGTGGCCGGTGCCCTCTACCCGCCGCTGCTGCTCGCGGGCCTCGGCACCCGCAGCCTGTTCACGGCCAGCACAGTCGACCAGATGCCCAAGCACGTCTCCAGCGGACTCCTCTTCGGCGACGCCCTCGCCATCCCCGTGCCGGACCTGGACCGCACGGACCACCTCCTGATGCTCGGCGCCAATCCGCTGGACTCCAACGGCAGCCTGTGCACCGCGCCCGACTTCCCCGGCAGGCTCAAGGCGCTGCGCGCCCGCGGCGGCAGGCTCACCGTCGTCGACCCGCGCCGCACCCGCACCGCGAAGCTGGCCGACCGGCACGTGGCGATCCGGCCCGGCACGGACGCGCTGCTGCTCGCCGCGATGGCGCAGGTCCTGTTCGCGGACGGCCTGGTCGCGCTGGGGGCGCTCGACGGGCAGGTGGTGGGGGTGGAGCAAGTCGCCGACGCCGTACGGGACTTCACCCCCGAAGCCGTCGCCGCCGCCTGCGACGTGCCCGCCGCCACCATCCGGGAGCTGGCCCACGAGCTCGCGGCCGCGCCCACGGCCGCCGTCTACGGCCGCGTCGGCGCGAGCACCGTCGCCCTCGGCACCCTCACCTGCTGGCTCGTCGACGTACTGAACGTCCTCACCGGCAACCTCGACCGGCCCGGCGGCGCCATGTTCCCGCTCTCCGCCACCGACCGGGCCCGGCGCCCGGCCGGACCCGGCAAGGGCTTCGCCCTCGGCCGCTGGCGCAGCCGCGCCGACGGGCACCCGGAGGCGAAGGGGGAGCTGCCGATCGCCGCGCTGGCGGCGGAGATCGACACGCCTGCGCGCGGAGCGGGCGGGGAGCGCGACGGGGTGGACGGCGGCCCGGGCGGTGACGGAGCCGTGGACGGCGGCCGGAGCGGTGGCGGTCCCGTGGACGGCGGCCCGGGGGAGAGCCCCATCCGTGCCCTCATCTCCATCGCCGCCAACCCCGTCCTCTCCGCCCCCGACGGCGACCGCCTCGACAAGGCCCTGGAGTCACTGGACTTCATGGTCAGCGTCGACCCGTACCTGAACGAGACCTCACGCCACGCGCACGTCGTCCTGCCGCCGCCCCCGCCCTCGCAGAGCCCCCACCACGACTTCGCCCTCAACGCGCTCGCCGTGCGCAACCAGGTCCGCTACAACCGCGCCGCCGTCCCCCTGGAGGCGGGCCGGATGGCGGAGACGGAGATCCTGGCCCGGCTCGTGCTCGCCGCCATCGGCATGCACGGCGCCGACCCGGCCGCCGTGGACACCCTCGCCATCGACCGCACCCTCGGCAAGGCCGTCGCCGATCCGCACGCGTCCGTGCACGGCCAGGACCCCAAGAAGCTGGCCGACCGGCTCACGGGCGAGAGCGGACCCGAGCGGCGCCTGGACCTGATGCTGCGCCTCGGCCCGTACGGCGACGGCTTCGGCGCCGACCCGGAGGGGCTCAGCCTCCAGCGCCTCCTCGACCACCCCCACGGCATCGACCTCGGTCCCCTCGAACCCCGTGTCCCCCAGCTCCTGAAGACCCGCAGCGGCCGCGTCGAGCTGCTGCCCGGGCCGATCGCCGACGACCTGCCGCGCCTCGCCCGCGCCCTGGACGAGTCCCGCACCCCGGACGGGGCACCGGCCGGACTCGTCCTGGTCGGCCGCCGCCATCTGCGCTCCAACAACAGCTGGATGCACAACGTCCCCGCCCTCGTCGGCGGCACCAACCGCTGCACCCTGCACGTCCACCCCGACGACGCCGACCGCCTCGGCCTCGACGACGGTGGGCGGGCCCGCGTCACCGCCTCCGGCGGCGAGATCGCCGTGCCCGTGGAGGTCACCGACGCCGTGCGCCCCGGCGTCGTGAGCCTGCCGCACGGCTGGGGCCACGACCGGCCCGGCACCCGGCTGAGCGTGGCCGCGGCCGACCCGGGAGCCAACGTCAACCAGCTCCTGGACGGCACGCTCCTCGACCCGCTCTCCGGCACCGCCGTGCTCAACGGCTTCCGGGTCACGCTCGCCCCGCTGCCGTCGGCAGAAACCCGCTGACCTGGAGTTTTGCGCTTATTGCTCGCATGTCAACGTCTTGTTAACGCTTGATAGCCGGTCCTACGGTCATCCGAACCGCCAGACCTGGTGGTAGTTCGATGGTGAACGATAGGTAGCCCCCATGCTGACAATCCTCGGATTCGTCATGATCGCCACCTTCCTGGTGCTGATCATGATGAAGAAGATGTCGCCGATCGCGGCACTGGTGCTCATCCCCGCGCTGTTCTGCGTCTTCGTAGGAAAGGGCGCCCATCTCGGGGACTACGTCCTCGACGGTGTGGGCAACCTGGCCCCCACGGCCGCGATGCTCATGTTCGCCATCGTGTACTTCGGCGTCATGATCGACGTGGGTCTGTTCGACCCGATCGTCCGGGGCATCCTGCGGTTCTGCAAGGCGGACCCGATGCGGATCGTGGTCGGCACCGCTGTGCTCGCCGCGATCGTCTCCCTCGACGGTGACGGCTCCACCACCTTCATGATCACGGTCTCGGCGATGTACCCGCTGTACAAGCGCCTCAAGATGAGCCTCGTCGTGATGACGGGTGTCGCGGCCACCGCCAACGGCGTGATGAACACGCTGCCCTGGGGCGGCCCCACGGCCCGCGCGGCCACCGCGCTCAAGGTCGACGCGGCCGACATCTTCGTCCCCATGATCCCGGCGCTCGCCTGCGGGCTCGTCGCCGTCTTCATCCTGTCGTACGCACTCGGGCTGCGGGAGCGCAGGCGGCTCGGGGTGCTCTCGCTGGACGAGGTCCTGGAGAGCGAGACGCGGGCCGGGGAGCCGGTGCTCGTGGGGGCGGGCGAGGGGGCGGACGCCGGGCGCGTCAGCTTCACCAAGGGTGGCCCCGCCAAGGGCAGCCCTGCCGTGGGCGGCAACTCCGGCTCTGCGGCCGTGGGTTCGGGCGCGGCCGGGGCGGACACGGACGCCGACGCCGATGACGACGACGGCTTCCAGGGGCTCGACCCCGACCGCCCCACCCTGCGCCCCAAGCTCTACTGGTTCAACGCGGCCCTGACGGTCCTGCTCCTCACCGCCATGATCATGGAGTGGCTGCCGATCCCCGTCCTGTTCCTGCTCGGCGCGGCCCTCGCCCTCACGGTCAACTTCCCGCACATGCCCGACCAGAAGGCCCGCATCGCCGCCCACGCCGAGAACGTACTGAACGTCACCGGCATGGTCTTCGCCGCCGCCGTCTTCACCGGCGTCCTCACCGGCACCGGCATGGTCGACCACATGGCCGACTGGCTCGTCTCCACCATCCCCGACGGCATGGGCGGCCAGATGGGCCTGGTCACCGGCCTGTTGTCGATCCCGCTCACCTACTTCATGTCCAACGACGGCTTCTACTTCGGCGTCCTGCCGGTCCTCGCCGAGGCGGGCCAGGCGCACGGCGTCTCCTCCCTGGAGATCGCCCGCGCCTCCATCGCGGGCCAGGCGCTGCACATGTCGAGCCCGCTCGTGCCCGCCGTGTACGTCCTCGTGGGCATGGCGAAGGTCGAGTTCGGCGACCACACCCGGTTCACCGTCAAGTGGGCCGTGCTCACCTCGCTCGTGGTGCTCGGCGCCGGGATCCTCTTCGGCATCATCTGATGCGGTACCGACGTGGCGGCGGGCCCCGGCCGACCGGCCGGGGCTGGCTGCTGCGTCTCGTCATCGCCTTCAGCTTCGCGCAGGGGGCGGTGTCGATGGCGCGGCCCGCCGTCTCCTACCGGGCCCTGTCGCTGGGCGCCGACGAGCGCGCCATCGGCGTCATCGCGGGCGTGTACGCCCTGCTCCCGCTCTTCGCCGCCGTGCCGCTCGGCCGCCGCACCGACCACGGGCGCTGCGCGCCGCTGCTGCCTGTCGGCGTCGCGCTCATCGCGGGCGGGTGCGCGCTCAGCGGCACGGCCTCCTCCCTCGCCGCGCTCGCCGCGTGGAGCGGGGTCATGGGGCTCGGCCACCTCTGCTTCGTCATCGGCGCCCAGTCGATCGTGGCCCGCCAGTCGGCGCCCGCCGAACAGGACCGGAACTTCGGCCACTTCACGATCGGCGCCTCGCTCGGCCAGCTCGTCGGCCCGATCGCCGCGGGGGCCCTCATCGGGCCGGACATGGCCCGCACCAGCGCCCTCGCCCTCGTGGTGTCGGCGGGGGTCGGGGCGGTCGGGGTCGGGGCGCTGTGGCGGATCGAGTACGAGGATGGGGCGGCCGGGGCGGCGGGTTCGGGCGGGCGGGGCGCGGGCCGGGAGGCGGTGGGCCCGGAGGCGGTGGAGCGGTCGGGCAAGGTGCCCGTGCTGGGGATCCTGCGGGCCCGCGGTGTGCCCGCGGGGATCTTCATCAGCCTCGCCGTGCTGTCCGCGACGGACATCCTCACCGCCTATCTGCCGGTCGTCGGCGAGCACCGGGGGATCGCCCCCGCGACCGTGGGGATCCTGCTCAGTCTGCGGGCGGGCGCCACGATCGCCTGCCGCCTTGTGATGACGCCGCTCCTGCTGGTCCTCGGGCGGCGGGCGCTCGTCGCCGTCACCTGTCTGCTCGGTGCGGTGCTGTGCGCCGGGGTCGCCGTGCCCGTGCCCGTGTGGGCGCTCGCCGTCATGCTCGTGCTGCTCGGCTTCTGCCTCGGGGTCGGGCAGCCCCTGTCGATGACGACCGTCGTCCAGGCCGCGCCCGCAAAGGCGCGGTCCACCGCGCTGGCCTTGCGGCTCACCGGGAACCGGCTCGGGCAGGTGGCCGCGCCCGCCGGGGCCGGGGCGATCGCCGGGGTGGCGGGGGTGGGGGCGCCGTTCGTGATGCTGGGGGTGCTGTTGCTGGGGGCCGCCGTGCTGGGGCTGCGCCGGGCTTCTGGGCGGGGGCCCGGGGGGCCTGGGCCTCGGGTCGGCCCCGGGGTGGGCCCGGCCGGGGTTCCTGGACCGGACCGTCAGGCCCGGTGAGACGGGGGCGCCCCGATCGCGCTGCGCGCTCGTCCTCAAGCGCCGGACGGGCTCTTCTCCCACCCGCCCGCCCATTCCTCGGCCTGCGCCGTAGCCGTAGCCGGGGCCGCCCCGCCTCCGCCCGAGCCGTCCGCACTCAGCGCCGGACGGGCCCCCTCGCCTAGGAGCCGCACACCCACCCACCCCCACGCCCCCGGCGCTACCGTCGGCCCTATGGACAGCGACAACCTCCTCGGGCAGTTCCTTCGGGCCCGGCGTGCGCGGGTGGGGCCCGGGGACGTCGGGATGCCGGGGGGTGAGCGGCGGCGGGTGCCGGGGCTCAGGCGGGAGGAGGTGGCGATGCTGGCGGGGTTGAGTACCGACTATTACGTACGGCTTGAGCAGGGGCGGGAGCGGAATCCCTCGGTGCAGGTGGTCGAAGCGCTGGCCGGGGCGTTGTTGTTGGAGGGGGACGAGGTCGTTCATCTGCGGCGGCTGGCCGGGCCCGGCGCGGGCGGGCGGCGGCGGGTGCGGGGCAGGACGGTGGGGGCGGGGCTCGTGCGGATGCTGGACAGCTGGGCCGGGACCCCGGCCGTGGTCCTGGACCCGTGTCTGCGGGTGCTCGCGCACAATCCGCTCGGCGGAGCGCTGTTCGCCGGGCACACCTACAGCGGGGACCTGGTGCGGTTCGTCTTCCTCGACCCCGGCGCCCCGGACTTCTACCCGGACTGGGACCGCGTCGCCGTCAACACGGTGGCCGCACTGCGCGAGGGAGCGGGCGTCGGCCTGAACGACCCCGAACTGACCGCGCTGGTCGGTGAGCTGTCGCTCAAGAGCGCCGCGTTCCGCGAGCTGTGGGCACGGCACGACATCCGGCAGAAGACCCGGGACACCAAGCGCTTCCACCACCCGGTCGTGGGCGCCCTCACACTGGCCTACGAGTCGTTCACCGTGAACAGCGAACCGGGCCGGCAACTGGTCGTCTACCAGGCCGAACCCGGCAGCCCCTCCGCGCACGCGCTGGCGCTGCTCGGCAGCCTGACGGCCTCGGAGCGCGCCGCCGACGGGGAGCGGGGGCAGCGCCCGAGGAGGGGCCTGGCGGCGGAAAACTAACGGCGCTAGTTTGGGTGGCGCACGTCAGCCGCAGGTCGCGTTGGGGAGGAATGGGATGAAGGCCCACGACGGGATGTACATCGGGGGCGCCTGGCGCCCGGCCGCGACGGGCGACACGATCCCGGTCGTGAACCCGGCCGACGAAGAGGTCATCGCCCACGTCCCCGCGGGCACGGCGGCGGACGTCGACGCGGCCGTCCGCGCGGCCCGGGCCGCCCTCCCCGCCTGGTCGGCCACCCCGCCCCGGGAGCGCGCGGCGCTGCTCGGCGCGATCCGCGACGGCCTGGCCGCCCGCCAGGGCGAGATCGCCGAGACCGTCACCGCCGAACTGGGCGCACCGCTGCGCTTCTCGGAGGCCGTGCACGCCGCCGTCCCCGTCCTGGTCGCCGGGTCCTACGCGGACCTCGCGGCCACGTACGCCTTCGAGGAGAAGGTCGGCAACTCCACGGTGTACGCCGAGCCCGTCGGCGTGGTCGGCGCCATCACGCCCTGGAACTACCCGCTGCACCAGATCGTCGCCAAGGTCGCCCCCGCCCTCGCCGCGGGCTGCACCGTGGTGCTCAAGCCCGCCGAGGACACCCCGCTGACGGCGCGCCTCTTCGCCGGGATCGTGCACGCGGCGGGGCTGCCCGCGGGCGTGTTCAACCTGGTCACCGGGCTCGGTCCGGTCGCGGGCCAGGCGCTCGCGGAGCACGACGGCGTCGACTTGGTCTCGTTCACCGGCTCCACGGCCGTCGGCAAGCGCATCGGCGCCCTCGCGGGCGCCGCCGTCAAGCGCGTCGCCCTCGAACTCGGCGGCAAGTCCGCCAACGTCATCCTGCCGAGCGCCGACCTCGCGAAGGCCGTGAACGTCGGCGTCGCCAACGTCATGGCCAACTCCGGCCAGACCTGCAGCGCCTGGACCCGCATGCTGGTGCACACCTCGCGCTACGACGAGGCGGTGGAGCTGGCCGCGGCCGCCGCCGCGAAGTACGGCGACCGCATCGGCCCGGTCGTCAGCGAGAAGCAGCGCACCCGCGTGCGCGGCTACATCGAGCAGGGCGTCAAGGAAGGCGCCCGCCTGGTCGCGGGCGGCGCCGACGCCCCGCGCGAGCAGGGCTACTACGTCCGCCCGACGGTCTTCGCCGACGTCACGCCGGAGATGACGATCGCCCAGGAGGAGATCTTCGGCCCCGTCGTCTCGCTCCTGCGGTACGAGGACGAGGCGGACGCCGAGGCCATCGCCAACGGCACCGTGTACGGGCTCGCGGGCGCGGTGTGGGCCGGTGACGACGCCGAGGCCGTGGCCTTCGCCCGCCGTCTGCACACCGGACAGGTCGACATCAACGGCGGCAGCTTCAACCCGCTGGCCCCGTTCGGCGGTTACAAGGAGTCGGGCGTCGGCCGCGAACTCGGCGCCCACGGCCTCACCGAGTACCTCCAGACCAAGTCGCTCCAGTTCTGACCCCGGCCGCCCTCGTCACCTCGCCCGCTAGGAGTACGCCATCGTGGTCCGCGTCCGCGCCGCCGTCCTGCCCGCCGTCGGCTCCCCCCTGGAGATCGCCGAGATCGACCTGCCCGAACCGGGGCCCGGCCAGGTGCGGGTGCGCCTCGCCGCCGCCGGGGTGTGCCACTCCGACCTGTCCCTGTCCGACGGCACGATGCGGGTGCCCGTACCCGCCGTGCTCGGGCACGAGGGCGCGGGCACCGTCGTGTCCGTGGGCGAGGGCGTCACGCATGTCGCCCCGGGCGACGGGGTCGTCCTGAACTGGGCGCCCTCGTGCGGCAGTTGCCACGCCTGCGGCCTGGGCGAGGTGTGGCTGTGCAGCAACGCGCTCGCGGGCGCGGGCGAGGTGTACGCGCGCCGGTCCGACGGCACCGACCTGCACCCCGGCCTGAACGTCGCCGCGTTCGCGGAGGAGACCGTGGTCGCCGCCGCCTGCGTGCTGCCCGTGCCCGACGGCGTCCCGCTGACGGACGCGGCCCTGCTCGGCTGCGCCGTCCTGACCGGGTACGGCGCCGTGCACCACGCGGCCCGCGTCCGCGAGGGCGAGACGGTCGCCGTCTTCGGGGCGGGCGGTGTCGGCCTCGCCACGCTCCAGGCGGCCCGCATCGCCGGGGCCGGGCGGATCGTGGCGGTCGATGTCTCCCCGGCGAAGGAGGAGTTGGCGCGGGCCGCGGGCGCCACCGAGTACGTGGTCGCCTCCGGCACCACCGCCCGCGACATCCGCGGGCTGACCGGCGGCCACGGCGTCGACGTGGCCGTGGAGTGCGTGGGGCGCGCCGTCACGATCCGTACCGCCTGGGAGTCGACGCGGCGCGGCGGGCGCACCACGGTCGTCGGCATCGGCGGCAAGGACCAGCAGGTCACCTTCAACGCCCTGGAGCTGTTCCACTGGGGCCGCACCCTGTCCGGCTGCGTCTACGGCAACGCCGACCCGGCCGTCGACCTGCCCGTCCTCGCCGAGCACGTCCGCGCGGGCCGCCTCGACCTCGGCGCCCTGGTGACCGACCGCATCGGCCTCGACGGCATCCCGGCGGCGTTCGAGAACATGGTGGCGGGCAAGGGCGGCCGGGCCCTGGTGGTGTTCTGAGGGGCCCCTGTCCGAGGGCCCCTGGAAGATTCAGCCCCTCCGGCGCTTGAGGAGCGGGGTCTGGGGCGGAGCCCCAGGAAGGGCGGCGGGCGGCAGGAAGACGTGGGGTCAGCCCGTCCTCGTCACCGGCAGGCAGCGGTACTGCACCTCCAGGCCGTCGAGCAGCGCCCGCAGCCCCGCCTCGAAGGCCCGCTCGTCCACCAGCTCCTGGTGCTCCGCGAGCAGATGGGCCTGCCCGAGGTGTGGATAGTCGGCGGGGTCGTACGCCGTCTCGTCGTCGACGAAGCCGCCCGCGAAGGAGCCGAGGGCGGAGCCCATGATGAAGTACCGCATCAGCGCGCCGATCGAGGTGGCCTGGGCCGGTGGCCAGCCCGCCGCGACCATCGCGCCGAACATCGCGTCGGCGAGCCGCAGTCCGGCGGGGCGCCGCCCGGGTCCTCGGGCCAGGACGGGGACGATGTTCGGGTGCAGGGTGAGGGCCGCGCGGTAGGAGACGGCCCAGTCGTGCAGCGCCGCGCGCCAGTCCCTGCCGTCCTCGAACATCGACAGGTCGACCTGCGCGCTCACCGAGTCCGCGACCGCCTCCAGGATCTGGTCCTTGGTGCGGAAGTGGTTGTAGAGCGAGGGGCCGCTGACGCCGAGTTCGGCCGCGAGGCGGCGGGTGGAGAGCGCCGCGAGGCCCTCGGCGTCCACGAGGCCGCGGGCCGCGTCGACGATGCGATCTCGGCTGAGGAGGGGCTTGCGCGGTCGGGCCATGCGGCACATAGTAGGGCTGCCCGCAGAAACTAGCACTGCTAATTTAGGGCTGCGGGCGAGCGCCGAGAAGGGTGGAGCCGAGCGTGAGGTGGCCGCGATGAACCTGGAGCTCAGTGCCGAGCAGACCGCCGCCAAGCGGCTCGCCCGTGACTTCGTCGAGCGCGAGATCGCCCCGCACGTGACCGCGTGGGACCGCGCCGAGAGCGTCGACAAGTCGATCGTGCGGCGGCTCGGCGAGGTCGGCTTCCTCGGCCTGACCATCGACGAGGAGTACGGCGGCTCGGGCGGCGACCACCTGGCGTACTGCCTGGTGACGGAGGAGCTGGGGCGCGGCGACTCCTCGGTGCGCGGGATCGTCTCGGTCTCGCTCGGCCTGGTGGCGAAGTCCGTCGCGGCCTGGGGCAGCGAGGAGCAGAAGCGGCGCTGGCTGCCGGGGCTCACGTCCGGCGCGTACGTCGGGTGCTTCGGCCTGACCGAGCCCGGCACCGGTTCCGACGCGGGAAATCTGGCCACCCGGGCAGTCCGCGACGGCGACGCCTACGTCGTGAACGGCTCCAAGATGTTCATCACCAACGGGACCTGGGCCGATGTCGTGCTGCTCTTCGCGCGCACCAACGACACCCCCGGGCACAAGGGCGTCTCCGCCTTCCTCGTGCCCGCCGACAGCCCCGGCCTGACCCGCCGCCCCGTGCACGGCAAGCTCGGCCTGCGCGGCCAGGCCACCGCCGAGCTGGTCCTGGAGGACGTACGGGTGCCCGCGGACGCGATGCTGGCGCCCGAGGGCAAGGGCTTCGCGGTGGCGATGTCGGCCCTGGCCAAGGGGCGGATGTCGGTGGCCGCGGGGTGCGTGGGGATCGCCCAGGCCGCCCTCGACGCGGCCGTGGCGTACGCGGGCGAGCGCGAGCAGTTCGGCAAGAGCATCGCCCGGCACCAGCTCGTGCAGGAGCTGATCAGCGACATCGCCGTGGACGTCGACGCGGCCCGGCTGCTGACCTGGCGGGTCGCCGACCTCGTCGACCGGGGGCAGCCGTTCGCCACCGAGTCCTCCAAGGCCAAGCTGTTCGCGTCGGAGGCCGCGGTGCGCGCCGCGAACAACGCGCTCCAGGTGTTCGGCGGCTATGGCTACATCGACGAGTACCCGGTCGGCAAGCTGCTGCGCGACGCCCGCGTCATGACGCTCTACGAAGGCACGAGCCAGATCCAGAAGCTGGTCATCGGGCGGGCGCTGACCGGGGTGTCCGCGTTCTGAGGGCCCCGGCATCCATCGCACCGCCCACTTGCCTAAGCGCTTGCTCACCTTCAGGGTAGGGTGACTGTCCTGAACGGTGGAAGGAGCGCGCATGGGTGCGGCGAAGGAGACCCTCGGCGAGGAACAGCCGTGGGCCGAGGTCAGTCCCGACGCGGCGAGGCGGCTGCTGATCGCCGCCGTCGACGCCTTCGCCGAGCGCGGCTATCACGCGACGACGACGCGGGACATCGCGGGCCGCGCCGGCATGAGCCCCGCCGCGCTCTACATCCACTACAAGACGAAGGAAGAGCTGCTCCACCGCATCAGCAGGCTCGGCCACGACAAGGCGCTCGCCATCCTGCGCGCCGCCGCCGACGGCGAGGGCACCGCGGCCGACCGGCTCTCCGCCGCCGTCCGGTCCTTCGTCCGCTGGCACGCCGGGCACCACACCACCGCCCGGGTCGTGCAGTACGAACTCGACGCGCTCAGCGCCGACCACCGCACCGAGATCGTGGCCCTGCGCCGCCGCTCCGACGCCGCCGTCCGGGAGATCATCAACGACGGCGTGCGTGCGGGCGAGTTCGATGTCCCCGACGTGCCCGGCACCACGCTCGCCGTGCTGTCCCTGTGCATCGACGTCGCCCGCTGGTTCGACGTCGGGGGGCGCAGGACGCCGGACGAGGTCGGCGCGCTGTACGCCGACCTCGTGCTGCGGATGGTGGGGGCGGCTCAGAAGTAGTAGCGGGACACCGACTCCGCCACGCAGGCGGGCTTGTCGCCGTCCTCGCGCTCCACGGTGACGGCGGCCGTCACCTGCACGCCGCCGTCCTTGGTCTCCTCCACCGAGGTGAGCACGGCCGTCCCGCGCACCCGCGAGCCCACCGGCACGGGGGAGGGGAAACGGACCTTGTTCGTGCCGTAGTTGAGGCCCATCCTCATGCCCTCGACCCGGAGCACCTGCGGGACGAGCACCGGCAGCAGCGACAGGGTCAGATAGCCGTGCGCGATCGTCGTCCCGAACGGGCCCGCCGCGGCCCGCTCCGGGTCCACGTGGATCCACTGGTGGTCGCCGGTGGCGTCCGCGAACAGGTCGATCCGCTTCTGGTCGACCGCCAGCCAGTCGCTGTGCCCCAGCTGCTCGCCGACCGCGGCGCGCAGCTCCTCGGCTGACGTGAAGATCCTCGGCTCTGCCATGTCCCCGGCCTCCCGGACGTAGGTGAACTAAGCGCTTGCTCAGCATGCGGGGTGCCCCCGACCGCTGTCAACGCGCCAAGTAGGCTTCGAGGAGTGCCCCAGATCCCAGAGAAGGTCCACGAGCTCACGGTCGGACAGCTCGCCGCGCGCAGTGGCGCCGCCGTGTCCGCCCTGCACTTCTACGAGTCCAAGGGACTCATCAGCAGTCGGCGCACCTCGGGCAACCAGCGGCGCTACCACCGCGACACGCTGCGCCGCGTCGCCTTCATCCGGGCCGCGCAGCGCGTGGGTATCCCGCTCGCCACGATCGGCCAGGCCCTCGCCGAGCTGCCCGAGGGCCGCACGCCCAACCGCGAGGACTGGGCGGCGCTGTCCCGGACCTGGCGCTCCGAGCTGGACGAGCGCATCAGGCAGCTGGGACGGCTGCGGGACCACCTCACGGACTGCATCGGCTGCGGCTGCCTGTCCCTGGAGACCTGCGTCCTGTCCAACCCCGACGACGAGTTCGGCAACCGCATCATCGGCTCCCGCCTGATGGGCGAACGCCGCTCCTGACCTCGCCGGGTGACCGCCGGGCCACCCCGCCCGGCGGTCACCGTCCCAGCGCCGCCGCCACCAACTCCGCGTTCGACCCCGCCCGTTCCCCGCCCGGCAGCACCAGCGTGTCCTCCAGGCCGATCCGCCGCCCGAGCCCGAGCCGTCCGGCGAGCGCGAGCACCGGCCAGGTGCCGCCCTCCTCACCGTGCAGCAGCACCGGGCGGCCGTGCGCGTCGCCGATCCCCGCGAGCAGCGCCCGCGCCGACGCCTCGGCCGTCTCCGCGTCCCGGTCGGTGACCTCCGCGAGGACCCGAAGCACCCGGGGCCCGAGCGGCGAGGCCGCGAACCGCTCCGCGCCGTCCGTGCCGGACCAGATGCCTGCCTCGACGCCCACGCCCCGTTCGAGGAGCGCCCGCGCCACGTCCTCCGCGCCCGGCTCGTGCCAGTTGACGGACGCGTGGTCGGGCAGCACGGTCCAGGCCCGCACGCATGCCGCCCGCGCCGCCGGGTCGGGCTCGGCCCAGGCACCCGTGGTCACGCCGACGGGCACCGCGACGGCGGCGCGCAGCGCGTCCAGCGTCGCCGCGACCGCGCGTGGCGACAAAGTGTCTTCCCCGCAGGGGGACTTGGGGTGTACATGGACATCGAGTGCGCCGGCGGCGACCGCCTCGGCGGCGGATCGTGCCAGGGCTCCGGGCGACAGCGGCACGGCCGCACCGTCGTCCGCGCCACGGGCACCGTTCAGACATACCTGCATCGAGCCATCACAACACGCCAGCAGCACACGCCGACACCGCACGGGGGACAGGATGAGCGTCGTCATTTGTTCGTTGAAATGGGAAGCGGCACGCGGCGGACGCCAGAAGATCACCTACGACAGCGACGGGTACCACCTCGTGCGCTTCCCGTACGAAGCCGGCGAGGAGCAGTACGACCCCTGGCGCATGCATGACCCGGCGCACGGCTTCACCACGCCGTCGCGCTTCCCCGACGCCCGCTCGGGCCTGATATGGCCGAGTCACGACGGGTGGGGCACGCTGTCGGCGATGGTCTTCTGGGAGCCGGACAACCGGCCGACGGAGTACCGCGCGCGGTTCGTGCGCGATCCGCTGAACCTGTCGACGGGCTACGACTCCACCGCGACCACGGACACCGTCCCCACCCGAGGTGGGCAGTACCGCTCGTACACCTGGCAGATGTTCGTGCACCCCGGGACCCCGGTGGGCCTGAAGATATCCGCGCGCGGCTCGGGCGATGTGAAGCTCGCCGCACCTCTGATGCTGGCCGAGTTCAAGCTGGCCATCCACACGGACGTCGCCAGGCCCTGAGGGTCAGGGGCGGATCGGCGGCCCCGGGAGGGGTCCGCCCCGTGCGTGCTCCGTCGCTCTCACGCGGAGACCAGTGGGCGCGAGTGCCGCATCCGGGCGTGCCGCTCGGCCTCGGGCGAGAGGACGGGGGCGGGGACCACGATGCCGCAGCTCGTGCAGACGGGGCCCGACGACGGTTCGTGCGCCAGGCCGTAGCGCCATTCGAGGGCCGTGTCGCCGCACACGGGGCAGGCGGCGCCGGGGTCTCGTTCGAGGGCGTCGATGAGTTTGCGCAGCACGTCGGCGAGCGGCGCGGACGGGTGCACGCCGGGGTCGTCGCACCAGGCGACCCCACGGCCGCCCCAGGTGCAGCGGTGCCAGTCGTCGACGCTGCCGGGGCGGCGCAGGCCGTCGTGCTTCTCCCTGCGCCGACGGCGCGCGAAGCCCTCTTCGTAGGCGAGCCACACCGCGCGGGCCGCCTCCAGTTCGTCGAGCGCGGCCACCAGCCGCGCCGGGTCGGGTGAGCGGTCCTCGGGGCCGAACCCGGCGCGGGAACACAGGTGGTCCCAGGTCGCCCGGTGACCGTAAGGGGCGAATCTCTCCAGGCACTTGCGCAGTGAGTACCGCCGCAGTGCCAGATCGCTCTGCGGATCGCGCACCTGTCTCGCGAGACTCCGGAATCCGGCCATCGCCCTGCACCTCCGTCACACGTTCTCGGACGTCGTCCCGGGCCGAGGGATGTCGCCCTGGACCCGAGAGGCATCGAGTAGACGTATCGACTCACGTTTTGGTGCCATCCGATTTTCGATGGCTTCCATCAGCGCGTTCCCCGCAGGTCAGCGGAGATGCATGTGGTGGTTGTGAAAAGGCGACGGTTGTTCATCTTTCAGGTTCGGCAACCCGACAGTAACCTCCGCCGCGACGGCCTTCCGCAGGACCCACAGGACCCCAAGGACCCCCAGGACCTGGAGGAGCACCTATGCGACGACGCACCGCACGGCTCAGAACCCTCACCATGTCAGCGGCCCTTGTCCTGGGGGCCGGTCTGCTGCTCGCCCCCGGGCCCGGCGCCGCCGCGGCCGAACCCCAGCCGGTCACCGACTTCTGCGGCGACCGCTGCGCGGACATCCTGCCGCCCGGCGCGAACGGCAACGCGACCCTCGCCGAGATCCTGAGCCACCGCGTCTTCGGCACCCAGCCCGCCCACGCCGACGACCAGTTGGGCCCCTACGACGCCCTTGCGGCGGGCTATCCCTCGCTGACCGACGGCAAGCTCACCGAGTTCTTCAACGACGCCTCCTTCGGTGTCGAGCCCGACCAGGTCGCCTCCGTCACCAAGCCGCGGGACGACGTGACGATCACCCGTGACAAGAAGTACGGCATTCCGCACATCCAGGGCACCACCCGCTACGGCACCGAGTTCGGCGCGGGCTTCGCCGCGGGCCAGGACCGGCTGTGGCTCATCGATCTGTTCCGGCACATCGGCCGCGGCGAGCTGACCCCGTTCGCGGGCGGCGCCCCCGCCAACCAGGGCCTGGAGCAGCAGTTCTGGCCGCAGGCCCCGTACACGGAGGCGGACCTCCAGCGGCAGGTCGACTACATCCGGCAGACGCAGGGCGAGCGCGGCCAGCGGGCCATGGAGGACGCACAGGCGTACGTCGACGGGCTCAACGCGTACCGCGTCAAGGCCAAGGACGGGCGGTACTTCCCGGGCGAGTACGTCCTCACCGGCAAGATCGACGCGATCACGAACGTCGGCGAGATCCAGCCCTTCAAGATCACCGACATGATCGCGCTGGCCTCCGTGGTGGGCGGCCTGTTCGGCAACGGCGGCGGGGGAGAGGTCGAGTCGGCGCTTTCTCTGCTCGCGGCCCAGCAGAAGTACGGCGTCGAGAAGGGCACCGAGGTCTGGGAGAAGTTCCGCGGCCGCAACGACCCCGAGACCGTCCAGACCCTCCACGACGGCAGCAGCTTCCCCTACGCGGGCAAGCCCGAGAAGGCGCGCGGCACCGCCCTGCCCGACCCGGGCTCCGTACAGCGCGAACAGCTCGTGTACGACCGCGAGGGCGGCGCCAAGGCCACGGCCAAGAACCCGGCGAAGGCGCCGAAGGACCCGGTCAGGGCCCCGAAGAAGCTCAAGCCGCTCCAGGGCATGTACGACAAGGGCGTCCTGCCGTCCGACCTGTTCGGCTCGGCCGGCAACCCCGCCCACGGCAAGGGCATGTCGAACGCCCTCCTGGTCTCCGGCAAGCACACCGCGAGCGGCAACCCCGTCGCCGTCTTCGGCCCCCAGACCGGCTACTTCGCGCCCCAGCTCCTGATGCAGCAGGAACTCCAGGGCCCCGGCATCAGCGCGCGCGGCGTCTCCTTCGCGGGCGTCGGCATGTACGTCCAGCTCGGCCGCGGCCAGGACTACGCGTGGTCGGCGACGTCCGCGGGCCAGGACATCACGGACACGTACGCCGTCGAACTGTGCGCACCCGGCGGCGGCACCCCCGGCAAGGACGCGACCCACTACCTCTACCGGGGCACCTGCACCCCGATGGACAAACTGGAGCGCAAGAACGCCTGGAAGCCCACTGTCGCCGACTCCACCGCGGCGGGCTCCTACCGCATGCAGGTCTTCCGCACGCACTACGGCATCGTCACGCACCGCGCGACGGTCGACGGCAAGCCCGTGGCGTACGTCTCGCTGCGCTCCACCTACCGGCACGAGGCCGACTCGATCATCGGCTTCCAGATGCTCAACGACCCGTCGTACGTGAAGGACGCCGCGACCTTCCAGAAGGCGGCCCAGCACATCTCCTACGCCTTCAACTGGTTCTACGCCGACTCGCGCGACATCGCCTACTACAACAGCGGTGCCAACCCCCGGCGCGCCGCCGACATCGACCCGTCCTTCCCGGTGAAGGCCCAACAGGCCTACGAATGGCGGGACTTCGACCCGACGAACAACACCTCGGCGCAGACACCGCCCGCCGAGCACCCGCAGTCGGTCAACCAGGACTACTACATCTCCTGGAACAACAAACAGGCCAAGGACTTCAGCTCGGCGGGCTTCGGCATGAGCGCCGTGCACCGCGGCGACCTGCTCGACGACCGCGTCAAGAAGCTCACCGAGGAGGGCGGCGTCACCCGGGCCTCCCTCACTCGGGCCATGGCGGAGGCCGCCGTCACCGACCTGCGCGGTGAACAGGTGCTTCCCGAGATCCTGAAGGTGGTCCGCGGCAAGCCCGTCGACAACCCGGCCCTCGCCCAGGCCGTGCAGCAGCTGGAGGCCTGGCGCAAGGCGGGCTCGCAGCGCAAGGAGACCGCGCAGGGCTCGCACGTCTACGCGCACCCCGACGCCGTACGGATCATGGACGCCTGGTGGCCGCAGCTCGTCGAGGCCGCGTTCAAGCCCGGCCTCGGGGACGGCCTCTATGCGGCGCTGACCGCGCAGCTCGGCGTGGACGAGGCGCCGTCGGCGGGGCACGGGCCGACCGGGGCGCACGCCGGGTCGGCCTTCCAGTACGGCTGGTGGGGCTATGCCGACAAGGATCTGCGGACCGTGCTCGGGCAGCCGGTCGAGGGCTGGACGAAGGAGGCGTACTGCGGCAACGGCAAGCTCGACGCGTGCCGCGACGTGCTCCTGAAGACCCTGGAGCGTGCCGTCGCCACACCGGCGTCAGAGGTCTACCCCGGTGACGCGAGCTGCAAGGTGGGCGAGCAGTGGTGCGCGGACGCCGTGATCCACCGGGCCGTCGGCGGCATCACGCACCGCGCCGTCCAGTGGCAGAACCGGCCGACCTACCAGCAGGTGGTGGAGTTCCCCCGGCACCGGTGACCGGCACGCGGCGGGGACCGCTCCGGTCGGACAGGGCGCTTCGGGCCCTGTCCGACCGACGGGTGGACTCCCCGGTCAGGCGAGGGCGATCCGTCCGGCGCCGCACACCGCGTGGGCCAGTTCGGCATGGCAGATGTCGCTGTGCGCGCCGTTGGGCGGGCCGCCCCGCCGCACCACGGCCGCCGCGTCCACGCTCACGCACCCCCGGGCCGGAAGGACCCCGCCGAGCGCCACCCGCTGCGCACCGTCGACGGCCTTGAACCCGTCGAACCCGATGGCGCCGTAGCGCTCCCACAGATTGAGGAAACTCGCGGAGTCGCCGGCGAGCTTGGAGGCGAGCGGATAGAGCTTGCCGAGCGCGTCGTCATGGCGCGAGAAACAGCACACCAGCGGCCCGTCGACCCGCCGCTCCACCCCGGCGAGCGCCCCGCCGCGCGAGCGGTCGTGGGGCAGCCGTGGGCTGAACGCGTAGTGCGAGAAGGCCCCTTGGAGCAGCGTGGCCGACTTCACGCAGCGCGCCCCCGCAGGCATGCCGTGCAGCCCGTACGCGATCAGGCGGGCCCCGAAGCTGTGCCCGATCAGATGCACGCGCAGGCCCGGCACGTCCCCGGCGAGCAGACCGAGGGCGGGGCCGAGACCGAGCTGCCCGATGGCACCGGCCCGCCGCTTCATCGCGTAGTACGTGCCCTGCCGCAGCAGTTCCTTCGCGCCGCGCCACAGCCGCTTGCGCACCCCGTCGAGGAACTGCGCGCCACGGGCGTCCTCCAGCATGGCCAGGAAGATCTCGCAGACCTCGACGGCGTCGTCCGTGAGCATCGCGGGCTCGCCCGCGCCGAGGTCGTCGGCGAACTCGTGCGCCGGGCTGGTGTCGCGCACCGCCACCAGATCGCGGACGAGCCGCGCGAACTCGTCCAGGCGGGAGCGGACTTCGGCGCGCTCCTGGAGCAGCCCGGCGAGCCGGTTCAGGCGGGCCGTCTGCTCGGGTCCAGGGAAGGTCCGGGACAGGAGGTCGCGGGTGGCCCGGTCCAGGGTCGGGTCGCCGGGCGGGGCCGGGCCGGCGGACATGGCCGGGGCGGAGGGCGGCGGCCCGGGGGTGGCCGCGGCCGGTCCCGCGGACGGCTCGAAGTCCGGGATCGGCTCGTCGGGGAAGCGGATCGAGGGCCACAGGACACCGGCGTAGCCGAGGCGCACCCCGGCTCCGGCGAGCTGCTCGAACGGGGCGAAGAAGCGCCGGTACAGCTGCCGGGCCATCCGCTGGTTGTTGTTCCAGCCGTGCGCGAACACCAGCAGGTCGGTGACGCGTTCGCGTTCCGCGCCCGACAGGAGCCGGTCGCGCTGCGCGGCGTCGACGTCTCCGTCGGCGTCGAAGGTCAATTCCCAGTAGGGCTCCACGACCGCATGGTCCTGCCGCTCGGCGCTCATGGCCAGATGTCGCGCGGGAACATACGCGAACACGCGGGAGCCGGTGCCGTCCCCCGGGCGGCGGCACCGGCTCCCGCGCGGGTCCGCGGGGCCCCTGATCAGTACGGCATGCGGTCGCCCGGGTGGGCGGGGGCGCCGTGGGGCACGGCGGCGGGCGGGGGCGTCCTCTGGTCGCGGGCATAGCGGATGGTGGCCGGGAGCCAGCAGCACACGACGGCCACGAGCACCGTGAGCAGCGCCACGAAGCTGAACGCCATGACGGATTCGGGTTCGTAGTCACCCAAGATGAGGACATGGGGGAACAAGGCCACGAAGCCCGAAATGGTAATGAATACGCGCGCCCAAGTGGCCGCCTTCTTGCGGACACTGAGCGTGAATACCAGCAGGCACACAGCGGTGAAAATGGCGAATCCGGCGCGGGTCGCGAGGGTGCCCGCACGGTCACTGACGAGCTCGTCCCAGATGGGCCCCGAGAGCGACTTGATGTCGGCCGCTGTCGTATTCGACGGCAGTCCCACAACGTCCGGATGGTCGTCGATGACGTCCCTGATGTTCTCGTCGGCCATGTCATTGCCGCCGGTGAAGACGAGCACCGCGCCGACGATCGCGGACACTGCGGATATGGCAGAGGTCCAGACCAGAGTGGTCAGGGTGCCGGGCCGCCGGACCGCGCGGTTTGCGCGGGCCGCGCGGCGGGGACCGACCGGCGCGGGTGCGACCTGGTATTGGCTCACGGGTGCGACTCTCCTCGGGGAGATGAAGGTTCGAGTGGGATTGGCTCGACCATTCCATGGGCACCACGAACACAGCCAGCATTTTCTGGAAGAAATCCCCAGATAATCTGGGGTGATCGAGGGATCAGTTTCCGTGGCGGTTATGCTGCAATGCCGTAAAACTCAAAGGGAGTTGGAGAGAGTAAGTTCGCATGGCCTTAAACGGTCCCACGCAGTACCCCGCGGAACTGCTGGACACCACGATGGATCAGCTTCGGACGCTGCTCGCCGTGCACGAGACCGGCACGGCGCTCGCCGCCGCGCGCCAGCTCGGCCGGGAACAGTCCAGCGTGCAGAAGCAACTGGACACGATGAACCGCACGTTCGGCGCGCTGTGCGGTGAGGCGCTCGTGCTCAAGCGGGGTCGCGGGAAGGACGTCCTGTTCACCGCCACCGGCGAGCATCTGGTCGCGCTCGCGCGCTCCACGCTGTCCGCGTGGTCGGACGGCATCCACGACGCGCGCCGCCGCCTCGGCCGCACCCTCTCGGTCGGCTCGACCCGCTACACCCTCGGCTTCCTCCTGGACGCCGTGGAGCGCGTCAGCGACGCCTACGAACGCCGCGGCGTCGACCTGAAGGTCACCCACGTCCGTACCGGCGACCTCTTCGCCCGGCTGCGCTCCAAGGAACTCGACCTGGTCTGCGGCAGCATCGTCGTCACGGAGGGCCAGGAGGCCGAGCTGGAGCCGTACGAGATCGTGGAGTGGCGGCGCAGCGGCCTGTCGATCCTCACGAACCTGCCGCCGGAGAAGCTGCCCGGCGGCTCGGTCGACGCGAGCGAACTGCCGGGCCTGCCCCTGGTGGTCTCCGCGGGCGGCCTCATCGCCCGCTTCCTCACCGCCTGGTACGGCGCCGACTTCCGCAAGGAGATGTCCATCGCCGCCGAGATCGAGGCCGCCCACTACGGCTTCGAACTGCTGCGGTCCGGGGTGGTCAGCGGGGCGATGCTCGTCACCCGCGGCATCGCGGAGGCCGCCGAGTCCGGCAGCCTCCCCGAGGCCGGGGGCCTGCGCCGCCTCGATGTCGTCGGTGACGTCGGGCCGCGCACCGAGGTCCTCGTCGGCGTCTTCACCCGGCGCGGCGACCGCGCCTCGTACGACGCGAACCATCCGCTGAACCTGCTCTGGGACGCCCTGGCGAAGGACAACGGGCGCTGGTGGCTCAGCAGTTGACCCGCCGGGCCACCGGTCGCGCCACCGGCGGGGCTACTGCGGCCGGTGGGCGGCCGTGATCCGGTGCAGGTGGATGAGGATGTCGTGGTTCGCGCCGAGCCTGATGTCGTGAAGACCCTCGGGGTAGGCGGTGCCGATGCTGCGGGTCGGGCGGGACTTGGCCAGCCACTTGCGCGCGGCGGCGGGGGCGTTGCGCATGTCCACGTAGTAGTCGTCGTACGACACCTTGTCGAGGGTGTGCTCGTTCATGCCGGGCCTGGCGGCGCCCACGGTCCGCGGCTTCCACTTCGTGTCCTGGGTGCCGGTCGCCATGAAGGAGCCCCGGTCGAAGCTGAACCCGACGCTGCGGTACTTCGAGCCGAGCGCGTCCCGCAGGAAGGCGCCCTGCATCTTCGGGTAGTTGGCGTCGCGCGACTCGTACCCGATGTGGGCGTTGTGCGCCGACACGAGCACCTTGCCCCCGGTCTGCCGCTGCCACCACACCGTGTTCTCCGCCATGATCCGGTCGCGGTAGAGCATCGCCCCGCGGATCCCGGCGGGAGTGTCGGCGTCGAAGGCGTAGATGTCCGAGGTCTGCGCGATGGAGCGGGCGTGCTGCAGGGTCCAGGTGAACTTCGTGCCCCCGTGCTCCGGCCGGATGTCCTTGACCAGCTTGTACGCCGCCCGCGCCTGCTTCGCGAGCCGGGTGCGCTCGGCCTGGGGCAGCGCCAGGTGGGCGTCCCCGTCCGTGACCTCGCGCAGCGGCGCGTACAGGGACTTGATCCGGTCGAGCCGGTCGGGGGCGTGGCGGCGCACGTAGTCGGTCACGGCGTCGTACAGCTCGACGCCCATCCTGGGGTTGTTGAGGTCGTTGCCCATGAAGCGCACCTGGCGGTCCGGGTGCTTCTTGTTGTACTGGCGCATCCAGGTGAGCAGCTCGATGTACTCCTCGTTGTACCAGGGGCCCTTCGACAGCTCCTGGCGGACCAGCTCGCGCACATCGCCCGGGCCGCCGCGCACATAGGCGTCGAAGCGCAGCCCCGTGGTCCAGCCGACCTCCAGGGCGAAGGTCCGAAAGCCCTTCTCCTGGACGAGATAGCGGAACATCCGGTCCTTCATGGTGAAGAACTCGTGCGTGCCGTGGGTGGCTTCGCCGAGGCCCACCACCTTGGCGTCGCCCACCATCCGCCCGAGCGGCCGCAGGTCCTTCGTCGAGCCGCCGGGCCCCGTGGCGCGCAGGGGGTGCGCGGCGCTCTCGATGGCCCGCACCGGGCTGTCCGGGCGCGGGGCCGCCGAGGCGGCGACGGGGGCGAGCAGGGCCCCCGTCCCGACCGCCGTGACCAGCAGCAGAGAAGCCCGCGATGAGGCGGTCCGTGCCATGTTCTTCCTCCTGGAAATCGTGTTCCGTACGAAGATCACGATTCCGTGCGCAGGCCCGCGCGACCATCCCGGAGGCACCCCGTCCGGTGGTGGAGCCCGCTCCACCAGGAGCCGGGGAGACGCCGGCACCGGAGACCCCCTTTCGGCACAACATACCGACTGGTTAGTCTGCGAGGGAGTACGTGATCGACCAGCACCACGTGATCGACCCGCACGCGGTCGACGCGAGGGTGACCGAGGCCGAAGGAGACCACCCGTGGAGAGCCTGCAGGGCAAGGGAGTCGTCGTCACCGGCGCGGGCGGCGGGATCGGGGCCGCGCTGGCCCGCCGCTTCGCCGCCGCCGGGGCCCGCGTCGTCGTCAACGACCTGGACGCGGCCAGGGCGGCGGAGGTGGCCGCCGAGGTGGGCGGCGTCGCGCTGCCCGGCGACGCCTCCGCGGTCGTCGCCGACGCCCTCGCCGCGCTCGACGGCACCGTCGACGTGTACTGCGCCAACGCGGGACTCGCCTCCGGCGGCACCGAGGCCGCGGCCGAGCGGGTGTGGGCCGACGCCTGGGACGTGAACGTGATGGCGCACGTCCGGGCCGCGCACGCGCTGATCCCCGGCTGGCTGGAGCGGGGCGAGGGCCGGTTCGTGTCGACGGTGTCGGCGGCCGGGCTGCTCACGATGGTGGGCGCCGCGCCGTACAGCGTCACCAAGCACGGCGCGTACGCCTTCGCCGAATGGCTGTCCCTGACCTACCGTCACCGTGGCATCAAGGTCCACGCGATCTGCCCGCAGGGCGTGCGCACGGACATGCTCACCGCCGCGGGCTCCGCCGGGGAACTCGTCCTCGCGCCCACCGCGATCGAGCCCGACGACGTCGCCGACGCGCTGTTCACCGGCATGGCCGAGGACCGCTTCCTGATCCTGCCGCACCCCGAGGTCGCCGGGTACTACCAGGCGCGGGCCGCGACCCCCGACAAGTGGCTGACGAGCATGAACCACATCCAGCAGAAGTGGGAGGCGTCCGAGCGCTGAGCGGACCCCGGGGCCGCCCTTGCGGAGAAGTACCCCCGTGCGGTGGAGGTCCTGGAGAAGCCACCGCACACCGCGAATGGGAAGATCCTCCGGCGGGAACCGCGTTCCCGTCCATGAAGACCCGCGGTGGATCGCGGCGGGACGCCTGGAAGACCAGAAAAGCATGCAACGGAAGGCAGGTGGCGGCAGTGGCCAGAACGACGGACGGTGACGGTACGCCCGTCCCGCAGAGGCTGCTCGCCGCCGCCACCCGGCTCTTCGCCGACCGCGGCTACGACCGTACGTCCGTGCAGGAGATCGTCGAGGCGGCGGGCGTCACCAAGGGCGCGCTCTACCACTACTTCGGGTCCAAGGACGACCTGCTGCACGAGGTGTACGCGCGGTTGCTGCGGGTGCAGCAGGAGCGGCTCGACGCGTTCGCCGACGCGGACGAGCCGGTGGAGCGGAGGCTGCGGGACGCGGCGGCCGACGTCGTCGTCACCACCATCGCCCACCTCGACGACGCCTCGATCTTCTTCCGGTCGATGCACCACCTCAGCCCCGAGAAGCACAAGCAGGTACGGGCGGAGCGGCGCCGCTACCACGAGCGGTTCCGGGCGCTGATCGAGGAGGGCCAGGAGTCCGGGGTGTTCTCCACGGCGACCCCCGCCGACCTCGTCGTGGACTACCACTTCGGCTCCGTCCACCACTTGTCGACGTGGTACCGCCCGGACGGACCCCTGACCCCGCAGCAGGTCGCGGACCACTTGGCGGACCTGCTGCTGCGGGCGCTGCGGCCGTAGGGCCCGAGGGCGGCCCGGGTGGGGGGGGGGGGGGGGGGGGGGGGGGGGGGTTGTGGGGGGGGGGGGGGGGGGGGGGGGGGGGGGGGGGAAGGGGGGGGGGGGGGGTTGGCCCC
>NZ_JBVIXA010000006.1:367171-416018 GCF_055594065.1 Streptomyces sp. NPDC040610 | reverse complement strand
AACCCCAAGGAGGTTTGCAACCCGTTGTGTGGCCTGTGTTCTGGGGGTGTTGGGGCTGGAGGGGGGGGGGGCGGCGGGGGGGGGGGGGGGGGGTTTTTCCCCCCCCCCCCCCGCACCGGAGTCAGAGGTACCGCTTCAACTCCCGCCGCGCCAACGATCGCTGGTGCACCTCGTCCGGCCCGTCGGCGAGGCGCAGCGTGCGCGCCGCCGCCCACAGCTCCGCCAGCGGGAAGTCCTGGCTCACGCCGCCCGCGCCGTGCAGCTGGACGGCCCGGTCGAGGATGTCCACGACGGTCCGGGGCGTGGCGATCTTGATGGCCTGGATCTCGGTGTGCGCGCCCTTGTTGCCCACCGTGTCCATCAGCCAGGCCGTCTTCAGGACAAGCAGCCGCACCTGCTCCACGGCGACCCGCGCGTCCGCGATCCACTCCTGGACCACACCCTGCCGGGCCAGCGGCTTGCCGAACGCGGTGCGGTCCACGGCCCGGCGGCACATCAGCTCGATGGCGCGCTCGGCCATGCCGATCAGGCGCATGCAGTGGTGGATGCGGCCGGGCCCGAGCCGCGCCTGGGCGATGGCGAAGCCGCCGCCCTCCTCCCCGACGAGGTTGGCCACGGGCACCCGGGCCCCGTCGAAGACCACCTCCGCGTGACCGCCGTGGGAGTGGTCCTCGTAGCCGTACACCCGCATGGCGCGGCGCACTTCGACGCCCGGGGTGTCGCGCGGCACGAGCACCATGGACTGCTGGCGCCGGATGTCGGACCCGTCCGGATCGGTCTTGCCCATCACGATGAAGACCTTGCAGTCGGGGTTCATCGCCCCGGAGATGTACCACTTGCGGCCGGTGATGACGTACTCTCCCCCACTCTCGGCTCCGCTCGAGCGGGAGGTGCCCCCCTCGTCCCGCCGGATGTGCGTGGTGATGTTCGTGGCGTCCGACGAGGCCACCTCGGGCTCCGTCATGGCGAACGCCGAGCGGATCTCGCCCGCGAGCAGCGGCTCCAGCCACTGCTTCCTCTGGTCGTCCGAGCCGAACTGGGCGAGCACCTCCATGTTGCCGGTGTCCGGCGCCGCGCAGTTGAGGGCGATCGGCGCCAGGTGCGGGCTGCGGCCGGTGATCTCGGCGAGCGGCGCGTACTGGAGGTTGGTCAGGCCCGCCCCGTACGTGGCATCGGGCAGGAAGAGGTTCCACAGCCCCTGGCGGCGCGCCTCGGCCTTCAGCTCCCCGACGACGGCGGGCGTGTCCCACGGCGAGGCCAGGGCGGCGCGCTGCTCCTCGGCCACCGGCTCGGCGGGCAGGACGTGCTCGTCCATGAAGGCGAGCAGGCGGCCGCGGAGCTCCTCGGTGCGGGCGTCGTATGCGAAGTGCATGGTGGTGTCCGGGTCCTCTCAGGCTTCCGACAGGTCAGGCTTCCGACAGGTGGTCAGGCCGTGTTCTCCGACAGGGTGGTCAGGCCGTGTTCGATGAAGACGGGCACGAGGTCGCCGATGCGGTCGAAGCCCGCGCCGACCGTCTGGCCGAGGGTGTAGCGGTAGTGGATGCCCTCCAGGATCACGGCGAGTTTGAACCAGGCGAACGCCGTGTACCAGGCGACGGCCGAGACGTCCCGGCCGGAGCGGGCGGCGTAGCGCTCGATCAGCTCGGCCGGGTCGGGGTGGCCGGGGGCGCCCGCCGTGGTGCTGACGGGGGATTCGGGCACTTCGAGGCGCACGCTGTACATCACGAGCAGGCCGAGGTCGGTGAGCGGGTCGCCGAGGGTGGACATCTCCCAGTCGAGGACGGCGGCGATGCGGTCGGTGTCGCCCGAGGTGTCGAGGAGGACGTTGTCCAGGCGGTAGTCGCCGTGCACCACGGCGGGCGCGGGGGAGGCGGGCAGCGACCGGCCGAGGGCCGCGTGCAGCTCCTCGATGCCGGGCAGCTCACGGCCGCGGGAGGCGTCCAACTGCTTGCCCCAGCGCCGCAGTTGCCGGTCCAGGAAGCCCTCGGGCCGCCCGAAGTCCCCGAGCCCGACCGCCTCGGGGTCCACGGCGTGCAGGTCCACCAGGGTGTCGACGAGGCCGAGCACGGCGGCGCGGGTGCGCTCCGGGCCGAGCGGCGCGAGCTGCTCCGCCGTGCGGTAGGGCGTGCCCGCCACGAACTCCATCACGTAGAACGGGGCGCCGAGCACCTCCTCGTCCTCGCACAGCAGCACCGGCCGCGGCACCGGCACTTCCGTGGTGTGCAGGGCGCTGATCACGCGGTGCTCGCGCCGCATGTCGTGCGCGGTGGCGAGGACGTGGCCGAGCGGCGGGCGCCGCACCACCCAGCGCGCCGTCCCGTCCGTCACGGCGTACGTGAGGTTCGACCGGCCGCCCTCGATCAGCCGGGCCGTGAGCGGGCCCGCGGCGAGCAGGCCCGGTCGTGCGCGGTCGAGGTGGCCGCGCAGCCGGTCGAGGTCGAGGCCGGGCGGGCCGAGGGGGCGGTCTGGGCTCATGGGCGAATCGCTCCTGATCATGAACGACGGGCGGCGGACGGTGGTCGGTGGTGCCGACACGCTGCCGTTCATGATGCCGACCAGTCGGTATGTCGTCCAGGGGGTCCGGCCCGAACGTGATCAGGATCGCGGGTGCCGAGGGGCGGGCGCCCGGTCGGGGAAGGGGTGACCGGGCGCCCTGGGAGGAGGGTTCAGTGGCCTGGCGGAGGGTTCAGTGGCCTGGTGAGGCGTTCAGTGGTCGTCCCAGTGGCCGCTGTGCGCGGCGTGCCGGTGCCCGTCGTGGACGTAGTCGACGTGGTCGCCGTGCAGTACCGCCTCGTGCCCGCAGCCCTCGCCGTGCTGGTGGTCGTGGCCCTCGTGGGTGACGTGCGCGCTCGACTCGCACTCGTCGTAGTGGCCGTCGTGCGCGGTGTGCAGATGGCCGTTGTGGGCGTAGTCGACGTGGTCGCCGTGCGGCACCGCCTGGTGTCCGCAGTCCGGGCCGTGGGTGTGGTCGTGGGCCGCGTGTTCCTGGTGGAGCGTGGTCATGACGTACGCCTTCCGTGCGGGAGGTGTGCCTGTCGGCGGTGCCGGGTGACTCTCTCAGGCTAGTCCTCGATGCCTGTTTGATCCCGTTGTGAAACCTTTTCACTACTTCCATGACTTCGTGAGGCGACCCGATGAAAGCGATCAGCTACCGCGCGTACGGCGGGCCCGACGTCCTTGAGTACGGCGATGTGCGCGACCCGAAGGTCGGCCCCGACACCGTGCTGGTCAAGGTGCGGGCCGCGGCCTTGAACCCCGTCGACTACAAGTGCCGCGAGGGGTATCTGGACGCCGCCCTGGACGCCGTCTTCCCGGTGATCCCCGCCTGGGACGTGGCGGGTGTGGTGGTCCAGCCGGGGGCCGCCGCCCCGGAGTTCGCCGTCGGCGACGAGGTCATCGGTTACGTACGCGAGGACTTCCTCTCGCGCGGGACCCTCGCCGAGTACGTGGCGGCCCCCGTGCGCACCCTCGCGCGCAAGCCGCGCAACCTCACCTTCGAGGAGGCCGCGGGCCTGCCCCTGGCCGGGCTCACCGCCTACCAGGTGATCAACAAGGCCCTGTCCGTCACCGACGGCGACGTCGTGCTCGTGCACGCGGCCGCGGGCGGCGTCGGCACCTTCGCCGTGCAGCTCGCCCGGCACGCGGGCGCCCGCGTGATCGGCACCGCGAGCGAACGCAACCACGAGTATCTGCGCGAGCTCGGCGCGGAACCGGTCGTGTACGGCGACGGCCTCGCCGAGCGGGTACGTGCCCTCGCCCCCGAGGGCGTCGACGCGGCCTTCGACACCATCGGCGGCGACACCCTGAAACTCTCCGCCGACCTCCTCGCCCCCGGCGGCCGCCTCGCCTCCATCGCCGACGGCTCCGTCATCGCCCTCGGCGGCCAGTACTGCTTCGTCCGCCCCGACACCACCGACCTGACCCGCCTCACCGAACTCGTCGAACAGGACGTCCTCACCGCCCACGTCCAGGAGACGTTCCCCCTGGAACGAGCGGCGGACGCGTTCCGCCTCCTGGAGGAGGGGCGGACACGGGGCAAGATCGTGGTGCGGGTGGACTGGGCGGAGGAGCCCGAGCAGTAGGGGGAACCGTTTCTGGGTGACAGGGGTGGGCGTTGCCCCTGGGGGGCTGGGCGGCTGGGCGGCTGGGCGGTCGGGCGCCTGGAGGCGCGGGGCTCGGATGCGCGGATGCCCGGGGGTCTGGATGCCCGGCGGCGCGGATGCCCGGAAGCGTGGGTGCCCGCGGCCCCGCGGCCCGGATTCCTGGAGGCCCGGATGCCAGGCGGCCCGGTGTGCGGGGCGCCCGGTGCGCGGGGTGCCCGGAAGGGCGGCCGGAGGTCCGGCTAGAGGATCAGTGCCGCCGCGCACACCGCGAGCGCCCCCGTGCACACGGCCGCCGCTGCCGCGGCGCGGCGGCCGAGCGGACGTGGGCGGGCCGCCGTCAGGGCGGTCATCCTGCGGTGCGCGACCGCCAGGAAACCCAGCCACAGCAGCAGACACAGCGCGCACGCGACGGCGGCCACCACGGACGCCCCGCCGCGCAGCGCCGCACGGGCGCCGAGGACCGCGGCGACCGTGCAGGTGAGGGTCGTACGACGCCAGGCGAGGCGGGTGCGTTCGGGCTGGAGGCCGGGGTCCCGTGGGGCGTGGCCCCGGAGCGCGGCACCACCGGCCCGGCCCGTGCCCCCGGCCCCGCCGGTCCCCCCAGCTCTACCGGCGCCACCACCCCCGGGGCCCGCGGCCTCACTCACCCCTCCCACCCGAACACCACGACCACCACCATCGCCACCGCGACCACCGCCACCACCACGCCGAGGAGCGCGGGGAAACGGGACGCGGGCAGGTCATCGCCGCGCCGCATGGCCTGCTCGCAGCGGACCCAGTGGTTGACGGCGCGCAGCGCGCACAGCACCCCGGCGGCGAGCAGCGCCAGGGCGAGGCCGACGCGCATGCCCCAGCGCAGGTCGGGCAGGAACTGGTCCACGGCGAAGCCGCCGCCGATCAGCGCGAGCGCGGTGCGCAGCCAGGCGAGGAAGGTGCGTTCGTTGGCGAGGGAGAAGCGGTAGTCGGGCGTCTCGCCCTCCTGCCGGACGCGCTCGGGGGCGAACCACAGCCTCAGGCTCTGTACGAAGGTGCTCACCGTTGCACGATAGGTCGCCCGGTGCGGCTGTCGCCCGCCGGGCGCCGTGGGCCGCGCCGGGCTACTGGGCGGCCCGGAGCGCCCGCAGCCGCTCGTACGCGTCGAGGCCGTCCGGCACCCACTCCCACTCGGTGGCGCGCCGGGCCAGCTCCTCGTCCGTGAGGAAGTCGTGCCAGGCCACCTCCTCGCGCTGCGGGTCGACCGGGGTCGTGCAGCGCACCTCGTACACGGCCGACCACCAGGTGCGCCCGGCGCCGTCGTCGAACAGGAACTTGAACAGGGGTACGGGGCGGGGGAGTCCGCTGACGCCGAGCTCCTCCTGGGCCTCGCGCAGCGCCGCGTCGTCGTACGACTCGCCCGCCGCGACGACGCCGCCGACGAACATGTCGTAGCGGGAGGGGAAGACCAGCTTGTCGGGGGTGCGGCGGTGCACGAAGACGCGGCCCTCGGCGTCGCGGGCCTCGATGAACACGCAGCGGTGCCGCAGGCCGCGGGCGTACACCTCGCCCCGGCGGGCCGACCCCGTCACGTTGTCGTTCTCGTCGACGACGACCAGCACCTCGTCCGCCGGATCGGCGGGCCCACGCATACCCATCCCCCCATCCAACCTCACCCCCAGGGGCTCCGCCCCCGGCCCCCGCTCCTCAACCGCCGGAGCGGCTATCTCCCCACCCACCCCACCCACTCCGACGACCAGCAGTCGGCACTCCAAGCCCGGCCCCGCTACCCCAGCCCCCCCCGCTACCCCAGCCCCCCGCTACCCCAGCCCCTCGCTAGCCCTCAGCCCGCCCCGCAGCGCCTCTCGGCCCCGCCCGACGAAGCTTTCAGCCCGTCCGGCGCTTGAGGACGAGGCGCGGAGCGCCGATTCGACGGCGCCCCGTCCCACCCGAACGGGACGACCAGGCCATCCCAGCCCGTCCGGCGCTTGAGGACGAGCGCGCAGCGCGATCGGGGGCGCCCCCGTCCCACGACAACGGGACACCCACCCCCGGGGTCCAGGGGCAAAGCCCCGGTTTCGGGAAAGGGGCGGGATCGGGGAGCCCCGCAGGGCCGTAACCCACCCCGAACAGTTGACTGCACCCCCCGCCCGACCCAGGATCTGACCCACCGGTAACCCAGCCGACCGAACCCTCACCCCCAAGGGAGCCCCCCATGGCCTACGACGCAGACGTCATCGTGATCGGCGCGGGCCTCGCCGGCCTCACGGCGACCGCCGAACTCGTCGACGCCGGCCGCAGGGTGATCCTCATCGACCAGGAACCGGAACAGAGCCTCGGCGGCCAGGCCCACTGGTCCTTCGGCGGCCTGTTCTTCGTGAACTCCCCGGAACAACGCCGCATGCGCATCAAGGACCACAGGGAACTCGCCCTCCAGGACTGGCTGGGCACAGCGGCCTTCGACCGCGAGGAGGACCACTGGCCCCGCAAGTGGGCGGAGGCGTACGTGGACTTCGCCGCAGGCGAGAAGCGCCCCTGGCTGCACGCCCAGGGCGTCCGCTTCTTCCCGGTCGTCGGCTGGGCGGAACGCGGCGGCTACGACGCCCAGGGCCACGGCAACTCCGTACCCCGCTTCCACATCACGTGGGGAACGGGCCCCGGCCTCCTCGCCCCGTTCGTGCGCCGCGTCCACGAGGGCGCGGCCCGCGGCCTGGTGCAGTTCAAGTTCCGCCACCGCGTGACGGGCCTGGCGCGCACGGGAGGCGTCGTCGATACGGTGAACGGCGAGATCCTGGAGCCCTCGGACGCGGAGCGCGGCAAGGCCAGCAGCCGCGAGGTGACAGGCTCGTTCGAGTTCCGGGCCCAGGCGGTGATCGTCACGTCCGGCGGCATCGGCGGCAACCACGACCTCGTACGCGCCAACTGGCCCAAGCGCCTCGGCAACCCCCCGGAGAAGATGATCGCGGGCGTGCCCGCGCACGTGGACGGCCTGATGCTCGGCATCGCCGAGGGCGCGGGCGCGCACCTGATCAACCGCGACCGCATGTGGCACTACACGGAGGGCATCGAGAACTGGGCCCCGATCTGGGAGAAGCACGGCATCCGCATCCTGCCGGGCCCGTCCTCGCTGTGGCTGGACGCCCGCGGCAACCGCCTGCCCGTACCGCTGTTCCCGGGCTTCGACACGCTCGGCACGCTGGACCACATCATGCACACCGGGTACGACTACACGTGGTTCGTGCTCAACCAGCGCATCATCGGCAAGGAGTTCACGCTGTCGGGGTCCGAGCAGAACCCGGACCTGACCGGCAAGTCCGTGCGCGGCGTCATCGACCGGGCGCGGGCCGACGTGCCGGGCCCGGTCAAGGCGTTCATGGACCACGGCGTGGACTTCGTCGTGGAGCGCGACCTGGGCGCGTTGGTGCGGGGCATGAACGCCCTGACGAAGGAACCCCTCATCGACGAGGCCGCGCTGCACCGCACCCTCGCCGCGCGCGACCGCGAGATCGTCAACCCGTTCACCAAGGACTTGCAGGTCAACGCCATTCGTGGCGCCCGCAAGTTCGTCGGCGACCGGCTCATCAGGACCGTCGCGCCGCACCCGGTCCTGGACCCGAAGGCGGGCCCGCTCGTCGCCGTGCGCCTGAACATCCTCACCCGCAAGACCCTGGGCGGCCTGGAGACCGACCTGGCGTCGCGCGTGCTCCAGGAGGGCGGCGACCCGCTGCCGGGTGTGTACGCCGCCGGGGAGGCCGCCGGATTCGGCGGCGGGGGAGTGCACGGCTACCGCTCCCTGGAGGGGACGTTCCTCGGCGGCTGCCTGTTCTCGGGGCGTGCGGCGGGGCGGGCGGCGGGCAAGGCGGTCGGCTGAGGCCGGTCCGGGGCGGCGCGCGGGTCGGGCGTGCGGGAGCGAGTCGGCGGGGAGGGGCCAAGTCGGGCGGCCGGTACCGGGGTTGGGTAAGGGGCCGCGCATGGCTGCGGCGGTAACGAGGCCTTGACGCGGAGTGTCGGGTACCGGTTTGCTGTGCGTGATCGCACGCTCGCCCAACGCGTCGGGGAGGACGTCCCGCGGTGTCTCCACCTCCGCCCCCGCCGCTCGGCCGCTCCCGCAAGAAGGCCGCGCACCCCTTCGACGCCGCCCTCGACGACGCCGAACTCGTGACCGCCCGCGCCGCGTTGGCCCAGGGCCGCTGGACCGAGGTGCGCGCGCTGCTCGCGGCCACCGGCGACGACTGGGACCGCAGGGGCCACCGCTTCGACGTGCTCGGGCGCGAGTCCGCCACCGCGGCCTGGGCCCGCGACTGGCGGCTCGCCGAACCGGAGAGCGTCGACGCCGTCACCCTGCTCGCCTTCGCCTGCGTGCACCGGGCGCTGCGCGGCAAGGAGCGCTCCGAGAAGGCCCGCGCCGCCTGCCGCGAGGCCGCCGCGCTCGTCCCCGCCGACCCCACCCCGTGGCTCGCGCTGCTGCTCCTGGAGCGCAGCCTCGGCCTGGAGGAGGACGTCGTACGCCTCTTCGACGAGGTCCGCCACCGGCACCCCGAGCACTACCACGCCCACCACCTGATGGTCGCGCGGCTCGCCGAGCGGCGGCCCGGGGCGGGCCAGGACCCGCTGCACGAGGTGTACGACTTCGCGTCCTGGGCCGCCGAACAGGCCCCCGACCACTCGCCGCTGTCCGTGCTCCCGGTGATCGCACACGCCGAGCGCTACCGCGTGCTCGCCACCGCGGGCAGCGAGAACAAGGACCCGGTCGCCTCCGGGCACTGGACGAGCCGCCGCGCCCGGCAGGTGATGAAGGCGTCCTTCGACTGGTGGCTGGAGTGGGAGATGCCGCACGAGTCGGTGCACCCGCGCGCCTTCGTCGACCTCAACTTCCTCGCCCACGCGAGGTTCTGCGAGGGCCGGGCGGCCGAGTCGGCGGCGCTGTTCCACCGCATCGGCCGGTACGCGACCGAGGCCCCCTGGTCCTACCCGGACCGCGACCCGTACCAGGCCTACTTCGCCGCCCGCGGCGCGGCACTCGGCACGGCCTGACCCCGCACCACGGCGACTCCGCGGCACCCACGGCGTCGCGACTCCGCACCACCCGGCACAGGACACGCACCACCCGCACGTGACACGCACCACCTGCCACATGAGACGCACCACCTGTCACACGAGACGCACGACCAACGGCCCACTACGGGCGGAGAGGACGACCGCGCCATGGCGACGGGCAGTTCGAGCACCAGTGCAAGCAGCACCGGCGGCGGCGCCGGAGGCCGGGCCGGCACGGGATCCCGCGGCAGGTCCGTCCCGCGGCAGGGCGGCATCAGCACCTACATGGGCCAGGAGCGGGCCCTGCGCGCGGGCCGCCTCGGCACCGCGGGCCTGCTCCTGTCCGTGCTCGCCGCCACCGGGCCGCTCATGGTCGTCGCGGGCGTCATGCCGACGACGTACGGCGTGATGGGCGTGGTGGGCCAGCCCCTGCTGTTCCTGATACTCGGCGTCGTCCTCGCCCTGTTCAGCTTCGGCTACGCGGAGATGAGCCGGCACGTCCACAACGCCGGTGCCTTCTACGCCTACATCTCGCGCGGCCTCGGCGGCACCGCGGGCGCGGCGGCCTCCGTCGTCGCGCTCGTGGCCTACAGCGTGCTCCAGGTGGGCCTGTTCGGCATCCTCGGCTTCGAGGTGTCCGGGCTGCTCGACAAGTACGCCGACATCACCGTCGGCTGGTGGGTCCCCGCGCTCGTCACCGTCCTGATCGTCGGCGCGCTCGGCTGGCTGAAGATCGACCTCAACGCGCGGGTGCTGGGCGTGCTGCTGCTGATCGAGGTCGCGCTCGTCGTCATCTTCGACATCGCCGCCGTCGCCGACCCGGCGAAGGAGGGCCTCTCGCTGCACGCGTTCAACCCCGACACCCTCACCGGCGCGGGCGTCGCCACCTCGCTCTGCTTCTGCATAGCGGCCTTCACCGGCTTCGAGCAGGCACCCGTGTACGCCGAGGAGACCAGCCGCCCCCAAGTCGTGGTCGCGCGCGTGATGTTCTTCGCCGTCGGCTTCGTCGCCGTCTTCTTCGCCCTCAGCTCCTGGGCCCTCACCGTCGCCGCCGGACCCTCCGGCATCGTGCCCGCCGCACAGCAGCAGAGCGCGGGGCTGCTGTTCGGACTCACCGAGCCACGCCTCGGCGGCACCTTCACCGACGTCCTGCACGTCCTGTTCGTGACCGGCATCTTCGCGGCCATACTGAGCTTCCACAACGTCGTCGCCCGCTACGCCTTCGCCATGGGCCGCGAAGGCCTGCTGCCCACGGCCTTCGCCCGCACCAACAGCACGAGCGGCGCGCCCGGCACGGGCTCGCTGCTCCAGACCGTGATCTCCGTCGTCGTCGTGATCGCCTTCGCCCTCACCGACGACGGCCCGGCGGGCGACCCGACCGCGCCCGTCCTGCGCCTGTTCACCTGGGGCGGCAACGTCGGCGCCCTCGGCGTGCTGCTCCTGATGGCCACCGCGTCCGTGACCGTCATCGTCTTCTTCGTCCGCCGCGGCGCCGCGCGTGCCCAGGCCTGGCGGATCACGGCGTCCGCGCTCGCCGCGATCGCGCTGCTCGTCATCGCGGGCTACACGGTGAAGGACTTCGACGTCCTCGTCGGCGCGGGCCCCGACTCCTCGCTGAGCTGGGCCCTGCCGGGCATCATCGTCGTCGCGGCGGTCGTCGGCCTCGCGTACGGGGCCTACCTGAAGAAGGCCCGCCCGGCGGCGCACGCGCGCATCGGCCTCGGCAACGAGGCGTTCCAGCTGGAGAAGGCGGCGGGGGACGCGGGGCGCGAGGGCTGAGGGCGCCTCCGGCGGACGTGGCGACGGGGGAACCCGGCGTTCGTGACGACCGGGATATGACGAACCGCTGACGGACACCCGCGGGCCCTGGCCTCCCGTGCCCGCGGGTGCTCGAATCGAGGGGTGACCACCGAACAGCCGGACGCCCAACCCGAGGCCGACGGCACCCCCGTGGGCCGCCGTCTGGTCCTCGGCACCCTCGCGCTCGGCGCCCTCGGCGTGGCCGCCGCGCCCCCGCTGCAGCGCGGCCTCGAACGGTTCCTGGGTGCCGCCTCCGACAAGGACCCCACCGGCCTCACCCAGCTCCTGCCCAACGGCGGCGGCTTCCGCTACTACTCGGTCGCCTCCTCCGTACCCCGCAAGAACGCCTCCTCCTACCGCCTGACGGTCACCGGACTCGTCGAAAGGCCCGCCACGTACACCCTCGCCGACCTGCGCGCCCGCCCGCAGACCCGGATCGTCCGGGACGTGCAGTGCGTCACCGGCTGGAGAGTCCCCGACACTCCCTTCGAAGGGGTCCGGCTCGCCCGCATCCTCGACGCCGCCGGGGTCCGCCCGGAGGCCCGCGCCGTCCGCTTCACCTGCTTCGACGGGACGTACAGCGAGAGCCTCACCCTCGAACAGGCCCGCAGGAGCGACGTATTGGTGGCCCTGCGCATGCAGGACAAGGACCTGAACCACGCCCACGGCGGGCCCGTCCGCCTCTACGTCGCGCCCATGTACTTCTACAAGTCCGCGAAGTGGCTGTCCGGCATCGAACTCACCGCCCGGGTCGAGCCCGGCTACTGGGAGCGCAAGGGATATGACGTGGACGCGTGGGTCGGCCGGTCGAACGGGCGCGGCGATGACCCGACCGCCTGAGCGCGGGCGGGTGCGGCGCTTCAGCCGCGGCGAGCGGTGGGTGCACCGGGGGACGGCCTGGCTGATGATCGTCTGCGTCCTCAGTGCCGCTTGTCTGTACGTCCCTCAACTCGCCGAACTCGTCGGCCGGCGGGCCCTCGTGGTGGACGTCCACCAGTGGTCCGGGCTGCTGCTGCCCGTCCCCTTCCTGGCCGGGCTCGCCTCCCGTGCCTTCCGTGCGGACCTGCGGCTCCTCAACCGCTACGGTGCGCACGACCGGCGGTGGCTGTCCGCCGTCCGCCGTCGCGAGCCGCACCGTGCGGCCCGCTGGGCGGGGAAGTTCAACGCCGGGCAGAAGGTGTTCGCCGCGTGGGTCGGCGGGGCCGTGCTCGTCATGCTCGGTACGGGTCTCGTCATGTGGCGCACCGACCTCTTCCCGCTCCTCTGGCGCACGAGCTCCACCTTCGTCCACGACTGGCTCGCCCTCACCCTCGGGCTCGTCCTGCTCGGCCATATCGCCCTGGCCCTGCGGGACCCGGAGGCCCGCCGGGGCATGCGCACCGGGTCGGTGGACCGGGGGTGGGCGGACCGGGAGCATCCGCTGTGGCGCAGGTAGGGGCTCCTTGCCGGGGGCTTCCCAGCCCCACCCCTTCCCGAACCCGGGGCTCCGCCCCGGACCCCGTATCGGCGCTTCGCGCCTCGTCCTCAATCGCCGGACGGGCTGGATATGGCTGCTGTTGCATTTCAGCCTCTCCGGCGTTCGAGGAGCGGGGTCTGGGGCGGAGCCCCAGTTTCGGGAAGGGGGCGGGATGGGGGAAAGCCCCGCAGGGCCCCCGCTACAACACCACCGAAAGCAACAACACAAACCCCAACGCCACCACAGAAATGATCGTCTCCATCACCGACCACGTCTTGATGGTCTGCCCCACATCAAGCCCGAAGTACTCCTTCACCAGCCAGAACCCGGCATCGTTGACATGGCTGAAGAACAACGACCCGGCCCCGATGGCAAGCACCAGCAACGCGGCATGCGAAGTCGACATGTCCGCGGCGAGCGGAGCCACAAGCCCGGCGGCCGAGATCGTGGCGACGGTCGCCGACCCCGTGGCGAGCCGAATCGCGACAGCGATGAGCCAGGCGAGCAGCAGCGCGGGAATGGACCAGTCCTCGGAGAAGTCGAGGATCATCTGCCCGACCCCCACGTCGATGAGGGTCTGCTTGAACCCACCACCGGCCCCGACGATCATCAGCACACCGGCGATGGGGGCGAGGGACTTCTCGACGGTCGTGGAGAGCCGTTCCTTGGTGAAGCCCGCGGCCCGCCCGAGGGTGAACATCCCGACGAGCACGGCGGCGAGCAGCGCGATCAACGGCGACCCGACGACGTCGAAGACGCGCTGGACGGTGGCGTCGGGGTTGTCGACGACGATGTCGACGAGGGCCTTGGCCAGCATCATGACGACGGGCAGCAGCACGGTGGCGACGGTGACGCCGAAGCCGGGCCGCTTCTCCAGGTCCTCGGAGGGCCGCTGCGGAATCATCTTCTCGGGCGGCGCCACATCCACCCACCGGGCGGCGACCTTGGAGAACAGCGGCCCCGCGATGATCACGGTGGGAATGGCGACGAGCACGCCGAGCGCGAGCGTCACCCCGAGGTTGGCCTTGACGGCGTCGATGGCGACGAGCGGCCCGGGGTGCGGCGGGATGAGCCCGTGCATGACGGAGAGCCCGGCGAGCGCGGGGATGCCGATGCGCATCAGGGAGTAGTTGCCGCGCTTGGCGACCATCAGGACGACGGGGATCAGCAGCACGATGCCGACCTCGAAGAACAGCGGGAGCCCGATGACGGAGGCGATGAGCACCATCGCCCAGGGCATGGCGCGCCCGCCGGACTTCCCGGCCTTGGCGAGGATCGTGTCGACGATCTGGTCCGCGCCGCCGGAGTCGGCGAGCAGCTTGCCGAGGATCGCGCCGAGCGCGATGAGGACGCCGACGCCCGCGACGGTGGACCCGAGCCCGGTGGTGAAACTGGCGATCGCCTTGTCGAGCGGCGCGCCCGCGAAGGCGCCGAGCGCCAGCGAGCCGATGGTCAGCGCCAGGAAGGCGTGGACCTTGAACTTCGTGATGAGCAGAACGATGACGGCGATGCCCGCGAGAACGGCGATCCCGAGCTGGGCGTGGCCCGCCGAGGTGATCGGTTCGACGGGGTCCGCTGCCAGCATCTCGACGCTGAGACTGGTCACGGTGGGTTCCTTGTACGTGGACGTGAGGAGGGGGCGTACGGGGAGGGAAGGGGGGAGGGGGCTGTAGGGGGAGGTCGGTCAGCGGTCGCGCGCGGCCAGCGCCGCCACGGCCCGCTCGGCGATCTCCGCCGGAGTCCCCGCCACATCGACGTCGACGCCCGCCTCGTCCGCCCCGAGGGGCTGGAGCGTGGCGAACTGCGAGTCGAGCAGCGCGGTCGGCATGAAGTGGCCCTTGCGCTGTGTCATCCGCTCCTCGATGAGGGCGCGGTCGCCGGTGAGGTGGACGAAAACGAGGCCGGGCGCGGCGGCCCGCAGCCGGTCGCGGTAGGACCGCTTCAGCGCCGAGCTGCTGACCACGCCGCCGAGTCCGGCGCGGCCGTGGGCCCACTCGCCGATGGCATCCAGCCACGGCCAGCGGTCGTCGTCGGTCAGCGGGGTGCCGGCCGACATCTTGGCGATGTTCGCCTCGGGGTGGAAGTCGTCGCCCTCGGCGTAGGGGACGCCGAGCCGGGCCGCGAGCAGGGGCCCGACCGTGGTCTTGCCGGTGCCCGCTACGCCCATGACCACGACGACGTGGGTGGTGCTCATCGCTGCTGCTGCCTCGCTGTCCTCGTCGACATCGATCGGTTCACGCCACTGAAACCCATTAGGTCAGACAAATTCAAGAGGCTGTGATGCAAAAGTCTGACTTTTTGAGTACGCGAGTCCCCTCGTACGCTGACGTCATGACCGCACAGGCCCGGGGGCTGCACGCTCGCGTACTGGACAGCCTCGGGCCCGCCATCACCGCGGGCGAGTACCCACCCGGCAGCGTCCTGCGCACGGACGAACTCGCACAGCGCTTCGAGGTGTCACGCTCGGTGATGCGCGAGGTGGTGCGCGTCCTGGAGTCCATGCACCTGGTCGCGTCCCGGCGCCGCGTCGGCGTGACCGTACGGCCCACCGAGGAGTGGAACGTCTACGACCCGCAGGTCATCCGCTGGCGCCTCGCGGGCGCCGACCGCCCGCGCCAGCTGCGCTCCCTGACCGTCCTGCGCTCGGCCATCGAGCCGGTCGCCGCGGGCCTGGCCGCGCGGAACGCCACCGCCGAGCAGTGCGCCGCCCTCACCGAGTGCGCCCTCGGCATGGTCGCCACCTCCCGCGGCCGTCGGCTCGAGGAGTACCTCGTGCACGACATCGCCTTCCACCGCGTCGTCCTGGACGCCTCCGGCAACGAGATGTTCGCCCGGCTCGGTGACGTGGTCGCCGAGATCCTCGCGGGCCGCACCCACCACGACGTGATGTTCGAGGACCCCGACCCGGCGGCCGTCACCCTGCACGTGCGCGTGGCCGAGGCGGTGCGGGAGGGCGACGCGGACCGCGCCGAGGCCCTGACCCGCGAGATCGCCGAGGGCGCCCTCAAGGAGCTGGACATCCTGGCCCCGCCGCCTTCCGGGCGCTGACCCCCGGCCGCCCCCGGCCTGCGCCGTACCCCGTCCGACCTGCGCCCCGCCGTCCCCTGGGCGATCCTGACCGGAGTACCGCAGGGGGGCCGGAGAAGGGCGCGCCGAGATGAGCGACGACACCCCCGCGGGCACAGGCCACGGCAGAACCGTCAAGCCGCTCGTGCGGATGCGGGCGCGCCGCCCCGACGAGAAGCACCGCGCCGCCACCCCGCTGGAACTGCTCTTCGACCTGTGCTTCGTGGTGGCCGCCGCCCAGGCCGGGGCCCGCCTCGTGCACGCCCTCGCCGAGGGCGACACCGGGCACGGCGTCACCGGCTATCTGCTCGTGTTCTTCGCGATCTGGTGGGCGTGGGTGAACTTCACCTGGTTCGCCTCCGCGTACGACACCGACGACGTGCCGTACCGGCTCGCCACCCTCGTACAGATGGCGGGCGTGCTCGTCCTCGCGGCGGGGATCCCGCGGGCCTTCGACGACGGGGACTACGGGGTCGCGATCACCGGCTACGTGATCATGCGGGTGGCGCTCGCCGCGCAGTGGCTGCGGGCGGCCCGCGGCGAGAGCGGGGCGGGGCGCACGGCCACGCTGCGGTACGCGATCGGGCTCGTGCTCGTGCAGATCTGCTGGGTGGTGCTCCTGCTGCTCCCGGACGCGGCCTGGGCCTGGGGCGTCGGACCGCTGGTCGTCGCCGAGATCGCCGTGCCCGCCTTCGCCGAGCACAGCCGCCGCAGCCCCTGGCACCCGCACCACATCGCCGAGCGCTACGGCCTGTTCACCATCATCATGCTCGGCGAGTCCGTCGCCGCCGCCACCGTGGCCGTGCGCTCCGCCCTCGACGACTCGGCGGCCCTCGACGAGCTCCTGCCGATCGCCGCGGGCGGCCTCGTCATCGTCTTCGCGGCGTTCTGGATCTACTTCGCGGTCCCCATCCACGAATACCTCGTCTCCTCCCGGCAGGCGTTCGTCTGGGGGCTCGGCCACTATGTGATCCTCGGCTCCGCCGCGGCGATCGGCGCGGGCATCGAGGTCGCCGTGGAGCAGGCGACCCACCACGCGCACATCTCCACGCTCGCCGCCTCCTGCGCCGTCACCGTGCCCACCGCGCTGTTCCTGCTCAGCACCTGGGCCGTGCACTCCCGCCACTTCAAGACCGGCATCGCCCAGCAACTGGTCCTGCCCGCCACCGCCCTCCTCGTCCTCGCCGCGAGCTTCGCCGGACGCGGGGCCGTCCCCCTCGCCGCCCTGGCGACGGCCTGCTCGGTGGCCGTCGGCCTGTGGCTCGCCCGGCCGAAGGCGCCGGGGGCGCGCACCGACACCGGGTGAGCGCCACCGCCGGGGCCGAGGGGACAATGGGTGCCATGTCCCGACGCACCTCCACGCGCCCCGAGCCCTGCCCCTGCGGGCACCCCCTGCCGTACGAGAAGTGCTGCGGCCGACTGCACCGGGGCGAGGCCGCCGCTGCTGCCCCCGAGGAGCTGATGCGGTCCCGCTACAGCGCCTTCGCCCGGCGCGACGAGGCGTATCTGCTGCGCACCTGGCACCCCCGGACCCGGCCGCCGCGCGTCGAGTTCGACCCGGCGATGCGCTGGACCGGGCTCGCCATCGAGGACACGACCGACGGCACGGCGTTCCACTCCACGGGCACCGTCACCTTCCGCGCCCGCTACACCGACGGCGGCCGCCCGGACTCCCTGCACGAGCGCAGCCGCTTCGAGCGGGTGGACGGGGCCTGGGTGTACGTGGACGGCGACTTCATCGACTGACCCCTCCCGCCGGGGCGCCTCAGCACACGTCCCCGTACTCGCTCAGGACCCCCGCCGGAGCCAGCGCGTTGACGTAGTGCCCGGGGCCGTGGTCGTCGAAGGAGTATGCGAACGGGACGGTGCGCGTCAGCGCGAGGCGCGCGGCGAAGAAGGCGAGGGGCGCGACGACCGCGAGCCCGGCGAGGGTGTCCATCTGCGGATAGTGCCGACCCGGTTCGTGGACCTCGTTCCAGCCGGACTCCGGGCCGTGGTGCAGCGGCGCGAGCACCCGCTCCGCCGCCCGCACCGTGTGCTCCGGCAGGCTCCGGAGCGGCGCGCGCAGCAGCAGCCCCGGCAGCGCCGCCGCCTCCACGCCCGCGTTCCCGAGGGCGGCGAGCACGCCGTCGACGGGGGAGCGGGCCTTGCGGTAGTGGAACTCCCGGCCGAACGGCGCGTACGGGCCGACCGGGCGCGGCGGCAGCGCGGGCACCACGTCGCGGTCGTAGATGTACCGCAGCAGCCGGTCCCGCAGCACATGCACCCCGCGCCCGTCCACGGCCGTGCGGCACGCCCGCGCCAGGTCGGGGCCGCCGAGCATCGGCTGGCCGAAGGTGTAGACGGCGCGCAGTTTCTCCGCGACGGCGCGGTAGCGCGGCTCGTGGGCGAGGACCACGCCCATCAGCGCGGCCGTCGCGCCGCCCAGGCTGTGCCCGGTGATGTACAGCGCCCGCATGCCGTCCCCGCGCACACCGTGCTCGTCCGGGTTGACCGACTCGCCGCGCAGCGCCCGCTCCAGGGCCCCCATGACCAGGTGCCGGGTCGCGCGCATCGTGCGGTAGAAGCCCGCGTGCACCTCGTGCCTGCGGCCGTCGAGCTCCACCGACAGCGTCTCGGGCCGCACGTCGGCGTCGGTGAGGATGCTGATGATGTCCTCGGGCTGGGTGCCGCGGTAGCAGAGGATCACCACCCGCCGGTCCTCGTCCTGCACGAGATACGCGGCCGACGCGATGTACAGCGCGTCCACCCGCAGCTCGAACACCCGGCAGCGGTTCCGCTCCAGGCCGAGCCGCGCCATCATCGTGGCGACGGTGTCCGGCGCGCCGCGCTGCGCGAATCCCGCGTAGGCGTACGCCGAGCAGGTCGCGAGCGCGTGCGGGATCACGCCGTCCGGATCGGGCTGATCCGCGCCGTCGACCAGGCGCTCCGCAAGGTCCGGGTAGACCGGGAAACCGGCGGACCCGGGGCCCTTGTCCCCCTTGTCTCCCTTGTCCCTCTTGTCTAGGGACCGCTTGAACGGCCGCAGCGCGGCGAAGTCCGGACCCACGACGTACTCGTCCCGCATGGCGTCCCCCGTAACAGGCGGTGGCGGCACCGGACTTGGCAGCACACCACCGGAGCGCGCGCACCGTCAACGCGAGCGCGCGCACGCCTCCGCGACCCGTCGGGACCCGGCCACGGCGGCGCCCCCGCGCGTGGGGTTGCTGGAGAAGGAGACGCGTACGGGACGAGCCGCCGCCGGCCGCCCGGCCCCCGGCCGCGGCCCTGACGGGCCCAAACGCCGCCGCCCGCGTGCCAGTTCGAGGTTGGGGCGGGCCCGCGCACATAGGCGGGATCGCCCGCTGCGGTCCGCACGGGCCCGCCACTAGCGTCGACGCCCCTGCGGTGTACGCCCGCACCTCGCGTTCACGCGGTGTTCCGTTCCCCGCCCGGCCGCCCGCCCCGTTCCCCGACCCGATCTCCGTCCCGTTCCTCCGTTGCCTCGTCCGTACGAAGGAAGCGCCCGATGATGTCGCAAGGACAGCCCTCAGGGCAGTACGAGCAGAGTTACGAGCGCTACCAGGGCGGCAGCCCCGAAGCGGAGCGCATCCTCTTCGAACGGCTCGCCCGCGAGCTGATGAAGGTGCAGCGGACCAACATGCGCGCCGCGAACGCCGGTTCACCGGCCCGCGTCCAGCACGCCAAGTCCGCGCTCGGCGTGGAGAACGCCCGCCTGCGCTTCCACGACGACCTGCCGGAGGAACTGCGCTGCGGCTACGCCCAGCCCGGCGCCGAGTACCCCGCGACGGTCCGCCTCTCCGGCGCGAGCGGCATCGGGCAGGCCGACGGGGCGCCGGACCTGCGGGGCGCCGCCGTGCGCGTGGAGGTGTCCGCGGACGAGAGCCACGACCTGCTCGCCACCAACTGGCCGGTGTCGCACGCCAAGGACGCCCGCGAGTTCGTCGCCTTCGCCAAGGCGCTCGCCGGTGCCCGCAGCCCGCTGCAGAAAGCCTTCGGCCTGTTCGTCAAGCTGCCGCTCGCCGTCGGCCTCTCGACGGCGACCCGCATGCGCCGCAACATCCAGGCCGCCACCCGCCACACCGTCAACAGCCTCGCGGGCGAGACGTACTTCAGCCGCGGCGCCACCCTCTGGGGCCCCGCGGGACCCGTGCGCTACCTGCTGCGCCCGGCGGGCAGCGCCGCCCCCGCCCCGCGCCCGGACCACCGCGACCCCAACTATCTGCACCGCGAGCTCGCCCACCGCCTCGCCACCGCCGACGTGGCCTTCGAGCTGTGCCTGCAGCGGTACGTCGACGAGACCCGCACGCCCGTCGAGGACGGCGCCGTGGAGTGGCGCGAGGCCGTCAGCCCCGCCGTGCCCGTCGCCCGCCTCACCATCCCCAGCCAGGACCTGGACACCGCCCAGGCCCGCTCGGCCGCGCGGCGCGTGGAGGAACGCGCCTTCAACCCCTGGTACACCACCGACGAGTTCCGCCCCCTCGGCAACCTCAACCGCGCCCGCAAGGCCGCCTACGAAGCGAGCGCCGCGTACCGCCAGGGCCTGCGCTTCAGCACCGAGGAGCCGCTGCGCAACCGGGTCCTCGGCGTCCCCGTGGGCGCCGCCTTCCGGGCCCTGAACCGGGCCGTGCCCTGGCACCGCCTGCCCCTCCAGCTGAGCCTCCTGAACCTCGTCTTCCTCCGGAAGGTCCTGCGCCGCTTCAACCTCATCGACACCGACGTGCACGAGGCGCCCCCCAAGGCCGTGCCGGTGCCGCTGCCCCCGGACGAGCGGCTGCGTACGGCCCGGTCCTACGACGGCACGTACAACGACCTGTCCGCCCCCGCCATGGGGGCCGTCGGTGCGGCCTTCGGGCGCAACATGGCCCCCGACTACCGCCCCGACCTCTTCGACACCCCGAACCCGGTCACGGTCAGCCGCCAGCTCCTGTACCGCGAGAACTTCCTGCCCGCGACGACCCTCAACGTCCTGGCCGCCGCCTGGATCCAGTTCCAGGTCCACGACTGGGTCAACCACCGCCGCCACCCCGCTGGCACGAAGACCGTCGAGGTGCCCCTGCCGCCCGGCTCGTCCTGGCAGAACACCCCCGGCGGGCCCCCCGAGGCCGTCATGCGCTTCGCCGAGAACGAGGGCATCCACGTGTCCGACGGCCGCCCGCCCGTCCTCTTCGCCAACACCGCCTCCCACTGGTGGGACGGCTCCGAGGTGTACGGCGCCGACGAGGCCACCGCGAAGTTCCTGCGCGCCCCCGACGGCGGCGCCGATCTGCGCCTGGAGGAGGGGCATCTGCCCCTCGGCCAGAACGGCGTGCCGCTGTCCGGCTTCACCGACAACTGGTGGCTCGGCCTCAGCGTGATGCACACCCTGTTCGCCCGCGAGCACAACGCGGTCTGCGCGGCGCTGCGGCAGACGTACCCCTCCATGAGCGAGGACTCCGTCTACCACACGGCCCGGCTCGTGGTCTCCGCCCTCATCGCGAAGATCCACACGGTGGAGTGGACCCCGGCGATCCTCGCCACCGAGGCCATCGACCTCGGCCTGCACACCAACTGGGAAGGACCGCCCGACAACTGGCTCAACAAGCTGGGCCTGTGGCTCCTGGAAGCCCACTCCCTCACCGGCATCCCGAAGACCCTCCCCGACCACCACGCCGCCCCCTACTCCCTCACCGAGGACTTCGTCACGGTCTACCGGATGCACCCCCTCATCCCCGACGACTACGAGCTGCGCGAGCACCACTTCGGCCGCCGCCTGGAGACGGTCGGCTTCTCCGACATCAACGGCGCCGCCGCCGAGGGTGCCATCCGCAAGACCGGCCTGGCCAACACCCTGTACTCCTTCGGCATCGCCCACCCCGGCGCGATCACCCTCCACAACTTCCCGCGCGCCCTCCAGAAGTTCGAGCGCGAGGGCGAGCTGATCGACCTCGCCGTCGTCGACCTCGCCCGCACCCGCCGCCGGGGCGTGCCCCGCTACAACGACTTCCGCGCGGGCCTGCACAAACAGCGCATCCGCAGCTTCGAGGACCTGACCGAGAACCCGGAGACCCTCGCCCGCCTGAAGGACGTCTACAGCTCCGTCGACGAAATCGACACCATGGTCGGCCTGTTCGCCGAGAACCCGCCCACCGGCTTCGGCTTCAGCGACACCGCGTTCCGCGTCTTCATCCTGATGGCCACCCGCCGCATCCAGAGCGACCGCTTCCTCACCGTCGACTTCCGCCCCGAGATCTACACCCCCCTCGGCATCGACTGGGTCCAGAAGGGCGGCATGAACTCCGTCATCCTCCGCCACTGCCCCGACCTGGCCGCCCTGCTCCCCCGCAAGGCGAGCGCGTTCGCCCCGTGGCGCCAGGTCCCGCCGACCAACAACGGCGGGACGTAGCCACACCCCGCTGCCCGGCCCTGCCCCTCACCTGGGCGCCACGCACGGCTTGAGCCAGTACACGGGCGACCAGTTCGCGGTCAGGTCCTCGGAGTAGGCGTTGGGCGTGGTGTAGATGCGGTTCCCCTGGGCTCCGTACATATGGGCCCGCATCTGGCCGCGCTGGGCGTTCCACCAGACGCCCGGACCGTTGAGGTGGCGGACGTCGTGCTTCCAGCAGCCCTCCCAGACGTAGACCGTGGTGCGATCCGAGTTCTCCCAGCCGCAGAGCGCGGTCCCGCAGTCGGCGAAGGACCGGAGCGGGTCGCGCAGGTCCCGGGCGTGCTTCTCGCCCGGTACACCCACGGTGACGTGGCCCCCGGGGAAGGCCACGGTGTTGGCGCCCGTCTGGCGGCTGTCGGGCACCTTGGCGAGATAGCCGTCGACCTTGCGCTGAAGCGCCTCGGCCCGCTGCGCGCCGAGGCCCGCACGGCGCGCCTGGGCCGCGAAGCCGGAGTCCTCAGCCTTGCTCCCGTGCGCGCCCGCGGCCGCGGGCGCGGCGACGAGGGCAGTGCAGCCGACCGTGATGCCGAGAGCGGCCGCTCCGATGCGGTGACGCAGTCCGGACATGGTTCCCTCCTGATCCACGGAGATGAGGTGGCACAGCACCTCAAGGTGCACGACCGATGTGCAACGAACCTTGAGCAGACCTGGAATCCGCGGGTGGGGGAGCCGGAACGGGGCCGGACATGAAGAAAGCCCCTGAGGAGGGGCTGTTCTTGCTGGTTCTTACTGGTGTCCGAGGGGGGACTTGAACTCTCCTCTCGGACACCAGCTCATTCGTTTGTTGACCTGCGGCGATACACCCTCCGAACGCCCTTCAGCCCTACGGAGGTTGGTCACCTTCACCTGCTGTTTCTGCCTGTTCCCGGCCGCTGTTGGTCATGCGTTGGTCACGTTGCCAACGGGGCCTGGAGTGCAGTCCAGCCGGACCAGCGTGGGCGTACCGTAGCCCTAGGCGCTTCACTCTCCCGACAGGCAGGGCCATGGCGACAACACTTGGGGATCGGCTGGTTGAGCTGCGGTTGCGCCGCAGCCTGACGCAGGAGTTGCTTGCTGAGAAAGCGGATCTCAGCGTGGACACGGTCCGAAAGCTGGAGCAGAACCAGCGGATGACGGCTCGCATGGGCACGCTCAACAAGTTGGCGTGGGCCCTGGACGTGGAGACATCCGTCCTTCTAGGAGCCCCCAGAGTGCTGGAGCCGAGCAACGGCATGGAGCCGCCGAGCTTGCTTGCTCTGCGGCAGGCAGTGACACCACTCTGGAACTTTCCGGGAGTCGGCGATCCTGAGGACATCCCAGTCCCCACAATCGCCCAACTACGGGACAGCATCCGGAGCACTGAGCGTATCCGCCGCCAGGGCGAGCTGAGGAAGATCACGGCTATCCTGCCAACGCTCCTTGCCGATGCCCGTGCTGCCGTCCGTGAGTACACCGGAGAAGATCGAGCAGCGGCATACGCGGTGTTGGCTGAGGCTTACCAGGTGGCCGCCACGACACTCACCGCGTTCGGCAAGGAAGATGCTGCTTACACCGCTCTAGAACGTTCAATGGAGGCGGCGAAGCAGTCGGACGATCCACGTCTGGAGATCATCGGAGTCTCCACGCTCTCCTGGATCTTCTCCAAGCAGGGGCGCGTAGCGGATGCCGAAGGTGTCGCTGTTCGGATGGCGGAGCGCATCGAGCCCGGTTTCCGTTCGGCCCCCATCGACTTGTCGTTGTGGGGGATTCTTTTGCTTCGGGGCGCGAGCGCCGCAGTCCGGGCCGAACGGTCCGATACAGCGGAGGACCTGCTCTCGCTCGCCACGGCGGCGGCTGCGCGAGTCGGGGCAGACCGACTCGACTACGCAACGCCCTTCGGCCCCACGAACGTCGGGGTAGCGGCGGTGAACGCGTACGTAGACATGGGAAAGCCGGACAAGGCTCTGAGCCATGCCAAGCGGATCACCAACGTGGCTACGCTCCCTCCCACTTGGCTCGCTCGTCATCACCTGGACGTCGCCTTGGCCTACGCAGAGATGAACCGTGACTTCGAGGCGACTAGGACCCTGCTCGCGGCTGAGCGCACGGCTCCTGAGTGGATGCGGTACCACTCCACGTCCCGACACCTGGTAGCGGAGCTGAGGGAACGCCAACGGCGACGCAGTTCCCCCATCGCTGAGTTGGCCGTCCGCCTGGAGATCGACACCTGAGCCAGGACACGGCGTCCTACCTGAGTTGAGTGCTCGCCCACCCTGTCCCTGGGCCGAGTTCGTGTCTGGCAGCACGGTAGTCACCAGATCACGAGCAGTCCGGAGGCGTGAGGATGACGAACGCAGGTGAACCGAGGCCGGTCGAACCCAATGCCTGGGAGCCGGGTATGGCGGTGTTCGACAGGGGCAGTCAGCTGGTCGGCGTCGTGCAGGAACAGCGCGGCACCAAGGTGACCTTGGAACGACCGTCCGGGCTCCGCTGGCACACCCGGGCCGTGGCTGTCCGCCCTGCCAACGACAGGGAGAAGATCCAGCTCGCTGCCCTGGTCAAGCACAACCGCAACGTGCGGGGACTTGGGGCCATCAGGGGCGGGAGATGAACCGGTTACGGACGACCACCCACACCTGATGAGGGGGAGCGCGCACGATGACCCGCACGGCCCTGCGGTATGTGAAGCACCGGATCACTCAGCACCCAGACACAGAGGTGACGTTCGAGGCGAAGTGCCTGACGTGCGGCTGGGAGGCCGCGCCTTCGAGGGAGGGCGCGGCCGTGGATGTGGAGTGTATGAGCCACACCGGCCGGACCCAGCACAGCCGGTTCCGACGCCTGTGCGCATCGGTCGCCTTGGTCGAGCGGGCCGAGTAGAGCCGAAGCAGAGCAAGAGCGCCCCGGCCATCTTGGCCGGGGCGCTTCTTTGGTTGGTTAGAGGAGTGCTCGGAAGGGGTTGGCGTCGAGTGGTTCCGGGCGCTTCGGATTGAGTGTGGGCTCCGAGGCCGGAGCGGGTGCCGGACGGTAGACGTCCATCGAAACCACTTCCGGCGCCTCCTCAGCATGGACCTCAACCGTCCCAGGTTCCGTGCACGGATCATCATCCGAACTGTCGCCACCGAGTGAGAAGACAACGGCCGGTCGGCCGACGCCGTTGTGTTCCTGTGTGACGACGATGCCGGGCAGGGCCTTGACCTCAGCGGCCGATGCTCCGACGTAGGGCAGGAGTTGTGAGGAGCGGGCGGAGCCGCCGAACAGGTTCAGTCGGGCGCGTACCTTCTCCGCGAGACTGAGCGGCTGACGCTTGCTGGCCCTGCCCCCGCTGCCGGTGGCGATGGCTTCCACCGTCTCCATGGCATAGGCGACCAGACAGGCCGCCGCGCGCAGATCATCAGGGGTGATTTCGCGCCGCAGGTCGAAGAGCGCGAACAGGGCAGCGATACGGCGCACCTGCTCATTACAACGGGCAGCGAACGGCCTGAGATCTTCCGACTCACGGGCCTTGCTCAACAGGTCGTGCCGGATCGTGTCGGCCACGTCGTAGGCGTCCGTAGCGAGCGTGACCGTATCGACCCGTTGCCCGTATCGCAGGGCCCTGGCGAAGTGTTCACCGGCCTCAGGGATCAGGTGGGCGGGCATGCGCTCCCGCTCACTCAGCCAGCGGACCTGAGAGACGGGCAGGGTCAGCAGCCGGTTGTACGAGCCGCCGTCCCGATCGGTCCCGGTGAGGTTGGCCCGGAACTCCTCGGGCGTGACGTGCCCCATGATCGCCACGCGCGGACGGTCGACCTGAATCGGGTCCTTGGCTCTAGACGTGGCCACGGGGGCACCGTCCCAGAGATCACGAAGGACTTGTGACAGGTTGGCCTGTCGGCGTCCGGCCCGCAGGACGCGGGCGTACTCGGTATCGACAATCAGGGCCTGTTCGCCGCAGTCGTCCACAGCCTGAATGACGCCCGCTCCACCCACCACACCGTGGATGACGTTGCCCGCCATGAAGGTGCGGTTCGCGTCCCGAGCGATGGCCTCAGCGATACCCCACGACTGGCCCTTGCCCTCACCCGTGCCGCCGCATAACAGCACATGCAGCATCAAAGGCATCGAGCCGGACCCACGCTGCACACGAGTGTCGGGCAGCATCGCCGAGAAGGCACACAGCAGGCCCCCAAGCAGCCCGACAGGGGACCACTCGACATGCGGGGCGAGCGAGGACACCACGGCCCTGATGTGTCCCGTGGCCATCGTGGAGAAATCGGGAGTGCTCATGCTGCCTGTCCTTCGGGCGAGTTGATTTGATGAGGCTGCGGTCTGCCGCGCATGGCGTCGGCGTAGGCCCTGGCCATGTGCGGGAAGTTGGCCCACATGAAGCCTCGGAACTCCACGTGCGAGGCCGTCAGCCGGACGTCCTTGCCCTCTGCCGCACACCACTTCACGTAGTCGGCCCGCTCTTTGTCCGGCAGCGAGGCCAGCCGCTCACGGTGCTTGGACCACTGAGCCTGTGCGGCCTGAGTGCCAGCCTTCAGCGGCTTGCCCTTGAAGGCCTTACGGCTGTCGGTGATCCGAGAGACGTAGTCGGTCAGGTCCTCATCCGCATTCGACTCCTCGGCCTCAGCAGCCGTCGGCGCATCAACGTCCTCAGCGTCCGCCTCAGGCTCTGCCACGGTGTCCGGCAGGCCGGAGCCCAACGCGTCCACGAGGTACCGGGAGAAGCGCACCGAGTGTTCAAGGCACAGGTCCCACGAGCGGTCACCCAGATTCAAGGTCTCGGTCGCTTCTATCTGGGTTCCGTCCTTGGACAGGCACCCGTCACAGACGACCTTTTCCACATAGCTGATGACCTGAACTGTTGTGCGCACAGTCCCCCCAGGGCTGATGAGGCAGAGCGAGTCACTGACGGCCGGAGAAGTGCTCTCAACGGCTGCTGACCCCGCCCCTGTGAGCGGGATATCTAAACTCCACTCATCTCAGCATCAGATGATAACGAAATGATGAATGTGAGATCTCGGAAAAGTTAATCTATTTCATTGCGCACGGGGGTTATGCAATAGCTAGATTTATGCGAGGACCGCAGGGGCGCTGTTCTTCGACCGTGTACGGGTTTCATCATTTTTCGCCGCAGACGCCGAGTGGCTACAGCCGAGGAACGGGTTTACGATCCGACCATGGCCAAGAAAGTTGTCAGGACGCTCGTAGATGACCTGAGCGGCGAAGAGTCGGACGAGATCACCACTAACACCATCCTCGTCAACGGGGCAGGCATTGAGATCGACCTGACCCCTGAAAACTACGACAAGCTGTTGGAGGTTCTTAACCCCTACTTCCATGCGAAGGGTGCGCGCCGCGTTCGTGGCGGCTCGGGGGCCAAGGGCAAGGGGAGTAAGGCCGGGGGCGGCAGCCAGGACACGTCGGAGATTCGCGCATGGGCGCGAGAGAACAGCTACGAGGTCAGCGACCGCGGCCGGGTCTCGGCGCACATCCGTGACGCCTACGAGAAGTCGCGGGGATCGAAGGTCACCTGAACAGCTCAAGGGCAGTGAGGAATCATCATCTCTGTTGCCTGCGTCACAGCCTGTCCCAGTGCTCATCAGAGGACACGTACATTATTGATGACGGCCGGGGTTATATACCCCGGCCGATCTACTACAGACAACAACTGGTCTGATCCAACCCCACCCCTGAAGGTGGGGGATGTTGGTTGAGTCGATCTCTTCAATGCTGTCGATACAGCAGAAGACCCCGGCCCTAAGGGAGGGCCGGGGTCTAGGTCGTGTCCCGTCCAGGGTCAAGGGTGCCGATAGGCAGCCTTGCTGTATGCGCGTACCGACTATCCCGGTGCCGCACTGTCTACCTGCTCGGATTCTCCTTGGCGTCCTTCCACATTTCCGAGACCTTCTTGAACGCCTCTTTGTGCGTAACCCCGGGGTGGCCTGTCTCGTACTTGGGCACCTCGTCCTTCATGAACTGGTTGTACGGAGAGGTCTTCTTCGCTGTTCCCGACTTGGAGCGCTTACTCTTCGCCGTCTTCTGCCTAGGCATGTGTAGCCTCCGTGAACTACTCCGAGTTTGATCCTCCGGTTCAGTAGCTCACCAACGGTCCATGGTCAGTACCTGGCGTAGGCCGAACGGGTGAGCTGGCGGGGAGAAGCGTCAAGGTGTCTTCCGAGAGGGCAGGCATCATCCTGCCGTTCGGCGATGTTGCCACGCCGGAGCAAGGGACGAGGGAAATGAAGATCACGTTCTACGGTGCACCGGGGTTCAAAGGGCACTCCGAGACTCGCGCCCTCAAGGAAGGCCAGTCGTTCTCGCTGGAGGAAGTCGGCCTAGGGCAAGTGAGTTCAGTGAGAATCGACGGTGCAAAACCAGATGTCGTCGTCGAGATGCTCATCCAAATGACCGAGGAAAAGGGCGGAGGAAGTGAGACAATGAAGGCGATGCAAAAGAGGAACCCGCAATCCGGACTCCCTGACGCAGACATGCTCTGGGATTTCCTCACCCTCACCCCCGAGTCGGTCAACGCGGTCACGTACCTGTTCTCCGACCCGGCCTCGCCAAACGGGTAACAGAAAGTGGACGGTTAGGACCAAGCCCTGGTGTGGAGGGGCCCTGACATCGAGGCAGAGCCACGATTCTTGCCAGAACGACAGTCGGCTTCCCCTCCCTCAGGAGGGTGACGAAGTTGTCCACAGCCCCGGAGTTATCCACCAAGATCCACAGCAGTGCTGTTCCAGACCGAGAGTCAGGGCCTGGAGGTGGTCATCGTGACCCGGCAGGCAGCAGCTCGACGTGGACCAGGCCGCGGGAGTCGACGGGTTCCTTGGCAGCACTGGCCGGCCGGGGCCCCGACTATTTGTACGGGGCCCCGGGCAAGCCTCACAGGACGTCAGGCACTCCACTCCACAGCGGCCTTGACGATTCCCTTAGTCGGCTTCGACTCATCAAAGGTATTGTCTGCCTTCTTGGTGTCGAGTTCCGGGTACCTCACGATCTTCCCGCCGTACAGGTGCAAGGTGTCGATGTAGTCGGCCCTGAAACGCTCGCTTTGGCCTTCACGGAATCCGGTGAACTGGGAGGCGAAGGTGGCGAACTCCCTGTGCCCTGCCACGATGTCGGCACCGGCAGGCATGGCCGTGGTTGAGGCAACTGTGAAGCTAGCCAAGCGTGCCACGACGCCGTTAGTGGTTACGCCAGGCTCCCCGTAGGCGGCAGCGTTCGCAATGGCTGGGTGCTCCACGAGGTACCGCTTCACCCTCGGCGAGACAACCACATATCGCCGATCGTTCGGGATGTCGTTTTCATCCAGGGCCAGCATCATATCCAGGATAGTCCCGTAAAGACTCTGAGGGATGTTGCCGGAGGTTACCTTGACGGACGGAAGGGGGGACGCACCTTTAGCGATCAGGGTTCCCATGAAAGTGTCTGCTTCGCGTGCCAGAGCACGGATCATCTGCTGATTAATCGGCGCACCAAGCGCTTTGACCCCCTGAACGTTCTCGGCGTCCTCAACGAGAACCTGGAGGTATTTGGCTTCTGTGATCAGTAGCCGTTGGTCTACCGTCTCCGGTCGAGTCGCAGTCATACCCTCGGGGAGCTTATAGTCGCCTATCGACGGCCTGACGAGCGAGTTGATGTGGACCGTATCGCCCTTCTTCCTGATATCCCCTTCGTACTTCCGGTTCGTGGCGAGCGGCGAGGCCCAGACGAGAAGGGGGTCGAACTGGGTCAGCAGTCCGGAATTCCAGATTTCAGGAACAGTACTGTGAGTTGCGTTATTCTGGTAGCTGAAGGCCATGTGAATACTCCTTACGGTCGATGACGTATATCAAGGGATACGTGTACCGGACTCTTGGCTGGAGGGTGGCCGAGCCCAATAATCTTTGCGATCACTTCATCCGAGGGATTACCGTCTTCTCCAAGCAGCTTGGAAGCATCCAGAAAGTCAAGAAATCCAGCGGGGAATTCAACGCCAACCCGGACGGCCTCAGCTTTCAGTTCGGCCTGGGCCAGCCTCCCAGCATATTCCCGCCGCAGCTCGGTACGTGCCATCTCTGCCGCACTCGCATCCCCCACCGAAGGAACGCCCCCCGGGGCCTCAGCCGAGGAACTGACACCAGCTTCCGCAGAATCAGAACCGTTTTCCATGTCGCTCAAGGCGACACCTCCTGAACCATTCAGCAATCTAGATCTACTTATTGGTCAATGGAATCAATCAACTAACTTATCCAATCCCCCTTAAGGGGGAGATGTTAGTCGAATATAGACAACTACTTGCTTACCGTCCCGCCTAGGGGCGGGTAGTTGAATAACCCGAGACAGGAAACGTAAGAGAATACACTGCCCCCCTTACCCCCCATCAGAACAACTCTGGCAAGAGGGCAAGGAGGGAAGTATTTCTCTACGTCTCACATAACCGTCAACTAGGTATCCGCAGAGCCTCATAACGACTTAGGAACTGCCCGGCCGCCAGGCCGTGCCAGAGGCACACCGCCGAGTGTGCATGGCCCCAGAGGATCACTCCTCCACTAGCTCAGGGTTAAAGCTTCAGGTCCACGGGACAGCCGTTCGTCACTGGACTCTCACGGTGTTGAGGCGGCCCCACACCTCCCGGTAGCCGTCCAGCTCCTGGCCCTCCAGGCCGTCGTACTCGTAGACCAGATTCCTGTTCTTGCCCACGTGGACGCCTGCCCTCCTCAGGCGCTGCGTACGGGCCCTGGACGCCTCTTTGTGGGCCGGGCAGTACTTCCGGGGCCTGCCCGCCTTGCGCGGCCCTTCCGAGGTGTAGAGCGGCTTGTGGCAGCCGAGCCACTGGCACCGTTCGGGAGGGAAGCTTTTTCGCTGGACAGTGAAGCCCGCTCTCTGATCAGTCTCCGCAGAGGGGGCATCCAGCAGATGCCCGAGGGTCGGCATCGCTCCGGCCCCGGGCTTCTCCTCCATCAGCCGCCGCAGTTCCTTGCGCCCGGCCTCGGGGTCGAGGGCAGACTGCATGGCGGCCAGGGCGGCATCGGCCAGGGAAAGCATTCCGGAGTATGCAGCGGCTATCCGTTCGAACTCCGTCTCTGCTTGCTCAGGCCAAGGGGTGGGCCAGCCTTCCCGCTTCTCTTCTCCGGCCGCCTCCAAGAGGGCGTCCGCCTGCTTCTCCAATCGTGCTCGCCCTATGTCGCCGGACGGCGGAATGGTCATGTAGCCCTTGCTGGAGTCGCTCAATACAGTCCCCTCAACAGGCAAACAAAAAGGCCCCCGTTCGCCTCGGGGGCCCTGAGAACACATCGAACAAATCAATTAACTCTGGCGATCAAGCCACTTCTCCAAATCGGTAGGGCGGCACCGGAGCGCCTGGCCCACCTTTCGGAACGGGATCTCCTCCCGCTGCCAGTTCCCGTACACCCATGAACGGGGCTTGGCCAAGTACTCGGCAACGTCGTCAACGGTCATCAGCTTCGGCTGCATCGCCCTCCTGTAGCGCCTGTCGGTCAGTGGGTCGTCCGTGCTCTCGCTGTCGTCCCACGGGTCCGAGATTGACGGTTCCGATGTGCCCTGTCAATCAGTATCGTGCTAGCTTGCGGCTGTGGACATGAACCTGCCGCCCGGATGGCGGCTTGACGACCCTGACGACCCTCGCGCGCTCGTCTGGGAGGAGTGGCGAGGGCCTTGGCTACTGCGTGCCGTGTGCCCGCTGTGGGCCCCGTATGAGGGGCCTGGAGAGGTGACGGTGATCCTCGGTGACTCAGAGGCTGAAGGCACGGCTGGAGGGGTGCCGGTCGACGTCCTGCGCTCCTACCCGCTCGGGGAGGTCAAGGCGCAGGCCAGGAGCCTGCTGGCCAGAGTGAGGGAGGACCTGACCCTCGCTGAGGTGTGGGGGAATCCCTTCAGTGACCTGCCGCGACAGTGCCGTTCTGATGCGGACTACGCGGAGTGGGCCGTGGCTTGGATGCTCATTTGCGAAATCAGCAAGTCGCCGGTCAAGGGGTTGGTGGAGCGGACAGGAGTGCGGCAGTCCTCTGTGTCCACCCGCATCGCGAAGCTAAGGGAACTCGGGTTCATCGACACGGACAACCAGATCACTGCTCGGTGCCAAGCCATCTGGAACGCCCGCAAGGCTGGCCCATTCGACTAGAAGGAAGGCGACCAACTCACGTGGCAAAGCGCGGAAACAGACTCGGGGGGACTCCGGTGGAGATCCCGCGCAAGGGCAGACCCAACACCTGGGGCGTCCGCACGCCCCTTCACTTCAATCCGGCGACCAGCAAGAAGGAGCGTTACTGGATAGGCCGAGAGTTCAAGACCAAGACCGAGGCGGAGCGGGCGCTACGCCGCTGGCTCAGCGACCACGAGGCAGGAACGCTCACCCCTCGGTCAGACCTGACCATGGGACAGCTCATGGACTCATGGCTCGCCAAGCACCGGGGTGAGGGCACCACCCGGGAGGGCTACGAGCCGAAGATCCGGCTGCACATCAAGCCGCACATAGGCACGGTGAAGGTAGTGGAGGTGACAGACGAGCGCCTGGACGAGCTGTACCGGCTGCTGGAGGTCAAGCCCGTCGAGGCCAACGAGAACAAGCCCTTGGGCCCCAAGAGCGTCCGTCACGTCCACAACATCATCTCTGCCGCCCTGGACTCCGTCACCGGCCCCAGGAAGCTCCTGACGGTCAACCCGGCCCACACCGCCAACCCGCCCACAGAACGGCAGATCAAGGCGGCTCAGCCAGACTTCCCGACGCTCAATGATCAGGAGACAGCAAGCTTCCTGGGCCAGATATGGGAGCCGTGCGGCAACAGGGCCTGTGACGGGCTGACCCATCACTGCCTGAGAGACGCCCCGCTGTGGACCTCGTACGCGGCGACATCGTGCCGCCGCAGCGAGACCCTGGGCTGGATGTGGGACCTGATCCACTGGGACGACTGCGCCATCGAACTGGCCTGGGTCGTAGTCGAGGAAGGCAACACCTACCGGCTGCGCAAGCTCACCAAGGACGGAGACGACAACGCAATCATCTACGTCGACCAAGCCCTGATGAACGTCCTCAAGTGGCAGCGGGAGCGCCAGCAAGCCGAGAAGGAACGCCTTGGCCCCCTGTGGGTGGACCACGGCCTGGTCTTCGCCCGTGACGGCTTCAAGCTCCGGAAGGGGCGCGCGGCGGGCGGCCCGCAGGACCCGGAGAAGGTCTCTGCCCGCTGGCGCACAGCCCGCACACGGATGAAGCTGCCGGACGGCTTCCGACTGCATGACTGGCGAGCATCGAAGATCACAAATGATCTCGACAACCACGAGAACCCGGTAGAGGTCTCCGCCAACGCCCGGCACCACTCGCCGGGCTACACCATGACGCGCTACGGCAGGCGTCGCGCCGAGGGAGCCAAGAAGCTGGCCGCGTCCAGCGCGTCCCGGCTCGGTCTCGCATCCCTGGTCTGACCAGGGGACTCTCTGGGCCGTTGGTCACGTGGTTGGTCACGCCACTGCCCGGAAATGAAGAAAGCCCCTCGAGAGGGGCTGTTCTTGCTGGTGTCCGAGGGGGGACTTGAACCCCCACGCCCGATAAAGGGCACTAGCACCTCAAGCTAGCGCGTCTGCCATTCCGCCACCCGGACCGGTGGTCTGTCGCGGTTTCCCGCGGCGACGTGGAAAACCATAGCAAACATTCGAGGGCTCCTGATCACGCAGGTCCCGGGGGTGAACGGCGTATGACGAGGGGCGCCCGCCCTTGGGTCCGGGCGGTCGGCGCGGGAGGATGGGAGGGACCCAGAGTGCGACAGCGGGAGGAACAGCGTGAGCGAGCCGACCACGGGCGGCAGGGCGGACGGGGCGCGTGCCGTCTCCGGCGAGGACGAGGTCGTCGACCTGTGCCGGGACCTGATCCGGATGGACACCAGCAACTACGGCGATCACTCGGGCCCGGGGGAGCGCAAGGCGGCCGAGTACGTCGCGGAGAAGCTCGCGGAGGTGGGGCTCGAGCCGCGGATCTTCGAGTCGCACCCGGGGCGTGCGTCCACCGTGGCGCGCATCGAGGGCGAGGACCCCTCGCGGCCCGCGCTGCTCATCCACGGCCACACCGACGTCGTACCCGCCAATGCCCAGGACTGGACGCACCACCCCTTCTCCGGCGAGGTCGCGGACGGCTGCCTGTGGGGCCGGGGCGCCGTCGACATGAAGGACATGGACGCGATGACCCTCGCGGTCGTACGCGACCGGCTGCGCAGCGGCCGCAAGCCGCCGCGGGACATCGTGCTGGCCTTCCTCGCTGACGAGGAGGCGGGGGGTACGTACGGGGCGCGCTATCTCGTCGACAACCACCCGGACCTCTTCGAGGGCGTGACCGAGGCGATCAGCGAGGTCGGCGGGTTCTCCTTCACCGTCAACGAGAAGCTTCGGCTGTATCTGGTCGAGACGGCGCAGAAGGGCATGCACTGGATGAAGCTGACCGTGGACGGCAGCGCCGGACACGGGTCGATGATCCACAAGGACAACGCCATCACGGAGCTGTCCGAGGCCGTGGGGCGGCTCGGGCGGCACAAGTTCCCGGTGCGGGTCACCAAGACCTTGCGGCACTTCCTCGACGAGCTGGGCGACGCCCTCGGCACCGAGCTCGACCCGGAGAACATGGACGACACGCTGGCCAAGCTCGGCGGCATCGCCAAGCTGATCGGCGCCTCCCTGCAGAACACCGCCAACCCGACCCAGCTCGGCGCCGGCTACAAGGTGAACGTGATCCCCGGACAGGCCACCGCGCACGTCGACGGCCGTTTCCTGCCGGGGTACGAGGAGGAGTTCCTGGCCGACCTCGACCGCATCCTCGGCCCGAACGTCAAGCGTGAGGACGTGCACGCGGACAAGGCCCTGGAGACCACCTTCGACGGTGCCCTCGTCGACGCCATGCAGATGGCACTGCAGGCGGAGGACCCGATCGCGCGGGCCGTGCCCTACATGCTCTCGGCCGGCACGGACGCCAAGTCCTTCGACGACCTCGGCATCCGCGGCTTCGGCTTCGCGCCGCTCAAGCTGCCGCCGGAGCTGGACTTCGCGGGCATGTTCCACGGCGTGGACGAGCGGGTGCCGGTGGACGGCCTGAAGTTCGGGGTCCGGGTGCTCGACCGGTTCATCGACGCTTCCTGAGTTCAGAGGGCGGCCGATGCGCGTGTCGGCGCGCGTGCCGGTGCGTATGTCGGTACATGTAGGGCCTTCTGTGTACGCGGGCGCGTGCCGAAACGAAACTCCAATAATCGGCAGCGCGTGCGCAATTGACCGAAAAGAGTGAAAGCAGTCTTGCTCTCGTAGCCCTCAACTACCTCCTTCGTTACAGGGGGTGCGGTCCGCGGCTGGGACCGCATTTGCCAACTAGGAGGAATGATGATCAAGAAGATCGTTGCCGCTGCGGTGGCCACCGGCGGTCTGGTGCTCGCGGGTGCGGGCGTTGCCGCTGCCGACGCCGGTGCGCAGGGCGCCGCTGTGGGCTCCCCGGGCGTCGCGTCGGGCAACGTCGTCCAGGTCCCCGTGCACGTGCCGGTGAACGCGTGCGGCAACACGATCTCCGTGATCGGGCTGCTGAACCCCGCCTTCGGGAACTACTGCGTCAACAAGTGACGCCGCTGTGCCTCACCCCGTGAGGGGCCTCACCCCATGAGGGTCTGAATTCTGTCGGCCCCGGAGTGCGTGTCATGCGCTCCGGGGCCGACAGGCATTGGGCGCACGGCGCACTGGGCCCGTGCGCATTTCCGGAAGGCAAGGCAGGAACAAGCTATGCGACAGGTCACGCGCAAAGGCCTGATCACCGTGGCGGCCGCCACTGGCGTACTCGCCGTCTCTGGTGGTTACGCGCAGGCCGACTCCAACGCCCAGGGCGGCAGTTCGAAATCTCCCGGCGTGCTGTCGGGCAATTCCGTTCAGCTCCCCGTGGACGTACCGGTCAATGTCTGCGGCAACACCGTGAACGTCATCGGCGGCCTGAACCCGGCGGCGGGCAACAAGTGCGCCAACACCTCCGACGCCCGGCACGGCGGCGGTGGCTACGGCGACGACCACGGCGGCAAGCCCTCGGGCGGCGGCGCCACGAGCGACGGCGGCACGAGCAACTCGCCCGGGGTGGGCTCCGGCAACAGCGTGCAGCTGCCGGTCGACGCCCCGGTCAACGTCTGCGGGAACAGCGTCAACCTCGGCGGCGCGGGCAACGCCGCCGTGGGCAACGAGTGCGGCAACGAATCCGGCAGCCACACCGGTGGCAAGCCGCCCACGAAGCCCCACCACCCGGGCAAGCCCGAGCAGCCCGGCAAGCCGGAACAGCCGGGCAAGCCGCAGCAGCCCGGCAACGGCGTCAAGCCCGAGCAGCCGGGCAAGCCCCAGCAGCCCGGGAAGCCGGGCCAGCCCGTCTCGCCCGCGCAGCACAAGCCGGAGCGTCCGGCGGCCGGGCCGAACGTGCCCGAGGCGCACATGATCACGCCGCCCAAGGGCAAGGACCAGCTCGCGCAGACGGGCAGCTCCCTGCCGGTCGGCGTCGCGCTGCCGGTCGGCGCGGGCATGCTGCTCGCGGGCACCGTCCTGTACCGCAGGGCACGTGCCTGAGACGACTCGGTGACCGGGCCGTCCGGGCGCACGACTGCCCCGTGAACGGGACCGGCGCACCACCGGGCGAACGGCCCCGGTGCGGATGCCGGGCGTATGCGTCAGGCGCCATCAGGTGAAAACGGAGCGGGCCCCGCGATCGCGGGGCCCGCTCCGTTTTCGCACCCTCCGCCGGACACCGGATGGCCGTCCCCGGCTCACCAAGTGGCCCTTATCTGGCGGATGATGCGCCGTCTGAGCCGCACCCGCCGACTGCCGTCGGCGTGCAGGCTGAGGCGGTCCAACTCCCAGTGTCCGTACTCTGCGTGGTCGGTCAGCAGACGCGTGGCTTCTTTGCGGGAGACCCCGCGCGGAACGTACACGTCGACAAATTCGTATTCCGGCATCGCATCTATTGTGCGGGCACGGGCCCGGTACGGATAGCGTCTGCACTATGTCTGATGCTGCGCAGCCCACCGCTGCCGAGGTACGCGCCGCCGCCGAGGCGGTCAAGACCGCGCTCGACCGCCACCTTGCGGCGGTCGAACGCAGGTCGGGCGAGGACGATCCCGACGTCTATGAAGCGTTCAATGAGCTGGCCGCCGCGGCCGAGGCGTACGACGAGCTGCTCTACGACCGTTACGACGAGGTCACCCCCTTCGAGATCCCCGGCGCGGAGGACACCCTGCCGCCGTACCAGGGACCCGCGGAGCCGAACGCCCTGAGCGTGCTGATCCGCCGCGACTACGCCGTCGCGGAGCCGCAGCGACTCCTGGCCCAGGCCGCGCGGGTCGAGGCCGCGGACGACGACGTCACCGCCGAGTCCGACCGGCTCGCCGGCACCGTGCCGGGCGCGCTCGGTCTGCTCTTCGGCGAGTTCGAGCCGGACGAGATCGCCTCCCGGCACAAGGAGTTCGGCCTGGAGGAGGGCGACTCCACGCTGTGGGTCACCGCGGCGGACGAGCCCGCGGAGCCCGGCGAGTGGCTGGAGTCCCCGTTCGACCAGCCCGACTCCCCGCGGGTGGTCTGCCGCTTCGACGTCAGCGCGGTCTTCGACGACGAGACGGACGACGATCTCGACGACGACCTGGACGCCGCGGCGAGCCGCGTGGGCGGCGCCCGCCGGGGCCCGGACGCGCACACCGGCATCGGCGATCTGGACGCCGACCTCGATACCGACCTCCACTCGGACATCGATACGGACATCGACACGGACATCGACTTCGATCCGGACGACGTGGATGAGGTGGACGACGGCGATGACGCCGACGACGTGGAGGTCGTCGAGCGGGGGAAGGGTGTGGGCGGCGCCTAGGAGGGGTCGCTGGTCGGGTCGCTGGGAGGGGCTGTCCGGGGGCGGGTTCGCTCGGCTCCGGGGCCTCGGCCGGGTGAGCGAGGCCCCGGGCCGGGTGAGCGAGGCCCCGGCCCCCTGGACGGGGGTCGGGGCCTCGCGCCGCGTAAGGGCTAGCCCGCTGCCGGGGCCTGCGGACGCAGCAGCGTACGCAGGCGGGTCGTGCGCTCCTTGGCGGGGCGCTCGGCCACGGCCTGGGGCAGGGACTGGGCGACGCCCTGGACGACCGAGAGATGGCGCTCGGCGCGGCTGAAGGCCGTGTAGACCCACGGCCGGGTCAGGGCGCCCGCCGCGTCGCCCGGCAGGACCACCACGGCCGCGGGCCAGCGGCGGCCCGTCGCCTGGTGCGCGGTGAGCGCCCAGGCGTGCCGCACGGACTGCTCCACCCGCTCCTTCGGTACGGCGACGGGGGTGCCCTCGCACTCCAGGCGCAGGCCCTCTGCGTCCGCGCCGACCACCCGGCCGAGCGCCGTGCGGCCCGGCACCGGGGCGTAGGCGACCCGGTCACCGGGGTCGAAGCCGCCGAACCGGCCGGGGCCCGGGTTCAGCCGCTCCTTCAGCGCCGCGTTCAGCGCGCGGGTACCCGCCGCGCCGCCGTGGCCCGGCGTGATCACCTGCGTCTGTCCCGCCGGTACGCCGATGGCGCGCGGCACCGAATCCGCGACCAACTGCACCGTGCGGTGGATCGCGTCGGGCGCGTCCCGCACCGGGACGATCACGACCTCCTTGCCGGGCGCCTCGACCTGGGTCAGCTCGCCGACGCCGATGCCGGACACCAGCTCGCCGATGGGACCGGGGTCCGGCGTGCGCGAGACGACCTGCGGGCAGCAGCGGGCCGCGAGCAGGTCCGCGAACACCCGGCCGGGGCCCGCGGACCACAGCACTCCCGGGTCGCCGCTGAGCACGAGCCGGGCGCCGTCCGGAAGGGACTCCACGAGCATCGCGGCCGTCTCCACGTCCAACTGCGGGGCGTCCAGGACCACGAGGAGGTCCAGGGCGAGCGCGCCGTCCGCGTCCCGCCCCGGCCCTTGGCGCCCGGAGAGGAGACCGGCGACGGTCACGGCGGGGGAGGCTTCGTCGGTGGTTCCGGTGGTTCCGGTGGTTCCGGATGCGTTGGGCGTACCGGTGGCTTCGGCAGCAGCGGATGCCTCGGCCGCACCGACCTCACGGGACGCACCGGACGCCTCAGCCGCACCGGCCGACCCGGCCACCGCGTCGGCGGCACCTTCGGCTGTGCGCCTCGCCGCCGGGACGCCGTCGACCTCCGCGCCTGCGTGCCCGTCCATCCGGGCCGCCGAGGCGGCGGCAGATCCGTCCCCCCGGTCGCCCGACGCGGTCGCGTCCCCGCGTACACCAGCACGCTCGGCGCCCTCGCGGACACCGTCTCCGTCGGCACCCCCGTGAGCCCGGGCCCCCGCACTCCCGCGAGCCCCGGCCCCACCGGCACCGCCACCCAGGCCCTCGGCCAGCCTCCGCTGTCCCTCCGCGCTGTGCGTCGCCGCGCACACCCGCAGGCCCAGCGCCCGGGCCGCCGCCACCAGCGCGGCGGGCTCGGCGCGGGCAGCCTCGCCGCCCGTGTGCAGCACCAGGCCGTGCGCGGCCACGGCGCGGATCAGGTCGGCCGCGGAACCCTTGGTGGCGGCCGCCGCGGACTCCCAGTCGGCGGCCGAGGGACCCGGGCCGTCGACGTTCGGGCCCGCGCCGTCGCCCTGGGGACCAGAGCCGTCGTCCTCCGACTGTGAGCCGTCGCCCTCCGCCCCCGAGCTGTCGCTCTCCCGGCCCGAGCTCTCGTCCTCAGCACCCGAGCCACCGGCCCTCGTGCCCGAACCCCCGCCCTCCGGCAGTGAGTTCATGACCCGGGCGAGGCCGTCGGCCAGGCTCTCCTCCGCGAGGGCGTACCGCTCCAGGCCGAGCAGGACGCGGACCGGGGGCGCCGCCTCCTGGTCGTCCTCGGTGTCGTCGCCGGTCGGGGCGGGCCGCGCCGGGGCGGCCCCGGGGACCTCGTCCAGCGCGTCCTGGAAGACCAGCACATCGCCCTCCGCGAGGGCCGACTGCACGGCCTCGTCCGGCTCCGGCACCCCGCGCTGCGCGAGCGCCGCGGTGAGCGCCGACGATTCGAGCGCCGTGTGCCCGGCGAGCGCGGCCTGTTCGAGCAGCCACACCGTCAGCGCGCAGCCCCGGCGTTCGTCACCCGGACCGCAGTCCGGGCCGAGCAGCGCCCGCGCGAACCCGTCGGCCTGCTCGGGCCGCACCCCGGCGACCCGCAGCAACTGCCAGGGGTCGGCACGCAGCACGCCGTCCGCGCCCTCGCCGAGCACGGCCGCCGCCCGGGCCGCGAGCACCGCGGGCGCACCGCCCTCGGCCAGCACCGCCGCCACCGCCTCGACGGTCTCCGGCGCGGGGGCAGCCCCGGACGGCGCCTCGGCCACCGGCCGCCGCACGGGCTCGGGGGCGGGCCGCTGGGGCGCGACCGGCGCGGGCTCGCGGAACGCGGACGCGACGGGCTTCTCGCCGCTCTCCACGGCCCGCACCGCCGCCAGCAGGTCGGCCGCCGTGCCCTGAAGCTTCGCGCCCGCCGCCACGGGCCCCTGCTTGTTGGCCTTGCGCTGCTCGATCCGCTCCCGCAGCTCCCGCTGTGCCGCGAGCTCGGCCTCGGCCTCGGACACACCGGCGTCCCCGCCGTCCGCGCTGCCCTCCTGGCCCTCGCCGCCACCGGCCTCGGCACCGCTGCCCCCGGCATCGTCCCCGGCGCCACCAGCATCCTCGGAAGCAGCCCCCGCCGAGTCCTCCGAGTCGTCCGAGCCCTCAGGGTCCGCAGGGTCCTCCGGGCCCTCAGTGTCGGCCAGATCGTCCGGGCCCGCAGACTCCTCCCCGGCGTCCCCGGCGCCCCCCTCCGGCGCGGTCCCGCCGGACGACGTGCCCCCGGCCTCCGGCGCTTCCTCGGCGTCGGCCTCGGGTTCGGCGACCTCCGCGGCAGCGGACTCCGTACTCACAGCGTGCTCCAGTCCTGGTCTGGGTAGCGGTGCACGGGCGCTGACACGTCGTCGAGCGCCTGGCAGATCTCGTCAGGAAGACTAAGGGTCTCCACTGACAATGCGGCCGTGAGCTGCTGCGCGTTGCGCGCGCCGACGATCGGGGCGGTCACTCCGGGGCGGTCGCGCACCCAGGCGAGCGCCACCTGCAGGGGAGTGACGGCGAGGCCGTCGGCCGCTATCGCGACGGCGTCCACGACCCGCCCGGCCGCCTCGTCCAGATACGGCGCGACGAAGGGGGCGAACTGCTCGGAGGCCCCGCGCGAGTCGGCGGGGGTCGCGTTGCGGTACTTGCCGGTGAGGACACCGCGGCCGAGCGGTGACGAGGGCAGCAGGCCGACGCCGAGGTCGAGGGCGGCGGGCAGCACTTCGCGCTCGACGCCGCGCTGGAGCAGGGAGTACTCCATCTGCGTGCTGGCGACGCGGGTGCGGGTGCCGGCCGCCGCGAGCTGCCAGGTGGCGGCCTTGGCGAGCTGCCAGCCGCTGAAGTTGGAGACGCCCGCGTAGCGCGCGCGGCCGCTGCTGACCGCGATGTCCAGGGCCTGGAGCGTCTCCTCCAGGGGGGTGTCGCTGTCGAAGGCGTGGATCTGCCACAGGTCCACATAGTCCGTGCCGAGGCGGGCCAGGGAGGCGTCGAGCGCGGACAGCAGATGGCCGCGCGAGCCGTCGAAGCGGCGGTCGGGGTCGGGCACGCTGCCCGCCTTCGTCGCGATGACCAGATCGCGCCGCGGCACCAGGCGTTCGACGAGTCGTCCGAGGAGGTATTCGGCCTCCCCGTCGCCGTACACATCGGCCGTGTCCACGAGGGTGCCGCCCGCCTCCCAGAAGGCCTTCAGCAGGTCCGCGGCGTCGTTCTCCCCGATCTCGTCGGAGTGCCCCCACGTGAGGGTGCCGAGTCCGATCCGGGACACGCGCAGACCTGTTCGGCCGAGATGCCTCTGCTCCATGGCGGCGAGATTACTGGCCATGCCTCAGCGCTGGGTGTGCGTGTGGACAAAGCCGTGCCTGTGGACAACTCATGAACCCCTTCGGGGAACAGCTCCCGGCAGGCCCGACCGCCCCGCACCCCGGCCCAGGCCACCCCGCACCCGACCCCCGGCGGGACCGCCGCCCGCCCCTGCCGGATCGCCCGCCCGCGCGCTACAGTCCCGGAACAGGCACGTTACTCATGGGTAAGGGGATTCGGCCATGCAGCTCGGGATCAACCTCGGCTACTGGGGCGCCGGGATGGACGCGGACAATCTCGTCGTCGCGAAGGAGGCCGACAAGCTGGGCTACGCGGTCTGCTGGGCGGCCGAGGCCTACGGTTCGGACGCGGCCACCGTGCTCTCCTGGGTGGCGGCGCAGACCGAGCGGATCGACGTCGGCTCGGCGATCTTCCAGATCCCGGCGCGCCAGCCCGCGATGACCGCGATGACGGCGGCCACCCTCGACTCGCTGTCCGGCGGCCGGTTCCGGCTCGGGCTCGGCGTGTCCGGGCCGCAGGTCTCCGAGGGCTGGTACGGCGTCAAGTTCGACAAGCCGCTGGCCCGCACCCGGGAGTACGTCGAGATCGTACGCAAGGCCATGACCCGCGAGCGCCTCAGCTACGAGGGCGAGCACTGGACGCTGCCGCTGCCGGGCGGCCCGGGCAAGCCGATCAAGCTGACCGTGCACCCGCAGCGCGAGCACATCCCGCTGTACATCGCCGCGATCGGGCCGAAGAACCTGGAGCAGACCGGTGAGATCGCCGACGGCGCGCTGCTGATCTTCCCGGCCGCCGAGCACCTGGAGGAGACCGCGCTGCGCCATCTGCGGGCCGGGCGTGAGAAGGCGGGCAAGACCATGGAGGGCTTCGACGTGGTGCCGACGGTGCCGCTCGCGCTCGGTGAGGACGGGGACGACGCCATCGGCGCGCTCGCCGACATGTTCCGGCCCTACACGGCGCTGTACGTCGGCGGCATGGGCAGCCGGAAGCAGAACTTCTACAACCAGCTCGCGCAGCGCATGGGGTACGAGAAGGAGGCCGCCGAGATCCAGGACAAGTACCTGTCCGGCGACAAGGAGGGCGCGGCCGCCGCCGTGCCGCGTTCCCTGATCGACTCCACCACCCTGCTCGGCTCCGTGGACCGGATCGCGGACCGGATGCGGGCCTACGCGGAGGCCGGTGTCACCACGCTCACGCTGGCGCCCGCGGGCTTCACGGTGGAGGAGCGGCTGGCCTCGCTGCGCGCGGGCACCGAGGCCCTGGAGCGCGCCGGGCTCGCGTAGCGGGAGATTTCCGCGGCCGTGGTGGGGGCTCGGGGGTCTTCCCCGCCACGGCCGTCATGGAGCACAACGCCGCGACGAGCCCTCCGGTTACGGCCCCGGAGGCTTCCCGTCCGGGACTGTCCATCCGCCCCTTTCGGCCCTGTGTGTCCTTCGTTTGGCTGAGCTGTCGGATACACCTGTTGCCTGATGGCGTGCTGCGCATTTGACTCGTTCTTTGCGGAAGTCTGTGTGGTCAGTGACGGCATGGAGGTGCCTGCGATGCTTTCGGCCCGGAGTCTCTTCCAGGAGATCCTCGACAACGACGAGTCGTTCCGGCTGTTCTGCTCCATCGCGGCGAGCGGAGAGTCCCAGGGCGGCTGGGAGAACGGGCGCATCGCAGCGCTCGTCCCCGACAGCCAGCGCGAGCTCGCGCCCAAGATCGCCCGGCACGGCGCCGACGAGGACAAGCACGGACGGATCTTCAACGCGCTGCTGCGCAAGCGCGGCCTCGACCCCGTCGACGTCCCCGCCGCCACCGACTACACGATGCTCCTGGAGCGCCGCGGCATCGGCCTCGCGCACGAGAAGCTCCGCGCCGACCAGCCGCTCACCGAGCAGGACATCGTCACGTACCTCTCGCACAGCCGCGTCACCGAGCAGCGCGCCGCCGACCAGATGGTCATGCTCCGCAAGTACTTCGGGGACGACCCCGAGGTCGGCAAGGCCGTGAAGATGATCTCGAACGACGAGGACAACCACCTGGCGTACTGCCACGAGGAACTGCTGCGCTTCGCCCACGCCGGGCACGGCCGCACCATCCAGAGCACCCTGCGCGAGTGCGCGCTCGCCGAGATCGGCGTCTACCGCGACGTCAGCCTCGCCGTCATGGAGCACATGGGCCGCATCCTGCGCTGGTCCCCGGTCAAGTCCAGAACGCTCATGGCGGGCATCCACGCCATGTACGCGTACGAACGCGCGGGCGGCTGGCGGCGGATGGTGTCCCTGAAGATGCCGGAGCGGCGCGACGCGCTGGGCGGACCGGCCACCTCCGCGGCGGAGTTCGCCTGACCACACGAACCCCCGGGGCCCCGGGGGGCGGAGCGCTAGAGCCACCCGCGCCGCTTGAACAGCCGGAACAGGCTCACCTCGAGCACGACCATGAGCAGGATCACCGCCGGGTACGCCCACCACCAGTGCAGCTCCGGCATGTGGTCGAAGTTCATGCCGTAGATGCCCGCGATCATCGTGGGCACCGCCGCCATGGCCGCCCACGCGGAGATCTTCCGCATGTCGTCGTTCTGCCGCACGCTCATCTGCGCCAGATGCGCCGACAGGATGTCCGTCACCAGGCGGTCGAGGCCCTCCACGGACTCGTTCACGCGCAGCAGATGGTCATTGACGTCCCGCAGGTACGGCTGCGCGGATTCGTCCACGAACGGCACCGCGCGGCCGAACGGGCCCACGCCCGCGAGGCGCGCCAGCGGCATCGCCAGCGGGCCCGTGGCGCGCCGGAACTCCAGGATCTGCCGCTTGAACCGGTAGACCCGGGACGCGGTGTTCCGGGAGCCGCCCCCGTCCGGCGAGAAGACCTCCGCCTCCAGGACCTCCAGGTCCGTCTGCAGCTCGGCCGCGACCTCCAGATAGTGGTCGACCACGGCGTCGGCGATGGAGTACAGCACCGCCGTCGGCCCGTGTTCGAGCACCTCGTGCTCGGCCTCCAGCCGGTGGCGCACGGCGCTGAGCGGCGCGCCCTCGCCATGACGGACGGTCACCACGAAGCAGTCGCCCATGAAGATCATGAGCTCGCCGGACGACACGGCGTCGCTCTCCGGCTCGTACACCACCGGCTTCAGGACCAGGAACGCCGAGTCGTCGTACACCTCCAGCTTCGGCCGCTGATGGGCCTTCAAGGCGTCCTCCACCGCCAGCGGGTGCAGCGAGAACTCCTTGGCGACCAGGTCGAACTCGTCCTCCGTCGGCTCGTACAGGCCGATCCAGACGAACGCGTCCCCGGCCGCCCGCGCCGAGTCCAGGGCGTCGGAGAAGTCCGCCGGGCCCTGGACGCGGCGGCCGTGCCGATAGGTGGCGCAGTCCACGATCACGTTGCGCATTCTTCCGGGGCTCGGCCCCTGCCGCACCCCCTCGGCGGCTTAGGCTGACCCGCATGCCCACGCTGATCCTCGTCCGCCACGGACGCTCGACCGCCAACACCGCGGGTCTGCTCGCCGGATGGACGCCCGGCGTCGGCCTCGACGAGCGCGGCGCCGAGCAGGCCGCCGCACTGCCCGGGCGGCTCGCCGCGCTGCCGCTCGCCGAGATCGTCACCAGCCCGCTGCAGCGCTGCCAGGAGACCCTCGCGCCGCTGCTCGCCGCCCGCCCCGGGGCGGGCGTCCACACGGACGAACGCATCGGAGAGTGCCATTACGGCGACTGGTCGGGCCGCAAGCTCGCCGAGCTCGCGGACGAGCCCCTGATGGAGGTCGTCCAGCAGCACCCGTCCGCGGCCGCCTTCCCCGGCGGCGAGTCCCTGCGGGCCATGCAGACGCGGGCCGCGGAGGCCGTACGCGAGTGGAACGCGCGCGTGGAGCGCGACCACGGCCCCGACGCCGTCTATCTGATGTGCTCCCACGGCGACATCATCAAGTCCCTTGTCGCCGACGCCATCGGGCTGCACCTGGACCTGTTCCAGCGCATCTCCGTAGAGCCCTGTTCCGTCACGGCGATCCGCTTCACCCGGCTGCGGCCCTTCCTCGTACGCCTCGGGGACACCGGCGACTTCGGGTCGCTCGCCCCGCGCGAGGCACCCGCGAGCGACGACGCACAGGTGGGCGGCGACGCGGGCGCACCGTGATCGTCGCCCGCAGTAGGGTGCAGTGGTCGCGCCAAGTACATGCAGTCGATTCCAATGGAGACAGGACGTGTCCCGTCAGGTGTTCCTCTATGACCCGCCGGAACGCTTCGTCGCCGGAACCGTCGGGCTCCCCGGTCGGCGTACCTTCTTCCTCCAGGCCTCCGCGGGGGTCCGTGTGACCAGCGTCGCCCTGGAGAAGACCCAGGTGGCCGCGCTCGCCGAGCGTATGGAGGAGCTGCTCGACGAGGTCGTGCGGCGCAGCGGCGGCAGCGCGGCGGTGCCCGCCGTGGCACCCGCCGAGATCACCGACAGCGCGCCGCTCGACTCGCCCGTCGAGGAGGAGTTCCGGGTCGGCACGATGGCGCTCGCCTGGGACGGCGAGGAGGAGCGCATGATCGTGGAGGCGCAGGCCCTCGTCGAGCTGGACGCGGACTCCGAGGAGGACCTGGCGGAGGCCGAGGAAAGGCTCCTGCAGGACGAGGAGAACGGCCCCCCGATGCTCCGGGTGCGCCTCACCGGCGCCCAGGCCCGGGCCTTCACCAAGCGTGCCCTCGACGTCGTGAACGCGGGGCGTCCGCCGTGCCCGCTGTGCAGCCTGCCGCTCGACCCGGAAGGACACGTATGCCCGCGCCAGAACGGATACCGGCGGGACGCGTGAGCGCCGCCCAGCTGCTCACCCACGGTGAGCTGACCGTGCGCGGGCAGATCCGGGAGGCCTCCAACGCGGTGCTCTACTGCACGGTCGTGTACGAGGAGCAGAGCGCCGCCTGCGTCTACAAGCCCGTCGCCGGGGAGCGGCCCCTGTGGGACTTCCCCGACGGGACGCTCGCACAGCGGGAGGTCGCCGCGTACGAGGTCTCCGAAGCGCTCGGATGGGGGCTCGTGCCGCCCACCGTGCTGCGGGACGGGCCCTACGGGGAGGGCATGGTCCAGCTGTGGGTCGGGGCGGAGGCCTCCGGGGAGGACGCCTCAGCCGATGCCGATGCCGATGCCGATGCCGATGCCGATGCCGATGCCGAGGACGAGGACGCCTCGGCCGACGGCAAGGGTGCCGACGGGGCCGGGCTGCTCGCCCTTGTCGAGGGCGACGAGCCCGGGGACGGCTGGAAGGCCGTCGGGTTCGCCCAGGTGGGCGAGGGGCGTACGGCGCTGCTCGTGCACGCGGACGACGCCCGGCTGCGGCGGCTCGCCGTCCTCGACGCCGTGATCAACAACGCCGACCGCAAGGGCGGGCATCTGGTGCTCGGTGACGGCGGGCGGCTCTTCGGGATCGACCACGGGGTCACGTTCAACGTCGAGGACAAGCTGCGGACGCTGCTGTGGGGCTGGGCCGGGGAGAAGCTGCCCGAGGAGGCGGTGGACGCGCTGGGCTCCCTGCGGGAGGGGTTGGCGGCGGGGGAGCCGCTCGCCGGGCGGCTCGGGGAGCTGCTGACCCCCGCGGAGGTCGACGCCGTTCGGGAGCGGGTCGCCGCGCTGCTCGCCGCGGGGCGGCACCCGGGGCCGTCGGGGGAGTGGCCGGCCATTCCGTGGCCGCCGGTGTGAGTCACCCGCTCCTGGCGTAAGGGGCGCCATGGGGCTGCCCCTGGTAGGGCCTGGGGAAACCTGTTGAAGATCTCGTTGCCCTGGGTCGTATGCGGAAGGGGCGTCCGGTTAGGCTCAAGACATGTATGCCTGGCCCGCTTCTGAGGTTCCCGCCCTGCCTGGTGAGGGCCGCGACCTCCGGATCCACGACACCGCGACCGGTGGCCTCGTCACCCTCGACCCCGGTCCCGTCGCCCGTATCTACGTCTGCGGCATCACGCCGTACGACGCGACCCACATGGGTCACGCGGCGACCTACAACGCGTTCGACCTCGTGCAGCGCGTGTGGCTCGACACCAAGCGGCAGGTCCACTACGTGCAGAACGTGACCGACGTGGACGACCCGCTCCTGGAGCGCGCCAAGCGCGACGGCAAGGACTGGGTCGAGCTGGCGCAGGGCGAGACCGCGCTGTTCCGCGAGGACATGACCGCGCTGCGGCTGCTGCCGCCGCGGCACTACATCGGAGCCGTCGAGTCGATACCGGGCATCGTGCCGCTCGTCGAGCGGCTGCGGGACCTGGGCGCCGCCTACGACCTCGAGGGCGACACCTACTTCTCCGTCGAGTCCGACCCGCACTTCGGCGAGGTCTCGGGGCTCGACGCCGCGGCCATGCGCCTGCTCTCCGCCGAGCGCGGCGGCGACCCGGACCGCCCGGGCAAGAAGAACCCGCTCGACCCGATGCTCTGGATGGCCGCCCGCGAGGGCGAGCCGAGCTGGGACGGCGGCTCCCTCGGCCCCGGCCGCCCCGGCTGGCACATCGAGTGCGTCGCCATCGCCCTCGACCACCTCGGCATGGGCTTCGACATCCAGGGCGGCGGCTCCGACCTGACCTTCCCGCACCACGAGATGGGCGCCTCGCACGCGCAGGCGCTGACCGGCGAGCACCCCTTCGCCAAGGCGTACGTGCACGCCGGCATGGTCGCCCTCGACGGCGCCAAGATGTCCAAGTCCAAGGGCAACCTGGTGTTCGTGTCGAAGCTGCGGCGCGACGGCGTCGACCCCGCCGCCATCCGGCTCGCCCTGCTCGCCCACCACTACCGCGCCGACTGGGAGTGGACCGACCAGGTCCTCCAGGACGCCGTCGAACGGCTCGCCCGCTGGCGCGCCGCGGTGTCCCGCCCCGACGGACCGCCCGCCGAGGCCCTGGTCGAGGAGATCCGCGAGGCCCTGGCCAACGACCTGGACGCGCCCACCGCGCTCGCCGCCGTCGACCGCTGGGCCGCCCGCCAGGACACCGAGGGCGGCACGGACGAGGGCGCCCCCGGCGTCGTGTCCCGCGCCGTGGACGCGCTGCTCGGCGTCGCGCTGTAGGGACGCGCATACGCACACACGCACATACGCACGGACGCGGGGGGGGGGGGGGGGGGGGGGGGGGGGGGGGGGGGGGGGGGGGGGGGGGGATGTGGGGGGGGGGGGGGGTGGGGGGGGGGGGGGGGGGGGAGAGGGGAAG
>NZ_JBVIXA010000006.1:77820-367161 GCF_055594065.1 Streptomyces sp. NPDC040610 | reverse complement strand
CCCAGCCCCCGCCCCCCCCTCCCCCCCCCCCTCTCCTCCCCCCCCCCCCCCCCCCCCCCTCCCCCCTTCCCGCCCCCCCCCCCCCCCCCCCCGCGGTTCCCTCGGCCTCTCCCAGGGCGCGTCAGCTGGTGGCGCGCCACCGAGGGGGCCGTCACCGGGTGTGGGTCACCTGGTGATCACGATCGCGAGCAGCAGCCCGGGGTTGTTCGTGTCGTAGTAGCCGATCACCGGCTGCCCGTACGCGAAGGCTTCCTGGACCTGGTCGCGGGTGCGGTCGTTGGGGTTCACGTAGACGCGCCATTCGCCGTCCACGTGCAGATACAGCAGGGAGGCCTGGCCCGGCAGCGGCTGGACGACGTCCCAGAAGCTCTGGGCGACGGCACCCGCGAGGGCCTGCGTCGAGATCGTGGGCGCCTGCGCCTGCGGGACCTGCTCCTGGCCGAGCTGCTGCAGCAGCTGCTGGAACGGCTGCTGCTGGCCGAGCTGCTGCATCTGCTGACGCAGGTGCTGCGGGATCTGCTGCTGCATCTGCTGCTGGCCGGGGAACTGCTGACCGGGGATCTGCTGGCCTTGCTGGCGCTGGCCGATCTGACCGATCTGGCCCTGCTGACCGAACGGCTGCTGGCCCTGCTGACCGATCTGGCCGGGCTGAGGCGGCGCGGTGCTCGGGCCCTGCTGCTGCCCGAACTGCTGGCCGTAGCCCTGGCCGATCTGACCCTGCTGACCGAACGGCTGCTGGCCCTGCTGGCCGAAGGGCTGCTGCTGGCTCTGCTGGCCGAACGGCTGCTGCTGGCCGAACTGCTCGGGGCCGTAGCCCTGCTGCCCGTACTGCTGCTGCGGGTTGTACTGCTGGCCCTGGTGCTGGCCCAGTTGACTCATTTGCGGGGTGGTGCTCATGAGGGTGCCACCTTCCGTCAATGGTCGGTCCGTTGATGTGGTGCGGTGGTGCTTCTCGTCGCGTGCCGCGGTTCAGCCCGTGACGACCAGGCCGACGACCTCGTCGTCCGAGAACCAGACACGCACGTCCGGTGATCCCCCGGCGAAGGCGGAGTGCACCGCCTGGCGGGTCTCGGGGGAGGGGTTGTTCAGGTTCCGCCACTGCCCGGCCACGAAGAGCCTGAGGCGCGGCGGGAGTTCGGGGGGATACGGGATCAGCTCGTCCCAGTAGCGCTCGGCGAGGCCCGAGCCCACCGCCGCGGGCAGCAGCTTGGTGACCGCCGCCCTGATGTCGGGGCGGTTGCCGATCCGCTGGGACGCCGGGCGGCCGGGACCGTCCTGCTGCGGCGACCCGGTGGCCCGCAGCACGCCGCGCGCGCGGGACGACGTCATCGGCTGCTGGCCCGCGGCCTTGAGGACGCCCTGGAGCGCGGCGACGGCGCCGACGACGATCGGGGACGCCGACGAGGTGCCGGAGAACGTGTCCGTGTACCAGGCGATCTCGTCCACGCCGCCCTGGAGGTCGCCCGGCTGGTTCCAGAAGCCGCCGGTCGTCGTGGTCTCGCGGCCCCAGCCCTGCGCGTCCAGGCGCGCGCCGTAGTTGGAGAACGCCAGCCGCGAGCGGTCCGGGCCGTGGTCGCGGCCGTGCGTGCCCGGCGGCGGCGCGCCCGCGCCGACCACGACGGCCTCGGAGGAGGGGTTGGACGGGTTGAAGGGGTTGCGCCACCAGGACGGGAACTCGTCGGGGCGCCGCTCGTACACCGCGTCGTCCAGGGACTCCGCGCCGTTGCCCGCCGCCCCCACGACGATGATCCCCTTGGCCGTCGCGTACCGGACCGCGGCGAAGTCGTCCGGCCACCACTCGATGGCGATGTAGCCCTTCTGGTCGTCGCGCGTCTCGAAGTCGAACCTCGGCCCCGGGCGGTGCAGTTCGATGAGGATGACGTCGCCCGGCGCGAGCCGGTCTGCCGCGGCGTGGATCGTCGCCGCCGTGCCCGCCGGGGTGAAGGACGCGACCGCGGTCACGGCGTCCGGCACGATGCCGGTGACGCCGATGGCGTTGCGGTCGGCGCCGATGACACCGATCACGGCGGTGCCGTGGTTGCGCCACGCAAGGTCCTGGATGGGGGTGCCGATCACCACGCCCGCGAGCTTCGCCGCCAGGTCCTCGTGGCTCAGCTGCCAGGCGCCCTCGATGTCGATGACGGTCACGCCGTCACCGCCGCCGCCCAGGCGCTGCCAGGCCCAGTACGCGTCGACGCCCTCGGGCGCAGGCCGCAGATAGCCCTGGCGGCCGCTGAAGTCCGCCGTCGCCGGCATCCCTTCCTTGCGGCGCCGCGCCTCGTCCGGCTCGCCCGCGCCGCCCTGCGGCGCGACGGGCCCGAGCGCGGCCGGTACGGCGCCCGGCTTCACGTACGCCGTGTCGACGCCGGGCAGCGCCGCCATCCGCGCGCGCAGTTCCTGGGCGCGGTCCCCGCCCCCGCGCACCCGGTAGAAGAGCGCCAGGTCGGGCACCTCGCCCTGGGCGTCCGGCGCCGCGGCCCGGAGCCGGTCCTCGCTGCCGAACAGCGGCTCCAGGGTGAGTTGTTCATCGCTGAGGAACATGTTCAGGGCCGACACGTCGGAGCCCGACGCCGAGCGGACACCCTGCTCCTGGGCGCGCAGCCGGGCCTCCGGCCGGGCGACGACGATCAGTTCCTGCTCGGCGGCCCGATACGTGAACCCCGCGCCATCGGGTCCGGGGCCACTGCCCCCGGGGTCGCTGCCCCGCTGCACCTGGTCGGTCATCGCTTCACCGCTCCCTTCGGTTACCGCGCCCCGCCTGCCTTCCGGTCGCTGCACACCCTGCTACCGCCGGGCCCGGCCGTCCAGACCACTTTCGCCCAACAGAGTTTGAACGGAAGTTGAGTTGGGAACCGTGTGCATTTCATCAACAAACTCGTGTCACGCCTGATACCGGCCATATACGGGCGTGATGGCTGTGGTCTCCTGGGCCCTGGGCAACGAGAAGGGGCGGCACCCTCGCGGGTGCCGCCCCTGGAACGTGCCGTCGACCGGCTCAGTCCTCGGAGGAATCCTCTGACGAGGAATCGTCTTTCTTCGTGCCGTCCGTCTTGTCGCCACGGGCGTCGTTTCCGTCGCCGTCGGCCGCGCCACCGTCGGAGCCCGCGGATTTCGCGGTTTCGGCGGTGCCGGACTCCTGGCTTGACTCGGCCGGGTCGCCCTTGGCGTCCGTGGGCTCCGGGCGCGGCTGCGGCTTCGGCGGCCGGGTGCGCTCGCTCGGCGTGTCCCGCAGATACGCCGCCCCGTCCCCGCCGTCCGTGGCGTGCCCGCCGACCTGCCCGGTCCCGGCGACGGGACCGGGGCCGCCGCCGTCGCGCCGCCGCAGATACCGCTCGAACTCCCGCGCGATGGCCTCGCCGGACGCCTCGGGCAGCTCCGCCGTGTCCCGCGCCTCCTCCAGGGACTGGACGTACTCGGCGACCTCGCTGTCCTCGGCGGCGAGCTGGTCGACGCCCAGCTGCCAGGCGCGCGCGTCCTCCGTCAGCTCGCCGAGGGGGATCCTGAGGTCGATCAGGTCCTCCAGGCGGTTGAGGAGCGCGAGCGTCGCCTTCGGGTTCGGCGGCTGCGAGACGTAGTGCGGGACGGCCGCCCACAGGCTGACCGCCGGGACGCCCGCGTGCGTGCACGCCTCCTGGAGGATGCCGACGATGCCCGTCGGACCCTCGTACTTGGTCTCCTCCAGGTCCATGGTGCGCGCCAGGTCCGGGTCGGACGTCACGCCGCTGACCGGGACCGGGCGGGTGTGCGGGGTGTCACCGAGCAGCGCACCCATGATCACGACCAGCTCCACGCCCAGCTCATGGGCGAAGCCGAGCAGCTCGTTGCAGAACGAACGCCAGCGCATGGACGGCTCGATGCCCCGCACCAGGACGAGGTCGCGCGGCTTGTCGCCGCCGACGCGGACCACCGAGAGCCGCGTCGTCGGCCACGTGATCTTGCGCACGCCGCCGTCCAGCCACACCGTGGGCCTGTTGACCTGGAAGTCGTAGTAGTCCTCGGCGTCCAGCGCCGCGAACACCTCGCCCTTCCACTCCTTGTCGAGATGCGCGACCGCGGTGGAGGCGGCGTCGCCGGCGTCGTTCCAGCCCTCGAACGCGGCCACCATGACCGGGTCGATCAGCTCGGGTACCCCCTCGAGCTCGATCACCCAGGCCTCCTTCCGACGTTCTCCTCTAAGTACGCCCCAACCTTACGGCGTCCCGCGGGGCCCTCCGCAGCCCCCCGACGGGGCCGAGTGCCGGATCACTGCCCAGGTCAATCGCCCCTCACGCATGACGCACGCGGTGGAGCCCGGCGACTCACAAGGTCGAGCGCAGCCACTGCTCCACGCTCGCGATGTGCACCGTCGCCCAGGACCGGGCCGCCTCCGCGTCCCGGTCGCGCAGCGCCGCGAGGATCGCCCGGTGCTCGTGCAGGGTGCGGCTGACCGCGTCCTCCTGGGTGAGCCCGCGCCAGACGCGGGCCCGTGTGGTGGGCCCGGACAGGCCGTCGAGGAGGGAGCACAGCACCGAGTTCCCGGACGACTGCACGATGCCGCGGTGGAACTCCAGGTCGCAGGCCACCAGCTCCTCCACGCTCGGCGCCGCGCCGAGCGCGTCCAACTGGGCGGTGAGCGTGTCCAGTTCGGCCTCGCTGATGCGGGCGGCCGCCATTGCCGTGGCGGCGGGCTCCAGGATCCGGCGCACCGCGAGGAACTCCAGGACGGTGTCGTCGCGGTGGAAGTCCACGACGAAGCTCAGCGCCTCGAGGAGCAGTTGCGGGTCCAGGCTGGTGACGTACGTCCCGTCGCCCTGGCGCACGTCCAGGATGCGGATCAGGGAGAGCGCCCGCACCGCCTCGCGCAGCGAGTTGCGGGAGAGCCCGAGCTCCGCGGCCAGTTCGCTCTCCTTGGGCAGCCGGTCGCCGGGGCGCAGCGCGCCGGAGACGATCATGCCCTTGATCTTTTCGATGGCCTCGTCCGTGACAGCCATGGGGACCTCGCCTCAGTGTGCGGACCGGCGCGGACCGGTGGGGACCAGTGCGGACCGGTGGGGACCAGCGGTGACTAGTGGGGACTAGCGGGAACAGCCATCAATAGACATCCGATGTATCGGCTCATTATGTCCCCTGCGGCCGCCGCTGAGCAGGGGGTTCAGCCGAAGCGTTCGATCCTGATCCGGTCCACCGGCTGCCCGCCGTCCACCAGGAGCCGCGAGGCGTGCTCGGCGAAGCCGTTGGACCCGCAGATGTACGCCTCCCAGCCGCCGTCGGGCTGTCCGGCGCCGAGGTGCGGCGCCAAGTGCCCGGCGTTCAGGCGGCCTTCGGCGCGGGTGAGGACGGCCGTGGTCTCGTCGCCGTACTCGTCCGCGTAGATCAGGTCCTCGCGGGTGCGCGCGGAGACGATCAGGCGCAACGGCACGGTCAGGCCCGCGCGGCGGTGGTGGCGGATCATCGACATCAGCGGTACGACGCCGGAGCCCGCGCCGAGCAGCAGTGCGGGCCGGTCGCCGGGCCAGGCGAAGAAGCCGGACAGCGGGCCGCGCACCTCCACGGTGTCGCCCACCCGGGCCACGGTGTGCAGATGCCCGGACACCTCGCCGCCCGGCGCGTGGTCCAGGGTCAGCTCGATCTCGCCGCTGTCGTCGGGCGCGGACGCCAGGGAGTAGTGGCGCTGGGCGACGTAGCCGTCCGGGGCGGTGAGCCGCAGCATCAGGTGCTGGCCCGGCAGATGGCCCTGCCAGTCGGGCACCTTCAGCCGGAACGTCGACGCGGCGGGCGTCTCCCGGCGGATGTCCGTGATCAGGGCCTGCTGCCACACGGCGGCCGAGCGGTTGCTCACGGCGATGCGGCCGGGCACGGCGAACGCGGTCGGCGGCACGAAGCCCGGGGCCGTGCCGAGGGGGCCAAGGGGGCCAAGAGGGCCAAGAGGGAGGGAGTCGTCAGTCACCGGCGTACCTCTGCTCGCGCCACGGGTCGCCCCGGTGGTGATAGCCGTTCTGCTCCCAGAAGCCCGGCTCGTCGTGGTCGAGGAGCGTGAGGCCCGCGATCCACTTGGCGCTCTTCCAGAAGTACAGGTGCGGGACGATCAGGCGGGCGGGCCCGCCGTGCTCCGGCGCCAGCGGCTCCCCGTCGTACTCCCAGACGATCCACGCCCGCCCGCCGGTCACGTCGGCGAGCGGCAGGTTGGTGGTGTAGCCGGTGTGGGAGTACGCGACGACGTGGGTGGCCGTCGGCGCCGGGTCCGTGGCGGCGAGGAACGCGTCCAGGCTCACGCCGCCGAAGCGCACGCCGAACTTGGACCAGCTCGTCACGCAGTGGATGTCGCCCCGGTACTCGGACGCGGGCAGCGCGTGCGCCTCGTCCCAGGTCCAGGTGCGCGGCCGCGCGACCAGGCCGTCGACGCGGAACGTCCAGTCGGCGGCCGCGAGGCTCGGGGTCACCTCGGCGGACAGGACGGGCCAGCCGTCGCGGGCGTCGTACTGGCCCGGGGGCAGGCGTGGGTCGCGGTCGGCGGCGCGGGCGCGGCCGGTGAAGCCGCGGGTCGGCGCGGTGGGCGGGGGATCCGCGGGGGCGGGGTCCATGGGCTCGGGGTCTTCGGGCACGGGGTCGGCCAGGTGCTCGGGTGCTGGGGTGCTCACGTCGGCTCCGGTGCGCACGTCGGTGTCGGCGGTCATGTGGGGACCTCGGCGGTGCGGTGCTCGGCGGTCGCGCGGGGGCGGGGGAGGGGAACGGAGGCGGCGGCCTCGCGCAGGGCGTCGACGGCCCGGCGCTCGTCGACGGTCAGGAGCGTCCGGTCGCGCATCAGGACGCGGCCGTCGACGACGGTGTCGCGCACGTCGGCGGGTCCGGCGGCGTACGCGAGGGTCGAGTACGGGTCGTGCCGGGGCGCGAGGTGCGGGCGGTCCAGGTCGATGACGATCAGGTCGGCGCGCTTGCCGGGCTCCAGGGACCCCAGCTGACCGTCGAGGCCGAGGGCCCGCGCGGCCTCGACGGTCGCCATCCGCACGGCCTGCTCGGCGCCCACCGCCGTCGGGTCGCCGCCCGCCTTGTGCACGAGCGCCGCCGCCCGCACCGCGCCGAGCACGTCGAGGGTGTTGGAGCTCACCGCGCCGTCCGTGCCCAGGCCCACGGTGACGCCCGCCGCCGTCAGGTCCGGCACCCGCGCGATGCCGCAGCCCAGCTTCAGGTTGGACACCGGGCAGTGCGCGACGGCCGTGCCGGTGCGGGCGAGGGCCGCGATCTCGGCGTCGGTCAGGTCGACGGCGTGCGCGAGGAGCGTGTCCGGGCCGAGCACGCCGAGCGAGTCGAGCAGTTCCACGGGGCGCATCCCGTGCAGTTCGGTGACCGTCGCCACCTCGGTGGCGTTCTCGGCGGCGTGCAGGTGCAGGAGCGCGCCGTGGGCGCGGGCCAGCTCGGCGATCGCGGTGAGCTGCTCGGGCACCAGCGTGTACGCGGAGTGCGCGAACACCACGGGCCGGGTGCCAGGCGCCGGGGTGCGGGCTGCCAGGTGGGCCTCGGCCCAGCCGAGCCGGTCGGCGTACGGGCGGCCGTCCGGCGGCTGTGGCACGTCCATGAACGTCGGCCCGGTGAGCAGCCGCCACCCGGCCGCGCGCGCCACCTCCTCGGCCGCCTCGTGGAACCAGTACATGTCGAGCGCGGCCGTCACCCCGCCGCGTACCGACTCCGCGACGGCCGCCCCGATGCCCGCCGCGACCGTCCCCGGCGACAGCAGTGCCGCCTCGCGCGGTATGACGCGCTCCAGGAAGCCCTGGAGGGTCACGTCGTCGGCGGTGCCGCGCAGCAGCGTCATCGCCAGGTGCGTATGGGTGTTGATGAGCCCCGGCAGCACCAGACAGTCGCGCGCGTCGATCTCCTCGGCCGCCGCGTACGCGGCGTGCAGCCGCGCGGCCGGGCCGACCTCGACGATCTCGCCGCCGCGCACGGCGACCGCGCCGTCGGGCACGACCGTGCCGGAGGCGTCGACGGTGAGGACGTCACCGCCGTGGACGAGGAGATCGATGGGAATCATGAGTTCCGTTCCGTGCGAAGGGGCTGCGGTGTCGTGGGACGGGGAGGTCACGGCGTCGGCGGGGTCCTGCCGACGCGGGCGTGGCCTACCGCTTGGTGGGCGATGTCTGCGCGGGCAGCCCGGCGTCCTCGGCGGCCAGCAGGCGCAGTGCGTCCAAGGTTATCCGGGCGCCACGGGTGACGCCGTCGGCGACCACCGAGCGGTGCGGGTCGTAGCCGCCGGTGGCCTCCTCGTCGACCAGTTCGTCGGCGTTGGCGCCGTCGACCACGAGCGCGCCGCCCGCCGTCAGGCCGCGCGTCGAGGCGAACACGTACAGCGCCGAGAGCTCCATCTCGATCGCGGCGATCCCGGCCCGCTCGTAGGCCTCGGCGGGCAGCGGCAGGAAGCCCGGCTGGAAGGCGGCCCGGGTCCACACCACGCCCCGGTGGTACGGGGCTTGTGCCGCCCGGGCCGCCCGCTGGAGCGCGAGCACCGCCTCCGGCGCGGCGAACGCCGGGTACTCGGCCGGGATCAGCTGCTGGGTCACGCCGTCGTCGCGCACCGCCGCGTCCGCGACGACCAGGTCCCCGTCCCCGATGCCGGGCCGGATCGCCCCCGCCGTCCCCAGGCGGATGAAGTGCGTCACACCCGCGTCGGCCAGCTCCTGGAACAGGCACAGGGCACCGGGCGCGCCCACCCCGTGCGAGGACACGGCGACGGGCAGGTCCTGCCAGCTTCCGGTGAAGGTGCGGTACTCGCGGTGGTACGAGACCTCCTTGGCGCCGTCGAGCAGCTCGGCGACGGCCGCGGCGCGCGCGGGGTCGCCGACGACGACGGCGTACGGGGGCAGGCCGGAACGCGGCACTCCGGAGATGGGCAGGGTGTCGGCGGATGTCGTCATCAGGATGCTCCTACCAGGGGATCGGACGGCTTGGGTGACGTCGGGCGCCGGGGTGGTCCGGGCGGACGTGCGGGTGCGGCGCGGCGGCGTCGGCGTGCGGTGGACAGGAAGAGGGCGACGAGGGTCACGACGTACGGCGCGGCGTCCGTGGCCTGCTGCGGCAGCCCGACCCCCTGCAACCGGAAGCCCACGGCCTCCGCGACCCCGAAGAGCAGCGCCGCGAGCAGCACGCCGAGTGGCGCCGCCCGGCCCAGCATGACGGCCACCACGGCGATCCAGCCGCGCCCCGCCGTCATGTTCTCCGAGAACAACGTCACGTTGCCGAGAGCCAGTTGGGCCCCCGCGAGCCCGCACAGGACGCCCGACGCGAGCACCGCGGCGTAACGGTACTTCGCCGGGCTCACCCCCAGCGTCGCGGCCGCCTCTGGCGCTTCCCCGACACCGCGCAGCCGCAGCCCCCACGGGTGCCGGGCGAGGAACAGCGCGCTGACGGCGACGGCGCCCCACGCCGCGTACACGAGCAGCGAGTGGCCCGAGAGGACGGGGCCGAGCAGGGGGACGTCGATCTCGCCGAGGCCCGGCAGGTCCGGGTCGGAGAAGGTGCCCTGGACGCCGAAGACGGTCCGCAGCAGATAGCCCGTCAGGCCGACGGCCAGCAGGTTCAGGGCGACGCCGAGGACGACGGCGTCGCCGCGCAGCGTGATGGCGCCCACGGCGAGGATCAGCGCGTACGCGGCCGCGGCGAGCGCGGCGAGGGCCACGCCCAGCCAGGCGCTGCCCGTGTACCAGCTCCCGGCGACGGCCGCGAAGCAGCCGACCAGCATCATGCCTTCGAGCCCGATGTTGAACACGCCCGCGCGCTCGCAGATCGCGCCGCCGAGCGCGGCGAGCAGGATCGGGGTGAGCGCGAGCAGCGCGGAGTGGAAGAGGGCGGAGTCGACGCTCATCAGGACGGCACCTCGGTCTTGTCCGTTCGCTGGGGGTGGTCCTGGCCGGGGGCGGGCTCCGCGCCGGGTGCGAGGACCTTGCCGGGCGCGTGGTCCGTGCCGCGCGCCCCGCGGGACTCCTCCGCGCCCTCGGGTCTGCGCGCGCGTCGCCAGGTGAGGCGCAGCCGCGCCGCGAGGAACACGATGACGACGGCCTGGAGCACCTGCGTCAGCTCGCGCGGCACCTCCGTGGCCCGCTCCATGGCGAGCCCGCCCACGTCGAGCGCCGCGAAGAACAGCGCGGCGAGCGCCGTCCCGAGGGGCGCGGCGGACGCAAGCAGCGCCGCGGTGAGCGCCGTCCAGGTGTGCCCCGCGCCGGTCAGCGCCCCGTCGATGAAGCGGTAGGGGAAGCTGAGCACGCCGATCGCGCCCACCAGGCCCGCCATGCCGCCGGACAGCGCCATCAGGCGCAGTGTCAGGCGCGGCCGGTCCACGCCCGCGTACGCGGCGAAGCGCGGGTTCAGGCCGGTCATCCGGATCTCGTAGCCGGCGCCGGTGCGGGCGTCCGCGAACACGAACAGACCGGCGGCGAGCAGGACGAGCAGCAGGCCGACGGTGACCGTCGAGTCCCCGAAGGCGGGCAGCGCGACGCCGTCGGGCAGCCGCCGCGTCTGCGGCAGGCTCGACCCGTCCTCCTTCAGCGGGAAGCGCGCCAGGTACGAGGCGAAGGACATCGCCGGATAGCCGAGGAGCAGACTGCTGACGAGCAGCGGCACCCCGAACCGGTTCTGGCACACCGCGGCAAGGGCTGCGTACGCGGCCCCGGCGACCGTGCCCGCGAGCAGCGCGGCCGCCACCGCGAGGGGCGCGGGCAGCGGTACGTACAGACCGGTCGCCGCCGCCGCGATCCCGCCGAGCACGAGCTGCCCGTCCCCGCCGAGGTTCAGCAGGCCCGCCCGAAGGGGGACGGCGAGCGCGACCGCGAGGCCGAGGACGGACGTCCCCGTCGTCAGGGTCGGCCCGATCCCGTCCGGACCGAGCGCGCCGGTGACGACGGATCCGTACGCGTCCACGGGGTCGGCGCCCGTCCCGAGCAGGAACAGCGCGCCCACGGCCACGGCGGCGAGGACGGAGTGCAGGGCGGAGGAGCCCAGGAAGCGGCGCAGGGCGGGGGAGCGCGGGGCGCGGGTGGCCGGGGGTGGGGCCGGGGGCGATGGGGAGGGGACCGAGGGGGTCTCAACTGCCATGAGGGAGGCCTTCCTTGGGAGCCGCGGGTTCGGTGGCTGCGGCCGCGCCTTCGGGAGCGGGTGCGGGCGGGCCCGACCCCCCGCCCGCCATCGCAAGCCCCAGCGCCCGCTCGTCCGCCTCTTCGCGAGTGAACTCGGCCGTCACGCGCCCCTCGTACATCACGAGCACCCGGTCCGAGAGCCCCCGGATTTCGCTCAGCTCGGCCGAGACGAGCAGGATGGCGTGCCCCGCGTCCCGGTGGGCGATCAGCTCCTGGTGGATGGTCTGGATCGCGCCGATGTCGACGCCGCGCGTGGGCTGCTCGGCGATCAGCAGGGGCGCCTCATGGGCGAGTTCCCGGCCGATGACCAGCTTCTGGAGGTTCCCGCCGGACAGGGCGCCCGCCGGGTGCCGCTCGGACGCGGCCTTGATCGAGAACCGCTCGATCAGCTCGCGCGCGTGCGCCCGCAGCCAGGACGGCCGCAGCAGCCGGTGCCCCCGGTGGTGCCCCATGGCGAGGTTCTCGGCGACGGACGCGGCGGGCGCGGTGCCCACGGCGGCCCGGTCCTCGGGGACGTACGCGAGTCCGGCCGCCCGCCGCCGCGCGGCCGACGCGTGCGTGATGTCGACCCCGGCCAGGGCGACCCGGCCGCCGGTGACGGGCCGCAGACCGGCGACGGCCTCGACGAGTTCGCTCTGGCCGTTGCCCGCGACCCCGGCGATGCCGACGATCTCCCCGGCGCGCACGGACAGCGAGACGTCCCGCACGGCGTCGGTCCGCAGCTCGCTCACCGCGAGGACCTCGTCGCCCGGCGCACCGGACGGATGCACCCGGTCGAGCACGACCGCGCGCCCCGTCATCGCCTCGGCGAGGGCGTCCGCGCTGGTCTCGGCCGTGCGCAGGCGCGCGGCCACCCGCCCGTCCCGCAGCACCGTCACGGCGTCGCTGCCCTCCATGACCTCACGCAGCTTGTGCGTGACCAGGAGAACGGTGCGGCCGTCGGCGGCCAGCGACCGCAGCACCGCGAACAGCGCGTCGGCCTCGGCGGGCGTCAGCACGGCGGTGGGCTCGTCCAGGATGAGCGTGCGGGCACCCCGGTGCAGCAGCTTGAGGATCTCCACGCGCTGGCGCACCCCCACCGGCAGGTCACCGACCCGCGCCGCCGGATCGACGGCGAGTCCGTGCCGCTCGGCGAGCGCGCCCACCTCGCGCACGGCCGCCGCCCGGTCCACGAGGCCGAAGCGGCGCGGCTCGGCGGCGAACACCACGTTCTCGGCGACGGTGAACGAAGGGAAGAGCCGGAAGCTCTGGTGCACCATGCCGAGCCCCGCGGCGATCGCCTGGCTCGGGTCGGCGAAGGCGACCTCGCGCCCGTCGAGCAGGATCCGCCCGGCGTCCGGCCGCAGCAGCCCGTACAGGACGGACATCAGCGTGGACTTGCCCGCCCCGTTCTCACCCATCAGGGCGTGGATCTCGCCGCGCGCGACGGTCAGGTCCACGCGGTCGTTGGCGAGGGTGCCGGGGAACTCCTTGGTGATGCCGCGCAGTTCGACGGCGGGCGGTGCGGTCGCGGTGCCTGCGGCCGGCGGAGCGGCTTCCCCGGCGCTCGCCGTCGCCGTCGCCGTCGCCGTCGTCGCCGTCGCCGGGGCGGGCTCAGGCGGCCGGGTCATCGACCGTCAGCTTCCCGGCGACGATGTCGTCCCGCAGCCCCTTCACCCGCTTCAGCACGTCGCGGTGGTCCGCGATGAGGCACTTGGATGCGCCGAGCCCCGGCTCCAGGCCGGTCAGCGACATCCCGCCCTCCTTCAGGCCGTACGAGACGGTCGAGCCGCCCTTGCCCGCGAGGATCTGCGCGACGCCCTTCTCGACGGCGACATCGGTCTTCTTCAGGACGTTGTCGACGACGACGCCGGGAGCCGTCAGGCACTGGTTGGCGTCCACGCCGTACGCCTGGAAGCCCTTGGCCTTCGCAGCCTGGAAGACGCCGGTGTTGCCGCCCGCGGCGGCCGCCATCACCTGGTCGGCGCCGCCCGACGCGAGTGTCGCCGCCTGGTCCTTGGCGCGCGCCGCGTCGTTGAACGGCGACTGCCCGCCCACGAACAGCGTCCGCGACGAGGTCCCCGCGCGGACCTTCTTCGCGCCCGCCGCGAACGGCTCGCTGTAGCGCCGGAACTGGGGCGTGTCGAGCACGTCCACGGCACCGACCTTCTGGCTCTCGCTCAGCAGCCCGGCCTCGGCGCCCGCCAGATACACCGCCTCGTGCTCCCGGAACACCGCACACGTCACGTTCTTGTACGTCTTCTCGGTGCACGCGTCGACCAGCAGGAACTGCTGGTCGGGGTGCGCCTCGGCCTGCTGCGCCACGAGGTCGGCGAACTCGAAGCCGACCAGCACGACGACGTCCGGCGCGGAGTCCACCGCCGACTGCACGTTCTGCTGCCGCGAGTTGGTGTCGCTGCTCTGGAACACCCGCCGGCTGCCGCCCTGCTTCTTCGCCGCCGCCTCGACGCCGGTGACGGCGAGCTTCAGGAACTCGTTCTGCGCCACGGGGTCGGGCGTGACGAGCGTGAACGCCTTGCCGCCGCCTTCCTTGTCCGCGCCGTCGTCCTTGGCTGCGGCGTTGCAGCCGGTGGCGAGGAGGGCGGCGCCGACGACGGCGCTCGTGAGGCGAAGGGTGCGGCTCCTCCTCGACGGTGACGGTGACGGTGACGGCGATGGCGACGGGGAGGTCGGGGACGGCGGGAACAGCCGAACAGCCGGACCGGACGGAACAGTCATCAGGGTGCGCCTTCTGGAAGGTGCCTGGGGATCAGGCAACGGCAGGCAGGGAGTTGACGCGGTGGGGCGCGCGGGGGAAGGGGGAGCCCGGGGTGGCGGTACGGGGAGCGGTGGGCGAGCGACGGAAGGGCGCCGCTCAGCGCATACAGCCCGTACCGGGCATACAGCGGCGACAGCGGCACATGAGGTGGCCGCGGGACACGGCGGGGCGGCACACGGCGCTCTTGGCGGTCATGGCTGTCCTCCTCACACCGTGGGTCCGACCGGGGTGGGCGTGAGAGTAACACCGGAATTCGGACGGCCGCACGAACGTCTCGAAATGTGGTTCGGGCAGGTCAGGTACGGTGGCGGCACCCCTCGCACCCTCTGATCTCCCCGATCTCCTCGGGGATTCCCCGGAGTTGAGCAGCATGAGCAACAGCAGCAGCCAGGACCTGCGCGCCGTCCTCTGGACGACATCGGCGGACGGCCCCGCCCTGTCCCTGATCGACCAGACGGCCCTGCCGCACGCCCTGGAGCGCGTCGAGGTGCGCACCGTCGGCCAACTCGTGGACGCCATCGTGCGGTTGGTGGTCCGGGGCGCGCCCGCGATCGGCGCGGCCGGTGCGTACGGCGTGGCGCTCGCCCTCGTCCAGGGCGAGCGGGAGGGCTGGACGCGGGCCCGTCTCGACGCCGAGGTCGCCCGGATCCGCGCCGCGCGGCCCACCGCCGTGAACCTCATGGCGAGCGTCGACCGGGTCGCGCCGCGCGTCGACGAAGGGCTCGACGCGGTGCTCGCCGAGGCGCACGCCGTCGTCGACGAGGACCTCAAGGCCAACCACGCCATGGGCGCGTACGGCGCCGACTGGCTCCTCGCCCGCGTCGGCGTCGACCGTCCCCTGCGTGTCCTCACCCACTGCAACACCGGTGCCCTCGCCACCGCCGGGTGGGGGACCGCGCTCGGCGTCATCCGTGAACTCCACCGGCGCGGGCGCCTGGAGACCGTGTACGCCGACGAGACCCGGCCGCTCCTCCAGGGCGCGCGGCTCACCGCCTGGGAACTCGCCCAGGAAGGCATCCCGCACTTCGTGCAGGCCGACTCCGCCGCCGCCGGGACCATCCTGCGCGGCGAGGTCGACGCGGCCGTCGTCGGGGCCGACCGCATCGCCGCCAACGGCGACACCGCCAACAAGGTCGGCACCGTCGGCATCGCCCTCGCCTGCGCCTACGCCCGCATCCCCTTCGTCGTCGCCGCCCCCACCACCACCGTCGACCTCGCCACCGCCACCGGCGACGGCATCCGCATCGAACTGCGGAGCGAGGACGAGGTCCTCTCCTGGGGCGGCCTCCGCACCACGCCCGCCGCGTCGCGCGGCCACAACCCGGCGTTCGACGTGACGCCGGGGAAGCTGGTGACGGCTCTGGTGACGGAGCGGGGCGTACGGGAGGTTTCGGCGGGCGAGATGCCGGTGGGGTAGGGGGGCCTCACGAGGGGCTGGAAAATGTGCCGGTATGCACCAGCCCGTCCGGCGTTTGAGGACGAGCCGCGGAGCGGCGATTCGGCGGGGGCTTGTCCCACCCGCCCGTGACCCCCACCCCTATTCAGCCCGTCCGGCGCTTGAGGACGAGGCGCGGAGCGCCGATCAGCGGGGGTCCGGGGGCGCAGCCCCCGGTTTCGGGAAGGGGTGGGGTTGGGGAGCCCCCGGCAAGGCTCAACCCTCCGCCAGCTCCAGCTCCAGCAACCACTCCACCACCTCGGCCCGATGCCGCGCCTCGCGAGGATCCGCTCCCCAGACGTACAAGCCGTGCCCAGCCACCACCACAGCCGGCATCCCGGGCGAAAGGGCGGCCTCGAGCCGATCCCCGAGCACCTCCATGTCCTGGCTGTTGCCGATCACCGGCAGGGTGACGGCCACCTCGTGGGTGGGATGCCCGAGCCCCTTGAGCATCTCCAGGTCCCGGAAGCCGATGCCCTCCGGCCGCCGCCGCCCGAGCGCGACGGAGGCGACGGTGTGGACGTGGACCACGGCCCCCGCCCCGGTGAGCCGCACGACCCGCGCGTGCAGCGCGGCCTCGGCGGACGGCCGCCCGGCCCCGAGAGCGGCGCCCTGGTCGTCGGTGAGGACGACGTCGGAGGGGGTGAGTTCGCCCTTGTCGCGCCCGCTGGCGGTGACGGCGAGCCGTACGGGATCGCGGGAGACGACGACGGAGAGGTTCCCGGAGGTCCCGCGCATCCAGCCGAAGGAGGCGAACCGCGCAGCCTCGGCGGCGAGCACGGCCCCGGCCTCCTGAAGGTCCAGGTCAAGCTTCGGGCCAAGGTCGGCCCCACGGCCAGCGATCCCGCTCATGCGTCCGTCCTCCGCTCAGAGAGCAACTCGATCTCCCCGAAGGCGGCTGCCTCCGGATGCCCGCCGACCCCGGCGGCGAAGTACGGCTCCCCGACCCGCCGCACGCCCACGGTCCGCCACCCGGCGTCCCGCGCGGCGTCCAACTCCCCGAGCCGGTCGGACAGGAAGAGGGTGCGCCCGGCCGGCACACCGATCGCGGCGGTGATGGCGCGGTAGGAGCCGGCCTCCTGCTTCGGCCCGGCGTTCTCGGTGTCGTACAGGCCGCTGACGAGCCGGGTGAGGTCACCCTCGGCGGAGTGGGCGAACCAGGCGCGCTGCGCGGCCACCGATCCGGAGGAGTACACGTACAGGCTCAGCCCGGCGGCGTGCCACCGCCGCAGCACCGGAACGACGTCTTCGTAGAAGTGGGAGACGAGGTCCCCGAGGGCGAACCCCTCGGCCCAGAGGACGCCTTGGAGGGCCTTCAGGGGGGTCGCCTTGCGGTCCGCGTCGGCCCACTCGCCGAGGACCTTCTCGACGCGCGCCGCGTCCGCGTCCGGTTCGCCGATCTCCTCGCGGACCTGCGCCACGGCCCGCGCGACGACCGGCTCCCCGGCCCGCCGGGTCAGCAGCTCGCCGAACCGCTCGCGGGCGTAGGGGTACATGACGTCCACGACGAAGCCGGTGGCGCTCGTGGTGCCCTCGATGTCGAGCACCACGGCGTCGACCGAGCCGGACGGGAAGCGCACGCTCACGCGGCGGACTCCGCGTACCCGGCGTGGAGGGTGTCGAAGTCCGGGAAGCGCTCGGCGATGGGGCTGCCGGTGAAGTTGCCGACCCAGCCGTCCTCCTCGTGGAAGAAGCGGATGGCGGTGAACGACGGCGACGTACCCATGTCGAACCAGTGCGTCGTGCCGCGCGGCACCCCGAGCAGATCGCCCTTCTCGCAGTAGACGGCGTGCACTTCGCCTGCCACGTGCAGATAGAAGATCCCGGCGCCCGCGACGAAGAAGCGCACCTCGTCATCGTCGTCGTGGGTGTGCTCGGCGAGGAACTTCTGCCGGGCGGCCCTGGCCTTGTCGGGCCACCCGGGGTCGTCGCTCGGGTGCAGGGCGACCACGTCGACGGTCCGGAAGCCCTCTTCGGCGTTGAGCTGGTCGATCTCCGCGCGGTACGCGGCGAACACGGTGTCGCTGTCCGCGTCGGCGGGCACGTCCGCGCGGACCGGCCACTGTTCGTAGCGCACGCCGAGGGGCGCGAGCGCGGCGGCTATCTCGACGGGGTCGGCGGTACGGCGCACGACGGTCGCGGGGCCGGACTCCGGCCAGGTGGTGAGGAGAGTCATGGGTCACTCCAGAAGGCAGTGAGTGGTACAGGGGCGGGGCCGGACGCCTGTGCGGATCGTAGCCCGGAGCGGTCCGGGGGCACGAGGTGTTCCACAGCGTGGACGACGGCCCGCCGTCGGCCCGGGGGAGGGGACGGGAGCGGTCAGGCGTCGGACCAGAGTGTCGACGGCGCCTCGCGCCGCACCACCGGAGCGATCTCCTCCGCGAACCGCTGGAGGGTTTCGACCTGTTCGCCGCGCGCCAGGCCGAACCCGTCCACGGAGATCGACTGCAGATCGTGCCGGTACACCTCGTGGTAGCCGAGGATCTTGTCGATGATCTGCTGCGGGGATCCGATGAGCTGCGGTCCGTCGGCGACGGCGTCCTCGATCGTGCGGAAAGGGGTGTTGTAGCCCGCCTTTCCTTCGAGGTGCGGCTTGAACGTCTGGCGCACCCTCGCCTCGTACAGTTCCCGGTAGCGGCTCACGGCCTGCTCCGCGCTGTCCGCGATGAGCAACCCGCCCGAGCCCGCCGCCACATGGGCCCGCGCCGGGTCGTGGCCGTGCGCCTCGAACCGCTCCCGGTAGTGCGCGATGAGCTTCGCGTACGCGGCGCGCGGCTGGATGGCGTTGGCGGTGAAGAGCGGATCGCCGTGCAGGGCGGCGAGTTCGGGGGAGTTGCGGGAGGTCGCGGAGCCGTGCCAGACGCGCGGCGGACCGGCGTACGGGCGCGGCACGGTCGTCACGTCCTTCAGGGCGGGACGGAACTCGCCCGCCCAGTCGACGTTCTCCTCCCGCCACAGCCGCCGCAGGAGTTCGTACTTCTCCTTCTGGAGGTCCCACTGGCGGGCCTCGTCGAGCCCGAACAGGTCGAAGTGGCCCGCCTCGGCACCCTTGCCGATCACCAGCTCCACGCGCCCGCGCGAGAGCTGGTCGAGCGTCGCGTAGTCCTCGGCGACCCGCACCGGGTCGAGGATCGCGACCACCGTCACGCCGGTCAGGAGCCGGATGCGGGACGTGCGCGCCGCGAGCGCGCCGAGCACCACCGTCGGGCTCGACGACAGGAACGCGCCCGCGTGCCGCTCGCCCACCGCGTACGCGTCGTATCCGAGCCGTTCCGCCTCGACACCGACCTCGACGACGTCCTCGAACCGCTCGGCGGCGGAGGGGAGTTCACCGGTCAGGGGGTGGGGCGAGTGGGAGATGAGGGAAAGGACCTGAAACTTCATGCTTCAAATGTGCGCGTCGAACGTTGCGGCGGTGTGGCGGCGGCATGGCACCCCCCGGTAGAGGCAGGAGCGAGGTATGAGTAAGGGGCGGTCGCCATGGCGACCGCCCCTTACCGACTGCCCTGGGGGCAGCGCTTGCGCGTCAGCTCTTCTTGCCCAGCAGGTCCTCGACCTTGCCACGGATCTCGTCCGTCGCCAGGCCCCGGATCGTCAGGGTCGTACGGCGACGCAGCACGTCGTCGGCCGTCTCGGCCCACTCGTTGTCACGGGCGTACACGACCTGCGCCCAGATCTCCGGGGCGTCGGGGTGCACGCGCTCGGCCAGCTCCGGGTTCTCGTTCGCCAGGCGGGCGATGTCGAAGGACAGGGAGCCGTAGTGCGTGGCCAGGTGGCGCGCGGTGTCGGGCGCCATGCGCGGGCCGGGCGCCGGGCCGTCGACCAGGAGGCGGTGGGCGACCGCGCGCGGGTTGGCGATACCGGGCAGCGGCAGCTTCTTCGGCAGCTCGGAGATCGGCTCGTAGTCGTCACCGAGCGGGTGGCCCGGCAGCGCCTCCAGCTTCTTCATGACCGTACGGCCGATGTGGCGGAACGTCGTCCACTTGCCGCCCGCGACCGACAGCATGCCGCCGCGGCCCTCGGTGACGACCGTCTCGCGCTTGGCCTTGGAGGTGTCGCCGGGACCGCCGGGAAGCACCCGCAGACCCGCGAAGGAGTACGTGATCAGGTCCCGGGACAGCTGCTGGTCGCGGATGGAGAACGCGGCCTCGTCCAGGATCTGCGCGGTGTCGGACTCGGTGACGCGCACGTCCGCCGGGTCGCCCTCGAACTCCTCGTCGGTGGTGCCGAGCAGCAGCATGTCCTCCCAGGGCAGGGCGAACGTGATGCGGTACTTGTCGATCGGCGTGGCCAGCGCGGCCTTCCAGGGGGCGGTGCGCTTGAGGACCAGGTGCGCGCCCTTGGACAGACGGATGGAGGGGGCCGCGTCCGGGTTCTCCATCTTGCGCAGGTGGTCGACCCAGGGGCCGGTCGCGTTCAGGACCAGGCGGGCGTTGACGCCGAACTCCTCGCCGTCCACGCGGTCCTTGAGGTCGGCTCCGGTGACCCGGCCGCCGGTGAAGCGCAGGCCGGTGACCTCGGCGTGGTTGAGGACGGCGGCGCCGGCCTCGGCGGCGGCGCGGACCGTCATCAGGGCCATGCGCGCGTCGTTCATCTGGTCGTCGCCGTACACGGCGACGGCCTTCAGGTTGTCCGTGCGCAGCTCCGGCACGTCCTGCGCCGCCTTGGCGGGGGAGAGCAGGTGGCCGACGCCGTCGCCGAACGCGGACAGGGCCGAGTAGGCGAAGACGCCCGCGCCGAGCTTGGCGGCGCCGTGCGGGCCGCCCTTGTAGACCGGCAGGTAGAAGGTGAGCGGGTTGGCGAGGTGCGGTGCCACCTGGCGTGACACCGCACGCCGCTCGAAGTGGTTCTCCGCGACCAGCTTCACCGCGCCGGTCTGCAGGTAGCGCAGACCGCCGTGGAGAAGCTTGGAGGAGGCGGAGGAGGTGGCGCCGGCGAAGTCGCCGGCGTCCACCAGGGCCACCCTGAGACCCGACTGCGCGGCATGCCAGGCGGTGGAGATGCCCAGGATTCCGCCGCCGATCACCAGGAGGTCGTAGGACGCCTTGGACAGACGTTCCCGGGTCTCGGCGCGGCTCGGCGCGCTGCCCGCGGCCGGAGGCGTGCCGAGAGCCGGAAAGGCGGGGCCGCTCTGCAGGGTGGTCATGGTTGCTTAACTCCTCATCAGCCGAGCCGAGTGCGGTTCAGCTCAGCTCTCGTCAGCTCTCGTCTTCGAGCCAGCCCATGGTCCGCTCGACGGCCTTGAGCCAGTTCTTGTACTCACGGTCGCGGATGTCCGCGTCCATGCGGGGGGTCCACTCCGCGGCCCGGCGCCAGTTGGCGCGCAGGTCGTCGGTGGAGGACCAGAAGCCGACGGCGAGACCGGCGGCATAGGCGGCGCCGAGGCAGGTCGTCTCGGCGACCATGGGGCGCACCACCGGCGCGTCCAGGAAGTCCGAGAGGGTCTGCATCAGCAGGTTGTTGGAGGTCATGCCGCCGTCGACCTTGAGGGCCGCGAGCTCGACGCCGGAGTCCTTCGTCATGGCGTCGGTGATCTCACGGGTCTGCCAGGCGGTGGCCTCCAGAACGGCGCGCGCGATGTGCGCCTTGGTGACGTACCGGGTCAGACCGGCGATCACACCGCGGGCGTCGGAACGCCAGTACGGGGCGAACAGGCCCGAGAAGGCCGGTACGAAGTACGCGCCGCCGTTGTCGTCGACCGAGGACGCGAGGGTCTCGATCTCGGCGGCGGAGTTGATCAGGCCCATCTGGTCGCGCATCCACTGCACGAGCGAGCCGGTGACGGCGATGGAGCCCTCGAGGGCGTAGACCGGCTTCTGCTCGCCGATCTGGTAGCCCACGGTGGTGAGCAGTCCGGAGTACGAGTTGATGGCCTTCTCACCGGTGTTCATCAGCATGAACGTGCCGGTGCCGTACGTGGACTTGGCCTCGCCCTCCTCGAAACAGGTCTGGCCGAACAGGGCCGCCTGCTGGTCGCCGAGCGCGGAGGCGACCGGGACGCCGCCCAGGATGTCGCCGAGCTTGCCGCCGGTGACCTCGCCGTAGACCTCGGCGGAGGAGCGGATCTCGGGGAGGATCTGGGTCGGCACGCCGATGGACTCGGCGATGCGCTCGTCCCACTCCATGGTGTGCAGGTTCATCAGCATGGTGCGCGAGGCGTTGGTGACGTCGGTGACGTGCTTGCCGCCGTTCACCCCGCCCGTCAGGTTCCAGATGACCCAGGAGTCCATGGTGCCGAAGAGGATGTCGCCCGCCTCGGCGCGCTCGCGCAGGCCGTCGACGTTGTCGAGCAGCCAGCGGGCCTTGGGCCCGGCGAAGTAGGAGGCCAGCGGCAGGCCCGTCTCGCGGCGGAAGCGGTCCTGGCCGACGTTGCGGCCGAGCTCCTTGCAGAGGGCGTCGGTGCGGGTGTCCTGCCAGACGATGGCGTTGTACACCGGCTCGCCGGTGTTCTTGTCCCACAGCAGCGTGGTCTCGCGCTGGTTGGTGATGCCGATGGCCTTGATGTCGGCGCTGGTGATGCCGGCCTTGGAGATGGCCCCGGCGACGACTTCCTCGACGTTGGTCCAGATCTCGGTGGCGTTGTGCTCGACCCAGCCCGGCTTCGGGAAGATCTGCTCGTGCTCCTTCTGGTCGACGGAGACGATGCGCCCGTCGCGGTCGAAGACGATGCAGCGGCTGGACGTGGTGCCCTGGTCGATGGCCGCGATGAAGGGGCCGGCGGTGTGTGCGTCGGTCACGGTGTGCTCCTGAAAGTCCGTCGGGTGGTCGTGGTCGGCGTGGTCGCTCAGAACAGCTTGAAGATGTACGCGGCGAGAGCGCCGCCGATCAGCGGTCCGACGACGGGAATCCACGCGTACGACCAGTCGGAGCCACCCTTGTTGGGGAGCGGGAGCAGCGCGTGCACGACGCGCGGGCCGAGGTCACGGACCGGGTTGATGGCGTAGCCCGTGGGGCCGCCGAGCGAGAGGCCGATGCCGACCACGACGAGCGAGGTGATCAGGGCGCCGAGGACGCCGAGGCCGTTGCCGCCGTCGTTGAGGCCCTGCGTGAGGATCGCCAGGACGAGCACGGTCGTGGCGATGATCTCGGTCACGAGGTTCTGGGCGACGTTCCGGATCTCCGGACCGGTCGAGAAGATGCCGAGCACGGGTCCTGCCTCGGGCGCCGCCTTCAGGTCGACCATGCCCTCGTCGCCGGACTTGGCGCCCACGATCTCCGGGTCCGTGAGGTGGGCCTGGAACTGGCCGTAGTACGTGGCCCACACGAGCACCGCACCGATCATGGCGCCGAGGAACTGCGAGCCGAGGTAGATCGGCACGTCGCTCCACTTGGTGCCGCCGTCCACGGCGAGGCCGATGGTGACCGCCGGGTTGAGGTGCGCGCCGGAGACGCCGCCCGCGAGGTAGGCGCCGGTCAGTACGGCGAAGCCCCAGCCGAACGTGATCGCGAGCCAGCCCGCGTCCTTGGCCTTCGAGCGCTTGAGCGTGACGGCGGCGCACACGCCACCACCGAGCAGGATGAGCACGGCGGTACCGATGGTCTCGCCGATGAAGATGTCGGAGCTGGACACCCGCGACTCCTTTGTCCTTCGTCCAGGGAAAGGCGAACCCCGGGTCCCTCCGGTGGTCCGCGCCCTCAGGTGAGGGCGTTGCCGGCCCTGGCTTGCCCCACTGTAACGCGTAATGCCGTTAGGTGTTCGACAATGCCGACCGGTGGACGCGAGTCTGGCCGTGGGGTTACCAGCGCGTCAAGAGTTCTGTAATTGAAAACACGATCGTTATTGATCGTTCTGGGTTATCGCCGGAGTCGCAACCAGAAGCGCGCGGGCGCGCGCCGGGCCCCAGGTCAGAACCGGCTCGCGCCCAGATCGCGGGAGACGGCCCGCGCGCAGTCCCGTACGGCGGCGATCAGCTCGGGCTTCATCTCGCCCGAGGGGCACACCCGCTCCACGGCCCCCGTGATCCCCACCGCCCCCACCGGCATCCGCCGCCGGTCGTGGATGGGCGCGGCCACGGACGCGATCCCCTCCCAGGTCTCCTCCACGTCGGCCGCGTACCCGCGCGCGCGGGTGAGGTCGAGGACGCCCTCGAAGGCCTCCGCCGCGCTCACCGTGTGCGCCGTGAACGACTCCCGCTCGGCCTCCAGGGCCTCGCTGTGCGCCACCGGGTCGTACGCCGCGAGCACCTTGCCGAGGGCCGTGGAGTGCAGCGGCTGCATGGCCCCCACCTCCAGGACCTGGCGGCTGTCGTCGGGCCGGAAGACGTGGTGCACGATCAGGACGCCCTGCTGGTGCAGAACGCCCAGGTAGACGCTCTCGCCGCTGGAGCGGGCCAGGTCGTCGGTCCACACCAGGGCGCGGGCGCGCAGCTCGTGCACGTCCAGATAGCTGTTGCCGAGCCGCAGCAGCTCCGCGCCCAGCTGATAGCGGCCCGATGCCGCGTCCTGCTCGACGAAGCCCTCCTGCTGGAGGGTGCGCAGAATGCCGTGGGCCGTGCCCTTGGCGAGCCCGAGGGCGGAGGCGATGTCCGAGAGGCCCAGTCGGCGCTCGCCGCCCGCGAGCAGGCGCAGCATCGCGGCGGCCCGCTCGAGCGACTGGATGTTCCGTGCCATCGCAGCCCTGTCCTCCATCCCGTGCCGCGCACACAGTCCGCAGCGAACTCAAGAACGCCTTCACCGTTCGACAATGCTGAACACTATCGGTCGTTGCCGACCTGTGGCTAAGGGTGCGCACGCGGCGTTTCCCCTGAGACACGGCCGTACGACTACTTCCGGCCACGTGGCGGAAGGGGGCGGCAGGGGTCCGCCCGCTGGGACGCTCTCACGGTGGGAGGGGGGTCCCCGCTACCCTGGCCGGGTGCGGGTCCCCAAGGAACCCGCAAAGCCGACAGCCGTCGCACTCCAGGGAGCTCATTCATGGCCTCGTCGCCGACCCCCTCATCCGCTTCCGCGGTGGACACCTCCGCCGGGAACCGGGCCGACGCCCTCCGCGAAGCACTGGCGACCCGCGTGGTGGTCGCCGACGGCGCGATGGGCACCATGCTGCAGGCACAGGACCCGAGCCTCGAGGACTTCCAGAACCTCGAGGGCTGCAACGAGATCCTGAACATCACGCGCCCCGACATCGTCGCCTCCGTCCACCGCGAGTACTTCGCCGCGGGCGTCGACTGCGTCGAGACCAACACCTTCGGCGCGAACCACGCGGCCCTCGGCGAGTACGACATCCCCGAGCGCGTCTTCGAGCTCTCCGAGTCCGGCGCCCGCATCGCCCGCGAGGTCGCCGACGAGTTCACCCTCTCCACCGGCCAGCAGCGCTGGGTCCTCGGCTCCATGGGCCCCGGCACCAAGCTGCCCACCCTCGGCCACGCCCCGTACACCCTGCTGCGCGACGCCTACCAGCAGAACGCCGAAGGCATGATCGCGGGCGGCGCCGACGCCCTCCTGGTGGAGACCACCCAGGACCTGCTGCAGACCAAGGCCGCCCTCCTCGGCGCCCGCCGCGCCCTGGACGCCACCGGCGCCACCGTGCCGCTGATCTGCTCCGTCACCGTCGAGACCACCGGCACCATGCTGCTCGGCTCCGAGATCGGCGCCGCGCTGACCGCCCTGGAGCCGCTGGGCATCGACATGATCGGCCTGAACTGCGCGACCGGCCCGGCCGAGATGAGCGAGCACCTGCGCTACCTCGCCCGGCACTCCCGGGTCCCGATCCTCTGCATGCCCAACGCCGGCCTGCCCGTCCTCGGCAAGGACGGCGCGCACTACCCGCTGACGGCCTCCGAGCTGGCCGACGCCCAGGAGACCTTCGTCCGCGAGTACGGCCTCTCCCTGGTCGGCGGCTGCTGCGGCACCACCCCCGAGCACCTGCGCCAGGTCGTCGAGCGCGTCCGCGGCCTGACCCCGACCGCACGCGACCCGCGCCCCGAGCCCGGCGCCGCCTCGCTCTACCAGACCGTGCCGTTCCGCCAGGACACCTCGTACATGGCCATCGGCGAGCGTACGAACGCCAACGGCTCGAAGAAGTTCCGCGAGGCCATGCTGGACGCCCGCTGGGACGACTGTGTGGAGATGGCCCGCGACCAGATCCGCGAGGGCGCCCACATGCTCGACCTGTGCGTCGACTACGTCGGCCGGGACGGCGTCGCCGACATGCAGGAGCTGGCCGGACGCTTCGCCACCGCCTCCACGCTGCCCATCGTCCTGGACTCCACCGAGGTGCCCGTCATCCAGGCGGGCCTGGAGAAGCTGGGCGGCCGCGCGGTCATCAACTCCGTCAACTACGAGGACGGCGACGGCCCCGAGTCCCGGTTCGCGAAGGTCACCGCGCTCGCCCAGGAGCACGGCGCCGCCCTGATCGCCCTCACCATCGACGAGGAGGGCCAGGCCCGCACCGTCGAGCACAAGGTCGCCATCGCCGAGCGCCTCATCGAGGACCTGACGACCAACTGGGGCATCCACGAGTCGGACATCCTCATCGACACCCTGACCTTCACCATCTGCACCGGTCAGGAGGAGTCCCGGGGCGACGGCATCGCCACCATCGAGGCCATCCGCGAGCTGAAGAGGCGCCACCCCGACGTCCAGACCACCCTCGGCCTCTCCAACATCTCCTTCGGCCTCAACCCGGCCGCCCGCGTGGTCCTCAACTCGGTGTTCCTCGACGAGTGCGTCAAGGCGGGCCTGGACTCCGCGATCGTGCACGCCTCGAAGATCCTGCCGATCGCCCGCCTGGAGGAGGAGCAGGTCAAGGTCGCCCTCGACCTGATCTACGACCGCCGCCGCCCCCAGCAGGGCGACGAGCCCGCCTACGACCCCCTGCAGCGGCTCATGGAGCTGTTCGAGGGCGTCAACATGAAGTCGATGAAGGCGGGCAAGGCCGAGGAACTCCTCGCCCTGCCGCTGGACGAGCGCCTCAAGCGCCGCATCATCGACGGCGAGAAGAACGGCCTGGAGGCCGACCTGGACGAGGCGCTCGTCGACCGCCCCGCCCTGGACATCGTCAACGACACGCTCCTTGAGGGCATGAAGGTCGTCGGTGAGCTGTTCGGCTCCGGCCAGATGCAGTTGCCGTTCGTGCTCCAGTCCGCCGAGGTCATGAAGACGGCGGTCGCCCACCTGGAGCCGCACATGGAGAAGTCCGACGCGGAGGGCAAGGGCACCATCGTGCTCGCCACCGTGCGCGGCGACGTCCACGACATCGGCAAGAACCTCGTCGACATCATCCTGTCCAACAACGGCTACAACGTGGTCAACCTGGGCATCAAGCAGCCCGTCGCCGCGATCCTCGACGCCGCGCAGGAACACCGCGCCGACGTCATCGGCATGTCCGGGCTCCTGGTCAAGTCCACGGTGATCATGAAGGAGAACCTGGAGGAGCTGAACCAGCGCCAGATGGCCGCCGACTACCCGGTCATCCTCGGCGGCGCCGCGCTCACCCGGGCCTACGTCGAACAGGACCTGCACGAGATCTACGAGGGCGAAGTCCGCTACGCCCGCGACGCGTTCGAGGGCCTGCGCCTGATGGACGCCCTCATCGCAGTCAAGCGCGGCGTGCCCGGCGCCACCCTGCCCGAGCTGAAGCAGCGCCGCGTCCCCAAGCGGGACACGCCCGCCCTGGAGGTCAAGGAGCCCGAGGGCCCCGCCCGCTCCGACGTCGCCACCGACAACCCCGTGCCGACGCCCCCGTTCCGCGGCACCCGCGTCATCAAGGGCATCCAGCTCAAGGAGTACGCCTCCTGGCTGGACGAGGGCGCGCTGTTCAAGGGCCAGTGGGGCCTGAAGCAGGCCCGCGCCGGCGACGGACCGACGTACGAGGAACTGGTCGAGACCGAGGGCCGCCCACGGCTGCGCGGCCTCCTGGACGAACTCCAGACCAAGAACCTCCTCGAAGCCGCCGTCGTCTATGGCTACTTCCCCTGTGTGTCCAAGGGCGACGACCTGATCATCCTGGACGAGCAGGGCAACGAACGCACCCGCTTCTCCTTCCCGCGCCAGCGCCGGGGCCGACGCCTGTGCCTCGCCGACTTCTTCCGCCCCGAGGAGTCCGGTGAGACCGATGTGGTCGGCCTGCAGGTCGTCACCGTCGGCTCCCGGATCGGCGAGGAGACCGCCAAGCTCTTCGAGGCCAACGCCTACCGCGACTACCTCGAACTGCACGGCCTGTCCGTCCAGTTGGCCGAGGCCCTGGCCGAGTACTGGCACGCCCGCGTCCGCTCCGAACTCGGCTTCGCCGGCGAGGACCCGGCCGACGTCGAGGACATGTTCGCCCTCAAGTACCGCGGCGCCCGCTTCTCCCTCGGCTACGGCGCCTGCCCCGACCTGGAGGACCGCGCCAAGATCGCCGAACTCCTCCAGCCGGAGCGGATCGGCGTGGAACTCTCCGAGGAGTTCCAACTCCACCCCGAACAGTCGACGGACGCGATCGTGATCCACCACCCGGAAGCGAAGTACTTCAACGCGCGGTAGCGATATGAGCCTGTCCGGCGATTGAGGACGAGGCGCGAAGCGCCGACAGGCGGGGGTCCGGGGGCGCAGCCCCCGCAACGGCGCCCGACCCAAGAGAAATATCGCAGCGCGCGTTCCGCGCCGGGAACGTACACTGGTCGGTCCAGCTCAGGCCGGTCCCCCTTGGGGGACCGGCCTTCTCGTCCCTCATGGAGGTGTGCCCCATGACCAGCACGGTTCCCGCCCTCGGTACCCGAACGGCCGAAGGATCCGCCCTGCAGGCCGTTCTCCTCGACATGGACGGAACCCTCGTCGACACCGAGGGCTTCTGGTGGGACGCCGAGGTGGAGGTCTTCGCGGCGCTCGGGCACACCCTCGACGAGTCCTGGCGGGACATCGTCGTCGGCGGCCCCATGACCCGCAGCGCCGGCTTCCTCATCGAGGCCACCGGCGCCGACATCACCCTCGCCGAGCTGACCGTGCTGCTCAACGACGGCTTCGAGGACCGCATCGGCCGCGCCCTGCCGCTGATGCCTGGCGCCGCCAGACTCCTCGCCGAACTCGCCGCCCACGACGTGCCGACGGCCCTCGTCTCGGCCTCGCACCGGCGCATCATCGACCGGATCCTCGGCTCCATCGGCACCCACCACTTCCGCCTGACCGTGGCGGGCGACGAGGTGGAGCGCACCAAGCCGCACCCCGACCCCTATCTGATCGCCGCCGCGGGCCTCGGCGCCGAGCCGGGCCGCTGCGCCGTCATCGAGGACACCGCGACCGGTGTGGCCGCCGCCGAGGCCGCGGGCTGCCGCGTCGTGGCCGTACCGTCCGTCGCGCCGATCGCCCCGGCCGCGGGCCGCACCGTGGTGCCGTCCCTCGAACAGGTCGACCTGCGGTTCCTGCACGGCCTGATGAGTCTCTGAGAAGAGTGCCCGAACGGGCATGACAGCCGGTGAACCAGCCTCGGGTGGCCGAAATACCCGGGGCGCACGGCCAGTTGAAAGTGTGACGTTTCCCACTTCGAAGAGGGTCGACAGGTCTTCGATCCTATGCCGGAGAGCCCCTACCCCCTGGACGGGGCGTGACCTTGTGTCCTGATTGGGCCGTCAGTGCACGAAACCTTCCGGTGTCGGGTTATCGGTGCGTCCACGCCCCGTATCACTGCGTGATGGCAGCTCAACTCCGGTCTCCTCCAACGCCTCTGCTGGTGCGGACTAATCTCGTCGCGAGAACATCGCCCCACCCCCCCCGTGACCCATCAACCCCACCCCGCCGTTGCCGGAAAACACGGGTATTCAAGAGTTCTGGAGAACGTCCAGCATGAACCGCAAGACTTTGGTGCTGCCGGCCCTGATAGGTCTGCTCGCCCCCACGCTCGCCGCGTGTGGCGGTTCGGGCAGCGGGGACAGCGACGACCCCATCGCGGTGGGCACCACGGACCGGTTCGCCGTCTCGAAGGAAGTCCCGGCTCCCTTCGACCCTGCGTACTCCTACGACGCCGGCACCTGGAACATTCTGCGGCAGACCCTGCAGACGCTGATGGCCATGCCGCGCGGGGGCGGCGAGCCGGAGCCCGAGGCGGCGCAGAAGTGCGGCTTCACCGACACCGGCAACGAGCGGTACGCGTGCACGCTGCGCAAGGACCTCAAGTTCGCCGACGGCAAGCCCCTGACCGCCTCCGATGTGAAGTTCTCCATCGAGCGGGTGCGGGACATGAAGGTCGCCAACTCCAGCGGTGTCGACGGCCTCGTGTCGAACGTCGAGACCATCGAGGTCCAGGGCGACCGCGGCGTCGTCTTCCACCTCAAGAGCCCGGACGCGACGTTCCCGTACAAGCTCGCCACGCCGATCGCGGGCATCGTCAGCCCCGATCACTACAGCAAGAAGAAGCTGCGGAACGGCTTCGCGGTGGACGGCTCCGGACCGTACACCGTCAAGCAGGAGGTCAAGGGCGACCAGCTCGTCAAGTCGGTCTTCACCAAGAACCCGCACTACAAGGGCTCCTTCGGCCAGCAGAACGAGAAGGTCGAGCTGCGCACCTTCGTGAACGCGGCCGGGATGGGCAAGGCCCTCGACAGCGGCGACATCGACCTGATGACCCGCACCATGTCGCCCCAGCAGGTGAAGAAGCTGGACGGGGACCCCGGCAAGGACATCGACCTCGTCGAGATGCCCGGCCTGGAGATCCGTTACCTCGCCTTCAACACCAACGCGTCGACCGTCAAGAACAAGGCCGTCCGCCAGGCCATGGCCCAGATCGTCGACCGCGGCGCGCTCGCGAGCGACGTGTACGGCTCCATGGCCGACCCGCTGTACTCGCTGGTGCCCACCACCATCACCGGCCACTCCAACTCGTTCTTCAACAAGTACGAACAGCCGGACCCGAAGAAGGCCAAGGCGCTGCTCAGCGACGCGGGCATCGACACGCCCGTCAAGCTGACCATGCACTACACCACGGACCACTACGGCCCGGCCACGAAGAAGGAGTTCGAGACGCTGCAGCAGCAGCTGAACTCCACCGGCCTCTTCGACGTGAAGATCAAGGGCGAGATCTGGAACACCTTCCGCCCGGCGGAGCGCGAGGGCAAGTACGACGTCTACGGCATGGGCTGGTTCCCCGACTTCCCGGACGCCGACAACTTCCTCGCGCCGTTCCTCGACAAGGACAACTTCCTCGGTTCGCCGTACCGCAACAGCACCATCAACGACGAACTGATCCCCACCTCCCGGCGCGAGGCCGACCGCCTCAGCGCCAGCAAGAGCATCGAGAAGATCCAGGACATCGTGGCCGATGACGTCCCGGTGCTGCCGCTGTGGCAGGGCAAGCAGTACATCGCCGCACGTGACGACATCACGGGTGTCGAATGGGCTCTCAACTCCTCCTCGAACCTGCAGCTGTGGGAGCTCGCCCGCGGTGTGAGCGACTGACCGGCGCCTCACCGAGTACGGAAACAACGACAAGGCACGCAAGTGAAAATGCGCAACCAGTGGCTGGCCCTGCCCCTCACCTCCGGGCTGGCCGCCACCCTGCTGACCGGCTGCGGATCGGAGTCCGGCGGCTCCGCCGCTGACAGCGACTCCGTGGTGGTGGGGATGTCCGACGACGTCCTCGCCACCGACCCGGCCTCCGGTTACGACCCGGGCTCGTGGCTGCTGTTCAACAACGTCTTCCAGTCGCTGCTGAGCTTCCCCAACGGCGCCACCGAGCCGGAGCCGGAGGCCGCGCGCAAGTGCGCCTTCACCGACCAGCAGACCAAGGTCTTCACCTGCACGCTGCGCGACGGTCTGAAGTTCAGCAACGGCAACGACCTGACCTCGAAGGACGTCAAGTACTCCTTCGACCGTGTCCGGGAGATCAACGACAAGACCGGCCCGGCGATCATGTTCCCGATGCTCGACGAGGTCGAGACGCCGGACGCCAAGACGGTCGTCTTCAAGCTGAAGTTCCCCGACGCGACCTTCCCCAGCAAGATCGCCTCGGGTGCCGGTTCGATCGTCGACCACCGCGAGTACCCCAAGGACAAGCTGCGCGCCGACGGCGAGGCGGTGGGCTCCGGTCCGTACAAGCTCGACTCGTTCGACAAGGACGAGGCGGTCTTCTCCGTCAACTCCGGCTACGAGGGCACCGCCAAGACCCGCAACGACGGCGTCACCCTGCGCTTCTTCCACGGCGACCGCAAGGGCCTGAAGCAGGCGATCACCGACCACGACATCGACGTCGCCTACCGAGGCCTCGCCGCCGGTGACATAGCCGACCTCGAGAAGGGCACCTCCGACAGCAAGATGGAGGTCGTCGAGGGCACCAGCGCCGAAGTGCAGCACCTGGTGTTCAACATGAAGGACCCGATGGCCGGCAAGCCCGGCGTGCGCAAGGCCATCGCCTACCTGCTCGACCGCGAAGCGCTGGTCGACCAGGTGTACCAGGGCACGGCGACCCCGCTGTACTCGATCGTCCCGGCCGGTATCGGCGGCCACAACACCGCCTTCTTCGACACCTACGGCGCCCGCCCCCAGCGCGACAAGGCCGCCGCGGCCCTGCGCGGGGCCGGCGTCGAGGGCAAGGCCAAGCTGACGCTGTGGTCCACGCCGTCGCGCTACGGCCCGGCCACCGACGAGGAGCTGCGGGCGATAGCCAAGCAGCTCAACGCCAGCGGCCTGTTCGAGGCGGATGTGAAGTCCGTCGAGTTCGAGCAGTACGAGAAGGACATCGAGGCCGGGAAGTACGGCGTCTACGTCAAGGGCTGGGTGCCGGACTACCCGGACCCGGACAACTTCACGCAGCCGTTCTTCGGCAAGGGCAACGTCCTGTCGAACCACTACGAGAACAGCGACATCACCGGGAAGATCATCCCCGACACGGCCGCGCAGAGCGACCGCACCAACACCGACAAGGCCTACGGCAAGCTCCAGGACATCGTCGCCGCCGAGCTGCCCGTCCTGCCGGTCTGGCAGGCCAAGCAGTACGCGGTCGTCCAGGAGAACGTCTACGGCGTGGAGTCCTGCCTGGACGCGTCGACCGTCTTCCGCTTCTGGGAGCTCAGCAAGGACTGACGCCCGAGGTGAGGCGAGTACGACTGAGGGGGCGCCCGGCCGGGCGCCCCCTCAGTCGTACTCTGCCAGTCGTGCTCTGCCGTCGGGCTACTGCTACTGCGCGCCCGGCCGGACGAGGCCGCTCTCGTAGGCGTACACCGCCGCCTGCACGCGGTCGCGCAGGCCCAGCTTCGTCAGGACGTGCCCCACATGCGTCTTGACCGTGGTCTCGCTGACGAACAGGTCCGCGGCGATCTCCGCGTTGGACAGGCCGCGCGCCACCAGCTTCAGCACCTCGACCTCACGGTCGGTGAGGGTGTGCAGCGTGTCCGGGACCGGCTCGTCGCCGGACGGGAGGTGCCCGGCGTACTTGTCGAGCAGGCGGCGCGTGATGCTCGGCGCGAGCATCGCCTCACCCGCGGCGACCACCCGGATCGCCTGCACCAGCTCGTTCGCCGGCGCGTCCTTCAGGAGGAAGCCGCTGGCACCGGCGCGCAGCGCCTCCACCACGTACTCGTCGAGGTCGAAGGTGGTCAGGACGAGGACCTTCGCCGGTCCGTCCCGGCCGGGTCCGGTGATCTGCCGGGTCGCCTCGACCCCGTCCATCCGCGGCATGCGGATGTCCATCAGCACGACATCGGGCTGCAACGCCCGGACCTGATCCAGAGCCTGCAGACCGTCTCCGGCCTCGCCGACGACCGCGATGTCCTGCTCGGCCTCCAGGATCATCCGGAAACCCGTGCGCAGCAGCGGCTGGTCATCGACCAGTAGGACGCGGATGGCCACGTAACTCTCCTTCGCCTAGCCCGGGCCCATTCTGCCCTGCTCCGCCTCCGGCGACTCCGGCGGCCTCACCGGAAGCGGATACGGCGGCGGCGTGCCGCCGAATTCCGGACAGACCGCCTGGTGGTCGCACCAGCCGCACAGCTTCGTCGGCCGCGGCCGCCAGTTCCCCGTCTCCGTCGCGAGCACGATGGCGTCCCACAGCGCGAGCAGCTTGCGCTCGACCCGCTCCAGGTCCGCCGCCACCGGGTCGTACGTGATGACGTCGCCGCTGCCCAGATAGACGAGCTGGAGACGGCGCGGGATCAGGCCCTTCAGGCGCCACACCACGAGGGCGTAGAACTTCATCTGGAACAGCGCGCCCTCCGCGTACTCGGGGCGGGGGGCCTTGCCGGTCTTGTAGTCGACGATGCGGACCTCGCCGGTGGGGGCGACGTCGACGCGGTCGATGATGCCGCGCAGCTTCAGGCCCGAGGCAAGCTCGGCCTCCACGAACAGCTCCCGCTCGGCGGGCTCCAGGCGCGTGGGGTCCTCCAGCGTGAACCAGCGCTCGACCAGCTTCTCCGCGTCCGCGAGCCACTGGGCCATGCGCTCGGCCGCGCCGTCGTCGCCGTCTGCGGCGTCCGTGCCGCCCTCGCCTTCCTGGGCGAACAGCTCCGCCAGCTCCGGCTTGGCCGCGCGCAGCCGGTCCCACTGGCCCGGGATCAGCTCCTTGGCCCGCGGCGCGGTGCGCTCCGCCGACGGCGCGTCGAAGAGTCTCTCCAGGACCGCGTGGACCAGAGTGCCCCGCGTCGCCGCCTGGCTCGGCTTCTCCGGCAGCTTGTCGATCACCCGGAAGCGATACAGCAGCGGACACTGCATGAAATCGCTCGCGCGCGAGGGTGAAAGCGACGCCGGGCGCGCGGCCACCCCGACATCCTCGGTCCTGGTCTCCATGACGTCAGACCCTACGACCCGCCACTGACAACGGCCGCATACCATCGACGACAGACCCTCCCGCCCTGCATGATCGTGTGTGTACCGCGCCACAGCAGGAGCGGGGGACGCTTCGAACGAGGGGACATCGTGGACGAAAGCGGCGGCAGCGGCAGGCCGCAGTCCGACGAGCACGCGCCCGCCCAGGCGGAACACGCCTCCGGTCAGGCCGAGCACGCGCCCGCCCAGGCGGAACACGCCTCCGACCGGGCGGAGACCGCGCCCGGCCGGACGGCGAGCGCGTCCGGTAAGGCGGAGAGCGCGCCCGTCCGGGCGGAGGGCGCGTCGTCCGGCGCGTCCCGGCCCCCGGCCGAGCGCCCTGGCGCCGAGGGGGACGTCCGCGCGGGCGACGCGGGGGAGGGGCGGACCCGGGTCCGGCCCGAAGGGCACGGCGCCCCGGACCGGCCCGACGACGCGAGCGGCGAGCCCGCGGCGGCGCCGGGCGTGGCGCGTCCCACGGCCGACGGCGAGCCCGAAGCGGCGCCGAGCGCGGCGCGTCCTGCGGCCGACAAGGAGTCCGCCCCCCGGCCCTCCACCACCCCCGTGTCCACGCGCAAGCCCGACCCCGCCGACCGGTCCACTGCGCCCCAGGCCCCCGCGCCGACCCCGGAGCGGGCCCACGCCCACCACACGGGTGAGCCGCTCAAGGAGGCCAAGGGGGACAGGCGGGACAGGCAGGACAGGGGGGACAAGGGCGAGCCGAAGAACCCCGGTGGCGGGCTCCTCATGGGGCGCCCCTTCGGCGTACCCGTCTACGTCGCGCCCAGCTGGTTCCTCGTCGCCGCCCTGATCACCTGGGTGTTCGGCGGCCAGCTCGACCGGGTCCTGCCCGAGCTCGGCAACGTCCGCTATCTCGTGTCACTGTTCTTCGCCGTCGCCTTCTACGCCTCCGTGCTCGTGCACGAGCTGGCCCACACCGTCGCCGCGCTCCGCTTCAAGCTCCCCGTGCGCCGCATCCAGCTCCAGTTCTTCGGCGGCGTCAGCGAGATCGAGAAGGAGAGCGAGACCCCCGGTCGCGAGTTCGTCCTCGCGTTCGTCGGCCCGCTGCTGTCCCTGGTCCTCGCGGGTGTCTTCTACGTGGGCATGCGCGCCGTGGAGCCGGGCACCGTCCCCGGCGTCCTGCTCGCCGGACTGATGATCTCCAACCTCATCGTCGCCGCGTTCAACCTCCTGCCCGGCCTCCCGCTCGACGGCGGCCGGATGCTCCGCGCCGTCGTCTGGAAGATCACCGGCAAGCCCATGAGCGGCACCATCGCCGCCGCCTGGGTCGGCCGCGCGCTCGCCATCTCCGTCCTCGTCGGCCTGCCGATCCTCAACCAGTCCGGCGCCCTCGGCGGCGAGACCCAGGACATCGGCGGCATGGACACCGTCACCGACGCCCTGCTCGCCGCGATCCTCGCCGCCATCATCTGGACCGGGGCGGGCAACAGCCTGCGCATGGCCCGGCTGCGCGAGCACCTGCCCGAACTGCGCGCCCGCGCGCTCACCCGCCGCGCCGTCCCCGTGGAGACCGACACCCCGCTGTCGGAGGCCCTGCGCCGGGCCAACGCCGCGGGCGCCCGCGCCCTGGTCGTGGTGGACGCCGACGGCGACCCCCTGTCCGTGGTCCGGGAGGCCGCCATCGTCGGCGTACCGGAACACCGCCGCCCCTGGGTCACCGTCAGCGGCCTCGCCCAGGACATCACCGAGGGCATGCGCGTCCCCGTCGACCTCGCGGGGGAGGAACTCCTCGACCGGCTGCGGGCCACCCCGGCCACCGAGTACCTGGTCGTCGAGGCCTCCGGCGAGATCTACGGCGTCCTGTCCGCCGCCGACGTCGAGCGGGCCTTCGTCAACGCCATGGCCCGGCCCAGCTGACCGCGCCCGGCGGGGCCCGCGCGACCGCGGTGGTCGGCGGCCCGCGCCACGGCCGGTAGGCTGGTCACATGTCCGAACCGACCGGTGCCGCCCGCCGACGCGGGCCCTTCAAGGTCGGGGACCAGGTCCAGCTCACCGACCCCAAGGGACGCCACTACACGTTCACGCTCGAGGCCGGGAAGAATTTCCACACCCACAAGGGTTCCTTCCCGCACGACGAGCTGATCGGCGCTCCCGAGGGCAGTGTTGTCCGCACCACGGGGAACGTCGCCTACCTCGCGCTGCGTCCCCTGCTCCCCGACTACGTCCTGTCCATGCCCCGCGGCGCCGCCGTGGTCTACCCCAAGGACGCGGGGCAGATCCTGGCCTTCGCCGACATCTTCCCCGGCGCGCGCGTCGTGGAGGCGGGCGTGGGCTCCGGCTCGCTCAGCGCCTTCCTGCTGCGCGCCATCGGCGACCACGGGATGCTGCACTCCTACGAGCGCCGCGAGGACTTCGCCGAGATCGCCCAGCAGAACGTGGAGCGCTACTTCGGCGGCCCCCACCCCGCCTGGCAGCTCACCGTCGGCGACCTCCAGGACAACCTGTCCGACACCGAGGTCGACCGCGTCATCCTCGACATGCTGGCCCCCTGGGAGTGCCTGGAGGCCGTCTCCAAGGCCCTGGTGCCCGGCGGCATCCTGTGTGCGTACGTCGCCACCACCACGCAGCTGGCCCGCACCGTCGAGTCGATCCGTGAGATCGGCGGCTTCAACGAGCCGACCGCCTGGGAATCGATGATCCGCAACTGGCACATCGAGGGCCTGGCCGTCCGCCCGGACCACCGCATGATCGGCCACACCGGCTTCCTCCTCACCGCCCGCCGCCTCGCGGACGGCGTCGAGCCGCCCATGCGGCGCCGCCGCCCCGCCAAGGGTGCCTACGGCGAGGACTACACCGGCCCGAACGCCGACGGCGGCAGCCCCCGCTGACCGCCCGCCCGGACGCGCACCCCGCGCGCCCGGCGTACTGCACACAACGCACCGGCGCCGCCGCCGAGTTCCCACCGGACCCAGGGAACTCGGCGGCGGCGCCGTCGCGTTGGACGCGTGTCAGCGCACCGGACCCCGGTGTTCCCCGGCGCTGTGAGGTGTGGCAGCATGCTGGCCACCCACCCCCACCGGCACAGCCCTCACAGGAGACACTCCTCGTGCAGCACCCCGCCGTCCCGGAACTGGCCCACACGGTGGACCGGCCGTGGGCCACCCGACCCATCCACTGGGTGGCCACCGCCGCCGCGCTCGCCGCCGTCGTCGCGGCCTCGGGCTTCCTCCAGCCCGACCCGGCCACCGCCGCCCCGACCGACCGCGAACCGGAGTCGAGGAGCGCCCCGGCGCCCGCTCCAGCACCCGCCCCCGACCCGGCCGCCGTCGCCTACCCCCTGGACTGCCCCGCCAAGTCCGTCGTCGCCAAGAAGGCCACCGGCGACCTCGACGGCGACGGCCGGCCCGAGACCGTCGCCGCCGTGCACTGCCAAGCGGGGTCCGGTACCCCGCCGCACGCCCTGTACGTCATCACCCGGCCCCGGGAGGGCAAGCCGCGCGTCGTCGCCACCCTCCTCGACGCCAAGGAGGGCCGCACCGTCAGCGCGCTCGCCGTGCGCCAGGGCGCCGTGACCGCGACGCTCCTCGGCTACTCCTCGATCGACGTGCCCCGCTACCGCCCCGATCTCCGCGACGAGACCAAGTGGCAGTGGAAGAACGGCGCGTTCACCCGCTCGACACCCGGCGCGACGCGCGGGGTGTGACGCACCCGCCGCCCCACGCGCCGCCGCAGTGGACGGCGCGTGGACTCCGGGGACACCCGGCGGACACGAGAAGGGCCCGTGGTTACCTTCAGACGGTAACCACGGGCCCCATTTCGCTCACGCAGCGAAATAATTCGGTCACTCTGCGTCGGGGCCGTAGACCTCGACCTTGTCCGAAACCCGACGTACATGAATACAGTCACCCGGGCACTCCTTCGCGGAGTCGGTGACGTCCCGCAGCAGCGGCAGGGGCACGGGTGTTGTCGCCCCCGGCGTCTGCAACAGCTCGTCGTCGCCGCCCTTCACATAGGCCAGGCCATCGATGTCCAGCTCGAAGACCTCCGGCGCGTACTGGGCACAGATGCCGTCGCCGGTACACAGGTCCTGATCGATCCAGACCTCGAGCAGATCATGGCTCTCGCCGACGGTCTCCGCCTCGTGCTGCACGGTCATCTCTCCTGCCGAAACTGCGTCGAGCAGGGCCGACTTTGCTGCAAGTCCGGCCAGCCCTGACGGGTGTTGAACAGTTCGACCCTACAACCGGCGGCTTTCCGATGTTGTTGGGTGGGTATTCCCCTGGCGTGAGGGAGAGCGCAAGGGTGAAGATCGGACACACCCCGACCGTCTTTGTGATCTAGGGGTTTCAATCAGCACCCACCCAGGTAGGGTCAGGAAGCGTCCAGCTCCCCTTGGAGGAGGTGAGGACCGTGGCAGCCCACGACGACGACATCAACCGCGGCATCCGGCCGGGGCGAGGGTCTGAGGACCCAGCCGGTCAGGTTGCCTATCTCGAGCAGGAAATCGCCGTCCTGCGACGCAAGCTCGCCGACTCTCCGCGTCATACGAGGATTCTCGAAGAGCGGATCGTCGAGCTGCAGACCAACCTGGCAGGCGTGTCCGCGCAGAACGAACGGCTCGCCAACACGCTCCGCGAGGCCCGCGACCAGATCGTGGCCCTCAAGGAAGAAGTCGACCGGCTCGCACAGCCGCCGGCAGGCTTCGGAGTCTTCCTCACGGCGAACGAGGACGGCACCGCCGACATCTTCACCGGCGGCCGCAAACTCCGCGTGAACGTCAGCCCGAGCGTCGAACTCGACGACCTCAGGCGCGGCCAGGAAGTCATGCTCAACGAAGCGCTCAACGTGGTCGAGGCCATGGAGTACGAGAGCGTGGGGGACATCGTCACCCTCAAGGAGATCCTCGAGGACGGCGATCGGGCCCTGGTGGTCGGGCACACCGACGAGGAACGGGTGGTGAGGCTCGCCGAGCCGCTCCTGGACGTCACCATCCGCCCCGGCGACGCCCTCCTGCTCGAGCCCCGCTCCGGCTACGTCTACGAGGTCGTACCGAAGAGCGAAGTAGAGGAACTGGTCCTCGAAGAGGTCCCGGACATCAGCTACGAGAAGATCGGCGGCCTCGGCGGTCAGATCGAGATGATCCGAGACGCCGTCGAGCTCCCCTACCTCTACCCCGACCTCTTCAAGGAGCACGAACTGCGGCCGCCCAAGGGCGTCCTGCTCTACGGCCCGCCCGGCTGCGGCAAGACACTGATCGCCAAGGCCGTCGCCAACTCCCTTGCCAAGAAGGTCGCCGAGGTCACCGGGCAGCCCGCGGGGAAGAGCTTCTTCCTCAACATCAAGGGCCCCGAGCTCCTCAACAAGTACGTCGGCGAGACCGAGCGGCACATCCGCCTGGTCTTCCAGCGCGCACGCGAGAAGGCGAGCGAGGGCACCCCCGTCATCGTCTTCTTCGACGAGATGGAATCCCTCTTCCGCACCCGCGGCAGCGGCGTCAGCTCGGACGTGGAGAACACCATCGTCCCCCAGCTGCTCGCCGAGATCGACGGTGTGGAAGGCCTGGAGAACGTCATCGTCATCGGTGCCTCCAACCGCGAGGACATGATCGACCCGGCCATTCTGCGGCCCGGACGCCTCGATGTGAAGATCAAGATCGAGCGCCCGGACGCCGAGGCGGCCAAGGACATCTTCGCCAAGTACCTCACCGAACGACTGCCGCTGCACTCCGACGACCTCGCCGAGCACAGCAGCGACAAGGCCGCCACCGTGCACGGCATGATCCAGTCCGTCGTGGAGCAGATGTACGCCGAGTCCGAGGAGAACCGCTTCCTCGAGGTCACGTACGCGAACGGCGACAAGGAAGTCCTCTACTTCAAGGACTTCAACTCCGGCGCCATGATCGAGAACATCGTCGGCCGCGCCAAGAAGATGGCCATCAAGGCCTTCCTCGAGCAGAACCAGAAGGGCCTCAGGGTCTCTCACCTCCTCCAGGCTTGCATCGACGAGTTCAAGGAGAACGAGGACCTGCCCAACACCACCAACCCGGACGACTGGGCCCGCATCTCCGGCAAGAAGGGCGAGCGGATCGTGTACATCCGCACGCTCGTCACCGGCAAGCAGGGCGCCGACACCGGACGCTCCATCGACACGGTGGCCAACACCGGTCAGTACCTGTAGATGACAGGGCGGCTGCGGGTGCCCTCCACGGGTACCCGCAGCCGACTGTTTTCCGCCGGTCGCGGGCGCCTCGCAGCCGCGTCACCAACCCAGCGAGAGCAAAGCAGGAAATGATCTCCCCACCAGCGCAGAGGCGTTCTAGGCTCTTCCGTACCGCCGAGTCGCGCAGTGCGGGGACGGGCACCGCACACGCACCGGAGAACCAGCGGTACTTGAGCGGCGCCCCCGACCGAGGGCGCCGCCGGGCAAGGAGGGCCGCATGACCGTACGGCGAGTAATGGGCATCGAGACGGAGTACGGCATCTCCGTCCCCGGCCACCCCAACGCCAATGCCATGCTCACCTCGTCCCAGATCGTCAACGCCTACGCCGCGGCGATGCACCGGGCGCGACGCGCCCGCTGGGACTTCGAGGAGGAGAATCCGCTGCGGGACGCGCGGGGCTTCGACCTCGCCCGCGAATCCGCCGACGCCAGCCAGCTCACCGACGAGGACATCGGCCTCGCCAACGTGATCCTCACCAACGGGGCCCGCCTCTACGTCGACCACGCACACCCCGAGTACAGCGCCCCGGAGGTCACCAACCCCCGCGACGCCGTCCTCTGGGACAAGGCCGGCGAACGCATCATGGCCGAGGCCGCCGAGCGGGCCGCCGCGCTCCCCGGCGCCCAGCCGATCCACCTCTACAAGAACAACACCGACAACAAGGGCGCCTCCTACGGCACGCACGAGAACTACCTGATGAAGCGGGAGACCCCGTTCTCGGACATCGTGCGCCACCTCACGCCCTTCTTCATCTCCCGGCAGGTCTTCGCCGGGGCGGGCCGCGTCGGCATCGGCCAGGACGGCCACGAGCACGGCTTCCAGCTCAGCCAGCGCGCCGACTACTTCGAGGTCGAGGTCGGCCTGGAGACCACCCTCAAACGGCCCATCATCAACACCCGCGACGAGCCGCACGCCGACGCCGAGAAGTACCGCCGCCTGCATGTGATCATCGGCGACGCGAACCTCTCGGAGATCTCCACCTACCTCAAGCTCGGCACCACCTCGCTGGTCCTCGCCATGATCGAGGACGGCTTCATCGCGGTGGACCTCGCCGTCGACCAGCCCGTGCGCACCCTCCACCAGATCTCCCACGACCCGACCCTCCAGCACCTGGTCACGCTCCGTAGCGGCCGCACGCTCACCGCGGTGCAGCTCCAGATGGAGTACTTCGAGCTGGCCCGCAAATACGTCGAGGAGCGGTACGGCGCCGACGCGGACAACCAGACCAAGGACGTCCTCAGCCGCTGGGAAGACGTCCTGAACCGCCTGGAGAACAACCCGATGAGTCTCTCCGGAGAGCTCGACTGGGTCGCCAAGCGGGAACTCATGGAGGGTTACCGCCGCCGTGACGGCCTCGACTGGGACGCCGCGCGCCTGCACCTGGTGGACCTCCAGTACGCGGACGTACGCCCCGAGAAGGGCCTGTACAACCGCCTCGCGGCCCGCGGCAAGATGAAGCGCCTCCTGGACGAGGGCGACGTCGAGCGGGCCCGCACCAAGCCGCCCGAGGACACCCGCGCCTACTTCCGGGGCCGCTGTCTGGAGCAGTACGCCGACGACGTCGCCGCGGCCTCGTGGGATTCGGTCATCTTCGACCTGCCCGGACGCGACTCGCTCCAGCGCGTGCCCACCCTGGAGCCGCTTCGCGGAACGCGTAATCACGTCAAGGAGCTCCTCGACCGGTGCCGCACGGCGGAGGATCTGGTCCGGGTGCTCTCCGGAGGCTGAAAGGCGGCTGAAAGACCGGCGGCGGGGGAATCACAGAGGTGGGCCCCGCACGTTGTACGAAGTGCGGGGCCGATGTCAGACCCGGCTTGTAGGGTCTGATCAAGAAACGTCTAACCGAGCGGGGTGAGGTAGATGGCGACCAAGGACACCGGCGGCGGACAGCAGAAGGCGACGCGTTCCACCGAGGAGGTCGAGGAGCAGGCGCAGGACGCGCAGGCTTCCGAGGACCTCAAGGAGCGCCAGGAGAAGCTGAGCGACGACGTGGACTCCGTCCTGGACGAGATCGACGACGTCCTCGAGGAGAACGCGGAGGACTTCGTGCGCTCCTTCGTTCAAAAGGGTGGCCAGTAGACCGCCCACCCCTTGGTTTCCAAGGGCGGGCGGGGGCCGTCGAGTGCGCTGCGAAAGCGCGACGGCCCATGTGGATCACTGCCACGGGACGGGTAGGGTCCGTGGCGTACTGTGCTTCAACTGCAATTCGGCGATCGGCAAGTTGGGAGATGCTCCCGGCACCTTGCGCCGGGCCATCAGTTACCTGGAAGGAAACCCGTGGAAGCCAACACTCGAAAGCCCGGGCGTCTGCCGGCTGCCTTCCTGACCCCTGGTTCCTCGTCCTTCATGGACTTTCTCTCCGAGCACCAGCCGGAAATGCTCCCCGGCAAGCGGCAGTTGCCGCCGACGCAAGGGGTGCTCGAGGCTCCGCACGGCACGACCATCGTGGCGACGACGTTCCCCGGCGGCGTGGTGCTCGCCGGTGACCGTCGCGCCACGATGGGCAATGTCATCGCGCAGCGCGACATCGAGAAGGTCTTCCCGGCCGACGAGTACTCGGCGGTCGGCATCGCGGGCACGGCCGGTCTCGCCGTGGAGATGGTGAAGCTGTTCCAGCTGGAGCTGGAGCACTTCGAGAAGGTCGAGGGCGCGACGCTCTCCCTGGAGGGCAAGGCCAATCGGCTCTCGACGATGATCCGGTCCAACCTGGGCATGGCGATGCAGGGCCTCGCGGTCGTCCCGCTCTTCGCGGGGTTCGACGTGGACCGTGCCAAGGGCCGCATCTTCTCGTACGACGTGACGGGCGGCCGCAGCGAGGAGCACGGATTCGCGGCGACGGGCTCGGGCTCGGTCTTCGCGCGCGGGGCGATGAAGAAGCTCTACCGCGACGACCTGACGGAGGAGCAGGCGACGACACTCGTCGTGCAGGCGTTGTACGACGCCGCGGACGACGACTCGGCGACGGGCGGTCCGGATGTCGCCCGGCGGATCTATCCGATTGTGACGGTGATCTCCGAAGAGGGCTTCCGGAGGCTGGCGGAGGCGGAGACCTCCGAGATCGCGCGCTCGATTCTGGCTCGTCGTCTCGAGCAGCCGGACGGACCGCGCGCCGCGCTGCTCTGAGTGCCCCGTTGTTGTTGTGTGAATTTTTGACAGAAAGGGACGGATAGCCGGTGTCGACGCCGTTCTATGTCTCACCCCAGCAGGCCATGGCCGACCGGGCGGAATACGCCCGCAAGGGCATCGCCCGAGGTCGCAGTCTGGTCGTGCTGCAGTACGCCGATGGCATTGTGTTCGTCGGTGAGAATCCGTCCCGTGCGCTGCACAAGTTCAGCGAGATCTATGACCGGATCGGTTTCGCCGCGGCCGGTAAGTACAACGAGTACGAGAACCTCCGCATCGGCGGCGTCCGCTACGCCGATCTGCGGGGATACACCTATGACCGTGACGATGTGACGGCCCGCGGTCTGGCGAATGTGTACGCACAGACGCTGGGCACTATTTTCTCCAGCAACGCGGAGAAGCCCTACGAGGTCGAGCTGGTCGTCGCCGAGGTCGGCACGACCCCGGACGGCGACCAGATCTACCGGCTGCCGCACGACGGCTCGATCGTCGACGAGCACGGCTCGGTCGCGGTGGGCGGCAACGCGGAACAGATCAGTACGTATCTCGACCAGCGCCACCAGGACGGGATGACGCTCGCCGAGGCGCTGAAGCTCGCGGTGCAGTCGTTGTCGCGCGACACCAACGGCAGCGAGCGGGAGATCCCCGCGGAGCGCCTGGAGGTGGCGGTCCTCGACCGTACGCGGCCGCAGCAGCGGAAGTTCAAGCGGATCGTCGGCCGCCAGCTGGAGCGGCTGCTCGGCGAGGACGGCACGGCGGCGGACGCGGGGGACGACGCGGAGTCGGATGCCGCCTCCGACGCCGCATCGGATTCCGGTTCGGACGCGTCCGAGGAGTAGTTCCGCGGCCGCAGCAGGCGAATTGGCCCCGTGCCCCGGCGTTCAGCGTCGGGGCGCGGGGCTTTGTGCCGTGGAGCCGCGGACGACGAGATGGGCGGGCAGGGCCGCGGGTTCGGGGGCGCGGCCGTCGAGGACGGCGATGAGGGTGGCCATGCCCTGCTCGCCGAAGCGTTCGGCGGGCAGGGCGACGGTGGTGAGTTCGGGCTCGACGGCGGTGGCGAGGGTCAGATCGTCGAACCCGGTGACGCTGAGGTCGTCCGGCACGTGCAGGCCGAGGCGGCGGGCGGCCTTGCAGACGCCCGCGGCGAGGATGTCGTCGTCGCAGACCACGGCGGTGGGGCGGGGCCCTGGTCCGCTGAGCGCGGTCTCGGCGGCGATGCGGGCGTCGTCGACGGTCAGCAGCGCCTTGGCGGTGCGGACGGTCGCGCCGGTGCCCCGGACGGCGGTGACGAGGGCGTCGCGGCGCACGTGGAAGGTCCAGGAGTCGATGTCGGCGGCCAGGTGCAGGAGGTCGCGGTGGCCGAGGGCGAGCAGGTGCTCGGTGGCCTGGCGCATGCCGTCGGCGATGTCGAGGTTGACGGTGCTCGCGCCGAGGCTGCCCGCGGGGTCGCTGTCGAGCATGACGAGGGGGAGTTCGTCGCCGCGGATCGCGCCGAGGGCCTCGGAGGCCATGGAGGAGGCGAGCACGCCGTCGAGTGAGGCGCGGGCGGAGTCGAAGGGGTCGCGGGCCGGGGCGGTGAGGTCGGGGGTGGGGTAGAGGACCACGCCGAAGCCGTGCCGGGCGGCGACGCGGGCGGCTCCGGTGTGCACGCGGGCGAAGAACTCGTTGGTGAGGGCGGGCACGACGAGGAGGGCGGTGCGGGTGCGGCCGAGGCGGAGGTTGCGGGCGGCGAGGTTGGGGCGGTAGCCCAGCTCGCGGGCGGCGGCGCGGACGCGCTCGGCGGTGCGCTCGGCGACGCGGCCCTGCCACTTGTCGCCCAGGACGAGGGAGACGGTGGCCTGCGAGACCCCGGCGGCGCGGGCGACGTCGCGGCTGGTGGGGCGGGGGGCCGCGGTGTCGTGCTGGGGTCCGGCCACGGACGTCTCCTGGTCGCTGTGGGGCCCCGGCGTGGTGGGGCGGTGGAGCCCCGGGGGCGGGGCGGTGCGGGGTGCGGTCGGCGCCGGGACGCGGTCCCGCGCCGGCGGTCGGGGCGCCCGGCGCACGGCGGGCACGCACGGACAGTGGACTGGTGAACAGCGCACATGGTACGTATGACCCCGCGAAGTTATACGTACAACTAAGGGCGCATCGGCGCGCGGGCGGGCGAGGAGAGGCTCACTGATGGCTTCCGGTTACGGCGAGATCCTGCGCGCGCGGTACGCGACGCGACTCCTCGCGGGCACCCTCGTGGGCCGACTGCCGAACGCGACGGCCGCGATCGGCATCGTGCTGTTCGTCCGCGCGGAGGGCGGCTCGTACAGCCTGGCCGGTGCGCTGGCCGCCGTCTACGGAGTGGCGACGGCCGTGGGGCAGCCGCTGCTCGGGCGCCTGGTGGACCTCCACGGCCAGCCGCGCGTGATGCTGCCCGCGGCCGTCGTCTCGGGCCTCGGCATGGCGGCCTTCGCGTTCACCGGCCCCGACATGCTGGCCGCCGCGTACACCGCGATGGTGGTCGCCGGACTGTTCACGCCGCCGCTGGAGGGCGGCCTGCGGGCGCTGTGGCCGGACGTGCTGCACAAGGAGGGGCAGGTCCACACGGCGTACGCGATGGACGCCGTGGCGCAGGAGGTCATGTTCACCGTCGGGCCGCTCCTGGTGACCGGGCTCGTGTCGCTGTGGTCGGCGAGCGCGGCCCTGCTCGTCGTGAACGCGATCGGTGTGCTCGGCGCGCTGTCGGTGGTGGTGTCGCGCCCTTCGCGCGCGTGGCGGTCGGCGCCGCGTGAGGCGCACTGGCTCGGCGCGCTGCGCTCCCCGGGACTCCTCGCGCTCCTCGGCGCGTTCCTGTTCGTCGGCACGGCGCTCGGCGCGATCACGGTGGCGGGGGTGTCGTACGCGGACGGGCACGGCGGGGACGCGGTGTACGGCTGGATGATGGCGGGCCTCGGGCTCGGGGCGCTCGCGGGCGGGACGGTCTACGGGGCGCGGCAGTGGAGCGGCGCGCCGGAGCGGCGCCTGGTGCTGCTCGTGGCGCTGCTCGCGGTCTGCTACGTGCCGTTGGTCCTGGTGCCGGGCGCGGCGGGCATGGTGGCGCTGACCGCGCTCGCCGGGGTGTTCCTCGCGCCGGCGCTCGCGTGTGCGTTCATCGTCGTGGACCGGCACGCGCCCCGGGGCACGGTCACGGAGGCGTTCTCGTGGCTGGTGACGACGTTCACGGTGGGCACGTCGGTCGGGACGGCGGCGGGCGGTCCCGTGGTCGAGTGGGCCGGGACGCGCTGGGGGTTCGCCGTTCCGGGACTCGCGGGTGGGGCGGCACTGCTGGTGCTCGTGTGCACAGGGCGGGCGTTCGCATCCGCAGGTGTGGGCCCGGTGGTTGCGGGTTCATCGGAAAATGATCGAAACGGTGCTGCCGAACCCGGTTTCAGTGCGGGGCATCGGGCGTAATGTTCAGTCATGGACCGCCGCATTTTCGGGCTGGAGAACGAGTACGGCGTCACGTGCACGTTCAGGGGACAGCGCCGTCTGTCGCCTGACGAAGTGGCGCGCTACCTCTTCCGCCGTGTTGTGTCATGGGGCCGCAGCAGCAACGTCTTTCTGCGGAACGGCGCCCGCCTGTATCTCGACGTGGGTTCACACCCGGAATACGCCACACCCGAGTGTGACAACGTGACCGAGCTGGTCACCCACGACAAGGCAGGCGAGCGCATTCTGGAAGGCCTGCTCGTCGACGCCGAACGCCGCCTGCACGAGGAGGGAATCGCGGGCGACGTCTATCTCTTCAAGAACAACACCGACTCGGCGGGAAACTCCTATGGTTGTCATGAGAACTATCTCGTGGCCCGGCACGGGGAGTTCTCGCGTCTCGCGGACATCCTGATTCCGTTCCTCGTCACCCGGCAGTTGCTGTGCGGCGCGGGCAAGGTGCTGCAGACCCCGCGCGGCGCGGTGTACTGCGTGAGCCAGCGCGCGGAGCACATCTGGGAGGGTGTGTCGTCGGCGACGACACGCTCACGGCCGATCATCAATACGCGTGACGAGCCGCACGCGGACGCCGAGCGCTACCGCCGACTGCATGTGATCGTCGGCGACTCGAACATGTCCGAGACGACCATGCTTCTGAAGGTCGGCGCGACCGATCTCGTGCTCCGGATGATCGAAGCGGGCACGGTGATGCGGGATCTGACGCTGGAGAACCCGATCCGGGCCATCCGTGAGGTCAGCCACGACATCACGGGCCGCCGCAAGGTCCGGCTGGCCAGCGGCCGGGAGGCCTCCGCCCTCGAGGTGCAGCGCGAGTACTACGAGAAGGCGGTCGACTTCGTCGAGCGCCGCGGCATCCGCACCGGCACGGTCGAGCAGGTCCTCGAGCTCTGGGGCCGCACGCTCGACTCGATCGAGAGCGAGGACCTGGACCGCATCGCCACCGAGATCGACTGGGTGATGAAGTACAAGCTCATCGAGCGGTACCGCGCCAAGAACAACATGACGATGTCGCACCCGAGGGTCGCGCAGATAGACCTCGCCTACCACGACATCCACCGCCGCCGGGGCCTGTACTACCTCCTGGAGCGCAAGGGCCAAGCCGCCCGGATCTGCAACGACTTGAAGATCTTCGAGGGCAAGTCGGTGCCGCCGCAGACCACCCGGGCGCGGCTGCGCGGCGACTTCATCCGCCGTGCCCAGGAGCAGCGCAGGGACTTCACGGTGGACTGGGTGCACCTCAAGCTCAACGACCAGGCGCAGCGCACCGTGTTGTGCAAGGACCCGTTCCGTTCCGTCGACGACCGGGTGGAGAAGCTGATCGCCGGGATGTGAGCCGGGCATGACCGCCGGGTGACAGGCCCGCGGTCGGCGGGTGGCCGGATCGTGGCCCACGAGACGCCAGGGTGTTGTGGGAACGCAACGCGGGGCGCCGTACGTTCCTCGTACGGCGCCCTTCTCACTGCGTAGAGTTGCGCGCACGCCAACCCACAAGATCGATTGATACGAGGCCCCCACCGTGCGCCGACGCTCACTTCTCCTGGCCGTTCCGGCCGGCCTGCTGACCCTGGCCGGATGCGGCGACGACGACAAGTCCGACAAGGCCAAGTCCAAGGACAGCCCGTCCCCGTCGAATTCCACGCCGCCGAAGGCGAAGATCGTCGACGGCCCCGTGCCCGCCGTGAGCAAGGGCACCAAGTTCGGCGAGAAGCCCACCATCGCCAAGGGCTCCGGCAAGCCCTCGTCCGACCTCGCGGTGAAGACGCTCATCGCGGGCAAGGGCGCCACGGTCGCCAAGGGCGACTATCTCCAGGCCCACTACCTGGGCCAGATCTGGGACACGGCCAAGGTCTTCGACAACTCCTACGACCGCAAGGCCCCGACGATCTTCCCGATCGGCGTCGGCCAGGTCATCCCGGGCTGGGACCAGGCCCTGGTCGGCAAGAAGATCGACAGCCGCGTCGAGCTCGCCATCCCCCCGGAGCTGGGGTACGGCAAGCAGGGCAACAAGCAGGCGGGCATCAAGGGCACGGACACCCTGGTGTTCGTCGTCGACATCGTGAACACGTTCAGCACGAAGAGCTCCGCCAAGGGCAAGGAAGTCGCCCAGGACAACAAGGACCTGCCGAAGATCGGGACGAACACCGACGGCAAGGCCCCCTCCATCGACGTACCGAAGACGGACGCCCCGAAGAAGGTCGCCTCGGCCTATGTCATCGAGGGCGACGGCGACGAGGTCAAGGAGAGCGACACGCTCCTGTGCCAGTACAAGGGCGTGCTGTGGGCGGACGGCAAGCCGTTCGACTCCTCGTACAAGAGCGGTCAGCTCGCGCAGTTCTCGCTGGCGCAGGTCATCCCCGGCTGGCGTGAGGGCCTGAAGGGCAAGAAGGTCGGCAGCCGCGTCCTGGTCGTCGTGCCCCCCAAGGACGGCTACGCGGACAAGCCGCCGCAGGGCAGCTCCATCAAGAAGGACTCCACGCTGGTCTTCTCCGTGGACATCCTCGCCAAGATGTGATCACCCCCGGGACGGATGGCAGACTGTCCCGGTTGCCCATAACGCACATGAGCAGGAGTTTTTCGTGAGCATCGACAAGCCCGAGGTCGACTTCCCCGTCGGTGAGCCCCCCACCGAGCTGCAGATCAAGGACCTCTGGGAGGGGGACGGCGCCGTCGCCAAGGCGGGCGACTTCGTCAAGGTCCACTACGTGGGCGTGTCCTTCTCCACCGGTGAGGAGTTCGACGCCTCCTGGAACCGCGGCAACCCGCTGGAGTTCCAGCTCGGCGCCGGACAGGTCATCGCCGGCTGGGACCAGGGCGTGCAGGGCATGAAGGTCGGCGGCCGGCGCGAGCTGACCATCCCGGCGCACCTGGCGTACGGCGACCGCGGCGCCGGCGGCGGCCGCATCGCCCCGGGCGAGACGCTGATCTTCGTCTGCGACCTGGTTTCCGTCTGAGCCACGCCTGAGTCACTCCCGGACGTGTCCACGTCCGACCGGAAGTGTCCGTCGAGGGCCCCTGCCAACCCCGGCAGGGGCCCTCGGCTTTTGCCACCACACCCCGGGGCGGTACGGTCGTCGACCGGGAGAGAGAAAGGGCGTCGATGGCCATTGCCAAGGCCGAGCGGCTGATGAATCTGGCGCTGTGTCTGCTCGGGACGAGGCGTCCGCTCAGCAAGCGTGAGCTGCGGGAGTCCATCGAGGCCTACGTCGAGGCCTTCGGGCCGGGGCCGGGCGCGCCCTTCGGGCCGGGCCGGAGCGCGCTCTCCGGGCCGTCCGCCGGGTCCGAGGACTCCTTCAACCGCATGTTCGAGCGCGACAAGGACGACCTCCGCGAACTCGGCCTGGTCATCGAGACGGTGGAGAACCTGGACGGCGAGGTCGGCTATCTCGCCCGCCGCGACAGCAACCGGCTGCCGCCCATCACGCTCGACGCCGAGGAGGCCGCCGCCCTCGGCCTCGCCGCGAAGGTCTGGCAGCAGGCCCGGCTCGCGGGCGCGGCGAGCGGCGCCCTGCAGAAGCTGCGCGCCGCGGGCCTGCCCGAGGACGTGGACCCGTACGAGTCGCACGGCGCCCTGGAGCCGCACATCCCCGTGCACGAGGCGGCCTTCGAGCCGCTGATGCTGGCCTGCCGCGACCGGCGCCCCGTCGTGTTCGACTACCGCAAGGCCACCGCGGCACGCCCCGAGCAGCGCCAGGTCGAGCCCTGGGCCCTCGAATGCTGGCGCGGCCACTGGTACCTGGCGGGCTGGGACCGCGACCGGGAGGCCGAGCGCGTGTTCCGGCTCTCCCGTATCACCGGCAAGGTCCGCTCGCGCGCCGGGAAGTTCCGCGCCGAGGTGCCCGACGTGGTGACCGTGCGGGAGACCGTGGCGAGCTGGGCGGGGGAGCGGGCGGACGGCACCGCGCTGATCCGGCTGCGCAAGGGTGCGGGCTATCCGCTGCGCGCCAAGGCCGTGGCCGCCCGGGAACTCGGCGAGGGCTGGGACGAGTTGGAGATTCCGTACGGGCACGGGCTCGACGCCTGGCTGGTGGAGTTCGGACCCGACGTGGTGGTCCTCGAACCCGCCGAGCTGCGGGCGGACGTCGTGGACCGGCTGCGCGCCGTGGCCAAGGGCTGAGGGGAACGAAAGCGAGCAATGGCCACGAACGCCATCGACCAGACCAGGCGGATGCTGTCCCTGGTGACCTATCTGCGCGAGCGCCCCGGCGCCCGCGTCGCCGACGTCGCCCGCGCCTTCGGCATCACCCCCGACGAGCTGATCTCCGACCTGGATGTGCTTCCGCTGTGCGGGACCAGCTTCCGCGGCGGGGACCTCCTCGACATCGACACCGACGGCGACCGCATCTGGTGGCGCAACCCCGGCGCCCTCGGCGCGGACACGGCCGAGCCGCTGCGGCTCGCCGCCGACGAGGCCACGGCGCTGCTCGTGGCCGCCCGCGCGGTCGCCACGCTGCCCGGCCTGCGCGAGGGCGACCGGCTCGCGCTGCTGCGCGCCACGGCGAAGCTGGAGGAGGCCGCGGGCGAGGCGGCCGGGGCCAGCTCACGGCTCTCGGTCACCTTCGAGTCCGAGGGCGGCGTCTTCGCCGACGTGGACCGCGCCATCTCCGAGCGGCGCCGACTCTGGATCCGCTACTACTCCCCGGCCCGCGACCAGCTCAGCGAGCGCGAGATCGACCCGATCCGGCTCGTCAGCGTCGGCCACACCTATGTGGAGGCGTGGTGCCGCCGCTCCGAGGCGCGCCGCACCTTCCGGCTCGACCGGGTCGCCGAGATCAAGGTCCTGGACGAGCCGTCCGCGCCGCCCGAGGTCGAGCTGCGGGACCTCTCCGCCGGTCTGGTGCAGCCCGCCGCCGAGGACCCCGAGGTCGTGGTGGAGGTCGGCCCCGGCGGCCGCTGGGTCGCCGAGTACTACCCGCACGACAGCGCGGAGGAGCTGCCCGACGGCGGCCTGCGCATCACCCTGCGCACCCCCGACCCCGCCTCGCTGCGCCGCCTCGCCCTGCGCCTCGGCCGGGACGGCCGCATCGTCTCGCCGCAGGACCTGACGGACAGCGCCCGCCGTGCGGCCCAGGAGGCGCTCGTGGCCTATGAATATGAAGGGGAGGCCGGTGGGACCGGGGGCCCCGTGGGGGAGCGCGACGGCGAGCGCGTGGGCGGGGCCGACGTCGCGGGAGCGTGACCGTGCCGGGCGTGGAGAACGGAACCGAGGAGAGTTGCGCAGTATGTCACTGATGCCCCTTTCACCCCAGTCGGTGGCCGCGGTTCTCTTCAAGGCCGCCTGCCCGGACTGCCGCGCCCGCTTCGAACTGTCCGCGGGGGCCCTGCGGTTGGCCATCGGCGCCAGCCGCCGTACGACCTTCTACTCCTTCACCTGCCCCGAGTGCGGCACCGCCGTGCGCAAGCCCGCCGGGGAGCGCATCGTCGAGCTGCTCACCGGGGGCGGGGTGCGGACGCTGCGGCTGCACTCGACCGTCTAGGCTCGGCACATGTTCTGGGCGATGCTGGCGGTGGGCTCGGGGTTCTGCGGCCTCGCCGTCCTGAGTGTGTTCGCGATCAAGGTCTTCATCGAGGCGCAGCGGCTCGGCCGCCAGGTGTCGGAGACCACGCGGCGGATCAACCGCGCCGCCGAGGATCTGGAGAAGGCCGCGGCCGGCGTGGCCCACGCGGGCCGGGACCTCCCCTGAGCGCTCGCTCCGGCCGGTCGTCGGAGCGTGGCCCGGTGCGGCCTGTCAACTCCCCATACCCGGCAGGTACGCTGCTGAAGTGGCCCGAAATGTGAGGCGCGGGCCGCAACTGGGAGTATGCACGGGGATTGCCCTGCGTTTACTCCAGGGGGTTACGATCGCTGCCAAGCCCGGTGGTCGGACGACTGTCCGACACCCGGTCCCGAAATCTGACGCCTCGGTGAAGAAGGTAGACAGCTATGGGTAGGCTCGGCCCCACCGAGATCATCCTGATCCTCGTCATCCTGGTCCTGCTCTTCGGTGCGAAGAAGCTCCCGGACATGGCCCGGTCCCTCGGCAAGTCGGCGCGCATCCTCAAGAGCGAGGCCAAGGCCATGAAGTCGGACGGCAAGCAGGACGAGAAGGCCCCGGCCGACCCGCCCGCGCCCGCCGACCAGAGCGCCCCGCAGCAGCAGCCCCGCACCATCCAGGCGGCCCCCGGCGACGTGACCAGCTCCCGTCCGGTCGCCGAGCCGACCGACCACACGACGCAGCGCTGATCCAAGGCCGGCTGCCACCGCCGGCCTGCCGCACGAGATGAGGACGTGGGTTGCTCAAGTCTGCCCGCAAGAAGGAGAGGGACCCCGAGGGGCGGATGCCTCTCGCGGACCATCTGCGCGAGCTCCGCAACCGGCTCGCGAAGGGGATGCTGGCGATCACGATCGTCGCGATCGTCGCCGCGTTCTACAGCGAGCAACTCATGGAGTTCCTCGCCGACCCCGTGCCCCGCTGCAAGGAGGGCATGTCGACGACCGGCGGTGAGTGCGCCACCGTCGCGTACACGGATCTCCTCTCGCCCTTCACCACGACGGTGAAGGTGTCCCTCATGGCGGGCATCATCGGAGCCAGCCCGATCTGGCTCTACCAGCTCTGGGCCTTCGTCGCGCCCGGACTGCACAAGAGCGAGCGCAAGTACACCTACGCCTTCGTGTCCGCGGCCGTGCCGCTGTTCTTCGGCGGCGCCTGGCTGGCGTACGTGATCATGCCCGTCAGCATCCGGGTGCTCCTCGGCATCACGCCCGAGGGCTCCGAGAACATCCTGCCGATGGACAAGATCCTCGACTTCAGCGTCAGGATGGTCCTGGTCTTCGGCGCCTCCTTCGAGCTGCCGCTGCTGCTCGTCATGCTGAACATGACCGGCATGGTCACCGGACGCCGCATGCTCGGCTGGTGGCGCGGCGTCGTCATGGGCGTCTTCGTCTTCGGCGCGGTGGCGACCCCCACGACCGACCCCGTCGGCATGCTCGCGCTCGCCGGACCCATCGTGGTCCTGTACTTCCTCGCCGTGGGCTTCTCGATCCTGAACGACAAACGCCGCCGACGCGCCGACCCGGACGCGGAGCTCGACGACGACGAGGCCTCCGACCTCGACCTCACCCCCGAGCCGATCAACGGGAACCCACCCGTCCCCGCCGCCAAGGCGCTCCCCGAGCAGGCCGACAGCAGCGGCGCCGACGGCCGCACCTCCCGGTACAACGGCTACGACGACGTCACCTGACAGGCAGGGCGACGCCCCACAGGCTCCGGGGCGCTGAGCCCCACGACTGGTTGCGGCGGCGGACCGCTGTGTAGGGTCCGCCCGTGACCAGCGAGATCACCCTCTTCGTCAATCCCACCGCGGGCCGCGGCCGGGGCGCGCACGCCGCGCAGCCGGCCGCCGCCGCCCTGCGCGCCGCCGGATTCTCCGTACGGACCGTCATCGGCGAGGACGCCGGGGACGCGCTGCGCCGGGCCAGGACCGCCGTCGACGGGGGTACGGGCGCCCTGATAGCCGTCGGCGGCGACGGCATGGCGAGCCTCGCCCTGCAGGCCGTCGCCGGGACCCGCACCCCGCTCGGCGTGATCGCCGTGGGCACCGGCAACGACTTCGCGCGCGCCCTCGGCCTGCCCGTGCGGGAACCCGCCGCCGCGGGCGCCCTCGTCGCCGCGGCCCTGAAGGAGGAGCGGATCCGGGACCTCGACCTCGGGCGGGTCGGCGCGACCTGGTTCGGGACGGTGCTCGCCTCCGGGTTCGACTCGCGGGTCAACGACCGCGGCAACCGCATGCGCTGGCCCACCGGACGGTTCAAGTACGACCTCGCGATGCTCGCCGAACTGGCCGCGTTCAAGCCCGTTCCGTACCGCGTCACGCTGGACGACGGCGACGTCCACGAGGTCGACGCGACGCTCGTGGCGATCGGCAACGGCACGTCGTACGGCGGTGGCATGCGGATCTGCGCCGGGGCCGACATGAGCGACGGGCTCTTCGACGTCACCATCGTCGGCGACTGCGGCCGCGGCACGCTCCTGAAGGTCTTTCCGCGGGTCTACAAGGGCACACATCTGGACCATCCGAAGGTCACCGTGCACCGGGCCGCGAAGGTGCGGATCGAGGCGGCGGGCACCACCGGATACGCGGACGGGGAGCGCCTCGGCGAGCTGCCGCTGACCGCCACCTGTGTGCCGGGGGCGGTGCGCGTCCTCGGTCCGTGAGCCGGGCCGGGCGCCCGCGCCCCACCCGCCCTACGCCCGCCACCTGCGGATTCGCCCCGGTCCCGATATTGATCGTCCGTTGTCAGTGGTGGCCGGTAGGCTCGAAAGCACGATGACAGAGGACCTCTCACCGGCCGAGCGGTATGCGGCGGCGCGTCAGCGTGCCGCCGAGCAGGCCACCGCACTCGCGTCCTTCCGCGAGATGTACGAATTCGGCCTCGACCCCTTCCAGATCGAGGCGTGCCAGGCGCTCGAGGCCGGCAAGGGTGTGCTCGTGGCCGCCCCCACGGGCTCGGGCAAGACGATCGTCGGCGAGTTCGCCGTGCACCTCGCCCTCCAGCAGGGCAAGAAGTGTTTCTACACCACGCCGATCAAGGCGCTCTCCAACCAGAAGTACGCCGACCTCGCCAAGCGGTACGGCGCGGACCGGGTGGGCCTGCTCACGGGCGACAACAGCGTCAACTCCGAGGCACCGGTGGTCGTGATGACCACCGAGGTCCTGCGGAACATGCTGTACGCGGGCTCCCAGTCGCTGCGCGGCCTCGGGTATGTGGTGATGGACGAGGTGCACTACCTCTCCGACCGCTTCCGCGGCGCCGTCTGGGAGGAAGTGATCATTCACCTCCCGGAGTCGGTCACGCTGGTGTCGCTCTCGGCCACGGTGTCGAACGCGGAGGAGTTCGGGGACTGGCTCGACACGGTCCGCGGTGACACCGAAGTGATCGTTTCCGAGCACCGCCCCGTGCCGCTGTTCCAGCACGTGCTCGCGGGCCGCCGGATGTACGACCTCTTCGAGGAGGGCGAGGGCCAGCGCAAGGCGGTCAACCCGGACCTGACCCGGATGGCCCGCCTGGAGGCCAGCCGGTCGTACAACCCGCGCGATCGCCGCAAGGGCAAGATGATCCGCGAGGCCGACCGCGAGCGGGAGCGCAGATCGCGGTCGCGGATCTGGACACCGGCCCGTCCCGAGGTCATCGAGCGACTGGACGCCGAAGACCTGCTTCCCGCCATCACGTTCATCTTCAGCCGCGCGGGCTGCGAGGCCGCCGTGCAGCAGTGTCTGTACGCGGGGCTGCGCCTGAACGACGACGACGCGCGGCTGCGGGTGCGTGAACTCGTCGAGGAGCGCACCGAGTCCATCCCGAACGAGGACCTGCACGTCCTTGGCTACTACGAATGGCTGGAGGGCTTGGAGCGCGGCATCGCCGCCCACCACGCGGGCATGCTGCCGACCTTCAAGGAGGTCGTGGAGGAGCTGTTCGTACGCGGCCTGGTGAAGGCCGTGTTCGCCACCGAGACCCTCGCGCTCGGCATCAACATGCCCGCGCGCAGCGTGGTCCTGGAAAAGCTCGTGAAGTGGAACGGCGAACAGCACGCCGACATCACCCCGGGCGAGTACACCCAGCTGACCGGCCGCGCGGGCCGCCGCGGCATCGACGTCGAGGGCCACGCGGTCGTGCTGTGGCAGCGCGCCATGAGCCCCGAGCACCTGGCGGGCCTCGCGGGCACCCGCACCTACCCGCTGCGCTCCAGCTTCAAGCCGTCGTACAACATGGCGGTGAACCTGGTCGAGCAGTTCGGGCGGCACCGCTCGCGCGAGCTGCTCGAGACGTCCTTCGCGCAGTTCCAGGCCGACAAGTCGGTCGTCGGGATCTCCCGGCAGGTGCAGAAGAACGAAGAGGGGCTCGAGGGCTATCACGCCTCGATGACCTGCCACCTCGGGGACTTCGAGGAGTACGCGCGACTGCGCCGCGAACTCAAGGACCGCGAGAACGAACTGGCCAAGCAGGGCGCCAACCAGCGCAGGGCCGCCGCCGCGGCCGCCCTGGAGAAGCTCAAGCCGGGCGACGTGATCCATGTGCCGACCGGGAAGTACGCGGGCCTCGCGCTCGTGCTCGACCCGGGGCTGCCCGCGGGCCGGGCCAACGGCCACCGCGGCTTCGAGCACCAGGACGGGCCGCGCCCGCTGGTGCTCACCGCCGAGCGGCAGGTCAAGCGGCTCGCGTCGATGGACTTCCCGGTGCCCGTCGAGGCCGTGGAGCGGATGCGCATCCCGAAGTCGTTCAACGCGCGCTCCCCGCAGTCGCGCCGCGACCTCGCCTCAGCGCTGCGCACCAAGGCCGGGCACCTGGTGCCCGAGCGCCACCGCAAGGGCCGCGCGGCCGCCGCCGACGACCGCGAGATCTCCCGGCTGCGCGCCGAGCTGCGCGCGCACCCGTGCCACGGCTGCGACGAGCGCGAGGACCACGCCCGCTGGGCCGAGCGGTACTACCGCCTGCGGCGCGACACCCAGCAGCTGGAGCGGCGCATCGAGGGCCGGACCAACACCATCGCCCGCACCTTCGACCGCATCGTCGCCCTGCTCACCGAGCTGGACTATCTGCGCGGCGACGAGGTCACCGAGCACGGCAAACGCCTCGCCCGGCTGTACGGCGAACTGGACCTGCTGGCCAGCGAATGCCTGCGCGCCCGGGTCTGGGAGGGCCTCGGCCCGGCCGAACTGGCCGCGTGCGTCTCGGCGTTGGTGTACGAGGCTCGGGTCGGAGACGACGCGCTCGCGCCCAAGCTGCCCTCCGGCGGGGCCAAGGCGGCGCTCGGCGAGATGGTGCGCATCTGGGGCCGACTCGACGCCCTGGAGGAGGAGTTCAAGATCAGCCAGGCCGAGGGTGTGGGGCAGCGCGAGCCCGACCTCGGCTTCGCCTGGGCGGCGTACATGTGGGCGAGCGGCAAGGGCCTCGACGAGGTGCTGCGCGAGGCGGAGATGCCGGCCGGTGACTTCGTGCGCTGGTGCAAGCAGGTCATCGATGTGCTCGGGCAGATCTCGGCGGCGGCGCCGCGCGAGGACAGCACGGTCGGGAAGAACGCGCGCAAGGCGGTGGAGCAGCTGCTGCGCGGTGTGGTGGCGTACAGCTCCGTCGGCTGACGCACATCAGCTCTGGGGCGGCCCCTGCCGGGTGAAACCGGCGGGGGCCTTCTTCGTGCCCGCGCCGGTGCCGTTCACCGCGCGCCCCCGGATCGTCACTGCATGCGGCGTTACAGTCGCCATGCGTGCAAATGGGGCTGAGTGTATGCCTGTCGGCGGGCGCTCGCAGAGGGTTGCCGAATATGACTCCAGCGTGATGCGAGCGGACTAAGCTCGCCCGAAGCGCGGCGAGTTGAACGAGTTGCGACGGATTCGCGCGCTTGTTCCCAGATATTCGAAAATTCGTTTTCTCGCGCGGGCCGAACCCGGCGGAAGACACGCAATGCATCACATCCCCCCATACCCCCACATCGATCACATGCACCACACGCGTTACCAGCGTCACCCCCGTATCGATCCCCAACTTCCTCCCCCAAGACGAGTGTTCAGAGGGCATACATGGTGAGTGTTCAATCGCCTCCCGGTGGCCGAGAAGTCCCTTACGCACGCGTGCTGTTGCTGCCCGCCATGGTCATGGCGGCGGCGACGGGAGCCGCCGTCGCCGCGGTGACCGAACCGGCCCGGATCGCGGTCGGCTGGTGCGGTGCCGTCGCCACGCTCGTGGTCGTCGCCGTCGGCGCCGAGGCCGCGCGCCGCGGCCGCGTCATCCGCGACCTGCACCGGAGCCACGCGAAGCAGACCGCCCACCTCCAGCGCCGCATCGAGACCCACGACGAGGACACCGTCCGGCTGGGCCGCGACCTGCTGCCGGAGACCCTCTACCGGGTCCGGCAGGGCGAGGCGCCCTCGGAGGTCATCCGCCACGTCATCGACGGCGACGAGACCAACCGCCGACTGCCGCAGGCCCAGCGCATCCTGCTGCGCTCCATCCTGGACATCCTCGACCGCGAGGAGGCCATGCGGGAGAACTCGCAGCGCGCCTTCGTCAACATCGCGCGCCGCGTGCAGTCCATCGTCCACCAGCAGGCCGCGGAACTCCGCGACATGGAGGAGTTCCACGGGCGCAACCCCGAGGTCTTCGACGACCTGCTGCGCATCGACCACGGCACGGCCCTCATCGGCCGCCTCGCCGACTCGATCACCGTGCTCGGCGGCGCCCGCCCGGGACGCCAGTGGCCCAAGCCCGTACCGCTGTTCAGCGTGTTGCGCGGCGCCATGTCCCGGATCCTGGAGTACCAGCGCGTCGACCTGCACTCCATCGCCAAGGTCGCCATCCACGGCACCAAGGTGGAGCCGCTGATCCACGCCTGCGCCGAACTGCTCGACAACGCCACGCGCTACTCGCCGCCGCAGACCCGGGTGCACGTCACCGCGGTCGAGGTGCAGACGGGCATCGCCGTGGAGATCGAGGACGGCGGCGTCAGCCTCAGCGAGGAGGCCCGCGCCCGGGCCGAGCGGATGCTGGAGAGGGCCCAGCAGGGCATGGACCTGAACGACCTCGGCGAGACGCCACGCCTCGGCATGGCCGTCGTCGGCCGGCTCTCGCAGATGTACAACCTCCAGGTGTCGCTCCGGCAGTCCGCGTACGGCGGCGTGCGCGCCGTCCTCATCGTGCCGCGCGAGATGATCACCACCGGGGCCGCGCCGGGGCTCGCGCACGGCATCGGCGCCTCCGCCGTGCCGCGTGTGAACGCCGACGGCACGATCATCGAAGAGGCCCGCGACATCCGCCGCAAGAAGCCGCGCAAGGTCACCACGGTGCCCCACCCCTCCATGCCGCTCTCGGTGTCCATGGAGGACGAGATCCCCGAAGTCACCGAGTGGACGGCCAACGGCCTTCCGCAGCGCAGGAGTCGCGTCAAGATGTCGCTCAGCGAGCGCTACGCGCAGGAGGCCGAGGCCCAGCGCCGCGCCGAGGCGGCCATGGCCGCCGCCCCGCCGCCACCTCCGCCGCCCGCCCCGAAGGAGGAGAAGGAACCCGGTCTGTGGATCGAGGCCTTCATGAAGGGCGTCAACGGCGAGGACCCGACCGAGGGCGACCGCCCCGGCGACCCGGCGGCCCAGCGACAGGTCCGCGACCGGAACGACCACGGCAGCACCGACAACGCCGATGAGGGGGGCTGGAAGTGATCCAGCAGCGGGCCAACTTCGACTGGATGCTCAAGGAACTCGCCGACGGCGTCCACGGCACCCGGCAGATCGTGGTGCTCTCCGCCGACGGGCTGCGCATCGCGCGCCACGGCGGCGACCCGGACGCCGCCGACCGGCTCGCGGCCGCCTGCGCGGGCCTGCAGAGCCTCGCCGCCGCCGTGGCCACCGAGATCCCGGAGAGCGACGGCAAGATGCGGATGGTCATCATCGAGGTCAACGGCGGCTACTTCTACATGATGGCCGCGGGCGCCGGGGCCTACCTCGCCGTGCTCGCCGAGGAGACCGTCGACGCCGGACTCATCGGCACCCGCATGCGGGACCTGGTCGTCCGGATCGGCGCGCACCTCACGAGCCCGCCGCGGCGAGACGGGCAGGCCGTATGACTCATCCGCTACACCCCCCGCAAGGCGATGAACCCGATGCCCGCTTCCAGGCGGAGGTGCCAGTCCGACGTGAACGCCGCAGCCCCGAGAATCCCGAGCGGCTGTACATCCTCACCGGCGAGGACTCCGAACGGGCACCGCTCGACCTGGTCACGCTGATCGTCGCCAAGGGTGATCCCTCCCCGACGGCACAGCCCGAACAGTCCGCCGTGGTGCGGCTGTGCCGGACGCCGTTGTCCGTCGCGGAGCTGTCGGCCTATATGGCCCTGCCGTTCAGCGTGGTGACCGTGGTCCTGACGGACATGCTCGCGGCGGACTTAGTGCTGGCGCGCGCCCCCATCGTGCGCTCCGCGCTCCCCGACCGTTCCCTTCTCGAAGCGGTGATGCATGGACTTCAAAAGCTCTGACACGCTCACCTCCGGCGCGATCACCGGCCCCCGCGCGCAGGACGTCCTGCCCGCCACGGCCACGGCCGCCGTGAAGGTCGTCATCGTGGGCGGGTTCGGAGTCGGCAAGACGACGATGGTGGGCTCGGTCAGCGAGATCCGTCCGCTGACCACCGAAGAGACCATGACGCAGGCCGGCATCGGCGTCGACGACAACTACGGCTCCGAGACCAAGACCGCCACGACCGTCGCGATGGACTTCGGCCGGATCAGCATCTCCGAAGAGCTGGTGCTCTATCTGTTCGGCACCCCGGGCCAGGAGCGGTTCTGGTTCCTGTGGAACGGCCTCTTCGAAGGCGCGCTCGGCGCCGTCGTCCTGATCGACACCCGCCGCCTCCAGGTCAGCTTCGACGTGATCGGACGCCTGGAGGAGAAGGGCGTGCCGTTCATCATCGCCGTCAACGACTTCCCGGACGCGCCACGGCACCCGATGGACGCCCTGCGCAGGGCGCTCGACCTGGAGCAGGGCGTGCCGATCGTGCACTGCGACGCCCGGCACCGGGTCTCCAGCAGGGACACGCTGATGACGCTCATGCGCTATCTGCACTCCCTTGCCGTGGCCAGGGCCTGAGCCCGCCGCCCGCCATCCGCCCGCCCGGAACCCCACCACCCCGGAACCTTCACCACCCCGGAGCCACCACCGTGACGACTCCCTCCCGGCACTCCCCCTACTCCGCGTCGAACCCCGACCCCGACGCCACCCCGCCCCGCGGTTGCCCCGCCCACCAGTCCTCCGGCATCGGCCGCGACGGGCTGCGCCGCCTGTACGGACCCGAGGCGGACCAGGACCTCGCGGGCGTCTACGAGAAGCTGCGCGCCGAACACGGCCCGGTGGCCCCGGCGCTGATCCACAACGACGTCCGCGTCTGGGCGGTGCTCGGCCACAGCGAGAACCTGCACATGGTCCGCACGCCGTCCCAGTACACCCGTGACTCCCGCGTGTGGAGCGCGGTCAGGGACGGCACGGCGGGCCCCGACCACCCGCTCGCGCCCGTGTTCAGCTGGCAGCCGATGGCCTCCTTCGTCGAGGGCGCCGAGCACCAGCGGCTGCGCGGGGCGGTCACCGGCGCCATGGCGGGCCTCGACCACCGCGGCATCCGCCGCCACATCAACCGCTACAGCAACAAACTCCTCAACGACATCTGCGAGATCGGCACGGCCGACCTGGTCAGCCAGTTCGCCGAGCATCTGCCGATGATGGTGATGCTGCACGTCCTCGGCATGCCCGAGGACTACAGCGAACGCATGGTGCAGGCCGCCCGCGACATGATCAAGGGCACCGAAACGGCCATCGCCAGCAACGAGTACGTGATGGAGGCCCTCACCCGGCACGTCGTGCGCCGCCGCGCCCAGCCCGAGGAGGACTTCACCAGCGCCCTCATCGCCCAGCCCGCACAGCTCACCGACGACGAGGTCGCCGCGCACCTGCGCCTGGTGCTGATCGCGGCGTACGAGGCCACGGCGAACCTCATCGCGAACGTCCTGCGCATGGTCCTCACCGACCCGCGCTTCCGCGCCCAGCTCAGCGGCGGCCAGATGACCGTGCCCGAGGCGGTCGAGCAGTCGCTGTGGGACGAGCCGCCGTTCAGCGCCATGGTCGGCTACTTCGCCAAGCAGGACACCCAGCTCGGCGACCAGCAGATCAAGGCGGGCGACGGACTGCTGCTCGGCATCCAGCCGGGCAACGTCGACCCCGTCGTGCGCCCCGACCTGTCCGCGAACATGCAGGGCAACCGCTCCCACCTCGCGTTCAGCGGCGGGCCGCACGAGTGCCCCGGCCAGGACATCGGGCGCGCCATCGCCGACACCGGCGTGGACGCGCTGCTCATGCGGCTGCCCGACGTCGAACTCTCCGTGGACGAGCGGGAGCTGAGCTGGCGCTCGTCGATCCTTTCGCGGCATCTGGTGGCGCTGCCGGTGCAGTTCGGCAAGCGGCCGCCGCAGGACGTCACGGCCCGGCCGATGTCGCACGTGCCGACGCCGCGCAAGCACTGGGAGGTGACGACCCCGGCACCGCGGCCGGCCGAAGCCCCGGCCGCCCCGCCGCAGCCGGTCGCCCCCGCCGCCCCGGCCGCGGAGCCCGCGGCCACGCCGGTCCGGCGCAAGGGCGCGTGGCGCCGCTTCCTGGAGTGGTGGCGGGGCTACTGAGCCCGCGGCCTACTGGCCGTGCGCCTGCCCGGCCCATGTGTCGTACGCGGACCAGGCTCCCAGGGAGCGCCCGCTCTCGAAGCGGCGTGCGGCGCCCGTCACGGGGTCGGTGAACTCCAGGACACGGGCGAGGAGTTGCAGGGGGCGCCGGAAGTCGTCCGGCGCCACCGGCGGGCGCACCTCGGGGTAGAGCGGGTCGCCCAGGAGGGGCAGGCCGAGGGCGTTCATGTGGACGCGGAGCTGGTGGGTGCGGCCGGTGTGCGGGAGCAGCCGGTAGCGCCCCAGGCGGCCGTCGTGCTCGACGAGTTCGACACGGCTCTCGCTGTTCGGCTCGGCGCCGGGGACCTCGTAGGCCGCGAGGACGCCCCGCTCCTTGACGATGTGGCTGCGCACGGTGCGGGGCAGGGTCAGCGCGGGGTCGTACGCGGCCACGGCCTCGTACTCCTTGTGCACCCGGCGGTCGCTGAACAGGGTCTGGTAGGCGCCGCGTTCCCCGGGGCGCACCGTGAACATCAGGAGACCGGCGGTGAGCCGGTCCAGGCGGTGGGCGGCGCCGAGCGCCGGGATGCCGAGCTGGGCGCGGAGGCGGGCGAGTGCGGTCTCCGCGATGTGACTGCCGCGCGGCATGGTGGCGAGGAAGTGCGGCTTGTCGGCGACGACGATGTGCTCGTCGCGGTACACGACGTCGATGGTGTCCGGCACCCGGGGCTCGTCCGGCAGGTCCCGGTGGAACCACAGGTACACGCCCGGGGCGTACGGCGCGTCCGGAGCCACCGGCCCGCCGTCGGCGCCGACGACCCGGCCCTCGCGCAGCATCGCGTCGACCACGCCGGGCGGCGCCGAGAGCCGGTCCACGAGATGGTCCCGTACGGTCGTCCACGCCACGTCGTCCGGCAGCCGGACCCGCACGGGGTCGACGCCGTCGCGCTGCGGCAGGGGAGCGGGCGGAGTGCGGCGTCTGCGGGTCACACCGGGCAAGCGTACGGGGCGCGGTGATCGCCCGGGCGGCCGCGCGCCCGGCCCCGAAAATCGCTGTCCTGTGCGGCGGCCGCGCTGCACGATGACGGCATGCCTTACAAGATCCCGAACGTGGTGGAGCCCGGCACCTTCGCGAGCCAGGAGCAACCGACTCTTCTCGCCCCCGGGGGCCTGCTGCTGCGCCCCTGGACGCCCAAGGACGCGCCCGCCGTGTACGCGGCGTTCCAGGACCCGGTGCTGCAGCAGTGGCACGCGCGCGTGGCCGACTCCGAGGACGAGGCCCGCGGCTGGATCGAGGGCTGGCGCGCGGAGTGGCCGAAGGAGCGGTCCGCGACCTGGGCGGTCGTGGACGCGGACACCGACGAGGTGGCGGGCCGGGTCGCCCTGCGCGAGATCGTCTTCGCCGACGGCCAGGCGGAGATGGCGTACTGGACGCTGCCCCGCGCCCGCGGCCGCGGCGTCGCGCCCCGCGCGGTGACCGCCCTCGCCGACTGGGCCCTGGACGTCGTCGGCCTGCACCGCCTGGAACTCACCCACGCCACGGCCAACGAGGCGTCGTGCCGCGTGGCCCTGAAGACCGGCTTCGCCCCGGAGGGCACCAAGCGGAGCGCGGTGCTGCATGAGGACGGCTGGCACGACATGCATCTGCACGCGCGGATCAGGGGGGACGGGGTGGGGGCGGCGGCTGGGTGAGGGGCGCTCACGGCGGGCGGGGGCTCGTGCGGGTGGCGCCGCGCGCGGGGGAGGGCGGCCACCCCCGAAGCGGCCTGAGGGCGGCCACCCCCAAGTGGGGCGGCCGCCCTCAACGGCGGGTCGCGCAACAGCACCGCCTACTGGCACCGTGCACCGGCATCGCGTACGGGGAACGTCCCGCGCGGTCCCTACGCCGCCGTCTGTTCCTGCTCCGCCTCCACCTGCGCGTTCCACTCCGGCTTCGACGCCTGCCAGCCGTCCTCGTTGTGGCCGAGGCGCCAGTAGCCGGAGACGGAGAGGCGCTCGCGCGGGACCTGGTGGTCGACGCGCAGGAGGCGGCGCAGCTCCTTCACGAAGCCCGCCTCGCCGTGCACGAAGGCCTGCACGTCACCGGCGGGGAAGTCGAGCGCGCGGACCGCCTCGACCAGGGCCTGGCCGACGGGGCGCCCACCCCGGTGCAGCCAGACGACCTGGGCGTGCGTGTCGATCTGCTGCTCCTCCTCGGGGCCCTCGACCTCCACGAACGCGCGCACGTCGGCGCCCTCGGGCAGAGCCTCAAGGGCGGCGGCGATGGCGGGAAGGGCGCTCTCGTCACCGGCGATCAGGTGCCAGTCGGCGGTGGGGTCGGGGGCGTACGCGCCGCCGGGGCCGAGCATGCGGACCGTCTCGCCCGGCTGGACGTCGCGCGCCCACGGCCCGGCGAGGCCCTCGTCGCCGTGGATGACGAAGTCGAGGGCGAGCTCGCGGGCCTTGGGGTCCCACCAGCGCACCGTGTACGTACGCGTCACCGGCCACTGCTCGCGCGGCAGTTCCTCGCGGATCCGCTGGATGTCGAAGGGCTCCGGATAGCTCACGCCGGCGGGCGCGAAGAGCAGCTTCACGTAGTGGTCCGTGCAGTCCCCGGCCGTGAACTCCGCCAGGCCCTCGCCGCCGACGACCACGCGTCGCATATGTGGTGTCAGCTGCTCGGTGCGCACGACCTGCGCGATGTGGGGCTTGGGAGTCCTGCGTGCGGGTCGCTCTGCCATGGCGGTGGGCCTTCCCCTGAAACGCTATTGGTTAGGTAAACCTAACCTAGCATTTCGTCCCGGAAGCACGGAAAGGGCGCCGGGGCGGCAGGGGAACCCGCCGGGGCACCACGGAGAACCCGTCGGGGCAGCAGGGGCCACCCGGCGGGGCAGTCCGCAGTGCTCACCGGGCCAGGACCGACAGAAGCCGGTGCACGGCCCCGCCGAGCCCCCACCGGGTCGCCAGCTCCTCCAGGGCGGCCGGATCGCGCGGCTCGCGCGGCAGCGCGACGTCGACGTCCGGCAGCGGCACGTCGCCCGCGACCCGGACCACCTTCGGGGCCACGGCCACATAGGCGCGGGACTCGTCCAGGCGCTTGCGCTGCGACGGCGTGAGCTTGGACCGCGGGTCGTCGACCGCCGCCATGATCCCGGCCAGGTCGCCGAAGGCGTCGAGCAGCTTGGCCGCGGTCTTCTCGCCGATGCCGGGCACCCCGGGCAGGCCGTCGCTCGGGTCGCCGCGCAGCAGGGCGAGATCCACATAGCCGGGGCCGTCCACGCCGTACTTCTCGCGCAGCCACGCCTCGTCGGTCACCTGAAGGGTGCCCACTCCCTTCAAGGGGTAGAGGACGCGGATGCCGCGGGCGTCGTCCACCAGCTGATACAGGTCGCGGTCGCCCGTGATGATGTCGACCGGGCCCGTGGCCCGCGCCGCGTACGTGCCGATCACGTCGTCGGCCTCGTACGCCGCCACGCCCACGCGGGCGATGCCGAGGGCGTCCAGGACGTCCTCGATGACGGGGACCTGGGGGGAGAGGGTGTCGGGGATCTCCTCGGCGTCCGGGTCCGGGGTGCCCGCGGGGGCCTCCTCGGCCACGCGGTGCGCCTTGTACGAGGGGATGAGCTCGACGCGCCAGTGCGGGCGCCAGTCGGCGTCCATGCAGGCGACCAGGTCGTCGGGGTGGTGGTCCTGGACGAGGCGGGTGATGAATTCGAGCAGGCCGCGCACCGCGTTCACCGGAGTGCCGTCCGGGGCCCGCACGGACTCGGGGACCCCGAAGTAGGCCCGGAAGTACAAGGACGCCGTGTCGAGCAGCATCAGCCGCCGCGTTGCTTGAGTCACGTTCGCATCATGCCGCACGGCACTGACAAGGGCGGTCGAAGAACAGTCGCGAATGTGACCTGGGGCACTCTTGGGTTTGGCTCGTGTAAGCGTGGGCAGGCGCGCACGCGGAGCGAACCCGGTCGAGTTTTCAACTTCTTGACGGGCAAGCGGGCAGACCCGCGTCGCTCCACGGCCCGCCGGCGGGGGAGGCGGGCCGTCTTGGTTCAACCCGAGAGGTGTATGTGTCCAGGCTGCAAGCCGAGCACCTGTACAAGGTGTTCGGCAGACGACCCGATGGCGCGGTGGAGAAACTCCGCCACGGAGCCGACCGTGAAGAACTGCGCGCCGAGGGAACCACCGCCGCGGTGATCGACGCGTCCTTCACCGTCGAACCGGGCCAGATCTTCGTTGTCATGGGTCTCTCCGGTTCCGGCAAGTCCACGTTGCTGCGCATGCTCAACGGGCTTTCGGACCCGACGGCCGGGCAGGTGCTCTTCGACGGGCAGGACCTGACCAAGCTGAGCGCGCGCGAACTGCGCGAGGTGCGCTCGAAGAAGATCAGCATGGTCTTCCAGCACTTCGCCCTGTTCCCGCACCGCAGCGTGCTCGAGAACGCCGCGTACGGCCTCGAGGTGCAGGGTCTTCCGCGCGCCGAGCGCGAGAAGCGGGCCCTGGAGGCGCTTGAGCTCGCCGGGCTCAAGGGCTGGGAGAAGTCCTGGCCCGACGAGCTGTCCGGCGGTATGCAGCAGCGCGTGGGCCTGGCCCGCGCGCTCGCCACGGACGCCGACCTGCTCCTGATGGACGAGTCGTTCAGCGCGCTCGACCCGCTGATCCGCCGCGATATGCAGGACCAGCTCCTGGAGCTGCAGAAGCGGCTGAAGAAGACCATCGTCTTCATCACCCACGACCTGAACGAGGCCATGCGCCTGGGCGACCAGATCGCCGTCATGCGCGACGGCCGCATCGTCCAGATCGGCACGTCCGAGGACATCCTCGTCACCCCGGCCAACGACTACGTGGCCTCGTTCACGCAGGACGTCGACCGCTCCCGGGTGCTCACCGCGGGCGCGATCATGGCCGACCCCGACAAGGACTTCGTGCGGGCCGACGCCCCCGCGACGGTCACCGAGGACACGCCCATCATCGAGCTGTTCACGCCCTGCTCCAGCAGCGGTGTGGCGGTCGCCGTGGTCGACGCCGAGGACAAGCTCGTCGGCGTCGTGCCGCGGGCGCGGCTGCTCGCCGTGCTCGGCGAACCCGCCCCGTCGGAGCCGCAGGACGCGGTCGTTCCCGTACAGCAGGCCAAGGACAACGACGGCAAGAGCGTGGGCAAGGTGAGCAGCGGTGCCTAGGATTCCCTTCGGCGACTGGGTCAATGACGCGGTCGAATGGTCCAGAACCCATATGGACTGGCTGTTCGACTTCATCAAGACGCTCTTCCAGAACATGTGGGACGGCGTCTACGACGTCCTCTCCGGGCCCGAGCCGCTGTTGATGGCGGGCATCCTCGCCGTCATCGCGTTCTGGCTGCGCGGCCTGCTCGGCGGTGTGCTCGCCTTCGCGGGCTTCGCGTTCATCGTGTCCCTGGAGTTGTGGGACAACGCGATGATGACGCTGTCCCTGGTGCTCGTCTCGACCTTCGTGGCGCTGGTCATAGCCGTGCCCGTGGGCATCTGGGCGGCCCGCTCCAAGACGGTCAGCGGCATCGTCAGGCCGGTCCTCGACCTGATGCAGACGCTGCCCGCGATGATCTACCTCATCCCGGCGCTGCTGTTCTTCCGCATGGGCGCCCCCGCGGGCATCGTCGCCACGATCGTCTTCGCGCTCGCCCCCGGCGTGCGCATGACGGAGCTCGGCATCCGCCAGGTCGACAAGGACCTGGTCGAGGCGGCCGACGCGTTCGGCACCACGCCCCGCAACACCCTCTTCCGGGTCCAGCTCCCGCTCGCGCTGCCGACGATCATGGCCGGTGTCAACCAGGTCATCATGCTCGGCCTCTCCATGGCGGCCCTGACCGGCATGGTCGGCACCCCGGGTCTCGGCGCCGACGTGAACGCCGCCATCGGCCAGCTCGACGTCGGCCTCGGCGCCGAGGCGGGCATCTCCATCGTGGTCCTCGCCATCTACCTGGACCGCGTCACCAGCGGCCTGGGCGGCCAGGTCTCCCCGCTCGGCCGCCGCGCGCTCGCCAAGCTGCGGTCCGCGCAGGGCCTGAACGTCTGGAACTACCGCCCCCGGCCCGTCGTCGCGATGGCCGGCGTCGTCGCCCTCGCGCTCGTCGCGGGCGGCATGGGCATCTTCGGCGACAGCGACGACGAGTCCGTGGCGGACTCCAAGAACGTGGGCCAGGGCAAGGAAGTCAAGATCGGCTACATCCCCTGGGACGAGGGCATCGCCTCCACCTTCCTCTGGAAGGAGGCCCTGGAGCAGCGCGGCTTCAAGGTGACCACCAGCCAGCTGGAGGCCGGCCCGCTGTACACCTCCCTGGCGCAGGGCGACATCGACTTCCAGACCGACTCCTGGCTGCCGACGACGCACGCCTCGTACTGGAAGAAGTACGGCAAGGACCTGGAGGACCTGGGCGCCTGGTTCGGCCCCACGTCCCTGGAGCTGACCGTCCCCGCGTACATGAAGGACATCAACTCCCTGGAGGACCTCAAGGGCAAGGCCGGCACCTTCGACGGCAAGATCACCGGCATCGAGACGAGCGCCGGAATGATGGGGCTGCTCAAGGACAAGGTCCTCGACGCGTATGGCCTGAAGAAGGAGTACAAGGTCGTCGACGGCTCGACGCCCGCGATGCTCGCCGAGCTGAAGGCCGCGTACGCCAAGAAGGAGCCGATCGTCACCACGCTGTGGTCGCCGCACTGGGCGTACAGCGACTTCAAGCTGAAGAAGCTCAAGGACCCGAAGGGTGCCTGGGGCAAGGGCGACGGGGTGCACACGCTGGCGCGCAAGGGCTTCTCGGAGGAGAACCCCCAGGTCGGCAAGTGGCTCAAGAACTTCAAGATGAGCGAGAAGCAGCTCACCGGCCTTGAGGCCGAGATCAACAAGGCGGGCAAGGGCAAGCAGCAGGAAGCCGTGCGCACCTGGCTGAAGAAGAACCCGGGCGTGCTCGACAAGATCGCGCCGCTGCCGAAGAACTCCGGCGGCGACGAGAACAAGCGTCCGCTGAAGGCCGCGTACTTCGCCTGGGACGAGAACATCGCCGTCACCCAGCTGTGGAAGCGCGTCCTGGAGAAGCGCGGCTACAAGATGGAGCTGACCCCGGCCGACGTCGGCCCCGCCTACACCGGTCTCGCGCAGGGCGACCTCGACCTCAACCTCGACGCCTGGCTGCCGACCGCCCAGAAGCAGTACTGGGACAAGAACAAGGCCAACCTCAAGGACCTCGGCTCCTGGTACAGCCCGACGTCCCTGGAGGTCGCCGTCCCGTCCTACGTCAAGGACGTGAAGTCCCTGGAGGACCTCAAGGGCAAGGGCGACAAGTTCAACGGCAAGATCATCGGCATTGAGCCGGGCACCGGCGTGATGCAGGCGCTCAAGGACAAGGTCCTGCCCGGGTACGGCCTGGAGGACGAGTACGAGATCGCCGCGGGCTCGACCCCCGCGATGCTCTCCGAGCTGAAGTCCGCGTACGCCAAGAAGGAGCCGGTCGCGGTCCTGCTCTGGTCGCCGCACTGGGCGTACAGCGAGTACGACCTCACCAAGCTGAAGGACCCCAAGGGCGGCTTCGGCAAGGGCAACACGATCCGCACGCTCTCCAGCAAGGACTTCCCCGGCCAGTACCCGCAGCTCACGAAGTGGCTCAAGAACTTCAAGATGAGCGAGGAGCAGCTGGCAGGGCTGGAGAACGAGATCAACAAGGCGGGCAAGAACAACGAGCCCAAGGCCGTCGACGCCTGGTTGAAGAAGAACCCGGGCTTCGAGGAGAAGATGACGGCCGTGCAGTAGGCCGCGGCCGTCACCGTCCCCCGAGGGGTGGATCCCGCCACACGGCGGAATCCACCCCTCGGGGCGTTCCGGCACCCTCGCCCGGGAATCCGGACAGGTGATCCACTGGCGTGGGCCGTCACCGGCCGCGCACGGTCCGTACGGGGCGCGCGGGGGCCCGCGGCGGCCGTAACCGGCGCCCGAAGCGCCCAACTGGGTAAAACCGTTTGGCGAACATGCGTAGGGTGCAGAAAACCCTTCAGGGTGACAGCGTCGCCCCGCCGGGGTGACGACAAGGGCAGGACGGCCGGTGCGCGCGCCAGCGGGGCCGGGAGCGGCAGAAGGGAGCCGGGGCCATGGACGAGCACAAGGAGACCCTCCGGGTGGGCGCGGCCGTACGGCGTCGTCGGCGCCGCCTCGAGCTGACTCTCGCCGTCGTCGCCGGACGCAGCGGCCTTTCGGTGCCCTTCCTCAGCCAGGTCGAGAACGAGCGGGCCCGGCCCAGCATGCGTTCCCTGGAGCGGGTCGCCGACGCCCTCGGCACCACCGCCGTGGAACTGCTCGCCGCCGCCGACCCGGCCTGCACGGTCGACGTGGTGCGCGCCGACGACGAGGTGAGCCTCGCGGGCGGCACCCCGGAGACCCATGTGCGGGACCTGGTGCGCGGCCACCACCAACTGCACGCCTTCGAGTACGTCGGCGACCACGACGAGGGCCGCGAGTTCCAGCACCGCAACGACGAGCTGATGTACGTCATCGGCGGCGCCGTCGAGGTCGAGGCCGAGGGGCGGGCCTACCGGCTCGGACCCGGCGACAGCCTGTACCTGACGGGCGGGGTGCGGCACCGCTGGCGGGCCACGGCCGCCGACGCCCGCGTCCTCGTCGTCGCGGTCGGCGACCACATCGAGGCCCTGGACGGCGAGCGGCGCTGACCGATGCCCTCCCTGCGGGTGGTGTCCCTGGTGCCGTCGCTGACCGAGGCGGTCGCCGTGACCGCGCCCGGCGCCCTGGTCGGCGCGACCGACTGGTGCACGCACCCGGCGGACCTCGACGCCGTCCGGATCGGCGGCACCAAGAACCCCGACGTCCCGGCGATCGTGGCGCTCGCCCCCGACCTCGTGATCGCCAACGAGGAGGAGAACCGCGCCCCGGACATCGCGGCGCTGCGGGCGGCGGGCGTCGAGGTCCTCGTCACCGAGGTGCGGGGGCTCGGCCAGGCGTTCCGCGAGCTGGAGCGGGTGCTCGACGCGTGCGGGGCCGCGCGGCGGCCGGGGTGGCTGGTGGACGCGGAGGCCGCGTGGCGGGGCGTGGAGCCGTCGGCCGGGGTGAACCGCGACGGGGTGTCCCGGGAGGAGGCGGCCCGGGAGGGGGTGACCCGGGAGGGCGGGCGGCTGCGGGCCGCCGTGCCGATCTGGCGCAGGCCCTGGATGGTCCTCGGCCGGGACACCTTCGCCGGGGACCTGCTGGCCCGCCTCGGCGTCGACAACGCGTACGCGGGGCACACCGAGCGCTATCCACGCGTCCCCCTCGACGAACTGCGGGACGCGGAGCTGGACTTGGTGGTCCTGCCGGACGAGCCGTACCGCTTCACGCCGGACGACGGTCCCGAGGCGTTCCCGGGGACGCCCGCCGCGCTGCTCAGCGGGCGCCATCTCACCTGGTACGGGCCGTCGCTGGCCGAAGCCCCGGCCGTGCTCGGGGAGGCGCTGCGGGCGGCCCGCCGCTGACGTACGCGTAGCGGGGCCGGTGCCCGGACTTCAGCGCGGCGCCGCAAGCAGCTTGCCACTGGCCACGCCCCGCAGGGTCTGCACCAGCGCCACCAGCCACGCCGACACGAGCACCACGAACAGCGCCACGGCGAGCCAGTCGTACACCGCGAGGCCGGTGTGCGCGCCCAGGCCCTCGGCGCCCGTCACACACGTACCGACCGGGAAGGTGAAGGCCCACCAGGTCATCGCGAAGCCCATGCCGCGCCGCCGGGCCCGCAGCACCAGCGCGGTCGCGAGCGCCAGCCACATCAGCGCGAAGCCCATCACGGGCACCCCGAACAGCACGGCGAAGACGGCGAAGCCCTGGTCGTAGGGGGCGGGCAGGACGCCGCGGGCGACGTCGGCGAACTTGTTGGCGGCCGTGGTCGACTGGCCGAGGGGGCCGAGGACCAGGAAGAGGGTGGGGGTGAGCGCCAGGGGCAGCGGACCGCCGTTCACCAGGCGGCCGAAGATCAGGGGCAGCATCACCAGGGTGGCGAGCAGGCTCAGGCCGAACATCGCGAAGCAGCCGAGGAGCAGGGTCTGCTGGGGCTGCCCGGCGGGCAGGTGCGGGACGAGCAGCGGGCCGACGGCCGCCGACACCATGGGCGCCACGACGGGCAGCAGCCACACGGGCGAGGCGCTGCCGGGCTGCACGCGGTGGCGGACCACCATCAGGTACGGGATGGTGACGGCCGCGGCGAGGCCGATGGCCGTACCGGCGGTGAACAGGACGGTGTCGAGGGCGAGAGCGGCCGTGGTGCCTGTCCAGTCGGAGCCGACGAGCATCGCGCCCGCGCCCACGGCGAGCAGCGCCATGGCCAGGCAGCCGTAGAACGGGGCCATGCCCGGGTCGGCGAGGTGGGCACGGGCCTGGTCGCGGTGGCGCACGTGGTGGACGGCGCGCGCGCCCAGCAGCGTCACCAGCATCACCAGGGACAGGGCCCACACCGCGGTCACGGCCGAGCGCAGGCCCGGGACGTCCACGGGCAGGGCGGCGCCCGCGTTGGCGATGATGGCGGTGCCCATCACGGAGGCGTACCAGTTCGGTCCGAGGTGGCGGACGGAGCCCGCACGGGGCCCTGCGGCGGGGTGGGCCGAGGAGGGCGATGCCGATGCGGGAAGGGGGGCGACGGTGACCATGACTCCACGGTGCGCCCGTCCGGCCCGGCCCACCAGGGACGTCTTCGCTATGAGGGCATAACCTGGGCTTATGAGTGCTTCGGGTGCGGGGGAGTCGGCGGCGGGGTCGGCGGGGTCCGGTGCCGGCGGTGTGCCGGGTGCCGCGGGCGCGTCGGACCGTGTTCTCGGTACGACGGGTGGGGCACCCCTGGCCCACCGAGTGCCCGACCTGGCAGCCCTTGAACTCCTCCTGGCGGTGGCGCGCCTCGGCAGTCTCGGCAGGGCCGCTCGGGAACTCGGCATCACCCAGCCCGCCGCCAGCGGGCGGATCCGGTCCATGGAACGGCTGCTCGGCGTCGCCCTCGTGGACCGCTCGCCCCGTGGGTCGCGGCTCACCGAGGCGGGCGCGCTCGTCACGGACTGGGCGCGGCGGATCGTCGAGGCGGCCGAGGCCTTCGACGCGGGGGCGCAGGCGCTGCGGGACCGGCGGGACTCGCGCCTTCGGGTCGCCGCGAGCATGACCATCGCCGAGTATCTGCTGCCCGGCTGGCTCATCGCGCTGCGCGCGCGGCGGCCGGACACAGCGGTGTCGCTGCTCGCCGGGAACTCGGCCGTGGTCGCCGGGCGGCTGCTCGCCGAGGAGGCCGACGTCGGGTTCGTCGAGGGGATCGGGGTGCCGGCCGGGCTCGACGGGGTCGTCGTCGCGCACGACCGGCTCGTCGTGGTCGTCGCGCCGGGGCACGCCTGGGCGCGGCGGCGGGCGCCGATCCCGGCGGCGGAGCTTGCGGCTTCGCCGTTGATCCTGCGGGAGGAGGGGTCCGGTACGCGGGCCGTCCTCGAGGCCGCGCTCGGGGGGCTCGCGCGGCCCCTGCTCGAACTGTCCTCGACCACCGCCGTGAAGTCCGCCGCCGTCAGCGGGGCCGGGCCCGCGGTGCTCAGTGAGCTGGCCGTGGGGGAGGAGTTGGCCGCTCGGCGGCTCGTCGGGATTCCCGTGGACGGGGTGCGGTTGGGGCGGGAGCTTCGGGCTGTGTGGCCGGTGGGGCATGTTCCGGCTGGGCCGGTGCGGGAGCTCTTGAGCTTGACCCGGGGGGTTGCCTAGCGGGGGCGGGCGTCTCGCCTTACGCAGTGCCCGCGCCCCGGCCGACCGCGCCTTCCCCTGGGCCTGCGCCCAGGTCTTCTCCCACCCGCCCACCCGTTCGCCCCCGGCCGCGGGGTGGGCGTCTCGCCCTCGCCGCGCCTGCGGTCCCCTGTCGGCCGCGTCTTGCCCTGGGGCTGCGCCCAGGTCTTCTCCCGCCCGCCCACCCGTTTGCCCTTGGACGCAGGGTGGGCGCTTCGCCCTGCGCGCGCCTGCGGCCCCTGCCGGGCGCGTCTCGCCCTCGGCCTGCGGCCTGGGGGGTGGGTGGGTGGGAAGCGGGCCGGGTGCGGGTGCGGGAGGAGGTGCGGAGGTGGGAGGCCGGGGTGCGAGTGGGAGCAGGAGCGGGGGCGGGGGAGCTGGCTCAGGTTGTGGGCGTCGCCGCCTGCACCAACCCCCTCATCACCCGTACATCCACCCCCGCCTCCGGATGCCACTGCACCCCCAGCACCCAGCCCGGAGAGGGCAGTTCGATGGCCTCGATGGTGCCGTCGTCCGCGTGGGCTGAGGGGATCAGGCCGGTGCCCAGGCGGTCCACGGCCTGGTGGTGGTAGGTGGGGACGTCGGTCGTGGGGTCGGGGACCAGTTCGGCGTACCGCGTGCCGGGGACGTGCTTCACCGTGTGGGCGCTGAAGACGCCGGGCGCCGCGGCATGGCCGTCCAGGTGCTGGACCAGGGTGCCGCCCAGGGCGACGTTGAGGAGCTGCATGCCCCGGCAGATGCCGAGCAGGGGTGTGCCGGAGTCCAGCGCCGCCCGGATCAGGGCGAGTTCCCAGGCGTCCCGTTCGCGCGCGGGCGGGCCCGTGCGGTCGTCGCGCGGCGCGCCGTAGTGGGACGGGTCCACGTCGGGGCCGCCCGCGATGACGACGCCGTCGAGGCGGGCGACGACGTCGGCGGCGTACCGCGGCTCGTCGGGCGGCACCATCGACGCGAGGCCGCCCGCGGCCTGGACCATGCGTGGGTATCCGGCCGGCAGGAGGGCGGCCGGGAGTTCCCAGACGCCCCAGCTCGCCTTGGTCTCCAGGTAGGTGCTGATGCCGATCAGCGGCCTGCGAGCCGCATCCGTGCTGTGCAACGTGCTCAACATGTTCTCCGTGTCGCCGTACGGTGTGCCGTCGTGCCGATGGGTCGATGTGCCGATGTGATGTCGCGCCGGTGCGCCAGTGCGCCGACGTACCGTCCCGCCGTCGTCCTGGAAACGGTCGACGCTACTTCCGTTCCAGCTCCGCCTCCGCCTCCGCCAGTGCCGCGAACTCCTCCTCCGGGGCCCGCGCCACCAGATGCTTGCGGCTGTAGAGGCCGAAGTAGGCGATCGCCACGACGTACACGCCGAGGGCGATGAACGCCGCCGTGACGTCCACGAGGAACGTGGCGACCAGGGCCGCGCAGGCGAGGGCGAGGGCGATGGAGGAGGTGAGGGTGCCGCCGGGGGTGCGGTAGGGGCGGGGGAGGTTTGGTTCGCGGCGGCGCAGGACGATGTGGGAGAGGGACATCAGGGCGTACGAGATGGTGGCGCCGAAGACCGCCACGTTCAGCATGCGGGCGCCGTCGCCGGTGGCCGCCGCCAGGCCGAAGCCGATCGCGCCGGGGACGATGAGGCCCAGGTAGGGCGCCTTGCGGCTGCTGGTCAGGGAGAGGAAGCGAGGGAGGTAGCCCGCGCGGGAGAGGGCGAAGAGCTGGCGCGAGCCCGCGTAGATCAGGGAGAAGAATGACGCGACCAGGCCCGCGAGGCCCGCGTAGTTGATGACCCGGCTGAGGGCCGTCGCCTCGCCGTCCGGCTGGAGCGCGTCCACGAGCGGGTTGCCGGTGTCCTGGATGGCCGCCGAGCCGCGGGCCCCGGCGGAGGCGAAGAAGGTGAGCAGGGCGAGGGCGACGAGGATGCACAGGGACCAGCGGATGGCGCGCGGCAGGGTGCGCGCGGGATCCTTGGTCTCCTCGGCGGCCAGCGGCACGCCCTCCACGCCCAGGAAGAACCACATGCCGAACGGGAACGCCGCCCAGATGCCGAGGAGCCCGAGCGGCAGCCAGGAGTTGGAGCCGAACGCGTCGTGGTCGACGGCGATGTCGTTCAGGTGGGAGGAGTCGAAGTCCATGAAGGCGCCGACGGCGAAGACGAGGAGCGCGGCCACCGCGATGCCGGTGACGACGAAGCTGAAGCGCAGCGCCTCGCCCACGCCCCACAGGTGGATGCCGATGAAGATGACGAAGCAGGCCAGGTAGACCGGCCAGCCGGACTCCAGGCCGAAGAGGTTCAGGGATTCGACGTAGTCGCCGATGAAGATGGCGATGGCGGCGGGCGCGAGGATGTACTCGATGAGGATCGCCGTGCCGGTGAGGAAGCCGCCCCAGGGGCCGAGCGCCCGGCGCGCGAAGCCGTAGCCGCCGCCCGCCGTGGGCAGCACGGACGACAGCTCGGCGAGCGAGAAGACCATGCACGCGTACATGACGCCCATGAGCGCCATGGCGATGCCGAGGCCGCCGAAGCCGCCCTCCTTGAGGCCGGAGTTCCAGCCGGAGAAGTCGCCGGAGACGACGTAGGCGACGCCGAGGCCGGTGAGCAGGACCCAGCCCGCGTTGCCGCGGCGCAGGGCCCGCCGTTCCAGATAGTCGTCCGGTTCCCCGGCGGCGCGGACCTTCGACGGCTCGGTGGACTCCAGGCTCATGGCACGGCTCCCTGCGGCGGCATCCAATGGAATGGAGCCATACCTTTGCGGTGGTGGGGGTGAGAAAGCAAGACCCTTGCGTTACGCCGCGGTTAATCACTCCTCAGGTCAGGAACCCCCGCAGCAGCGCCGCCGTCCCCGCGCAGTGCTCGCGCATCATCTCCCGCGCGCCGTCCGCGTCGCCGTCGAGCACCGCCTCCACGAGTGCGGTGTGCTGGCGCTGGGAGTGCTCCAGGTTCCGTACCAAAAGGGGGATGCAGTCCAGGAGGTCGTTGACCGTGGCGCGGACCGCGGCGTACTGGGCGGTGAGCGACGGGGAGCCGGACAGCTCGGCCAGGGTGAGGTGCAGCAGGGTGTCCTGGCGGCGGTATTCGGCGAGCGGCGCGTCATGGGTGCGGGCGAGCGCCTCCCGCAGCCGCCCGGCCTGACCGTCGTCGAGCCCGTGCGCGGCGCACAGGCCCGCGGCGCCCACCTCGAGGACCTCCCGGAAGCGCAGCGCGTCCTCCACGTCCACATCCGCGATGCGCCGGCGCAGCTCGTCCTCGCCCGCCGCCTCCGGGCGCGGGCGCACGAACGTGCCGCCGTAGCGCCCCCGGCGCGACTCCACGAGCCCCTGGTCCTGGAGCACCTTCAGGACCTCGCGCAGCGTCACCCGGCTGATCCCCAGCCGGTCGGCCAGCTCCCGCTCGGCCGGAAGGCGTTCGCCGCCCGGCACCAGGCCGAGGCGGACCACCTGGAGGATCTGCTCCAGGGCCTCCTCGAAGCCGTTGCCCGCCCGGACCGGACGCAGGACCTGCGTCAGCCGCTCGTCACCCCGCAGGTGCGAGTCGTCCGTCTCCGCGTGCGACATCTGCCCGTACCCCCTTCCCAAGCAATGGTTCTCGGCAATACCTTATGGCCACTCGGCTGACCCAAGGAGGCTTTTCCCGTGGCAGACCGCACACCCCCGCTCGGCATCGAGGAGCTGCGTGCTCTCGTGGCGAGCGGCGAGATCGACACTGTCGTCCTGGCCTTCCCCGATATGCAAGGGCGGCTCCAGGGCAAGCGGTTCGCCGCCCGGTTCTTCCTCGACGAGGTCCTCGAGCACGGCACGGAGGGCTGCAACTACCTTCTCGCCGTCGACACCGAGATGAACACGGTCGACGGATACGCGATGTCCTCCTGGGACCGCGGCTACGGCGACTTCGCCATGCACGCCGACGTCTCCACCCTGCGCCGCGTCCCCTGGAACGAGGGCACGGCCCTCCTGATGGCCGACCTCGCCTGGACCGACGGCGAGCCCGTCGTGGCCGCCCCGCGCCAGATACTGCGCCGCCAGCTGGACCGCCTCGCCGAGCTCGGCTACAGCGCCCACGTCGGCACGGAGCTGGAGTTCATCGTCTTCAAGGACACCTACGAACAGGCCTGGGACGCGGGCTACAAGGGCCTCACCCCGGCCAATCAGTACAACATCGACTACTCCGTCCTCGGCACCGGCCGCATCGAGCCGCTGCTCCGCCGCATCCGCAACGACATGGCCGCCGCGGGGCTGACCGTGGAGTCCGCCAAGGGCGAGTGCAACCCGGGCCAGCACGAGATCGTGTTCCGCTACGACGAGGCCCTCGTCACCTGCGACCAGCACGCCATCTACAAGACCGGCGCCAAGGAGATCGCCTCGCAGGAGGGCGTCTCGCTCACCTTCATGGCGAAGTACAACGAGCGCGAGGGCAACTCCTGTCACATCCACCTCTCGCTCCAGGACGCCGACGGCAACAACGCCATGGCCGGTGACGGGCCAGGGGGAATGTCCGACGTGATGCGGCACTTCCTCGCCGGACAGCTCCTCGCCCTGCGCGACTTCTCCCTGCTGTACGCGCCCAACATCAACTCCTTCAAGCGCTTCCAGCCCGGCTCCTTCGCGCCGACCGCCGCCGCCTGGGGCTACGACAACCGCACCTGCGCGCTGCGCGTCGTCGGCCACGGCCGGTCCCTGCGCTTCGAGAACCGGCTGCCCGGCGGCGACGTCAATCCGTACCTGGCCGTCGCGGGCCTGGTCGCCGCGGGCCTGTACGGCATCGAGCAGAAGCTCGAACTGCCCGAGGCCTGCACCGGCAACGCCTACACCGCCGACTACGAACACGTCCCGACGACGCTGCGCGAGGCCGCCGAGCTGTGGGAGAACAGCCCCATCGCCAAGGCCGCCTTCGGTGACGAAGTCGTCGCGCACTACCGCAACATGGCGCGGGTCGAGCTGGACGCCTTCGACGCCGCGGTGACCGACTGGGAGCTCCGCCGCTCCTTCGAACGCATGTGAGGCACTTCTTGCTCGAGTCCCTTCAGGTACTGAACCCGGCGACGGAGGACGTCGTCGCGACCGTCCCCGCCGCCACCGCGCAGGACGTCGACGCGGCCGTGGCGCGCGCCGCCGCCGCGCAGGTCGCGTGGGCCGCCGCGGCCCCCGCCGACCGCGCCAGGCTGCTGCGCCGCTTCGCCGCCGTCATCGACGAACACATCGAGGAACTCGCCCAGTTGGAGGTGCGCGAGGCCGGTCACGTCATCGGCAACGCGCGCTGGGAGGCGGGCAACGCCCGTGACCTGTTCGACTACGCGGCGGGCGGCGCCGAGCGGCTGAACGGCCGCCAGATCCCGGTGTCCGGCGGCCTGAACGTCACGATCCTCGAACCCCTCGGCGTCGTCGGCGTCATCGCGCCCTGGAACTTCCCGATGCCCATCGCCGCCTGGGGCGCCGCCCCGGCCCTCGCGGCGGGCAACGCGGTTGTCCTCAAGCCCGCCGAGACCACCCCGCTGACCGCCCTGCGCCTGGCCGGACTCGCCCTGGAGGCGGGCCTTCCCGAGGGTCTGTTCCAGGTCCTGCCCGGGGAGGGTGCCGTCGCCGGGAACGCGCTCGTCGAGCACCCGGGCGTCGCCAAGATCGTGTTCACCGGCTCCACCCGCGTCGGCAAGCAGATCATGGCCAAGTGCGCCGACCGCGTGAAGCGCCTGACCCTCGAACTCGGCGGCAAGAGCCCCAACATCGTCTTCGCCGACGCCGACGTGGAGGCCGCCGCCCTCGCCGCGCCCGGCTCCTTCCTCGACAACTCCGGCCAGGACTGCTGCGCCCGCACCCGCATCCTCGTGCAGCGCTCCGCGTACGACCGCTTCATCGAGGTCCTGGCGCCCGCGGTCGAGTCGTACGTCGTCGGGGACCCGGCCGACGAGAAGACGCAGATGGGGCCGCTGATCTCCCGGGCCCAGCTGGAGCGGGTGCGGTCCTATGTGCCCGCGGGCACCGGCATCCGCGGCAGCGCCCCCGAGGGGCCGGGCTTCTGGTTCCCGCCGACCGTGCTCACCGACGCCGGGCCGACCTCGGCGGTCGCCGTGGAGGAGGTCTTCGGGCCCGTCGCGGTCGTCCTGCCCTTCGACGACGAGGCCGACGCGATCCGCCTCGCCAACGCCACCGAGTACGGCCTGTCCGGCTCGATCTGGACGCGGGACGTGGGCCGTGCGCTGCGCGTCTCGCAGGCGGTACGGGCCGGGAACCTGTCCGTCAACTCGCACTCCAGCGTGCGCTATTGGACCCCCTTCGGCGGCTACGGGCAGTCCGGCCTCGGGCGTGAGCTCGGCCCGGACGCCCTCGCCGCCTTCACCGAAACCAAGAACGTCTTCATCAGCACGGAAGGGCCCGCCCAGTGACCCAGGCTCAGGAAAACATCTGCCGTCGCCTCGTCGGCCGCACCGCCGTCATCACCGGCGCCGGCAGCGGCATCGGCCTCGCCACCGCCCGCCGTCTCGCCGCCGAGGGCGCGAACGTCGTGTGCGGCGACATCGACGAGACCGCGGGCAAGAAGGCCGCCGAGGAGGTCGGCGGCACCTTCGTGAAGGTCGACGTGACCGACGCCGAGCAGGTCGAGGCGCTGTTCAAGACGGCGTACGACACCTATGGCTCCGTCGACGTCGCCTTCAACAACGCGGGCATCTCGCCGCCCGACGACGACTCCATCCTGGACACGGGCCTGGAGGCCTGGAAGCGCGTCCAGGAGGTCAACCTCACCTCCGTGTACCTGTGCTGCAAGGCCGCCATCCCCTACATGCGGCGCCAGGGCAAGGGCTCCATCATCAACACGGCCTCGTTCGTGGCCCGGATGGGCGCGGCCACCTCGCAGATCTCGTACACCGCGTCCAAGGGCGGCGTCCTCGCCATGTCCCGCGAGCTGGGCGTGCAGTTCGCCCGCGAGGGCATCCGCGTGAACGCGCTGTGCCCCGGCCCGGTGAACACCCCGCTGCTCCAGGAGCTGTTCGCCAAGGACCCCGAGCGCGCCGCCCGCCGCCTCGTGCACATCCCCGTGGGCCGCTTCGCCGAGGCCGAGGAGCTGGCCGCCGCGGTCGCCTTCCTCGCCAGCGACGACTCGTCGTTCGTGAACGCCACGGACTTCCTGGTCGACGGCGGTATCTCCGGGGCGTACGTCACGCCCCTGTAGTTCACCCAGAGGCCACCGACCTGTCAGCCGGGCGTCGTGAGGCGCCCGGCTGACCTGCGTAGACAGGCACCGTGTTCATGAAGATCAAGCGCCCCCTGGCCGCCGCGGCGGCCGCCCTCGCCGTCGCCGGAACCGGCCTCGCCGCCACCGCCCAGGCCGCCCCGGCCCCTCACCGGACCGCCGCGAAGTGCCCCGCCCTCACCATCTCCAAGGGCTGGTACGCGGACAACAAGACCCAGCTCCAGCGCCTCCTCGACACCTACGGCCGCTGCGGGGACACGTACGACAAGCACCACAAGCCCCTCGCCGTCTTCGACTGGGACAACACGGTCATCAGGAACGACGTGGGCGACGCCACCATGTTCTGGATGCTGCGCCACGGCAGGATACGCACCCCCGAGCGCGGCGACTGGCGCACCACCAGCCGCTATCTGACCGCCCCCGCCGCCAGGGCCCTCGCGAAGGCCTGCCCGGCCGCCGGCCGCACCCTGCCCACCCGCACGCACGCGGCCTGCGCCGACGAGATCGCCGCCGTGTACGGCGAGGGCGCCACCACCACCGGCAAGGAGGCCTTCGCCGGGTTCGACCACCGCCGCATGGAGCCGCAGTACGCCTGGCTCGCCCAGCTCCTGCGCGGCTGGAGCACCGACCGCGTCAAGGAGTTCGCGGCCGCCGCCCGCAAGGAGAACCTCGCCGCGCCGATCGGCGCCGAACAGCGCGTCGGCACCGGGAAGGTCACCGGCTGGGCGCGCTACTACGACCAGCAGCGCGACCTGATCCGCACCCTGAAGAAGGCCGGGTTCGACGTGTATGTCGTCTCCGCCTCGCCCGAGCCCGTCGCCGAGGTCTGGGCGCGGGGCGTCGGCCTCGACGCCCGGCACACCATCGGCATCCGCAACGTACAGCGCGAGGGCCGCCTCACCGCCCGCCTCAAGGGCTGCGGCTCCGTCGAGGACGGCGCCGACTCGATGATCACGTACATCGACGGCAAGCGCTGCGCCATCAACGAGCGGATCCTCGGCGTGCGCGGCAAGGCCGCCGAGAGGGTGCAACCGGCCGCCAGGCGCCAGGTGTTCGCCGCGGGCGACTCCGACACCGACGTGTCCTTCCTGCGCGACGCCACCGGCCTCCGCCTCGTCCTGAACCGCAACAAGGCCGAGCTGATGTGCCGCGCCTACGACAACCGCGACCGGCGCTGGCTGGTCAACCCCATGTTCATCGAGCCCAAGGGCAAGCAGTCCGCGCCCTACCCGTGCGCCACCACCGGCTACACCGGCCGCGACGGCGCGAAGGGCCCGGTGCGCCGCACGGACGGGTCGGTCATCGCGGACCAACAGGACACGGTGTACGGGGGTTCAACGACCTCGTAGGACTGCTGTACCGTCCACGCACATGCGTAACAGAAACGTTCTGGCGTTGACGCTGGCCTCGGCCGCCGCCCTGGTGGCCGGGCCCGTCACGCTTCCCGCTGCCGCCGCCACGGCCGCGCCCGCGTCGCACCCCGGCGCCCACTGCCCCCAGCTGTCGAAGAAGCTCTCCTGGTACGGCGACAACCGCGCCCGCCTCCAGAAGGTCATCGACGAGCGGGGCACCTGTTCCAACCCGCACCTCGGTCATGGCACCAAGCGCCCCGTCGCCGCCTTCGACTGGGACAACACCATCACCAAGAACGACATCACCGACGCCACCATCAGCTGGGCGCTGCGCCACGACAAGATCCTGCGCCCCAAGAGCTGGAAGTCCTCCAGCAAGTGGATGACGGCCGCGGGCCACCGCGCCCTCACCAAGGCCTGCGGCACCGAGGTGGCCGTCGGCAAGCCGCTGCCCACCTCCACCAACGGCGCCTGCGCCGACGAGATCCTCCAGATCCGCGAGGACGGCACCACGATGAGCGGCGCCGCCGCCTTCGCCGGGACCTGGAACCACCGCCGCACGGTCCCGCAGTACGCCTGGGTGCCCCAGCTCTTCGCCGGACACACCGTCAAGGAACTGGAGTCGTACGCGAAGAAGGCCCGCAAGGAGGCCCTCGCCGCGCCGATCGGCACCACCCGCACCATCGGCAGCCACACCGTGCCGGGATACGTGCGCTACTACGACCAGCAGCGCGACCTCGTCCGCACCCTGAAGAAGGCCGGATTCGACGTCTACATCGTCTCCGCGGGCTCCGAGCCGGTCGCCGAGGTGTGGGCGGCAGGCAAGGGCGGCGTCGGCATCGACCGCGAGCACACCGTCGCCATCCGCTCCGTCCTCGACGGCAAGGGCCGCATCACCACCTGGAACCAGGGCTGCGGCGGCGTCGGCGTCAACAAGGGCGAGGCCATCCCGTACATCGACGGCAAGCGCTGCTTCGTCAACCAGGAGATCTACAAGATCAAGGGCAAGAAGGCCTGGGACAAGCAGCGCTGGAGCAAGCGCATCGCGATCGGCGGCGGCGACGCCGACACCGACGTGACGTTCGTCGGCGACGCCACCGGCGCGCACCTCGTGCTCAACCGCAACAAGGGCGAGTTCATGTGCCGGGCGTACGACAACGCCGACGGGCGCTGGGTCGTGAACCCCATGTTCATCGAGCCGCTGCCGCAGAAGAGCGGCACCTACCCGTGCTCCACGTCCGCCTACAACGCGCCGGACGGCGGCAAGACGCCCGTGCTGCGCGGTGACGGCTCCGTGGTGCCCGACCAGGTCGACTCGGTGTACTGACACGGAACCGCGGGTGACGGGCCGGGTTCCGCGCGGAGCCCGGCCCGCTCGGGTTGGTCCGGGCTCGCGGCCACGTCCTAGAGTGCCGGGATGAGCATGACGCCTCCTCCCGGCTGGTACCCGGACCCGTCGACGCCCGGCACCGAGCGCTGGTGGGACGGATCCGCGTGGACCGAGCACCGGCGGGCGCCCGCCGCGCCCGCCGCGTACCAACCGCCGCAGCCGCAGCCGGGCTTCGCCACCACCGTGATCCAGCCGGTGCCCGCGGGCGGCGGGAACGGCGGCAACCGTGCCAAGACCGTCGCCCTCTGCGCCGCGGGCGCCGTCCTCGTCGCGTCCATCGTCATCGGCGTCGTCGTGCTCCAGGGCGACGACGGCGACCCGCAGGGCAGCACCGCGCCCACGACCTCGGCGGTCGACGACCCGAGCCCCACGCGGTCCACCCCCGCGCCGGAGGCCTCCACGCCCGACGAGGACCCCGACACCCTCGTCGACCAGCTCAACGGCATCACGCTGCCGGTACCGAACGGCTGGGAGAAGGCCGAGAACACCGTCGGCGACGACGTCACCCTGCAGACCCCCGACACCTACGACTGCCCGGGCGACCCCGGCCTCTGCCGCCAGGGAAAGATCACGTCGAGCACGGCCACGGGCACCGACGAGCGCTCGCCGGAGAAGCTCGCCAAGAAGGACATCAAGGACGCCGTCGACGCCGCGTACGACGAGGACTCCATCGGCCGCGAACCCTTCGGCGGCATGACCCGGCACCAGCAGGTCAAGGCGGGCACCGTCGCGGTCGGCGGCCGCAGCGGCTACTTCGTCCGCTGGCGCGTCCACACCGAGAAGGGCCCCGGCGGGTACGTCCAGTCCCTCGCGTTCCCGTCGAGCACCGGCTCCGAGGCGATGGTCGTCGTCCGCTTCACCATCGACGCGGCGAAGGGCGCGCCGCCGCTGTCCGACATCGACGAGGTCATCGAGGGGATCAGGCCGGTGGGGGACAGCGAGACGGGCGGGGGCGTGGGGAACAGCGTGGAGCCGTCGCCGTGAGCGTGCGCTGACGGCGCGGTGCCGCGCGGCCGCGAGGAACGTGCGGCTGGAGGAGGAACGTGCGGCTAGAGGAACGTGTGCCCTTCGCCGCGGTACGTGGGGACGGTCGCCGTCACCCGGTCGCCCTCCACCAGGTACAGCTTCTCGAACCGCTCGCACAGCTCACCGGCCTTGGCGTGCCGGAACCACACCTTGTCGCCGATGCGCAGATCGTCCGCGGGCGGCCCGAGCAGCGGGGTCTGCACCTCGCCCGCGCCCTCCTGCGGGTCGTACCGCAGCCCCTCCGGCAGATACGGCACCGGGGAGCGGTCGGCGCCCGCGACGCCCGACGCCGGATAGCCGCCGCCGAGCACCGTGACCACGCCGGGCCCCGGCCTGCGCACGACCGGCTGGGCGAACAGGGCGGCCGGACGCCCGCTGAACGACGTGTAGTTGTCGAAGAGACGCGGCACGTACAGCCCCGAACCCGCGGCGATCTCCGTCACCGCGGCCTCGGCGGCGGTGTGCTGGACGCTGCCCGTGCCACCGCCGTTCACGAACTCCAGACCGGGTGCGGCGGCGCGGACCGCGCGAATCGTCGCGGCACGGCGGTCCGCCAGCTCCTTGCGGGCGGTGGCCTGCATCATCCGCACGGCACGCGACTTGGCCGGATGCCCCTCGACGGCGTCCCCGACCCCCGCCACATGACCCTCGTACGCCATCACGCCCACGAGCCGGAACCCGGGCCGCCTGGCGATCGCCCGGGCCAGGGCGGCGACCTGCGCGGGCTCGTGCAGCGGCGAGCGCCGCGCCCCGATCCGCACGCGGCCGCCGAGCAGCTTGAGCGAGGTGTCCAACTCCAGGCAGACCCGGACCTCTTCGCGGCCGCCGTCGCGCGCGTCGTCGATGAGCCGCAGCTGCGCCGGGTCGTCGACCATGACGGTGACGGCGGCGGCGAGCTTGGGGTCGCCGGTCAGCTCCGCGAAGGCGGCGCGGTCGGCGGAGGGGTAGGCGAGCAGGACGTCGCCGAAGCCGGAGCGGGCGAGCCACAGGGACTCCGCCAGGGTGTACGACATGATGCCCGCGAACCCGTCCCGGGCCAGCACCCGCTCAAGCAGCGCCCGGCACCGCACGGACTTGCTCGCCACCCGGATCGGCTTGCCCCCGGCCCGCCGCACCAAGTCGTCGGCGTTGGCGTCGAACGCCTCCAGGTCGACGACGGCGAGCGGCGCGTCGAGGTGCGCGGTGGCCCGGTCGTAGCGGGCCCGGTCTGCGGCTCGGCCTCTCATGAACGCAGCCTGCCAGACGTGGCTACCGCAGGGTAGGGGATGATCCGGGCAGATCACCCGGGGCCGCGGCCTTGTGCCCGTGGGTGTCGGGTCAGCCCGTAGAGTGACGCGCACGCAGGGAGCGCGCGACGCGACGGAACGGGGGGTGCATGAGCACGGAGGCGCGACGGCCCCCCGTCCCCCCACGTCCCGGCACCCCACCACGGGTGCCGCCCCCCGCGCGCGACGCGACCGACCCTCCGCCCGAGCCTGATGCGCCGGGGTCGACGACTGCTCCATTCGGCCCTGGGGGGACGACTTCCGGTCGATCCGGGACGGCCTCCGCCCCGGACCCCTCGGCCTCCGGCCCCGGCCCCGCTGCGGACCTTCCGCCGGTGCCGTCCGCTCCGCCCGTCCCGGCGGAGCCGCCGCCTCCGGCCGCTACCTCGCGCTTTCCCGACGTCCGTCCGCCGACGGCTCGTGGCGACCTGACGCGCGGGTCGGGCGAGGGTCCGGTCGGTGGCTCGTTCCGTGGCCCGTCCGATGGCGATACGTCTCTGCGGGGTACGGGGGACGGCGCGGGTGCGCCCGGCGACGCGGGCACGCTCGGTGCGGGTGGTGTCGTCGAGGCGGGCCACGGCGTCGACCTCGGCGAGGAGCCGTCGGCGGACGACCAGGACTCGCTGGTCGCGGACTTGTTGGCGCCGTTCGACCGGGTGCGGCTGCCGAAGCCCTCACGGGAGGACGCCGCCGCCGAGCGGGTGCCGGACACACCGCCGCCCCCGCCCGCCTCGGCACGCCTGCCGGACGTACCTCCGTCGGCTTCGGCGGGTCTGCCGGACGCCTCTCCGTCGACTTCGGGGCGTCTGCCGGACGACGCCTCTCCGTCGGCTTCGGCACGCTTGCCGGGCGCGCCTCCGTCCGCGATGCCGCCCGCCGCGGGCCCGGCCTCGGGTGCCGGGGGAACGAGCGGCACCCCGCCGGTAGCGCCGCCGTCGGGCATCCCCAACCCACTCCCCGCTGTGCCGACTTCACGTCCACGCCCAGCCGAGGCCCCGGCTGCCGTCGTCCCCGCCATGCCGACCACGGCGCCGGGGATGCCCGCACGCCCGGCGAGCCCGCCCGCGCCCGTGCCGGACGCCCGCGACCGGAGTGCGGCTCCGTCGCCGGGTGCGCAGGGCCGAGGTGGCGCTGCTGTTCCGGCCCCGGGTGCGCGGGATTTGCGTGCCGCAACCGCTCCTGTCCCGGAGGCGGGGAATCCGCGTGCGGGAGGCGCTGCTGGTACCGCGCCGGGTGCGCGGGACGGACGTAGTACCGAAGCCGCCGCCCCGAACGGCGCACGGGGTGCGCAGGACCGACGTACCGAGACCACCACCCCGGCCGGAGACGCCCGTGTCGCCTCCACTGCCCCCCAACTGGCCACGCCCGCCCCGCCGTTGGGCCCACCCCCCGCGTCAGTGGGGCGTGCCCAGCCCAAGCCCGGCAGCCCCGTGCCCGCCGCGGGTACGGGCGCCACGAGCGCGAACCCCGCACCGGAAGCCCCCACCGCCCCGCTGTCCCGACCCGGCGTCAGCCCGCAGTCGCCGAACGGCGGTGACCCCGAAGCCCGCAGTGGCGGTGCCAGTGGTGTCACGGCCGCCGGAACCGGTGCCGTGCGTGCCTTCGCTCGGCGGACCGCCGCCGCCCGGCGGGCCGTCGGGGCCGTGGATCTGACGCCGGGGCCCGACACGGGGCGGCCCTTCGTGTTTCTCGCGCGACCCGCGCTGTACGACGACACCACCACCCGGCTGCGCCCCGTCGGCGCGTGGGTGCGGCCCCGGGCGGCGGCCGCCGCGGCCTGTGTCGTGCTCGGGCTCGGGCTCATCGGCGGGGCGGCGACGGGGAGTTGGCTGACGGGGGAGTCGGACGCGGCGGGCAGCTCGCGGAACGCGTACGTCGAGGCGGGCGAGCTGTGGCACAGCGTGCCCGTCGACGAGCTGTTCCCGCCCTCGATCAAGGGCGAGGGCGCGGGCCCCGGCGGCGCCGACCGCACCTGGAACCGCGTCGCCGTCGCCCCCGACAGCACCTGCAAGGACGCCTTCGACCCGCTGCTGCGCAAGGCCCTCGCCCCGGCGGGCTGCCTGCGCCTGCTGCGCGCCACCTACGCGGACGCGACCCGCAGCCACGTCACCACCGTCGGCCTGCTGTTCACGAAGGCGGACGCCGAGGCGATGCGGGCCCTGCGCACCCGCTTCACCGAGGAAGGCCTGGACTCCCGGCCGGACCTGATGCCCCGTCCGTACGCGGCCGCAGGCACCCTCGCCGCCGACTTCGGCGACCTCCAGCGCGCCACCTGGACCCTGTCCGTCCTGCCCGACGCCCCCGTCGTCGCCTACGCCGTCTCCGGCTTCGCCGACGGCCGCGCCGTCACCGACCCGGAGCCCGCCGCCGAAGCCATGAAGGCGGGCGCCACCTCCGCCCCCGCCCAGGCGGGGCTCGGCAACGACGCGAAGGGCATCGCCGACCGCGTCGAGCGCGGCCTGCGCAAGACCGTCACCGCCGCCACGGAGAAGTCCTCATGACCCTGCGCGGACTGCGCCGAACGGCGGTCACCGCCCTCGCCGCCACCTGCGTGCTGCTGCCCGCCACCACCACCGCGTACGCCGACGACGGCATCCGCGCCCAGCAGTGGGCCCTCGACGTGATGCGCACCGACCAGGCCTGGCGCACCACCAAGGGCGAGGGCGTCACCGTCGCCGTGCTCGACACCGGCGTGGACGCCTCCCACCCCGACCTCGTCGGCAACGTCCGGACCGGCAAGGACATGGTCGGCTTCGGTGCCCGCCGCGGCGACAAGTCCTGGGCCCGGCACGGCACCGCCATGGCCGGGATCGTCGCCGGTCACGGGCATGGCGCGGGCCGCCGCGACGGCGTGCTCGGCATCGCACCCGAGGCCCGGATCCTGCCGGTCCGGGTGATCCTCGAAGACGGCGACCCCGCCCGCAAGAAGGCCCGCTCCACCCGCGGCAACGCCCTCGCCGAAGGCATCCGCTGGGCCGCCGACCACGGCGCCGACGTCATCAACCTCTCCCTCGGCGACGACTCCAAGTCCGCCCACCCGGAGCCGACGGAGGACGCCGCCGTCCAGTACGCGCTGCGCAAGGGCGCCGTCGTCGTCGCCTCCGCGGGCAACGGCGGCGAACGCGGCGACCACATCTCGTACCCGGCCGCGTACCCCGGAGTCATCGCCGCGACCGCCGTCGACAGCAACGGCGTCCGCGCCCCCTTCTCCACCCGCCGCTGGTACGCCACCGTCGCCGCACCCGGCGACGACGTCGTGATCGCCGACCCCAACCGCAGGTACTACGAGGGCTGGGGCACGAGCGCGGCGGCCGCGTTCGTCTCCGGCGCCGTCGCCCTCATCCGCGCCGCCCACCCCGGCCTCGGCCCCGCCGAGATCAAACAGCTCCTCCGGGACACCGCACGCGACGCACCGGCCGGCGGCCGTGACGACTCCCGCGGCTTCGGCCTCATCGACCCGGTCGCGGCCCTCGCCCGCGCCGACAGGATCAGGCCCCAGTCCCTGCGGACGACGGCCCGCACCGACAAGTACTTCGGCCCCGGCCCGGACAAGTCCCCCGAGGACGACGGCCCCGCCGGCTGGGTCGGCCCCACGGCCGGAGGCCTGGGAGTGGCCCTGCTGGCGGCGGGGATCTGGCTCTGGCGGGGGCGGGCGGCTCCGGGGCGTCGGTAGGGGAGGGCGGGAAGTCTGCGGGCGTCGGCAGGGGGCCCGAGGCGGCGGTTTTCGCTCGCGGTCCCCGAAGCGGGGGTTCTCACTCCCGGCCCCGAGGCGGCGGGTCTCGCCCGCCCGACGGTCAGCGCCCTGGTGGGGCAAGTCGTCGAGGGCGCAGTGGACGGCCGTCGGGGGCGCTGTCCCGCGTCGGACGGAACGCCCCGCGCCACGTCCCCCGACGGTGACCGGGCAGGCAAGCCCCCCGGCCACGGGAGGGCGGCCCGCAAACGCCGCCCGACGGCGGGCTAGGGTCGAGACCGTGGCGAACAAGAACATTCCCGACCCCGGCTTCTCCGACGACGACGGGTCGGCCGACCCCGTGCTGCGGGCGGCGCTCGGCGCCTGGGCGGAGGACCGGAGCGCGCACGGGCCGGTGCTCGAAGCGCTCGCGGGAGCCCGGCTGCTCGTGCCCGTCGTCGCCGTGCTCGGCGAGGTCGAGGAGGACGAGAACGGGCTGCGGCGCGAGAAGACCAGCGACATGGCCGTGCCCACCCTGAAGGCGGGGCACCGCACCGCGCTGCCCGCCTTCACCTCCACCGAGGCCCTCGCCCTGTGGGACCCCGAGGCCCGCCCCGTCGCCGTACCGCTGCACCAGGCGCTGCAGGCCGCCGCGCACGAGAAGGCCGACACGATCGTGCTCGACCTCGCGGGCCCCGTCCCCTACGAGCTGAACCGGCCCGCCCTGATCGCCCTCGCCGAGGGCCGCCGCAGCGCCGACGCGCTCACGGACCCGGCCGTCGTCGACGCCGTGCGCGCCGTCGTCGCCGCCGAGCCCGCCGTGCTCCGCGCCCACCTCGGCCCCGGCGCCGCCGACGGCACCCTCGCCCTGGTCCTCGACCCCGCCGCCCCGCAGGCCGCGGCCCAGCGCGTCGCCGAAGCGCTCGCGGCCGACGAAACACTGCGGGCCCGCCTGGTGCGCGGCCTCGACCTGGCACTCCTGCCGGCCGAGGCGACGCCACCGGGCGAGCCCCTATACGTACGCTGACGCGTGGGTGGTGCGGCGGGCCGTCAGCCGAAGACGGGGCCCGTGTACTTCTCGCCGGGGCCCTGACCGGGCTCGTCCGGCACCAGGGACGCCTCGCGGAACGCCAGCTGCAGCGACTTCAGACCGTCCCGCAGCGGCGCCGCGTGGAAGGAGCTGATCTCCGTCGCGCTCGCGTCCATCAGACCGGCGAGCGCCTGGATCAGCTTGCGGGCCTCGTCCAGGTCCTTGTGGGCCTCGCCCTCCTCGGCGAGGCCCAGGTTCACCGCCGCCGCGCTCATCAGGTGCACCGCGACCGTCGTGATCACCTCGACCGCGGGAACGTCCGCGATGTCGCGGGTCATGGCGTCGAAGCCGGGGCTCTGGGGTGCGTCGTGGGATGCGGTGCTGGCCGCGGGACTCGTGTCACTCATGCCCCTCACCCTAGAGCCGCGTCCCGGCGGTTAGCCCCACCCCCCGGGACCTGCTAACCTTGTGTAACGACCGGCTGGACACCCGCGTGCCAACGCAAGCGTCCGGCCCACAAGTGGAGGCTCCGATCTCCCACCTGGCCGCTCCCCGGAGCGGCGGGTCACCGGTCAGGCGGACACCGCGCAGCGCGTGATGCACCGCCCGATGCGCCCCGTGATCAGCACGGAGGTGCTCCGGTATTCGTTTGGAGCCCCTTCTGTGATCAGTCGGGGCATTTTTTGTGTTCCGGCGCGGTTGGTCGAGAAAACAGACGTAACGCGGCTGTCCGCCAGACGGTCGCGTGGTGCTACCGAGGAGGATCCATCAGCGCCGAGCCCCGCATCAACGACCGGATTCGCGTTCCCGAGGTGCGACTTGTCGGTCCCAGCGGCGAGCAGGTCGGGATTGTCCCGCTTGCCAAGGCCCTGGAGCTTGCGCAGGAGTACGACCTGGACCTGGTCGAGGTCGCGGCGAACGCCCGTCCGCCCGTGTGCAAGCTCATGGACTACGGGAAGTTCAAGTACGAGTCGGCCATGAAGGCCCGTGAGGCGCGCAAGAACCAGGCGCACACGGTCATCAAGGAGATGAAGCTCCGGCCGAAGATCGACCCGCACGACTACGACACCAAGAAGGGTCACGTCGTCCGGTTCCTCAAGCAGGGCGACAAGGTCAAGATCACGATCATGTTCCGTGGTCGCGAGCAGTCCCGTCCGGAGCTCGGCTTCCGGCTGCTGCAGCGGCTCGCGGAGGACGTCCAGGACCTCGGGTTCATCGAGTCGAACCCGAAGCAGGACGGCCGAAACATGATCATGGTCCTCGGTCCGCACAAGAAGAAGACCGAGGCGATGGCCGAGGCCCGTGAGGCCCAGGCGGCTCGCAAGGCGGAAGCGAAGGCCAATCCGGGCAAGTCGCAGAACGCCGCCGAGGAGGAGCTTTCCGAAGCCCCCGTCGAGGCCCCGGCCGAGGCTCCCGCCGAGGCCTGATCCCCGGACGCGAGTCCAGGGATGCCAATCGAACACATGACGCTCCGGGATGCCCGGTCTCACGACCGGGCATCGGAGTGCCACTGACGAGGAGAGAACGGCGCTATGCCGAAGAACAAGACGCACAGCGGTGCCAAGAAGCGCTTCAAGATCACCGGCTCCGGCAAGGTGCTCCGCGAGCGCGCCGGCAAGCGCCACCTGCTCGAGCACAAGTCGTCCCGTCTGACGCGTCGCCTCACCGGCAACGCCGAGATGGCCCCGGGCGACGCCGCGAAGATCAAGAAGCTTCTCGGCAAGTGACGTACGCGGCGCTCCGCTTGAGCGCCGTACGTCTGGACCGGGACCCAATCGATATCGGGCCGCGTGAGTTCCCCCGCGGCCCCGCTACAAGGAGTTAACAAGTGGCACGCGTCAAGCGGGCAGTCAACGCCCACAAGAAGCGTCGGGCGATCCTCGAGCAGGCCAGCGGCTACCGCGGCCAGCGGTCGCGCCTGTACCGCAAGGCGAAGGAGCAGGTCACCCACTCCCTCGTCTACAACTACAACGACCGCAAGAAGCGCAAGGGCGACTTCCGTCAGCTGTGGATCCAGCGCATCAACGCCGCTGCCCGCGCCAACGGCATCACCTACAACCGCTTCATCCAGGGTCTGAAGGCCGCCAACATCGAGGTGGACCGCAAGATCCTCGCCGAGCTGGCCGTGAACGACGCCAACGCGTTCGCCGCGCTGGTCGAGGTCGCGCAGAAGGCCCTGCCGAGCGACGTCAACGCCCCCAAGGCCGCCTGACGTTCGCACGTGGCTTGAGCTGTGAGGGGACCCGCAGGCCATCGGGCCTGCGGGTCCCGTCGTGTTCGGCCCGCGACCCGCTCCGACACCCGCCCCGTGGCGCTTGACCGGTCGCCCCTCCCGGGCGGCGTGACGTCCCAACCTCGTACCCCCTAAGGCGACTTGATGGCCATCAGCCCGGAACTGATCTCCCCGCGGTCCCCGCGCGTCAGCGCCGCGCGGCGGCTCGCCAAGCGGAACTTCCGCGGCAAGGAACGGCTGTTCCTCGCCGAGGGGCCGCAGGCCGTGCGGGAGGCAGCCGGGCACCGGGGCGACGGGCGGGCCACGCTCGTGGAGCTGTTCGCGACCGTCGAGGCCGCCGAGCGGTACGCGGACATCGTCGCCGCCGCCCGGGACGCCGGGGCGAGCCTGCACCTCGCCGACGAGAGCGTCATCGCCGACATCTCCACCACCGTCACCCCGCAGGGCCTGGTCGGGGTGTGCCGGTTCCTCGACGTGCCGCTTGCGGAGATCCTCGCCGGGCGGCCCAAGCTCGTCGCCGTGCTCGCCCACGTCCGCGACCCCGGCAACGCCGGGACCGTGCTGCGCTGCGCCGACGCCGCGGGCGCCGAGGCCGTGATCCTCACCGACGCCTCCGTCGACCTGTACAACCCCAAGGCCGTGCGCGCCTCGGTCGGCTCGCACTTCCACCTGCCGGTGGCCGTGGGCGTGCCCGTCGAGGAGGCCGTACGCGGCCTGAAGGGCGCGGGTGTACGCGTGCTGGCCGCCGACGGGGCCGGGGCGGACGACCTGGACGCCGAGCTGGACCAGGGCACCATGGGCACCGAGACGGCGTGGATCTTCGGCAACGAGGCCTGGGGTCTGCCGGAGGAGACCCGCGCACTCGCCGACGCGGTGGTGCGCGTTCCGATCCACGGAAGCGCCGAGAGCTTGAACCTCGCGACCGCGGCAGCCGTATGCCTCTATGCGTCCGCCCGTGCACAGCGCGCCGTCGGAGGGTGCCGCTCCGTCACCCCCGGCTAGTAGTGTGTCGGGCTCACAGGCCCATTGCGCCGGTTCCGAGAGGCGGGGATACGGGGAATGACTGTCGGCACGAGCAGACCACCGGGAGTGCGGGACATCCTGTGCCCTCCCGCGGGCCCGTCGGGCCAGGCGGGCCCGGGCCCCGGCGAGCTCGGCATCGACCCGGACGACCTGCCCGACGGACTCGTCGTCGCCGACGAGACGGGGCGCGTGATCTGCTTCAACGCCGCCGCGGCCAGGATCACCGCCGTCCGCGCGAGCGACGCCATGGGCGCCTCCATCGAGCGGGCCCTGCCCCTGGAGGACCTCGAAGGGCGCCGCTGGTGGCAGCTCACCGACCCCTACGGCGGCCTCGCCACGAGGAACGCCCAGCCCGAGCGGAACCTGCTGCTCCCCGGCGGCCGCGAGGTCCTCGTGTCCGCCCGCTACGTCCGCACCCGGCCGACCGGCCCGCTGCGCCGCCTCGTGGTCTCCCTGCGTGACACCGAGGCCCGCCGCCGCACCGAGCGCAGCCACGCCGAGCTGATCGCCACCGTCGCCCATGAACTGCGCTCCCCGCTGACGTCCGTCAAGGGCTTCACGGCGACGCTGCTCGCCAAGTGGGAGCGGTTCACCGACGACCAGAAGAAGCTGATGCTGGAGACGGTGGACGCCGACGCCAACCGGGTCACGCGGCTGATCGCCGAACTGCTCGACATCTCCCGCATCGACTCCGGGCGGCTCGAACTGCGGCGCCAGCCCGTCGACATCGGCGCGGCCGTGGGACGGCACATCCAGGCCCACGTCGCCGCCGGCCAGGACGCGGACCGCTTCCTCGTACGGCTGCTGCAACCGCTGCCCGACCTGTGGGCCGATCCGGACAAGATCGACCAGGTGCTGAGCAACCTCCTGGAAAATGCGGTGCGGCACGGTGAGGGAACGGTCACCATTGATGTGGCGCCCTCGCCCTCCCTCCGGGTGCGGGGGGCGGCCGACACCGCGGTCACCGTCAGCGACGAGGGCTCCGGCATTCCGGAGGAGTCGATGGGCCGCGTCTTCACCCGCTTCTGGCGGGGCAGCAAACGCGGCGGGACGGGACTGGGGTTGTACATCGTGAAGGGCATCGTCGAAGCGCACGGCGGCACGATCACCGTGGGCCGCGCGGCGAGCGGCGGCGCCCAGTTCCGATTTACGTTGCCCGTGGGGGCCCCGGCGTATCTCCAGTGATCATCGCCGCTGCCGCCCGCGGGCGCATGCGTTCACCGCACCCCCGTTAGACTCGGTCGTTGGCACCTTTGTGTCCCCACTCTCGGGACGATCTCAGGACCAGTCGTCTCCGACTCGTCGACGGGGACCATCCGCCAGTCAACGGAAGCACGGGAAGAGATGTCGGCACCGAACAAGTCGTACGACCCTGTCGAGGTCGAGGCACTGAAACCTGAAGAGATCGAGCGCATGCGGGACGAGGCGCTCGCCGCCTTCGCGGCCGCCGCCGACCTCGACCAGCTGCAGGAGGCGAAGACCGCCCACACCGGCGGCACCTCGCCGCTGGCGCTCGCCAACCGCGAGATCGGCGCGCTGCCCCCGCAGGCCAAGGCCGACGCAGGAAAGCGCGTGGGCATGGCCCGCGGCGCCGTGAACAAGGCGCTCGCCGCCCGCCAGGCCGAGCTCGAGGCCGAGCGCGACGCGCGCGTCCTGGTCGAGGAGGCCGTGGACGTCTCGCTGCCCCACGACCGCGTACCGGCCGGTGCCAGGCACCCGCTGACCACGCTGTCGGAGCGCATCGAGGACATCTTCGTGGCCATGGGCTACGCGGTCGCCGAGGGCCCCGAGGTCGAGTCCGAGTGGTTCAACTTCGACGCCCTGAACATCGGCCCGGACCACCCGGCCCGCGGTGAGCAGGACACCTTCTTCGTCGACCCGGCGTCGCTCGGCGCCGCCCAGGCCGACGGCGACGACGCGTCCGGTGTGGTGCTGCGCACCCACACCTCGCCCGTGCAGATCCGCTCGCTCATCGACCGCGAGCCGCCGGTCTACGTGATCTGCCCCGGCCGCGTGTACCGCACCGACGAGCTGGACGCCACCCACACCCCCGTCTTCCACCAGGTCGAGCTGCTCGCCGTGGACGAGGGCCTGACCATGGCCGACCTCAAGGGCACCCTGGACCACATGGTGCAGGCGCTCTTCGGCGGCGAGGGCATGAAGACGCGGCTGCGGCCGAACTTCTTCCCGTTCACCGAGCCGTCCGCCGAGATGGACATGGTCTGCTACGTGTGCCGTGGCGAGTCCGTGGGCAACCCCGACCAGCCCTGCCGCACCTGCTCCTCCGAGGGCTGGATCGAGCTCGGCGGCTGCGGCATGGTCAACCCCAAGGTGCTTGCCGCCTGTGGCGTGGACCCCGAGAAGTACAGCGGGTTCGCCTTCGGGTTCGGCATCGAGCGGATGCTGATGTTCCGCCACCACGTAGAAGACATGCGAGACATGGTCGAGGGTGACGCGCGCTTCACCCGGCCGTTCGGGATGGAGATCTGATGCGGGTCCCGCTTTCCTGGCTGCGGGAGTATGTCGATCTCCCCGCCACCGAGACCGGCCGCGACGTGCAGGCCAAGCTGATCGCCGCCGGACTCGAGGTCGAGTCCGTCGAGCAGCTCGGCGCGGGCCTCAAGGGTCCCCTCGTCGTCGGCAAGGTCCTCACCATCGAGGAGCTGGAGGGCTTCAAGAAGCCCATCCGCTTCTGCACCGTCGACGTCGGCACGGCCAACGGCACCGGCGAGCCGCAGGAGATCGTCTGCGGCGCCCGGAACTTCGCCGTCGGCGACAAGGTCGTCGTGGTCCTGCCCGGCGCCGTCCTGCCCGGCGACTTCGCGATCTCCGCGCGCAAGACGTACGGCAAGACCTCGCACGGCATGATCTGCTCCGGCGACGAGCTGGGCATGGGCGACGACGGCACCGGAGGCATCATCGTGCTCCCGCCCGAGCACGAGGCCGGCACCGACGCCATCGAGCTGCTCGAACTCGTCGACGAGGTCCTGGACATCGCCGTCACGCCCGACCGCGGCTACTGCCTGTCGATGCGCGGTGTCGCCCGCGAGACCGCCACCGCCTACGGCCTGCCGCTGCGCGACCCGGCGCTGCTCGACGTGCCCGCGCCGAACTCCTTCGGCTACCCGGTGCGCGTCAGCGACCCGGCCGGCTGCGACCGCTTCACCGCGCGCACCGTCACCGGCCTGCGCCCCGACGCCCGCTCGCCGATCTGGCTGCGCCGCCGCCTGCAGAAGGCGGGCATGCGCCCGATCTCGCTGGCCGTCGACGTCACCAACTACGTGATGCTGGAGCTCGGCCAGCCCCTGCACGCCTACGACCGCTCCCGCGTCCAGGGCACCATCGGCGTGCGCCGGGCCGAGCAGGGCGAGAAGCTCACCACCCTCGACGGCACCCGGCGGGTGCTCGACGCCGAGGACCTGGTGATCACCGACGACCGCGGCGCCATCGGCCTCGCGGGCGTCATGGGCGGCGCCAACACCGAGATCGCCGACACCGTCGTCGCTGCGTCCGATTCCTTTGGCTCGTCCGGCGAGGCGCAGGGCACCACCGACGTGGTCATCGAGGCCGCGCACTTCGACGCGGTCTCCGTGGCCCGCACCGCGCGCCGCCACAAGCTGTCCTCCGAGGCGGCCAAGCGCTTCGAGCGCGGCGTCGACCCGCAGGCCGCGTCCGCCGCCGCGCAGCGCACCGTCGACCTCCTCGTGCTGCTTGCGGGCGGCACCGCCGAGGCCGGGGTCACGGAGGTCATCGCGCCCTCCGCGCCGCACACGATCACCATGCGCGCCGACCACCCGGACCGCGTCGCCGGTGTGGCCTACGGCCGTGAGACCGTCGTACGCCGCCTCCAGGAGGTCGGCTGCGACGTGTACGGACAGGACTCCCTGACCGTCACCGTGCCGTCCTGGCGGCCCGACCTCGCCGAGATCAACGACCTCGCCGAGGAGGTCATCCGGCTCGAGGGGTACGAGAACCTGCCCTCGACCCTGCCCCGGCCCCCCGCCGGACGCGGTCTGACCGAGCGCCAGCGGCTGCACCGCCGGGTGGGCCGCGCGCTCGCCGGTGACGGCTTCGTCGAGGCGCCGAACTACCCGTTCGTCGGCGAGCAGGTCTTCGACCAGCTCGGCCTCGACCAGGACGACCCGAACCGCCGCGTGGTCAAGCTGGTCAACCCGCTGTCCGACGAGGAGCCCGCGCTCCGTACGACGCTGCTGCCCGGCCTGCTCGCCACGCTGCGCCGCAACGACGGGCGCGGCAGCCACGACCTGGCGCTGTTCGAGACCGGCCTGGTCTTCCACCCCCGCGAGACCGCTGACGGCGACGTGGCCGCGCTCCCGGCCCGGCTGCCCGTCGACCGGCGTCCCACGGACGAGGAGATCGCGGCGCTGAACCAGGCGCTGCCCGACCAGCCCCGGCACGTCGCGGTCGTCCTCGCGGGCGCCCGTGAGCAGGCCGGCTGGTGGGGCAAGGGCCGACCGGCCGACTGGGCGGACGCCGTCGAGGCGGCGCGCTCCGTGGCCCGTGCGGCCGGGGCCGAACTCATCGTCCAGCAGGGGCAGTACGGCCCGTGGCACCCCGGCCGCTGCGCCGAGCTGAACGTGTTCATCGAGCACGCCGACGGCGTTGCCGAGGACGGCACCGAGGGCGAGATCGTCAGCGTCGGCCACGCCGGTGAGCTGCACCCGCGCGTCATCAAGGCGCTCGGCCTGCCCGCCCGCAGCTGCGCGATGGAGCTGAACCTGGACGTGCTCGCCAAGGCCGGCGAGGGCACCCTGCAGGCGCCGAGCATCTCGACGTTCCCGGTGGCCACGCAGGACGTCGCGCTCGTCGTGGACACCGACGTGCCCGCGGCCGTCGTCGAGGCCTTCCTGCGCGACGGCGCCGGTGAACTCCTCGAGGACATCCGCCTGTTCGACGTCTTCACCGGCGAGCAGATCGGCGCGGGCAAGAAGTCGCTGGCGTACGCGCTGCGGTTCCGTGCCGCCGACCGCACGCTGACCGTCGACGAGGCCACCGCCGCGCGCGACGCGGCCGTGGCGCGCGCCGCCGAGGTGACCGGCGCGGTGCTGCGCGGGGCATAACCCCGAGGGCCCGAGGGTCCACGGCCCCGACGCCTCGGCGGGCGGGGTCGAACGGCGGCGCGAGAGCGTCGCCGGTGTGTGAAGGCGCAGTTGAGGGGCGTATCCGTGGGCGCGGATACGCCCCTCACTCATTAGGGTGACAACTCCCGGTGATCTGGCCCGATCCGCCCATGCGGTGGACAGAATCAGTTCGGCCGTAGGGGCCGGTCCCGCACACGGCCCGCACGCTGGACTGGGCCTTAGGGGGCCGTCGGCATGATCCGGATCAAGCCTCGCGCGCCCCGTCGCGGCGCCGGGGCCCACCGCACGGCGAGGCTTCGGGCGCGAACTCCCCAGGGGGACTGCCCCGGAGCCACCACGTCGTTCGAGCGACCCCGCACCCGTCGGCTGCGCCGCGCTCTCGCGCTCGGCCTGCCCACGGTCTGGGGCGCCGTCGCCATCACGTACAAACTGACCTGCCCGCTCGCCCAACAGCACAGCCTGAGCGCGCGGATCGTCACCAGCGCCGTCTTCTTCGCCGTCGGCACCGGCCTGGTCCTTCAGGTGCGCAGCGCGCTGCTGCGGGAGCTGCGCCAGCTCAGGGAGGTCGCGGGCGCCGCGCAGAACGTCCTGCTGAGACCGCTGCCGCCGCGCGTCGACGGATTCGCGCTCGCCGCGGGGCGGCTCTCCGCCACGCACGGCGCGTCCGTCGGCGGGGACCTGTACGAGGTCGCGGCCACCGACCACGGTGTGCGCCTGGTGATGGGGGACGTGCGGGGCCACGGCCTCGCCGCGATCGGCACCGCCGCCGCGGTCCTCGGCAGCTTCCGCGAGGCCGCCCACGAGGAGCCCGAACTGCCGCTCGTCCTGCGGCGCCTGGAGCGTGCGCTCGCCCGGCACCTGCGGGAGCGCTCCCGCGCCGAGCACCCGGCGAACGGCGCCGCCCCGCCGGAGAGCCCGCTCGCCGAGGAGTTCGTGACCGTACTGCTCGTGGAGATCGGTCCGGACGGCGACGTGTGGGCGCTCAACTGCGGTCACCCCTGGCCCTATCGGCTGCGCGGCCGGGCCGAGCCGATGCCGGGCGGGGACCCGCTGCCGCCGCTCGGGCCCTTCCCGCTCCCGGCCGAGCTGCCGCCCGTGCGCCTCGGACGGCTGCTGCCCGGCGACGCCCTCGTGCTGTACACCGACGGGATGGAGGACGCCCGTGACACCGCCGGCCGGTTCTTCCCGCTGCGGTCCGTGCTCGGCGAGGCCGCCCGGACCCCGCCCGTCTCCCCGCAGCGCGTCATCCACGTCGTGTACGGCGAACTCCTGCGCCACATCGGCCGGCTGACGTCCGACGACGCCGCGCTCCTGGTGCTGCGCAACGACCGTTCGCGGGTGCCCTCACAGTCGACCGAGACCGGGCGGCGCGCCCGCACCATGAGCTGAACACCGCCCGGCCCGATGCGGCCTGCGCCGTCCGGGCCGTCGCGGAACTGCCGGGCAGACGACGGCTGATCGGACGGCGCCACAGAGGGGCCGCCGCGCTGTATGAGGGGGAGCCGGCGGCCCGGCCGCCTCCTGGTGAGGGCTCTCAGTCAACCGACCACGCGCCCGGCGCGGCAGAGCGCGCGCTCCCCGGATGCGGGCACTCCGTTCACACCCCGTGTGAAGACGGCTCCACTAGGCTTGACAGCACCGAGCCTCCGGAGGGCCTCCATGCAGCCCAACACCCTGCTCGACGCGATCCTCGACGAAGCGGGCATCTCCCACGCGGGCCTCGCCGCCCATGTGAACCAGGCGGGAAAGGCCAGAGGTCTCTCGCTGAGATACGAACACACCGCCGTGGCCCGCTGGTTGAAGGGCCAGCGCCCCCGCGGCCAGGTGCCGGACCTGATCTGCGAAGTCCTCGCGGCCCGGCTGCAACGCACGGTCGCGCTCGACGACATCGGCCTCGGCGTGCCCGGGATCCCGGCAGCGCGGCAGGGCTCGATGGCCTCCACGCTCTCCGGGTTCGTCGAGCGGGCCACCGCGCTGTGGCGCTCGGACGAACAGCAGCGCCCGCATCTGCTCGGCGCCCCCGCCGTTACCGGCACGCCCGCCGTGATGCCCGTCTGGGAGTGGGAGAACCCGCCCGAGGACGTGGACGTCTCCCGCGGCGGACGCCACCCGGTCAGCATGGCCGAGGTGGAGATGATGCGCGCGGCCCGCACGCACTACGAGCAGATGTACCGCAAGACGGGCGGCGTCGCGATGCGCACCCGCATAGTCGGATTCCTCAACGCCGAGGCGGCGCCGCTGCTCCGGGGCAGCTACACCGACGCGATGGGCCGTCAGCTGCACCGCGCGACCGGCGGCCTGGTGGCCATCGCGGGCATCTGCGCCTACGACTCGGACGCGCACGGCCTGGCCCAGCGCTACTTCCACCAGGCGCTGCGCCTGGCGAAGGCCAGCGGGGACCGGGGACTCGGCGCGTACGTCATCGCGCTGCTCGTCAACCAGTCGCTGTTCATGCGGGAGTACCGCCAGGCGGTCGCCTTCGCGGAGGCCGCGCTGCGCGCCGCCGGCCGCGACATCACCCCGGCGCTCGCGTCCGACCTGTACGCGATGCAGGCCAAGGCGTACGCACACCTGGGCGACGGCAGCAGCGCGCTGTCCTGCATCCGGCGTGCCGAGGCCGCGGCCGACCGGATCCGGCGGGGGCGCGAGCCGGACGAGACGGGCTATGTCCAGCCCGGCCTGGTGAACGTACAGGTGGCGGAGGCGCTGCTCAGCCTCGGCGATCTCACCGGAGCGCACGAGCACGCCGCGGCGGCCGTGGACACCCCGGCGCACGACCGGGGCCGGGTGCACCGGCTCGCCATGCTGAGCCAGATCGAACTGCGCCAGGGGAACACCGACGAGGCGGTGGCCACGGCGGTGGAAATGGCCGAACAGGCGCGCGGGATGGAGTCACAGCGGCTGCGCGACCGGCTGCGGGCGGTGCGTGAGCACCTGGTGCGCAGCGACTGCGCGGGCACGGCCGAGGCCGCCGAACTCATCGACGGCGCACTGCGGGTCCCGCTGTAGGAGTGCGGCGCGCCGACGCGCGACCTCTGTGCCGCCGCGGGGAGCGGGGGCGAAGCCACGCCTGACACGTGCTACTTCGCTCTGCCGTGCGCGGAGTGCTCTGGACACCCTCCTGCTGCGATATTGCCATCTATTCGTCGGAAGGTGGCAGAACCGTGCAGTGGACGAAACAGAGCGAACAAACTGTGTATGGAAACCGATGGTTCACCGTCAATCTCGCAGATGTCGAGCTTCCTGACGGGCGGCACCTCGATCACTTCCTGATACGTCTGCGGCCCGTCGCGATCGCCACGGTCGTCAACGAGGCCAACGAGGTGCTGCTCCTTTGGCGGCACCGCTTCATCACCGACAGCTGGGGCTGGGAACTGGCCGCCGGAGTCGTCGAGGACGGCGAGGACATCGCGTACGCGGCGGCCCGCGAGATGGAGGAGGAGACCGGCTGGCGGCCGGGACCCTTGCGGCACCTGATGAGCGTGGAGCCGTCCAACGGTCTCACCGACGCCCGGCACCACATCTACTGGTCGGACGAGGGGACCTACATCGGCCACCCCGTGGACGACTTCGAGTCGGACCGCCGTGAGTGGGTCCCGCTGAAGCTCGTCCCCGACATGGTGGCGCGGGGCGAGGTCCCGGCCGCCAATATGGCGGCGGCACTCCTTCTGCTGCACCATCTGCGTCTTGGCCAGGACGCGCGCTGACCGGCCTGTCCCGCCTGTTCCGCCCCCGGGCTAGCGCCCGAGGGCCTGCCACACCGCCACCACGAGTGCCCCGATGGAGGTGAGGGCGGCGAGGGCGGGCAGTGGCCACCGGTTGTGCTCGAGGGCCGTGATCCGGAGGGACAGGTCGTCCTGGTCCTTGGTGTGCTGTGTGTCGCTCTGGGTGAGTAACGCGAGCCGTCCGTCGACGCGGGCGAGGCCCACGTCCAGGCTGCGACGTAACTCTGCGAGTTCTTCCGGGACCACGGGACGCTCGGGGTCGGTGGTCACGAGTCCGCTCCTTTCGGTAGTCGTCACATCCCCCCTGTGCGCACGGAAAGTCAACTCGCCTGGTGGTCGGGGCGGGAGAGTGTGCGAAGGGCATATGCGAGCCCCCCGCGCACACGGTGTGTGAACGGCGCGGACCCGGCGCTCAAAGAGCGCCGGGTCCGTGAACTGGCCGAAAATTGACTCGAGTTCAGGTACGGAGAGTAGTCACTCCCGGTTCGCCAGCGGTGAAGCGGAAGGCGATCACGCGTACCTGGACGCGGGTCGTGCGGAGGTGGCGTGAATCAGGCGTACGTGTAGAAGCCCGAGCCGGTCTTACGGCCGAGGCGGCCCGCGTCGACCATCCGCTGGAGCAGCGGGGGAGCGGCGTACAGCGGCTCCTTGTACTCCTCGTACATGCTGTCCGCCACCGATGCCACGGTGTCCAGGCCGATCAGGTCGGACAGCTTCAGCGGCCCCATCGGGTGGGCGCAGCCCATCTCCATGCCGTTGTCGATGTCCTCGCGGGAGGCGATGCCCGACTCGAACATCCGGATCGCGGAGAGCAGATACGGAATGAGCAGCGCGTTCACCACGAAGCCCGAGCGGTCCTGGGCGCGGATCGCGTGCTTGCCGAGCACCTTCTCCACCAGGGTCTGGGCCCGGCTGATCGTGCCCTCCGACGTGGTCAGCGCCGGGATCAGCTCGACGAGCTGCTGCACGGGGGCCGGGTTGAAGAAGTGGATGCCGATGACCTGGTCCGGGCGGGAGGTCGCCACGGCCAGCTTCACCAGCGGGATGGAGGAGGTGTTGGAGGCGAGGATCGCGTCCTGCCGCGTCACCACCTGGTCGAGCACCTGGAAGATCTCGGTCTTGACCTGCTCGTTCTCCACGACCGCCTCGATGACGAGGTCACGGTCGGCGAACTCGCCCAGGTCGGTGGTGAAGCTGAGCCGGGCGATGGCCTCGTCCCGCTCCACCTCGGAGATCTTGCCGCGCTCGGCCGCCTTGGACAGGGAGTTGTACAGCCGGGTACGGCCGATCTCCAGGGCCTCGCCGGTGGTCTCCGCAACCTTCACGTCCAGGCCGGAGCGGGCGCAGACCTCCGCGATACCCGCGCCCATCTGGCCACAGCCCACCACTCCGACGCGCGCAATGTCGGCCATAGAGTCGGTCACCTCGTGCCTTTCGCTGATCAACGGACTGGCAGGGTCCCCCGTACGAGCCGGTGCCTGCCTCGCCGGTGAACGTTACTCCGCAACCTGCGGTGGGATTCGGGCCGGGTCGGGCATGCTGTCCCCGAACGACCAGCGATCGTCGGTGGAATCCGGACTCGAGGGGCGGCTTCATGAGGCATTTGTCACGTCAGGGTGCGCGTGCGGGATCACGTCGGGTGTCGCGCCGGGCGTTCGCGGCGGCGGCGGCCTCGCTGGCCGCGGGGCTCGCGATGGCGGGGGACGCGGCGGCGCTGCCGTCGGCCGGGCGCCGGGGGCGTGAGATGCGCGGCATGTGGGTGGCGACGGTCGTGAACATCGACTGGCCGTCCAAGCCGGGCCTGTCCGCCAAGGACCAGCGCGCCGAACTGATCGCCTATCTCGACGAGGCGGTCCGCAGACGGCTGAACGCGGTGGTCCTCCAGGTGCGTCCGACGGCCGACGCGTTCTGGCCCTCGCGGTACGAGCCGTGGTCGGAGTGGCTCACCGGCACCCAGGGCAAGGACCCGGGCTGGGACCCGCTGGGCACCGCCGTGCGCGAGGCCCACCGCAGGGGCCTTGAGCTGCATGCCTGGTTCAACCCGTTCCGGATCGCCATGCACACCGACCCCGGCCGCCTCATCCCCTCCCATCCCGCCCGCCTGCACCCCGAGTGGGTCGTGCCCTACGGCGGGAAGCTCTACTACAACCCGGGCCTGCCCGAGGTGCGCCGCTTCATGCAGGACGCGATGCTCGACGCCGTCCGCCGCTACCGCCTGGACGCGGTGCACTGGGACGACTACTTCTACCCCTATCCCGTCGCGGGCCAGACCTTCGACGACGACGAGGCGTTCGCGCGGTACGGCGGCGACTTCCCCGACCGGGCCTCGTGGCGGCGCGACAACATCGACCGGCTGGTGCGGGAGATGGGCCGCCGGGTGCACCGGACCCGCCCCGGCACCCAGTTCGGGATCAGCCCCTTCGGGGTGTGGCGCAACATCGCGACCGACCCGACGGGCTCGGACACGCGCGCGGGCGTGCAGACCTACGACGACCTGTACGCGGACACGCGCGGCTGGGTGCGGAAGGGCTGGATCGACTACATCTGCCCGCAGCTGTACTGGCACATCGGGCTTGCCGCCGCCGACTACGCCAAGCTCGTGCCCTGGTGGGACGAGGTGGCGCGGGGCACCGGAGTGCGCCTGTACGTGGGGGAGGCCCTGTACAAGGCGGGGGATCCGGCGCAGCCCGCCCCGTGGCAGGACCCGGCCGAGCTGTCCCGGCACCTCACGTACGCGAAGGGCTTCCCGCGGGTGCGCGGGCATGTCTTCTACTCGGCGAAGCATGTCGTCGCCGACCGGATCGGCGCGATGCAGCGCGTCGTCGACGACCACTACACGTACCGCGCCGACGGCTGAGCGGCACGGGGCCCGTGCCCGGGTCCGTCCGGGCCGGGGTGGTGGACCCGGGCCTGGTCGGCCCGGGTCCGGGGCTCACTCGTCGCCCGCGGCGAAGGGGCGCACGACGGTGTCGGGGCCCGGTGACATGAGGGCCTCGTGCCCGTCCTCGAACCGCACGCGGTAGGGCGGGGTGCCGTTCTCGCCGAGGATCTCGATGACCTCCGCCGTCCGGTCCTGCTGTCCGACGATCCTGCCGTGGATCAGCAGCCGGTCGCCCACGGATGCATGCATGGGGAGTGCCCTCCTCGTCCGGATCAAGTGGTGGCGGTGCGTGGCCGTCAGTGTACGACCGGTGGTGGCCGACTGGCCCTACCCGCGTGCCCGTTGGGTGACGGCGATGCAGACGAGGACCGCCACCGCGGTGAGCGGCGCCGCGGGCGTCAGGTGCTCGCCGAGCAGGAACAGCGACCAGACGAGGGTGAGCAGCGGCTGGGCCAGCTGCAGTTGGCTGGCCTTCGGGATGCCGATGACGGCCATGCCCCGGTACCAGACGAGCAGGCCGAGGAACTGGGAGCCGATCGCGAGGTAGAGCAGGCCCGCCGTGCTGTGCCAGGTGAGCTGGAACGGCTCGTGGCGCAGCGCGATCACCGCCCAGACGACGTTCAGCGGCAGGCACAGGACGAGCGCCCAGCCGATGACCTGCCAGCCCGGCATGTGGCGGGCGAGGCGGCCGCCCTCGGTGTACCCGGCGGCGCACACCAGGAGCGCGCCGAACAGGTACAGGTCGGCGGTCGACAGGGCGCCGCCGCTCTGCTGCACCGTGAACGCGGCCACCGCCACCGCCCCGGCGATCGCCGCCGCCCAGAACGTGCGGGACGGCCGGGTCCCGGTGCGCAGCGCGGAGAGCGCGGCGGTGGTGAGCGGGAGCAGTCCGACCACGACCGCCGCGTGCGCGGTGCTCGACGTCTGCAGCGCCAGGGACGTCAGGAGCGGAAAGCCGACCACGACGCCGCCGCCGACGACCGCGAGTCCGGCCCAGTGGGCCCGGGCCGGCAGCGGCACCCGGAGCGCGAGGAGGCAGCCGCCCGCGACGACGGCGCTGAGCGCGCAGCGCAGCGCCACCAGACTCCAGGGCCCGATGCCTTCCAGTCCCCAGGCGGTGGCGGGGAACGTGAGGGAGAAGGCGATGACGCCGAGGGCGGCCTGAAGGGTGCCGGCGCGGCGGCGGTCGGGGGTGGGGGCTGCCGCGGGGGTGGTGGGGGAGGTCGGCGCGATGGCGGGTGTGGCGGGTGTGGCGGGTCCAGGGGGGCCGGGGGCGCCAGGGGCCTTCGCGGCGCCGACCGCCTTCGTGCTCCCGGTCGGCGTGCGGGGTGCGGTCGCTGCGTCGGGCCCGGCGCCGAGGGTGCCCCGCGTTTCGACCGCTATCCGTCCCGGGGCAGTAGCGCTATCCTGTGCTCTCATGCATGAGCGTAGCAGTGTGGGTGAGTTGGCGCAGAAGCTGCGCGGGGAGCTGGACCGCTACTCTCCGGGTGAGAAGCTGCCGTCCAGTCGGGCGCTGGTCGAGCGGTTCCGGGTGAGTCCGGTGACCGTGTCGCGAGCCCTCGCGCAGCTCGCCGCGGAGGGGCTTGTCGTGACCCGGCCGGGCGCCGGGGCGTTCCGGGCGCGGCCGCCCCGCGCGAGCGAGGCCGTCGTCGGTGACACCTCCTGGCAGGAGGTGACGCTCAGCGCGGACGCCATGACGGACGTCGTACCGCGGTCCGTCGACGCCTCCGGCGTCCTCGCCACGCTCGCCGCGCCCCCGCCCGGCGTCGTCGAGTTCAACAGCGGCTATCTGCACCCGGCGCTCCAGCCGGAGCGGGCGATGGCCGCCGCGCTCGCCCGGGCGGGCCGCCGCCCCGGCGCCTGGGACCGGCCCCCGGTCGAGGGCCTGCCCGAGCTGCGCGAGTGGTTCGCGCGCGGCATCGGCGGCGCGATCACGGCCGCGGAGGTCCTGATCACCTCGGGCGGGCAGAGCGCCCTGACGACGACCCTGCGCGCGCTCGCCCCGCCCGGTGCCCCCGTCCTGCTCGAATCGCCCACCTACCCGGGCCTGCTGGCCATCGCGCGGGCCGCCGGACTGCGCCCGGTGCCGGTGCCCGTGGACACCGACGGCGTGCGCCCGGAACTGCTCGCCGCCGCGTTCCGGGCGACGGGGGCGCGGGTGTTCGTGTGCCAGCCGCTGTTCCAGAACCCCACCGGCGCCGTGCTGTCCGCCGAACGCCGCCCGGAGGTGCTGCGGATCGCCCGGGAGGCGGGCGCGTTCGTCGTCGAGGACGACTTCGTACGCCGTCTCGTGCACGAGGACGCGGGCCCGCTGCCCCGGCCCCTCGCGTCCGACGACCGGGACGGCGTGGTCGTGCACGTCTGCTCGCTCACCAAGGCGACGTCGCCGAGCTTCCGGGTGAGCGCGCTCGCCGCGCGCGGGCCCGTCCTCGAACGGCTGCGCGCCATCCAGGTCGTCGACCACTTCTTCGTACCGCGCCCCCTCCAGGAAGCCGCGCTCGAACTCGTCGGGTCGCCCGCCTGGCCGCGTCATCTGCGGACCGTGGCGGTCGAGTTGAAGAGCCGCAGGGACGCGATGACGGCGGCGCTGCGGCTGCGCCTGCCCGAACTCGCGCTGCCGCACATCCCGGTCGGCGGCTACCACCTGTGGCTGCGGCTGCCCGACGGCACCGACGAACTCGCCTTCGCGGCGGCGGGGCTGCGGGCCGGGGTCGCGGTCGCGCCCGGGCGGCCCTACTTCGCGGCGGAGCCGCCGGCCGCCCACATCCGGCTGAGCTTCGCGGCGCTCGCGGGCGTCGGGGAGATCACGGAGGGCGTCCGCAGGCTGCGGCAGGCGTGCGACGAGGTGCTGGTGTGACAGGGGGTGCGCGTCCGTAGCGCCACGGGCGGGACGCGAACGAGAGGGGGACGACGCGTGGGGGAGTGGCGAACGAGCGGGGAAAGACGCTCGACGCGAGCCGTCGTCCCTGCCAGTCTCACGTCATGACCAACGAGTACGTTGCCCCTGACAGCAGCGAGTACGCCCTCCCCGACGGGTACCGGCTCTCCACCGACCCGGCCCGCCTCGACCTCGTCCGCATCCACGAGTGGCTCTCCACGGACGCCTACTGGTCCCTCGGCAGGCCCCGCGCCAAGCAGGACGCCGCCATCGCCGGATCGCTCAACTTCGGCGTGTACGAGGAGGCCTCGGGCAGACAGGTCGCCTACGCGCGCGTGGTGACCGACCACGCGACGTTCGCCTACCTCTGCGACGTGTACGTGGACCGCGCGGTGCGCGGCAAGGGCATCGGCGTCGCGCTCGCCGCCGGGGTCCGCGACCACCTCGCCCCGTACGGGATGCGCAGGATCCTGCTCGCGACCGGGGACGCGCACGGCGTGTACGAGAAGGTGGGCTTCACGGCGATCGACAACCCGAGGCAGTGGATGGTGCTCGGCGAGCAGTGACGGCGCCCGCCCCCTCGACGGGACGGGGCGGCGCGAGGTGCGGCGCGCCGCGCCCGCGCTGCTCCCGCTGGGCGTCGCCGAGCTGCGCTACTGCTCGCCGACCCCGCGCAGCCGCGCCCCCGGCGACGCTCTGGGACTCGCGCCGCTCGCCCAACCCGCCCTGAGCGACTGCGACATGGGGCACCGACGGGGGTGCGCACCGGCCGAGGTGACCGCGGCCGGGCCGGGCGGGGTCGACGCCTGGTTGCGCGATCCGCGGTCGGCGCCGCACGGCGGTGAGTCGCTGCTCGCGTTCATCTCGCGGGTCGGCGGCCGGCTCGACACCCGGCCCGTCGGGACGGGGGCGGCCGGGGTCAGGGCAGCCGGGTGTAGTCCGTCGTCAGGAGCAGGTCCTTGGCGGGGCCCGCCACCCGCCACCGGGTGCGCCAGCGCGACGCGTCGAACACCTCGAACTCGCCCCGGTACAGGTCCGCCGCGCACGGGTGGTCGGTGGTGTGCCGACCGGAGCGCAGGTCCAGGTCGTGGAAGAAGCGGCCGTCGGCGAAGCGGACGACCGCGGTGCCCGCGTCGGTGCCCGGCAGGAAGCGGAGCGTGCGCTCGGCGGGGCGGGCGACGCCGTGCCAGGTGAAGGTGCCGGACTCGTGGTGGAGCAGGCCGGCGGCCGGTCCGGACCCGGGCTCCGCGTCCGCGAGCGGCGTGAACAGGGTGGTCCCCTCGAACCGCCCCTCCACCGACTCCACCGGCTCGCCCGCGCCGCCCACCGCGGCCACCGCGAAGTCCCGCACCGTCCGCTCGACCCGCCAGCCCCCGGCCAGATACGCCAGCGCGTCCGGCACCGCGTGCGCCGGAGCCGTCACGGTGTCGGCGCGCTCGGCGGACCGGGAGGCGGGGCCGGGAAAGGGGGGCATGCCCGCAGGTTACTCCGGTCCGCTCCGGTCTCCTTGTCGACTCTGCTCCGGTCTACTTGTCGACGACCGCCAGGCTGTTCTCGTCGTAGCGGGTCCCCGCGACGCGGTCCGCCGGGGCCGCCGCCTCGATCGCGGCCAGCTCGTCGGCGGAGAGTTCGAGGGTGGCGGCGGCCAGGTTCTCCTCCAGGTACTTCTGGCGGCGCGTGCCCGGGATCGGCACCACGTCGTCGCCGCAGTGCTGCACCCAGGCGAGCGCGAGCTGCCCGGCCGTGACGCCGCGCCGGGCCGCGAGGTCGTTGAGGGCGTCGACGATCGCGAGGTTGCGCTCCAGGTTGCCGTCCGCGAACCGCGGCTGGGTGCGCCGTATGTCGCCCTCCTCCAGGCTGTCGACCGAGGTGACCCGGCCGGTCAGGAAGCCCCGGCCGAGCGGTGAGAACGGCACGATGCCGATGCCCAGCTCCCGGCAGACCGGCACGATCTCGTCCCGGAGGCCCCGCGTCCACAGCGACCACTCGCTCTGCAGCGCCGCGATGGGGTGCACGGCGTGGGCGCGCCGGATCGTGCGCGCGCTCGCCTCCGACAGGCCGAGGTGGCGCACCTTCCCGGCGGCGACCAGCTCGGCCATCGCGCCGACGGTCTCCTCGATCGGCACGTCCGGGTCGACGCGGTGCACGTAGTAGAGGTCGATGTGGTCGACGCCGAGGCGGCGCAGCGAGGCGTCGCAGGCCTCGCGTACGTACGCGGCGTCGCCCCGGATCCGCATGGGCTCGCCGAGGCGGTTGGCGAAGCCGAACTTCGTGGCGAGGACGGCCTGTTCGCGCCGGTGGCCCGCCAGGGCGCGGCCGAGCAGCTCCTCGTTGTGCCCGTTGCCGTAGTAGTCGGAGGTGTCGAGCAGGGTGACGCCGAGGTCGAGCGCGCGGTGGACGGTGGCGGTCGACGTGGCGTCGTCCGAGGTGCCGTAGGCGTCGCTCATCCCCATGCAGCCGAGCCCCTGGGCGGAGACCGTGAGGGCGCCGAGCCTGCGGGTGGGCATGCCGGTCATGTCGTACCTCCTGGTGAAGCGGCGTTCTTGGGCGTGACCCTAGGAGTTGGAGTGCGCTTCAGCGCAACCGCATTTCCGCGGTGGCGGCGGGGCGTACGGGGGCTGTCCCCAGGGGCAGGGCTGCGGCTCGCCGGATGGTCGTCCGGGGCGCGGCTTCGTAGCGTCCTGAGCGGACCGCGAGCCGGACTGCGAGCCGGACCGCCGACCGGATCGCCAGCCGTACCGCCGACCGGACCGCGAGCACCGCCCGCACGCCGCCCCGAGGAGCACGATGCGCGCCACCACCACGACCACCGCCGGGCTCGCCGGGCTCGGCCTGGCCGCCGTCCTCACGGGCGTCCTGCCCGCGCAGGCTCTGGCGGAGCGGCCCCCGCCCCCGGCCCCCGCCGGTCGCGCCGCGTCGGCCGGACCGTCCGGACCGGCTGGGCCTTCCGGATCGTCCGGAGCGGCCGGACCGTCCGCGGCGGATCCCGCCGGGTCCGCCGCCCTCGCCGAGTACCGCGACCAACACCTGACGTGGAGCCGCTGTCCGGCCGCCCAGAAGGAGCTGAACGCTGCGGGCGCCCGCTGCGCCGACGTCACCGTCCCGCTCGACCACGCCGACCCGGGCGGCCGCACCCTCACCATCGCCGTGTCCCGGATCAAGGCGACCGCGCCCAGAGGCGAGCGCCGTGGCGTCCTTCTCTCCAACCCGGGCGGACCCGGCGGCACCGGACTCGCGTACACCCTCGCGCTGCGCCCCGTCCTCAAGGACGTCGCGGGCCGCTACGACCTGATCGGCTTCGACCCGCGCTTCCTCGGCGAGAGCTCCCCGATCACCTGCGACCCCGCCCGCAAGCCCGCACCGCCCGCGACGACGAGCCCGCGCGCGGACTTCGACGCGGCGGTGCGCGACGCCCGCGAGGACGCGCGCCGCTGCCATGCGCGCGGCGACAACGCCGCCCTGCTGCCGCACGCCTCGTCGCGGAACGTGGCCCGCGACATGGACGTGATCCGGGCGGCCCTCGGGCAGCGCACCCTCTCCTACTACGGCGTGTCCTACGGCGCCGACCTGGGCGCCACGTACGCGCAGCTGTTCCCGGGCCGCGTCGACCGCTTCGTCATCGACTCCGTCACCGACCCGGCCGCCACGCAGTACGAGCAGTTCCAGCGCTCGGGGGCACCCGCCGAGCGGGCCCTGGACGAGTGGGCCGCCTGGACGGCGCGGCGCCACGCGACGTACCGGCTCGGCCGCAGTGCCGACCGCGTGCGCGCACACGTCGAAGAAGTGCTCGACCACGCCGAGCGGCGGCCGCTGCCCGTGGCCGGGCAGCGCCTGACCGCGCCGCTGCTGCGGATGATCCTCAAGCAGCCGCTGACACAGGCGGAGAACGACGCGACAGTGGCCTCGCTGGTACGCGACCTCGTCGCCGCCGACCGCGGCGAACTGACCGAACCGGGACCCGAACTCGCCGCGATGCTGAAGATGCTGAACTCGCCCGAAGCCGCGGACAGCATGCTCGGCGGCATGTTCTTCATGTGCGGCGACGGCGGCTGGCCCGCCGGTGGCTGGCCCATGGCCACGGAGACGTACTGGCGCAACAGCGTGCGCAGCCGTGCGACCGAGCCCGTCTTCGGTCCGTTCGTGAACGGGATCACGGCACCGTGCCCGTTCTTCGCCGAGCCGCCGCGCGAGCCCGCCGTGACCGTCGACAACGACGTGCCCGTCCTGATGCTCCAGGCGAGGCGCGACCACACGCGCTTCGCGGACGCGCTCGCCATGCACCGCGCGCTGCGCGGCTCCCGCCTGGTGGCCACCGACATCCGCGGTCACGGCGTGTACGCCCGCGAGGTCGACGGTCTGACTCCCGTGCCGTGTGCCGAGCGCGCCGTCAACGACTACCTCGGGGGCGGCGATCTGCCGGGCCGCGACCGGGAATGCCCGGCGCCACGCCTCGGCTGATCCCGCGGGTCACGCGAAGGCGTCGAGCCCGGTGAGTCCGGCGGACAGCTCCCACAGCCCGGCCGCCGCGGCCGGGTCGACCGCCCAGGGCTTGACGCCGCCGATCAGCATGTCGTCGGTCGTGGCGGGCCCCGCGATGTCGCAGTCCTGGCAGTAGGCGCCGCCGTGGCCCTCCAGGAGCGGGGACGTCGCCGCCCACACGGCCGTCGCCGCGCCCTGCGCCGGGGACTTGAAGCCGTCGGCGGGCCTGCCGTCGTGGTCCATCCAGCCCTGCGCGATCTGCTCCGCGCGCGGGACGTGGCGCTGGAGCGGGGTGAGGATGCTGCCCGGGTGCACGGCGAAGGCGCGCGGGCCCCGGTCGCCGGCGAGGGTGTCCAGGTGCCGGGCGAACAGGGCGTTCGCCGTCTTGGACTGGGCGTAGGCGAGCCACGGGTCGTAGGGGGAGCGGCGGAAGTGCGGGTCGTCCCAGCGGATGTCCGACAGGAAGTGGCCCGAGGACGCCACCGACACGACGCGGGCGCGGCCGGGCGTCAGGGCCGGGGCGAGGTGGTTGACCAGGGCGAAGTGGCCGAGGTGGTTCACCGCGAAGTGGGCCTCCCAGCCGGGGCCGACCCGGGTCTCGGGGCAGGCCATGATGCCCGCTCCCGCGATGAGCAGGTCGACGGGGCGGCCGCTCGCGAGGACGCCGTCGGCGAAGGCGCGGACGCTGTCGAGGTCCGCGAGGTCGAGCGCGGCGACCTCCGTGCCGGGGGTGGCGCCCAAGGCGGCCGCCGCCGTCTCCGGCCTGCGCGCCGGGACGATCACGTGGGCTCCGGCGCGGGCCAGGGCGCGGGTGGCTTCGAGGCCGAGCCCGGAGTAGCCGCCGGTGACCACGGCGGTCCTGCCGGTCAGGTCCATGCCCTTCAGTACGTCGTCGGCGGTGCTGCGGGCGTCGTGGCCGGAGCCGAGGGGGCGCTGGGCGGTGGTGCTGTTCGTCATGCGCAGGACGCTAGAACCTAGACTGCGATCTAGATCAAGCTCGGCGCGTGGACGGGACCGGGCTCGGCGCACGGACCGATCGGGCTCGGTGCCCGGACTGGATCAGGCTCGGTGCCCGGACTGGATCAGGCTCGGCGCCGGAGTTCCGAGGTGAGGTCCGCAGCGGCCTGGAAGGGGACGGGCGCGTGGGGAACGCAGACGAGGGCAGGCCCGACGGTCCGCCCGACGGACTGTCCATCGGCGAGGTCGCCGCCGCCACCGGCCTCAGCGTGCACGCCCTCCGCTTCTTCGAGCGCGAGGAGCTGTTCCTGCGGCCCGTTCCCCGGACCGGCGGCGGGCGGCGCGTGTACGCGCCCGCCGACGTGGAGTGGCTCGCCCTGTGCAACCGGCTGCGGGAGTCAGGCATGCCGATCGCCGAGTTGAAGCGGTTTGCCGGACTTGTCCGTTCGGGCCCGGGGAACGAGGCCGAGCGGCTCGCCCTGCTCCAGGAGCACGAGCGGGCCGTCCGCGCGCGGATCACCGAGCTGAACGCGAGCCTGGAGATCATCCACGGCAAGGTCGTCGCGTACGAGAAGCATGTGCGCGAGGGCACGGCGGCGGGGGTGTGGGCGCCCACGGCGTCCCGGTGACCGGACGCCGCCGCGCGGCTCCGCGCCGTGTCCGGAACTGGGGCGAGGGCCCTGTCAGCGCCCCGGCCCGCACGAGATATCTTGATGTCGAGCAATGTTGCAGACGTGGAGCGGAGCACCCGGTGACTGACTCGACCATCATCTACACACACACTGACGAGGCCCCCGCCCTCGCGACGCATTCCTTCCTGCCGGTGATCCAGGCGTACGCCTCGACCGCCGGTGTGAGCGTCGAGACCCGTGACATCTCCCTGGCGGGCCGGATCATCGCGAGCTTCCCGGAGCACCTGGAGGCGGGCCAGCGCATCGACGACGCGCTCGCCGAGCTGGGTGAGCTGGCCAAGACGCCGCAGGCGAACATCATCAAGCTGCCGAACATCTCGGCGTCCATCCCGCAGCTCAAGGCCGCCGTCGCCGAGCTGCAGGAGCAGGGCTACGCGCTGCCGGACTACCCGGACGACCCGAAGACCGACGAGGAGCGCGACATCCGCGCCCGCTACGACAAGGTCAAGGGCTCCGCCGTCAACCCGGTCCTGCGCGAGGGCAACTCCGACCGCCGCGCCCCCGCGTCGGTCAAGAACTACGCCAAGGCGCACCCGCACCGCATGGGCGCCTGGACGGCCGACTCCAAGACGAACGTCGCCACCATGGGCGAGCACGACTTCCGCTCCACGGAGAAGTCCGCCGTCATCGGCGCCGCGGGCTCCCTGCGCATCGAACTGGCCGCCGCGGACGGCGCCACCACCGTCCTGCGCGAGTCGGTGCCGGTCCTCGCGGACGAGGTCGTGGACGCCTCCGTCCTGCACGTCGCCGAGCTGCGCACGTTCCTGACCGCGCAGATCGCCCGCGCCAAGGCCGAGGGCGTGCTGTTCTCCGTGCACCTCAAGGCCACGATGATGAAGGTCTCGGACCCGATCATCTTCGGTCACGTGGTGCGCGCCTTCTTCCCGAAGACCTTCGAGAAGTACGGCGAGATCCTCGCGGGCGCCGGCCTCACCCCGAACGACGGCCTGGGCGGCATCTACAAGGGCCTGGAGGCGCTGCCGAACGGCGCCGAGATCAAGGCCTCCTTCGACGCCGAGCTGGCCGAGGGCCCGGAGCTGGCCATGGTCGACTCCGACCGCGGCATCACCAACCTGCACGTACCGAGCGATGTCATCGTCGACGCCTCCATGCCGGCGATGATCCGCACCTCCGGCCACATGTGGGGCCCGGACGGCGCCGAGCACGACACCCTCGCGGTGCTGCCCGACAGCTCCTACGCGGGCATCTACCAGGTCGTCATCGAGGACTGCCGCGCCCACGGCGCCTACGACCCGGCCACCATGGGCTCGGTGCCCAACGTCGGCCTGATGGCGCAGAAGGCCGAGGAGTACGGCAGCCACGACAAGACCTTCGAGATCGCCGCCGCGGGCACCGTCCGCGTCGTCGACGAGGCCGGGAACGTCGTCCTGGAGCAGGCCGTCGCCGAGGGCGACATCTTCCGGATGTGCCAGACCAAGGACGCCCCGATCAAGGACTGGGTCAAGCTCGCCGTCTCGCGCGCCCGCGCCACCGGCGACCCGGCCGTCTTCTGGCTGGACGAGGGCCGCGCCCACGACGCGCAGCTCATCGAGAAGGTCAAGCGGTACCTCCCGGAGCACGACACCGAGGGCCTGGACATCAAGATCCTGGCGCCGGTCGAGGCGATCGCGTTCTCCCTGGAGCGCATCCGCCGCGGCGAGAACACGATCTCCGTCACCGGCAACGTCCTGCGTGACTACCTGACCGACCTGTTCCCGATCCTGGAGCTCGGCACCAGCGCCAAGATGCTCTCGGTGGTCCCGCTGATGAACGGCGGCGGCCTGTTCGAGACCGGCGCCGGCGGCTCCGCGCCCAAGCACGTGCAGCAGCTCGTCAAGGAGGACTACCTGCGCTGGGACAGCCTCGGCGAGTTCCTCGCGCTCGCGGTGTCCTTCGAGCACCTCGCGCAGACCACGGGCAACGCGCGCGCCCAGATCCTCGCGGACACCCTGGACCGCGCGACGGCGACCTTCCTGGAGGAGAACAAGTCGCCGAGCCGCAAGCTGGGTGGCATCGACAACCGCGGCAGCCACTTCTACCTGTCCCTGTACTGGGCGCAGGAGCTGGCCAAGCAGACCGACGACGCCCAGCTCGCCGAGGCGTTCGGCCCGCTCGCCAAGACGCTGGCCGAGCAGGAGCAGACGATCGTCGACGAGCTGATCGCCGCCCAGGGCAAGCCCGCCGACATCGGCGGCTACTACCAGCCCGACCCGGCCAAGGCCTCGGCGGTCATGCGCCCGTCGGCCACCTTCAACCAGGCGATCGCCTCGCTCGCCTGACGCGCCCGGCGCCCTGGGCGCCCGACGCACCGCGTGATCACCGCCCCGGTCGGCAGCCGCCGACCGGGGCGGTCGTGCGCGTACCCGGGGGGCGGTCGCCGTTCCTTCAGGCATCTGAACTGTCAGCCGTTCCTGCCGGTCCGCGCCACCCCGGTGCCATGATGGGCGGGCGCCGATCACCCAGGGGGACGGGACGCGGCCCGCGAGGCGGGCCCGGGCGGCGCCTCACCGACAGCCGGTGCCGGCGGGCGTCGTGGATCCCCATTGTATAAACGTGCGGCGCAATGTATATTCATGCCATCCACGCAGGAGGAATCCATGACGGTACGCGCAGCGGTCGCGGGAGCGAGCGGATACGCGGGCGGCGAGCTGCTGAGGCTCCTCGCCGTGCACCCCGAGGTCGAGATCGGCACCCTCACCGCCCACTCGAACGCGGGCGAGCGCCTGGGCGCGCTCCAGCCGCACCTGGCCCCGCTCGCCGAGCGCGTCCTGGAGCCGACCACGGCCGAGAGCCTGGCGGGCCACGACGTCGTCTTCCTCGCCCTGCCGCACGGCCAGTCCGCCGCCGTCGCCGAACAGCTCGGCCCGGACGTGCTCGTCGTCGACATGGGCGCGGACTTCCGCCTCAAGGACGCGGCCGACTGGGAGAAGTTCTACGGCAGCGCCCACGCGGGCACCTGGCCGTACGGACTGCCCGAGCTGCCCGGCGCCCGCGCCGCCCTCGCGGGCAGCAAGCGCATCGCGGTCCCGGGGTGCTACCCCACGGCCGTCTCGCTCGCGCTCTTCCCGGCGTACGCGGCCGGGCTCGTCGAGGACGAGGCGGTGATCGTCGCGGCGTCCGGGACCTCCGGCGCGGGCAAGGCGCCCAAGGCGCATCTGCTCGGCTCCGAGGTCATGGGCTCCATGTCGCCGTACGGCGTGGGCGGGGCGCACCGGCACACGCCGGAGATGATCCAGAACCTGAGCGCCGCCGCGGACACCCGTGTCACGGTCTCCTTCACCCCGACGCTGGCCCCCATGCCGCGCGGCATCCTCGCCACGTGCAGCGCCAAGGCCAAGCCGGGCGTGACCGCGGAGAGCGTCCGCGCGACGTACGAGAAGGCCTTCGCCGAAGAACCGTTCGTGCAGCTGCTCCCCGAGGGCCAGTGGCCGGCCACCGCGTCGGTGTACGGCTCCAACGCCGTGCACGTCCAGGCCGCCCACGACCCGGCGTCCGGCCGCGTGATCGTGATCAGCGCCATCGACAACCTCACCAAGGGCACCGCCGGTGGCGCGGTGCAGAGCATGAACATCGCCCTGGGCCTCCCGGAGGAGCTGGGCCTTCCCACCATCGGAGTCGCGCCGTGAGCGGCGCGCCCGCGGCCGCCGGGCCGCATCCGAGTTCCGCCGACAAGGAGACGCAGTGAGTGTCACGGCAGCCAAGGGATTCCGGGCGGCGGGCATCGCCGCCGGAATCAAGGAGAGCGGCAACCCGGACCTGGCCCTCGTGGTCAACGACGGCCCCCGCCTGGCCGCCGCGGGCGTCTTCACGTCCAACCGCGTGAAGGCCGCGCCCGTCCTGTGGTCCGAGCAGGTCGTCAAGGGCGGACAGGTCTCCGCGGTCGTCCTCAACTCCGGCGGCGCCAACGCCTGCACGGGCCCGCGGGGCTTCCAGGACACGCACGCCACGGCCGAGAAGGTCGCCGACACGCTCGGCCTGAACGCGGGCGAGGTCGCCGTCGCGTCCACCGGACTCATCGGCGTGACGCTCCCCATGGACAAGCTCCTGCCGGGCGTCGAGACGGCGGCGGGGGCCCTGTCCGCGCACGGCGGCGAGAAGGCCGCCATCGCCATCAAGACCACCGACAGCGTGCACAAGACGGCCGTCGCCGAGGGCGAGGGCTGGACGGTCGGCGGCATGGCCAAGGGCGCGGGCATGCTCGCCCCCGGCCTCGCCACGATGCTCGTCGTCCTCACCACCGACGCCGACATCGCCGCCCCCGACCTCGACAAGGCCCTGCGCGAGGCGACCCGCCTCACCTTCGACCGCGTCGACTCCGACGGCTGCATGTCCACGAACGACACCGTGCTCCTGCTCGCCTCCGGCGCCTCCGGAGCGACCCCGGAGTACGCGGAGTTCGCCGAGGCCGTCCGCACCGTCTGCGACGACCTGGCCCGCCAGCTCATCGGCGACGCCGAGGGCGCGAGCAAGGACATCCGCATCGAGGTGATCGGCGCGGCCGACGAGGACGACGCCGTCGAGGTGGGCCGCTCCATCGCCCGCAACAACCTCCTCAAGTGCGCCATCCACGGCGAGGACCCCAACTGGGGCCGTGTGCTCTCCGCCATCGGCACCACGTCGGCCGCCTTCGAGCCGGACCGCCTGAACGTCGCCATCAACGACGTCTGGGTCTGCAAGAACGGCTCGGTGGGCGAGGACCGCGACCTGGTCGACATGCGCTACCGCGAGGTGCGGATCACCGCCGACCTCGCCGCCGGTACCGCGTCCGCCGTCATCTGGGCCAACGACCTCACCGCCGACTACGTCCACGAGAACAGCGCGTACTCCTCGTAGCGCGTGCCCCGCAGCCCGCTCGACTCCCCCCGCGCGGCAGGCCCTCCCCACCTGGAAAGCCCCATGAACACCCGCAAGCACACCGCACTGCCCAAGGCGCAGATCCTGATCGAGGCGCTGCCCTGGCTGACCCGTCACCGCGGCAAGACCGTCGTCATCAAATTCGGCGGCAACGCCATGGTGGACAAGGACCTCAAGGCCGCGTTCGCCCAGGACGTCGTGTTCCTGCACCACGCAGGACTGCGCCCGGTCGTGGTGCACGGCGGCGGCCCGCAGATCAGTGCCCAGCTCGACAAACAGGGCCTGATCAGCGAGTTCAAGGCGGGTCTGAGGGTGACGACGCCCGAGGCCATGGACGTCGTCCGGATGGTCCTCGCCGGGCAGGTGCAGCGCGAGCTCGTCGGGCTGCTCAACGAGCACGGACCCCTCGCCGTGGGCCTCACCGGCGAGGACGCGCACACCATCACCGCGACCAGGCACCGGCCGCTGATCGACGGCGAGCTGGTCGACATCGGCCAGGTCGGCGAGGTCACCGAGATCGACACCGGCGCCATCGAGGCGCTGCTCGCGGACGGCCGCATCCCGGTCGTCTCCTCGATCGCCCGCTCCCAGGACGAAGGCGGCAAGGGGCATGTCTACAACGTCAATGCTGATACGGCGGCTGCGGCACTCGCTGCGGCGCTTGGTGCCGAGACGCTGATGGTGCTCACCGACGTGGAGGGCCTGTACGAGGACTGGCCCCACAGCGACGACGTCATCAGCCGACTGACCGCCACCGAGCTGGAGAAGCTCATCCCCGAGCTGTCCAGCGGCATGGTGCCAAAGATGCGGGGCTGCCTGCACGCCGTGCGCAACGGCGTGCACACCGCGCGCGTCATCGACGGGCGCGTCCAGCACTCGATCCTGCTGGAGATCTTCACCGACGAGGGAATCGGCACGATGGTCGTGCCGGACGAACTGAGCGACTGAAAGAGGGGGATCCGCCATGACCGCCAACCAGGAGCTGACCCGGCGCTGGCAGGGCGCACTGATGGACAACTACGGCACGCCCCGCATCCCGCTGGTGAGCGGCGCGGGCAGCACGCTGTGGGACGCCGACGGCAAGGAGTACACCGACTTCGTCGGCGGCATCGCCGTGAACGCGCTCGGCCACGGCCACCCGGCGATCGTGGAGGCCGTGTCCCGGCAGATCGCCGCGCTCGGCCATGTCTCCAACCTCTTCGTCGCCGAGCCGCCCGTCGCGCTCGCCGAGCGGCTGCTGGACCTCTTCGGCCGCGACGGCCGGGTGTTCTTCTGCAACTCGGGCGCGGAGGCCAACGAGGGCGCGTTCAAGATCGGCCGCCTCACGGGCCGCCCGCACATGGTCGCCACCACCGGCGGCTTCCACGGCCGCACCTTGGGCGCCCTCGCCCTCACCGGCCAGCCCGGCAAGCAGGAGCCGTTCCTGCCGCTGCCCGGCGACGTCACGCACGTCCCGTACGGCGACGTGGACGCCCTGCGCGCCGCCGTCACCGAGGACACCGCCTTCGTGATCATCGAGCCGATCCAGGGCGAGAACGGCGCCGTCGTCCCGCCCGCCGGATACCTGCGGGCGGCCCGCGAGATCACCCGCGCCACCGGGACGCTGCTCGTCCTCGACGAGGTGCAGACCGGAATCGGCCGTACCGGCCACTGGTTCGCGCATCTCGCGCAGGAAGGCGTGGACCCGGACGTCGTCACGCTCGCCAAGGGCCTCGGCGGCGGCCTGCCGCTCGGCGCGACCGTGGCGTTCGGCCCGACGGCCGACCTCCTGAAGCCCGGCCACCACGGCACGACGTTCGGCGGCAACCCCGTCGCCTGCGCCGCCGGACTCGCCGTCGTCGACACCGTCGTGGCCGAGGGCCTGCTTGAGAACACCAAGCGTGCCGGGGAGAAGCTGCGGGACGGAATCGAGTCAGCGGGGCACGCGTTGGTCGACCATGTCAGGGGTGCGGGCCTGCTGCTGGGTATCGTGCTCACCGAGCCGCTGGCTGCGCAGGTGCAGCAGGCGGCTCAGGACGCCGGCTTCCTGGTCAACGCGCCCGCCCCCGATGTCGTACGGCTGATGCCGCCGCTGAACGTGCGCGACGACGAGGTGGACGCCTTCCTCAGGGCCCTGCCCGGCGTCCTCGACCAGGCTGCCGCGGCCAACGCGGCCAACGGGGACGGACGATCCGGGGAATGAGACGACGATGAGCCACGCGCAGGACAACGGGCCGGCCGAGCACGCGGGACCCGCCGTGCCGCAGACCCGCACCGCACGCCACCGCCGGATCGTGGACATCCTCAACCGGCAGCCGGTGCGCTCGCAGAGCCAGCTGGCCAAGCTCCTGGCCGACGACGGTCTGACCGTCACCCAGGCCACCCTCTCCCGCGACCTCGACGAGCTGAACGCCGTCAAGATCCGCAACACCGAGGGCGACCTGATCTACGCCGTGCCCAGCGAGGGCGGGTTCCGCACCCCGCGCGCGCCGCTCGGCGAGTCGGCCAAGGAGCAGCGCATGCGGCGCCTCTCCGTGGAACTCCTGATCTCCGCGGAGGCCTCGGCCAACCTCGTGGTCCTGCGTACCCCGCCCGGCGCCGCCCAGTTCCTCGCCTCCGCCATCGACCAGGCCGAACTCCACGACATCCTCGGCACCATCGCGGGCGACGACACGGTGATGCTGATCAGCAGGGAGCCGAGCGGGGGACAGGCGCTGGCGGACCATCTGCTGCGGCTGGCCTCCAACGAGCACTAGTTCCCGGCGACCGGAGCCTTGGGGGTCCCTTCCTCGGGGGGCTCCACGCCGTGCGGCTCCGCTGCCAGCTCCAGGCCGAACAGCGCCGCGTAGCGCCCGAGGCGGTCCTCGACCCACTCCGCGCTCTCGCCCACCGCGTCGGCGGCGAACCGGATCTGCTCCTGGGTGACCCGCCCGCCGAGCGCCGGGAGCACGCCGTCCGCGTGGACGGACAGGACGATCAGGTCCTGCCAGAGCGGGAGTTCGTCGGGGACGGCCGCCGGGTCGAGGGCCGGGGGCGCTGCCTCCAGGGGGAGGTACGGGACGATGCGCTCCCAGGTGCGGACGACCGGCTCGCCCAGGCGTCCGGCGAGGCTCAGGAGGTCCAGGGGACAGAGCGGGGCGCCGGGGGCGGAGACGCGGTGGTCGGCGCCGAGGGCGACGGCGTCCCGGGCGTCGGGTACGGCGGTGGGCAGGTTCTCGATCTCGGTCGTGGTCAGCTCGGGGATCCGGGCTCCCAGCTCGCGGAGGGGGACGAGGCGTTCGTACGCCGACCGGGCGCCGATGCGGCGGCCTTGGGCGTACGTGGCCAGGCGCTCGGGGGTGAGAGCCGTCCAGCGGGGGGACTCGAACCACTCGTCGTACTCCTCGCCCCAGTCGAGCAGCGCAGCGCCCTCCTCGGGCTCTGGGCGGAACCCGGCCAGCGCGGCCGGGAGTTCGGGCACCGTCAGGCCCACGCGCTTGGCCTCGCGGCGAGCCGTCTTCCACGTGGTCGACAGGGGGGACTTCAGGTTGACGCACGACGCGAAGAGGATGTCGGCGGTCGGCAGGACGGGGTAGTCGGCGCCCACGAATGTGGGATCGTTGCCGGAGAACGCGTACTGGCTCGGCACCGGCAGCTCCTCCCACGCCTGCAGCAACCCGCTCGCCGCGGGCACGTCCGCCCCGGCCTCTCGCAGGTCCTCCACCACGACGGCGAGGTCGTCCCAGGACACCTCGTGCGGCCGGGCGAACGCGAGGTCGCGCAGCGTCAGACCGGCTTCGAGGGAGAGCCCCGCCGCCTGCGCCGAGGCGAGCACGCCCGCGGTCTCCGGAACCGGGACCACCCGGCCCGCCGCCGACTTCTCCCGATGGTGCCGGGTGTACGCGATGCCGAGGTGGTCCGCCCAGCGCGCCAGCTCCTTCTCCGCCTTGCGCAGCGAGATCTCCCACTCCGACGCGAGGTCGAACGTGGCCGCCCAGGGGAGCGCGAGGCGGCCGTCCGGGCCCGGCGCGCAGTAGCCCTGCAGCACCCCGGAGATCTCCCAGGGCACGTCGGTCCACCGCCGCACGGACTCCGCGTCCGGAGTCGACCAGCCGAGCCACGCGAACCGCGCGAGCCGTTGGCGCACCTCCTCGGGCGGGAGCCCCCGCCTGTCCGCGAAGGCGACGACGTCCCACGGCTGCTGGACGCGGCGCCAGCCCCGCGGGCCCTTCCGGTAGAGCAGCGCCAGATCCGACGGGTCGCACACGTGGTCGGCGTGGTGATCGGGTGCGGTGGGCGGCGCGGAGGTGAGGAACGGCGTGAACCGGACGCACCGCTCGGCCAGGCGGCCCAGCGGCTCCCTCAGCGTGTGCGAGGCACGGACGAGGCCGCCGAGGTCGTCCGGCGCGTGTTCGTAGTCGCTCTCGTCCTGGGCCGCGGCCTCCCAGGACCGGCGTGTGCGGCGGGGCAGCAGGCCGTGGACGATCTTCAGGTCGTGCCAGTCGGGGATCCAGTCCAGGCCGCCCCCGGCGGCGCCCCGCAGGACCTGGGGCGGCTTCAGGACCGGGTGGACGACCCGCAGGGCGCGCGCCGTGCGGACCACGTCGCCGACCGTCATGTCCAGCTCGCTCGCGAGCGCCACGGTCACCCGCCAGTCGAGCGGCTTCCGGTCGGCCAGGACTCCCGTGTCCCAACCCGTGGGCACGCCTTGGGCGATGCTCGCCCAGCCGGGCTCCGGCACGGGGTGCCCGGCGGTCGAGACGGGCGGAGCCTCACGTGACGGCGGCACGCTCCCGAGCACCGCGGCCCGCCACGGGCGCACGGTCTCGGGCCAGTCCCGCGTGAAGCTCCGGGACCTGCCGTCGTCGACCGACTCGTCCCAGTGGAACCAGCCCGTGGAGTCGAGGTCCAGGGACGTATCCCAGGGTTTGGTGTCGCGCACCCGCACACCCTGCCCGCGCCACCGCTCCCACACCGCGCGGGCCGCCGCGAGATTGTCCCGCTCCAGACGCCACAGCCACGGCATGCGCAGGCCCGCCCAGTCGGCGAGCGCCGCCGCGCCCCGCGCCCACTGATCCGCCTCCCAGTTCGTGTCGTACGACTGGAGCTTCTTGCGGTTGAGGCTGAGCGTGCCCGCCTGCGGGCCCGTCAGATTGAGTACGTAGCCGAAGGGCTTCTTGTCGGTCCCGACGCCGTCGCACAGGATCGCGCCCGGCCCGTCCACCCACCACAGCACCCCCGGAACGGCCTCGACGCACCGTGGCCGCCCGTCGCTCGTCGGCTCGTGGCGCAGCACCCCCGGCACCCACTCCCGCCCCCGCCCCGCCGCGTCCCGCACCTCCACCGCGAACTCACTCACCATGACAAGCCGCTCCAGCGTCTCCACCGCCGAAATCCCCGCCACGGCCGTCGAGTCCCGCAGATACAGCCGCACCCGGGTGCCGCCCTCGAGCAGCCCGTCCCCGTCCTGTGCGCACGCGTCGTCGTGCTCCTGGACGCGGAACAGGTTCGCGCTGCCCGGGATGTCCACGCGCAGCGCCGACCGTGCCGGGATGCCGTCCGTGCCGACGGGGCGGGTCACCACCGTCATCTCGTCGGCCAGCATGAAGTAGCTGAACACGCCGATGCCGAAACGGCTGTTGGGGTAGAGGCGCAGGGCCGGGTCGTGGCGGTGCCAGGTCGCCTGTTCCTGGCGGAAGGCGCGGGACTGCTCGAAGCGGCGGCCCGCCTTGGTGAAGGTGTTCTTGAGCTGGTCGAGGCCCATGCCGACGCCGTTGTCGCGGCACTCGACGTAGCGGCCGCGGTCGTCCTCGCCCTCGACGAAGGCGATGCGGCCTTCCCAGGGCGCCGGACGCGCGCCCCGGCTCTCCAGGTAGCGGTGGCGCATCGCGCGGTGGCGGCAGGCGTCCATCGCGTTCTGGTACAGCTCGCGCAGCGCCAGTTCCGGCTCGCCGTCGTAGATGCGCTCGCCCATGAGCAGGTCGCGGACCTCGGTCTGGGCGAGCTGGAAGCGCAGCAGCGGCACGTCGTAGGCCCTGCGGCCGCCGTCCTCGACCGGGCGCAGGCCGCGGTCGGTCACGCGGGCGGGCAGCCCCGAGAGCAGCGCAGCCCGGGGCCCGGGCAGCCTGCGGGCGGTGTCCCGCAGCGCGCCCGCGAGTTCGTCGGCCTGCTCGACGACGCCCGCGAACGCGGCGTGCAGCGCGGGGTGCGGGCAGGCCGCGTCCAGGTGGAGGTCGCCGTCGGCGGCGTGCCAGTCCGCGTCGCGCACCGCGTTGACGGCGTCCTGGGGGAGCAGGGCGTCGCGGACGGCCAGGTGCTCGGCGAGGACGTCGGGGAGGGTGCGGACGTCCAGGGCGAGCACGCAGGCCAGGTGCAGTACGCCCGCCAACTCGTCGGCACGCAGGGGCTGCCGGGCGCCGCCGGGCAGCGGGAAGGCCAGGTCGGGGCGGGGGCCGCGGTCATGCGCCGGTGGGCCGAGCGTGATGGCCGCGGTCAGGGCGGCGAGCGCGGCGGACAGCTCGCGGGCGCGCGGGCCGGGGCACAGGGCCTCCGCGAGCGCCGTCGACTCGGTCTCGGGCACCGGCTGCTCGTCCGTCACGAACCGCTCCGCGATCCAGCGGTGCACGAGCCACAGGGCGACCCAGCGCGCCTCGTCGGGGCGGGCGCTCCGCCAGCAGTCGGAGAGCTTCTTCTTGATGTGCGGGTGGTGCTCGGCGACCTGTTCGTAGTGGCGGCGCCACGCGTCGCCGTCCTTCCGGTGCCAGACGGTGTACGGCCTGATGTCGCGCGCGTGGCTCAGCCGCCGCGCCCACGCGGCCTCGTGCAGCAGCGGCGCGGCGACCAGCGCGGCGGCCTCGAGCGCCGACAGGGTCTGGGTCTTGGGGACGAGGCGGGGCAGCTGGTCGCGGACGACCCGGACCACGAAGTCGTCGTCGGCCCACGGGTCGGGCATCCGCTCCTGGGCCAGATGCACGACCTGCGCGCACGTCTCGACCAGGTCCCCCAGGCAGTCCCGGAGCCGGGGCACGCTCCCCGCGTCCTCCTCGGCGACCCGCTCCCACAGCGCGGTGCCGGCGACGGCCTCCCGCCAGGACTCCAGGAGCCGTCGGCCCTCGCACACGACCGCCGACCGGGCCTCGGCGTCGAGCTCCGCACCGCACTGGAGCCTGGGCTCCTGCGCCGCGGCACCGTGCAGGCGGGCGGCGCGCAGGGTGTGCTGCCGCGCCGTCTCGAAGACCTCCTGCACGGTCCGCGCCCGCGTCAGCGGACGGAAGGCCTCCGCGAGCCCGAGCGTGAAGAAGCTGCCCTCCGCCGAGTACCCCGACCGCTGCCCGGCCGCGCAGGCCGTCATCAGCGCGAACCGCCCCGAGGGCTGCCCCTTCAGGACGCTGCTGCCGAACACCCCGTCGGCCGACTCGCCCCGGCAGGCGTCGATGAGCCACAGCACGGTGCCCGCCCGGCAGTGGGTGAGGTACGGGCTGATGTCGGCGGGCACGAGCGTGTCCAGGTACGGCTGGGTCCACTCGGTGTCGGGGGCGTGCGGGGCGCGCGCGTCGGCAGGGACCAGGTGGTCGGTGTCGCCGACGCGGATGCCGTGCCCGGTGAAGTGGATCAGAAGGGTGCCGTCCGCCGGGACGTCCCGCGAGACCTCGTCGACGGTCGTGATGATCTGCGCGCGGGTGGCACCCGGCACCGTCCGCACGTCGTACCCGGCGGCCTTGAGCGCGGCGCCGAGGGCCCGCAGGTCGGCGGTGACCGGTGCGTCGAGCGAGTCGAACCGGTGCGCGGCGTCCGGCGTGTCACCGACGCCGATGAGCAGTGCGGTACGTGCTTGTGCCATGCCCTCTCCCCCTGTGCGAGGCCTTATCGTCGCATTTCCGGGTGAGGACGGCGGACGGAACCCCCACGGTGAACGGGACGGCGCGGGGCCGGACTTGGCACCGGCCTCGCGGACGCCCCCGTCACCCCGTCACCCCGTCACCCCGTCACCCCGTCACTCCGCCCGCCGCGCCCGATGCGCCATCCACGCCGCCACGACCGCCCCCGACACGTTGTGCCACACGGAGAACACGGCGGCGGGCAGCGCGGCCAGCGGGCTGAAGTGGGCGGTCGCCAGGGACGCGGCGAGCCCGGAGTTCTGCATGCCGACCTCGAAGGCCATCGCGCGGGACGCGGGCGGGCCGAGCCGGGCCAGCTTCCCCGCGCCGTAACCGAGCGCGAGCCCGAGCCCGTTGTGCAGGACGACCGCGACGAGCACGAGCGCCGCCGCCGACTTGATGGCCGCCGCGCTGCCCGCGACGACCACGGCCACGATGACGGCGATGGTCACGGCCGACAGCCACGGCAGCGCGCCCAGCACGCGATCCACGTACCGGCCGAAGAGCAGCCGCACGGCGAGGCCGCCGATGACGGGCAGGAGCACGGTCTTGAGGATGTCCGTCACCATCGAGCCCGCGTCCACCGGCAGGTACTCACCGGCGAGCAGCAGGGTGAGCGGCGGCGTCACGAGGGGCGCGAGCACGGTCGACACGGTGGCGACGGACACGGACAGGGCCACGTCGCCGCGCGCGAGGTAGGTGACGACGTTGGAGGCGGTGCCGCTCGGCGCGCACCCGACGAGGATCACTCCCGCGGCCAACTGGGGCGAGAGGTCCAGGGCGTGGGCGATCAGCCAGCCGAGGCCCGGCATGATCACATAGTGCGCGACCAGGCCGAGCGCCACGGCCCAGGGACGGCGCGCGACGCCCCGGAAGTCCTGCGGCGTCATCGTCAGGCCCATGCAGAACATGACCACGCCGAGCAGGTACGGCACGCTCTCCTTCCAGCCCCCGAAGGTGCCGGGTGTCGCGAGGCCGACGGCGCCCGCGGCGAGGACGAGCACGGGGAAGACGGTGACGGCGCGGCGGGCGGCGCGGTCGGTGGCGCTCACGGGCCCGGCCGCCGTCGGGCCGGGACTTGTCGGTTCGGTCTGCACCCGGCGATGCAACGTGCCGGTGCGGCGGGCACGCAACCTCGTCTCGATATGTGGTCGCTACATGTGTTGTGGGGAGTACGAGACGGGGGCGCCGCCGTCACTTGGCGGCGCCGCAACTCCCCACCGGCGTCACGGAGATGACGGTACGGGCGGGCAGCGTCACCCGCTTCTCCTTCGCACCGTCCCCGGCGTCCCCGCCCTCGGCCCGCAGCGACACCCCGCCCCGCCCCGCCCCCAGGAACTCCCCGCACCGCTCCCCGGACGTCGTGCTCACCCGCACCAGATGGTCCTTCGGGGACTCCGTCTCGACCCAGGCGACCCCGACGGCCACGGCGGCGCACCCGACGCCGGCCACGCAGCACACCGACGCCCACCACAGCGACCTGACGACGCGCCGGACCTCCTCCTCCGTCCAGCGCCGCAGCGCCTGCCCGGCGAGCAGGGTGCGGTCGCCGAGCCGCCCGTGCGCCGCCCGCACGGCGAGCACCGACCCGGCGACGAGCAGCAGGAACGCGACGGCGACCAGGCCGGACGCCACCAGGCGGGCGGTGTCCGGCAGGCCGTTCAGATCGTCGCGGCCCTTGAGCACGACGAGCACGGCGAGCAGTGCCGTCAGACCGGTCAGACCCGTGCGCCAGCCCTCCGCCTGCCGCCGCAACTCGTCGAGCTGCGTGAACTCCAGCTCACGCGCCAGCTCCGCCCAGCGGCGGTCGGACTGGGCGGTCACGGGGTGCCGTTCGACGTGCCGCTCGGCGCGGGCGTCACCAGCGCCTGTACGTGCCAGCTGGCTCCGCACCCGACGAACACGGCGTTCGCCGGGAGCTGCGGATGCGGGTGCCCGCACTCGCAGAAGTGGCGCTCCTGGGCGAGCAGCGCGGCGTCCTCGGCAAGCGGCCCCTTGGTCCCGGTGCCCGTGCCGGTCCCGGGCACGCCGTGCCGGTACTCGGTGGCCGTCAGGCCGCGGCAGCGGGGGCAGTGCCCCCGCACCAGGGTGTGCCCCTCGGGCGAGGGGCTCACCGTGAACGTGTCGCTCACCTCGCCCAGGTCCGCGTCCGCGTAGGCGGTGTCGAACTGGTGCGAGGGCGGCGGGGGCTGGGTCATGAGGCGTCGTCCAGGTCGAGATCGAGGTCGAAGAGGGTGGCGTACAGGCGCAGGCGCTCGGTGACCCAGGCCTCGGACTCGCCGGTGGCGTCGGCGGCCCGCGCGATGTGCCGGGCGCCCACCTTGCCGGTGAGCGCGGGGAGCCGGCCGTCGAGGCCCACGGAGAGGAGGGCCAGGTCCTGCCAGAGGGGGACGGTGTCCGGCGGGGCGGGCAGGGGCGGCGATTCGGGGAGCAGGGGGAGGAAGGGGGCGACGCGGGCGAGCGTGCGGGGGACGGGCTCGCCCAGGCGGCCCGCGATGCTCACCAGGTCGAGGGGGACGAAGGCCTCGTCGGCCGGGGACAGCCACTGGTCCGTGTTGAGGGCCACCAGGTCGCGGGCGGAGAGGGGGGTGGTCGGCAGGGACTCCTGGGCGGCCTCGGTGAGTTCGGGCACCAGGGCGCCGAGGGGGCGCAGGGCGGCGAGCGCGGCGTAGGCGGCGGCGGGGGTGATCTCCAGGCTGTTGGCGTATTCCGCGAGGGCACAGGGCGTCAGGCGTTTCCAGACGGCGGCCGAGTACTGCGTCTCGATGTCCAGGCCGCGGGTGATGTCGAGGGCGTGCTGCTCGACGAGGGCCGTGACTTCGCGTGAACCGGGCAGGTGGGAGGCGAGTTCGTCGGGCAGGGGCGGCACCGTCAGACCGAACCGGTCGGCGTCCTGGCGGGCGAGTGACCACATGTCGGCCAGGGGCTCGCGGAGGCACTCCGCGGTGTAGTACAGCCCGGAGCCGGTCAGTTCGTCGGCCGGGTCGTCCTCCCTGGCGTAGACGGCCTCCTTGCCCGAGAGCGCGATGCGGCTGCGCAGCGGCAGCGTGGGCCACTCGGCGACGAGGTCCACCCGGTCGGGCAGGTGCACCCCGGCGGCCCGCAGGTCGGCCGCGACCTGGACGATGTCCGCCCGGTGCTGCAGCCCCTTGGCGGCCCGCCCCAGTGCCTCGTACCCGATGCCGTCCTCCAGGTCGGCGCCGAACCGGTTCAGCTTGCGCACGAGCGCGCCCGTGTCGGGGCAGGGCACGACGCGGCCGTCGCCGTCCGCGTACCGCCGCTCGTACGAGAGACCCGTCGCCGCGGCCGTGCGCGCCAGGCGCTCCGACGCGTCCGCGAGATCGGTCTCCCAGTGTGCGGCCATGGCCACGGTCGCACCCCAGCGCAGCGCCCGGCCGCCGTCCGGGTCCGGAGGCGTGAACTCCTCCAGGACGAGCCGGAGTTCTCGGTCGAGGTCCGCCCAGGCCTTGACCACGTCCGTGGCGGGCACCGTCCAGCCGAGCCAGGCGAAGTCGGCCAGTACCCGCAGGATGTCCGCCGGTTGTCTGTCGGTGGTCAGCTGCACCCGGAGGACCTGCGACGGGTCGGTCACGGGCCTGAGCGTGTCCTCGTACACATTGTTGGAGCGCAGGAAGAGCACCTCGACGTCCTCCTGCGTGCACACATAGTGCTGGTGGTGCGGGGGGACCGGGGGCAGGGACTCACCGTGCAGCGGCATCCAGCGCGCATGGCGGGCGACGACGGCACCGAGCGGTTCGGCGAACGCCTCGGACGCCAGGACCAGGCTGCCGCGGCCGTGACTGACCTTGCTGTTGCCCTCCACGGCGATGAATCGGCCGGCGCCCGCCAGGATCTGCGCCAGGTTCCTGTCCTGGGTGTCGGGCACCCGGTCGAGATCGCCCTCGCGCACCGCCGGAGGGGCCCCGGTGGGGTGCGCGATGCGCAGCCGCCGCTTGCGCCGCAACACCTCGGTCACGGGCATGCCCAGCGCGGTGGCCTGGTCGACGGCGTGCCACCACCTCCTGTTGGAGCCGTGCAGCGCGGCGTCTCCCGGCTCGGGCACGGGATGACCCACAAGGCTCTTGGGGGACGACTCCGTGTAGAAGCTGCGCGCGAGGCGCAGCGCGGCGGCCCGCCAGGGGGCGAGGTGCCCGGCGTCGGAGCTGTGGTTCCTGCCGGTCGCTATGCCCTGGTCGGGGTGGAACCAGCCCTCGGAGTCGAGCCGGTGCCGCCCGTCCACCTCGCGCACCGGAGTGACACCCTTGCCCCGCCACTCCTGCCACAGCACCCGCGCCACCGGCAGGTTCTGCCGCTCCAGCTCCCAGAGCCACTCCATCGAGAGCCCCGGCCACTGGGCCAGCGGCACGGCGCCCGCGCGCCAGTTGTGCTCCTCCCAGTCCCGGTCGTACGCCTGCAACTCCTTGCGGCTGACGCTCAGCTGGCCCGCGTACAGCCCGGTCAGGTTCAGTACGTAGCCGTAGGGGGCCACGTCCGTGGCGATGCCGTCGCACAGCACACCGCCCTTCTCGCCCACCCACCACAGCACCCCGGGCACGGCCTCCAGCGGTTCGAGGAGGTCGAGGCCGGCCCCCGACTGCAGCACCCCCGGCCGCCACTCGTGCGGAGGCCCCGCCAGGTCCCGCACCTCGAGCTCGAACTCGCTCACCCGCACCAGCGGCCGCAGCGTGCCCACACAGGACAGGCCGTCGGCCGTGCCGTCCGCCCGCAGGTAGAGGCGGACGCGCGTGCCGCCCTCCGGGAGGCCGTCGCCCGCGCCCTCGTGCCGCTGGATGCGGAACAGGCTGCCGCTGCTCGGGATCTCCACGCTGAGCGCCTGCGCGGCCGGAATGCCGTCGGGGCTGACCTGCCGCGTCACGATCGTCATCTCGTCGGCGAGCATGAAGTAGCTGAACACGCCGATGCCGAAGCGGCTGTTGGGGAACAGACGCAGCTTGTGGTCGTGCCGCAGCCAGCGCGACTGCTCGCGCCGGAACGCCTTGGACTGCTCGAACCGGCTGCCGGCCCGCGTGAAGGTGTACTTGAGCTGCTCGGCGCTCATGCCGACGCCGTTGTCGCGGCACTCCACGTACCGGCCGCGCGCGTCCTCGCCCATGGTGATCGAGATCCGGCCGCGCCAGGGCGCGGGCTGCGGGCCCGCGCTGTCCAGGTAGTCCCAGCGCATCTGCCGGTACCGGCAGGCGTCCATGGCGTTCTGGTACAGCTCCCGCAGCGCCAGGTGGGGCTCGCCGCCGTACAGCTGCTCGCCCATGAGCAGTTCACGCACCTCGGTCTGCGCCAGGTGGAAGCGCAGCAGCGGCACTTCGTACGTGGCCTGGCCGCCGCGCTGGCTCGCCCTGAGGTCGCGGTCGGTGACCCGGGTGGGCACGGCGGACAGGAGGCAGGCCTCCGCCTCGGGCAGCGTGCTCGCGAGGTCGGCGACCTGCGCGGCCAACTGGTCGGCCTGCTGCGCCACTTCGACGAGCGCGGCGTGCACCGCCTGGTGCGGGCAGGGCACGTCCAGGTGCAGGGCGCTGCCCTCGGGCTGCCAGCTGAGCAGGTCGGGGTGCGAGACGAGGCCGACGATCTCCTGCGGCAGGACCGGGTCGGACACGGCCAGGTGCTCGGCCACGACCTCGGGGAAGGTGCGCACGTCCAGGGACAGCACGCCCGCGAGCCGCAGGAGCGCGGCCAGCGGGCGCGTCCGCAGGGGTTGGTAGCCGCCCGGCAGCAGGACCTTCGCGGGACCCCGTTCGACGTCGCGCGGGGCGCCGGAGTCGTCGAGCGGCTCGTCGAGGCCGATGCCCGCGGCAGCCGCCCGCATCAGGCCGGACAGCTCGGCGACCCGGTCCTGCGCGGGCGCCGCGCCGCCGAGCAGGGCGGTGGCGAGGGCGTCCGCGCACGGGGCGGGCACCGCCTCGTCGTCCGTCTCGAACCGGTCGGCCACCCACCGGTGCACCAGCCACATCGTGACCGCGACGGCGTCCTGGGGCCGCTCGCGGGCGTGGCACTCCGCGACCTTCCGCGCCACGCGCGCGTACTGGTCGCCGACCTGTTCGTAGTGCCTGCGGTGGGCGTCCGCGCCCGGCACGCGCTCCAGCGACTCGGGGCCGAACTCGGCCGCCTGGCTCAGCCGCTCCGCCCAGGCCGCCTCCCGCAGGAACGGCGCCGCCACGAGCGCGGCCACCTCCACCGCGGACAGCTGCGCCCCGTCCGGCAGCAGCGACGGCAGCCGGTCGCCCAGCAGCCGCACCGGGTAGGTGTCGTCGGCCCACGGGTCCTCGAACGGCAGTCGGCTCTGGGCGAGGTGCAGCGTGTGGGCGCAGCGCTCCACGAACGCGCTCAGGCAGTCCTGGAAGCGCTGGACGCCGTCCTCGTCGCGGGGCTCCACCCGCTCCCACAGGGGCGTGGTGCGCACGGCGTCCTGCCAGGCCTCCAGGAGCGGCCGCCCCTCGCAGATCTCGGTGGCCTTCGTCCGCTCCTCGAAGTTGGTGCCGTAGCGGATGTGCGCGTTCTGCGTGTGCCCCTGCCGGTGCGCCACGGCCTTGGCCCGCGCGGCGGCCTTGGCGAACACGTCCTCGACCGTGCGGGCGGGCGCCAGCGGGCCGAGGGCCTCGGCGAGGCCGCGGGTGAAGAAGCTGCCCTCGCCGGTGTAGCCGCTGCGCTCGCCCTCCTTGCAGCCCATGAGGACGGCGAAGCCGCCGCCGGGCGGGCCGTTGTCGACGCTGTTGCCGAACGGCACGCCGTCGCCGGGCAGTTCGGTGCGGCAGGCGTCGATGGCCCACAGCACCGTGCCCGCCCGGGACGACTTCAGCCAGGGGCTGATGGCGGTGGGCAGCAGGGAGTCCAGGTACGGCTCCTGCCAGTCGCCGTCGGGCGGCGGCACGGCGTCGAACGGCACCAGGTAGTCGGTGCCGCGCACGCGGACGCCGTGCCCGCTGAAGTAGAGCAGCAGCGTCCCACCCTCGGGGACGGCGCACGCGGTCTCGTGTATGCGTGCCCTGATCTGGCTGATCCCGGCGTTGTGCAGGGTGGTGACGTCGTAACGCGCCGCCCCGAGGGCCGAGTTCATCAGCCGCAGGTCGGCGTCGACCGCGTCGTCGAGGGGCTCCAGCAGCCCGTCCGCCGCGGGCACGTGCCCGACTCCGATCAGCAGCGCCGTGCGCGCCGGTGCCATGTGGTCCCTCCCACCGGCCGCGCCTCCGGGCCGGAGCACCATTCTGGCACCGCGCGAGCCCGCTCAGGCGGGTGTCGGAGGCAACGGCAGCGGCAGCCCCGGCAGCCCGTCGATGCTCGTCGCCACGTGCTCCTTCTTCGTGAAGTACGCGTCCAGCGAGGCGTCGTCCTCGCGCGCGAACCGCTTGGCGTGCAGATCGCGGTCCTCGTCGTACGTCATGAAGGGCACCGCGTAGCCACAGGTGTCGCGGATCAGTTCGGCGCTCACGACGATGATCGCGCGCAGGCCGTGCAGTGAGGTGTCGACGCCGGGGAAGCGGGCTAGGAGTTCGGGGAAGCGCGGGTCGTCGCGGAAGACGGGCTCGCCGCGGCCGTGCACGCGGACGATGTTGGGCGGGCCCTGGAAGGCGCACCACATGAGCGTGATGCGGCCGTTCTCCCGCAGGTGGGCGACGGTCTCCGCGTTGCTGCCCGCGAAGTCCAGGTAGGCGAGGGTGAGGTCGTCGAGCACGGCGAAGGAGCCGGTGACGCCCTTGGGGGAGAGGTTGATCGTGCCGTCCTCGGCGAGCGGGGACGTGGCGGTGAAGAAGATCGGCTGGGACTCGATGAAGGTGCGGAGTCTGCCGTCGATGCGCTCATAGGTCTTTCCCATGGCCAAGGATTATGGACTCCTTTAGTTCGCCTGTCTAACTACTTCGCGTGCCGCATCGCCCTGTGAAGCGGGTGCCCTCCGCTTCACTCCGGGGCTGGATTGACGAAGCATGCAGAGCAATGCATACTCATGCATGTCAGTGACTGCACTGCACTGAGCGAGCGAATGCACTGTGAGGAGAAACCCGTGACCGAGCGCGTCGTACTCGCCTACTCGGGCGGCCTGGACACCTCCGTCGCCATCGGCTGGATCGCCGAGGAGACGGGCGCCGAGGTCATCGCCGTTGCCGTGGACGTCGGCCAGGGCGGCGAGGACCTGGACGTCATCCGCAAGCGCGCGCTCGCCTGCGGTGCCGTGGAGGCGGAGGTCGCCGACGCCAAGGACGAGTTCGCCGAGGGCTACTGCCTCCCGGCGATCAAGGCCAACGCCCTGTACATGGACCGGTATCCGCTGGTCTCGGCCCTGTCCCGGCCCACCATCGTCAAGCACCTCGTCGCCGCCGCGAACAAGCACGGCGCCGGCATCGTGGCCCACGGCTGCACCGGCAAGGGCAACGACCAGGTGCGGTTCGAGGCCGGCATCCAGGCCCTCGGCCCCGACCTGAAGTGCATCGCGCCCGTCCGGGACTACGCGATGACCCGGGACAAGGCCATCGCCTTCTGCGAGGACAAGGGCCTGCCGATCGCGACCACCAAGAAGTCGCCGTACTCCATCGACCAGAACGTCTTCGGACGGGCCGTCGAGACGGGCTTCCTGGAGGACATCTGGAACGCCCCGATCGAGGACGTCTACGAATACACGTCGAACCCCGCGACCTCCCGCGAGGCCGACGAGGTCGTCATCACCTTCAAGGAGGGCGTGCCGGTCGCCATCGACGGCAGGCCGGTCACGGTCCTCCAGGCGATCCAGCAACTCAACGAGCGGGCGGGCGCCCAGGGCATCGGCCGGATCGACATGGTCGAGGACCGGCTCGTGGGCATCAAGTCCCGTGAGGTGTACGAGGCCCCGGGCGCCATCGCCCTGATCACCGCCCACCAGGAGCTGGAGAACGTCACGGTCGAGCGGGAGCTCGCCCGGTACAAGCGGCAGGTCGAGCAGCGCTGGGGCGAGCTGGTCTACGACGGCCTGTGGTTCTCCCCCCTCAAGCGGGCCCTGGACGGCTTCATCAACGAGGCCAACCAGCACGTCACCGGCGACATCCGCATGACCCTCCACGGCGGCCGCGCCGTCGTCACGGGCCGGAAGTCCGAGGAGTCCCTCTACGACTTCAACCTCGCGACGTACGACTCGGGCGACACCTTCGACCAGTCCAAGGCGCAGGGCTTCATCGACATCTTCGCCCTGTCGTCGAAGATCGCCGCCAAGCGGGACCTCGTCTAGCGGATTCAGCCCCTCATGGGGTCCCCCTGCTCCTTAAGAGCTTGGGGGAGTTTGAGGAGCGGGGTCTGGGGCGGAGCCCCAGTTTCGGGAAGGGGCGGGGCGGGGGAGAAGGATTCCCGTCCCGCCACTCGCACATCAAGGAGCAACCGTGAGCAGCAACACCGGCGAAGTCCGCCTCTGGGGCGGCAGGTTCGCCGACGGCCCCGCTGAAGCGCTGGCGCAACTGTCGGCCTCGGTGCACTTCGACTGGCGCCTCGCGCCGTACGACATCGCCGGATCCCGCGCCCACGCGCGCGTGCTGCACAAGGCGGGCCTGCTCACCGCGGACGAGCTGACGCGCATGCTGGCCGGGCTCGACCAGCTCCAAGCCGACGTCGCCGACGGCTCCTTCGTCGGGACCGTCGCCGACGAGGACGTGCACACCGCCCTGGAGCGCGGCCTCCTGGAGCGGCTCGGCCCGGACCTCGGCGGCAAGCTGCGCGCCGGACGGTCCCGCAACGACCAGGTGGCGACGCTCTTCAAGATGTACCTGCGCGACCACGCCCGGATCATCGGCGGCCTGGTCGCCGAGCTCCAGGAGGCCCTGATCGGCCTCGCGGAGGCGCACCCGGACGTCGCCATGCCGGGCCGTACCCACCTCCAGCACGCCCAGCCGGTGCTCTTCGCCCACCATGTGCTCGCGCACGTCCAGTCCCTCTCGCGGGACGCCGAGCGGCTGCGCCAGTGGGACACGCGGACGGCCGTCTCGCCGTACGGCTCCGGGGCGCTCGCGGGTTCGTCGCTCGGCCTCGACCCGCAGGCCGTGGCCAAGGACCTCGGCTTCGAGCACGGCTCGGCCGCCAACTCCATCGACGGCACGGCCTCGCGGGACTTCGTGGCCGAGTTCGCCTTCATCACGGCGATGATCGGGGTGAACCTCTCCCGGATCGCCGAAGAGGTCATCATCTGGAACACGAAGGAGTTCTCCTTCGTCACCCTCCACGACGCGTTCTCGACCGGCTCGTCGATCATGCCGCAGAAGAAGAACCCGGACATCGCGGAGCTGGCGCGCGGCAAGTCCGGCCGCCTCATCGGCAACCTGACCGGCCTGATGGCGACCCTGAAGGCGCTGCCGCTCGCGTACAACCGCGACCTCCAGGAGGACAAGGAGCCCGTCTTCGACTCCTGCGACCAGCTGGAGGTCCTGCTGCCCGCCTTCACCGGCATGATGGCGACGCTCACGGTCCACCGCGAGCGCATGGAGGAGCTGGCCCCGGCCGGTTTCTCGCTCGCCACGGACATCGCCGAGTGGCTGGTCAAGCAGGGCGTGCCGTTCCGGGTCGCGCACGAGGTCGCGGGCGAGTGCGTCAAGGAGTGCGAGGCCGCGGGCATCGAACTCGACCAGCTGACCGACGAGCAGTTCGCGAAGATCAGCCCGCACCTGACCCCCGAGGTCCGCACCGTCCTGAACGTCCAGGGTGCGCTGGCGTCCCGCGACGGCCGGGGCGGCACGGCACCGTCGGCGGTGGCGGCACAGCTGGCCGAGATCAAGGCGGACGTGGCGGCACAGAGCGCCTGGGCGACCGCGCGGACGAGCAAAGTGAGCCCGTCCGGCGTTTGAGGACGAGACCGAAGGCCGATGCGGCGGGGTCCCCAGGGCCCGCCCCGGCCCCGACGGGCATCGAGGGATACGTTGAAGGGGGTACGCGTCCGGCGTGCCCCCTTGCCGCCTCCCCCGAAAAGCGTGGAGCCCCGATGCCCTTCGCCCGCCTGACCGCAGCGACCACGCCGACCGCCCACCTCGGCCTCGGCCTCGCAGCCGTCGGCAGGCCCGGCTACATCACGCTGGGCCGCGAGGACGACCTGCCCGCGCGCAGCGTCGAGGCCCTGCGCGAGCGCGCCTTCGAACTCCTCGACGCCGCCTACGCGCTCGGCGTGCGCTACCTCGACGTGGCCCGCTCCTACGGCCGCTCCGAGGAGTTCCTGGCCGACTGGCTGCGCGCCCGCCCCGACGTCCGGGACGTCGTCGTGGGCAGCAAGTGGGGCTACACGTACACCGCCGACTGGCGCACCGACGCCGACGCGCACGAGGTCAAGGACCACAGCGTCGCCGCGTACGACCGCCAGCGCGCCGAGACCGCCGACCTCCTCGGTGACCGGCTCGACCTCTACCAGATCCACTCCGTGACCCCGGAGAGCCCCGCCCTCACCGACAGGGAACTGCACGCCCGCCTCGCGGACCTGGCCGCGAGCGGCGTCACCGTCGGCCTCTCCGTGAGCGGCCCCGAGCAGGCGGCCGCGATCCGCGCCGCCGCCGAGGTCACCGTGGGCGGCGAGCGGCTGTTCCAGACGGTCCAGGCGACGTACAACGCCCTGGAGACCTCGGCCGGACCCGCGCTCGCCGAGGCCCACGACGCGGGTCTGACCGTCCTGGTCAAGGAGGGCATGGCCAACGGGCGCCTGGCCGGACCGCGGGCGCCGGCGGCCCTGCGCGCCGCCGCCGAGGCCACCGGCCTGGGCTGCGACGCGGTCGCCCTCGCCCTGGTCCTGCGCCAACCCTGGGCGGGCGTGGTCCTCTCCGGCGCCGCCACCTCCGTCCAGCTCGTGTCGAACCTGCACGCGACGGCCGTCGACCTGGACGCGGAGCACCTGGAACGCCTGGCGGACCTCGCGGAGGAGCCCGCCGCGTACTGGGGCACGCGGGCCGCACTGCCCTGGCACTGAGGCACGGCCGAGTCACCGAGAGCCCCGAGCCACCGCGCCCTCTTAACCCCCCGCGAGTCACCCACACCCCGTTCCGTGAGCGCCGTATGCCTCTGGTGAGACAAATTTGTCTCATGTGGTCTATGGTTGTCTCATGTCAGTCGACCGCGACCAGGTGCTGCGCAGCGCCGCCGCACAGCTCACCCGCAAGGGCTCCTCGACCCTGGACGAGGTGGCCAGGGCCTCCGGCATCAGCCGTGCCACCCTGCACCGGCACTTCGCCGGGCGCGACGCGCTCATCCGCGCCCTCGAGGAGCTGGGCCTCCAGGAGTGCGAGCTGGCCCTCGAAGCCGCACGGCTCGGCGAGGACAGCGCGCAGGACGCGCTGCGGCGCCTGATCAAGGAGATCGAACCCGCCGCCGGTCTGCTCGCCTTCCTCGTCACCGAGAACCAGCTGTTCGAGGGCGAGGACCGGCACGAGGGCTGGTCCCGGATCGACGACCGGATGGCGGAGCTGTTCCGGCGCGGCCAGGAGAGCGGGGAGTTCCGCATCGACCTGAGCACTGCCTGGCTCACCGAGGCCCTCTACGGCCTGATCGGCTCCGCCGCCTGGGCCGTGCTCGACGGCCGCGTCGCGGCCAAGGACTTCTCATACCTGATCGCCGAACTGCTGATCGGCGGCGCACAACGGAGAGTGGAATCATGACAAGCACCGAACAGCGCGTACGGCCCGCGGAGGTGGAGCGGCACCCCGGCCGCTGGCTCGCTCTCGCCGTGCTCGCGCTGGCCGTGCTGCTCGTCGCTGTGGACGCGACCGTCCTCGGTCTCGCGACGCCGTACATCAGCGAGGACCTGAAGCCGTCCGGCAACCAGCTGCTGTGGATCGGCGACGTCTATTCGTTCGTGATCGCGGGCCTGCTGGTGTCCATGGGCAGCCTCGGCGACCGCATCGGCCGCAAGAAGCTGCTGCTCACGGGCGCTGTCGCGTTCGGCGCGGTGTCCGTGCTCAACTCGTACGCCACGACGCCGGAGTTGATGATCCTGGCGCGGGCCCTGCTCGGTGTCGCGGGCGCGACCCTGATGCCGTCCACGCTGGCGCTGATCCGGAACATCTTCCACGACCCGCGCGAGCGCAGCATCGCCGTCGGCGTGTGGGGCGCGATGGCGGCGGCGGGCGCGGCGGTCGGCCCCGTCGTCGGCGGCTTCCTGCTCGAACACTTCTGGTGGGGCTCGGTCTTCCTGATCAACCTGCCGGTGATGGCGGTCCTCGTCCTCGTCGGCATCAAGCTGCTGCCCGAGTCCAAGAACCCGGCGCCGGGCCCCTGGGACCTGATCAGCGTCGCCCTGTCGCTCATCGGCATGATCGGCATCGTGTACGCGATCAAGGAAGCCGCGGCTCACGGCCTGAGCTGGGGCGTCGCGGCCTCCGGCGCCATCGGTGTGGCGTCCCTGGTGTGGTTCGTACGCCGCCAGCTCACGCTGCCCGCGCCGCTCCTGGACATGCGCCTGTTCCGCAACCGCGGCTTCTCGGCGGCCGTCATGGCGGACCTGCTGACCATCCTCGGCCTGTCCGGCCTGATCTTCTTCCTCTCCCAGTTCCTCCAGCTCGTCCAGGGCAGGCAGCCGTTCGAGGCGGGCCTCGCGGAGCTGCCCGCGGCGGTGGGCGCGGTGACGGCGGGCCTGATCGCGGGCACCGTGGCACGGCGGTACTCGGTGCGCGCCGTGGTCGCGGGCGGACTCGCGGCGGTGGGCCTCGCGCTCGCCGCGCTGACCGTGCTGAGCCAGTCGACCGGCTATCCGCTGCTCGGCGCGGCGCTCCTGGTCGTCGGCGTCGGCGCCGGCTTCTCCTTCACGGTGACCGCCGACGTGATCCTCTCCAGCGTGCCGAAGGAGCAGGCGGGCGCTGCGTCCGCGGTCTCCGAGACGGCGTACGAACTGGGCGCGGCCCTCGGCATCGCCCTGCTCGGTTCCATCGTGACCGGTGTGTACCGCGACTTCACCGCCCCGGCCGGCACCCCGGCCGACGCCGCCTCTGCGGCCCACGACTCCCTCGGCGGCGCCGTCGAGGCGGGCTCCGGCCTGCCCGCGCGCACCGCCGAGCCCTTGATCGCGGCGGCCCAGGACGCCTTCGTGGACGGCTTGCGCCTGGCCGCGGGCATCGGCGCGGCGGTCCTGCTGGCCACGGCGGTCGCAGCGTGGTTCCTGCTCAAGGGCCAGAAGCTGGAGGGCGGGGTGGAGCACCCGTAGTCCGCTGTGACGGGACATCGAAAGGGCCGCACCCCTGCAGCGGGGTGCGGCCCTTTCGGGTAAGTCTCGTACAGTCAGGCTGCCTTGGCCTTGGTGGCGTACATGTCCACGTACTCCTGGCCCGACAGCAGCATGACCTCCGTCATCACGGAGTCCGTCACCGCGCGCAGAACGTACCGGTCCCGGTCCATGCCGTCGTACCGCGAGAACTCCATCGCCTCGCCGAAGCGGACGGTCACCTTGCCCGGGTGGGGCAGGCCCTTGCCGCCGGGCTGCAGCTTGTCCGTACCGATCATCGCGAACGGCACCACCGGGGCGCCCGTCATCAGGGTCAGCCGCGCGATGCCGGTGCGGCCGCGGTAGAGGCGGCCGTCGGGGGAGCGGGTGCCCTCCGGGTAGATGCCGAAGATCTTGCCCTCGTCCAGGACGCGCTTGCCGGTCATCAGCGCGGCGACGCCGCCCCGGCCGCCGTCACGCGCCACCGGGATCATGCCGACGCCGGTGAAGAACCAGGCCATCAGGCGGCCCTTGAAACCCTTCCCGGTGACGTACTCGTCCTTGCCGATGAAGAAGACGGGCCGGTCGCACACCAGGGGCAGGATCATCGAGTCGATGAACGTCAGGTGGTTTCCGGCCAGAATGACGGGACCGGTCCCGGGGATGTTCTCGGCGCCTTCCACCCGTGGACGGAACATCAGGCGCAGGAACGGTCCGAGCACTGCCTTGATGAGCGCTAGACGGGACAACGGGTCCTCCGGTGTCAACGGGTCGACGACGAGTCTGTGCAGGTGAGGACCATACTCGCGGGTCCCCGTTGATTGCACATCGGGTTCATGTGCCCGATACGCAGAGTTGACCTGATTTTGCCTGCAGTTGCCCCCGCGAGAACCCCACCGTGACGACGGTAGCGCTGTGCGAACTGCGTGGCTTGTCCGAGTGGTGCTTCTCACGCGCGACGCATCTCACGGCCTGAACTGTTCCGGCGCCCGCGAGCCCGGGCGCACGCGCCGGTCGCCCCCGCCGGGTGCCCCACGAGCCCTACTCGACACCCGGCGTCAGCCACCCGTTCGGCCCCCGGTCTCCCACCCGTCACGCAACGCCACCTACGATCGGTGCCGCTTTGTCAGGTGCAAGGCGCTACACGGCGGTACACAGGGAGGGAGCGCTCAATGGCGACGCAGGAATCGGGGCGGCGGGAGTCGGGGACGAGCCCGGGGCGGCGCGCGGTGCTCGGAGCCGCGGTGCTCGGGGCGGGCACGGCCGTCGTCGGCGCGCCCGGCGTGGCGAGAGCCGACGCACGCCACGGCCACGGCGGCCACGGGGGCGGCGGCTACCGCGACCTGCCGGTGCCGACCGTGGTTGCGCACCGCGGCACCAGCGGCTACCGGCCCGAGCACACGCTCGGCTCGTACCAACTCGCCCTGGACATGGGCGCGCACGTCATCGAGCAGGACGTGGTGCCCACCAAGGACGGCCATCTCGTATGCCGTCACGAGAACGACATCACCGGTACGACGGACGTCGCCGCGCACCCCGAGTTCGCGGGCCGCAAGACCACCAAGTCCGTCGACGGCGTCTCGCTCACCGGCTGGTTCACCGAGGACTTCACGCTCGCCGAGCTGAAGACGCTGCGCGCCAAGGAGCGCATCCCCGGCACCCGCCAGCGCAACACCCTCTACGACGGCCGCTGGGACGTCCCCACCCTCGAAGAGGTCTTTCGCTGGGCGGAGAAGGAGGGCCGCAAGCGCGGGGAGCGCGTCTGGCTGCACATCGAGACCAAGCACCCCACGTACTTCCGCAAGCTGGGCCTCGGCCTCGAGGAGCCGCTCGCCAAGCTGCTGCGCCGCTACAACCGCCACCGCAGGAACTCCCCGAACTTCCTGCAGTCCTTCGAGCCGAGCAGCATCCAGCGGCTGCGCAAGCTCGTGGACGCGCCCGGCGTGGTCCTGCTCTCCACGGCCTCGTCCCGCCCGTGGGACTTCGTGGAGGCGGGCGACCCGCGCACCGTCGCCGACCTCATCAAGCCCGAGGGCCTGAAGTGGATCGCCACGTACGCCAAGGGCATCGGCCCGACGCTCGACCTGGTCATCCCCAAGGGCCCCGACGGCAGGCTCCTGGAGCCGACCACCCTGGTCCGCGACGCGCACGCCGAGGACCTGGTCCTGCACCCGTACACGATGCGCAACGAGAACACCTTCCTGCCCGCCGACTTCAAGAAGGGCACGGACCCCAACGCGTACGGCGACGCCTTCGGCGCGTTCAAGACGTACTTCGCCACCGGCATCGACGGGATCTTCTCCGACAACCCGGACACCGCACTGCTCGCCGCCGCGGACTTCGACGACGACTGACGGGCCTCGTCAACGACGGCGCATGAAGCCCCGGTTGGGGTGAGGCGCGGCCGTTCCGGAAACCGATAACCGGAATGGCCGCGTCCCCGTCGGCATGACCCCTACGCCCCCGTCGGCCCCGTCCCCGTCCGCACGGCCGTCGCTCTCGTACGACCTGGTCACCACCCTGCGCCCGCTGCTCGCCGCCGAGGCATCGGCCGAGGCGCACGGCTGCGCCGCCGACCCCGGCGACATCGAGCAGGCCGTCTGGCTGCGCCTGCTCGAACACCTGGACGCCGGGGGGCCGCCCGCCGACCCCGCCGCCTGGCTGCGCGCCGCCGTCCGCGACGAGGCGCACCGCACCCGCAGCACCGCCCGCAGGGAGCGGCCCTACGCCGGTGAGCCCGCCGACCCGCGCGGCGGCCCCGAACAGCGGCTGCTGGTGGCCGACCGGCACCGCACCCTGTACGCCGCCGTCCGGAAACTGCCCGGACGCTGTCCCCGTCTCATGGCTGCACTTCTGTCGCCGAAGGACCTGACTTACCGCGAAATCGCAGGGGAGTTGGGAATGTCACAAGGATCTTTGGGGCCGGAACGTTCCCGATGCCTGGGATGCCTGCGCAGAATGCTCGCGCAGGAGGTTGCGACTCCGGACCCATGGGGAAAGGAGTGAAGGACAACCGGCGGAGCAGGTGAGCGGGAGGCATGCACACATGGGCATGAGCGTGACCATCTCGGAGGCGTCCGACACGGACGCCGAACAGATCCTCAAACTGCAGTACCTCTGCTACCAGAGCGAGGCCGAGCTGTACGGCGACTACTCCATCGAGCCGCTGACGCAGACCCTCGACTCCCTCAAGGCCGAGCTGGCCGCGGGCAGCGTCCTGGTGGCGCGGCTCGGCACCGAGGTCGTGGCGTCCGTGCGGGGCACGGTCGACACGGCGGCCACGGCCCGCATCGGCAAGCTCATCGTGCACCCGCGGATGCAGCGGCACGGCCTGGGCGGCCGCCTCCTCGACGCCATCGAGCGCCGGCTCGCCGAGGGCGGCGTCGCCAAGCGCTTCGAGCTGTTCAGCGGCCACCGAAGCGAGAGCAACCTCCAGCTCTACCGCAAGCACGGCTACGCGCCGGTGAGCACGCGGCGCGTGGACGAGCGGCTGACGGTGGTGACCCTCTCCAAGGACGCCGAGGCCAAGGCGTACGTGGCGAGCGCCTAGGCCCCGGAGGGCTCGGCGGGGCGGGTGTGCTCGCGGGACTTGCGCAGCCAGAACACCGCGGTCACCGGCAGCAGCACGGGAATGAACAGATAGCCCATGCCGAAGTCCGACCAGACCGTGGCGTCCGGGAACGCGGACGGCTCCGCGAGGGTCCAGGCCCCGACGGCGAGCACACCGGCCAGCTCGGCGGCGCAGCACACCAGCGCCGCCTTGCGGGCCGTCTCCCCGCCGCGTACGAGCGAGTACGTGATGAAGCCGTAGACGACACCGGCGAGCGCCGACAGCGTGTACGCGAGCGGGGCCTTGTGGAAGTCCGTCGAGATCTGGACCGCCGAGCGCGACACGGCGCCCACGACCATCACGCCGTACAGCCACACCAGCAGGATGCCGGGGCCGGTGATCAGCTTCTGCCGCCCCGGCTTCCGCTGCTTCTGCTGCCGCGCGCGGGGCTCGTCGTCCGTCACCGCCACCTCAGCCTCCCCAGATGTCGTAGAGCCGCACTTCCAGCACGGCGAGGACCACGCCGCCCGCGGCGACCGTCACCGAGCCCCAGCGGGTGCGCTCGGCGAGCGACATGAAGCCCGCCGCGGGAACGCACGCGAACGAGCCGATCAGATAGGCCACGAAGATCGTCGTGCCCTGCTCGGGGTCCTCGCCCCGCGCCAGCTGCACGACACCGACGATCAGCTGGACCAGCGTCAGCAGGGTGACCACACCCATGCCGATGAAGTGCCAGTCCTTCGTCGGCTGGTCCCGGTAGGCGGCGAAGCCGCACCAGGCCGCGAGCGCGAGCGCGGCCACGGAGGTCGCGACGGTCAGGGCAACAAGCATGCCGAGACCCTATTACGGGCCAAAAGGCCCGGAGCCCTCGGCCCCGGCGGCCCGGGATCCGCCGGTGGCCCCCGCGTAGGGTCGAACGCATGAAGATCCAGGCTGAAGCGCTCCTGTTCGACAACGACGGCACCCTCATCTCCTCGATGGAGTCCGTCCGCCGCTGCTGGACGCGCTGGGCGGGGGAGTACGGCATCACCGCCGAGGACTTCGCCAGGGTCGAGCTGCACGGCCGCCCCGCCGTCGAGATCGTCGCCGACCTGCTGCCCGCCGAGCGGGTCGCCGAGGCCGTGGCCCGGATCGACGAGCTGGAGGTGTCCGACGTCGCGGGCGGCGTGCACGCCCTGCCCGGCACCCTCGACCTGCTCGCCGCGCTGCCGCCCGAGCGCTGGGCCGTCGTCACCTCCGCGACCCGCCGCCTGGCCGAGGCCCGGCTCGCCGAGGTCGGCATCCGCCCCAAGACGCTGATAGCCGCCGACGACATCACCCGCGGCAAGCCCGACCCCGAGCCCTTCCTGCTCGCGGCCCGGGTGCTCGGCGTGGACCCGGCGCGCTGCGTGGTCTTCGAGGACGCCCCCGCGGGTCTCACCGCGGGCCGGGCCGCCGGGATGACCACCGTGGCGTTGACCACAACGCACCAGGTGGCGGAGCTGTCCGCCGATGTCGTCGTCGAGGATCTCGCCGCGGTGTCCGTGCAGGCCACGGCGGGTGGCGTGGAGATCGTCACCGGCGTCTGAGCGCGGTGCCGGATGGGGCGGGCCGTCTCGCCTGTTGCCCAAAGTTTGTCCGCTATTCGGACAGCGGTGGCGGGGCGCGCCCGCACGCGTGTTTTACTGGTCCGCATGACCACGACGAGCAGCCGCACCCTTGCGACCGAGGCGATCACGACGCCCGGTGCTCGTTGTATGTGTCGAATGTGCGCCTTCTGAGGGCCCCCGCACCACTGAGAGCCTCGCGCCCCGAAGCGAAGCCGCTGTGCCGCGCCACTGCCCCACGTACGGACCCCTAGGAGTCACGTACACGGACAGGGAGCGAGCCGGCCCCGCGCACACGTCCTCCGGTTCCATCGCCACCGCGAGAACCGTGCCGCGTTCCGAACGAATGCCCCGTGCCCGGCGTCACCGCGCCGCGCACTCGACAGTGACGGAAACCCAGTGATCACCACTTCCGGCCTGACCAAGGTCTACCGCTCACGCGGTCGTGAAGTAACCGCCATCGACGGAGTCGATCTCCATGTGCGCGAAGGCGAGGTGTACGGCGTCATCGGCCAGTCCGGTGCCGGTAAATCCTCGTTGATCCGCTGCGTGAACCTCCTGGAGCGCCCCACCTCCGGCACCGTGACCGTGGACGGCCAGGACCTCACCGCGCTCGCGGGCCGCGGCCCGCGCGCCGGCAAGGAACTACGCGCCGCCCGCAACCGCATCGGCATGGTCTTCCAGCACTTCAACCTGCTGTCCTCGCGCACGGTCCAGGCGAACATCGAGCTGCCGCTCGAAATCCTCGGCCTGTCCGGCAAGGAGCGCTCCCGCAAGGCGCTCGAACTCCTGGACCTGGTCGGCCTCGCCGACAAGGCCAAGGCCTACCCGGCGCAGCTCTCCGGCGGCCAGAAGCAGCGTGTCGGTATCGCCCGCGCCCTGGCGGGCGAGCCGAAGGTGCTGCTCTCCGACGAGGCCACCAGCGCCCTCGACCCGGAGACCACCCGCTCCATCCTCCAGCTCCTGCGCGACCTCAACCAGCAGCTCGGCCTGACCGTCCTGCTGATCACGCACGAGATGGAGGTCGTGAAGACGGTCTGCGACTCGGCCGCCCTGATGGAGCGGGGCCGGATCATCGAGTCCGGCACCGTCAACGAACTCCTCGCCACGCCGGGCTCGCAGCTCGCCGCCGCGCTCTTCCCCGTCAGCGGCGACGCCACCGGCGCCGACCGCACCGTCGTCGACGTGACGTTCCACGGCGAGGCCGCCACCCAGCCGGTCATCTCCCAGCTGTCGCGCACGTACAACATCGACATCTCGATCCTCGGCGCCGCGATGGACACCGTCGCGGGCAAGCAGGTCGGCCGGATGCGCATCGAGCTGCCGGGCCGCTTCGAGGAGAACGTCGTCCCGATCGGCTTCCTGCGCGAGCAGGGCCTCCAGGTCGACGTCGCCGACGCGCCCGCCGGGTTCCTGGCGCAGGACGTGCCCGCGACCGCCGCCACGCTGGTGAAGGAAGGTGCCAAGTGACCTGGTCGGAGATGCAGCCCCTGCTGGAGCAGGCCTGTTGGGACACCCTCTACATGGTCGGCTGGTCGGCGCTCATCGCCGTCGCCGTCGGCCTGCCGCTCGGCATCCTGCTGGTCCTCACCGACCGCGGCGGGCTGCTGCAGAACACATTCGTGAACAAGGTGATCGGGCAGGTCGTCAACATCGGCCGCTCGATGCCGTTCATCATCCTCATGGTCGCCCTGATGGGCTTCACGCGCTCCATCGTCGGCACCTCCATCGGCCGTGACGCGGCGATCGTGCCGCTCGCGATCAGCGCCATCCCGTTCTTCGCGCGCCTGGTCGAGACGGCCGTCCGCGAGGTCGACCACGGCCTGGTCGAGGCCGTGCAGTCGATGGGCGGCAACACCTGGACCGTGGTCCGCAAGGTCCTCGTACCCGAGTCGCTTCCGTCGCTGATCTCCAGCGCCACCACGACCGTCGTCGCCCTCATCGGCTACTCGGCGATCACCGGCACCGTCGGCGCGGGCGGCCTCGGCGACCTCGCGGTCCGCTACGGCTACCAGCGCTTCGAGACCGAGCTGATGTGGATCACCGTCGGCGTCCTCGCCGTGGTCATCTCGATCATCCAGTTCGTCGGCGACTACGCCGCGCGCAGCCTGCACCGGCGCGGCGGCCACTCGGGGGCCGCGCCGCGGCTGAAGTTCCTGAGCGGCAAGGCGCCCGCGGCCGCCACGGCGGCGACGGCGCGGTCCGCCGAGCCGGTCGCCACCGCGGACGCCGAGTCGGACCGCGAGCCGGTGAAGGTCTCCTGAGGCCTCTCAGTCCCCTCAGCCCGCTCAGTCCTCTGAGTCCCCTCAGTCCCCTGAGTTCACCCAGCACCACCCCGCACCACCACCGCGGGGGTGTACCACCCATGGAGAAAGGCACTTTTCGTGCGTAACACCACCAAGATCACCGCTGCTGTCCTCGCCGCCGGAGCCCTCACTCTCGGCCTCACCGCCTGCGGCTCCGAGAAGGGGTCCGCGGGCGACAAGGACGGCCCGCTGGTCGTCGCCGCCACCCCCACGCCGCAGGGCGCGATCCTCGACTACGTCAAGAAGAACCTGGCGAAGAAGGCGGGCCTGGACCTGGAGGTGAAGGAGTTCACCGACTACGTCACGCCCAACACCGCCGTGCAGCAGGGCGAGGTCTTCGCGAACTACTTCCAGCACAAGCCGTACCTGGACGACTTCAACAAGAAGAACAAGACGGACATCGTCCCCGTCCCGGGCGCGACGGTTCACCTGGAGCCGCTGGGCGTCTACTCCAAGAAGATCAAGAAGCTCGACGACCTCAAGAAGGGCGCGACGGTCGCCGTCCCGAACGACACCACGAACGAGGCCCGCGCCCTCAAGCTCCTCGCCGACAACGGCGTCCTCAAGCTCAAGGCGGGCGTCGGCTTCGCGGCCACCCCCAAGGACGTCGTGTCGAACCCGCTGAACCTCAAGTTCAAGGAGCTGGAGGCGGCCCAGCTGCCGCGCTCCATCGACGACGTCGACGCCGCGGTGATCAACGGCAACTACGCGCTCGAGGCCGACCTCAGCCCCGCCAAGGACGCCCTCGTCGCCGAGAAGGCCAAGGGCAACCCGTACGGCAACTTCCTCGCCGTCAAGAAGGGCGACGAGAACGACCCGCGCGTGAAGAAGCTCGCCAAGCTCCTCACCTCGCCCGAGGTCAAGAAGTTCATCGACGACAAGTACGACGGCTCCATCGTCGCGGCCTTCTGACATGCACCGGCCCGTCATCGCCGCCGCGGCCGGGGCCCTGGCCCTGTCCCTCGGCCTGACCGCCTGCGGCTCGGGCTCCGGCTCCGACGGCGACAAGCTCGTCGTCGGGGCCACCCCGACCCCGGCCGGTGAAGTCCTCGCGTACATCCAGCAGAACCTGGCGAAGAAGGCGGACCTCGACCTGGAGGTGAAGGAGTTCACGGACTACGTGACCCCCAACACCGCGCTCCAGGAGGGCTCCCTCGACGCCAACCTCTACCAGCACACCCCGTACCTCGACGACTTCAACAAGTCCAAGAAGACGGACCTGGTGCCGGTGACCGAGGTGTACCTGCCGCCCATGGGGGTGTACGCCGACGGCGGCAAGAAGCTGAAGGACGTGACGGAGCTGCGCTCCGGCGCGACCGTCGCCGTGCCCAACGACACCACCAACGAGGGCCGGGCGCTCCAACTGCTCGCCTCCAAGGGCGTCATCGAGCTCAAGAAGGGCGCGGGCGCGAACGCCACCCCCGAGGACATCGCGGCCAACCCGAAGAAGCTCACCATCAAGGCCCTGGAGCCCGCGCAGCTGCCGCGCTCCCTCAAGGACGTCGACGCGGCCGTCATCAACAACAACTACGCGCTCGACGCGGGCCTGAGCCCCAAGAAGGACGCCGTCCTCCTGGAGTCCGCGAAGGACAACCCGTACAACAACGTGCTCGCCGTCAAGAAGGGCGACGAGGACGACCCGAAGGTCAAGAAGCTGGCCGAGCTGCTGACTTCGCCCGAGGTCAAGAAGTTCATCGAGGACAAGTACAAGGGGTCGGTGCTGCCGGTCACGGCGGGCTGACGCACACCCGTGCCCTGTCCCCACCCACGGGGTCCGCTCCGCCCGGCGGAGCGGACCCCGTGGTGCGTCCGCGCGCCGCCATGCTGCATGCTGGGCACTTCGGCAGGCCCATGAAGCTTACGGAGCGGCGCATGACTACAGCCTCGGGGTTCCCCGACATCTCCATCAGCACGGAGCGGTTGGTGCTGCGCCCGTTCGAGGAAGCGGACATCGCGGCGTACGCGGAGATGATGAACGACGAGCTCGTCACCGCCTGGACCGCCGCGCCCCAGCCGTACACCGAGGCCGACGCCCGCGCCTACATCACCGAGGTCGCCCCCGCCGAGCGCGCCGAGGGCCGCGGCATCGTCCTCGCCGTGACCGAGTTCCTCACCCAGCGCCTGGTCGGGTCCGTGCGGCTGCGCCACACCGACTGGCGGGTGCGCTCCAGCGAACTGAGCTATGTGACCGCGCCCTGGGCCCGCGGCGAGGGCTATGCCTCCGAGGCCGCGCTCGCCACCGCCCAGTGGCTCTTCCACGACCAGAAGTTCGAGCGCATCGAACTGCGTACGGCCGCCGACAACACCGCCGCCCAGCAGGTGGCCCAGAAGATCGGATGCATCAGCGAGGGCGTCCTGCGCGGCGCGTGGATAGCACGTGTCAGAAACGGCGGCGACCCCCTGGGCGGCTGGATCGACCTGCGCACCGACCTCATCGTCTGGAGCCTCCTCCCCGAGGACCTGGAGGGCGTCTCGGACCAGCTGACGGAGAGCGGCTTCACGTCGTTCTCGGACTGGAACTGACGCTGGCGGGGGCGCCCTGACCGGCGTTCACGGCCCTGCGGGCCTCGCCCTCAAGCGTCGGACGGGCTTCATCCTTCCGCCCGGACCACTGCCGCGCCGCCCTTGCCCGGCAGGGCACCAGGTACGCTCCCTCCTGGCCGCACGCGGCGGCCCCGCACCGTACGACCCGAGACTCCAGGAGACACACGACCATGGCCGACCGGGTCACGGTGATCGGCTGGGACGGCTCGCCGCTGACCGCCGCGGCACGCTCCGCCCTGAGCGCCGCGACCCTCGTCGCAGGCGCGGCCCACCACCTCGCCCTGCCCGAGGTCCCGCCCACCGCCGAGCGCGTCCGCCTGGGCAGCGTCGGCCTCGCGGCCCGCCGCATCGCCGCCCACCGCGGCACCGCGGTCGTCCTCGCGGACGGCGACCCCGGTTTCTTCGGCGTCGTACGCACCCTGCGCGCCCCCGAATTCGGCCTCGAGGTCGAGGTCGTGCCCGCCGTCTCCGCCGTCGCCCAGGCCTTCGCCCGGGCCGGGATGCCCTGGGACGACGCCGCGATCGTGGTCGCCCACCGCCGCACCCTGCGCCGCGCCGTGAACGTCTGCCGCGCCCACAGCAAGGTCGCCGTGCTCACCTCGCCCGGCGCGGGCCCCGCCGAACTGGGCCTGCTCCTCGAAGGCGTCCACCGCACCTTCGTGATCTGCGAGGAACTCGGCACCGAGCGCGAGCAGGTCACCGTCGTCACCTCCGACAAGGCCGCCGACCACTCCTGGCGCGACCCGAACGTCGTCATCGTCATCGGCGGCCCCGGTGGCACCGGCGGCCCCGTCGTCCACGACACCGGCTGGATCGCGGGCCGCGAACCGGGGACGGAGCCGCGCGGCTGGGCGCTGCCCGCGGCGAGCTACGGCGGCGAGCAGGAACTCGGCGAGGGCGAGAGCGACCGCATCCGCGCCGCCCAACTCGCCCGCCTCGGCCCCCGCGTGGGCGACCTCGTCTGGGACATCGGCTGCGGCACCGGCGCCTTCGCCGCGGAGGCGGCCCGCTTCGGCGCCGCCGTCATCGCCGTCGACCGCGACGCGGACTCCTGCGCCCGCACCACCGCCGTCGTACGCCGCTACGGAGTGCACGCCCAGATCGTGCACGGCACCGCGCCGCACGTCCTGGAGGACCTGCCCGAGCCCGACGTCGTGCGCGTCGGCGGCGGGGGAGTGGCCGTGGTGTCCGCCGTCGCCGACCGCCGCCCCGAGCGCATCGTCACGCACGCCGCGACCCGCGACGACGCCGAACTCCTCGGCCGGGACCTGACGGAGCACGGCTACGCGGTGGAGTGCGCGCTCCTGCAGTCCGTCGAACTCGACACCCGCGCCTGGACGGAGCGGAAGCGGACCGTCGTCTTCCTGGTCTCCGCACTCCTTCTCGACCGAACCCCGTGACCCTGGCGACCCCCTCGCGGCGCCGTGCGCGGTAGGCTGGCCGATCGTTGTACCGCACCTGGGCGCCCGGCGATTCGTAGGTCTGTGTCCGTCAAAGTCCGGAAAGCTCGCCCGTTTTGGGGGGTGCGTGTGGTACGGCGGACCGCGGGGCGCGCGACGTGGCGCAGTCCACAGCGGACCGTGGCCGATCAAGCTGCCACGGCGGCGGTGCTACCGCGACAATGCCTGTGGACCGTACGCGATGCGTGCCGCGCGGCACGTGCGCTCGTTGTTGATGACGGGCGGTCAAAGAAGGACTAACCGATGGGCGAGGGGTACGCATGACCGACACCGGCCAGGTCCCGGGTGAGGGACTGCCGGAGAGCGCAGGCAGGGTGGAGCAGCCGGGCGTGCAGGCCCCGGCGGCGTACACCTTCGCCGACCCCTCCGAGAACCCCGCCGAGGACGACGACCTGCTGCTGATGCCGGGTGCCCAGGGCGCGTGGAGCGAGGCACAGACCGCGCAGCCGGGCGGGCAGCCGGGGACGGTCCAGGGCGTGCCCGCGCAGCCCGGGTCCGGGGACCAGCAGGCCGCCGCCCAGCCGTACGCCGACGCGACCGCCGGTCAGGCGTACGCGGGCCAGGCCGCCGTCGGCCAGGCCGTGGCCGCCGACGCGCAGAGCGGCCAGAACGGCCTCGCGGGCACCGGCCGTCCGGCCTTCGCCCACCAGCCCGGACCGCACGAGACGTCGGGCCGGGACAGCGGTTCCGTCGACCTCACCGGCGTCCCCCTGCACGCCTCCCACGGCGCCGCCCCCGCCGCGCAGCACAGCCCCACCCGGCGCCCGCTGCACCGCGGCCCGGCCGCGCCCGCCGTGCCCGACGGCGCCGGGAGCCCCGTGCGCTCGCTGGCCGATCGTGGCCCCGCGGGCGGCACGCCGCACCCCATGCCCGTCCGGCACGCGGGCCCGCCGACCGCGGGCCCCGAATACCTCGACATCCCGCGTGACGACGCGGGCGCGCTGGCCGGGCCGCAGCTCGGCGAGATCCCGCCGCAGGCGGCCGCACCGTGGACACCGCAGCCGCAGAACCCCCAGGGGGCGGCAGCAGAAACGGTCGTCCCAGTGGGCGCGGGGGTCACGGGGGTCACGGGGGTCTCCGTGGTCACGGGGGACTCGGGTGTCGCTGAGGGCTCCGGTGTCGCTGGGAACTCCGGTGCCGCAGGGAACTCCGGTGTCGCTGGGACCTCTGGCGTCGCGGGGCACTCGGGCGTCGCTGGGAACTCCGGTGCCACAGACGTCACAGCTGTATCCGGTGGGCACGGCGTCGCTCCGGTTCCGGCCGACGCGTCGGTGGCGGGTGACGGGGGTGGGCCGATGGACGGCCTGGTTCCGATGGACAGCGCGGTGCCGGTGGATGGGTCGGGGCCGATAAGTGGCTCTGTTCCGGTGAGTGGGGCTGTTCCGGTTGGTGGTGCTGCTCCGGTGAGTGGGGCCGTGCCGGTCGGTGGCGCTGCTCCGGTCAGTGGTTCCGTTCCGGTGGACGGCGGAGCTCCGGTGGGCGGCGTTCCCGTGGACGGCAGCGTGCCGGTGGGCGGTGTCCCCGTGGGCGGTGCCGCTTCGGTGGGCGGTGCGGTCCAGGTGGACGGTGCGGTTCCGGGGGACGGCTTGGTTCCGCTGGACGGCACGGTCCCCGTGGACGGCGTCGCGCAGCCGGGTGGCCCTGTCGTGGCCGACAACTCCGTTCCGGGGGACAGCTCTGCCCCGGCCGACGACTCCGTCCCGGCGGCGGGCGGCCCCGCCCCGGTCGATGGCTCCGCCCCGGCCGACGGTCCGGCGGCACCCGCGGGCCCCGAAGCGAGCGCCGACCAGACGGCGTCCGCCGACCCCGCGACGGCCGACGGTCCGGCGCAGGCCGGGGCCCCGGTCGACCCGGCAGGCCCCACGGACACCTCGACCCCCGCGCCCGCCCCGCACGCCCCCGGCGTGATGGAGGCATCGGGTGCACCCGACGCGGGCGGCGCCCCGCACGCGACCCCGGCAGCGCAGGTCGCCGCCGAGGCGCACGCCGCGCAGTCGGCGCACGCTCCGGGCGCCACACCCGCACCCGGCACCCCGGGCGTACCGTCGCCCGCCGCGCACACCGCGGACGCGGCCACGCACGTCTCGACGCCCGCGCCCGCGACCACGCCTGCCCCGGCCGCAGCGGAAGCCGTCGCCGCCGAAGCCGTCGCCGCAGCCCCGGTCGGCCCCGCCGCGCCCACGCCCGCCCCCGCGGACGCCCCGGTCCCGGGCGACGGCACCGTCGACGCCCCGGCCGCCTCGGTGGCCCCGGCCGAGCCGATGCCCTCGACCGAGCCGACACCTCCGTCCGTGCCCCCGGCCGAGCCACATACCGGAGCGGATGCGTCCGGCATCGGCAGCGCAGCTCAGGACGCCGTGGCGACCCCCTCCGCCCCGGAGTCCCCGACCGCACCCGAAGGTCCCGAGCTCCTGATCGCACCCGCCCCCGCGTCCGCCGCGCCCCCGCTCCCGCAGGCCGCACCCTCGGGGGAAGCCCCCGCACCCGGAGCCCACCCGGGCGCCCCGACCCCCGTCGGCACCCTCGGCTCGCCCGGCTCGCCCGCGCAGGAGCAGCTCGGCGCCGCCCCGCACGCCCCGGCCCCGCACGCTGCCGTCGCCCCGCAGGCGCCCGATGCCGCGCAGCCGTGGCCGGACGCGCACGCCGGGCAGGGGCCCCACATCGCCGGGGCCACCTGGATGCCGGACGGCGACGGCTCCGGGCAGCCGTTCGTCGAGGTCCAAGAGGCCGCGCCCATCGGCCAGTTCGTGCCGGTCGACGGCCAGGTGCCGACCACCCCGCACCTCGCGCCGACCCCGCCGCGCCCCCTCTCCGTACCGCCGGAGTACTTCGCGCCGCAGCCGTCGGACGAGACCGGCGGCCACGACGCGCCCGCCCCCGCGGACATCACCCCGGAGCAGGCCGACACCACCCCGGGCGCCGAGCCGGAAGCGGAACCCGTACCCGGCACGCCCCACGAGACCGGGCAGCAGCCCGCAGCCACCGTGCCCGCACCCCGCGACGGAGCCCGGCCCACCGCCGAGCCCGCCGGGACGGCGGCACCCGCACCCGTCGACGCGGCGGAGGACGGCACCCCCTTCCCGTCCGCCCCGGAGACGACCGACCCCGACGAGCCGATGCACGCACCTCACCCGGCCGGACCGACCGACCCCGCAAGCCACCCCGAGCAGCCCGCTCCGGCCACCCCGGCAGACCAGGCCGTTCTGGTCGACGCCGACGCGCCCGAGGACCTGTCCACCCCCGCCGACCAGGCGGGCCAGGAAGGCTCCCCGCAGCCCCTGCTGCTCACCGAAGGCCCGGAAGACGCCGACGGCACCGACGGCGACCCCGACCTCGCCGAACCCCTGGCCCCCGCCGCCGACACCGCGGTGGAGCCGCCCGCGCCGGGCTACGCCGACGCCGAACGCGAGGCCGTGCTGCGCGTCATGCGCGAGCGCCGCGACATCCGCAACGGCTTCCGTGGCGACCCCATCCCGCACGAGGTGCTGCTCCGCGTCCTGGAGGCCGCGCACACGGCCCCGTCGGTCGGCCACTCCCAGCCCTGGGACTTCGTCGTCATCAAGTCCGCCGAGACCCGGCGCACCATGCACGAACTGGCCCAGCGCCAGCGTGAGGCGTACGCGAAGTCCCTGCCCAAGGGCCGCGCCAAGCAGTTCAAGGAACTGAAGATCGAGGCCATCCTCGACACCCCGGTGAACATCGTCGTCACCGCCGACCCCACCCGCGGCGGCCGCCACACCCTCGGCCGGCACACTCAGCCGCAGATGGCCCCGTACTCCTCGGCGCTCGCCGTCGAGAACCTGTGGCTCGCCGCCCGCGCCGAAGGCCTCGGCGTCGGCTGGGTCAGCTTCTTCGACGAGCGCGAGATGGTCCGCGCGCTCGGCCTGCCGGAGCACCTGGAGGTCGTCGCGTACCTGTGTGTCGGGTACGTCGACGAGTTCCCGGAGGAGCCGGAGCTGATGCAGGCGGGCTGGTCCAAGCGGCGCCCGCTGTCCTGGGTCGTGCACGAGGAGACGTACGGCCGCCGCGCACTGCCCGGCGAGGACCCGCACGACCTGCTCGCCGAGACCGTCGGCAACATCCGCCCGCTGGACGCCAAGGCGCTCGGCGAGGCGTGGGAACGCCAGAAACGCATGACGAAGCCCGCGGGCGCCCTGGGCATGCTGGAGATCATCTCCGCGCAGCTCAGCGGCCTGTCCCGGATGTGCCCGCCGCCGATCCCCGAGCCCGCGGCCGTCGCGATCTTCGCGGGCGACCACGGCGTGCACGCCCAGGGCGTCACGTCCTGGCCCCAGGAAGTGACCGCCCAGATGGTCGCCAACTTCCTCGGCGGCGGTGCCGTCTGCAACGCCTTCGCCAACCAGGTCGGCGCCGAGGTCTGCGTCATCGACGTGGGCGTCGCCAGCGAACTGCCCGCAACGCCTGGCCTGCTGCCGCGCAAGATCCGCGCCGGTACGGCCGACATGACCACCGGCCCCGCGCTCTCCCGCGAGGAGGTCAAGGCCGCCATCGAGGTGGGCATCGAGACGGCCCGCGACCTGGTCGCGGCAGGCAACAAGGCCCTGCTCACCGGCGAGATGGGCATCGCGAACACCACCGCGTCCGCCGCCCTGATCTCGGTCTACACCGACACCGACCCCGCCGAGGTCACCGGCCGCGGCACGGGCATCAACGACGAGATGCACGCCCGCAAGGTCGAGGTCGTCCGCCGCGCCCTCGACCTGCACCAACCGGACCCGGCCGACCCCATCGGCGTCCTCGCGGCCATCGGCGGCCTCGAACACGCGGCGATGGTGGGCCTCCTCCTCGGCGGCGCCTCCCTGCGCACCCCCGTCATCCTCGACGGCGTCAGCGCGGGCGCGGCGGCCCTGGTCGCCCGCGCCATCGCCCCCGAGGTCCTCGCGGCCTGCATCGCGGGCCACCGCAGCGCCGAACCGGGCCACGTGGCCGCCCTCAACAAGCTCGGCCTGCGCCCCCTGGTCGACCTGGACCTCCGCCTCGGCGAAGGCACCGGCGCGCTCCTCGCGCTGCCGGTGGTGCAGAGTGCCGCGAGGGCGATGCACGAGGTGGCGACGTTCGACTCGGCGGGCGTGACGGAGAAGTAGTCCCGCCCCTTCCCGAACCCGGGGGCTGCCGCCCCCGGCCCCCCGCTGATCGGCGCTCCGCGCCTCGTCCTCAAACGCCGGACGGGCTAAAGACCTTGCTACACCGGCGACATATATAGCCCCTCCGGCGTTTGAGGAGCGGGGGTCTGGGGGCGGAGCCCCCAGTTTCGGGAAGGGGTGGGATTGGGGAGCCCCCGGCAAGGCCCCCCACCCCCCGAGCCCCCACCCCCGCCCCAAGGAAAGGCGCACCCCATGGTCCCCGCACACCCCGCCTACCCCGTAGGCCTCCGCCTCACCGGCCGCCGCGTAGTCGTCCTGGGCGGCGGCCAGGTGGCCCAGCGCCGCCTCCCGGCCCTGATCGCGGCGGGCGCCGACCTCCTCCTCGTATCGCCGGAGGCAACCCCCTCGGTCGAGGCGATGGCCGACACGGGCGAGATCACCTGGGAGCGCAGGGCCTACGCGGACGGCGACCTCGCCGACGCCTGGTACGCCCTGATCGCCACCAGCGACCCCGCCGCCAACGCCGCCGCGTCCGAAGAGGCCGACCGCCACCGCGTCTGGTGCGTACGCTCCGACGACGCCGACGCGGCGACGGCCTGGACCCCGGCCACCGGCCACAGCGAGGGCGTCACCGTGGCCGTCCTCACCACCGAGGCCAAGGGCCGCGACCCGCGCCGCACGGCCGCCATCCGCGACGCGGTGGTGGAAGGCCTGCGCGACGGCACCCTCGTCGCCCCGCACCACCGCACCCGCACCCCCGGCGTGGCCCTCGTCGGCGGCGGCCCCGGCGACCCGGACCTGATCACGGTCCGCGGCCGCCGCCTGCTCGCCGAGGCCGACGTCGTCATCGCCGACCGGCTCGGCCCGCGCGACCTCCTCGACGAACTTCCGCCGCACGTCGAGGTGATCGACGCGGCGAAGATCCCGTACGGCCGCTTCATGGCGCAGGAGGCCATCAACAACGCCCTGATCGAGCACGCGAAGCAGGGCAAGGCGGTGGTGCGCCTCAAGGGCGGCGACCCCTTCGTCTTCGGCCGCGGCATGGAGGAGGCCCAGGCGCTCGCCGAGGCCGGCATCCCCTGCACGGTCGTACCGGGCATCTCCAGCTCGATCTCGGTGCCGGGCGCGGCGGGCATCCCCGTGACCCACCGGGGCGTGGCCCATGAGTTCACCGTGGTCAGCGGCCATGTGGCCCCCGACGACGAGCGGTCCCTCGTCGACTGGGCGGCACTCGCGAGGCTCCGCGGCACCCTGGTGATCCTGATGGGCGTCGACAAGATCGGTCGCATCGCCGAGACCCTCACCGCCCACGGCAAGCCGCAGGACACCCCGGTCGCCCTGATCCAGGAGGGCACGACGGCGGCCCAGCGCCGCGTCGACGCCACCCTCGCGACGGTCGCCGAGGCGGTGCACACCCACGAGGTGCGGCCCCCCGCGGTCATCGTGATCGGCGAGGTGGCCGCGCTCAACCCCGCCCCGCCCGCCTGACCGAGGTCCGGTCCCGGACCTCCGACCACCCCGACCGCACCAACGTAACCACCGGTAACGGAACTGGTTCCCAGCCGTTGGCACCTCACCCCGGACAAGGCAGTATCACCCTGTGGCCGATCTCCTCACCATCGAAGATCCCGACGACCCCCGCCTGCGCGACTACACGGGCCTGACCGACGTCGAGCTGCGCCGCAAGCGCGAGCCCGCCGAGGGCCTGTTCATCGCCGAGGGCGAGAAGGTGATCCGGCGCGCCAAGCTCGCGGGCTACGAGATGCGCTCGATGCTGCTCTCCGCCAAGTGGGTCGACGTCATGCGCGACGTCATCGACGAGGTCCCGGCGCCCGTGTACGCGGTCAGCCCCGACCTCGCCGAGCGGGTCACCGGCTACCACGTGCACCGCGGCGCCCTCGCCTCCATGCAGCGCAAGCCGCTGCCCACGGCCGAGGAACTCCTCCGGTCGCACCGCCGCGTGGTGGTGATGGAGGCGGTGAACGACCACACGAACATCGGCGCGATCTTCCGCTCCGCCGCCGCCCTCGGCATGGACGCGGTCCTGCTCTCACCGGACTGCGCCGACCCGCTCTACCGCCGCTCGGTGAAGGTCTCCATGGGGGCGGTCTTCTCCGTGCCGTACGCTCGCCTCGACTCCTGGCCCAAGGGCCTCGAAGGCGTCCGGGAGGCGGGCTTCAACCTGCTCGCCCTCACCCCGGACGAGAAGGCGAAGACCCTCGACGAGGCGGCGCCCCACCGCATGGACCGGGTCGCGCTGATGCTCGGCGCGGAGGGCGACGGCCTGTCCAGGCAGGCCCTGGTCGCCGCCGACGAATGGGTCCGCATCCCGATGGCGCACGGCGTGGACTCGCTCAACGTGGGCGCGGCGGCTGCGGTCGCCTTCTACGCGGTGGCGACGGGACGCCCGGGGGCCTGAGCCCCCACGGGGAAGGGACGGTACGCCCGGTGCCTTGAGCCCGGGCGGCCGGGTCAGCGCTGCGGGCCGCCCGCGGCCCGGTCCACCCGCTCCGGGTGCCGCGCCCGCTCGGGCTGCTGTGCCTGCTCCGGTACGACCACGACGCTCACCCCGTGCCCGTCACGGTCGGCGCCGAGCCCGCGCGCGGGCCCCTGGCACCCTTGCGCCGCGGCGATCCCCAGCGCGACCAGCAGCGTCACGACGACGAACACGAAGAGCCGCTGCCGAAGCAGCCGCGGATTGGCGGGCCGGAGGCCGGTGCCCGTGCCGCGCGGCCCCTTCCGCCCCGTGCCGCTGCGGGGCGCGGGCCGACCGCCCGGACGCGAGGGGTCACGCGGCGCCGAGGGCCGTGAGCCGGACTGCGAACCGCCGGTGCGGGACCCTCCCGTACGGGACCCGCCGGTACGCGACCCACCGGTGCGGGAGCCGCCCGTCCGTGAGCCCCCGGTGCGCGGGTCGCCCGTGCGGGGCCCACCCGTGCGGGATCCTCCGGTCCGGGGACCTCCGGTGCGCGGGGCGCCGGGGCGCGAGGAGCCGGTCCCGAACTCCCCGTGCTCCGTGTCGACACCGCCGTACTCGCCGTACGCGTCGGTGAGCGTCGGCCGGTCCTGATCCTGGCGGGGCGCGGGCGGCCGCACATCGCTGAGGCCCTGCGCCTCGCGGGCCGCGATCTCCTTGAGCCGCAGCGACAGTTGGAGCGTGCTGGGACGTTCCTCCGGGTCCTTGGCGAGACAGGCCCGCAGCAGCGGAGCGAGCGCGTCCGGCACCCCCTGGAGCTGGGCCTCCTCGTGCACGACCCGGTACAGCATCACTTCGGAACTGCCGTGCCCGAAGGGCGAGTCGGCCATCGCGGCGTACGCCAGCGTGGCACCGAGCGCGAACACGTCGGTGGCGGGCGTGACGGCGGCGCCGCGCACCTGCTCGGGGGCGAGGAAGCCGGGCGAGCCGACGGCCGTGCCGACGTGGGTCAGGGTCGAGGCGCCCGTCGCCCAGGCGATCCCGAAGTCGATGATCCGCGGCCCCTTCGGGGACAGCAGGATGTTGGACGGCTTGAGGTCGCGGTGCACGACACCGGCCTCGTGCACGGCGACGAGCCCCTCGGACAGCGCGGAGCCGACGACGGCGACCTCGGCCGCGGCCAGCGGACCCTCGGCGGCGACCTTGTCGTGCAGCGAGGGCCCGGGGACGTACTGCGTCGCGAACCAGGGGCGGTCGGCCTCCAGATCGGCGGCGACGAGCCGGGCGGTGCAGCCGCCGCGGATGCGCCGGGCGGCCGAGACCTCCCGGGCGAAGCGGGAGCGGAACTCCTGGTCCTCCGCCAGATCAGGCCGGATGACCTTCAGGGCGACGCGCTGGCCGCGGCGGTCGGAGCCCAGATAGACCACGCCCATCCCGCCGGCACCCAGCCGCCTGTGCAGCCTGAACGAGCCGACGACACGCGGGTCCTCGCGCCTCAGGCGCATCATCGCCATGTTCATCCCCGCTGCCCGGTCCGTCTGACGAGCCACAGCTTACGTTTCCGTGGCCGGGCACGTGCAGAGGCCGCGCCCTCGCGGGCCGACCGATTGTCAGTGCCTGGTGGGAAACTTGAAAAGTGGTCAGGTACCGCGGCGCACCGGGCTCCCGCCGCCGCCCGGCCGCCCAACCAGCCGTCGCTGAAGGGGGATTGATCGCGTGAAGGGTGACCGCGTGGAGACAGTGGTGGACGCCGGCGACACAACACGTACGTACGAAGTGGTGGCGAGCCGGGTGGGCCGCCGGGTCGAGACGGCCGTCCGCAGGGCAGTGGTGGAAGTGAGCGAAGTCACGCGCTGGGGGTGCCCCCACGCCGTTTAGGCAGTGGGGGAGGCTCTGTTGTCCGCACAGCGCGCTTCATGGCGTCCCGAGTCCTGGCCCTCGTGGAGCAGCCCGTCCCGAGGGAGGACAGCTCCGAGCGGCCCGGGCGCCCCCTCGGGGAAGACCCTGAGTCCTAGGTCCTCGTCTCCACCCACGGGAGTACTTGTGTGACGACCGGTCATCCTCGGGGAGGCCAGCCAATCGGTACGAGGGCATGACGCCCGGCGCGCCCGTGGGACCTAGATTTGAGGTCAAGCGGCGGGTGCAGCACTCGTCCCCCGAGGTCAGACACCCGCCGCTGCCAGCTTCACCACCAAGCACCACCAGCAGGACCCACAGCACAACCAACAAGGTCAGGAAGGGAGAGAACCATGGCTGACACCGCGCCGCGGACGATGATCCGCACCCAGGGGCGGAAGCTCTCCAGCTTGGGCGTGCGTCCTTCAGGAACGCGCCACCCGCTGGTGGCCACGCTCATGGTCCTCCCCCTGGCAGCCCTGCTCACGGTCGCGTTCGGCGGCTGGGAGGCAGTGGTCACACAAGCGTCGTCCGTGGGCGTGATGCTGGGGCGCTGAGCGGCGCCCCAGGCCCGGAAGAGCGGTCCGGGCGGGGACATCCGGCCATGAAACCCCGTGGGGACGGGGGTGCGGCGGACGGCACAACAGCCCGCGCAGCTGGGGAGCTGCGCGGGCTGTTTCTTTTCCGGCTTCTCCTCCGGGCGCCGGGCGACCGTTTCTTCTCCGGCCCCGGGCGACCGTGCTTCTCCAGGTCCCGGGCGACGCTTCTCCAGGTCCCGGGCGACCGCCTTTTCGGGCAGGGGCGAGCCACGGCACCGGACCGGGCCGTCCACCCCGCCCGCGTCCCGTACTCTCACGCGAGACGCACAGCCACACCCCGGGGGACCCGTGACCGCCCTGCTGCCCGCCCTGACCGCCCAGGCCAGACTCAGGGCCCGCCACAGCGACGACTGCGCCTGCAGCGACCCGCACGGCGTCCTCGCCGACCGCCCGGACGCCACCGTCGTCCGGCACGCCCAGGTCGTGGCGAAGGCGCACGCCCCCGGCACCCCCGAACCCACCCTGGCGGCCCGGCTCGCCGCGGCCGCCCACCCCGACCTCGCGGACACCCTCCTCGCCCCGCTGTCCCCGCGGCCCGACCGCCTCCACGACCGCCTGGTCACCCTCTGGCCGCACGGCACCCCGGTGGACCGCGACGACCCGGACGCGGCCCCCTGGGAGGCGGTGGCCGCCCTCCTGGCCCGGCTGCACCGCACCCCGCCCACCCGGTTCCCGGCCGGGCTCCCGTCGATGCGCGGCCCCGAGAAGGCGGCCCGCGCCGTGGCCCGCATGCGCGCCGCCGCCCCGCACCCCGCCGCGTCCCCGGTGGAGCGGGCGTGGGCGGTCCTGCCGCCCTGGGCCCGCGACGAGGCCCCCTACCCGGGCCCGCCGCACCTGTGCCACGGCGATCTGCACCTCGGCCAGCTCGTCCGTACGCCCGACGGCCGGTGGCTGCTCATCGACATCGACGACCTGGGCACCGGCAACCCGGCCTGGGACCTGGCCCGCCCCGCGGCCTGGTACGCCTGCGGGCTGCTGCTGCCCGAGGAGTGGACGTCGTTCCTGAACGCCTACCGCGCGGCGGGCGGCCCCGCCGTGCCCGCCGACGGCGGGGACCCCTGGCCCGCCCTGGACGTGCCGGCCCGGGCGCTGACCGTGCAGACGGCGGCGCTGGCGATCGCCAAGGCGGTGGCGGGGGAGCGGGCCCTCGACGAGGTCGAGGAGACACTCGTGGACGCCTGCCGCCGGATGGCCGCCGTACCGCCCGACTTGGCTCCGACCTGCGCGAAGTAGGGTGCACTGCACCACAGCCGGGCAGACATCCGGCGAATCAGTCACGACCGGCGAGGAGTTGAGCCGACCATGCAGTGCCCCAAGTGCCACGCACCGATGCACACGTACAACCGCAATGGCGTCCAGATCGAGCAGTGCAGTGGTTGCCGCGGGATCTTCCTCGACTACGGCGAGCTCGAGGCGCTGACGCGGCTCGAGAGCCAGTGGAACGGTCACCAGCCCCCGCAGGCCCCACCGGCGGCCCCGGCCTACCCGGCGGCGCCCGCGCCCGCCTGGGGCGCCCCGCACGCCGGTCACCACGGCCACGGTCACCACGGCCACAAGCGGCACAAGAGCTTCGGGCACATGCTCTTCTCCTCCTGAGCCACGCACGACCCGAGCGACACACGACGAAGCCCCCGGCCGTGGAGACGGCCGGGGGCTTCGTGGAGCTGGTGCGCGATACTGGGATTGAACCAGTGACCTCTTCCGTGTCAGGGAAGCGCTCTCCCGCTGAGCTAATCGCGCAGGTCAACCTGCAGATGCAGAAGCTGGTGGGGCGTACTGCGTGCGCGATACTGGGATTGAACCAGTGACCTCTTCCGTGTCAGGGAAGCGCTCTCCCGCTGAGCTAATCGCGCGGGGAAACCTCTGCATGATCAAAAGTCCATGATCAGAGATTCCAGTGGACGATACTGGGATTGAACCAGTGACCTCTTCCGTGTCAGGGAAGCGCTCTCCCGCTGAGCTAATCGTCCTTGGAGGTGGAGACGGGATTTGAACCCGTGTAGACGGCTTTGCAGGCCGTTGCCTCGCCTCTCGGCCACTCCACCAGGAGTTACGGGGGTTCGGGAAGATCCCCCGCGGTTCCTGCGAGCGGACGACCAGGTTCGAACTGGCGACCTCAACCTTGGCAAGGTTGCGCTCTACCAACTGAGCTACGTCCGCTTGTCTTTCCCGGTCCGCTTCCGCGTCCCGGCGACGTGTTGAACTCTAGCGGATTCCTGGGCCAGTACAAAAACGCGTTTGCGCAGCGTGCTGCGCTGGTCACCTCCTCGCCGGGGCCCGGGGCGCGCTCGGGACACCGGCCATAGACTCGCAGCCGTGCACGACCTGTCTCCTCTGGCGCGCTTCGGCGGCCTCGTCGCGACCGATCTCCGGGACGTGACCAGCGACCCTTCCGCCCTGGAGTCCGCGGGCTTCTGGGCGGTGTCCGCGGACTTCGAGGGCCGTCTGGTGTGTGCGCGCTTCGGGCGGGTGCGCGAAGAACCCGTCCCGGCGCCGGTCCCGGGCGCCTGGCGCGGCCCGGCCGCCGGTGACTGGACGTCGTCGCTCGACCGCGCCGCGTACACGGAAGGCGTGCGCCGCGTCCGCGAGCACATCGCGGCCGGGGACGTGTACCAGGCGAACCTCTGCCGCGTGCTGTCCGCGCCGGTCGCCGAGGGTGCCGACGTGGACGCCCTCACGGCGCTGCTCGCGCGCGGGAACCCCGCCCCGTACGCCGGAACGATTCGCCTGCCCGGCCACGGCGTGGAGATAGCCACGGCGTCGCCCGAGCTGTTCCTGCGCCGCGCGGGCGATGTCGTCGAGTCGGGGCCCATCAAGGGCACCGGGCGCACCGAGGCGGACCTCCTGGAGAAGGACTACGCCGAGAACGTCATGATCGTCGACCTGGTCCGCAACGACCTGGGCCGCGTCTGCGGGACCGGCACGGTGACCGTCCCCGACCTGTGCGTCGTCGAGAAGCACCCGGGCCTCGTCCACCTCGTCTCCACCGTCCGCGGCGAGCTGCGACCCGACGCGGGCTGGCCCGCCCTGCTCGCCGCCACCTTCCCGCCCGGCTCCGTGACCGGCGCCCCGAAATCCAGCGCCCTGCGTGTCATCGACGCCCTGGAGACGGCGCCGCGCGGCCCCTACTGCGGCGGCATCGGCTGGGTCGACGCGGACCGGCGCACCGGTGAGCTGGCCGTCGGCATCCGGACGTTCTGGATCGACCGGGGCGAAGGCGTGCTGCGGTTCGGTACGGGGGCGGGGATCACCTGGGGCTCGGACCCCGAGGGCGAGTGGCGCGAGACGGAACTGAAGGCCGAACGGCTGCTGAAGGTAGCCTCGGGCACGTACACATCCAGTGAAGGACCCCCCTCGTGAAGATTTGGCTCAACGGCGGCCTGCAGGATCTCGACTCCGCGCGGGTCTCCGTGCTCGACCACGGCCTCACCGTCGGCGACGGCATCTTCGAGACCGTGAAGGCGGTCGCCGGGCGGCCGTTCGCGCTGACCCGCCACCTGGACCGGCTGGCCCGCTCCGCCCGCGGCCTCGGCCTGCCCGAGCCGGATCTGGACGAGGTGCGGCGCGCCTGCGCCGCCGTCCTGGACGCCAACCCGATGGCGCTCGGGCGGCTGCGCGTCACGTACACCGGAGGGCTCTCGCCGCTCGGCTCCGACCGCGGCGACCAGGGCCCCACGCTCGTCGTCGCCCTCGGCGAGGCCGGCCGCCGCCCCGACTCCACCGCCGTGATCACCGTCCCCTGGACCCGCAACGAACGCGGCGCCCTGACCGGCCTGAAGACCACCTCGTACGCGGAGAACGTCGTCGCCCTCGCCCGCGCCACCGAACAGGGCGCCACGGAGGCGCTGTTCGCCAACACGGTGGGGCAGCTGTGCGAGGGCACCGGGTCGAACGTCTTCGTCGTGCTCGACGGCGAGATCCACACGCCGCCGGTGTCCTCCGGGTGCCTCGCCGGGATCACGCGCGCGCTGACCGTGGAGTGGACCGGTGCCCACGAGACCGATCTGCCGCTCGACGTCCTGGACCGCGCCGACGAGGTCTTCCTGACCTCGACACTGCGCGACGTGCAGGGTGTGCACCGCGTCGACGACCGCCAACTGCCGGGCGCGCCCGGCCCGGTGACGGCCAAGGCGATGCGGGTCTTCGAGGAGCGCGCGGGGAACGACCTCGACCCGTAGGGGACGAGCGGCCGCGGGCGGGCGCGGACGGCGCTCGGGGCGTGCGGGGCGTAAATCCGGATGACGCGGCGGCGCTCAGTGGGTACAACTCCCGTGATGACCACGACCCTGCGGCCGTCCGGGCCGCTCCACGAGAGCTCCAAGGGCGCCAAGTCGCGCGACTACGACGTCTGCGTGAACAGCCGCCCCGTCGGCCGGATAAAGCTGGCCACGAGCGCCGCCTTCGGGGCGGACGTCGCCGAGATCCTGGACCTGCGCATCGACGCCCCCGACCGCGGGCGGGGCCGCGCCACGGTGGCGGCGCTCGCCGCCGAGGAGGTCGCGCGGGGCTGGGGCTGCGCCCGGATCGAGGCCTCCGTGCCCGCGGGCGCCCCCGGCGCCCTCGCTCTTGCCACGGCGCTCGGCTATGTGGAGCGCAACCGCCAGATGACCAAGCCGTTGCCCCTGAGCCCGCCCGAGCTGCCGGGGGACACGACGGCACGCGCGATGACGGAGGAGGAGTACGCGGCGTGGATCGCGTACTCCAAGGCCACCTACGCGCAGGACTGGATCGACCGGGGCGTCCCGGCGGCGCAGGCGCAGGCCAAGGTCGAGGCGGACCTGAACAGTTCCCTCGCCGACGGCCTCGCGACCCCCGGCGCCCGGCTCAGCGTCCTGATCCACGCGGACGAGGTCGTCGGCACCCTGTGGGTCGCGGAGCGCGGCAGTGAGAACTTCGTGTACGACATCGAGGTCCGCGGCGAGCACCGCGGCCGGGGGTACGGCCGCGCCCTGATGCTCCTCGCCGAACGGCAGTGCCTGGAAGCGGGCAAGAGCCGCGTCGGCCTGAACGTCTTCGCGGGCAACACCCCGGCCCTGCGCCTGTACGAGTCGCTGGGCTACGAGGTGACGGCGTACTCCGTGTACAAGCCGCTGCTCTAGGGCCTGTCCGGCGGGCCGGCGCCGACCCGGGCCGCCGCTATCCGGCGAGGAGGCGGTCGGCGATCTCCTCGACGCGCTCGCGCAGGCCGTCCTGGCTCTTGCCGCCGTCCAGGCGCTCCCCGCCCACGACGTACGTCGGCGTGCCGGTGACCCCGATCGCCTTGCCCTCGGCCTGGTCGGCGTCGACGATCAGGATGTGCCGGCCGTCGACCAGCGCGGTGTCGAACTCCTCCGCGTCCAGACCGAGTTCGCGGGCCACCTCGACCAGGAGGGGTTCGCCCTCGCGGTCCAGGTCCTCGACCCGGGCCAGGACCGCCTCGACGTACTCCCAGCCCTTGCCCTGCGCCAGGGCCTCCTCGGCGGCCTGCGCGGCGGCGAAGGAGTGCTTGTGCTTCTCCAGGGGGAAGTGGCGGAGCCGCAGCTCGGCACGGTCGCCGTAGCGGGCGCGCAGGGCGCTCACGTCGTCCAGGGCGGTGCGGCAGTCGGGGCACTGCAGTTCGCACCAGATGTCGATGACGAGGGGGACGGCGGGGGCCGCGGGGGAGGAGTCGCTCATGCGCACAGTGTCCCAGCCCGTGGGGACGGGCCCCAACCGGGACCCGGGGCGCCGCCCACCGGCACCTGGGGAGGAGTCGTGACCCGGATATCTCCCTGATGTCCTCGGTGACCATGGCTTCCGGCGCCCCACCAGGTGCAGGATGGAGGGGACACCAGCGACACCGCACCGCGCCCGCACGCCTGGAGGACCGGGATGATTGCCGAGACCATCTGCTCCGCCGTAGCCGCGGCCGGCCTCGGCATCGCGGCCGTCACGGCCTACCGCAAGCGATTCCTCGCCGCCGCCCGCCTGGCCGCGTACTCCCTGGTCCCCATCGGTCTGGTCATGACCGGGGCCGTGGAGTGGGCCGCCGAGACGGCCTTCAGCCCGGTCGCGTGGACGGGCTTCGGCGTCCTCGGGGCGGCCTGGCTGCTGTTCCTGGCGACCCGCGCGGTGGAGCGCCGCTCCGGTGGCACCCGCAAGGAGCGCAGGGCCGCCGCGAAGGCCGCCCAGCGCGAGGCCGTCGCCCCCGCCGCGTCCGCCCCCTCCCTGGGCCCGTCCGCGCGCCCGCAGGCCGCGCCTGCCGCCAGGCAGAAGCAGAAGAAGGCCGCGGGCGGCGAGGACTTCAGCGACATCGAGGCCATCCTGAAGAAGCACGGCATCTGAGGCGCCCAGGAAGCGCTGGGGGAGCACTGAACAGGCACGGCTCGCGGCGCGCCCTCCGCGCCGCGTTCCACATTCCGGGACCTCGTTCGAGCGTATCCACGGACACCGTTCGCAGGTGCGCCGCGCCGGGCCCGCCAAGGTCACGGAATGCGGCGAACTCCCCCCTGGTCCGCGCGTGTTGGTAAGCGGCGGCCGCCGCGCTGCGTCATCATCACCGCGAGATGCTGGACACCACCACACAGAGCGATCCCGCCCCGCTCGACGAGCGGGAAACCGCCGTCGAGCTGCGCGGGAGCGCCGACGAACCGCGAGGCTGCCTCTTCGCGCTCTCCCAGCCACCGCTGATGATCTTTCTGGCGGTGATCGGCGGCCTGCTGCTCATGGCCTCACTGCACGATCTGCTGCTGCTCTAGCCGCGACGCCTCCTGGGGCTCCTGCCCGTCCTGCTCCAGACCCGCGGCCTCCCTGCGACGGGCCCGGTACGCGGCCACGTGCAGACGGTTCCCACAGGTACGGCTGTCGCAGTAGCGGCGCGAACGGTTGCGGGAGAGGTCGATGAAGGCGCGGCGGCAGTCCGGCGCCTCGCACCGGCGCAGCCGTTCCTGCTCGCCCGCGACGACGAAGAAGGCCAGCGCCATCCCGCAGTCGGCCGCCAGGTGGTCGGCGACGGAGGCGCCCGGTGCGAAGTAGTGCACGTGCCAGTCGTAGCCGTCGTGGTCGGTCAGGCGCGGCGTGGTGCCCGCGGCCGCGATCAGCTCGTTGATCAGGCTCGCCGCCACATGCGGCGCGGTGGCCGCGAAGACCTCGGCGAAGCGGCCGCGGATGCGGCGCACACCCGCCAGGTCCCGCTCCGTGAGCACGCCGACGTCGCTGATCGCGTTGCGCTTCACGAACTCGTTCAGAGCCGCGACGTCCGCGAGTCCGTCGGCGGCCGCGCCGCTCCCGGCGCTCGCGGCGCCCTCGTCGTCTGGCGCGGAGTTCACCAGATCGACCACGGCGTCGAGCGCACACCGGGTGTCGTGGGTGATCAGCACGATTCGCTCCCTGGCCTGGGGGTCGGGCTGGCGCCCGCCCGATGCTGGCCGATGCTAGCGGCTCGTGCCGCGCACGCCACGGCGCCGGCGCCGCGGAAATCCGCGACACCGGCGCCGGTGCCTGCTGCCTGCCGATATGTCGTTGTCGTACCCGCGCCGTCGCCCCGAGTCGGACGGCGCCCTGCGCTCCCGGACCGTGGCCGGACTAGCTTTCGGCCAAAATGTGCGAGAGCTCCGTGTCGAGATCGAAGTGACGATGTTCGGTGCCGGGCGGCACGGCCGCGTCGGTACGCTTCAGAAACGATTCCAGGGCCCGCGCCGGGGCCTCGAGCAGAGCCTCACCCTCGGGGGAGCTCAGGGCGATGCAGACGACGCCCTGACCGTGGCTACGGGACGGCCAGACGCGGACGTCGCCGGTGCCGGTGGGCCGGTGCAGGCCCTCGGCGAGGAGGTCGCGGGCAAACACCCATTCGACGGTCTCCTCGGCTCCGGTGTGGAAGGTGGCGTGCACGGCATAGGGATCGGCCGTGTCATACCGCAGTCCTGCGGGTACAGGCAGTGAGGACTCGCTCGACACAACGAGGCGCAGGTGCAGCTCGCAGCTGACCGTGGTGTTCATAAGCGCCAGGGCCTTTCGCTCAGTGTGCGCTCGGGGATTCGCACGTCGGCGAAATCGACATGCCACCTACGGTGCCGTTGTAAACCCCTCTGGGAGTTTTGGGTGTCTTTAGGTGGCTCGTATGGCGGACTGTCCGATTGGTTCGTACGGCCATTCCGGTGACGGGTTTCTGTCCGGTAAGGTTTGGCGGCATGAATACGGGGAGTGACGAGTCGAAGGTGGCCGACGCCGTCGACGACGTGGCCGAGCAGGTCAAAGCCGAGAAGCCCTTCGGGTCCCGGGCGCCTGAGTTCATCAAGGCCCGCCGGACGCTGCACCTGAGCTGGCAGGTCGGCGTCTTCATCGTGGGTCTGGCGGTGGTCGTCGCCGGCATCATCATGCTGCCCCTGCCGGGACCGGGCTGGGTCGTGATCTTCGGCGGCATGGCGATCTGGGCGACCGAGTTCGTCTGGGCGCAGCTGGTGCTCCGCTGGACGAAGCGGAAGGTCACCGAGGCCGCGCAGCGCGCCCTCGACCCCCGCGTCCGCCGCCGCAACATCATCCTCACGAGCATCGCGCTGGTGATCGTCGCGGCCCTCGGCGGGATCTATCTGTGGAAGTTCGGCATCCAGATGCCCTGGAAGATCAACGATCAGTGAGGCGGGCCCCGTCGGGGTGTGCGTCACCCCGGTCGGGGTGGTCGGGGGCACCCTCTGACATGGGGTAATGTTCTCTCTGCGCCCGGGCGATTAGCTCAGTGGGAGAGCGCTTCGTTCACACCGAAGAGGTCACTGGTTCGAACCCAGTATCGCCCACCCGGGATTGGGGGCCGGAGGCTGGAAACAGCCTCCGGGCCACTGTCGTATGCCCGGATGTATGCCGGGTCGTATACGCGGCCGTATGTGACGGCCTTTCATGGAATTCACACCCCGTGCGCGCCTTCCGGAATAACTCGTTCCTATTTCTGCGAGTTGACGATCCGTCCGTTCGGTCGCGCGGAAATCGGCCCGGCCGCAGACTGGCCCCATGGACTGGTGCCATTACCGCTTCCGCAGCGTATGGAATCTGCCCGCGGCCCCCGAGACGGTGTACGCCGTCCTGGAGCGGGCCCAGGACTACCCGCGCTGGTGGCCACAGGTGCGCGCCGTGACCCCCCTCGACGACCGCACCGGCACCGCGCGCCTGCGCTCACTGCTCCCGTACGACCTCGTCGTCACCGCCGAGGAGAGCCGCCGCGACCCCGGGCAAGGGGTCCTGGAGGTCACCATGACCGGCGACCTCGACGGCTGGGCGCGCTGGACGCTCACCGCCACCGACGGCGGCACCAGGGCGCGCTACGACCAGGAGGTCGACGTCCGCAAGGCCCTGATGCGGCGCCTCGCCGTACCCGGCCGGCCCCTGTTCCTCGTCAACCACGCCCTGATGATGCGGTCGGGGAGGCGGGGACTCGTCGCGTACCTGGAAGCGGTTTGAACCAACGGCGCCCGGACCTGTATTGTTCAGTGCGTTCCCGGGCGATTAGCTCAGTGGGAGAGCGCTTCGTTCACACCGAAGAGGTCACTGGTTCGAACCCAGTATCGCCCACCCGGAGAATCCCGGTCCGTCCCCGACGGACCGGTTTTTTCATGCCCGCACCCTGGCGGGCGACGCCCCGACGCTCAGGCAGCGGCGGGCAGTTCGGGCCGCAGCGGCCACGCGGGATCGACCGCCTCCGGCGTACCACTGCGCGCGAACCACGCCTGCAGCCCGCGCGCCTGAGCCGCGTGCCACACCGCCTGCAGCGTGTGCAGCTCGGCGGGGGAGAGCCGGTCGAGCCGGGCCGAGAAACGGCGCCCCACCGCACGGACGACATCCAGCGCGGCCTGCGCGTCGGCCGCCGCGTCGTGCGCGCCCGTCAGCTCCACCTCGTAGTGCGCGCACAGGTCCGACAGCGTGCGGCGGCCCTTGCGATAGCGGTCCAGATGGCGGTCCAGGACCCGCGGATCGAGCACGCACAGCGGGCGGCTCTCCAGATACCGCGCGAGCGACGAGGCGCGATGCCTGCGCAACTCCCGGTCGAACAGCGTCAGATCGAACGGCGCGTTCATCACCACCAGCGGCCGGCCCGCCGCGCCCTGCTCCGCCAGCTCGCGCCCTATCTCCTCCATCACCGGAGCCGGCCAGCGGCCGTTGTGCTCCAGATGCTCCTGGGTGAGCCCGTGCACCGCGGTCGCGGCGGCGGGCACCGGAACGCCCGGGTTCACCAGCCAGCGGGTGACACGGGGCCGGGCCCCCGCGCCGTTCTGAACGACGACGGCGGCCGACACGATCCGGTCGGTCTCGACGTCGACACCCGTGGTCTCCGTGTCGAATGCGGCCAATGGGCCCTCGTACCAGCACGTCATCCTGACGCAACTCCTCGTTCAGCTCCGGCAGTTGACCTGCGTAACTGCCCACGCTGGTGATACCCGGGCCGTTTGCGCCGAACCCGGCCCGGAGACAACAGAGGTACGGGGCACGGACATCGACCGGCCCGAGCGGGGAAACGTCTGGTTCGGAAGGCTTGTTGAACATGGCGCTCGCGCAGCCCGAACAGGGTGGGCTGCTGCCCGAGCGGATCGCACCGCCGCGCGGCACACTCGCCACCACCGCCTGCATGGAGACCCTTCAGGTGGGCTATCTGCACGCCGTCGCCGCGGCGGCGGGATGCTCGCTCTCCCAGCCCTTTCCGGACAACGGCATCGACTGGCACGTCAGCCACAGCGCCCCCGGGCACACGGTCGACGACGAAGTCACCATCAAGGTGCAGCTCAAGTGCACGTACCAGATACCGCCCCGACCGGCCGGGCCCGCCTTCTCCTTCACGCTGGACAACGCGCACCTGGAGAAGCTCGCCCGCACCCCCGTGTCGGTGCACAAGATCCTCGTCGTGATGATCGTGCCCCGCTCCCGCGACGACTGGCTGCGCGCCGGGCACGACCGGCTCGACCTGCGGCACTGCTGCTACTGGACCAACCTCGCCGGACACCCGGTGACAGGCAGGCGAAGGACCACCGTCCGCGTCCCGACCTCGCGGATCTTCGACGACCGCGCGCTCTGCGAGATCATGACGCGGGTCGGGACGGGAGGGAGACCCTGATGCACCGCCCGATCGACGAGCCCGCGCCGCCACGCGGCCCCCGGCCCCACCCCGTCCACACCCCCGGCCTCTGGTCCGATCCGCCCGCACCCGGCCAGGTCGACCCCGCCGTGCTCGGCGCGCTGCTCGACCGGCACGGCTGGCACCGCCGCGGCGGCGCCGCCGGCCGCTACTCCCGCTGGACGCCGCCAGGACCCGGCAACGGCGGCACCAGCCTGCTCGTACCGGAGAGCCGCGCCTTCCCCGACTGCGAGGACCTGATCGGCGAGGCCCTGACCGCACTCGCCCGCAGCTCCTCGCCGTCCGCCCGTGACGTCCTGGTCTCCCTCGCCGTGCCCAGCGACGAGATCCGCTGGTGGCGCGATGTGCCGAGCGGGCCCGCCGGCACCGCGACCTGGACCGTCGAGGAACGCCTGCGGGCCGCCGCGCGCCAGATGCTGCTCGCCGGGGCGCTCGCCGCGCGGGCCCGCGCCGGGTACTACGGCGCACGGCACCGCCGCCCCGCGACCGCCCTCCTGGAGGACATCCTCGTCGGACCCGCCCCCGGCGGACGGCGACTGACCGCGTTCGTCCCGGTCGCCGCCGGGCGGCCGCTAGCCGTGCGGCTGCACCAGGCGCTGTACGCCGCCCGCGAGGCCGTCGACTACCGGCGGGCCACCGGCGGCATGGACGCCTTCGACGGCGCCGTCGCCGCGGGCGTCAGCCACGAACTGGTCGAGGCCGTCGTCGCCCTCGTCCGCGGCACCGAGGGCGCCCGGGTCGAAGTGTCCTGGTCACCCGCCGCCGGAGTGCCCGAGGGCTGCGCCGCGGCCGCAGGGCCCGTCGAGTTCTCGCCCGGGGACCTGCCCGTGCTGCGTGAGGCCAGCGCCCGCTATCTGCGCGCCGAGCCGTCGGTCCCGGTGCGGCTCACCGGGGCCGTGGTGCGCATGCGGCGGTCGGGGCCGCGCGGGGCCGGGACGGTGCGGGTGCGGGTGCTCGCGGGCGCGGAGGTCCCGCAGGTCCGGATGGTGCTGGACGAGGAGGACTACCGCATCGCGGGGCAGGCGCATCTGGTCGGCCTGCCGATCCGGGTGCAGGGGCGGCTGGAGAGCCGGGGCGGTTTCCGCAGGCTCACGGAGGCGGCCGAGGTGGTGCCGGTGCCGGTCGACGAGGCCGAGCGGGACCGCCTGATGAAGTCGCTCCAGGAGAATGTGGACTTCTTCGAGGAGGCGTGCAGCGGGGACTGAGGGGGCGCGCGGCTGGTCCTGAGGAGGCGCGCGGCTGGTGCCGCGGGGGTGTTCGGCGGGTGCCGAAGGGGCGCGCGGGGAGCTTCGCGGAGGGTGCGGCGGGGCCGGGGCGGTACGGCGTCGCGCTTATCCGTTTCGCGATGGGCCCCGGGGGCTCGGTACGATTCGTTGCGCGCGCAGGAGCAGAGTCTGCGCGGCCCGCTTCCAGCAGGGCAGCCCCCTTCAGGCAGGAGAAACCGGTGTCAGACGTCCGTGTGATCATCCAACGCGATTCCGAGCGGGAAGAACGCGTGGTGACCACGGGCACCACGGCCGCCGACCTGTTCGACGGCGAGCGCACCGTCGTCGCGGCCCGCGTGGGCGGCGAGCTGAAGGACCTGGCGTACGCGGTCGCCGACGGCGAGGTCGTCGAGCCCGTCGAGATCTCCTCCGAGGACGGCCTGAACATCCTGCGGCACTCCACCGCGCACGTGATGGCGCAGGCCGTGCAGGAGCTGTTCCCGGAGGCCAAGCTCGGCATCGGCCCGCCCATCCGCGACGGCTTCTACTACGACTTCGACGTCGCCGAGCCCTTCACCCCGGAGGACCTCAAGCGCGTCGAGAAGAAGATGCAGGAGATCCAGAAGCGCGGCCAGCGCTTCGCGCGCCGCGTCACCAACGACGACGACGCCCGCGTCGAGCTCGCCGACGAGCCGTACAAGCTGGAGCTCATCGGCCTCAAGGGCAACGCCGCGAACGCCGCCGACGGCGCGGACGCCGAGGTGGGCGCCGGCGAGCTGACCATCTACGACAACATCGACGCCAAGACCGGCGAGCTGTGCTGGAAGGACCTCTGCCGCGGTCCGCACCTGCCCACCACCCGGAACATCCCGGCGTTCAAGCTGATGCGCTCCGCCGCCGCCTACTGGCGGGGCAGCGAGAAGAACCCCCAGCTCCAGCGCATCTACGGCACCGCGTGGCCGTCCAAGGACGAGCTGAAGGCGCACCTGGAGTTCCTCGCCGAGGCCGAGAAGCGGGACCACCGCAAGCTCGGCGCGGAGCTGGACCTGTTCTCCTTCCCCGAGGAGCTCGGCCCGGGCCTCGCGGTCTTCCACCCCAAGGGCGGCGTGGTCCGCAAGGTGATGGAGGACTACTCGCGGCGCCGCCACGAGGAGACCGGCTACGAGTTCGTGAACACCCCGCACATCTCGAAGGAGCACCTCTTCGAGACCTCGGGGCACCTGCCGCACTACGCCGAGGGCATGTTCCCGCCCATCGAGTTCGACGGGCAGAACTACCGCCTCAAGGCCATGAACTGCCCCATGCACAACCTGATCTTCAAGTCGCGCGGGCGCTCCTACCGTGAACTGCCGCTGCGCCTCTTCGAGTTCGGCACCGTGTACCGCTACGAGAAGTCGGGCGTCGTGCACGGCCTGACCCGCTCGCGCGGCTTCACCCAGGACGACTCGCACATCTACTGCACCAAGGAGCAGATGGCGGACGAGCTGGACAAGCTCCTCACCTTCGTCCTGGACCTGCTGCGCGACTACGGCCTGAACGAGTTCGAGCTGGAGCTGTCCACGCGCGACCCCGAGTCGGACAAGTTCATCGGCTCCGACGAGGACTGGGCGGAGGCCACCGAGGCGCTGCGCCTGGCCGCCGAGAAGCAGGGGCTGCCGCTGGTGCCCGACCCGGGCGGCGCCGCGTACTACGGCCCGAAGATCTCCGTCCAGGCGAAGGACGCGATCGGCCGCTCCTGGCAGATGTCGACCCTCCAGGTCGACTTCAACCAGCCCAAGCGGTTCGGCCTTGAGTACACCGCGGCGGACGGCTCGCGCCAGCAGCCCGTCATGCTGCACCGCGCCCTGTTCGGCTCCATCGAGCGGTTCTTCGGCGTGCTCCTCGAGCACTACGCGGGCGCGTTCCCGGCCTGGCTGGCCCCGGTGCAGGCGGTCGGCATCCCGATCGGCGACGCCCACATCCCCTACCTGCGCGAGTTCGCCGAGAAGGCGCGCGCCCAGGGCCTGCGGGTCGAGGTGGACGCCTCCTCCGACCGCATGCAGAAGAAGATCCGCAACCAGCAGAAGGCCAAGGTGCCCTTCATGGTCATCGCGGGCGACGAGGACATGGAGCAGGGCGCCGTGTCCTTCCGCTACCGCGACGGCTCGCAGGAGAACGGCATCCCGGTCGACGAGGCCATCGCGAAGATCGTGAAGGTCGTCGAGGAGCGCGTGCAGGTCTGACACCGCGCGGGACGCTTCAGGTGGCCCCCGGGGACGCCCCCGGGGGCCACCGCGCTCCCCAGCGGGACCGCGCGCCCTCGGGCGCCGGACGGGCGCTGTCATCGGCCATCGGTTGTCGCCCCGGCCTGGCCGGGGGCGGCCCGGGGTCCGCCCCGGCGGCACGCCCCGAACGGGCGAAGTCATATGCTGCACAGCATGACGATTGAGCCGGAGCAGCAGATCGGAGTGGGGACGCAGGACGCGTTCCAGCGCCTGTGGACGCCTCACCGGATGGCGTACATCCAGGGCGAGAACAAGCCCACCGGCCCAGGGGCGGACGACGGCTGCCCCTTCTGCTCGATCCCGGCGAAATCGGACGAGGACGGGCTGATCATCGCCCGCGGCGAGCATGTGTACGCGGTGCTCAACCTCTATCCGTACAACGGCGGCCACCTGATGGTGGTGCCCTACCGTCACGTCGCCGACTACACGGAGCTGACCGGCCCGGAGACCGTCGAGCTCGGCGAGCTGACCAAGCAGGCGATGACGGCGCTGCGCACCGCCTCCGGGGCGCACGGCTTCAACATCGGCATGAACCAGGGCACGGTCGCGGGCGCGGGCATCGCCGCCCATCTGCACCAGCACATCGTGCCGCGCTGGGGCGGCGACACCAACTTCATGCCGGTCGTCGGCCACACCAAGGTGCTGCCCCAACTGCTCGCCGACACCCGCAAGATGCTCGCGGAGGCGTGGCCCGTGGCGTAGCGCCCGAACGCACGGAGAAACGGAGGAGGGGGCGGCGCGACCCGATCGCGCCGCCCCCTCCTTCCGTGGCCGGGTCTAGGTGCCGTACACGTCCGCGTTGCGCGGCATGGGGTCCTGCACCGCCCCGCTGAGGAACGTGGCGCGGCCGCTGAAGCGGTCGGTGTTCACGCCGTTCTCCTCCAGGACCTTGATGGCCGCCGAGTGCACCACGCGCAGCACCGGCGTGGCCGCGCGCAGCGCGTCGTCGGCCATGAAGCGGTGCCGCCACGGCTTGTCGGCCCAGGCGTGGCGGAGGCCGAACGGCTCGGGCAGGACGAGCTTGCCGCCCAGGTAGTCCAGCATCGGCGGATACCAGGTGAAGGGGGCGCGCACGGCGAGGCGCACCACCTCCTGGGCGTCGACGAGCGGCAGCTGCTGCGTCTTGGTCTCCCAGAACTTGACGGTCTTGCTGACCGTCTTGGTCTTGGGGGAGGGCTTGCTGGTGAACAGCGAGTGCACGGGTCCGAGCGCGTGCCCCGTGACCTCGATGCGCAGGGTCTCGTGCAGCACGGTGACCGTGATCAGCATCGTGATCACCAACTGGCCGTCCCAGAGGGTGAACTGAACGCCCAGATAGTGCCGGTCGCCGCTGCCGAACTGCTGCTCGTTGCAGATGCGCTGTATCTCGTGGCCCTTGATCTGGAAGGCGTCGACGTCGGTGCCCGAGGGGCGGGAGACCGATCCCGCGTTCTCCCCGATGGGGGTGACGACCCAGTGCTTTATCGACGGCGTGGGGAAGCCGCCGGTGTGCAGGGGGCCGCGCTCCAGCATGCGGAGCTGGTCGTGCACCGCGCGTATGACGTCCCAGCTGCGGAACGGGTTGATCTCCTTGCCCGCTTCGCGGGGGGTCAGCTCCTCGGCGAGCTGCCAGCTGCCCCAGCGGGTGCCCATGCCCAGTATCCCCTTGGGCCCGGCGTAGAAGACGGAGTTGGACTGCTGCTCGGCGGAGAGCCGGGCGAGGCCCTGGCGCAGCCGCTCGGCCGCGGTCTCGCCGGGGCTGCCGGGAACCGCTTCGGGGATCTTGGCGCCGATGCCGCCGCCCGCGAGCAGGCTGTCCCAGCGGTCCCGCAGGTCCTTGGCGGTGCCCTCGGCGACATGCTTGGCCCAGAACCAGCCGAGCACGGGCACGATGGGGCAGATCCGCAGATACCAGGCCCAGAAGCCGTCGAAGGGCAGCTTGATCAGGAGCAGGACGACGAGGACGCCGAGGGCGACGAGGAGGGCCGTGGCGATGGCCTGGGTGCGCTTGTCCTTCTGCTTGGAGATCCACCGGCGGGCGGTGAACACCAGGAGCCAGGCCAGCAGGCCGGGCAGGAAGAGCAGCCCGCAGATCGCCATCACGGCCGTGAGCCAGCTGTCGCGCTGTCTGCGGATGCGGTTGGCCGCCAGGCAGTGCTCGACGACCGCCTGCGGTTCGGTGCCGAAGGACTGGATGAGCGCAGGCCGGGCGCCGCCGAGCATCCGCACCTGCACGGTCCGTGAGAAGGCCTCGCCCAGGCTGGGCTTGCACAGCGACCACAGTCCGGGCTTCACCACGGATTTGTGCCAGTCGCTGTTGGCCTTGAGGATGTCGTCGACCTCGCCGTCGCGATACGCCGCCGACGCCAGGGCATGCGTCGCCGCGGTCTGCCCTGCGGCGCCCGACAGCGGGACCTGGGCCCCTGGCCTGAAGTCGAATACGTCGTCCGCCACCTGCCGCCCCCAACGCCGCACCGCCCCTGGCGCCGCGACTCTTCCCGACTGCGTTGTTTCCCGACTGGGTTGTTCCCGGCCGCGCCGGTTCCCGAGTGTGTTGTCTCCCGAGATTCCCGACTGCGTTGCCCGGCACACCTGTTGCCCCGGCCGGTACAGCTTTTGATCAGGTCATCAGCGTATCGGTGCGCACTGACATCCGGCAGGGGGCCGCGAAATGCCGCCCGCCGGAGAGGCTCCGGACGGGCGGCGGCGGGCCGGGACGCGTCAACTAGACGCCGTGCTCGGCCTGTTCGCGGATCTTGTGGGACAGCTGGGCGGGCATCGGTTCGTGCCGGGCGTAGGACCGGCTGAAGCGTGCGGTGCCCTGGGAGAGGGAGCGCAGGTCCACCGCGTACCGGCCGATCTCGATCTCGGGCACCTCGGCCCGGACCAGGGTGCGGCCGCCCGGTGCCTGTTCGGTGCCGACGACGCGGCCGCGCCGCCCGGACAGGTCGCTCATGACCGAGCCCACGTGCTCGTCGCCGACGAGGACCCGCACCTCGGCGACGGGTTCGAGCAGGTGGATGGTGGCGTCCGCGGCCGCCTCCCGCAGCGCGAGCGCGCCCGCCGTCTGGAACGCGGCGTCGGAGGAGTCCACCGAGTGCGCCTTGCCGTCGAGCAGGGTGACGCGCACGTCGATGAGCGGATAGCCGGCCGCGACCCCCTTGGCCGCCTGCGCCCGGACGCCCTTCTCCACGGACGGGATGAACTGCCGGGGCACCGCGCCGCCGACGACCTTGTCGACGAACTCGATGCCGCTGCCACCGGGCAGGGGCTCCACCTCGATCTCGCAGATCGCGAACTGCCCGTGGCCGCCCGACTGCTTCACATGGCGGCCGCGCCCGGCGGCCCTGCCCCCGAACGTCTCCCGCAGGGACACCTTGTGCGGTACGAGGTCGACCTGCACGCCGTAACGGTGGCGCAGCCGCTCCAGAGCGACGTCCGCGTGGGCCTCGCCCAGGCACCACAGGACCACCTGGTGGGTGTCCTGGTTCTGTTCGAGCCGCATCGTCGGGTCCTCGGCGACGAGCCGGGACAGGCCCTGGGAGAGCTTGTCCTCGTCGGCCTTGCTGTGCGCCTCGATGGCGAGCGGGAGCAGCGGGTCGGGCATGTCCCAGGGCTCCATCAGGAGCGGGTCGTCCTTGGCCGAGAGGGTGTCGCCGGTCTCGGCGCGGCCGAGTTTGGCCACGCAGGCCAGATCGCCCGCGATGGCCTGGCTGAGGGTGCGCTGCTGCTTGCCGAACGGGGAGGACAGGGCGCCCACGCGCTCGTCGACGTCGTGGTCCTCGTGGCCGCGGTCGGCGAGGCCGTGACCTGACACGTGCACGGTCTCGTCGGGCCGCAGGGTCCCGGAGAAGACGCGGACCAGCGAGATCCGGCCGACGTAGGGGTCGGACGCGGTCTTGACCACTTCGGCGGCCAGGGGCCCCTCGGGGTCGCAGGTGAGGGCCGGGCGGGGCTTTCCCGCAGGGGTGGTGACGGCCGGGGCGGGGTGTTCCAGGGGGGTCGGGAAGCCGCCGGTGATCAGCTCCAGGAGTTCGACGGTGCCGAGGCCCTGGCGGGCGCCCTCGGCGGCGGGGGCGGCGGCGAGGACCGGGTGGAAGATGCCGCGCGCGACGGCTCGCTCCAGGTCCTGCACGAGGGTCTCGTAGTCGATGTCCTCGCCGCCGAGATAGCGGTCCATCAGGGACTCGTCCTCGCTCTCGGCGATGATCCCCTCGATGAGTTTGTTGCGCGCCTCCTCGATCACCGGCAGCTGGTCGGCGCCCGGTTCGGACTCCTTGCGTTCGCCCGACGCGTAGTCGAAGATCCGCTGCGAGAGCAGTCCGACCAGGCCGGTGACGGGCGCGTGCCCGTCGGGGCCCTGCTCGCCGTGGAGCGGCAGGTACAGCGGCAGTACGGCGTCGGGGTCGTCGGCGCCGAAGGCCTCGGCGCAGCACCGCGTGATGTCCGTGAAGTCGGCGCGCGCCGCCTCCAGGTGCGTGACCACGATGGCCCGCGGCATGCCGACCGCGGCGCACTCCTCCCACACCATGCGGGTCGCGCCCGTGATGCCCTCGGCGCCCTCGGCCGCCGAGACGACGAAAAGGGCCGCGTCCGCCGCGCGCAGACCGGCCCTGAGTTCACCGACGAAGTCGGCGTATCCCGGGGTGTCCAGGATATTGATCTTGTAGCCGCCCCATTCGACGGGGACGAGGGACAGCTGTACGGAGCGCTGTTGGCGGTGCTCTATGTCGTCGTAGTCCGAGACCGAGGTGCCGTCCTCAACCCGGCCCGCCCGGTTCACCGCCCCCGCGGTCAGCGCGAGGGCTTCCACCAGAGTCGTCTTGCCCGATCCGCTGTGGCCGACCAGCACCACATTCCGTACGGACGCGGGATGGTCGGCCGTCGCTGCCCTGCCGGCGGCTCCGGGGTGTGCGTTCGCCTTGTCGCCCATGCCTTGGCCTCCCGGTTACGCGCATGGATGAGGAGGCTCAGCCCCCTCAGGGATGCTGGCTGTGCGCGGACACACGGGACCCGCGTGCGGAGGCGGCTCCGGCGACGCCCGCGGTGCTTTCGAGCTTTGCACTCGCGTCACGGTGCGTCCATACGTCGTACGCGATCGTGAGGGGGCGAGCCGGTGTGTCGTGAGCGTGACTACGATGGGCCAGCCGGTGGCCAACGGGGCCGCCATGGGCACCGACCCTCGGGAAGGCCATGCTGAACAAGTACGCGCGTGCATTCTTCACGCGTGTCCTCACACCGTTCGCCGCGTTTCTCATCCGCCGCGGGGTCAGCCCCGACACGGTGACGTTCATCGGCACGGCCGGTGTCGTGGCGGGAGCGCTGGTCTTCTACCCCCGGGGCGAGTTCTTCTGGGGCACGGTCGTCATCACGCTGTTCGTGTTCTCGGACCTGGTCGACGGGAACATGGCGCGCCAGCTCGGCCGCTCCAGCCGGTGGGGGGCGTTCCTCGACTCCACGCTCGACCGGGTCGCGGACGGCGCGATCTTCGGCGGCTTCGCGCTCTGGTACGCGGGGTCCGGCGACAACAACGTGCTGTGCGCGGTCTCCATCTTCTGCCTGGCCAGCGGCCAGGTCGTGTCGTACACGAAGGCGCGCGGCGAGGCCATCGGGCTGCCGGTCGCCGTGAACGGCCTGGTCGAGCGGGCCGAGCGGCTGGTGATCTCGCTGGTCGCCGCGGGCTTCGCCGGACTGCACAAGTTCGGGGTTCCCGGCATCGACGTGCTGCTTCCCGTCGCCCTGTGGATCGTCGCCGTCGGCAGCCTCGTGACGCTGGTGCAGCGCGTGGTGACCGTGCGCCGTGAGGCGGAGGAGGCGGACCAGGAGGCCGCCAGCGAAACGCCACAGGAGAGCGAGACCGCTTCATGAGCCCCACGACGGAGAAGCTCACGGACGCGCTGTACGGCCTCGGCTGGAGCACCGTCAAGAAGCTTCCCGAGCCCGCCGCCGTGCGCCTCGGCCGCACCATCGCCGACCTCGCCTGGAAGCGGCGTGGCAAGGGCGTGCTGCGCCTGGAGGCGAACTACGCGCGCGTGGTGCCCGACGCGTCCCCGGCGCGGCTCGCCGAGCTGTCCAGGGCGGGCATGCGGTCGTACATGCGGTACTGGATGGAGTCCTTCCGGCTGCCGGCCTGGAGCAAGGACCGCATCAGGAACGGCTTCGTCGCCGACGACCTGCACCACCTCACCGACGGCCTGGCCTCGGGCCGGGGCGTGATCCTCGCGCTGCCGCACCTGGGCAACTGGGACCTGGCGGGCGCCTGGGTCACCACGAAGCTGGAGACGCCCTTCACCACCGTGCAGGAGCGGCAGAAGCCCGAGTCCCTGTACGACCGCTTCGTCGCCTACCGCAGCGGCCTCGGCATGGAGGTCCTGCCGCACACCGGCGGCTCCGCCTTCGGGACGCTGGCGCGCCGGCTGCGCGCGGGCGGCCTCGTCTGCCTGGTCGCGGACCGCGATCTGTCGGCGTCCGGCGTCGAGGTGAAGTTCTTCGGCGAGAGCGCGCGGATGCCGGCCGGGCCCGCCGCGCTCGCCCAGCAGACCGGCGCGTTGCTGCTCCCGGTGACGCTCTGGTACGACGACTCGCCGGTCATGCGCGGCCGTGTCCACCCGCCGGTCGACGTGCCCGAGACGGGGACGCGCGGCGAGAAGACGGCCGCCATGACGCAGGCCCTCGCCGACGCCTTCGCCACGGGCATCGCCGACCACCCCGAGGACTGGCACATGCTCCAGCGCCTCTGGCTCGCCGACCTGGACCCGGCGAAGGCGCCGGACGGCCCGGCGGCCGAGGGGTCGCCGTGAAGGTCGGCATCGTCTGCCCCTACTCGTGGGACGTGCCGGGCGGCGTCCAGTTCCACATCCGCGATCTGGCGGAGCACCTCATCCGCCTGGGACACGAGGTCTCCGTCCTCGCACCTGCGGATGACGAGACCCCGCTGCCGCCGTACGTGGTGTCGGCGGGCCGGGCCGTTCCGGTTCCGTACAACGGCTCCGTGGCGCGGCTGAACTTCGGATTCCTCTCGGCCGCGCGCGTACGTCGCTGGCTGCACGACGGCACCTTCGACGTGATCCACATCCACGAGCCGACCTCGCCGTCGCTCGGGCTGCTCACGTGCTGGGCGGCGCAGGGGCCGATCGTCGCCACGTTCCACACCTCCAACCCGCGCTCGCGGGCCATGATCGCCGCGTATCCGATCCTCCAGCCCGCCCTGGAGAAGATCAGCGCGCGCATCGCGGTCAGCGAGTACGCGCGCCGCACGCTCGTGGAGCACCTGGGCGGCGACGCGGTGGTCATCCCCAACGGCGTCGACGTCGACTTCTTCGCCCGCGCCGAGCCCAAGCCCGAGTGGCAGGGCCAGACGATCGGCTTCATCGGACGCATCGACGAGCCGCGCAAGGGCCTGCCGGTGCTGATGCGGGCGCTGCCCCGGATCTTCGCGGCCCGGCCCGAGGCGCGCCTCCTGGTGGCCGGCCGCGGCGACGAGGAGGAGGCCGTCGCCTCCCTGCCCGCCGAGCTGCGCTCCCGGGTGGAGTTCCTCGGCATGGTCAGCGACGAGGACAAGGCGCGGCTGCTGCGCAGCGTCGACGTGTACGTCGCCCCGAACACCGGCGGCGAGAGCTTCGGCATCATCCTCGTCGAGGCGATGTCGGCGGGCGCTCCCGTCCTGGCCAGCGACCTCGACGCCTTCGCCCAGGTCCTCGACCAGGGCGCCGCGGGCGACCTCTTCGCCAACGAGGACGCCTACTCCTTGTCCAACGCGGCGATCCGCCTCCTGCGCGACCCCGCCCGCCGCGAAGAACTCCGCGAACGCGGCACCAAGCACGTACGCCGCTTCGACTGGTCCACCGTCGGCGCCGACATCCTCTCCGTCTACGAGACGGTGACGGACGGAGCGGCAGCGGTGGCGACGGACGAACGCACGGGCCTGAGAGCCCGCTTCGGCTTGGCGAAGGACAAGTTGTAGGCAGGGGCCCGGGCAGGCAATTTCAGCCCGTCCGGCGCTTGAGGACGAGGCCGAAGGCCGACAACCCCCCACCGGCGGACAGGGACAATTCAGCCCGTCCGGCGTTTGAGGACGAGGCCGAAGGCCGACAACCCCCCACCGGCGGACAGGGACAATTCAGCCCGTCCGGCGCTTGAGGACGAGGCCGAAGGCCGATCGACGGCGCCCCCGGCGGACGGGCACCCCGGGGCCAACCCGGGGCGGAGCCCGACCAGCCCCCGCCGTCCCCAGCGCCCCCGCCGGGTACCTTTGCGGCCGTGACCTCCACGTTGATCTGGATCGCCGTCGCCCTCTTCGCGATCGGCCTGTACCTGAGCTGGACCGCGGGACGCCTCGACCGGCTGCACGCGCGCATCGACGCGGCCCGCGCCGCCCTCGACGCGCAACTGCTGCGCCGCGCCTCGGTGACCCAGGAGGTGGCCACCTCCGGCGTGCTCGACCCGGCGGCGTCCATCGTCCTGTACGAGGCGGCGCACGCGGCCCGGCAGGCGGAGGAGGAGCATCGGGAGGTCGCCGAGAGCGAGCTGAGCCAGGCGCTGCGGGCGGTCTTCGAGGACGTGGGCCAGGTCGAGGCCCTACGGGAGGCCCCGGGCGGCGAGGGGGCCGCGATCGAGCTGGCCCAGGCGGTCCGCCGGGTCCCCATGGCCCGCCGCTTCCACAACGACGCCGTACGCGCCGCCCGCGCCCTGCGCCGCCACCGCAAGGTCCGCTGGTTCCGGCTCGCCGGACACGCCCCGTTCCCCATGGCCTTCGAGATGGACGACGTGGCCCCTGAGGCTCTGGCGGACCGGCCCGGGGCCACCTAGACGCGCAGGCCGCGAAGGGAGCGTCAGACGGCCCGTCCAGGCCGCCCTGGCGCCGTCGAGGTCGGCCGGACCCAGCCCCGTCAGGGCTGCCCGAGCACGCCCGCGCCCGCCGCACCTCGCCCCGGGATCGAGCACGTGACGTACCGAATCACCCCGGTAACGCACCGAAAACGATCCACAGCCTCACCATTGGCCCTTGCTGTGGCCTGGTCCGGAGACGTTTCCTCGGTACAGCGGAAACGCGACGGAAGCCAGACCGGGCCGGAACGGAAGAGGCGGGAAGCCACCCTTCCGCGTGCCCGGGCCACGGCTTCCCGAAGCCCCGGCTCCCTCAAGCCCCGGCTTCCCAAGCCACAGCCTTCTTTCCCGAGTGAGGTCACCCGTGTCCAGCACGCTCCCCAGCACCAACCAGGCCGCCACCCCCGCGACCGGCACCGCCCGCGTGAAGCGCGGCATGGCCGAGCAGCTCAAGGGCGGCGTGATCATGGACGTCGTGACGCCGGAGCAGGCGAAGATCGCCGAGGACGCCGGCGCCGTCGCCGTCATGGCCCTGGAGCGGGTCCCGGCCGACATCCGCAAGGACGGCGGTGTGGCCCGGATGTCCGACCCGGACATGATCGAGGGCATCATCGAGGCCGTGTCGATCCCGGTGATGGCCAAGTCCCGCATCGGCCACTTCGTGGAGGCCCAGGTCCTGCAGTCCCTCGGCGTCGACTACATCGACGAGTCCGAGGTCCTGACCCCGGCCGACGAGGTCAACCACAGCGACAAGTTCGCGTTCACGACCCCCTTCGTGTGCGGCGCCACCAACCTCGGCGAGGCCCTGCGCCGCATCGCCGAGGGCGCGGCCATGATCCGCTCCAAGGGCGAGGCCGGCACCGGCAACGTCGTCGAGGCCGTCCGCCACCTGCGCCAGATCAAGAACGAGATCGCCAAGCTGCGCGGCTTCGACAACAACGAGCTGTACGCCGCGGCCAAGGAGCTGCGCGCCCCGTACGAGCTGGTCAAGGAGGTCTCCGAGCTGGGCAAGCTGCCGGTGGTCCTCTTCTCCGCCGGTGGTGTCGCGACCCCCGCCGACGCCGCGCTGATGCGCCAGCTCGGCGCCGAGGGCGTCTTCGTGGGCTCCGGCATCTTCAAGTCCGGCGACCCGGCCAAGCGCGCCGCCGCCATCGTGAAGGCCACCACCTTCTTCGACGACCCGAAGATCGTCGCGGACGCGTCCCGCAACCTCGGCGAGGCCATGGTCGGCATCAACTGCGACACCCTGCCCGAGGCCGAGCGCTACGCCAACCGCGGCTGGTAACCCATGAACGACACCCCCGTGATCGGCGTCCTGGCCCTCCAGGGCGACGTACGGGAGCACCTTGTCGCCCTGGCCACGGCGGACGCCGTGGCCAGGCCGGTGCGGCGCCCCGAAGAACTCGCCGAGGTGGACGGCCTGGTCATCCCCGGCGGCGAGTCGACCACCATCTCCAAGCTGGCAGCGCTCTTCGGCCTGCTCGAACCGCTCCGCGCGCGCGTGCGTGACGGCATGCCGGTCTACGGCACCTGCGCGGGCATGATCATGCTCGCCGACAAGATCCTCGACCCGCGTTCGGGGCAGGAGACGGTCGGCGGCATCGACATGATCGTGCGCCGCAACGCCTTCGGGCGGCAGAACGAGTCCTTCGAAGCGGCCGTCGACATCAAGGGCGTCGCGGGGGACCCTGTGGAGGGCGTCTTCATCCGCGCCCCGTGGGTGGAGTCGGTCGGCGCCGACGTCGACGTGCTCGCCGAGCACGAGGGCCACATCGTCGCCGTACGCCAGGGCGACGTGCTCGCCACGTCCTTCCACCCCGAGCTGACGGGCGACCACAGGGTGCACGCTCTGTTCGTCGACATGGTGCGGGCGAAGCAGGCGCCGCGGTCCTTGTAGGATCTCTGGCGTTCGTACTGGTTGGTTACGCGAAGGAGACAGGCAGATGTCCGGCCACTCTAAATGGGCTACGACGAAGCACAAGAAGGCCGTGATCGACGCCAAGCGCGGCAAGCTCTTCGCGAAGATGATCAAGAACATCGAGGTCGCGGCCCGCACGGGCGGCGCCGACGTGTCCGGCAACCCGACCCTCTTCGACGCCATCCAGAAGGCCAAGAAGAGCTCGGTGCCGAACAAGAACATCGACTCCGCGGTCAAGCGCGGCGCCGGTCTCGAAGCCGGTGGCGCCGACTACGAGACGATCATGTACGAGGGCTACGGCCCCAACGGCGTCGCGGTGCTCATCGAGTGTCTGACCGACAACCGCAACCGCGCGGCCTCCGACGTGCGCGTCGCGATGACCCGCAACGGCGGCTCCATGGCCGACCCGGGCTCCGTGTCGTACCTCTTCAACCGCAAGGGTGTCGTGATCGTCCCCAAGGGCGAGCTGACCGAGGACGACGTCCTGACGGCCGTGCTGGACGCCGGTGCCGAAGAGGTCAACGACCTGGGCGAGTCCTTCGAGGTGCTCAGCGAGGCCACCGACCTGGTCGCGGTGCGCACCGCGCTCCAGGAGGCCGGCATCGACTACGACTCGGCCGACGCCAACTTCGTCCCGACCATGCAGGTCGAGCTGGACGAGGAGGGCGCCCGCAAGATCTTCAAGCTCATCGACGCCCTGGAGGACAGCGACGACGTGCAGAACGTCTTCGCCAACTTCGACGTCTCCGACGACGTCATGGCCAAGGTCGACGCCTGAGCCGCACACCACGGCAACGGGCGAACGGGCCGACGGGACACACCCCGTCGGCCCGTCGCTTTGTCAGTGGCACCCGATAGCCTGCACAAACAGGCGATCGAAGAGGGGGAGGCGGAGTTGCGGGTACTTGGGGTGGACCCCGGGCTCACCCGGTGCGGCGTCGGTGTCGTCGAAGGCGTCGCGGGCCGCCCGTTGACCATGCGCGGCGTCGGCGTCGTTCGCACCCCCGCGGACGCCGAGCTGGGCCTCCGCCTCGTCGCCATCGAGCAGGGCATCGAGGAGTGGCTCGACCAGCACCGGCCCGAAGTCCTCGCCGTGGAGCGCGTGTTCAGCCAGCACAACGTGCGTACGGTCATGGGCACCGCCCAGGCAAGCGCCGTCGCCATGCTGTGCGCCTCACGCCGCGGCATCCCCGTCGCCCTGCACACCCCCAGCGAGGTCAAGGCCGCCGTCACCGGCAGCGGACGCGCGGACAAGGCCCAGGTCGGCGCGATGGTGACGCGCCTGCTTCGGCTGGACGCACCGCCCAAGCCCGCCGACGCGGCCGACGCCCTCGCCCTCGCCATCTGCCACATCTGGCGCGCCCCCGCGCAGAACCGCCTCCAGCAGGCCGTGGCCCAGAACCGCCTCCAGCAGGCGACCGCCCGGCACGCCCAGCAGCTCCAGCGGGCCGAGCACGCCCAGCAGCTCCAGCGGGCCCGCCCCGCCCAGCAGACACAGCAAGCCCAGCAAGCACCGAAAGGCCGTACGCCATGATCGCCTTCGTGAGCGGCCCGGTCGCCGCCCTCGCCCCGGACGCCGCCGTGGTCGAAGTGGGGGGCATCGGCATGGCCGTCCAGTGCACGCCGAACACCCTCTCCACGCTCCGCGTCGGCCAGCAGACCAAGCTCGCCACCTCCCTGGTCGTGCGCGAGGACTCCCTCACGCTGTACGGCTTCGCGGACGACGACGAGCGCCAGACCTTCGAACTGCTCCAGACCGCGAGCGGCGTCGGCCCCCGGCTCGCGCAGGCGATGCTCGCCGTGCACAACCCGGACGCGCTGCGCCGCGCGGTCTCCACGGGCGACGAGAAGTCCCTCACCGCCGTGCCCGGCATCGGCAAGAAGGGCGCCCAGAAGCTGCTCCTCGAGCTGAAGGACCGCCTCGGCGAGCCGCTCGGCACCGGCGGCCCCGCCATCGGCGCCCCCGTCACCCAGGGCTGGCGCGACCAACTGCACGCCGCCCTGATCGGCCTCGGGTACGCGACGCGCGAGGCCGACGAGGCCGTCACCGCCGTCGCCCCGCAGGCGGAGGCCATGGAGTCGCCGCAGGTGGGCCAGCTCCTGAAGGCCGCGCTCCAGACCCTGAACCGCACCCGCTAGGCACCAGCACTTCCGCACTCGCCAGCCACCCGCACCACCGCACCTGCCAGCCACCCGCACCTCCGCACCCGCCAGCCACCCGCACCTCCGCACCCACCAGCCCCCGAACCGCATCGCGAGGCACACCGCATGAACTGGGACGACACGACCGACGACGCTGCCGGTGCGGCCGAGCGACTGGTCGGTGCGTCCGCCGACGGCGAGGACCAGGCCGTCGAGGCCGCCCTGCGCCCCAAGGACCTGGGCGAGTTCATCGGCCAGGAGAAGGTCAGGGAGCAGCTCGACCTGGTCCTGCGCGCCGCCCGCGCGCGCGGCGCCACCGCCGACCACGTGCTGCTCTCCGGCGCCCCCGGCCTCGGCAAGACCACCCTCTCGATGATCATCGCCGCCGAGATGGGCGCCCCGATCCGCATCACCAGCGGCCCGGCCATCCAGCACGCGGGCGACCTCGCCGCGATCCTGTCCTCCCTCCAGGAGGGCGAGGTCCTCTTCCTCGACGAGATCCACCGCATGTCGCGGCCCGCCGAGGAAATGCTGTACATGGCCATGGAGGACTTCCGCGTCGACGTGATCGTCGGCAAGGGCCCCGGCGCCACGGCCATCCCGCTCGAACTGCCGCCCTTCACACTCGTCGGCGCCACCACGCGCGCGGGCCTGCTTCCGCCGCCCCTGCGCGACCGCTTCGGCTTCACGGCCCACATGGAGTTCTACGAACCCGCCGAGCTGGAGCGCGTGATCCACCGCTCCGCGAACCTGCTCGACGTGGCCATCGACACCGACGGCGCCGCCGAGATCGCGGGCCGCTCCCGCGGCACCCCCCGCATCGCCAACCGCCTGCTGCGCCGCGTGCGCGACTACGCCCAGGTCAAGGCCGACGGCGTGATCAACCGCGAGATCGCGGGCGCGGCCCTGAGCGTGTACGAGGTCGACGCCCGTGGCCTCGACCGCCTGGACCGCGCGGTCCTCGAAGCCCTCCTGAAGCTGTTCGGCGGCGGCCCCGTCGGCCTGTCCACCCTCGCCGTCGCGGTGGGGGAGGAGCGGGAGACCGTCGAGGAGGTGGCCGAGCCCTTCCTCGTCCGGGAGGGGCTGCTCGCTAGGACGCCCAGGGGCCGGGTGGGGACACCCGCGGCATGGGCCCATCTGGGTCTCGTACCGCCCCGGCAGGGAGCGGGAACTGGACAACAGGACTTGTTCGGGTCGTGACCTGACGCGCGGCGGCGCGGAGAGTCGCACCATCCGGAACTGCGGTGCCATGCTGAGCGTTGTTCGTATGGTGCGGACTCGCTTAGACTCCGCCGATGCCGCCCTTGTGGGCGGCGCCGCCCACCCCCATCCATCAGGCCGCTCAAGAACGCGGTCGTGCGAAGGAAACTCCGTCCCGTGAATATCGTGACCCTCCTCCCCTTCATCGTGCTCATCGGGGCCATGTTCCTGATGACCCGGTCCGCCAAGCGGAAGCAGCAGGCGGCCGCCCAGATGCGCAACGAGATGACGCCTGGCACCGGCATCCGCACGATCGGAGGCATGTACGCCACCGTCAAGGAGGTCCACGACGACGCGGTCCTCCTCGAGGTCGCCCCCGGCGTCCACGCGGTGTACGCGAAGAACTCCATCGGCGCCGTCCTCGACGACGACGAGTACAACCGCATCGTTCACGGCACCGAGGACGACCTGAAGTCCGACGACGCCCCCGTGGTGCCCGACGACGCCTCCTCCCTCACCGAGACCGACGAGGCCGCGGACGCTTCGGACGACTCGCGCATCGACCTCGGCAAGAAGGACACGGCCGACACGGTCGACGAGGCCCCCGAGGCCGCGGACGCAGAGCCGAAGAAGACCGACGGCGAGTCCGGCGCGAAGTAGTCACGGCCGGGGGCCGGACCTGCGCCCGCTCGCGCATCGCGGCCCCCGCCCCAGGTGATTTCGCGCCGCGTCTCGACACAACTTCATGGCCGCCCGCCCGGGGCCCCTTCCGCTCAGGCCTCCGCTCAGCGCAGGTGACGAGGAGGCACCCCGCAGGCCGGACGGTTGGACAGGGAGAACGAGAAGGTGGCAGCACCCAAGAAGGGCCGTAGGCAGGCCGCCCAGGGGAAACCGGGCCGCACCCTGGTCCTGATCATGATCGCCCTGGTGGCGCTCACCGGAGGGATGTTCCTCTCCGGGCACACCACCCCCCGCCTGGGCATCGACCTCGCCGGGGGTACGAGCATCACGCTCGAGGCGAAGAACGAGCCGGGCCAGAAGAACGCGATCAACCAGACCAACCTGAACACGGCTGTTGACATCATCAACAACCGTGTCAACGGTCTGGGTGTCTCCGAAGCCGAGGTGCAGACCCAGGGCGACCGGAACATCATCGTCAACATCCCCAAGGGCACCAACGCCAAGCAGGCACGGGAGCAGGTCGGCACGACCGCTCAGCTCTACTTCCGGCCCGTCCTCGCCCAGCAGCCCAGCACCGGCCCGGGCGAGAAGCCGAAGCCGAAGCCGTCGTCCTCCGACAAGGACGGCAAGGGCGACCAGGGCGACAAGGGCACGGGCGGCGACAAGGGCGACAAGTCCAAGGAGAGCGAGAAGCCCCAGGACAAGGCGACCACGCCGACCGGGACGCCGACGACCCAGGGCCGTTCCGTCACCGACGGCCTGAAGGACGAGCCCACCCCGTCCGGGACGCCCACGGGCGACGCCAAGGACAAGGGCGACCAGGGCGACAAGGGCAAGGACGACGGCAAGAAGGCCCCGACGCCGCCGGCCGACCCCACGGCCAAGCTCCAGGAGCAGTTCGCCAAGCTCGACTGCACCGACAAGACGGCGCGTCTGAAGGTCAAGGAGGGCGTCAAGCCCACCGACCCGGTCGTGGCCTGCGGCAAGAGCGGCGACGGCAAGGGCTGGGACAAGTTCATCCTCGGACCCTCTGAGGTCAACGGCAAGGAGGTCGATGACGCGAAGGCCGTCTACGACACCCAGGGTGCCGCTGGCTGGAAGGTCACGATGAAGTTCTCCGGCAAGGGCACGAAGCAGTTCGGTGACATCACCGGCAAGCTCGCCAGCAAGCAGCCGCCGCAGAACGAGTTCGGCATCGTCATGGACGGCGAGGTCGTCTCCGCTCCGTACGTGCGGCAGGCGCTGACCTCCGGTGAGGCCGAGATCTCCGGCAGCTTCACCCAGGACGAGGCCAAGGACCTGGCCAACATCCTGTCGTACGGCGCGCTCCCGCTGACCTTCAAGGAGCAGAGCGTCACCACGGTCAGCGCGGCCCTCGGCGGCGAGCAGCTGCGCGCCGGCCTCATCGCCGGTGCCATCGGCCTCGCGCTCGTCATCATCTACCTGGTGGCGTACTACCGCGGCCTGGCCTTCATCGCCATCGCGTCCCTCGGTGTCTCCGCGGCACTGACGTACACGATCATGACGCTGCTCGGCCCGACGATTAAGTTCGCGCTGAACCTGCCCGCGGTCTGTGGTGCCATCGTCGCCATCGGTATCACCGCCGACTCGTTCATCGTCTACTTCGAACGCATAAGGGACGAGATCCGCGAGGGCCGCACGCTGCGGCCCGCCGTCGAGCGTGCCTGGCCGCGGGCCCGGCGCACCATCCTGGTGTCCGACTTCGTGTCCTTCCTCGCCGCCGCGGTGCTCTTCGTGGTCACCGTGGGCAAGGTCCAGGGCTTCGCGTTCACGCTGGGTCTGACCACGCTGCTCGACGTCGTCGTGGTGTTCTTCTTCACCAAGCCACTGATGACGATCATGGCCCGCAAGAAGTTCTTCGCGGGCGGCGGCAAGTGGTCCGGCCTCGACCCGAAGCGTCTCGGCGCCAAGCCGCCGCTGCGCCGCTCGCGCGCCGCCGCGACCGCCGCCCCCGTCGACTCGACCCCGAAGGAGGCGTGAGATGTCGAAACTTGGAGATCTCGGCGCCCGGCTCTACCGCGGCGAGGTCGGCTACGACTTCGTCGGCAAGCGCAAGATCTGGTACGGCATCTCGATCCTGATCACCATCACGGCCATCGTCGGCCTGGCGGTGCGCGGCCTGAACATGGGCATCGAGTTCGAGGGCGGCGCCGTCTTCAACACGCCGAAGACCAGCGTGTCGGTCGCCAAGGCGGAAGAGGTCGCGGAAGAGGCCTCCGGCCACGACGCGCTCGTGCAGAAGCTCGGCAACGACACCCTGCGCATCCAGATCGCCGGTGTGGACACCGACAAGTCCGACCAGGTCAAGGCCGAGCTCGCCCAGAAGCTCGACATGAAGGCCGACGACATCAACGCCGACCTCGTGGGCCCGAGTTGGGGTGAACAGATCGCCAACAAGGCCTGGCAAGGCCTGGCGATCTTCATGGTCCTGGTCGTGATCTACCTGGCGATCGCCTTCGAGTGGCGCATGGCGCTCGCCGCCCTGATCGCGCTCATCCACGACATCACCATCACCGTGGGTGTGTACGCCCTCGTGGGCTTCGAGGTCACACCGGGCACGGTGATCGGTCTGCTGACCATCCTCGGTTATTCGCTGTACGACACGGTCGTGGTCTTCGACAGCCTCAAGGAACAGTCGAAGGACCTCGCCAAGCAGACCCGCTTCACCTACAGCGAGGTCGCCAACCGCTCGATCAACAGCACGCTGGTGCGCTCCATCAACACCACGGTGGTGGCGCTCCTGCCGGTCGCCGGCCTGCTGTTCATCGGCGGCGGCTTCCTCGGCGCGGGCATGCTGAACGACATCTCGCTGTCGCTGTTCGTCGGCCTCGCCGCGGGCGCGTACTCCTCGATCTTCATCGCGACCCCGCTGGTCGCCGATCTCAAGGAGACCGAGCCGCAGATGAAGGCGCTCAAGAAGCGGGTGCTCGCCAAGCGCAGGGCGGCCGCGGCCAAGGGCGAGTCCGCCGAGGCCCCGGTCTCCGCGGACGAGACCCCGCAGGACGCGGAGCCCGACGAGGACTCCGCCCCCGCCGTGGTCGGCCCGCGCTCGGGTCCCCGTGCGCAGCCCGCCCGCAACCGCGGCCGCGGCCGCCCGTCGGGGAAGCGCCGATGACCGAGCTCGTCGACGTCAACGCGCTGCTCCTGAGCCGCATCCGTGACGTGCCGGACTACCCCGAGCCCGGCGTGCTGTTCAAGGACATCACGCCGCTGCTCGCGGACCCGGCCGCGTTCACCGCTCTGACCGGCGCCCTCGCCGACCTGAGCGTGCGGCACGGGGCCACCAAGGTCGTGGGTCTGGAGGCGCGCGGGTTCATCCTGGGCGCCCCGGTCGCGCTGAAGGCCGGGGTCGGCTTCATCCCCGTACGCAAGGCGGGCAAGCTCCCCGGGGCGACCCTCAGCCAGCGCTACGACCTGGAGTACGGCAGCGCGGAGATCGAGGTGCACGCCGAGGACCTGGCCGCGGGCGACCGCGTCATGGTCATCGACGACGTCCTCGCCACCGGCGGCACCGCCGAGGCCTCGCTGCGGCTCATCCGCCGTGCCGGGGCCGAGGTGGCCGGGGTGGCGGTCCTGATGGAGCTGGGCTTCCTGAACGGCCGCGAGCGGCTGAATCCCGTTCTGGACGGCGCGCCCCTGGAGGCCCTGCTCACGGTCTGAGGACCCGGGAGAGGGCGACAGAGGCCCTGAAGGGAGTGCCCGGCCGCGGCGGCCGGTGCGGGGCACTCCAGCACCACGAAGCGGCGACAGAGGCGGGCCCGGCGGAATCCGGCGCCCGCCTCTGGTGTTTCTCCAGTACAGAGCCGTCTCACCGGCCGAGGGCGAGCCGTCGGCCCAGGATCGATACCATGGGCACTTCGGGACCTCACCGGGGGACCCGATCGCGCACAGGGAGCGCTCTTGCCAGACGAGTCCCAGCCACTTGCCGCCGCCAAGTCCGCCAAGGCCGCCGAGCGGGCCGCGGCGCCCGCAGGCGCGCCCGCGAAGAAGGCACCGAGCGCGCCCGGCGGGACGTCCGCACAGGGCGAGCAGGGCGCGCCGCGACCGGCCGAGACGCGGTCGGCCGAGCAGACCCGCCCCAAGCCGCCGGCCGAGCCCCAGCCCGCCCCGCCGGTGCCCGCCGCCCCGCCGGTCCGCCCGCCCTCCGGCCGCACCCCCGCCCCGAGCAAGCCCCCCGCCGGCGGCAAGGCCGAGCGCTCCGGATCCTCCAACCGCGTGCGCGCCCGCCTGGCCCGCCTCGGCGTCCAGCGCTCCAACCCGTACAACCCGGTTCTGGAGCCGCTGCTTCGCATAGTGCGGAGCAACGACCCGAAGATCGAGACCGCGACGCTCCGCCAGATCGAGCGCGCCTACCAGGTCGCCGAGCGCTGGCACCGCGGCCAGAAGCGCAAGAGCGGCGACCCGTACATCACGCACCCCCTCGCCGTCACCACCATCCTCGCCGAGCTCGGCATGGACCCCGCGACCCTGATGGCGGGCCTCCTGCACGACACCGTCGAGGACACCGAGTACGGTCTGGACACCCTGCGCCGCGACTTCGGCGACCAGGTCGCCCTGCTCGTCGACGGCGTCACCAAGCTCGACAAGGTCAAGTTCGGCGAGGCCGCGCAGGCCGAGACCGTGCGCAAGATGGTCGTCGCCATGGCCAAGGACCCCCGCGTCCTGGTCATCAAGCTCGCCGACCGCCTGCACAACATGCGCACGATGCGCTATCTCAAGCGCGAGAAGCAGGAGAAGAAGGCCCGCGAGACGCTGGAGATCTACGCTCCGCTGGCGCACCGCCTGGGCATGAACACCATCAAGTGGGAGCTGGAGGACCTCGCCTTCGCGATCCTCTACCCCAAGATGTACGACGAGATCGTGCGTCTGGTGGCCGAGCGCGCCCCCAAGCGCGACGAGTACCTGGCCATAGTGACCGACGAGGTCCAGGCCGACCTGCGCGCCGCCCGCATCAAGGCCACCGTCACCGGGCGGCCCAAGCACTACTACAGCGTCTACCAGAAGATGATCGTCCGCGGCCGTGACTTCGCGGAGATCTACGACCTGGTCGGCATCCGCGTCCTCGTGGACACCGTCCGCGACTGCTACGCGGCGCTCGGCACCGTCCACGCGCGATGGAACCCGGTCCCCGGCCGGTTCAAGGACTACATCGCGATGCCGAAGTTCAACATGTACCAGTCGCTGCACACGACGGTCATCGGCCCCAACGGCAAGCCCGTCGAGCTGCAGATCCGCACGTTCGACATGCACCGCCGCGCCGAGTACGGCATCGCCGCGCACTGGAAGTACAAGCAGGAGGCCGTCGCCGGTGCCTCCAAGGTGCGCACCGACGTGCCGAAGAAGACCGGCAAGGACGACCACCTCAACGACATGGCGTGGCTGCGCCAGCTCCTGGACTGGCAGAAGGAGACCGAGGACCCCAGCGAGTTCCTGGAGTCCCTGCGCTTCGACCTGTCGCGCAACGAGGTCTTCGTCTTCACGCCGAAGGGCGACGTCATCGCGCTCCCCGCAGGCGCGACCCCGGTCGACTTCTCGTACGCGGTGCACACCGAGGTCGGCCACCGCACCATAGGCGCCCGGGTCAACGGACGGCTCGTGCCGCTCGAATCGACCCTGGACAACGGCGACCTGGTGGAGGTCTTCACCTCCAAGGCCGCGGGCGCGGGACCCTCCCGGGACTGGCTCGGCTTCGTCAAGTCGCCGCGGGCCCGCAACAAGATCCGCGCCTGGTTCTCCAAGGAGCGCCGCGAGGAGGCCATCGAGCAGGGCAAGGACGCCATCGCGCGTGCCATGCGCAAGCAGAACCTGCCGATCCAGCGCATCCTCACCGGCGACTCCCTGGTCACCCTCGCGCACGAGATGCGCTACCCCGACATCTCCTCGCTGTACGCGGCGATCGGCGAGGGCCACGTCACCGCGCAGAGCGTCGTGCAGAAACTCGTCCAGGCGCTCGGCGGCGAGGAGGCCGCCAACGAGGACATCGCCGAGAGCGCGCCGCCCTCGCGCAGCCGCTCCAAGCGCCGTTCCAACGCCGACCCCGGAGTCGTCGTCAAGGGCGTCGACGACGTGTGGGTCAAGCTGGCCCGCTGCTGCACGCCGGTGCCGGGCGACCCGATCATCGGCTTCGTCACGCGCGGCAGTGGCGTATCGGTTCACCGCAGCGACTGCGTGAACGTGGACTCGCTGTCCCGTGAGCCGGAGCGCATCCTCGAGGTCGAGTGGGCGCCCACGCAGTCGTCGGTCTTCCTGGTGGCCATCCAGGTGGAGGCCCTGGACCGCTCCCGGCTGCTCTCGGACGTCACGCGCATCCTCTCCGACCAGCACGTCAACATCCTGTCCGCGGCCGTGCAGACCTCCCGCGACCGGGTCGCCACCTCCCGCTTCACCTTCGAGATGGGCGACCCCAAGCACCTGGGCCACGTGCTCAAGGCGGTCAGGGGAGTCGAGGGCGTGTACGACGTGTACCGGGTGACGTCGGCGCGCAGGCCGTAGAGGCGGCACTACGTAGAGGGGCTCCCACACGGTCTGTGTGGGAGCCCCTCTACGTAGACAACGCAGTCGGCGAAAAACTCAGCCGCCGAACTCGTGCAGACCCTTCAGCGCCTGGTCCAGCAGCGCCTGGCGGCCGTCCAGCTCCTTCTGGAGCTTGTCGGCCTTGGAGGCGTTGCCCGCCGTGCGCGCCGCCTCGATCTGGCCCCGGAGCTTGTCGACGGCGGCCTGGAGCTGACCGGTCAGGCCCTCGGCGCGCGCACGCGCCTCCGGGTTCGTCCGGCGCCACTCGGCCTCCTCGGACTCCTGAAGAGCCCGCTCGACCGCGTGCATCCGGCCCTCGACCTTCGGCCGGGCGTCGCGCGGGACGTGGCCGATGGCCTCCCATCGCTCGTTGATGGACCGGAAGGCCGCGCGGGCCGCCTTCAGATCCGTCACCGGGACGAGCTTCTCGGCCTCGTCCGCCAGCTCCTCCTTGAGCTTCAGGTTCTCGCCCTGCTCGGCGTCGCGCTCCGCGAAGACCGCGCTGCGCGCCGCGAAGAACACGTCCTGGGCGCCGCGGAAGCGGTTCCACAGGTCGTCCTCGTGCTCGCGCTGGGCGCGGCCCGCGGCCTTCCAATCGGCCATCAGCTCGCGGTAGCGCGCGGCCGTCGGACCCCAGTCCGTCGAGCCCGACAGCGACTCGGCCTCCGCGACCAGCTTCTCCTTGGCCTTGCGGGCGTCCTCGCGCTGCGCGTCCAGGGACGCGAAGTGGGCCTTGCGGCGCTTGGAGAACGCCGAGCGGGCGTGCGAGAAGCGGTGCCACAGCTCGTCGTCGGACTTGCGGTCGAGGCGGGGCAGCCCCTTCCAGGTGTCCACCAGGGCGCGCAGGCGCTCACCGGCCGCACGCCACTGCTCGCTCTGGGCCAGCTCCTCGGCCTCCGCGACCAGCGCCTCCTTGGAGTGCCGTGCCTCGTCCGACTGCTTGGCCTTCTGGGCCTTGCGCTCCTCACGGCGCGCCTCGACGGTCTCGACCAGCTTGTCGAGCCGCTTGCCGAGCGCGTCCAGGTCGCCGACGGCGTGCGCCTCGTCGACCTGCTGGCGCAGGTGGTCGATGGCGGTCGTCGCGTCCTTGGCCGACAGGTCGGTCGTCTTCACCCGGCGCTCGAGAAGTCCGATCTCGACGACCAGACCGTCGTACTTGCGCTCGAAATAGGCCAGGGCCTCCTCAGGAGAACCTGCCTGCCACGATCCGACCACTCGCTCGCCGCCGTCGGCCGTACGCACGTACACGGTCCCCGTCTCGTCGACGCGGCCCCACGGGTCGCTGCTCACAGCGCCTCCTCCACATGATGCCTGCACAAGGCCACGGGCCCCCGGCATCGTCCACAGTTTCGTCACCGCCAACATAGGCGACCGGCGGGGCGGCTGTCCGCATCCAGCGCGAGCGAAATTCGCCCGCCGGTGGTCAGGATTTACGTACGGTGGCCTTGTCGATGACGACCGTCGCGTTCGGTGCGCCGTCGCCCTGCCCGCTGCTCTCACCGGCTCCGGCGATCTTCTTGAGGACCTTCATGCCGGCCTCGGAGACGGTCCCGAACGGTGTGTAGTCGGGCGGCAGCTGGCTGTCCTGGTAGACGAGGAAGAACTGGCTGCCGCCGGTGTCGCGGCCCTTCTTCGTATCCGGCTTGTACTTGTTCGCCATGGCGACCGTGCCCGCCGGGTACACGCCGCCCTTGAGCCGCTTGTCCTTGAGATTCTCGTCCGGAATGGTGTAGCCGGGGTCGCCCTCGCCGGTGCCCTTCGGGTCGCCGCACTGCAGGACGTTGACGTTGCCCGCGGTCAGGCGGTGGCACGCGGTGTGGTCCAAGTACCCCTTGCCCGCCAGGAAATTGAACGAGTTCACGGTGTGCGGGGCCTTCGCCGCGTCCATGTCGATGTCTATGTCGCCGCACGTCGTGGCCAGCTTCATCCGGTACGAGGCCGACTTGTCGACGGTGAGCGCGGGCTCCTTCTTGAAGGAGAGCGGCTTGATCTTGCCCGGCGCGGCCTTGTCGCAGGGGTTCTCCGGCTTGCTGGGCGTCGGCGTCGGGGCCGCGTCGTCCTTCGTCGAGCCGCCGTCGTCGAAGGCGCCCGCCGCGTACGAGACCGCGCCGCCCGCCACCACCAAGGCGACCGCACCGGCGATCACCGCGTTGCGCATCCGCCGCCGACGTCGCGCGGCCTCCCGCCGCTGCTGCTGCCGCAAGAACTTCTCCCGCGCGAGCTGCTTGCGCCGCTGTTCCTGGCTGACCACCGGGTGCACTCCTTGTACGTCTCGGTCGGCGCGTCTGTCGTACGTCGCCTGGGTCGTCGTCGCGCGGCGTGACCGGCCGCGTGTGCCCCGTACCGTATATGGGTTAGCTGTGGAATCGGCAGCGCCGGTAGGCTCTGAACTGCCGCAATCTCCGCTGCCACCTCCGCCGGACGACGAAACGAAGGACGATCGTGCTCATTGCCGGGTTTCCCGCCGGGGCCTGGGGGACCAACTGCTACCTGGTCGCCCCCGCCGCGGGCGAGGAATGCGTGATCATCGACCCGGGGCATCAGGCCACCGAAGGAGTCGAGGAAGCGCTCCGGAAGCATCGGCTCAAGCCCGTCGCCGTCATCCTCACCCATGGCCACATCGACCATGTGGCGTCGGTCGTCCCGGTCTGCGGCGCGCACGACGTGCCCGCCTGGATCCACCCCGACGACCGGTACATGATGAGCGACCCGGAGAAGGCCATCGGCCGGTCCTTCGGCGCGCAGCTCCTCGGCGAGCTGACCGTGGGGGAGCCCTCCGACCTCAGGGAGCTGGCCGACGGCGAGCAGCTGAAGCTCGCCGGTCTCGACTTCTCCGTCGCGCACGCGCCGGGGCATACGAAGGGGTCGGTGACCTTCCAGCTGCCCGAGTCCGCCGAGGTGCCCTCGGTGTTCTTCTCGGGCGACCTGCTGTTCGCCGGCTCCATCGGACGCACCGACCTGCCCGGCGGATCGCACGCCGACATACTCGAGTCGCTGGCACGCGTGTGCCTGCCGCTCGACGACTCGACCGTGGTCCTGCCCGGCCACAACGAGCACACGACCATCGGCCGTGAGCGCGCCACCAACCCGTATCTGCGCCAGGTGGCCGCCGGCCTGGGAGCCGACGCTCCCCGACGAGGAATGTGACGAGAGAAAACCCGTGAGTACCTTCCAGGCCCCCAAGGGCACGTACGACCTGCTGCCGCCGGACTCCGCGACCTACCTCGCCGTCCGCGAGGCCATCGCCGCGCCGCTGCGCAACTCCGGGTACGGCTATGTCGAGACGCCCGGCTTCGAGAACGTCGAGCTGTTCGCGCGCGGTGTCGGCGAGTCGACCGACATCGTCACCAAGGAGATGTACGCCTTCGAGACCAAGGGCGGCGACAAGCTCGCGCTGCGCCCCGAAGGCACCGCCTCCGTGCTGCGCGCCGCCCTCGAGGGCAACCTGCACAAGGCGGGCAACCTCCCGGTCAAGCTCTGGTACTCGGGCTCGTACTACCGCTACGAACGCCCGCAGAAGGGGCGCTACCGCCACTTCTCCCAGGTCGGTGCCGAGGCCATCGGCGCGGAGGACCCGGCGCTCGACGCCGAGCTGATCATCCTGGCCGACCAGGCCTACCGCTCGCTCGGCCTGAAGGAGTTCCGCATCCTGCTGAACTCCCTCGGCGACAAGGAGTGCCGCCCGGTCTACCGCACCGCCCTCCAGGACTTCCTGCGCGGCCTCGACCTGGACGAGGAGACCCGTCGACGTATCGACATCAATCCGCTCCGCGTCCTGGACGACAAGCGCGCCGACGTGCAGAAGCAGCTCGTGGGCGCCCCGATGCTGGCCGACTACCTGTGCGACGCCTGCAAGGCGTACCACGAGCAGGTGCGGGAGCTCCTGACCGCGGCGGGCGTCGCCTACGAGGACGACCCGAAGCTGGTCCGCGGGCTCGACTACTACACGCGCACCACCTTCGAGTTCGTCCACGACGGCCTCGGCTCGCAGTCCGCGGTCGGCGGCGGCGGGCGCTACGACGGCCTGTCCGAGATGATCGGCGGCCCCGCGCTGCCGTCCGTGGGCTGGGCGCTCGGCGTGGACCGCACGGTGCTGGCCCTGGAGGCGGAGGGCATCACCCTCGACCTGCCCGCGGCCACCAGCGTGTTCGCGGTGCCACTCGGCGACGAGGCGCGGCGGGTTCTGTTCGCCAAGGTGACGGAGTTGCGCCGGGCCGGGATCGCCGCCGACTTCTCGTACGGCGGCAAGGGGCTCAAGGGCGCCATGAAGAACGCCAACCGGTCGGGCGCCCGCTTCACCGTCGTCGCCGGTGAGCGCGACCTCGCCGAGGGTGTCGTCCAGCTCAAGGACATGGAGTCCGGCGAGCAGGAGGCGGTCGCGGTGGACGAGATCGTGGCCGTGGTGAAGAGCAAGCTGGTCTGATGCTGTGGGGTGGGCCCCGGGTGCGGATACGCGCCCGGGGCCCAGCCATGTCCGGGGAGCGCGGGCTCGGGGCCCGGCCACGTCGTGGGGCGCGCGGGTTGGGGCCCCGGTCGGCCTTCCAGGCCCGTTCTCCGGGTGAGTCCCCCAGGTGAGTCCTCCGGGTCAGCTTTCCAGGAGCCCGTGCCGCATCGCGCTCGTCACCGCCGCCGTTCTGTCCGCCACCTCCAACTTGCCGAACACGCGCAGCAGATGTGTCTTCACCGTCGACTCGCCGATGTGCAGCCGACGGCCGATCTCGGCGTTGGTGCAGCCCTCCGCGACGAGCCGCAGGACGGCCGTCTCACGCTCCGACAGCCGCGGCCGCTCCGGTCTGGCGCGCAACTGGTCCACGAGGCGGGCCGCCACGGACGGGGCGAGGACGGTCTCTCCTCGGGCCGCCGCCCGCACCGCGTCGGCGAGTTCACCCCGGGCCAGGTCCTTGAGGAGATAGCCCGCCGCGCCCGCCTCGACGGCGCGCAGGATGTCACGGTCCGTCTCGTACGTGGTCAGGACGATGATCCGGCACGGCAGGCCCGCCTCCGTCATCCGGACGATCGCGTCCGCGCCGTCGCCGCCGGGCATCCGCAGGTCCATCAGGACGATGTCGGGGCGCAGCCGCGCGGCGAGCGCCTCGGCCTGCGGTCCGTTGGCCGCCTCGGCGACGACGTCCAGGTCGGGCTCGGCGCTGAGCATGGCGCGCAGGCCTTCGCGGACGACGGGGTGGTCGTCGGCGAGCAGGACACGGATCACGGGGCGGTCCTTTCGGGGGCTTCTCGGGGCTCGGGGGATTCTTGGGGCGCGGGGGAGCGCCGGGGTACGGGGACGGCGCCGGGCCCCGACGGGTCGGGGGAGTCGGGGGGCTCCGGCCGGCCGCGGGCGTCTCGGGAGTCCGGGGCTCCGTCCGACTCGGCAAGCGGCAGCCGGACCGTGACCGTCGTGCCCCCACCAGGAGCGCTGACCACCTCGGCCGTGCCGCTGACCTCGGCGGCCCGCGTCCGCAGCCCGCGCAGCCCGAACCCCTCGTGGTGGGCGCCGGTGTCGAAACCGCACCCCGTGTCGCTGACCGCCAGCGTCAGCGCGCCCGGCCGGTAGTCGAGGGCGACCCGCACCTCGGCGTCGGGGCCCGCGTGCTTCGCCGCGTTGGTCAGCGCCTCCTGGCAGGAGCGCAGGGCGACGACCTCCAGGCCGGGCGGCAGAGGCCGGACGGTGCCGGTGACCGTGACGGCGGCGCCGTGGCGGGCGGCGACCCGGTGCAGGGCGTCCGGGAGGGAGCCGCCGCGCAGGTCGTCCGGCGCCCGCCCGGCCACGAGGGACCGGGCCTCCGCGAGGTTCTGCCGGGCCGTGGCCTGCATCAGCTCCAGATGGCGACGGGCCGCCGCCGCATCGTGGTCCAGCTCCGCGTCGACGGCCTGGACCAGCATCAGCAGGCTGGTGAACCCCTGGGCGAGGGTGTCGTGGATCTCGCGGGACATGCGTTCGCGCTCGGCGAGGGCGCCGCGCTCGGCGGACAGCCGGGCCACCTCCCCGCGGCTCGCCTCCAACTCCGCGATGAGGTCCGCGCGTTCCTGGCTCTGGGCGATGATGCGGATGATCCACGTGCCGAGCGCCGCGCCGAACACCAGGGACACCAAGGCACCCACCGAGTTCAGGAAGACGTCCTGCGCGTCCGGCCGCCACAGCAGTGCCCAGCCCGCCACCGGCACGACATTGATCACGGCGAGGGTGATCATCGCGCGGCGGACCCGCAGCGCGATGAAGCACTGCGGCACCAGGGCGAAGGTCAGCAGCCGGGTCTCGGTGACGAGGACGCCGGACGCCACGAACAGGACTGTGGCCACGGCGAGATAGCGCACCGCCCGACGCTGGTCGGCGCCCTCCGTGAGCAGCACCGCCCGGCCACTGACCACGTACCAGACGAGGAGCAGCACGACCAGCGCGGCCGACGCCGGGCGGGCGGCGCCACCGGGCACCTCGACGCCGAACGCCAGGACCAGTGTGCCGACCCACACGACGGCGAAGTAGCAGTCCCAGAGCAGGAAGCCGCGGTCCCACTGATTACCGCCCCGGGGACCGGGCTCCGCGCTCACCCGTCCCGGCGGCTCTTCCAGCGAAAGGTCAACAGACACAGCGCCAATCCTCCGACGCACCAGGCCGTGAGCACCAGCGCGATGCGCCCGTACTCCCAACTCCCCGCCTGCTCCAGAACCTGCGCCGACTCCGGCAGGAACACCCCGCGGAAGCCCTGGCACATCCACTTGAGCGGGAACAGGGCGCCGAGCGTGAGCATCCAGTCCGGAACCGTGTCGATGGCTATATAGACACCGGAGATGAACTGCAGCACCAGGAACGGCAGTACGACCACGGACGAGGCGCTGCGCCCGGACCGCGGGATGCTGCTGACGGCGACGCCGAGCAGCGCGCAGCCCGTCAGGCCGAGCACGAAGATCCAGGCGAAGGTGAGCCACTTCCCCGGGGACGTCGGCAGCTCCAGGTCGAACATCGTCGCGCCGACGACGAGCAGCACCACGGTCTCCAGGAGGCCGGTGACCAGGACGAGCCAGACCTTCCCGAGGAAGTACGAGGCCGGTGGCATCGGGGTGCCTCGCAGGCGCCGCAGCACCTGCTCGTCCCGCTCCATGGCGATGGCGATGCCGAGCGACTGGAAGCTGATGGACATGATCCCCGCGCCGATCATCGCGGCGACATACAGCTGCGACGCCGTGACGCCCGCGCCCTCCACATCGTCCTTGAAGATCGACGCGAACAGGAAGAGCAGGACCACCGGGAACGCGAACGTGAACACGCCCTGTTCGCGCTGGCGGAAGAACTGCTTCAGCTCCAGCGCGCCCTGGTGCAGCCCCAGCCACCAGGCCCCGGGAAGCCGCTCGGTCGTCGTGCTCATCGCTCGTCCTCCGCCGCCGTCGCTGCTTCTTCGTGTCCGATCAGGCGCAGATACACGTCCTCCAGGCTGGGGCGGCTGATCCGCAGGCCGGGGATCTCGCCGCCGAAGCGGCTCATCAGCTCCGCGACGGTCCGGGTCGGGGTCGTGGTGCGGAGGTCACGGGGGCCGCCGTCGGGCTCGGTCCACTCGACGACGGCCTCGCCGCCGTGCTCCCGGCGCAGGGCCGCGGGCTCGCCCTCGGCCACGACCCGGCCCCGGGCGATCACCGCGAGGCGGTCGGCGAGAGCCTCGGCCTCCTGGAGGTAGTGCGTGGTGAGGACGACGGTGGTGCCCTCGTCCGCCAGGGCCCGGATGACGTCCCAGAACTGGCGGCGGGCGGCCGGGTCGAAGCCCGTCGTCGGCTCGTCGAGCAGCAGCAGGCGCGGGTCGCCGATGATGCCGAGCGCCACATCGAGCCGGCGGCGCTGTCCGCCCGAGAGCGCCTTGATGCGGCTGTCCGCCTTCCCCTGGAGGCCGACCAGCTCCAGCACGTCCTGCGGTCGGCGCGGTCGTGGGTAGTACCGCGCGAAGTGGCTCACCGTCTCGCGCACCGTGAGCTCGGCCGGCGCCGACTCGTCCTGCCAGACGATGCCGACGCGGGCCCGCCAGGCGCGTCCCGCCGTCGCGGGGTCGGCGCCCAGGACGGACACCTCGCCCTCGTCGCGCGTGCGGTGGCCCTGGAGGATCTCGACGGTCGTGGACTTGCCCGCGCCGTTCGGCCCGAGGACGCCGAACACCTCGCCGTGCGCCACCCTCAGGTCTATGCCGTCCACGGCCGCCACGGGTCCGTACCTCTTGCGCAGACCCCTGACGTCAACAGCGAGTTGACCCGTGTCCGCCGTTCTCGGCGCCGCCGTCCCCGGCGCCGTCCTCATTGCCCCTGCCGTCATGGCGTCACCCTCTCCGCGGTCATGACTTCGTGCGTTGCGTCGTCATGACATCGAGCCTTCCGCCGGAGCGAACACGGCGGGACCCCCATACGTATCTGCTTGTGTCCACCGATCGGTGGACACACAGCTACGTACGGCACAATGTCCCTGCCCGCAGGCCACCACGAGCGACGGAACGGCGTGATGAGTAAACCCACCTCGGTGAAGCAGCCAGTGAAGGACGGCGCCGCGGCCGGCCAGGACCACGAGGACGCGCCGGGGGCCGTCGGCGGCAGCAGGGCGCTGGCGCTGCTCCTGGTGATCACCGGAGCCGCCGGGCTGCTCGCCTCCTGGGTCATCACGCTCGACAAGTTCGAGCTCCTGAAGGACCCGAACTTCCAGCCGGGCTGCAGCATCAACCCGGTCGTGGCCTGCGGCAGCATCATGAAGAGCGACCAGGCGGAGGCGTTCGGCTTCCCGAACCCGATGCTGGGCCTCGCCGCGTATGCCGTCGTGATCGGTGTCGGCATGAGCCTGCTCGGCCGCGCCCGCTTCCCGCGCTGGTACTGGCTCACCTTCAACGCGGGCACGCTCTTCGGCGTCGGCTTCTGCACCTGGTTGCAGTTCCAGTCGCTGTACCGCATCAACGCGCTGTGCCTGTGGTGCTGCCTGGCCTGGGTCGCCACGATCCTGATGTTCTGGTACGTCACGGCCTTCAACGTCCGCCAGGGCTTCCTGCCCGCGCCGGGCTGGCTGAAGACCTTCTTCGAGGACTTCTCCTGGGCCCTGCCGGTCGTGCACATCGGGATCATCGCGATGCTGATCCTCACGCGCTGGGGCTCCGACCTCTGGGTCTGAGGCGGCCGGGGCCGGTTGTCAGTGGGGTGGCATAGGGTTTTCGACGTGGAGCCCGACCTGTTCACCGCCGCAGCCGAAGACCGCCAGGAGAAGGACCCGTCCAGCAGTCCCCTGGCCGTCCGGATGCGCCCGCGTACCCTCGACGAAGTCGTCGGACAGCAGCATCTGCTCCGGCCCGGATCGCCGCTGCGCCGACTAGTCGAAGGCAGCGGCGGCCCCGCCGGAGCATCGTCGGTGTTCCTCTGGGGCCCGCCCGGCATCGGCAAGACCACCCTGGCGTACGTCGTCTCCAAGGCGACGAACAAGCGCTTCGTGGAGCTCTCCGCGATCACCGCGGGCGTCAAGGAGGTCCGCGCGGTCATCGACGGCGCCCGCCGCGCCCTCGGCGGCCACGGCAAGGAGACCGTCCTCTTCCTCGACGAGATCCACCGCTTCAGCAAGGCCCAGCAGGACTCCCTGCTGCCCGCCGTCGAGAACCGCTGGGTGACGCTGATCGCCGCGACGACGGAGAACCCGTACTTCTCCGTGATCTCCCCGCTCCTGTCCCGCTCCCTGCTGCTCACCCTCGAACCGCTCACGGACGACGACCTGCGCGGACTCCTGAAGCGGGCCCTCACCGACGAGCGCGGCCTCGGCGGCGCCGTCTCCCTGCCCGAGGACGCCGAGGAGCACCTCCTGCGGATCGCGGGCGGCGACGCCCGCCGCGCGCTCACCGCCCTCGAAGCGGGCGCGGGCTCGGCCCTCTCCAAGGGCGAGCAGGAGATCACGCTCCAGACCCTGGAGGAGTCCGTCGACCGTGCGGCCGTCAAGTACGACCGCGCCGGAGACCAGCACTACGACGTCGCGAGCGCCCTGATCAAGTCCATCCGCGGCTCGGACGTGGACGCGGCCCTGCACTATCTGGCCCGCATGATCGAGGCGGGCGAGGACCCCCGGTTCATCGCGCGCCGCCTGATGATCTCGGCCAGCGAGGACATCGGCCTCGCCGACCCGACGGCCCTGCCCACCGCCGTTGCCGCCGCCCAGGCCGTCGCCATGATCGGCTTCCCGGAGGCGGCCCTCACCCTCAGCCATGCCACCATCGCCCTCGCCCTGGCCCCGAAGTCGAACGCCGCGACCACGGCCATAGGCGCCGCCCTCGACGACGTCCGCAAGGGCCACGCGGGCCCGGTCCCACCCCACCTGCGCGACGGCCACTACAAGGGCGCGGCCAAGCTGGGGCACGCCCAGGGCTATGTGTATCCGCACGACCTGCCCGAGGGCATCGCCGCACAGGAGTACGCCCCGGAGGCCCTGCGCGACCGCGAGTACTACACCCCCACCCGGCACGGCGCCGAGGCCCGGTACGCCGACGCCGTCGAGTGGACCAGGAAGCACCTGGGCCGCAAGCGCCCCTGACGGCCCTGTGTCGCAAGCGGTCCCGACCGCCCTGTAGAATCCCTCGAAGTGCTGCGTCCCGTGTCCGGTCTCGTACCGGCACCACCAGAACGGGACATCCAGCCGGAGCCCCCGCCCCCGGGCGGGGAAGTTCCAGGAGCGTCGCGCACCGTCGAAGGTGTCGCGGGCAGCCCACCACCCTCCCGGATCCCGGGACACGGTCGGTGGGCCACTCGCGTGCTGCACATAGTGCCCAGACCAGGGAACGGCTGCCAGGTGAGTCCGACCGACCGGACCCATCTGGTTTCCCAGGCTGCGGATGCGACCTCCCCTAACCCTGGTGAAGCCGATTCCGTACAGAAAACAGAGGTGTTTGGTTCATGCCGAACCAGTCCCGCCCCAAGGTCAAGAAGTCGCGTGCGCTCGGCATCGCGCTGACCCCGAAGGCCGTCAAGTACTTCGAGGCCCGCCCCTACCCGCCGGGCGAGCACGGCCGCGGCCGCAAGCAGAACTCGGACTACAAGGTCCGTCTGCTCGAGAAGCAGCGTCTGCGTGCGCAGTACGACGTGTCCGAGCGTCAGCTCGTCCGCGCCTACGAGCGTGCCGCCAAGACCCAGGGCAAGACCGGTGAGGCCCTGGTGATCGAGCTGGAGCGTCGTCTCGACGCCCTGGTTCTGCGTTCGGGCATCGCCCGCACGATCTACCAGGCCCGCCAGATGGTCGTCCACGGCCACATCGAGGTCAACGGCCAGAAGGTCGACAAGCCGTCCTTCCGCGTGAAGCCGGACGACGTCGTCATGGTCCGCGAGCGCAGCCGCCAGAAGCCGCTGTTCGAGGTCGCGCGCGAGGGTGGCTTCGCCGCCGACGGCGAGACCCCGCGCTACCTCCAGGTGAACCTGAAGGCCCTGGCCTTCCGCCTGGACCGCGAGCCGAACCGCAAGGAGATCCCCGTGATCTGCGACGAGCAGCTCGTCGTCGAGTACTACGCCCGCTGACCCGGACGTAGCCTCACCTGCTTCAGCCCGCCGTCTCCCCGCCCCGCGTGGTCGGGGAGACGGCGGGTTCGCGCGTTTCCGGGGCCCCCGGCGGCACCGGCCCCTCGCCGCGGCCGGGGCGGCGCGTCCCGGTCACCTCCGCGCACCGGCGCAGCGCCCGCGAGACCGCCACCTCGGGGCTCAGCTCGGCGCCCGCCCGCACACACGCCTCGTACCGCTCGTCACCGAGCCGCTCCCGCGCCTGCGCCTCGCACAGGACGTGCGGCCCGCCGAAGTGCTCCGAGCCGAACAGCGGCAGTCCGACCGACGGCCAGATCCGCGCCGCGGCACCCTGCAGCACCGCCGCCTCCGCCGCGTCGCCCTCCGCCACCGTGAACAGCGCGAGCAGCTCGACGGCGAGCACCGTGCCGAGCAGGTCGTGGAAGGCGTGGTCCAGGTCCAGACACCGCGTGACCAGGTCCCACGCCCGCCCGTGCTCGCCGTGCGTCCAGGCCGCGTAACCCAGGACGTACAGGGCGTACGCCAGTGCCCAGCGCTCCCCGTGGTCCTCGCAGACCTGGCGCGCGTCCTCGCACAGCTCCACCGCGTCCCCGAGCTCCCCCTGGAAGGCCATCGCCATCGCCAGCTCGACCTGGCCCATCAGGACGTTGCTGTTCAGCTCCCCGATCCGCCGGTACTGGTCGAGCGCCGTGCGCAGCAGCCGCTCCGCGCGCGGCATGTCGTCCGTGACCAGCGCCAGACAGCCCAGTCGGTGCACCGCGTACGCCTCCGCGACCGCGCTGCCGGTGCGCTCCGCCGTGTCCTTGCACTCCTGGAGCGCGCACAGCGCGGGCACCGTGTCGCCCTGGAGGATCGCCACGTACCCGAGCACCCACAGCGCCTTCAGCCGCGACTCCTCGTGCGCGCCCTCCAGCTCTACGGCCCGCTCCAGCCAGTGCCTGCCCTCCGCGAGGCGCCCGCAGCCCACCCAGCAGAACCACAGCGTGCCCGCCAGATACTGCCCCAGGTGCGTCTCGTCCGGCTCGGTCAGACAGAACTCCAGGGCCGTGCGCAGATTGGGCAGCTCGCACTCGACGAGCGTGGCCACCTCCGCCTGCCGGGGCGAGAACCAGTCCAGCTCGCACCAGGTGGCGAGCCCCATGTACCAGTCGCGGTGCCTGCGCCGCATCCGCGCCGCGTCGCCGGTCGCCTCCAGCCACTCCGAGCCGTACGCCCGGACCGTGTCGAGCATCCGGTAGCGCACCCCCGTCGGGCTCTCCTCACGGGAGACCAGCGACTGCGCGAGCAACTCGTCGAGCACGTCCAGGATGTCGTCCTCGTGCAGCCCGTCACCGCTGCACACGTACTCGACCGACTCCAGGTCGAACGGCCCGGAGAAGACGGAGAGCCGCGCCCACAGGAGCCGCTCCCGCGCCGTGCACAGCTCATGGCTCCAGCCGATCGCGGTCCGCAGGGTCTGATGGCGCGGCGGCACATCGCGTCGCGTACCGGCGAGCAGCCGGAACCGGTCGTCGAGGCGGGCCAGGAGCTGCCCCGGGGAAAGCACCCGCAGCCGCCCCGCCGCCAGCTCCAGGGCGAGCGGGATCCCGTCGAGACGGCGGCACAGCTCCCGCACGTCGGCGAGGTCGCGCCCGTCCGGCGCGAAGCCCGGCAGGCACGCCGCCGCCCGGTCGGTGAACAGCGCGGCCGCGTCCGGCTCCGGCATCGGCGCGAGCGGCAGCACCCGCTCACCGGCCGTGCCGAGCGGCCTGCGGCCCGCCGCGAGCACCCGCAGCCCCGGGCAGCGCAGCAGCAGATCACGCACCAGCGACGCCGTCGCGTCCACGAGGTGCTCGAACCCGTCGACGACGAGAAGCAGTTCCCGCCCCGCGAGCCGGTCGAGCAGCACCTGCCGCGGCGAGCGGCTCGTGTGGTCCGTCAGCTCCAGGGCGCCGGCCACGGCGTGCTCCACGAGATGCGGGTCACGCACCCCCGCGAGCTCCACCAGCCAGGCCCCGTCCCGCGGCCCGACCGCGGCCGCCACCCGCGCCGCGAGCCGTGACTTGCCCACGCCGCCGACGCCCGTCACGGTCACCAGACGGGCCGAGGCCAAGGCCGCGGGCAGCGCCGCCAGTTCGGCGGTGCGCCCGAAGAAGGCGGTCAGCTCGGCCGGGAGGTTCCCCGCGACGGGCGGGCAGCCGCGGGAACGGGCGGAGTCGTGCCGACGGTCGTCGGGGCGCTGGGAGCGTCGCATGGGGTACGGAGCGTACTCAGGCGTAAGCATTCCGTACAATCAGTTCGCCGCGGGCTTGCGCGGACTGCCGCGCCCAAGTACCGCGTGCGGTAATGCGGTACGGAGCCGGGGCCCCGGCGCGATAGGGTCGGAGGACGACTTTTCGACGTTCGACGACCTTGGGATCCACGGGGAAACCAGGGCGATGTCTCAGGGAGCGGTGAGCGGTGTCCGGTGGCGAGGTGGCCGGGATCCTGGTGGCCGTCTTCTGGGCGATTCTGGTGTCCTTCCTGGCCGTGGCGCTGGCGAGGCTGGCGCAGACGCTCAGGGCGACCACCAAGCTCGTCGCGGACGTGACCGAGCAGGCCGTGCCGCTGCTTGCCGACGCCTCGACGGCCGTGCGCTCCGCGCAGACCCAGATCGACCGCGTGGACGCCATCGCCTCGGATGTCCAGGAAGTCACGTCGAACGCGTCGGCGCTGTCCACGACCGTGGCCTCCACCTTCGGCGGCCCGCTGGTCAAGGTGGCCGCGTTCGGCTACGGAGTGCGCCGGGCCCTCAGTCGTAAGGAAGTGCCCGCCAAGCCGTCCCGTCGTACGGTGATCGTGGGCCGCACCCTCCCGTCCGCACGGCGGGGCAAGCGGAAGAAGGACTGACGCAGCGATGTTCCGACGTACGTTCTGGTTCACCGCGGGCGCGGCCGCCGGCGTCTGGGCCACCACCAAGGTCAACCGCAAGCTGAAGCAGCTGACGCCGGAGAGCCTCGCCGCCCGGGCCGCCGACAAGGCGCTCGAAGCGGGCCACCGGATCAAGGACTTCGCGCTCGACGTCCGCGACGGCATGGCCGAGCGCGAGGCCGAGCTGGGCGAAGCCCTCGGTGTGAACGCCCCGGTCGACCCCGAACTGCCCGCGCAGCGTCGCTTCGCGCTCGTCGAACCCGGCACCAAGAAGCACCCCAAGTCCCTCGCCAAGTCGACGGACACGACGTACTCGTACAACCGGAATGAGGACCACTGATGGAGTCGGCTGAAATCCGCCGCCGCTGGCTGAGCTTCTTCGAGGAGCGTGGGCACAAGGTCGTGCCGTCGGCGTCGCTGATCGCAGACGACCCGACGCTCCTCCTCGTACCCGCGGGCATGGTCCCCTTCAAGCCCTACTTCCTCGGCGAGGCCAAGCCGCCCGCCCCCCGTGTCACCAGCGTGCAGAAGTGCGTGCGCACGCCCGACATCGAAGAGGTCGGCAAGACCACCCGGCACGGCACGTTCTTCCAGATGTGCGGCAACTTCTCCTTCGGCGACTACTTCAAGGAAGGCGCCATCAAGCTCGCCTGGGAGCTGCTCACCTCGCCCCAGGACAAGGGCGGTTACGGCCTGGACCCGGAGAAGCTCTGGATCACGGTCTACAAGGAGGACGACGAGGCCGAGCGCATCTGGCGCGACGTCATCGGCGTCCCCGCCGAGCGCATCCAGCGCCTGGGCATGGGCCCCAACTTCTGGTCCATGGGCGTCCCCGGCCCCTGCGGCCCGTGCTCGGAGATCAACTACGACCGCGGCCCCGAGTTCGGCGAGGAGGGCGGCCCGGCCGTCAACGACGAGCGCTACGTGGAGATCTGGAACCTGGTCTTCATGCAGTTCGAGCGCGGCGCGGGCACGGGCAAGGAGGACTTCCCGATCCTCGGCGACCTGCCGTCGAAGAACATCGACACGGGCCTCGGCCTGGAACGCCTCGCCATGATCCTGCAGGGCGTACAGAACATGTACGAGACCGACACCCTGCGCGTCGTCATGGACAAGGCCACCGAGCTGACCGGCGTCCGCTACGGCGCCGAGCACGGCTCGGACGTCTCGCTGCGCGTGGTCGCCGACCACATGCGCACGTCCGTGATGCTCATCGGCGACGGCGTCACGCCCGGCAACGAGGGGCGTGGCTATGTCCTGCGCCGCATCATGCGCCGCGCCGTCCGCAACATGCGCCTGCTCGGCGCCTCCGGACCGGTCGTCGCCGAGCTGGTCGACACGGTCATCAAGACCATGGGCGAGCAGTACCCGGAGCTGCTCACCGAGCGCAAGCGCATCGAGACCGTCGCCCTCGCCGAAGAGGCCGCCTTCCTGAAGGCCCTCAAGGGCGGCACGAACATCCTCGACACCGCCGTCACCGACACCAAGGCCGCCGGTTCCACGGTGCTGCCCGGCGACAAGGCGTTCCTGCTCCACGACACCTGGGGCTTCCCGATCGACCTCACCCTGGAGATGGCCGCCGAACAGGGCCTGACCGTGGACGAGGACGGCTTCCGGCGCCTGATGAAGGAGCAGCGGGAGCGCGCCAAGGCCGACGCCCAGGCCAAGAAGACCGGCCACGCCGACCTCGGCGCCTACCGCGAGATCGCCGACAACGCCGGCGCCACGGACTTCACGGGCTACACGGCCACCGAGAACGAGGCCGTCATCGTCGGCCTCCTCGTCGACGGCGTCTCCTCGCCCGCCGCCACCGAGGGCGACGAGGTCGAGATCGTCCTCGACCGCACCCCGTTCTACGCCGAGGGCGGCGGCCAGATCGGCGACACCGGCCGCATCCGCCTGGACAGCGGCGCCGTCGTCGAGGTCCGCGACGTCCAGAAGCCGGTGCCTGGCGTGCACGTCCACAAGGGCGTCGTGCAGGTCGGCGAGATCACCGTCGGCGCCCCGGTGTGGGCCTCGATCGACTCCCACCGCCGCCGCGCCATCGCCCGCGCCCACTCCGCCACACACCTCACGCACCAGGCGCTGCGCGACGCGCTCGGCCCGACGGCCGCCCAGGCCGGCTCGGAGAACCAGCCGGGGCGCTTCCGCTTCGACTTCGGCTCGCCGTCGGCCGTGCCCACGACCGTGATGACGGACGTCGAGCAGAAGATCAACGACGTGCTCTCGCGCGAGCTGGACGTCCAGGCCGAGGTCATGTCGATCGACGACGCCAAGAAGCAGGGCGCCATCGCCGAGTTCGGCGAGAAGTACGGCGAGCGCGTGCGCGTCGTGACGATCGGCGACTTCTCCAAGGAACTGTGCGGCGGTACCCACGTGCACAACACCGCCCAGCTCGGCCTGGTCAAGCTGCTCGGCGAGTCCTCCATCGGCTCGGGTGTGCGCCGCATCGAGGCCCTCGTCGGCGTCGACGCGTACAACTTCCTGGCCAAGGAGCACACGGTCGTCGCCCAGCTCCAGGAGCTGGTCAAGGGCCGTCCCGAGGAGCTGCCCGAGAAGATCTCCGGCATGCTCGCCAAGCTCAAGGACGCCGAGAAGGAGATCGAGAAGTTCCGCGCGGAGAAGGTCCTCCAGGCCGCCGCCGGTCTCGCCCAGGGCGCCAAGGACATCCACGGCCTCGCCCTGGTCACCGGCCAGGTCCCGGACGGCACCGGCGCCGACGACCTGCGCAAGCTGGTCCTCGACGTGCGCGGCCGCATCCCCAGTGACCGCCCGGCCGTCGTCGCCCTGTTCACCTCGGCCAACGGCAAGCCCCTCACGGTCATCGCCACCAACGAAGCCGCCCGTGAGCGCGGCCTCAAGGCCGGTGACCTGGTGCGCACCGCCGCCAAGACCCTCGGTGGCGGAGGCGGCGGCAAGCCGGACGTCGCCCAGGGCGGCGGCCAGAACGTGGCCGCCATCGGCGACGCCATCGCCGCCGTCGAGCGCCTCGTCACCGAGACGGCCTGAGGCCCGCCCCGATGACCGAAGGCATCCGTCGCGGGCGCAGGCTCGCGATCGACGTCGGGGACGCCCGGATCGGGGTCGCCTCGTGCGACCCCGACGGGATCCTCGCCACACCGGTGGAGACCGTGCCGGGACGTGATGTCCCGGCCGCCCACCGCAGGCTCAAGCAACTCGTCGAGGAGTACGAGCCGATCGAGGTCGTCGTCGGCCTCCCTCGCTCCCTCAAGGGGGGCGAGGGCCCGGCCGCCGTGAAGGTCCGCGGCTTCGCCCAGGAGCTCGCCGCCGGGATTGCGCCCGTTCCGGTGAGACTCGTGGACGAGAGGATGACCACAGTGACGGCCAGTCAGAGCCTGCGCGCCTCCGGCGTGAAGTCCAAAAAGGGCAGGTCTGTCATCGATCAGGCGGCCGCCGTGGTGATCCTGCAGCAGGCGCTGGAGTCCGAACGGGCGTCAGGAAGGGCCCCCGGCGAGGGCGTCGAAGTGGTCATCTGATCGCGATACGGTAACGTTCCGCGCGATGCGGCGGCGTTCGAACAGCTGCCGCACAGCATCAAGAGGCGGAACGGTTGCCCTGACATCCAGCCGGCGGCCCCCGCCTCGCGGCTCGTAGGGGATCGATGACTGAGTATGGCCGGGGCCCAGGCTCCGAACCGTGGCATCCCGAGGACCCGTTGTACGGGGACGGCGGATGGGGAGGACAGCAGGCCGACGGCTCGTCCCCCTACGGCGGCCAGGAGCAGTACCACCCCCAGCAGCCGCACCAGCCCCATCAGCAGCACCCCCAGCAGTCGCACCACCAGCCCCACCCACAGCAAGGGCAGTACCCGCAGCAGCAGTCGCACCCTCAGGGGGCCCAGCAGCCCCAGCACCCGCAGCAGCAGGCCCCCTACGGCGACTGGAACTCGGGCCAGCAGCAGGCCTACGGCTCCCAGGGCTACGACCAGCAGGGCTATGACCAGCAGGGATACGCGCCCGCCCAGGCCCAGTACGGCGGGGGCGGCCAGCCCGGCGACGGCGGCTGGGACACCGGGCAGCACCGACAGGACCCGTACGGCGGTGACCCGGTGGACCCCTACGGCGGGCAGCCCGGGTCCTACGCCGAGGAGCGCCCCGACTACTACGGCACGCCGGAGGCCTACCCGCCGCCCGAGCCGCCGGGCCGTCGGCGCCCCGCACCCGAGCCGGACCCCGAGACGGACTGGGACCCCGGGCCCGACCAGGGCGAGCACGCCTTCTTCGCGGACGGCGCCGACGAGGACGACGACGAGCCCGGCCGCGGCGGCGGTCGCGGGGACCGGCGCGGCCGCGGCGGCAAGAAACCCAAGAAACGCCGCAGTGGCTGCGCCTGCCTGGTCGTGACCGTGGTCTTCGCCGGTGGCCTCGGCGGCATCGGCTACTTCGGCTATCAGTTCTACCAGGATCGTTTCGGCACGGCCCCGGACTATTCCGGCGACGGCACCGCGTCGAATGTCACCGTCACCATCGAAAAGGGATCCGGCGGCTACGACATCGGCAATCGACTCAAGGCCGCAGGGGTCGTCAAGAGCGTCGACGCATTCGTCTCCGCACAGGGAAAGAACCCGGACGGACAGAAGATCCAGGCGGGCGTCTACACCCTGAAGAAACAGATGTCGGCCGCGTCCGCCGTCGAATTGATGCTCAGCCCGAAGAGCCGCAACAACCTCATCATCCCGGAAGGCACGCGAAATGTGCGTGTGTACGCGGAAATCGATGAGCGGCTGAAGCTCAAGAAGGGCACCACGAAGGGTGTCGCGCAGAAGGAATGGCGCAGCCTGGGCCTGCCCAAATGGGCGTCGGCGAACATCGGCAGCGAGGTCATGGACCCCCTGGAGGGATTCCTCTACCCCTCCAGCTATCCCGTCGCCAAGGGCCAGCAGCCCAAGGAAGTCCTGCGGAAGATGGTGGCCGAGGCCACCGCGAAGTACGACGCGATGGGCATCGAGGCACAGGCCTCGGAACTGGGCCTGAAGAACCCGCTCCAGGTCGTCACGGTGGCGAGCCTCGTCCAGGCCGAGGGCAAATACAAGCACGACTTCGAGAAGGTCGCGACGGTCGTCTACAACCGCCTCAAGCCCGGCAATACCGAGACCTACGGCCTGCTGGACTTCGACTCGACGGTGAATTACCTGAAGGGCCAGTCCAAGCTGGCCATCGGTTCCGTCGACGAACTCCGCAAGCTGAAGGACCCGTACAACACCTACAAGATCAAGGGCCTGCCGCCCGGACCGATCGGCAACCCCGGCGAAGTCGCGATCAAGTCCGCGCTGCACCCGGCCAAGGGCAACTGGTACTACTTCGTCTCCGTCAGCGCCGACAAGACGCTCTTCGCGGAGACGAACGAGGAGCAGAACCGGAACCGCGAGAAATACCTGAAGGAGCAGAACGGACAGTGAGCGTCAACGGCCGGCGGGCCGCGGTACTCGGCTCGCCCATCGCTCATTCCCTTTCCCCGGTGCTGCACCGCGCCGCCTACGCCGAACTCGGCCTCACCGACTGGTCGTACGACCGTTTCGAGGTCGACGAGGAGGCGCTGCCCGGGTTCTTCGAACAGCTCGGGCCCGAGTGGGCGGGGCTCTCCCTCACGATGCCGCTGAAGCGCGCCGTGATCCCGCTGCTCGACGCGGTCAGCGACACCGCCGCGTCCGTGGAGGCCGTCAACACGGTCGTGCGGACCGACGACGGGCGCCTCACCGGCGACAACACCGACATCCCCGGTATGGTCGCCGCCCTGCGGGAGCGCGGCATCGAGCAGGTCGAGTCCGCCGCGATCCTCGGCGCGGGCGCCACCGCCTCCTCCGCGCTTGCCGCGCTCGCCCGGATCTGTACCGGCGAGGTCGTCGCGTACGTACGCAGCGAGGCCCGCGCCGCCGAGATGCGGCAGTGGGGCGAACGGCTCGACATCGAGGTGCGCACCGCCGACTGGGCGGACGCCGAGCGCGGACTGCACGCGCCGCTGGTCATCGCGACCACCCCGGCGGGCACCACGGACGCGCTGTCCCACGTCGTGCCGGAGCGGCCCACCACGCTCTTCGACGTGCTGTACGACCCCTGGCCCACGACGCTCGCGGCGCGCTGGTCGGCGTACGGCGGCGCCGTCGTCAGCGGGCTCGACCTGCTGGTGCACCAGGCGGTGCTGCAGGTCGAGCAGATGACGGGGCGGACGCCCGGGCCGCTCGACGTGATGCGCAAGGCGGGGGAGCGGGCGCTCGCGGAGCGCTGACGGCTGCCGCACGGGGTGCGCGGGGTCGCGGTGTCCGTCCCGGCGTCCGTCAGATGGACCGGGCGCCGGGTCACGCCCCCGGACGTGGGAGGATCGGGGGTGGCGGGCCAGGGCCGCGCACCCGGTCGCGCCGACAAGCAGTTCCAGGCGCGAGCATGAGGAGCACCGTTGAGCAGGTTGCGCTGGCTGACCGCGGGGGAGTCCCACGGACCCGCACTGGTGGCGACGCTGGAGGGCCTTCCGGCCGGCGTCCCGATCACCACGGACATGGTGGCGGACCACCTCGCCCGGCGGCGCCTCGGCTATGGGCGCGGCGCCCGCATGAAGTTCGAGCGCGACGAGGTCACGTTCATCGGCGGCGTCCGGCACGGCCTGACCATGGGCTCGCCCGTCGCGGTCATGGTGGGCAACACCGAGTGGCCCAAGTGGGAGCAGGTCATGTCGGCCGACCCGGTCGAGCCCGGCGTCCTCGCCGAGCTGGCCCGCAACGCCCCGCTGACCCGGCCCCGGCCCGGCCACGCCGACCTCGCGGGCATGCAGAAGTACGGCTTCGACGAGGCCCGGCCGATCCTGGAGCGCGCCTCCGCCCGCGAGACCGCGGCCCGCGTGGCCCTCGGCGCGGTCGCCCGCTCCTACCTGAAGGAGACGGCCGGGATCGAGATCGTCAGCCACGTCGTGGAGCTGGCCGCGGCCAAGGCTCCCTACGGCGTGTACCCGACCCCCGCCGACGTCGAGAAGCTCGACGCCGACCCCGTGCGCTGCCTCGACGCCGACGCGTCGAAGGCGATGGTCGCGGAGATCGACCAGGCCCACAAGGACGGCGACACCCTGGGCGGTGTGGTCGAGGTGCTCGCGTACGACGTGCCGGTGGGACTCGGCTCGCACGTGCACTGGGACCGGCGTCTGGACGCGCGGCTCGCGGGTGCGCTCATGGGCATCCAGGCGATCAAGGGCGTCGAGGTCGGCGACGGCTTCGACCTCGCGCGGGTGCCGGGCTCGAAGGCGCACGACGAGATCATCGCCACCGCCGACGGCGTCAAGCGCGCCACCGGCCGCTCCGGCGGCACCGAGGGCGGCCTCTCCACCGGTGAGCTGCTGCGGGTGCGCGCCGCGATGAAGCCCATCGCGACCGTCCCGCGCGCCCTCGCGACCATCGACGTGGCCACCGGCGAGGCGGCCAAGGCGCACCACCAGCGCTCCGACGTCTGCGCCGTCCCCGCGGCCGGGATCGTCGCCGAGGCCATGGTGGCGCTGGTGCTCGCGGACGCGGTCGCGGAGAAGTTCGGCGGCGACAGCGTGCCCGAGACCCGCCGCAACGTCCGTTCGTACCTCGACAACCTCCAGATCCGGTGACGGCCGACGCGACCGGATCGGGGACCGGGCCGCGCGTCGTGCTCGTGGGCCCGATGGGCTCGGGCAAGTCCACGGTCGGCGCGCTCCTGGCCGACCGGCTCGGCGTGGCCTACCGGGACACCGACGCCGACATCGTGGCCACCGAGGGCCGTGAGATCGCCGACCTCTTCCTCGACGAGGGCGAGCCGTACTTCCGCGAGCGCGAGCGCGCGGCGGTGCGGACCGCCGTCGCCGACCACAAGGGCGTCCTCGCCCTCGGCGGCGGCGCGATCCTCGACGAGGGCACGCGCGCGCTGCTGCGCGGCCTGCCCGTGGTCTACCTCGCGATGGACGTCGAGGAGGCGGTCCGCCGGGTCGGGCTCAACGCCGCCCGCCCGCTGCTCCTGGTCAACCCGCGCAAGCAGTGGCGCGAGCTGATGGACGCGCGCCGCCATCTGTACGAAGAAGTCGCCCGCGCCGTCGTCGCCACGGACGACCGCACCCCCGAAGAGGTCGCGGAAGCGGTCCTCGACGCACTGGAGTTGAAGGAAGCATGAGCGAGGCAGTGACGCGCATCCACGTCGGCGGCACGGCGGGCACCGAGCCGTACGAGGTGCTCGTCGGGCGGCAGCTGCTCGGTGAACTCGGCGCCCTGATCGGCGACTCCGCCAAGCGGGTCGCCGTCATTCACCCCGAGTCGCTCGCCGAGACCGGCGACGCGCTGCGCCAGGACCTGGCCGACCAGGGGTACGAGGCCGTGGCCGTGCAGGTGCCCAACGCCGAGGAGGCCAAGACCGCCGAGGTCGCCGCGTACTGCTGGAAGGCGCTCGGCCAGTCCGGCTTCACGCGCACCGACGTGATCGTGGGCGTCGGCGGCGGTGCCACCACCGACCTGGCCGGATTCGTGGCCGCGACCTGGCTGCGCGGGGTGCGGTGGATCGCTGTGCCGACGACCGTGCTCGCCATGGTCGACGCGGCGGTCGGCGGGAAGACCGGCATCAACACCGCCGAGGGCAAGAACCTGGTGGGCTCCTTCCACCCGCCCGCGGGTGTGCTCTGCGACCTGGCGGCGCTCGACTCGCTGCCGGTGCACGACTACGTCTCCGGGCTCGCGGAGATCATCAAGGCGGGCTTCATCGCGGACCCGGCCATCCTCGACCTCATCGAGGCCGACCCGGAGGGCGCCCGCACGCCGGCGGGACCTCACACGGCTGAGTTGATCGAACGTTCTATTCAGGTCAAGGCGGAGGTCGTCTCCGGTGACCTGAAGGAGTCGGGCCTGCGCGAGATCCTCAACTACGGTCACACGCTGGCGCACGCCATCGAGAAGAACGAGCGCTACAAGTGGCGGCACGGCGCCGCCGTCGCCATCGGCATGCACTTCGCGGCCGAACTCGGCCGCCTGGCGGGCCGCCTTGACGACGCGACCGCCGACCGTCACCGCACCGTCCTGGAGTCCGTCGGGCTGCCGCTGAGCTACCGCTACGACCAGTGGCCCAAGCTCCTGGAGACCATGAAGGTCGACAAGAAGTCCCGCGGTGACCTGCTGCGCTTCATCGTCCTCGACGGTCTCGCCAAGCCCACCGTCCTGGAGGGCCCGGACCCGGCGGTGCTGCTCGCCGCGTACGGGGAAGTCGCCGACTGACCGCCCGATCCGCCCTGTTCGGGGCGGACCGAATCAGCCATGGGCACTTCTCGGCCGCCCCGGCCGTTCACACAACGTCGGCCGGGGACGGTACCGTTCGGTAAGGGTGGCCCCGGCTGCCGCCCGCATCAGCAGTCGTACGAGACGGAGTGGCACCGGATGCAGCACGCAGTGGGGTCTCCGCTGCCGCCGCCCCCTCAGCCGGGGCACGGACCGGCCACCGGCTGGTCCCCGGCCGCACACCACCCGAGCGGTCCGCCGCCGGGTGCGGCTCCGGGCTCCCCTCCGCCGCACGTGCCCGGGGCGCCGGGCGCCTCGCACGCACCGGGTGCACCGCACGCACCGGCTCCGCATGTGCCGGGTGCGCCGCACGGCCCGGGACCGGCTCCCCAGGCTCCGCATGCCCCGGGGCCGGCCCCGCAGGCTCCGCACGCTCCTGGTCCGGCATCGCACGCGCCCGCCCCGCACGCCCCAGGTCACGCCCCGCACCCCGCGGCCACCGGGCACGCCCAGACCGGCCCCGCCGCGCACCACGCCCCCGCGGCCCCGCCGCCCGCCCGTGACACCACCGGCCACATCCAGCTACCGCCCGGCGGCCCCGTCGCCATGCCGAGCCCGCCGCCCGGCACGGCCCGGGCCGACACGGGCTCCACCACGCTCGCCGTGCTCCTCATCGGCCCCGCGGGCGCGGGCAAGACCAGCGTCGCGAAGTTCTGGGCCGAGCACCGGCGCGTGCCGACGTCCCACATCAGCCTCGACGACGTGCGCGAATGGGTGCGCTCGGGCTTCGCCGACCCCCAGTCGGGCTGGAACGACCACTCCGAGGCGCAGTACCGCCTGGCCCGCCGCACCTGTGGCTTCGCCGCGCGGAACTTCCTGGCCAACGGCATCTCCTGCATCCTCGACGACGCCGTCTTCCCCGACCGGCCCGTGGTCGGCCTCGGCGGCTGGAAGCGGCACGTCGGCCCCGGTCTGCTGCCCGTCGTCCTGCTCCCCGGTCTTGAGGTCGTCCTGGAGCGCAACGCCCAGCGCAGCGGCAACCGCCGCCTCACGGACGAAGAGGTCGCCCGCATCCACGGCCGCATGGCCGGGTGGTACGGCTCGGGGCTGCCGATCATCGACAACTCCCAGCTCGACGTCCCGGCGACGGCCCGCCTCCTGGACGACGTCCTGGCCCGCGCGATCGCGAGCCCGCCCCAGTGGTGAGGGCGCCGGAGCGCGCGTGACGGTAGCGGTGGCCTCAGCCGTACGGTTCACACGTCACGAGTAGGTCACCCCCACCCCCGAAGCTCCTACGCGCCGGACGCACCGGCGCTACGGTCGGGGCCCAGCGGTATCAGTCCTCGGGGGACGAGATGACCACTCCGCACGTCACACCACCCGGCACACCCCGCACCGCGCCCAAGTGGGCGCGAAAGCGCTTCGTGATCCCCGCTCTCGCCGTCGCGTTCCTGATCGGCATCGGAGCGGGAGCCAGCGGCAATGAGCCCGAGGGCGACAAGAAGTCCACGGAGGCCGCCGCACGGCCCACGGTCACGGCGACCACGACGGTGACCCCAAAGGCCAGGACGGAGAAGGCCACGCCCGAACCGGCGGACACCGTCACGGTGCGCACGACGAAGACGGTGAAGGCGACCGTCACGGTGCGGCCCCCCGGCAGCGGCTCGGGCGACGACGAGCCGGGTGGTTCGGGCGACGACGGTTCCGGCGGCGGTTCCGGCGGCGGGGCCGTCCACTACGAGAACTGCGCGGCGGCCCGAGCGGCGGGCGCGGCACCCGTGCATCGCGGCGAGCCGGGCTACGGCCGCCACCTCGACCGCGACGGCGACGGGGTCGGCTGCGACACCTGAGCACCCGGACGTCGCCCGCGTCGCACGGGTGAGAGGGAGCCACCACTCGCCCGCCGGAAGTCCCGCACGCCCCGCGCCGGTCGCGCCGCCCCCACCGCCAGCCGCGCCGCCCCCACCGCCAGCCGCGCCGCCCCCACCGCCCGGCGCGCAGCCGCCACCGCCCGTCCGGACGCGCTGAACCGGCCGTACCGCTTCCGCGCTCATAGGCTCGCCCCATGTCAGAGGTGTACGCCGCGCGCAGGGAGCGGCTCAGGGAGCGCTGTGCGGGGGGTGGGAGCGCGGCCGCGCTGGTGTCGCGGCCCGCCAATGTGCGCTATCTCGCGGGTGCGGCGCCGAGCGGAGCCGTGCTGCTGCTCGGGCGGACCGAGGACGTCTTGGTGTGTGGGCGGCCGCCGGGGGAGGAGCCGGGGACGGAGCTGGCCGACGCGGGGCTGCGGGCGCATGTGCTCGCGACGCCCGGGGGCGATCCGGCCGTCGTGGGGGCGGGGCAGGCCGCGGCGCAGGGGGCCGAGACGCTGGCCGTGGAGGAGCACCACCTCACCGTGGCCCGGCACCACGCGCTGGCCTCCGTCGCGCCGGGGGTGCGCCTGACGGACCTCGGGCAGGGCGTGGAGCAGCTGCGGCTCGTGAAGGACGAGGAGGAGATCTCCTGTCTGCGGATCGCCGCCGAGATCGCCGACCAGGCGCTGGGGGAACTGCTCGAGTCGATCCTCGTGGGGCGCACCGAGCGGCACCTCGCGCTGGAGCTTGAGCGCCGTCTCGTGGACCACGGGGCCGACGGACCGGCCTTCGCGACCTCCGTCGGCACCGGGCCGAACTCGGGCCGCGGCGGGCACCGGCCCACCGACCGGCGCGTCGAGGAGGGCGACTTCCTCTCCGTCTGTCTGGGCTCCTGCTACCGCGGCTACCGCAGCGAGATCGGCCGCACTTTCGTCATCGGCACCTCACCCGCGGACTGGCAGATCGAGCTGTACGACCTCGTCTTCGCCGCTCAGCGGGCCGGTCGCGAGGCCCTGACCCCCGGTGCCGCCTGCCGTGACGTGGACCGCGCGGCACGCCACGTACTGGATGCCGCGGGCTACGCGGACGGGCTCGCTCCGCGCATCGGACACGGCGTCGGACTCGAAATCGACGAGGACCCGCAGTTGGCGCCCGCGGCCATGGGTAAACTGGACGCTTGCGTGCCGGTCACCGTCGAACCGGGGGTCCACCTCCCGGGCCGGGGCGGGGTCCGGATCGATGACACGCTCGTCGTCCGCTGCGAAGCGGACGGCGGACCCGAGCTACTCACCATTACGACCAAGGAGCTGCTCGCGCTCTAGCGGTACCCACCGCGGCGCGTGCCCCGGCGTCGTCCACGTCAGTCCAGGAGATTCCGCAACCGTGGCTTCCACGAACGACCTCAAGAACGGCCTGGTGCTCAAGCTCGAAGGCGGCCAGCTCTGGTCCGTCGTCGAGTTCCAGCACGTCAAGCCCGGCAAGGGCCCGGCCTTCGTGCGCACCAAGCTCAAGAACGTGCTCTCCGGCAAGGTTGTCGACAAGACGTTCAACGCCGGCGTCAAGGTCGACACGGCCACGATCGACAAGCGCGACATGCAGTTCTCCTACATGGACGGCGAGTACTTCGTCTTCATGGACATGGAGACCTACGACCAGCTGCACATCGACAAGAAGGCCGTCGGCGACGCCGCGAACTTCCTGATCGAGGGCTTCACGGCCACCGTCGCGCAGCACGAGGGCTCGGTCCTCTTCGTCGAGCTGCCCGCCGCCGTCGAGCTCACCATCCAGGAGACCGAGCCGGGCGTCCAGGGCGACCGCTCCACCGGTGGCACCAAGCCCGCCATCCTGGAGACCGGCCACCAGATCAACGTGCCGCTCTTCATCACCACCGGCGAGAAGATCAAGGTCGACACCCGCGACAGCAGCTACCTCGGCCGGGTGAACAGCTAACCGTGGCCGCCCGTAACACGGCCCGCAAGCGTGCCTTCCAGATCCTCTTCGAGGCCGACCAGCGCGGTGCAGACGTCCTGACGGTCCTCGCGGACTGGGTGCGCCACGCGCGCTCCGACACCCGGCAGCCGCCGGTCAGCGAGTACACGATGGAGCTCGTCGAGGGGTACGAGAACCACGCTTCCCGCATCGACGAGCTGATCTCGCAGTACGCCGTCGGATGGACGCTCGACCGGATGCCCGTCGTCGACCGGAACATCCTGCGTCTTGGCGCGTACGAACTCGTCTGGGTCGACGGAACGCCCGACGCGGTCGTTCTGGACGAGGCCGTCCAGCTCGCCAAGGAATTCTCCACGGACGAGTCGCCGGCCTTCATCAATGGGCTGCTCGGCCGTCTCAAGGAGCTGAAGCTGAGTCTTCGCCGGGAGGAGTAGGCTGCCGCCGCTTTTCTCGGACGCCGTAGGGCCCGCAGCTGTTTGGCTGCGGGCCCTACGGCGTTTTTCATTCCGCACGGGCACGCACTGCCGAGGGTTTCCGTCCGCCGACCGATTCCGGCGGATCTGTCGCTTCCGGGGCGGCGCACAAAAAGGCCGCCGGGGTGGCCGGAAACCAATCGGTTCCGGCCACCCCGGCGGCACGTTTCTGCTCAACTCTCCCTTGGGAGAATCAGACCTCTTCGTGGGCCACGGCGCGGCGCGCGTCGGCGTCGAGAACGCCCCAGCTGATCAGCTGCTCGGTGAGCACCGAGGGCGACTGGTCGTAGATCACGGCGAGGGTGCGCAGGTCGTCCTGGCGGATGGAGAGGACCTTGCCGTTGTAGTCACCGCGCTGGGACTGGATCGTGGCGGCGTAACGCTGCAGGGGACCCGCCTTCTCGGCCGGGACGTGGGCCAGTCGCTCCAGGTCCAGGACCAGCTTGGGCGGGGGCTCGGCGGCACCGCCGGGCGGGGTGCCCGGGAGGAGTTCCTGCACCGGAACGCCGTAGAAGTCCGCCAGCTCGGCAAGGCGCTGCACGGTCACGGCACGGTCGCCGCGCTCGTACGACCCGACCACGACCGCCTTCCAGCGACCCTGGGACTTCTCCTCGACTCCGTGGAGGGAAAGGCCCTGCTGGGTGCGGATGGCGCGGAGCTTGGCCCCGAGCTGTTTGGCGTATTCGCTGGACATATAGCTCCCCGGACGCTGTGACAACGTGCGGCTCCGCCGCGCTGCTGGTGACTCACTGTGAGGTTACGCAGCGTTACTTGGCTGCGTCAAGCCGAATGAGTCCGAGGGCCCCTTCCGTGGGGGTGGTGACGGCCCGCGTTGCCGTTGCTGGTACCGTGAGAAACGCTGCTGACGCAGTTGGCGCAATTTAGACGTCCTTTAAGGTCCGTCCCGTGAGGCGGAGAAGGAGGTCCGTTTTACATGGACACGCATGACTCCGATGTCGCGAGGCCCGTTCTCGAAGGCCCGGACATCGCACGGGTGTTGACCCGTATCGCCCACGAAATCGTCGAGCGCGCCAAGGGCGCGGAGGACGTGGTCCTGCTCGGCATTCCCACTCGGGGTGTCTTCCTCGCCCAGCGGCTCGCCGCGAAGCTTGAGGAGATCACCGGCCGCAAGATCCCGGTCGGCTCCCTCGACATCACGATGTACCGCGACGACCTGCGGATGCACCCGCCGCGCGCCCTCGCCCGCACCGACATCCCCGGTGACGGCATCGACGGCCGCCTCGTCGTCCTCGTGGACGACGTGCTCTTCTCCGGCCGCACCATCCGCGCCGCCCTCGACGCCCTGAACGACATCGGCCGCCCGCGCGCGGTGCAGCTCGCCGTTCTCGTCGACCGAGGCCACCGAGAACTGCCCATCCGCGCCGACTACGTAGGCAAGAACCTCCCGACGTCGCTGCGGGAGACGGTCAAGGTCCAGCTCGCCGAGGAGGACGGCCGCGACGCCGTGCTGCTCGGTGCCAAGCCGACCGCTCCGGCCGGCGAGCGCTAGCTCCTTCCCGCACGACCGGCCCCCGTGGCCCCCGGTCCGTGCGCGAGCTGACGCGCGCCCGCATGCCCGCCGTGCCCCGCGGGGGACACCCCCACCCGGGCACCCGCACACCTGAATTCCCTTACGGAGCCCACCAGATGATGCGACACCTCATCTCGGCCGCCGACCTCACCCGCGACGACGCCGTTCTCATCCTCGACACCGCCGAGGAGATGGCCCGCGTCGCCGACCGGCCGATCAAGAAGCTGCCCGCGCTGCGCGGCCGCACCGTGGTCAACCTCTTCTTCGAGGACTCGACCCGGACCCGGATCTCCTTCGAGGCCGCCGAGAAGCGCCTCTCCGCCGACGTCATCAACTTCGCCGCCAAGGGGTCGAGCGTCTCCAAGGGCGAGTCCCTGAAGGACACCGCCCAGACCCTGGAGGCCATGGGCGTCGACGCGGTCGTCATCCGCCACGGCGCCTCCGGAGCGCCCTACACGCTCGCGAACTCCGGCTGGATCGACGCGGCCGTCATCAACGCGGGCGACGGCACCCACCAGCACCCCACCCAGGCCCTCCTCGACGCCTTCACCATGCGCCGCCGCCTGGTCGGCCGGGACGCCGGGCTCGGCCAGGACCTGGCCGGCAAGCGCGTCACGATCGTCGGGGACATCCTGCACAGCCGCGTCGCCCGCTCGAACGTGGACCTGCTGCACACCCTCGGCGCCGACGTCACCCTCGTCGCGCCGCCCACCCTGGTCCCGGTGGGCGTCGAGCACTGGCCGTGCGAGGTGTCGTACGACCTCGACCGGGTGCTGCCCAAGTCGGACGCCGTGATGATGCTGCGTGTGCAGCGCGAGCGCATGAACGCCGCGTTCTTCCCCACCGAGCGGGAGTACTCCCGCCGCTACGGCCTCGACGGCGAGCGCATGGCGCGGATGCCCGAGCACGCCGTCGTGATGCACCCGGGTCCGATGGTCCGCGGCATGGAGATCACCGCCGAGGTCGCCGACTCCGACCGCTGCACGGTCGTCGAGCAGGTCGCCAACGGCGTCTCGATCCGCATGGCCGTCCTGTACCTGCTCCTCGGCGGCAACGAGCCCGCCGTCACCCACACCCGCCCCGCCACCGAGCGCCCCGCGCACACCGTTCTCTCGGACGAGGAGAAGTAAGACCATGAGCAAGATCCTGATCCGTGGCGCGCAGGTGCTCGGCGGCGAGCCGCAGGACGTCCTGATCGACGGCGACACCATCGCCGAGGTGGGCACCGGCTTGAGCGCCGAGGGCGCCACGGTCGTCGAGGCCGACGGCAAGGTGCTCCTTCCGGGCCTGGTCGACCTGCACACCCACCTGCGCGAGCCCGGCCGCGAGGACTCCGAGACCGTCCTCACCGGCACCCGCGCCGCCGCAAGCGGCGGCTACACCTCCGTGTTCGCGATGGCCAACACCTTCCCCGTCGCCGACACCGCGGGCGTCGTCGAGCAGGTCTACCGCCTCGGCAAGGAGTCCGGCTACTGCGACGTGCAGCCCATCGGCGCCGTCACCGTCGGCCTGGAGGGCAAGAAGCTCGCCGAGCTGGGCGCCATGCACGAGTCGGCGGCCGGTGTCACGGTCTTCTCCGACGACGGCAAGTGCGTCGACGACGCCGTGATCATGCGGCGCGCCCTGGAGTACGTGAAGGCCTTCGGCGGCGTCGTCGCCCAGCACGCGCAGGAGCCCCGGCTCACCGAGGGCGCCCAGATGAACGAGGGCGTCGTCTCCGCGGAGCTCGGGCTCGGCGGCTGGCCCGCGGTGGCCGAAGAATCGATCATCGCCCGGGACGTCCTGCTCGCCGAGCACGTCGGTTCGCGCGTGCACATCTGCCACCTGTCGACCGCGGGCTCCGTGGAGATCGTGCGCTGGGCCAAGTCCCGCGGCATCGACGTCACGGCCGAGGTCACCCCGCACCACCTGCTCCTCACCGACGAGCTGGTGCGCAGCTACAACCCGGTCTACAAGGTCAACCCGCCGCTGCGCACCGAGCGCGACGTCATGGCGCTGCGCGAGGCCCTGGCCGACGGCACCATCGACATCGTCGCCACCGACCACGCCCCGCACCCGCACGAGGACAAGGACTGCGAGTGGGGTGCGGCCGCCATGGGCATGGTCGGCCTGGAGACCGCCCTGTCCGTCGTCCAGCACACGATGGTCGACACCGGCCTGCTCACCTGGGCGGGCGTCGCCGACCGCATGTCCCACACCCCGGCGCGGATCGGGCAGGCCGACGGCCACGGCCGCCCCGTCTCGGCGGGCGAGCCCGCGAACCTCACGCTCGTCGATCCGGCATACCGTGGACCCGTGGACCCCGCGGGATTCGCCTCCCGCAGCCGCAACACCCCCTACGAGGGCCGTGAGCTGCCGGGACGCGTCACGCACACGTGGCTGCGGGGCCGGGCCACGCTCGTCGACGGGAAGCTCCAGTGACCGCTACACACGTTCTTGCCAGCACCCACCTGACCCACCTGGCCGCCGAGGAGAAGTCGGCGGAGGTCACCGACTGGGCCGCCCGCATCGGCTGGGTCGTCGGCCTGCTGCTCTTCATCGCGCTCGTCTACTGGCTGATGCGCGAGGGCTGGAAGTGGCGCGGCACGCTCCAGTCGGACCTGCCGGAGCTCCCCAGCGCGCCGTCCGCGACCGGCCCGGCCACACTTGAGCTGACCGGCCGGTACCACGGCTCGACCACCGCGGGCCACTGGCTCGACCGGATCGTGGCGCACGGCCTCGGCACCCGCAGCCGGGTGGAGCTGACCCTCACCGACGCGGGCCTGGACGTCGTACGCCCCGGGGCGCGGGACTTCTTCATCCCGAAGGAGGCGCTGCGCGAGGCCCGGCTCGACAAGGGCATCGCGGGCAAGGTCCTCGCCGAGGGCGGTCTGCTGATCGTCACCTGGGCGCACGGCGACAAGCTCCTCGACTCCGGCTTCCGCTCGGACCACGCCGCCGAGCAGGCCGAGTGGGTCACCACCATCAACAACATGATCGACAGCACCGAGACCGACGGCGCCGACGCCGAGGTCGACAGCACGACGCAAACGGAAGGCGCACGATGACGACCTCCACTCGGGGAGCCGTGAAGACTCCCGCCGTACTCGTCCTGGAGGACGGCCGCATCTTCCGCGGGCGCGCCTACGGGGCCGTGGGGGAGACCTTCGGAGAGGCCGTCTTCTCCACCGGCATGACCGGCTACCAGGAGACCCTCACCGACCCGTCGTACCACCGCCAGGTCGTCGTGATGACCGCCCCGCACGTCGGCAACACCGGCGTCAACGACGAGGACCCCGAGTCCGCGCGGATCTGGGTCTCCGGCTACGTGGTGCGCGACCCCGCGCGCGTGCCCTCCAACTGGCGCGCCAAGCGCTCCCTGGACGAGGAGCTGGAGCGCCAGGGCGTCGTCGGCATCAGCGGCATCGACACCCGCGCGCTCACCCGCCACCTGCGCGAGCGCGGCGCCATGCGCGTCGGCATCTTCTCCGGGGACGCCGTCTCCGCGGACGCCGATCTGCTCGCCAAGGTGCAGGAGGCCCCGCAGATGAAGGGCGCGAACCTGTCCGCGGAGGTCGCCACCAAGGAGACGTACGTCGTCCCCGCGATCGGCACCAAGAGGTTCACGGTCGCCGCCGTCGACCTCGGCATCAAGGGCATGACGCCGCAGCGGATGGCCGAGCGCGGCATCGAGGTGCACGTCCTGCCCGCCACCGCCACCGCCGAGGACGTCTACGCCGTCAACCCGGACGGCGTGTTCTTCTCCAACGGCCCCGGCGACCCGGCCACGGCCGACGGTCCCGTCGCCGTCATGCAGGAGGTCCTGAAGCGCAGGACGCCGCTGTTCGGCATCTGCTTCGGCAACCAGATCCTCGGCCGCGCCCTCGGCTTCGGCACGTACAAGCTGAAGTACGGCCACCGCGGCATCAACCAGCCCGTGCAGGACCGCACCACGGGCAAGGTCGAGGTCACCGCGCACAACCACGGCTTCGCCGTCGACGCGCCGCTCGACAAGGTCTCCGACACCCCCTACGGCCGCGCCGAGGTCTCCCACGTGTGCCTCAACGACCAGGTGGTGGAGGGGCTCCAGCTCCTCGACCAGCCCGCGTTCAGCGTCCAGTACCACCCCGAGGCGGCCGCCGGCCCGCACGACGCCGCGTACCTCTTCGACCGCTTCACCACCCTGATGGAGGGCCAGCGTGCCTAAGCGCACCGATATCCAGTCCGTCCTGGTCATCGGCTCCGGCCCGATCGTCATCGGCCAGGCCGCGGAGTTCGACTACTCCGGCACCCAGGCGTGCCGCGTCCTCAAGTCCGAGGGCCTGCGCGTCATCCTCGTCAACTCGAACCCCGCGACGATCATGACCGACCCGGAGATCGCCGACGCCACGTACGTCGAGCCGATCACCCCGGAGTTCGTCGAGAAGATCATCGCCAAGGAGCGCCCCGACGCGCTCCTGCCCACCCTCGGCGGTCAGACGGCCCTCAACACGGCCATCTCCATGCACGAGCAGGGTGTCCTGGAGAAGTACGGCGTCGAGCTGATCGGCGCCAACGTCGAGGCCATCAACAAGGGCGAGGACCGCGACCTCTTCAAGGACGTCGTCGAAGAGGTCCGCAAGAAGATCGGTCACGGCGAGTCGGCCCGCTCGTACATCTGCCACTCCATGGACGACGTCCTCAAGGGCGTCGAGGAGCTCGGCGGCTACCCCGTCGTCGTGCGCCCGTCCTTCACCATGGGCGGCGCCGGATCCGGTTTCGCGCACAACGAGGACGAGCTGCGCCGCATCGCGGGCCAGGGCCTCACGCTCTCGCCGACCACCGAGGTGCTCCTGGAGGAGTCCATCCTCGGCTGGAAGGAGTACGAGCTGGAGCTGATGCGCGACAAGAACGACAACGTCGTGGTCGTCTGCTCCATCGAGAACTTCGACCCGATGGGCGTGCACACCGGCGACTCGATCACGGTCGCGCCCGCGATGACGCTCACCGACCGCGAGTACCAGATCCTGCGGGACGTCGGCATCGCGATCATCCGTGAGGTCGGCGTCGACACCGGCGGCTGCAACATCCAGTTCGCCATCAACCCCGACGACGGCCGGGTCATCGTCATCGAGATGAACCCGCGCGTCTCCCGCTCCTCGGCGCTCGCGTCGAAGGCCACCGGCTTCCCGATCGCCAAGATCGCCGCGAAGCTGGCCGTCGGCTACACGCTCGATGAGATCCCCAACGACATCACCGAGAAGACCCCGGCCTCCTTCGAGCCGACCCTCGACTATGTCGTCGTCAAGGCCCCGCGCTTCGCGTTCGAGAAGTTCCCGCAGGCCGACTCCACGCTGACCACGACCATGAAGTCCGTCGGCGAGGCCATGGCCATCGGCCGCAACTTCACCGAGGCCCTGCAGAAGGCGCTGCGCTCCCTGGAGAAGAAGGGCAGCCAGTTCTCCTTCACCGGCAAGCCCGGCGACAAGTACACGCTCCTGCGCGCCGCCGTGCGGCCCACCGACGGGCGCATCAACACCGTCATGCAGGCCATCCGCGCGGGCGCCACGCCCCAGGAGGTCTTCGACGCCACGAAGATCGACCCCTGGTTCGTCGACCAGCTCTTCCTCATCAAGGAGATCGCGGACGAGCTGACGGCCGCGGAGAAGCTGGAGCCGGAGCTGCTCGCCGAGGCCAAGCGGCACGGCTTCTCCGACGCCCAGATCGCCGAGATCCGCGGCCTGCGCGAGGACGTCGTCCGCGAGGTCCGGCAGGCCCTCGGTGTCCGTCCTGTCTACAAGACGGTCGACACCTGCGCCGCCGAGTTCGCCGCCAAGACGCCGTACTTCTACTCCTCCTACGACGAGGAGTCCGAGGTCGCCCGGCGCGAGAAGCCCGCCGTGATCATCCTGGGCTCCGGCCCGAACCGCATCGGCCAGGGCATCGAGTTCGACTACTCCTGCGTGCACGCCTCCTTCGCGCTGAGCGACGCGGGCTACGAGACCGTCATGGTCAACTGCAACCCGGAGACCGTCTCCACCGACTACGACACCTCCGACCGGCTCTACTTCGAGCCGCTCACCCTGGAGGACGTCCTGGAGATCGTCCACGCGGAGTCCCTCGCGGGCCCGATCGCGGGCGTCGTCGTCCAGCTCGGCGGCCAGACCCCGCTCGGCCTCGCCCAGGCCCTGAAGGACAACGGCGTCCCCGTCGTCGGCACCTCGCCCGAGGCCATCCACGCCGCCGAGGACCGCGGCGCCTTCGGCCGCGTGCTCGCCGAGGCGGGCCTGCCCGCGCCCAAGCACGGCACCGCGACGACCTTCGCCGAGGCCAAGGCCATCGCCGACGAGATCGGCTACCCCGTCCTCGTCCGTCCCTCGTACGTCCTCGGCGGGCGCGGCATGGAGATCGTGTACGACGAGACCCGCCTGTCGTCGTACATCGAGGAGTCGACCGAGATCAGCCCGTCCCGGCCGGTCCTCGTCGACCGCTTCCTGGACGACGCCATCGAGATCGACGTGGACGCGCTCTACGACGGCCACGAGCTGTACCTCGGCGGCGTCATGGAGCACATCGAGGAGGCCGGCATCCACTCCGGCGACTCGGCGTGCGCGCTGCCCCCGATCACGCTCGGCGGCCACGACATCAAGCGCCTGCGCGCCTCCACGGAGGGCATCGCCAAGGGCGTCGGCGTACGCGGACTCATCAACATCCAGTTCGCGATGGCCGGGGACATCCTCTACGTCCTGGAGGCCAACCCGCGCGCCTCGCGCACCGTCCCCTTCACCTCGAAGGCGACCGCGGTGCCGCTGGCGAAGGCCGCCGCCCGCATCTCGCTGGGCGCGACCATCGCCGAGCTGCGCGCGGAAGGCCTCCTTCCGGCGGTCGGCGACGGGGGCGAACTGCCGCTCGACGCGCCGATCTCCGTCAAGGAGGCCGTGATGCCCTGGTCGCGCTTCCGCGACATCCAGGGCCGCGGCGTCGACACCGTGCTCGGCCCGGAGATGCGCTCCACCGGTGAGGTCATGGGCATCGACTCGGTGTTCGGCACGGCGTACGCCAAGTCGCAGGCGGGCGCGTACGGCCCGCTGCCGACCAAGGGCCGCGCGTTCATCTCGGTGGCCAACCGCGACAAGCGCTCGATGATCTTCCCGGCGCGGGAGCTGGTCGCCCACGGCTTCGAGCTGCTCGCCACCTCCGGCACGGCCGAGGTGCTCAAGCGCAACGGCATCAACGCCACGGTCGTGCGCAAGCAGTCCGAGGGCGAGGGCCCGAACGGCGAGAAGACCATCGTCCAGCTCATCCACGACGGCCAGGTCGACCTCATCGTCAACACCCCGTACGGCACGGGTGGCCGCCTCGACGGCTACGACATCCGCACGGCCGCCGTCGCGCGCTCCGTGCCGTGCCTGACGACCGTGCAGGGCCTCGCCGCCGCCGTCCAGGGCATCGACGCGCTCAACCGCGGGGACGTGGGCGTGCGCTCGCTCCAGGAACACGCGGAGCACCTGACGGCCCTGTCTGCGGACCGCGACTAGCAGCCCACGAGGGGGACACCGGATCCGGTGTCCCCCTCCTCGTGCGGCTTGCCCCAGGCCCCAGCCCCCAGGCCGCCCCAGGCCGCCCCAGGCCGCACGAGGACACCCAGGACACTGAGGACACCGAGGACTCCACCCATGTACCACCTCTTCTTCCGCCTGGTCTTCACCCGCATGGACCCCGAGCGGGCCCACCACCTGGCCTTCCGCTGGATCCGGCTCGCCGCCCGCGTCCCCGTCCTGCGCACCTTCGTCGCCGCCGCCCTCGCCCCGCGCCACAAGGAGCTGCGCACCGAGGCCCTCGGCCTGCGCATGCACGGCCCCTTCGGGCTCGCCGCCGGATTCGACAAGAACGCCGTCGCCATCGACGGCATGGCCATGCTCGGCTTCGACCACATCGAGATCGGCACGGTCACGGGCGAGCCGCAGCCCGGCAACCCCAAGAAGCGCCTCTTCCGCCTCGTGCCGGACCGCGCGCTGATCAACCGCATGGGCTTCAACAACGAGGGCTCCGCGGCCGTGGCGGCCCGCCTCGCGGCCCGCACGCCCGTCTTCAGGACCGTCGTCGGCGTCAACATCGGCAAGACCAAGGTCGTGCCCGAGGCCGAGGCCTCCGCGGACTACGTGAAGTCCACCGAGCGCCTGGCCCGCCACGCCGACTACCTGGTCGTCAACGTCTCCTCGCCGAACACGCCGGGCCTGCGCAACCTCCAGGCCACGGAGTCGCTGCGCCCGCTGCTCAGCGCCGTGCGCGAGGCCGCCGACCGCAGCGTCGAGGGCCGCCGCGTCCCGCTCCTGGTGAAGATCGCGCCCGACCTCGCCGACGAGGACATCGACGCCGTCGCCGACCTCGCCGTGGAGCTGGGCCTGGACGGCATCATCGCCACGAACACCACCATCGCGCGCGAGGGCCTCGGCCTCACCTCCGACCCGGAGCTGTACGCCGAGACCGGTGGCCTGTCCGGCGCGCCCCTCAAGGAGCGCTCCCTGGAGGTCCTGCGCCGCCTCTACGCGCGCGTGGGCGACCGGATCACCCTCGTGGGCGTCGGCGGCATCGAGAACGCCGAGGACGCCTGGCAGCGCATCCTCGCGGGCGCCACGCTGGTGCAGGGCTACAGCGCGTTCATCTACGAGGGCCCGTTCTGGGCGCGCGGCATCCACAAGGGCCTCGCCGCCCGCCTCGCCACCTCCCCGTACGCGACGCTCGCCGAAGCGGTCGGCGCCGACACCCGAAAGGCCTCCGCAGCATGAGCCCCCAGGAACCCTTCGGCGCCCGGCTGCGCCACGCCATGGACACCCGCGGCCCGCTGTGCGTCGGCATCGACCCGCACGCCTCCCTGCTCGCCGCCTGGGGCCTGAACGACGACATCCAGGGCCTGGAGTCCTTCACCCGCACCGTCGTCGACGCCCTGGCCGACCAGGTCGCCGTCTTCAAGCCGCAGTCGGCGTTCTTCGAGCGCTTCGGCTCGCGGGGCGTCGCCGTCCTGGAGCGTGCGGTCGCGGATCTGCGCGCCGCGGGCGGCCTGGTCGTCATGGACGCCAAGCGCGGCGACATCGGCTCGACCATGGCCGCGTACGCCGAGACCTACCTGCGCAAGGACGCCCCGCTCTTCTCGGACGCCCTGACCGTCTCGCCCTACCTGGGCTACGGCTCCCTGAAGCCCGCCGTGGACCTGGCGCGGGAGAGCGGCACGGGCCTGTTCGTGCTCGCCCTCACCTCCAACCCGGAGGGCGCCGAGGTGCAGCGCGCGGTGCGCGAGGACGGCCGGAGCATCGGGGCCACCATGCTGGGGCACCTCGCGGCCGAGAACGCGGGAGCGGCGCCCATGGGGTCGTACGGGGCCGTGGTCGGGGCCACGCTCGGGGACCTGTCGACGTTCGAGCTCGACATCAACGGGCCGCTGCTCGCGCCGGGCATCGGGGCGCAGGGCGCGACCCCGGCCGACCTTCCCCGGGTCTTCGGCGCGGCCGTGCGCAACGTGGTGCCGAACGTCAGCCGGGGCGTCCTGAAGGCGGGGCCGGACGCGGGCGCGCTGCGGGACGCGGCGGCGCGGTTCGCGGACGAGGTGCGGGCCGCGGTGGACGCCGCGTAGGACGCGGGACTTCTTTCGCCGAGAGCGCGCACGTCGGGGCGCCAGAAAGGCTTTTCCGGGTGCGGATTCGCGTTTCCGGGAGATGTCGAGGAGGGCGTGCGCGCGCAGAACTGACGCGTTGCTTACGCGACACCCGGCCAAAACAGGGGTGAAATGCCTGAAATGTCGGGCTCAGCAGAGGCTGACCAGGACTTTTCGTCTGTTCTCGCTGACTCCGGCGGCCATGGCCGCTAGTCTCCGACGAGTGGGGGCCACCCCCCACACCCTTGAGGTAGTGGGGGACGACGGGCAAGCGCGTTGCACGTTGCTCCCCTGGTGTGGGGCGACTAGGTTCCTCACCGGTCCGTATCCGACAGTTCGACATCCGAGGTGACGTAGGCGTGGCTCTTCCGCCCCTTACCCCTGAACAGCGCGCAGCCGCGCTCGAAAAGGCCGCCGCGGCTCGCCGGGAGCGGGCCGAGGTCAAGAATCGACTCAAGCACTCCGGCGCCTCCCTTCACGAGGTCATCAAGCAGGGCCAGGAGAACGACGTCATCGGCAAGATGAAGGTCTCCGCCCTCCTGGAGTCCCTGCCGGGCGTGGGCAAGGTCCGCGCCAAGCAGATCATGGAGCGCCTCGGCATTTCCGAGAGCCGCCGTGTGCGTGGGCTCGGCTCCAACCAGATCGCGTCTCTCGAGCGCGAGTTCGGCGGCAGCGGGGCCTGACGGTCTCCGGCTTCCTGGGGCTCCTGGTCTCAGGCAGTCCCAAGAGGCTGGATAATCGCTGCATGGCTGCTACACCCCGGGGGACGACCCCCGTACCCCCGGACGTACGTCCGCGGCTGACCGTGCTCTCCGGCCCCTCCGGGGTCGGCAAGAGCACGGTCGTCGCCCATATGCGCAAGGAACACCCCGAGGTCTGGCTCTCGGTCTCGGCGACGACCCGCAAGCCGCGTCCCGGCGAGCGGCACGGCGTGCAGTACTTCTTCGTCTCCGATGACGAGATGGACAAGCTGATCGCCAACGGCGAGCTCCTGGAGTGGGCTGAATTCGCGGGCAACCGCTACGGCACGCCCCGCAACGCCGTTCTGGAGCACCTGGAGGCGGGTGTTCCCGTCCTGCTCGAGATCGACCTGCAGGGCGCCCGCCTGGTGCGCGAGTCCATGCCCGAAGGCCAGCTCGTCTTCCTGGCCCCGCCGAGCTGGGAGGAGCTGGTGCGCCGGCTCACCGGCCGGGGCACGGAGTCGCCCGAGGTGATCGAGCGCAGGCTCGAGGCCGCACGCGTCGAACTGGCCGCCGAGGCCGAGTTCGACACCACCCTGGTCAACACCTCGGTCGAGGACGTAGCACGCGAGCTGCTAGCCTTGATGAAAGTTGTTTGATCTTCACCCCTTTTCTTGACCCCCTTCGGAAGGCAGAGCGTGTCCTCTTCCATCACCGCGCCCGAGGGCATCATCAACCCGCCGATTGATGAGCTGCTCGAGGCCACCGACTCGAAGTACAGCCTCGTGATCTACGCCGCCAAGCGCGCCCGTCAGATCAACGCGTACTACTCGCAGCTCGGCGAGGGCCTCCTGGAGTATGTCGGCCCGCTGGTGGACACCCACGTCCACGAGAAGCCGCTCTCGATCGCGCTCCGCGAGATCAACGCGGGTCTGCTGACGTCCGAGGCCGTCGAGGCCCCCGCGACCTGAGCAGCAGCGCCGCAGTAAGCACCAGCAGGTCCACCACGGGCCCGGCAGAGCACCTGCCGGGCCCGTGGTGTGTCATGGAGTCGTACGTTTTCGAGTGCGGGGAGGCACGGTGGACAAGCCGAAGGTCGTTCTGGGGGTCAGCGGTGGGATCGCCGCCTACAAGGCGTGCGAGCTGCTGCGCCGGCTCACCGAGTCCGGACACGACGTGCGCGTCGTCCCCACCGAGTCCGCGCTGCACTTCGTCGGCGCCGCGACCTGGTCGGCGCTTTCGGGCCACCCCGTGTCCACGGAGGTCTGGTCCGACGTCCACGAGGTGCCGCACGTCCGCATCGGGCAGGGCGCCGACCTCGTGATCGTCGCGCCCGCCACGGCCGACATGCTCGCCAAGGCCGCCCACGGCCTGGCCGACGACCTGCTCACGAACACGCTCCTCACCGCCCGCTGTCCGGTCGTCTTCGCCCCGGCCATGCACACGGAGATGTGGGAGCACCCCGCCACCCAGGAGAACGTCGCCACGCTCCGCCGCCGCGGCGCCCTCGTGATCGAGCCCGCCGTCGGCCGCCTCACCGGCGTCGACACCGGCAAGGGCCGCTTCCCGGAGCCCGCCGAGCTCTTCGAGGTCGTACGCCGCGTCCTCGCCCGCGGCGGGCGGCCCGAGCAGGACCTCGCCGGACGGCACGTCGTCGTCAGCGCAGGCGGCACCCGCGAGCCCCTCGACCCGGTGCGCTTCCTCGGCAACCGCTCCTCCGGCAAGCAGGGCTACGCGCTCGCCCGCAGCGCGGCGGCCCGCGGTGCCCGCGTCACCCTCCTCGCGGCGAACACCGCGCTGCCGGACCCGGCGGGCGTCGACATCGTGCCCGTAGGCACCGCCGTGCAGCTCCGCGAGGCCGTCCTGAAGGCCGCCGCCGACGCCGACGCGGTGGTGATGGCCGCCGCCGTGGCCGACTTCCGCCCCGAGACGTACGCCACCGGAAAGATCAAGAAGAAGGACGGCGAGGCCCCGCCCTCGATCACCCTCGTCCGCAATCCGGACATCCTGGCCGAGATCGCGGGCGAGCGGCCCCGCCCCGGCCAGGTCGTCGTCGGCTTCGCCGCCGAGACGGACGACGTTCTCGCCAATGGACGCGCCAAGCTCGCCCGCAAGGGCTGCGACCTTCTCGTAGTGAATGAAGTCGGCGAGCGCAAGACATTCGGCTCTGAGCAGAATGAGGCGATCGTGCTCGGCGCCGATGGCAGTGAGACTCCTGTGCCGTACGGGCCCAAGGAAGACCTGGCGGACACGATCTGGGACCTGGTGGTTCAGCGACTGGCGTGAACCGGCGGGTCTCCACGCCGAAAACTGGGGCGAACATCACTTTCGTCCAAGTGGAGGGCTCAAATCCTGTGAATTCGGGCGGCAGGCCCCCTGGTGGAGACCGATCGTCGTATCGCACAATGCAGTGCCGCAGGTCACAGGGCTCCATGTGGCGAGACAGGTGACCACGCGGCGGAGTGCGACCGATAAACTGGTCGTGGACGACGTCGAGCGCAGCTCTCGGCACGTCCGCCAATGATCAGCCAGCAGCCGCTGCAACCACAGGGAGCGATGTGTCCCGCCGTCTCTTCACCTCGGAGTCCGTGACCGAGGGTCACCCCGACAAGATCGCCGACCAGATCAGCGACACCATCCTCGACGCCCTTCTGCGGGAGGACCCGACCTCCCGGGTCGCCGTGGAAACGCTCATCACGACCGGCCTCGTGCACGTGGCCGGCGAGGTCACGACCAAGGCGTACGCGCCGATCGCGCAGCTGGTGCGCGAAAAGATCCTCGAGATCGGCTACGACTCCTCGAAGAAGGGCTTCGACGGCGCCTCCTGCGGCGTGTCGGTGTCCATCGGGGCCCAGTCCCCGGACATCGCCCAGGGTGTCGACACCGCGTACGAGAAGCGTGTCGAGGGCGATGAGGACGAGCTCGACAAGCAGGGCGCGGGCGACCAGGGCCTGATGTTCGGCTACGCCTGCGACGAGACCCCCGAGCTCATGCCGCTGCCGATCCACCTCGCGCACCGCCTCTCGCGGCGCCTGTCCGAGGTGCGCAAGAACGGCACCATCCCCTACCTGCGTCCCGACGGAAAGACCCAGGTCACCATCGAGTACGACGGCGACAAGGCCGTCCGCCTCGACACCGTCGTGGTCTCCTCGCAGCACGCGTCGGACATCGACCTGGACTCGCTCCTGGCCCCCGACATCCGTGAGTTCGTCGTCGAGCCGGAGCTCAAGGCGCTCCTCGACGACGGCATCAAGCTGGAGACCGAGGGCTACCGCCTCCTGGTCAACCCGACCGGTCGCTTCGAGATCGGCGGCCCGATGGGCGATGCCGGTCTGACCGGCCGCAAGATCATCATCGACACCTACGGCGGCATGGCCCGCCACGGCGGCGGTGCCTTCTCCGGCAAGGACCCGTCCAAGGTCGACCGCTCCGCCGCCTACGCCATGCGCTGGGTCGCCAAGAACGTCGTCGCGGCCGGCCTCGCCGCCCGCTGCGAGGTCCAGGTGGCCTACGCGATCGGCAAGGCCGAGCCGGTGGGCCTGTTCGTCGAGACCTTCGGCACCGCCAAGGTCGACACGGACAAGATCGAGGCCGCCATCAGCGACGTCTTCGACCTCCGCCCGGCCGCGATCATCCGCGACCTGGACCTGCTGCGCCCCATCTACTCCCAGACCGCCGCGTACGGCCACTTCGGCCGCGCCGTCCCCGACTTCACGTGGGAGCGGACGGACCGGGTCGAGGCGCTGCGCAAGGCCGTGGGCCTGTAGGCACGGCTGCCGCTCTTTCGGTCACTGAGGCCCGGTGCTCCCTTGGGGGAGGCCGGGCCTCGGTGCGTGCCGGGGGGCTCCTGGGCTGCCCCCGGTCCCCGCCCGGGTCGGCGCTGTCACTGCCGTCTGGTAGGAATTTGGCTGTGAGCAGCGAGAACGGTCAGTCGGATGACGGGGAGGGCGGCGGGCCCGAGCAGCTCGCGCTCATTCGGGAGAGTGTGCGCAAGGCCAAGGTGCCCAAGGCGAAGCCGCGTACGTGGCGGGGGGCCGCGTTGGCCGAGGGGTTGCCGGTGGCGCGGGTGGTGGTCGACAAGGGGGTGCTGCATCTCGACCGGTACTTCGACTACGCGGTGCCGGAGGAGCTGGACGAGGCCGCGCAGCCCGGGGTGCGGGTGCGGGTGCGGTTCGGCGCCGGGGCGCGGAACGTGCGGCACGGGCGGCGCGAGGGTGGCGGGCTCATCGACGGGTTCGTCGTCGAGCGGTGCGCCGAGTCGGACTACAACGGGCCGCTGGCCGCGCTCGCGCAGGTCGTGTCGCCGGAGCCCGTCCTGGACCAGGAGCTGCTGGGGCTCGCCCGTGCCGTCGCCGACCGGTACGCGGGCAGCCTGGCCGACGTGTTGCAGCTGGCCGTTCCGCCGCGGCACGCGCGTGCCGAGTCCCGGCCCTCGCCCGCCCCGGCTCCGCCGCCACCCGCGCCCGAGCCGGGGTCCTGGGGGCGGTACGGGCGCGGTGCGGAGTTCGTGGCGGCGCTCGCCTCAGGTGGTGCCCCCCGGGCCGTGTGGACGGCGTTGCCCGGGCCGCAGTGGGCCGACGAGATCGCCCGGGCCGTGCAGGCGACGCTCGCATCGGGGCGCGGCGCCCTCGTCGTCGTACCGGCCGGGCGGCCCGCCGCGCGTGTCGACGCGGCCCTGCGGGAGCGGCTGGGGGAGGGGCAGCACGCCGTGCTCACCGCCGACGCGGGGCAGGAGCGGCGGTATCGGGAGTGGCTGGCCGTGCGCCGCGGGTCGGTGCGGGCCGTCGTCGGGACGCGGGCGGCGATGTTCGCCCCGGTGCGCGACCTCGGGCTCGTCGTCGTATGGGACGACGGCGACGCGAGCCACAGCGACGACAACGCGCCCTTCCCGCATGTGCGGGAGGTGCTCGAGCTGCGTGCCGCGCGGGACAAGTGCGGGTTCCTGTTGGGCAGTTGGGGCTGCACGGTCGAGGCCGCGCAGTTGGTCGAGAGCGGGTGGGCGCTGCCTCTGGTCGCCGGGCGCGAGCAGGTGCGGGGCGCCGCTCCGCTGGTGCGGACCGTCGGGGACGGGGACCTCGCCCGCGACGAGGCCGCTCGGGCCGCGCGGCTGCCCACGCTGGCGTGGCAGGTCGCCCGCGAAGGCCTGAAGCACGGGCCTGTCCTGGTGCAGGTGCCCCGGCGCGGGTATGTGCCGCGCCTCGCCTGCGAGCGGTGCCGGGAGCCCGCGCGCTGCCGCCACTGCGCCGGGCCGCTCGAGGCCCGGGACAGCGGCGCGCTGTGCTGTTCCTGGTGCGGGCGGGACGAGGGTGCCTGGCACTGCTCCGAGTGCGGTGGGTTCCGGCTGCGGGCGCAGGTGGTGGGGGCGCGGCGGACCGCCGAGGAGCTGGGGCGGGCGTTTCCCGCGGTGCCGGTGCGGACGTCGGGGCGGGAGCAGGTCCTCGACACGGTGGGTGGCGCGCCCGCCCTCGTGGTGAGCACCCCCGGCGCGGAGCCCGTGGCCGAGGGCGGCTACGCGGCCGCCCTGCTGCTCGACGGCTGGGCCATGCTCGGCCGCCCCGATCTGCGCGCGGGCGAGGAGGCGCTGCGGCGCTGGATCGGCGCGGCCGCGCTGGTACGCGACCAGGGCGCGGGCGGCACGGTGGTGATCGTCGCCGAGCCGACGCTCCGGCCCGTGCAGGCGCTGGTGCGGTGGGATCCGGTGGGGCACGCGGTGCGGGAGTTGTCGGAGCGGGCCGAGCTGGGGTTTCCGCCGGTGTCGCGGATGGCGGCGGTGACCGGGGCCCCGGACGCGCTGTCCGAGTTCCTCCGCAGCGCCGAACTTCCTCCGGACGCCGAGGTGTTGGGACCGGTGCCGGTCGCCACCCCGGCGGCCGGTCGTCCCCGGCGGCCCGGGGACGCGCCGCCCGGCGAGCACTGGGAGCGCGCGCTCGTCCGGGTGCCACCCGGCAGCGGCGCGGCCCTCGCCCGGGCCCTGAAGACGGCACAGGCCGCGCGGATGGCTCGGGGGGCGGGGCAGCAGGAGGCGGTGCGGGTGCGGATTGATCCTGGGGACATTGGGTGAGTTGGTGCGGGCGAGGGGTGCGTCGGCTGGTGCGGGCGGGCCCTGAAGCACGGCTGCCCCCTGCCCGTCGTGGGCAGGGGGCAGGCGGCGGCCGCCCGTGTCAGCCGTTGCGCGGGCCGGGGAAGGCGCCGGGGCGCATGTCGTCGCGGAGGCCGGGGCTGCCCGCTGACGGCTGGGTCGGCATGGTGCGGGCTGCGGGGACGGAGGGCAGGGGGGCGCCCACCGGGACCGTGCGGGGCGGGGCGGGTGCCGTGGTGGCGGTCGCGGCGGTGGTCGGCTCGGGTGCCCGCTCGGGTTCGGCGGTGGTCTGGGCCGTGGTGCGGCGTGCGCCGTAGCGGCGGTGCACGGCCTGCTTGGTGACGCCGAGCGCGGAGCCCACCGCGTCCCACGAGAAGCCCAGTGAGCGGTCGAAGTCGACGGCCGCGGTCACCAGTGTCTCGACGCTGTCCCGCAGTTCCTGGGCCAGGCGGACGGTCGGAGCGGGAGCGCGTCCGTACACGACGAAGCCCGCGGAGGGGCTGGAGCGGCGCGGGCGGTAGACGTTGCCGAGCTGGGCGGTGAGGGTGCGCAGTGCGTCCACCTGCCGGCGGACCCGCTCGATGTCCCGCACCAGCAGGTGCAGGCTGGCCCGTGCCTGGGCGTCGTGGGTTGCGTGGTCGGCCATGAACAAGCCTCTCGAACCGGCGTTGAGGGATCGGGATGAAAGGAACTGAAGGAACTGAAGGGGAAGGACGGAAAGGAAAGCAGGCGGGGGGGAAGGGAGAAGAGCGGGGACGGGGACGGGTGCGGGGATCGCGTCGGATGGGGACGGGCTGCGTACGGGGACGTGGGGCGTGCGGGGCGGTCCGTGTCTCGGTTCCGCTGCGGCGGCGGGGGGGTTGGCGGTGCTGTGCAATGAGGAGCGGGCCGCGTGTGCGGCCCGTTGTGGTCAACTTTCTCTTGACCCAACGCGCTACGTCGTGAGGGGTCACGGTCCAGGGGCGTATGCGCATATGCGCAGGGCGCACACCCATGCGTACGCCCCCGGGAAACCTCTGGGCAGGGCCCATAGACTGGTGCGTCGCCGACCACCCGAATCCGTCGCCGACCCCCAGAGAACCGAGGTACCACCCAGTGAAGCTGGTCTTCGCAGGCACCCCCGAGGTCGCCGTCCCCGCCCTGGACGCGCTGATCGCATCCGGCAGGCACGAGGTGGCCGCCGTCGTCACCCGCCCCGACGCGCCCGCGGGCCGTGGCCGCAGGCTGGTCGCGAGTCCGGTGGCCGAGCGTGCGGAGGAGGCCGGGATCGAGGTCCTGAAGCCCGCGAAGCCGCGTGACGAGGCGTTCCAGGCCCGGCTGCGGGAGATCGCGCCCGACTGCTGCCCGGTCGTCGCCTATGGCGCGCTGCTGCCGAAGTCCGCCCTGGATATCCCGGTCCACGGCTGGGTCAATCTGCACTTCTCGCTGCTGCCCGCCTGGCGGGGTGCCGCGCCGGTGCAGCACGCGATCATGGCCGGGGACGAGATCACCGGCGCCTCCACGTTCCTGATCGAGGAGGGCCTGGACTCCGGGCCGGTGTACGGCACGGTCACCGAGGAGATCCGGTCCACCGACACCAGCGGCGACCTCCTGACCCGCCTCGCCTTCGCGGGCTCCGGGCTGCTCGCCGCGACGATGGACGGCATCGAGGACGGCTCGCTGACGGCCGTGCCGCAGCCCGCCGACGGCGTCAGCCTCGCCCCGAAGATCACGGTCGAGGACGCGCACATCGACTGGTCGGCACCCGCGCTCCGGGTGGACCGCGTGGTGCGCGGCTGCACGCCCGCGCCCGGCGCGTGGACCGTGTTCCGCGGTGAGCGCCTGAAGCTGATCCAGGCCACGCCCGTCCCGGACCGCACCGACCTCGCGCCCGGTGAGATCGCCGCGGGCAAGAAGAACCTGTACGTCGGCACGGGCTCGTACGCCGTGGAGCTGCTGTGGGTCCAGGCGCAGGGCAAGAAGCCGATGGCCGCCGCCGACTGGGCGCGCGGGGTGCGGATCGCCTCCGGGGAGCGGCTCGGCGCCTGACGCCGCCCGCGAGGATGCGAGCCCGCGAGGGTGCGAGTGGGAGGCCGGGCGCGGGCGACGTACGCTGACATGGTTCGCCCCATCACCAGCAGCGGAGCACCTTTGAACGACCAGCCGAACCGGCGTCCCCGCACCCAGGGCAAGTCCGGAGGCCAGGGCAAGCCCGCCTCCCAGGGCCGCCCCGGGAACTCCGGCAAGTCCCCCAAGCCCTACCGCCGCCCGCAGAAGGACCCCGTCCGCTTCCTCGCCTTCGAGGCGCTGCGGGCCGTCGACGAGCGGGACGCGTACGCGAACCTCGTGCTGCCGCCGCTGCTGCGCAAGGCCCGTGAGCAGGAGGGGCCCGAGAAGTTCGACGCGCGGGACGCGGCGCTCGCCACGGAGCTGGTGTACGGGACGCTGCGCCGCCAGGGGACGTACGACGCGATCGTCGCGGCCTGCATCGACCGGCCGCTGCGCGAGGTCGACCCGCCCGTCCTCGACGTCCTGAACCTGGGCGTCCACCAGCTGCTCGGCACCCGCATCCCCTCGCACGCCGCCGTGTCCGCGTCGGTGGAGCTGGCGCGGGTGGTGCTCGGCGACGGGCGGGCCAAGTTCGTGAACGCGGTGCTGCGGAAGGTGGCGCGGGACGACCTCGACGGCTGGCTGGAGAAGGTCGCGCCGCCCTACGACGAGGACGCCGAGGACCACCTCGCGGTCGTGCACTCGCACCCGCGCTGGGTCGTGTCGGCGCTGTGGGACTCCCTCGGGGGCGGCCGCGCCGGGATCGAGGACCTCCTGGAGGCCGACAACGAGCGGCCCGAGGTGACCCTCGTGGCGCGGCCCGGTCGGTCCACGGCCGAGGAACTCCTCGACTCGCTCGAGGCGGATTCGGCGCTTCCGGGCCGCTGGTCGCCGTACGCCGTGCGGCTCAGCGAGGGCGGCGAGCCCGGCTCCCTCGACCTGGTGCGCGAGGGCAGGGCCGGGGTCCAGGACGAGGGCAGCCAGCTGGTCGCGCTCGCACTCGCGAACGCCCCTGTCGAGGGTTCCGACACCAAGTGGCTCGACGGCTGCGCGGGCCCCGGCGGCAAGGCCGCCATGCTCGCGGGCCTCGCCGCCGAGCGCGGGGCCGTGCTCCTCGCCGCCGAGAAGCAGCCCCACCGGGCCCGCCTCGTGGGCCAGGCCCTCGCCGGGAACCCCGGCCCCTACCAGGTCGTCGCCGCCGACGGGACCAGGCCGCCGTGGCGGCCCGGGAGCTTCGACCGGGTCCTGATGGACGTTCCCTGCACGGGACTTGGCGCGCTGCGGCGACGCCCCGAAGCGCGCTGGCGGCGGCGGCCCGATGACCTCGAAGGGTTTGCTCCGTTGCAACGCGCGCTGTTGCGCACGGCGTTGGAGTCGGTGCGGGTCGGCGGTGTCGTCGGATACGCCACGTGCTCGCCGCACCTCGCCGAGACCCGGGCCGTCGTCGACGACGTGCTCAAGCAGTGGGGGGACGCGGAGCTGGTGGACGCCCGGGACCTGATGCCCGGCGTCCCGGCGCTCGGGGACGGGCCCGATGTCCAGCTGTGGCCGCATCTGCACGGGACGGACGCGATGTATCTGGCGGTCATCCGGCGTACGGGGTGAGCCGGGGCGCGGGGGCTCAGGCGCGGCGGGTGTGCGCGGTGAGGAAGGCGTCCTCGGCCGCGTAGTCGAAGAAGGGGCGGAAGTACGGGTCGTCCGGCCTGGGCAGGATCCCCGCGGCGTCGCCGGTCCGGGCGGCGGCGGCGAGCCAGTCGATCGCGGCGGCGGCCGTCGTCGCGTAGTCCCCGGCGGGCCGGTGCCCGAGGGCTTCGGCGGCGGAGGTGTCGAGTACGGCCGGGTGCGGTGAGTCCCACGGGTGCGTCCCAGCGGGTCCGGGGCGCTCGCGTCGAGGCGGACTTCGTCCCAGACGTGCCCGAGGCGTCGGGCGATGACGCGGGAGATGGCGAGGGCGCTCGGCGCGTCGGGGTCGGCGCGGTTGAGGACGCGCGCGCCCGGCCGCACGGCGACCGTCTCGACGAGAGCGGCGATGTTGGCGGCGGCCGTCGGGTGGACGACCCCGGTGCCACGGCGGGCGAGCAGCACCGCGGCGCGTCGGTCCAGGGCGCGTTTGACGAAGACCCACTCGCGCGGGCGGGCCGCGCCCACCCCATGGACGCGGGAGGGACGCACCACGGTGACGGGCAGGCCGCTGTCCAGGGCGACTTGCTCGGCCGCGACCTTGTTGGGGCCGTAGCCCTCCCGGGAACGGTGGTCCATGTCGCCCGGGGCCACGGTGGGCCGGGTCTCCCGGACGGGGCCGTCGAAGCGGGGCGGGACGTCGGAGTTGGCGTGGTTGCCGTCGGCGTCGGCGTACACGGCCCGGCTGGAGATCAGCACTGTGGACGTGGCGTCGGCCGCCAGGGGCAGCAGGAGGCGGGCGTCGGCGGCGGTGTAGCAGAGGCAGTCGACGAGCAGGCCCGCGCCCGTGCCCGGGGCGGCCCGGAGCTGCTCCTCGTCGGCCCGGTCCGCCGCCGTGAATCCTGCGCCCATGGCGGCGATCCCGGACGGCATGCGGCGGGGGTCCCGGCCGGTGACGTCGACGGTCCACCCGGCGGTGAGCAGCCGCTGGGCGACCGCTCGGCCGATGAGGCCGGTACCGCCGAGGATCAGGGCGTGGGGCATGCGCCGAGCACAGGCGCGGCGGCCCGGGGTGATGAGTCGGGTGAGGGCAAGGCGGGGCAGGGAGAGTCGGGTCAGCGCGATTCGAGTCAGGGCGAGTCGGGTGAGGGCAAGGCGGGCGGACGCAGGCCGAGTGCTCGGCTAGGACGGCTGCTGGTCGGCCTGTGGGGCCTGCTCGGCCTGTGAGGCCTGCGCCGCGGCCCCGACCCCCGCGATCAGCACGTCCAGGCCGCCCTTGATGCGGTCCACGTCCCAGCCGCGCTCGGTGCGCTGGAAGTCGAACAGGCCCGGCGTGTACGCCATCAGGAGCAGGTCCGCCACGTAGGCGGCGTCCACGCCGGGGGCGAGCTCCGCGACCAGGTCGGCGATCTGCTCGTGGTGCCGCCGGAAGGGGGTGCTGTGATAGCGCCCCGCCGGTGCGCTCGCCTCGGCCAGGAGCAGCAACTCCCGGTTGTCGTCGACGAGTTCGGCCATGCCGTGCAGGAAGGTGCGCAGTCGTTCGTACGCAGACGGGGTCCCGTCGTCGCAGTGGCGGGCGAACGCCTCCTGGAACCGGGACTCGTTGTCCTCGATCAGCGCGTAGACGAGTCCTGCCCGGTTGTGGAAGCGCCGGTAGACCGTGCCGACCCCGACTCCGGCCTCCTTGGCCACCGCGTCCAGGGACAGCTCGGCGAAGCCGTCCGCGGTGAGCAGGCGCCGGGCGGCGTCGAGGATGCGGAGGCGGTTGCGGGCGGCGTCGGCGCGCTCGGCGCGATCCGTGCGTGCGGGGCGATCCGGGCGTGCGGCGCGATCGGCGGGGGCGGTCATGCGGAGCAGCGTAGCGGACGTAGCGGAGGCTTCTCCGGTTACCCCTTGAAAATCGGAGAACTCTCCGCTTAAAGTTGCGGCACGTCAACCGGAGAACTCTCCGCTTGTCATTCGGGGCCTCAGCACGCCCTATACACAAGGAGATCCACGCCATGACGACCCTCTCCGCACCCCTCCTCAACGGCCAGGTCATCGGCATCACGTACCACGCGATCGCCGCCGTACGGGACCGGCTCCTCGCCGGTTCGGGGCTGACCTTCCACCAGTCCGTGGCGCTCAAGGCCGTGTCCGACGGGCTCGACCGCGCCGGGGCCGTCGGCTACCTGACTGCGAAGCTCAAGATCGACGAACCGGCGGCGGGCGTCCTGCTCGACGAGCTCGCCGACGCCGGGCTGGTCGAGGGCGCTCTGCCGTCCCTCACCGACCGGGGCGACAGCGTCCAGCGCGCGTTCACGGACGCCGTGGCCGAGACGGCCGAGCGGCTGTACGGGGGTCTGCCGGAGGCCGACCGCGAGATCGTGGCCCGGGCGCTCGCGCACGTCACCACCAGGGCGAACGCCGAACTCGAGGCCCGGTAGCCGACCCGCTCGAAGACGGGGAAAAAACTTCGCGGATGATGTCGAGAAGCCGTGACCGGCTCCGTCCCTGAGGTGAACGTGACCAAAATAGGTCGCACAAGCACCGAGGAGCACACCATGGCCAAGTACCTGATGCTCAAGCACTACCGCGGCGCCCCGGAGTCCGTGAACCACGTGCCGATGGACAAGTGGACGCAGGAGGAGATCACGGCCCACGTCGCGTACATGAACGACTTCGCCGCCCGCCTGGAGGAGACCGGCGAGTACGTCGACAGCCAGGCGCTCGCCCCCGGCGGCACGTTCGTCCGGTACGACGGCGAGGGCCGCCCGCCCGTCACCGACGGCCCGTTCGCCGAGACCAAGGACCTCATCGCCGGATGGATGGTGATCGACGTCGACAGCTACGAGCGCGCCCTCGAACTGGCCGGGGAGCTGTCGGCGGCCCCGGGAGCGGGCGGGCAGCCGATCCACGAGTGGCTGGAGCTGCGCCCGTTCCTGGGCGAGTCGCCCACCGTCACGGAGTGACCCCCTCCATGAACGAGGCCCTGCTCAGGAGCCTCACGCCGAGCGTCCTCGGGATCCTCGTCCGCCGCGGAGCAGACTTCGCGGCGGCCGAGGACGCCGTGCAGGACGCCCTGGTCGAGGCGGTCCGGGTGTGGCCGGCCGACGAGCCGCGGGATCCCAAGGGCTGGCTCGTCACCGTGGCCTGGCGCAAGTTCCTCGACGCGACCCGGTCGGACACCGCCCGCCGCCGCCGTGAGGACCTCGTCGACGAGGAGCCCCCGCCCGGGCCCGCGACCGCGGTGGACGACACGCTCCAGCTCTACTTCCTGTGCGCCCACCCGTCCCTGACGCCGTCCTCCGCCGTCGCGCTCACCCTGCGCGCCGTCGGCGGCCTCACCACCCGCCAGATCGCCCAGGCCTACCTGGTGCCCGAGGCGACCATGGCGCAGCGCATCAGCCGGGCCAAGCGCACGGTCTCCGGCGTGAGGCTCGACCGGGCCGGAGACGTCGCCACCGTGCTGCGCGTCCTCTACCTGGTCTTCAACGAGGGCTACTCCGGCGACATCGACCTCGCCGCCGAGGCCATCCGGCTCACCCGGCAGCTCGCCGCCGCCATCGACCACCCCGAGGTGGCGGGACTGCTCGCCCTCATGCTGCTCCACCACGCCCGGCGCGCCTCCCGGACCACACCCGACGGGGTCCTGGTGCCGCTCGCCGAGCAGGACCGCTCCCGGTGGGACACCACGGCGATCGCCGAGGGCATCGGGATCCTCCAGGCGGCCCTCGCCCGCGACCGCCTCGGCGAGTTCCAGGCCCAGGCCGCCGTCGCCGCCCTGCACGCCGACGCGCCCACCGCCGAGGAGACCGACTGGGTGCAGATCGTCGAGTGGTACGACGAGCTGGCCCGCCTGACCGACAGCCCCGTCGTCCGGCTCAACCGCGCGGTGGCCGTCGGGGAGGCCGACGGGCCGCGCGCCGGGCTCACGGCGCTCAAGGAACTGGACGAGTCGGTCCCGCGGCACACCGCTGTGGCCGCGTACCTCCACGAGCGCGACGGCGACCTGACGACGGCGGCACGGCTGTACGCCGAGGCGGCCCACCAGGCGTCCAACCTCGCCGAGCGGGACCACCTGACGCGGCAGGCCGCCCGGCTCAACGCCCGCCGGTGAGGCCGGTTCGACGCCCGTCAGTCATGCCGGTCATTGCCGCTGGTGGGCCTCGTCGCGCGCCAGCGCGTGCGGCCACCACACCTTCGGCCCCACGTCCAGGAACAGGGACGTGACCAGGACCGAGCGGACGATGAAGGTGTCCAACAGGACGCCCAGCGCGACCGCGAAGCCGATCTCGACGAACGGCACCATCGGGATCGTGCTGAGGGCGGCGAAGGTGCCCGCGAGGACCAGACCCGCCGAGGTGATGACCGCCCCGGTCGCGGAGAGGCCGGTCAGCACGCCGGCACGGGTGCCCTGGCGGGCGGCCTCCTCGCGGATGCGGGTCGACAGGAAGATGTTGTAGTCGATGCCGAGCGCCACGAGGAAGACGAAGACGAACAGCGGGAAGTCCGTGGACTCGCCCGGGAAGTCGAAGATGTGGCGGAAGACGAGCGCACTGATGCCGAGGGCCGCCGAGAACGACAGGATCACCGTCGCGATCAGCAGCAGCGGGGCGACGACGGCGCGCAGCAGGGCGCCGAGGATGAGCAGCACCACCAGCAGGACGAGCGGGATGACCAGCTTGTCGTCGCGGACGGTCGCCTTGTCCATGTCGAGCAGCGTCGCCGTGCCGCCGCCGACGTGCGCGTCCGCGTCCGGCACGGCGTGCACCGCGTCCCGGACCCGCTCCACGGTGTCCTTGGCCGCCTTCCCGTCGGCCGGGTCGGTGAGGATCGCCTCGACCAGCACCCTGCCGTCGTGCTCGGCCTTCGTGCCCGGGGGCACCGAGACGCTGCCCTTCTGCACACCGCGGGTGTTCTGGACGGCGCTGCTGACCTCGTCGGCCTGTGCCTTGTCCGAGATGACGACCATCGGGTCGCCGGTGCCCGCGGGGAAGTAGTCGGCCTTCACCTCCTGGCCCGTGACCGAGTCCGGCTTGTCGATGAAGGAGTCCTCGTTGCTGATCCCGGCCGCGCGCAGCTGGAGCAGGCCGAGGGCGAGCGCGGCGAGCGCCAGCGACGTGACGATCCAGGTCTTGCGGGGACGGGCGGCGATCCGGCGGCCCATGCGCGCCCACAGGCCCTCGTCGGCCGGGTCGGCGCTGCCCTCGTGCGGGACCAGCGGCCAGAACAGCCAGCGGCCGCAGATCACGAGCACCGCGGGGAACAGCGACAGCATCGCGAGCACCGCCACCGCGACACCGATCGCCGCGACGGGCCCGAGCCCGCGGGTGGAGTTCATCTCGGCGGCCAGCAGCACCAGCATGCTCAGGACGACGGTCGCGCCGGACGCGAGCACGGCGGGACCCGCCCGGTGCAGGGCCAGGGCCATCGCCTCGTGCCGGTCCGCGTGGCGGCGCAGTTCCTCTCTGTACCGGGCGACGAGCAGCAGCGCGTAGTCCGTGCCCGCGCCGAAGACGAGGACGGTGAGGATGCCCGCGCTCTGGCCGTTGACGGTCAGGTCGGCGTGCTCGGCGAGCAGATAGATCAGCGCCTGCGCCGCGTACAGGGAAACGAACGCCGAGAGCAGCGGGACGAAGAGCAGGATCGGGCTGCGATAGGTGATCAGGAGGGCCACCACGACGACCGCGCCCGCCGTGAGCAGCAGCGTCGAGTCGATCTCCGCGAAGGCCTCCGACAGGGCGGCGGAGACACCGGCGGGCCCGGTGACGTACACCTCCAGGCCGTCCTCGCCCTCGCCCACCTTGTCCTTGACGTCGTCGACGGCTTCCGGCAGGTCGTTCCAGAGGTCGTTGCTCATCGTCAGCGGCACGTACACCTGCGCGGCCTGCGCCCTGGCGCCTGGCTTGTCGAAGGTCGGGCCGCGGGTCTCGTCGCCGCGGATCCAGTGCGAGCGCAGCTGCTTGACCTCGCTCACACCGTCCGCGATCCGCGACCGGTCCCGCGCGGTGAGCGGGCCGTCCTCGCGGGCGAACAGGATCACCATCGGCATGGTCTCGGGCCGGAACCCCTCGGAGGTGTCCAGGACCCGGGTGGACTCCGCGGACCGCGGCACCCAGGACGACGCCGTGTTGTCCTGCTTGTCGGCGAGTTTCGAGGCGAGCGGCGCGGCGAGCACCAGGACGATCAGCCAGAACACCAGGACCAGCCACTTGGCGCGTGGCCCACAGACCAGCCAGGCCACTCCTCGGCGTTCCTGGCGCTTGGTGTCGGACCGCGTCCCAGACCGAGACATGGGCATGGTTGTCCCCCTGCTGTCCCACGCGCTGGCGGTGGACGGACAGCATGGCACGCGCTGCGCGGGCCGGGGAGGTCGCTTTCACCCCCGGCGCGCGCCCCGCGGTGACCTTGGCGGGACCGGGGCGGGCAACCGCCGCGCGGCATGGCAGTCTTGGGGCATGGCCGTGCAGATCAACCCCAGCATCCTCTCCGCCGACTTCGCCCGCCTCGCCGAGGAGGCGCGCGCCGTTCAGGGCGCGGATTGGCTCCATGTCGACGTCATGGACAACCACTTCGTTCCGAACCTGACCCTGGGGGTGCCGGTCGTAGAGTCTTTGGCACGGGCGACGGACACGCCTCTGGACTGCCATCTGATGATGGAGGACCCCGATCGCTGGGCACCGCAGTACGTCGAAGCGGGCGCCGGATCCGTCACCTTCCACGCCGAGGCGGCCGGGGCGCCGGTGCGGCTCGCGCGCGAGATCCGCGCGAAGGGCGCCCGCGCGTCCATGGCGCTGAAGCCCGCGACGCAGATCGAGCCGTACGAGGACCTGCTGCCGGAGCTGGACATGCTCCTGATCATGACCGTCGAGCCCGGCTTCGGCGGCCAGGCCTTCCTCGACATCATGCTGCCCAAGATCCGCCGCACCCGTGAGCTCATCAGCAAGCACGGACTCGAACTGTGGCTCCAGGTCGACGGCGGCGTCTCGGCCACCACCATCGAGCGCTGCGCCGAGGCCGGTGCCGACGTCTTCGTCGCCGGATCGGCGGTGTACGGCGCGGACGACCCGGCGGAGGCGGTGCGTGCACTGCGCACCCAGGCCGAGGAGGCCACCGGGGCCGCGGGGTGGGCGTGCGCCCACTGAGGCGCGGACCGGGCACGACGGGGCAGCCGCTTGGCCAACGGCTTGGCCACGGGAACGTGAACGCGGCCCATCAGGGCTGATCAAGTACGCCGGATCTGCAAGGATGAACAGCGAATCCAGGTGTACGTATGTGGTGAACAGCAGTGAGGAGAGCGCCGTGTCGGCCATGTCGGCGGGTCGGTCAGCCATGCGGATGGGACCCGCGGAGCTGGTGCAGGCGGCGGCCATGGCCCGCCGTTTCTATCTCGAGGGCAAGTCCAAGATCCAGATCGCCGAGGAGTTCGGCGTCAGCCGCTTCAAGGTGGCGCGGGTCCTGGAGACGGCTCTCGAACGTGATCTTGTACGGATCGAGATCCGCGTGCCCGCGGAGCTGGACGCCGAGCGCTCCGACGCGCTGCGCGCCCGCTACGGCCTGCGGCACGCCGTCGTCGTCGAGTCCCCGGCGGCGACCGAGGACATCGACGACTCCCCGGACCCGGAGAACCTCGGCGAGGTCGCGGCCGGGCTCCTGGGCGAGCTGGTCAACGAGGGCGACGTGCTCGGCCTCGCCTGGGGGCGCTCGACCATCAACATGGCGGCGGCGCTCGACGCGCTGCCGCCCTGCACGGTCGTGCAGCTGACGGGCGTGTACGACGCCGGGACCGCCGAGCGCGGCTCGGTGGAGGCGGTCCGGCGGGCCGCGCAGGTCTCCGGGGGCGACGCCCACCCGATCTACGCCCCGATGCTCCTCCCGGACGCGGCGACCGCCGCCGCGCTGCGCCACCAGACCGGGATCGCGCGGGCCTTCGAGTACTTCGACAAGGTCACCGTCGCAGCGGTGTCCATCGGCTCCTGGGAGCCCGGCATCTCCACGGTCCACGACATGCTCACCGACGAGGAGCGCGCGCACTACGCCTCGCTCGGCGTCGCCGCGGAGATGTCGGCGCACCTCTTCGACGCGGAGGGCCGCAGGGTCGGCCGCGACCTCGGCGAGCGCTGCATCACCGTCGAGGCGGACCGGCTGCGCCGCATCCCCGAGGTCGTTGCGATCGCCGGGGGCCAGCGCAAGGCGGCCGCGATCGACGCGGTGCTCCGCTCCGGCCTGGTCACGAGCCTCGTCACGGACACGGCGGCGGCGGACCAGCTCCTGGTCGCCGGTTCGGCACCGCGGCCGGCCCTCGACCGGGCGGATCCGGACGGGGAGTAGCGCGGGGCCCGCGCGGCGCGTGAGGTGTACGGCGCACGTGGGGCGTGCGGGGCGGAGCGGCCGGGGGGCCGGGGGACGGGGACGGTCGGATACCGGCGCGGCAGCCGGGGTCCGACGGTGGGAGTGGTGACCGACGACGCGTGGACGTCGGCGCGCGCCGGTGCGCGGAAGCTGGCAGCATCGGCCTCATGATCTTCCGGGCCTCCGGCCACCTGCGGAGAGCGCTCCTGAGCGCGCTGCTGATCTGTCTCGCGGTGCTGCTCGCGGGCTGCGGTACGGAGGGGAGCGACACCCCCGACCGGCAGAGCGCCGCCGACCGGCGGAGCAGCCCGGGCGCCGTGGCCGAGACCCCCGCGTGGGCGCGCGGCATGGCGACCGTCGAGGCCGCCCGCCTCCCCGCCGAGGCACGACGGACGCTGCGCCTCATCGACGACGGCGGTCCCTTCCCGTACGAGAAGGACGGCACCGTCTTCGGCAACTTCGAGGGCGAACTGCCCCGGCACGCACGCGGCTACTACCGCGAGTACACCGTCCCCACCCCCGGCGCCCGCACCCGCGGCGCCCGCCGCATCGTGACCGGCCGCGAGCACGAGACGTACTACACGGACGACCACTACGCGTCGTTCAGGGCGGTGCTGAGATGACGGCGGCGGAGACGACGGCGGCGGAGACGGCGGCGGCGGTACGGGGATGGGACGGCGCGGTCCGGGAAGGCGGGGTGGCACGGTGACGACGGTGGCGGGAGTGCTGGGCGTGGTGGATGTGGCGGGTCCGGCGGGCGCGATGAGGGAGGCGAGGGCGTGATGGCGGGTGAGGACGCGGAGCGGGTCCACGCGGACGGCGTGGAAGGGCGGGACGCGGGCACGCGGGGCGTCGACGGAGAGGGCGGGGGCGAGTCGCTCGGGCCCGTGCCCGCGTCGGTGCTCGACGCCGTGCGCGGCAGTGGCTGGGCCACGCTCGCGCTCGACCTGACCGGCGTGCTCGACAAGAACGCCTTCATGGACCGGTGCGCGCAGGCGCTGACGCTGCCGGACTGGTTCGGCCGCAACTGGGACGCGCTCGCGGACTGTCTCACCGACCTGTCCTGGACGACCGAAGCGCCGGGGCGGCTGCTCGTCGTCTCCGGGTGGCGGGAGTACGCCGAGGCGGCGCCGGGCGACTGGGCCGTCGCGCAGGAGGTGTTCGCCGACGCGGTCACGTACTGGCAGGGGCGGGAGCGGGGACTTGAGGTCGTGCTGGTCGTGGGGCCGCTCTCGGGCTGAGGCGGAGCGCGCCCGCTTGGAGGATCCGACCAGGGGGTTCGGGGGCGTCTGGGTGATCGTCTCAGGCGGCGCAATCCCCGCGGCATGGGACAATGAAGTACGTGCTTTTCCCCCGGCTGTCCTGTTCGGGGGCCACCTCTGATCGACTGGGATGAGCAGCACGTGCGTTTCCTCAATGACATCCAGCCCGCGTACGACCTGACGTACGACGACGTCTTCATGGTGCCGAGGCGCTCCGCCGTGGGCTCGCGCCAGGGCGTCGACCTCACGTCGCCGGACGGCACGGGCACCACGATCCCGCTGGTCGTCGCCAACATGACCGCGATCGCGGGCCGCCGCATGGCCGAGACCGTCGCCCGCCGCGGCGGCCTCGTCGTCATTCCGCAGGACATCCCGATCGACGTCGTCACCGAGGTCATCTCCTGGGTGAAGACGCGCCACCACGTGCTCGACACCCCCATCGTGCTGGCCCCCACGCAGACCGTCGCGGACGCCCTCGCGCTGCTGCCCAAGCGGGCGCACAACGCGGGCGTCGTGGTGGACGCGGACCACAAGCCGGTCGGCGTGGTCACCGACGCCGACCTCAGCGGCGTCGACCGCTTCACGCAGCTGTCCGAGGTCATGTCCAAGGACCTGCTGCTGCTCGACGCGGACATCGACCCGCGCGACGCCTTCAACAAGCTGGACGGCGCCAACCGCCGCTACGCGCCCGCGGTCGACAAGGAAGGCCGCCTCGCGGGCATCCTCACCCGCACCGGCGCCCTGCGCGCGACGCTGTACACCCCGGCCGTGGACGCGAACGGCAAGCTCCGCGTCGCCGCCGCCGTCGGCATCAACGGCGACGTGGCGGGCAAGGCCAAGCAGCTCCTCGACGCGGGCGTCGACACGCTCGTCGTGGACACCGCGCACGGTCACCAGGAGTCGATGATCGCCGCGGTCAAGGCCGTGCGCGCGCTCGACCCGCGGGTGCCGATCGTCGCGGGCAACATCGTCGCCGCCGAGGGCGTGCGGGACCTGATCGAGGCGGGCGCCGACATCATCAAGGTCGGCGTCGGCCCCGGCGCCATGTGCACCACCCGGATGATGACCGGCGTGGGCCGCCCGCAGTTCTCCGCGGTGCTCGAATGCGCCGCCGAGGCCGCGAAGTTCGGCAAGCACGTGTGGGCCGACGGTGGCGTCCGGCACCCGCGCGACGTCGCCATGGCGCTGGCCGCCGGTGCGTCGAACGTCATGATCGGCTCCTGGTTCGCGGGCACCTACGAGTCCCCGGGCGACCTCCAGCAGGATGCCAACGGGCGGCTGTACAAGGAGTCGTTCGGCATGGCATCGGCCCGCGCCGTGCGCAACCGCACCAGCGAGGAGTCGGCCTACGACCGCGCCCGCAAGGCGCTGTTCGAGGAGGGCATCTCCACCTCCCGCATGTTCCTCGACCCGGCCCGCCCGGGCGTCGAGGACCTGATCGACTCGGTCATCGCGGGCGTCCGCTCCTCCTGCACCTACGCGGGCGCCGCGTCCCTCGCGGAGTTCGCCGAGAAGGCCACCGTCGGCATCCAGAGCGCCGCCGGATACGCCGAGGGCAAGCCGCTGCACGCCAGTTGGAGCTAGTCGCCGCGCCGTGCCGGTCCGGCTCCCGTCCGCGGGTTGACGGGGGCTGGTCGCGCAGTTCCCCGCGCCCCTGAAGAACGGCGGGCCGCACCCCTTCGTGGGTGCGGCCCGCCGTTCTTCGTTCCCTGCGAATTCCCTCCGAATCACCTCCGGAATTCCCTCCGAACGCAACGGACGAAACGGACGGCGCAACGAACACGCGCATCGCCGCGCCGCACGCAACGATCTTGTGCCGATGCGCAACGTTGCTGCATTACGGTCGGGAACCGGCGCCTCGTAGAGTCGGGCGCTGTACGTGGCGTGGCGGGGACTGCCTGCTCGGTGGCTCCCGTTCTTCGCTTGTGGGCTGCCGTGGCTTCCTGCCACCTCTACCGGCAGCGATGAAGGAGCCAGCGCGTGCTCGACCAGGGCGCACCCCCGCAGACCCACCAAGGCCCCAAGGGCCCGGTGGGTCTCGGCACTCGACTGATGCGGCGCAAGCCGGTGGAACGCCTGGTCGCGGAGGGCGGCCAGGGTGAGGGCGGCTCGCTGCGGCGCACCCTCGGCATGTGGCAGCTGACCATGATCAGCATCGGTGCGACACTCGGCACCGGCATCTTCGTGGTGCTCGGCGAGAGCGTCCCCAAGGCCGGTCCGGCCGTGACGGTCTCCTTCGTGATCGCCGGTCTCACCGCCCTCTTCTCGGCCCTCTCGTACGCGGAGCTGGCCGGCACCATCCCCGTCGCCGGATCCTCGTACTCGTACGCGTACGCAACCATGGGCGAGCTCGTCGCCTGGGTGTGCGGCTGGTGCCTGGTCCTCGAGTACGGCGTGTCGGTCGCGGCCGTCGCCGTCGGCTGGGGCGAGTACCTGAACGAGCTGCTCGACGGGACCATCGGCGTCACCATCCCGGACGCGCTGTCCGCGGCGCCCGGTGAGGTCGACGGCGCGATCATCAACCTGCCCGGCCTGATCGTCGTGCTGCTGGCCATGGTGTTCCTGCTCGGTGGCGCCAAGGAGTCCGCGCGCGCCAACACGATCATGGTCATCGTGAAGATCGCGGCCCTCGTGCTCTTCTGCGCCGTCGGCTTCACCGGCTTCAAGTCCGGCAACTACTCCGACTTCATGCCCCTCGGCGTCGCCGGGGTCAGCGCCGCCGGAGCGAGCCTCTTCTTCTCCTACATCGGCTTCGACGCCGCCTCCACCGCCGGTGAGGAGGCCAAGAACCCGCAGCGCGACCTGCCGCGCGCGATCATGCTCTCGCTGATCATCGTCACCGCGCTCTACGTCCTGGTCGCCGCCGTCGCCGTCGGCGCCTGGAACTGGAAGGACTTCGAGGGCTCCGAGGCGTCGCTGACCGCGATCATGAACGACGTCACCGGTCAGACCGTCTGGGGCACGCTGCTCGCCGCGGGCGCCGTCATCTCCATCGCCAGCGTCGTCCTGACCGTCCTCTACGGTCAGACCCGCGTGCTCTTCGCGATGTCCCGCGACGGCCTCGTGCCCAAGAAGTTCGCCAAGGTCAGCGGCAAGACCGGCACGCCCCGCGTGAACACCGTCATCGTGTCCCTCTTCTGCGGCGCGCTCGCCTCCGTGATCCCGCTCGGCAAGCTCGTCGACGCCACCAGCATCGGCACGCTCTTCGCCTTCGGCCTGGTCAACATCGCCGTGATCGTGCTGCGCCGCACCCGGCCCGACATGAACCGCACGTTCCGGGTGCCCTTCGGCTGGCTCTTCCCGGTGCTCGGCTTCGGCTTCTGCGCGTACAACATGTTCAACCTCGACTCGGTCACCTGGGTCGTCTTCGGTGTCTGGATGGCCGTCGGCCTCGTGTTCTACTTCCTGTACGGGATGCGCCGCTCCCGTCTGGAGACCGCCGAGACCCCCGAGGTCCCCGCGGTGAAGTGACACGCAGAGAAGTGAACGACCCCCTGTGCGACTGAACGATCTCGACGAACGCATCGTGCACGCCCTCGCCGAGGACGCCCGCCGCTCCTACGCCGACATCGGCCAGCTCGTCGGCCTGTCCGCGCCCGCCGTCAAACGGCGCGTGGACAGGCTGCGGGCCACCGGAGCCATCACCGGATTCACGGTCCGCGTCGACCCGGCCGCGCTCGGCTGGGAGACCGAGGGGTTCATCGAGATCTACTGCCGCCGGAACACCTCGCCCGAGGCGATCCAGCGGGGGCTCGAGCGGTACCCGGAGATCGCGTCCGCCTCCACCGTCACCGGTGAGGCGGACGCGATCGTCCAGGTCTTCGCCGCGGACATGCGGCATTTCGAGCGGGTCCTTGAGCGGATCGCGGGGGAGCCGTTCGTGGAGCGCACCAAGTCGGTGCTGGTGCTCTCGCCCCTGATGCGGCGCTTCTCCTCGGGGTCTCCCGCCTAGTTCTCCGGCCGCGGACACGCTGTGGCCGGTCGCGCGGTTCCCCGCGCCCCTTCGGGGCGCTGCACCCAAGGGGCACGGGCCGCCCCACCCCCGTGCGGGCAGCCCGCGCCCCGGCTCAGCGGGCCTCGGGGTACGGCGGGTGCCACGGGGTCACGTGGAAGTCGCCCGTGCCCTTCTTGACCACCTCGAAGGGGGCGGCGCTGTTGCACCGCGGCAGCTTCTTGTCGCCGGTGGGGCCGCCCGTCGCGCCCCAGCTGTAGCCGAGGCGGTCCAGCTTGCCCGGGCCCTTGTCGTGGACGCTGAAGCCGACGCGGCCGCCCTTCACCTTCTCCATCAGGCCGTCGCTGGTCTCGGTGATGATGCCGGTCGCGGACGCCACCTTGCCGCCCGTCACCAGGCAGTCGATCCGGCCCTTGGCCCAGCCTCCCCTGCCGCCCGGCTTGTCCAGGTGCACGAACTTGAAGGTGCCGGTGGCCTTGCGCGGGTCGCCGTTGTACCGCTTGGCCAGATGCGCGTCGAACGTGAACGTCACGTCCTCGGTGGTCTTGCGGAACATCTTGGCCCTGCCGGTCAGCGCGGCCGCCTCGCGGGGCTTGGCCTCGGCCGCCGCCGAGCCCTTCGCGGCGGGCGCGGGGTGCGCGGCGTCCTGCGCGCCGACCCGCTGCCCGGGGCGCGTCACGTCCTCGCCGGATGCCACGGCGACGCCCGCCGCGCCCGCGGTGAGCAGGAGCGCGGCGCCCAGGACGGCGACACGGGTGGGGGTGAAGGCGTTGCGGCTCACGGGGAGCCTCCGTTCGTTCAGGCTGTTCTCCCGGCGTTTCCGGGTGAGATCACGATCCCGTGGCAGGGGGGTCGGCGGCGTCCGGCCACGGGCTGCTCTGTCCTTCCGCCGCGCGGGGGAGGGCGCGCGGCGCGGGGTGCGCCCGCAGGTGGACACGCCGCCCCGCGCGGCACGCAACGAATCGCCGCCTCCGCCGCCACACGCGCAACAAATCGCCCAGAGGGGTGCAACGGTCGCGCCTTGCCCGGTCACGGCCGCGGAACGTACCGTCTTTGCGAACCCCTGACGCCCGCCCGTCTCCCTACGCACGCCCCGAGGTCAGCCATGTCGCCGCTGCGCACAGCCCTGCTCCAGAGCTCGGGACGTCCCGGCTCGGTAGCCGCCAACCTCAAGGTCCTGGACGAGGCCGCGGAGCGGGCCGCGGCGGCCGGGGCCCGGCTGCTCGTGACCTCCGAGATGTTCCTGACCGGGTACGCGATCGGCGACGACGTGCCCCGCCTCGCCGAGCCCGCCGACGGCGACGCGGCGGACGCGGTGGCCGACATCGCCGTACGCCACGGCCTCGCCGTCGCCTACGGCTACCCGGAGCGCGCCGACGCCGACGTCTTCAACGCCGTCCAGCTCATCGGCGCGGACGGCACCCGCCTCGCGAACTACCGCAAGACCCACCTCTTCGGCTGCTTCGAGCGCGACCACTTCACGCCCGGCGAGCAGGCCGTCGTCCAGGCCGACCTCGACGGCCTCCGGATCGGCCTGATGATCTGCTACGACGTGGAGTTCCCGGAGAACGTGCGGGCCCACGCCCTCGCGGGCACGGACCTGCTGCTCGTCCCGACCGCGCAGATGCACCCGTTCCAGTTCGTCGCCGAGTCCGTCGTGCCGGTGCGCGCCTTCGAGAACCAGATGTACGTCGCGTACGTCAACCGCGTCGGCCCCGAGGGCGAGTTCGAGTTCGTCGGCCTGTCCACGCTCGCCGGTCCCGACGGGATCGCCCGGGCGCGCGCCGGGCGCGGCGAGGAGCTGGTGCTCGCCGACGCCGACCCCGCCTTCCTCGCCGCGTCCCGCGAGGCCAACCCCTATCTGAGCGACCGCCGCCCCGGCCTGTACGGACCCCTCGTCCAGGCCTGACCGCACCGGCCCCGACCGGCCGCCGAGGGCGACGCCCCGCCCGCACCACCTTTCCGTACTGTGCAAGGAGTCCGTACCCATGACGTCCACGGTGCCCACCGCCGTCCAGCACACCGACGCCCAGCCGCCCATCACCATGTTCGGGCCGGACTTCCCCTACGCGTACGACGACTTCCTCGCGCACCCCGCGGGCCTCGGCCAGATACCCGCGACCGAGCACGGCGCCGAAGTCGCCGTCATCGGCGGCGGCCTCTCCGGCATCGTGGCCGCGTACGAACTGATGAAGATGGGCCTCAAGCCCGTCGTCTACGAGGCCGACCAGATCGGCGGGCGGCTGCGCACCGTCGGCTTCGAGGGCACCGGCACGGACGAGCTGACCGCCGAGATGGGCGCGATGCGCTTCCCGCCGTCCTCGACGGCGCTCCAGCACTACATCGACCTGGTGGGCCTGGAGACCAAGGCGTTCCCCAACCCGCTCGCCGAGGCGACCCCCTCGACGGTCGTGGACCTCAAGGGCGAGTCGCACTACGCCACCACCGTCGACGACCTGCCGCAGGTCTACCGCGACGTGATGCACGCCTGGAACGCCTGTCTGGAGGAGGGCGCGGACTTCTCCGACATGAACCGTGCCCTGCGCGAGCGCGATGTGCCCAAGATCCGGGAGATCTGGTCGAAGCTCGTCGAGAAGCTCGACAACCAGACCTTCTACGGCTTCCTCTGCGAGTCCGAGGCCTTCAAGTCCTTCCGGCACCGCGAGATCTTCGGCCAGGTCGGCTTCGGCACCGGCGGCTGGGACACCGACTTCCCGAACTCCATCCTGGAGATCCTGCGCGTCGTCTACACCGAGGCCGACGACCACCACCGCGGCATCGTCGGCGGCTCCCAGCAGCTCCCGCTGCGCCTGTGGGAACGCGAGCCGCAGAAGATCGTGCACTGGCCGCTCGGCACGTCCCTGAGCGCGCTGCACGAGGGCGGCGAGCCCAAGCCCGCCGTCACCCGGCTGCACCGCACCGCGGGCAACCGCGTCACGGTCACCGACGCCTCCGGCGACATCCGCACCTACCGGGCGGCGATCTTCACCGCCCAGTCCTGGCTGCTGCTCTCCAAGATCGAGTGCGACGACTCGCTGTTCCCCATCGACCACTGGACGGCGATGGAGCGGACCCACTACATGGAGAGCTCGAAGCTCTTCGTGCCGGTGGACCGGCCGTTCTGGCTGGACAAGGACGAGCAGACCGGCCGTGACGTCATGTCGATGACGCTCACCGACCGCATGACGCGCGGCACCTACCTGCTCGACGACGGCCCGGACAAGCCCGCCGTCATCTGCCTCTCCTACACCTGGTGCGACGACAGCCTGAAGTGGCTGCCGCTGTCGGCGAACGAGCGCATGGAGGTCATGCTCAAGTCGCTCGGCGAGATCTACCCGAAGGTCGACATCAGAAAGCACATCATCGGCAACCCGGTGACCGTGTCCTGGGAGAACGAGCCCTACTTCATGGGCGCCTTCAAGGCCAACCTGCCGGGCCACTACCGCTACCAGCGGCGCCTGTTCACCCACTTCATGCAGGAGCACCTGCCGGCGGACAAGCGCGGCATCTTCCTCGCGGGCGACGACATCTCCTGGACGGCCGGCTGGGCCGAGGGCGCCATCCAGACCGCCCTCAACGCCGTGTGGGGCGTCATGCACCAGTTCGGCGGCGCCACCGACGCGACCAACCCCGGCCCCGGTGACCTGTACGACGAGATCGCGCCGGTGGAACTGCCGGAGGACTGACCGCGAGGCCGAGGGAAGCCCTCAGAGCCCGGCCTCCCTGGCCGCCGCGTGCACCGCGGCGGCCACGTCGGTCAGCTCCCGCGCGTCCCGGGCGCTCGCCTGGAGGTCGACGAGGATCTCCTCCACCCCGGCCTCGGCGTGTGCCACCAGGTCCTCGGCGATCTGCTCGGCGTCGCCGAGGAAGGGGGCGCGGTCGGGGCCGTCGTACGGCTTCGGCGTGTAGCGCGCGTTCGCCCGCAGAACGCTCTGGATCGGGGCCGTGCGGCCACGCTCGGCGGCCAGGTCCGTGAGCCGCCGCCACTCCTCGGCGAGGCGCGCGGGGCCCGCGGCGCCCGGCATCCAGCCGTCGGCGCGGTCCACGAGCCTGCGGGCGGAGCGGGGGCTGTTGGCGGGCAGCAGGACCGGGATCGGGCGGGCCGGTTTCGGACCCACCTCGGACGGGGCGATCGTCGTCAGTGTCCCCTCGGGCCCTTCGTACGCGACCGGGTCCGGGCCCCACACGGCCCGGCACACGTCGAGCGTCTCGTCGAGGACCGCGCCGCGCCGCTCGTACGGCGCGACCGACGCCGCCGCGTACTCGTCGAGGGACCAGCCCGTGCCGAGGCCCGCGACCACCCGGCCGCCGCTCGCCGCGTCCAACGAGGCCAGGGAGCGGGCCAGTTGGAAGGGCACGTGCAGGGGCGCCACCAGGACGCTGGTGCCGAGGCGCACCCGCTCGGTGACGGCGGCGGCGAGCGTGAGCGTGACCAGGGGGTCGGCGACCGAGCGGTAGGTGTCCGGCCAGGGCCTGCCCGGGATGCCCCACAGGCCCTGGGTCGGGGGATCGGGGAACAGGACGCGCTCGAAGACCCAGAGGCTGTCGAACCCGGTCTCTTCGGCGGCGCGCGCCACCCGCGGGACATCGCGTCCGATGGTGAAGTGCTTCATCTGCGGCAGGCCGAGGCCGAGTCGGCAAGAGGGCACGACAGCTCCTGGAGGTCCGGGACGGGTCCCGCACACGCTAGCCCGCCGCGGGATCAGTCCGGCAGAGGCGTGAGCAGCATCCGGCCCACAAGCCCCACCGTGTCGTCCAGGCGGGCCCGCATCTCCTCCGCCACGCCCGGGAAGTCGCGCAGGGCCCACAGGGCGCGCGCCGCCGACCAGGCCCCGTCGCGGGCGCGGTCAAGGCTCCAGGAGCCGAGCAGGTGGGTGAGGGGGTCGGCGACCTGGAAGAGGTCGGGGCCCGGCATCAGGTCCTCGCGGATGCGTTCCTCCAGCGAGACCAGGATGTCGCCCACGCGGTCGAACTCGTCCTCCAGGTCGGTCGGCGCGCAGCCCAGGCCGTGGCAGGTGTCCACGACGGCGAGGGCCAGGTCGTGGCCGATGTGGGCGTTGATGCCCGCGAGCGCGAACTGCAGGCCGCGCACGCCGGGGTGGCGGCGCAACTGGAACAGGGGGCGCCAGCAGGCGGGCGGGTACCCGTCGGCCGCGGCGGTGTCCACGGCCCGCAGATAGCGCTCGGCGAACCGGACGTCGAGGGTGACCGCCGCCCTGACGTCGGGGAACCCGCCCGCCGCGACGCTCCGGCCGACCTCCTGGGTGACCGCCAGATACACGCGGTTGAAGACGGCGACACCGTCGCGGCGCGGCCACGTGGCGTCGAGGGCGCGCATCCGCGCGAGGACGCCGTCGACGCCGCCCTCGGTGAGGCGGCCGGTTCCGTTGTCCACGCGCACGGGGTGGGTGCGCTCGGCGATCCGCTCGGACTGGGCCATGGGGGCAGGGTCCCAGCCCCGGCGCGGCACCCGGGCGCGCCGGGCTCGCGCTTACCCAGAACGAGGGAACCCGTCCGAGTCCTTGTGCGTGTCGTCCGCGTCGTCGTACGTGGACGTGCCCGAATCCAGCAGCGGTTCCTGGGACTTGAGGTGGGCGGGGGCGAACGCCCGCAGCACGTGGTAGCCGGTGATGACGACGATCGTGCCGAGCGCGATGCCGCTGAGCGAGAAGTTGTCGGTGAACTTCAGCGAGACGTTGCCGACGCCGATGATGATGCCCGCGGCGGCCGGGACCAGGTTCAGCGGATTGCGCAGGTCCACGTCGGCGTTGATCCAGATCTGCGCGCCGAGCAGCCCGATCATGCCGTACAGGATGACGGTGATGCCGCCGAGGACGCCGCCGGGGATCGCGGCCACGACCGCGCCGAACTTCGGGCACAGGCCGAAGAGCAGGGCGAAGGCGGCGGCCGCCCAGTACGCGGCGGTGGAGTAGACGCGGGTCGCGGCCATCACGCCGATGTTCTCGGAGTACGTGGTGTTGGGCGGGCCGCCGACCGCGGTGGAGAGCACGGACGCGGCGCCGTCGGCGGAGATCGCGGTGCCGAGCTTGTCGTCCAGGGAGTCGCCGGTCATCTCGCCGACGGCCTTGACGTGTCCGGCGTTCTCGGCGACCAGGGCGATCACGACGGGCAGCGCCACCAGGATCGCCGACCACTCGAAGCTCGGCCCGTGGAAGGACGGCAGGCCGATCCAGTCCGCGTTCCCGACGGCCGACAGATCGAGGCGCCAGTGGTCGGTGACCTGGCCGGAGCCGTCCTGCGAGTGGATCTTGCCGAAGACGGAGTCGAGCACCCAGGACAGCGCGTACCCGAAGATCAGGCCCAGGAAGATCGCGACGCGCGACCAGAATCCGCGCAGGCACACCACGGCCAGACCGGTGAACAGCATCACGCACAGCGCGGTCCACTGGTCCTGCGGCCAGTAGGTCGCGGCCGTGACCGGCGCCAGGTTGAAGCCGATCAGCATCACCACCGCGCCCGTGACGATCGGCGGCATCGCGGCGTGGATGATCCGCGCGCCGAACCGCTGCACCGCGAGCCCCACGACGAACAGCGCCGCGCCGACCACGAGCACCGCGCCCGTGACCGTCGCGCTCGACCCGCCCTGCGCCCGGATCACCGCGGCCACGCCCACGAAGGACAGGGAGCAGCCGAGGTAGCTGGGCACCCGGCCGCGCGTGGCGAGCAGGAAGATGACCGTCGCGACGCCCGACATCATGATCGCGAGGTTCGGGTCGAGGCCCATCAGGACCGGCGCGACGAACGACGCCCCGAACATCGCGACCACGTGCTGGGCGCCGAGCCCGAAGGTGCGGGGCCAGGAGAGTCGTTCATCGGGGCGGACGACGGCTCCGGGCGCGGGGGTGCGCCCGTCGCCGTGCAGTCTCCAGCGCACGCCGAGATCCATGGTGAGTTCGCTTTCTGTGCGCGGGGACGAGCCGTGTCGTCGCAGGGACGGGCCGTGTCGTCATGTCGACGATCAGCGTCGACATGTTAGTGCGACGTAAGGGTGGCTCCTTTCCGGCGCGCTTCCGGTACGTTGGCATGGCCAAGTCACTGAACAGAGTTCACATATCTGATGGGAGCGTGATGAGCGCCCGTACCCGCATAGGCGCCCTGTTCACCGCCACGGCCGCCGTCGCCGCCGTCCTGGTGACGGCACTGCCCGCGACTCCGGCTCAAGGCCCGCCTCCGGTGGCCGCGGCCGCGAAGCCCAAGGTCCCCGACACCGCCGTCCTGGACGGCGAGCGCCTGGCCGACGCCAAGCGGCGGCTCGACCGGGGCGACCCGCGACTCCGCGAGGCCCTGGGCCATCTGACGGCGCGCGCGGACAAGTGGCTCGGCAAGGGCCCCTGGACGGTCGTCGACAAGCCGAAGCCCGCACCGAGCGGCGACCCCCACGACTACCTGAGCCAGGCCCCCTACTGGTGGCCGACCAGGCCGAAGACCCCCGACAACCCCTGGGGCTGCCCGTACGAGCAGCGCGACGGCGAGCGCAACCCGGAGGTCGACACCGGCACCGACCGCCGCGACGTGGAGAACGTCTTCGACTCGGCCTACGAGCTGTCCCTCGCCTGGTACTACACGGGCGACAGGAAGTACGCCGAGCACGCCGCGAAGGTCCTGCGCACCTGGTTCCTCGACCCGGCGACGCGGATGAACCCGCACCTGAACCACGGGCAGTTCATCCCCTGCAAGTACGACGGCCGCGCCATCGGCATCATCGACTTCTCGCAGTCGTACACCTCCGTCGTCGACGCCCTCGCGATCCTCGGCACGGGCGCGCCGGGCTGGACCTCCTCGGACCGCACGAAGATGCGCTCCTGGACCAAGAGCTTCCAGAAGTGGCTGGTGGACAGCCAGTTCGGCAAGGACGAGGCCGCCGCGAAGAACAACCACGGCACCTTCTACGACATGCAGCTCGCCGCCCTCGCGTACGCCAACGGCGACAGGGCGCTGGCCCGCAGGACCGTCCTGAACGCCCGCGCCCGGCGCATCGACCCACAGATCGCCGCCGACGGCAGCCAGCCGCAGGAGCTCACCCGCACCCGCAGCTGGCACTACTCGACGTTCGACCTGGTGGCGTACACGCGCCTCGCCGACATCGGCAGGCACGTGGGCGTGGACCTGTGGGCGTACCGGGGCCCGGACGGGCAGAGCCTCGTCAAGGCGGTCGACTATCTGCTCCCGGCCGCGACCGGCGCGGCGAAGTGGCCGCATCCGGAGCTGGAGTTCCTGCGGTACGCGGCGAGCGACGTCGTGCGCGCGGCCGCCGACGCGGGGTCGGCCACCGCGAAGGCCGCCGTGCCGAAGCTGGAGCGGCCGCCCGGCGGGGACCTGTGGGAGCTGCGTCCGGCGGCCGAGCAGCTGGACTCGATCGCGGGGTGAGGTGCGGGGGCCGCGGGGTGTCCCCGGGCGGGAGCGTCGACTCCCGCGCGGGGGCGGCCCGTTGAGTGCCCTGGGGCCCGTGGGTCCAGTGGGACGTGCGGGCGCGTCAGGACTTGCGGTCCGCCGGTGCCGCCTCCGCCGAACCGGCCCGCACCGACGGCGCCGGGCGGCCCTCCGTGCGCAGCACTCCCGCGAACGCCATGAGCCCACAGGCCAGTGCCGTGACCAGGCAGAAGGACGCCACCAGGCTGGTCGCGTCGGCGAGCGCGCCGATCGCCGACGGGGCGACCAGGCTGGAGGTGTACGTGATGGTGGCGACGCCCGCGATGGCCTGGCTGGGGTTCGTGCCGCTGCGCCCGGCCGCGGCGAACGCCAGCGGGACGACGACCGCGATGCCGAGGCCCATGAGTGCGAACCCGGTCATGGCCATCGCCGCGTGCTGCGCCGTCACCACGAGCAGTCCGCCGAGCGCGGCGCACGCCCCGCCCGCCCGCACCGTGCGGACCGCGCCGAACCGGTCGACCACCTTGTCGCCCGCGAACCGCGCGATGGCCATCGTGAGCGTGAAGCCGGTGGTGCACGCGGCGGCCAGGCCCGCGGAGGAGCCGAGCACGTCCTTGAGATACACCGCCGACCAGTCCAGGCTGGCGCCCTCCGCGAACACCGCGCAGAAGCCGACCGCGCCGATGAGCAGCGCCGACTTCGGCGGCAGCGCGAACCGCGGCGGCGCCTCCTCCTCGGGCGCGCTGCGCAGGTCGAGCACGCCCTGACAGGCGATCAGGCCGAGCACGGTGAGCACCGCGGCGGCGGCGACGTGGTGCACGCGGGCGTCGACGTGCAGATGGGCGGCGATCGTGCCGCCCGCCGAGCCGATCAGGGCGCCCGCGCTCCACATGCCGTGCAGGCCGGACATGATGGACTTGTCCATGCGGTGCTCGATCTCGACGCCGAGCGCGTTCATGGCCACGTCCGCCATGCCCGACGTCGCGCCGTACACGAACAGTGCCGCGCAGAGCGTCACCAGGTTCGGCGCGAGCGACGGCAGGGTGAGCGCGAGCGTCCACAGGGCGAGCAGCCCGCGCAGCGCCGTCCGGGCGCCGAAGCGGTGGCTCACCCAGCCCGCGAGCGGCATCGCCACGGAGGCGCCGATCGCCGGGAAGGCGAGCGCCAGGCCGAGCAGGCCCGCGCTGATGTCCGTGTGGTCCTGGATCCACGGCACCCGGGTCGCGAACGACCCGGCGACCGACCCGTGCACGCAGAAGATCACCGCGACGGCGATCCGGGCCCGGCTCAACCGCCGTTTCTCCTGCCCCACTTGGTGCTGCTCACTCATCCGCTCCACCCCTCCACGGTCCCGTTCGGAACCGCCGCAGTAAACTATCAGGAACCCTGCCTGATAAAAGAGGGCCGGGGAACCGAATATCGCGCGCGTCCGGAAAGCGGCCTCTCCTCGGTGGAGGGCGGACCGACCGGAGCGCTGTGGAAGGATCCCGCCATGCCCGCATCTCCGAGCACCGCTCGGGCCATCAACGACCGGCTCGCGCTGCGTCTGCTGCAGAGCGAAGGGCCCTTGACGGCGGGACAGTTGAAGCAGCTCACCGGCCTGTCCCGGCCCTCCGTCGCCGACCTCGTCGAACGTCTCCAGGGCTCCGGTCTGATCACGGTGGTGGGCGAGACCGGGGAGCGCCGCCGCGGCCCGAACGCCCGTCTCTACGGGATAGTCGCCGACCGGGCCCATCTGGCCGCGCTCGACGTGCGCACCGAGAGCGTGTCCGTGGTCGTGGCCGATCTGCTCGGCGCGCAGCTCGCCGAGGCGACCGTGCCGATCGGCGGCGGCACCGGCACCGGCCGCGCCGTCGAGCGCGCCGTGGCCCTCGTCGAGCGCACGGCGCGGGCGGGCGGCGCGAGCAGGCTGCACACGGTGGGCGTCGGCGCGCCCGGCCTCATCGATCCGGCCACCGGCGACCTGCGCGACTCGGCGGGACTGCCCACCTGGCACCGGAGCCTGGTCGCCGCCCTCACCGAACGGCTGCCCGCCCGCGTCCTGGTGGAGAACGAGACCAACCTCGCCGCCCGCGCCGAGCAGCGCGGCGGGGCCGCGCACGACCGCGACACGTTCGTGCTGCTCTGGCTCGGCGCGGGCACCGGCGCCGCCGTCGTCCTCGACGGCACCCTGCGCCGCGGTGCCTCCGGTGGCACCGGCGAGATCGGCTTCCTGCCCGTCCCCGGCACCGGCGGGCTGCCGTCCGCGACCGCCTGCGACGGCGGCTTCCACTCGCTGGCCGGGTCGGCGGCGGTCGAGGACCTGGCCGCCGACCACGGTCTGAAAGTGACGCCCGAGCCGGACGAGCTGCCCGCGGCCGCGCTGGTCCGCCACGCCGTCGAGTCCGGCCACACCCCGTTCCTCGACGCCCTCGCCGACCGCGTGGCCATCGGCGCGGCGTCCGTCGCGGCCGTCCTCGACCCCGGATGCGTGGTGCTCGGCGGCGAGTTGGGGCGCGCGGGCGGCGAGGTCCTCGCGGGGCGGGTGGGGGAGCGGGTGGCCGCGATGTCCCCCCTGCCGACCGAGGTCCGGGCCAGCGCGCTGGGCGGCGCGGCGGTACTGCGGGGCGCGCTCCTGACGGCACGGGACGCGGCCCAGGACGAACTCTTCGCGCCCGGGGGGTGAAGGGGGCCCGGGCGGCCACGAACGCCGACCGGCCCGGCCGCCTTCGGGGCGGGCCGGGCCGGGCTTGCCGGGAGCCCGGCGGCGGGGCAAGGGCACGTCCACCCGCCGCCGGGCGTTTGTGGGGGAGCCGACCGGCGACCGCCGGGCCGTGGGCCGGGCGGTCGCCGGTCGGAGGGTCAGCAGGCGCCGAGGTCCTGCCACACGCCCCAGGTGCCGGTGGTCCCGGGCTCCTCGCCCTTCGTCCACCACTTGGACTTCCAGGTGTGCGACTTGTGGGACACGGTCGTCCCGGAGCCGTACTCGGACGACGTGCTCCACGCGGGCGCGGTGCACTTGCCGGGCGGGTCGGTCGGGTCCGGCGGGTCGGTGGGCCCGGTGCCCGTGCCGGGTTCGACCACGGTCGTGCCGCGCGCAAGGTCACCGGCGAGCCCGTAGGTCGTACCGGCGATGTTCACCGTCCAGTTCGACGGGGTCGACACCGGCAGGTAGTAGTTGAAGGAAAGGTCCACGGACGCCCCGGGCGCGAGCGTCTGCCAGGCGGGCAGCTTCAGCGAGACCCGGTGGAAGTCGCCCTTGAGGCCGCCGACGTTGGTGCCGGTGTGCCCGGTGCTGATCACCTTCGTGCCGAAGCCGGACTGGTCGGATGCGTTGGCAGGAGCCGAGGTCGAGTAGTCAAACTGGAACTCTGTGCCGCCCGGGAGGGTCGTTTTCGTGTTGTTGGTGATCTTCAGCTTGGGCGTGATCGGGTAGTTGGAGTCGCCGAGCTTGAAGTCCCCGAACTCCACGCCGATGTCGACGGCCTTGTTGGGCAGGTCCTTGCCCGCGACCTTCGCGCCGTACGGGGACGCCGACTTGAACTTGTCGTACATCGCCGTGGTCAGCGTGTCGCCGATCTCGTACTGCCCCTTGGCGGAGTTGTACTTGTAGTCACCGGCGAGCTCCCACACCATCGTGCCGCCGATGCCCTTGTCGACCACGTAGTCGGCCTTGGCCTTCACCGACTGCTCGTCCTCGGTGGACAGGAAGACCTTCTTCTCGGCGTTCCACAGCCAGGGCGCGACGAGCGTCGAGTCGTACTTGCGCGCGTAGGTGCCGGTGAGCTTGGTGTCGGCGGCGAAGCCGTACTTGGTGACGTAGTCGCCGACGACGCCCTTCTCCAGGTTCTTGGCGTGCCACATCGGGTTCGACCCGGCGGGCGACTCCTTGCCCTTGTCGTCCTTGTCGTGCCACAGGTTGTCGATGCCGACGGCGCCGTCACCGCACTTGGTCAGCCCGGAGCCGGCCGGACAGTCGGTCGACGCCGCCTTGCCCCAGAGTCCGTCCGTGCCGCCCTGCACATTCTTGAAACCGCGGGTGTAATACGGCAGGCCGATGTTGATGCGGCCCGCGGGCATCGAACCGCGGAAGTAGTGATAGGCCCAGTCGGTGTTGAGATATCCGACCCCGCCGTACTGCTGGCTGCCGTAGACCCCCGCCGCCGCGAGTTCGGCGTCCTTCCCGTCGTCGTAGAGGGAGGCGTTCGGGCCGACGTATTCGTTCCAGGCGCCATGGAGGTCGTACGACATGATGTTGACGTAGTCCAGGTACTTCTGGACCTGGAAGGTCTCCATGCCGCGCAGCAGATATCCGGACGACGGCGCGGCCACGGTCAGGAGATAGTGCCTGCCGTCGGCGGCACCGGCCCGGTCCAGCTTCTCGCGCAGCGTCTTCATGAGGATCGCGTAGCCCTTGACCAGGCCCGCGCGGCGGCCGTTGGCGAGCTGCCAGTCCAGCGGGTTGCCCGCGTCCTTCATCGTCGTCGGGTATTCGTAGTCGATGTCGACGCCGTTGAAGCCGTACTTCTTGATGAACGCGACAGTGGAGTCCGCGAAGGTCTCGATGCCCGCCTGGTTCACCGAGCCGTCCGCGTTGGTGGCCATCGAGTAGAAGCCGCCGGAGTTCACACGCTTGCCGTCGTCGCCGAAATAGCCGCCGGTCTCGGCCCAACCGCCCACGGAGACCATGGTCTTGACGTTCGGGTGCTTCTTCTTGAACTTATTCAGCAGATTGAAGTGACCCTTGTAGGAGTACGCGGGGTCCATTTCCGCGCCCGCGACGCCCGGCCAGGTCATTCCGGTGGCGGCGTTCTTCTCGCCGTCACCGCCCACGGAGATCTTGTTGTCGCTCCCGATGTGCGCGAAGGCGTAGTTGAGATGGGTGACCTTGTCCCAGGGGATGTCGGACGCGAGATAGGCGGGCTCGCCGTTCTTGCCGGTGCGCCAGCCGGTGAAGTAGCCGATCACGCGGCGCTGGTGGTCGGCGCCCATCTTCTCGCGGCCGTCGGCGTCGTAGACGGAGCAGTAGGGGACGTCGACGCCGGGGGTCTTGTAGAGGCCGTCGGGACGGCAGGACTCGTTGTCGGCGGCGTGCGAGGTGGTCGCGGCGAGGGTGCTCATGAGCAGTCCGGCGACCGCTGCGCCGGCTGCCAGGAGCGTGGCTCTCGCTCGGGTGGGGGTGGGCACGTCGGTTCCTCCTGGGGAGGCTCGGTGTCGCACAACGAACGGGGACGGCGGCCCACGGTGTGCGCACACCGGGCGGGCCTCTCCTCGGAGTGACGCAGACGTTAAGAGGACTAGACCAGTGCGTCAATAGGTATGTACCAATCCCTTTTCCGGGATCCGATGCGCCCGGGGATGCGGTAAGGAGGGGGCGCGCGAGGGTCGAGGGAGGGGGCGGATGCCTGTGAGCCAGCCCACAGGATCTCCCCTGCACGGCCCTGACCAGGCGTGGCACACTGGTCGGGTACCAGTAGCAGCGCACTCCGGGGTCGGTGTAATTCCGAACCGGCGGTTACAGTCCGCGACCCGGCCGCCTCCAGCGGTCGGTTGACCAGGTGAAACTCCTGGACCGACGGTGAAAGTCCGGATGGGAGGCAGTGCGCGGCGAGCGGACACATGTGTCATGTGTGTCGCCTCGTCGTCTTGGCTCGGTTCCGTCTGACGGGACCGGTCTCTTTCGACGTCGGCGACCCCGGCGACGATCCATGCCGGTTGTTCCGCTCGTTGAGTGTCGTCGTCATCGACAGCCCCGGAGTCCGTGCCCGAAGAGGCAGGAGGACCCGGTGGCCACCGCAGCCGAAGCAGTCGCCATGCGACGCGCCGTCGCGCTCGCCGCGCGCGGACTCGGGTTCACAAGCCCCAATCCCGTCGTCGGCTGCGTCATCCTCGACGCGGGCGGCGACACCGTCGGCGAGGGCTACCACCAGCGCGCGGGCGGACCCCACGCCGAAGTGCACGCCCTGCGCGCGGCCGGAGAGAAGGCCCGCGGCGGCACAGCCGTCGTCACCCTCGAACCCTGCAACCACACCGGCCGCACCGGCCCCTGCGCCCAGGCCCTCCTCGACGCCGGGATCGCCCGCGTCGTGTACGCCGTCGACGACCCCACCCCCGACGCGACCGGCGGCGCCGCCACCCTGCGCGCGGCCGGAGTCGACGTCGAGTCCGGTCTGCTCGCCGAGGAGGCCGGGACGGTCAACGCCGCCTGGCTCACCTCGGTCCGCACCGGCCGCCCGCACGTCACCTGGAAGTACGCGGCCACGCTCGACGGCCGCATCGCCGCAGCCGACGGCACCAGCCGCTGGATCAGCTCCGCCGCGTCCCGCGCCGACGTGCACCGGCTGCGCGCCGAGTGCGACGCCGTCGTCGTCGGCTCCGGCACCCAGCGCGCCGACGACCCGCACCTCGCGGTGCGCGGCATCGACGGCGTCGTACAGCCGCTGCGGGTCGTCGTCGACACCCACGGCACCGCCGTGCGGCCGGGCGCCCGGGTCCTGGACGACGCGGCGCCCACGCTGGTGGCCGTCGCGGAGGGCGTGGAGCCGCTGCCCGGCGTGGAGACGGTGCACCTTCCGTACGCGGACCAGCACGCGGACGCCGAGAACCTGCCGTACGTCGAGCGCGCCCCGCGCCCCTCGCGCGCGGCCGGGAACGGCGGCGCGTCGGCGCCGTCCGGGCGACCGGACGCCGACGACGAAGACGCCCGCCTCGAACACCGCTTCACCGCCAGCGGCGGCGCCTACCGCGCGCAGCGCCCGGCCGCACCCGCCGCGGACCGCGCCCCGTCGAGCACCCCCGGCGGCCTCGACATCGACGCGCTGCTCGCCGAACTGCACGCCCGCGGCGTGCGATCCGTGCTCCTCGAAGGCGGGCCGACGCTCGCCGGTGCCTTCGTGGCCGCCGGTGCCGTCGACCGCGTCATCGGCTATCTCGCGCCCACGCTGCTCGGCGCGGGCCCCGCCGCCCTCACCGGCGGCGGAATCACCACCCTCACCGAGGCGTTGCGCCTCGACGTGCGCGAGTGCGTCGCGCTCGGACCCGATCTGCGTATCACCGCGACCGTCGCGGGCCCCGGAACGAAGGAGCACTGAGTGTTCACCGGAATCGTCGAAGAGCTGGGCGAAGTCACCGCCGTGGAGAACCTGGGCGACGCGTCCCGCTTCCGGCTGCGCGGCCCCGTCGTCACCGACGGCGCGAAGCACGGCGACTCCATCGCCGTCAACGGCGTGTGTCTGACGGTCGTCGAGCACGAGGGCGACGAGTTCACCGCCGACGTGATGGCCGAGACGCTCGACCGCTCCAGCCTCGGCGCCCTCGTCCCCGGCTCCCAGGTCAACCTGGAGCGCCCGACCGCCGTCGGCGCCCGCCTCGGCGGGCACATCGTGCAGGGGCACGTCGACGGCACCGGCACCATCGTCGACCGCAAGCCGTCCGACAACTGGGAGGTCGTCAAGATCTCCCTGCCCGAAGGACTCGCCCGCTACGTCGTCGAGAAGGGCTCCATCACCGTCGACGGCGTCAGCCTGACCGTCGTCGACGCCGGGGCCGACTTCTTCACCATCAGCCTGATCCCGACCACCCTCGCCCTGACCACGCTCGGCATCAAGCAGCCCGGCGACCCGGTCAACCTCGAGGTCGACGTCATCGCCAAGTACGTGGAGCGGCTGCTCGGCGCCGGCGCCGTGACGCCCGCACAGGCCGCGGCCGCCAAGGCCGGGGCACCGGACCGGGAGGCAGGGAAGTGAGCACGTTCGACTGGCTGAACTCCGAGGCCTTCACCGCCTTCGGCCAGCACATCATGTGGTCCGACATGGTCGGCAACAGCATCGGCCTGATCGCCCTCGCGCTCGGCTGGCGCCGCTCCATCTGGACGTGGCCCGCCCAGTTCCTCTCCGGCGTCGTCCTCGTCGCCGCGTACGCCTCCGCGCAGCTCTCCGGCGGCGTCGGCAAGCAGCTCCTCGTCATCGGCGTCGCCCTGTGGGGCTGGCGGCAGTGGACGCGGGGCAGCCGCGCCGCGCAGGACGGCTCCATCGCCGTGCGCTTCGCCACCTGGAAGGAGCGCGGCATCCTGCTCGGGGGCACCGCCGTCGGCACCCTCGCCGTCGGAGCGCTCTTCACCGCCCTGCCCGACCTGTCCTGGAACCCCTGGCCGGACGCCTACATCTTCGTCGGCACGCTCGCCGCGATGGTGGCCCAGGCCCGCGGCCTGGTCGAGTTCTGGTTCGCCTGGCTGCTCGTCGACATCGTCGGCGTCCCCCTCGCCTTCTCCAGCGGACTCGCCTTCTCCGGGTTCGTGTACGTCGTCTACCTCGCCCTCGTCCTGTGGGGCCTGCGCGACTGGTGGCTGCGCTCCCGGCAGCCCGCCGGCCAGCAGCGGCCCGCTCTGGAAGGAGCCCCGGCATGACAGCTCAGCCCACTCCCACGCCCGTGGACCAGGAGCCGTCGCCCGCGGCCCCCGCTCCGGCCGCGCGCGCCGAGGACGTCGCCCTCGACCTCTCCCTCGACCCGGTGGAGATGGCCATCCGCGACATCGCGGCCGGCCGCCCCGTCGTGGTCGTCGACGACGAGGACCGCGAGAACGAGGGCGACCTCGTCATCGCCGCCGAGAAGGCCACCCCCGAGATCGTCGCCTTCATGATGAGCGAGTGCCGCGGCCTGATCTGCGCACCCATGGAGAGCGACGAGCTCGAACGCCTGCACCTGCCGCAGATGGTCGAGAACAACACCGAGTCGATGAGCACGGCCTTCACCGTCTCCGTCGACGCCAGTGGCGCGCACGGAGTCACCACCGGCATCTCCGCCGCCGACCGCGCCACCACCCTCCAGCTCCTCGCCGGCGGCAAGGCCGACGCGGGCGACTTCGTCCGCCCCGGCCACATCTTCCCGCTGCGCGCCAAGGCGGGCGGCGTCCTCGTGCGCGACGGCCACACCGAGGCCGCCGTCGACCTCGCCCGGCTCGCGGGGCTGCGGCCCGCCGGGGCCATCGTCGAGATCGCCGGTGAGGACGGCCGGATGCTGCGGCTGCCCGAGCTGGTGCCGTTCGCCCGCAGGCACGGCCTGACGATCATCTCCATCGAGGACCTGATCGCCTACCGCCGCACCGCCGAGCCCACCGTCCGCCGCGAGGCCGAGGTCCGCCTGCCCACGTCCTACGGCGAGTTCACCGCGTACGGCTATCGCTCCACCGTCGACGGCGTCGAGCACGTCGCGCTCGTCCACGGCGACATCGGCACCGGCGAGGACGTCCTCGTCCGCATCCACTCCGAGTGCCTGACCGGCGACGTCTTCCACTCCCTGCGCTGCGACTGCGGGCCGCAGCTGGAGGAGTCCATGCGGCGCGTCACCGACACCGGGCGCGGCGTCGTGGTCTATCTGCGCGGCCACGAGGGGCGCGGCATCGGGCTGCTCTCCAAGCTGCGCGCCTACGAACTCCAGGAGCGCGGCAGCGACACCCTGGACGCCAACCTGGAACTCGGCCTGCCCGCCGACGCCCGCGACTACGGCGCCGGCGCCCAGATCCTGGAGGACCTCGGCGTACGCAGCCTGCGCCTGCTCACCAACAACCCCGACAAGACCGAAGCCCTCGCCCGGCACGGCCTGAAGGTCACCGCGCGCGAGCCCATGCCGGTCACCGTCGGCGAGCACAATCTGCGCTACCTGCGCACCAAGCGGGACCGCATGGGCCACGACCTGCCCTGGCTGGACACCCCGGAGATGTCCGCCTGCGGCAACCAGTAGCACAAGCCATCCGAACAGAGCCCCGACACACCCCCGAGGAGAAGCGCGTGAGCGGCAAGGGTGCCCCCGAACTGAGCGTGAAGAACTGTGGCGACCTGCGCGTCGCCGTCGTCGCCGCCCTGTGGCACGAGCGGATCATGGACGGTCTCGTCGACGGCGCGCTGCGCGCCCTGCACGAGCTCGGCATCGACGAGCCGACGCTCCTTCGCGTGCCCGGCAGCTTCGAGCTGCCCGTCGTCGCCAAGGTCCTCGCGGGCCGCGGCTACGACGCGATCGTCGCGCTCGGAGTGGTCATCCGCGGCGGCACCCCGCACTTCGAGTACGTGTGCCAGGGCGTCGCCCAGGGCCTCACCCAGGTGTCCGTCGACACCGGCGTGCCCATCGGCTTCGGCGTGCTGACGTGCGACACCGAGGAACAGGCCCTGGACCGCGCGGGCATCGAGGGCTCGACCGAGGACAAGGGGCACGAAGCGGTCACCGCCGCCGTGGCCACGGCGGCCACGCTCCGCACGATCTCCGAACCCTGGCGGCAGGGGCGGGGCGCGGGCGCGTAGAGTGAACGACATCATGTCCAAGAAGACTTTCGAGGAACTCTTCACCGAGCTCCAGCACAAGGCAGCCAACGGTAACCCCGCCACCTCCCGCACCGCGGAGCTGGTGGACAAGGGCGTCCACGCCATCGGCAAGAAGGTCGTCGAGGAGGCCGCCGAGGTGTGGATGGCCGCCGAGTACGAGGGCAAGGAAGCCGCCGCCGAGGAGATCTCCCAGCTCCTGTACCACGTACAGGTGATGATGGTCGCCCGCGGCATCTCCCTCAGCGACGTGTACGCCCATCTCTAGAGCGCGTTCTCCGGAGCGCGCGCCGGGCGCGCCGCTCCGGAGCGCACGTCCCGTTCACCGAACGCCCCTTCCCGACATTCTTTCCGTACGTCCGCACGCACCTTCCTCACGCAAAGGAATCAGACCTCATGCTGCGCATCGCCGTCCCCAACAAGGGTTCACTGTCCGGACCTGCGTCGGCGATGCTCCATGAGGCCGGCTACCAGCAGCGCAAGGAGTCCAAGGAACTCGTCCTCGTCGACCCCGAGAACGAGGTCGAGTTCTTCTACCTGCGCCCGCGCGACATCGCGATCTACGTCTCCTCCGGCAAGCTCGACATCGGCATCACCGGACGCGACCTGCTGATCGACTCCGGCGCCAACGCCGAGGAGATCCTGCCGCTCGGCTTCGCCCGCTCCACCTTCCGCTTCGCCGCCAAGCCCGGCACCGCACAGGGCATCGACGACCTGGCCGGGCGCACCGTCGCCACCTCCTACGAGGGCATCGTCGCCAAGCACCTCGCCGACAGCGGCATCGACGCCTCCGTCATCCACCTCGACGGCGCCGTCGAGACCGCCATCGAGCTGGGTGTCGCGCAGGTCATCGCGGACGTCGTCGAGACCGGCACCAGCCTGCGCAACGCGGGCCTCGAGGTCTTCGGCGAGCCGATCATGAAGTCCGAGGCGGTCGTCATCCGGCGCACCGGAGCCACCGCCGACGACCCCAAGGTGCAGCAGTTCCTGCGCCGCCTCCAGGGCGTCCTGGTCGCCCGGACGTACGTGATGATGGACTACGACTGCCGCGCCGAGCACCTCGAACAGGCCGTCGCGCTCACCCCCGGCCTGGAGTCGCCGACCATCTCCCCGCTGCACAACGAAGGCTGGGTCGCGGTCCGCTCCATGGTCCCCACCAAGGACGCACAGCGGGTCATGGACGACCTGTACGCCATCGGGGCGCGCGCCATCCTGACCACGGCCATCCACGCCTGCCGCCTCTGACGGCGCCGGACCTCGCGACATGTCTGCCATGACTGCCAAGCCCGATCAGCCCACCGGCTCCCCGGCGCAGGCCCTGCCCGTCACGTTCCGGCCCGCCCGCACCCGGGCGGTGCTGCTCACCGCCGGGGCCGCGGTCTTCGCCGCCCTCGTCGTGATCTCCGTGCTGCTGCCCAACCTCAGCCCGGGGGAGCGGACCAGCTTCGTCTTCACCGGCGCGCTGCTGCTCGGCGTGCTCGTCCTGCTGAGCAGGCCCAAGGTGGTCGCCGACGAGACGGGCGTGACCGTCGTCAACATCGCCACGAGCCGCCGCCTGGAGTGGGCCGAGATCGTCCGGGTCAATCTGCGCCCCGGCGACCCCTGGGTGTTCCTCGACCTCACCGACGGCACCAGCCTGCCCGCCCTCGGCATCCAGCCGGGCATCGCCAAGCAGCGCGCCATCAGCGACGCCCGCGCGCTGCGGGCCCTGGTCGACGCGCGCTCCGGCCGCGAGGCCGACGGCTCCGCGGGCGCGGACGGGAACTCCGGGAACACCGACGCCGACTGACAGCCCCTGCGGGAACACCGACGCCGACTGACGACCCCTACGGGAACACCGGTACGTACCGGGGGATCTCCTCGGGGCCGGAATCCGGGAGGACTCGGGGGATCCCGAACTGACGCGTCGGCGCCTGTCTTGATTAATCTGGATGCGGGGCGGACTCCATGTGCCGCCCCGCCCCGGACGGCCGGCGCGGCCGGTACGGGGCCCCTGCTAACCGAGGAGTGACCCTCTCCGGCGATGGACGGATCGTCCTGTAGTACCTGCGCCGCCCCCTCCCGACATACGGGGACCCGAACACCGGGCGAGGCGGCGGCATCATGACCATCCCCCTGCTGCTCCTCGGAGCGGCTTTCCTGCTGATCCTCGCCAACGGCTTCTTCGTGGCCGCCGAGTTCGGCCTCGTCACCGTCGAGCGGCCCGACGCCGAGAAGGCCGCCGCCGACGGCGACCGCCGGGCGCGCACGGTCGTCGGCGCCCTGAAGGAGCTGTCCTTCCAGCTGTCGGGCACCCAACTCGGCATCACCATCACCTCACTCGTCATCGGCATGCTCGCCGAGCCCGCCCTCGCGCACCTCCTCGCCCGCCCGCTCACCTCGACGGGCATACCGCAAGGGGCTGTTTCCGGGGTCGCGGTGGCCGTCGGCATGCTCCTGGCGTCCGCGGTGCAGATGGTGATCGGCGAGCTGGTGCCCAAGAACTGGGCCGTGTCCCGGCCGCTGCAGGTCGCGCGGTTCGTCGCGGGCCCGCAGCACGCCTTCTCACGCCTGTTCCGGCCGGTGATCGCCGGGCTCAACTCCGTCGCGAACCGCCTGGTGCGGTCCCTCGGGGTCGAGCCCGCCGAGGAGCTCGCCTCCGCCCGCACCCCCGGTGAACTGGTCTCCCTCGCCCGGCACTCGGCCCGCGCCGGAGCGCTGGAGCAGGACACCGCCGACCTGTTCGTGCGCACGCTCTCTCTGGGCGAGCTCACCGCACAGCACGTGATGACGCCCCGCGTGAAGGTCAGCGCCCTGCAGTCCTCCGCCACCGCCGAGGACGTGGTCAACCTGACCCGGGCCACCGGCCTGTCCCGCTTCCCTGTCTACCGGGAGCGGATCGACGAGGTCGTCGGCATGGTCCACCTCAAGGACGCCCTCGCGGTCCCCGCGCACGAGCGGCTGCGCGCCCCCGTCGGCCGGATCGCCAAGTCCCCGCTGCTCGTCCCGGAGACGCTGCCCGTGCAGCCCCTCCTGGAACGGCTGCGCAGCGAGCAGCCGATAGCGGTGGTCGTCGACGAGTACGGCGGCACGGCCGGAGTGGTCACCCTGGAGGACATTGTCGAGGAACTCGTCGGCGAGGTCCGCGACGAGCACGACCACCAGGACGGCCTGCCCGACCTCGCCGCCGCCCCGCCCGAGGACGGCAGACCGGCCTGGGACGCCGACGGCGGCTGCCGCGTCGACACTCTGCGCCGCATAGGACTCGACGTGCCCGAGGGGCCGTACGAGACCGTGGCCGGGCTGGTCGCCGATCTGCTCGGCCGGATTCCGGCGCCCGGCGACCGCGCAGAACTCCCGGGCTGGCGCCTCGCGGTCCGCCAGGTCGGGCACTACCGCGCGGAGCGGGTGCGACTGGTGCGGACCCAGGGTCCGGCAGGGGCGCACGGCGAGGCGGCCGACGGGGCCGCTGACCGGGTGGGCGCCGCGGTCGCGGAGGCCGTGCGATGAGCGCCCTCCAACTCCTGCTCGCCGTCCTGCTCGTGTTCGCCAACGGCTTCTTCGTGGGGGCCGAGTTCGCGCTCGTGTCCGTGCGACGCAGCCAGATCGAGCCGCTGGGCTCCAAGCGGGCCCGCCAGGTCCTGTACGGCCTGGAGCATCTGCCGCAGATGATGGCCGCCGCCCAGTTCGGCATCACCGTGTGCTCGCTGACGCTCGGTGCCGTCGCGGAGCCGACCGTGGCGCATCTGCTCGAACCGGTCTTCCACGCGGTGCACCTGCCCGAGGGCATGATCCACCCCCTCGGCTATGTGATCGCGCTCGCCGTCGTCGTCTTCCTGCACCTCGTCATCGGCGAGATGCTCCCGAAGAACCTCGCGATGGCGGCGCCCGAGCGGACCGCGCTCTGGCTCAGCCCCGGCCTGGTCGCGTTCGCGCGGCTGTGCCGGCCGGTCACGGTGACGCTCGGCGCCTGCGCCCGGCTGATCCTGCGGCTGTTCAAGGTCGAGCCCAAGGACGAGGTGGAGGCGGTCTTCACCAGCGTCCAGCTGGGCCGTCTCGTGGAGGACGCGGGGCAGGCGGGTCTCCTCGACCCGCGGGCGCAGGAGCGCCTGGAGGACGCCCTCGAGCTGGGGTCGCGGCCGGTGACGGACGTCCTGCTCGACCGCGCCTCCCTGGTCACGGTCGGCCCTTCGGTCACCCCGGCGCAGGTCGTCGAACTCACCGGGCGCACGGGCTACTCCCGGTTCCCGGTCCGTGCGGAGACCGGCGCCTTCATGGGCTATCTGCATGTGAAGGACGTCCTGGACCTGGAGGACACCGACCGCGCGGTGCCTCAGCACGTCTGGCACCAGATGACGGTCCTGCGCGCCGAACTCCCCCTGGACGACGCCCTGACCGTGATGCGGCACGCCGCGACGCACCTGGCACAGGTCGCCGACGCGTCCGGCAAGGTGCTCGGCCTCGTCGCCCTGGAGGACGTCCTGGAACTCCTGGTCGGCGAGGTCCGCGACCCGGCGCACCGGGTGGCGGTGCCTCCGGCGTCGCGCGCGGCGCGGAGCCGGGGCGCGGGGGACGTCCGAGGGAAGGAGCTGGTCGGCTGAGGCCGGTGGTGCCGGTGGGCCGGGGCGGCCGGGGAGGACCCGTGCCGCCTCGGCCCGGCGCCGCCTCAGGCGCCCGGCCCCACGGTCGGATCAGGCACCGGCCGGGTCGGTCGGCCCCCGGCCCGAAAGGACCTCCCCGTACGCCTGCATGAGGTCCGGCAGCCGCAGGGTCGACAGGTCCGCGCGGGTCGGCGCCCCGGGATAGCCGGAGAGCCGCAGGTCGCGGTAGGCGCAGCTCTTCTCGTACAGCGTGCGCAGGAAGCGGCCGTTGCCCAGCTCGTCGATCCAGGTCTGGTCGACCACGTGTCCGCTGATGGAGCGCAGTTCGTCCAGGGCCTCCTCGTCCCACAGGTCGCCGTTGTCGGCGGCGAGGACCTGCCCGATCGCGGTGAGCTCCAGGGGCCGGTACGAGGGGAAGTCGACGCGCGTCGTGAAGCGGGAGGAGAGCCCGGGGTTGGCGGCGAGCAGCCGGTCCATGCCCTCGGGGTAGCCCGCGAGGATCACCACGAGGTGGTCGCGGTTGTCCTCGGCCCGCTTCAGGAGCACCTGGAGGGCCTCGTCGCCGTACGCGTCGCCCTTGCCGTAGCCGGAGTTGGACAGGGAGTACGCCTCGTCGACGAAGAGGACGCCGCCGATCGCCGAGTCGATCAGCTCGTTGGCCTTCACGGCGGTCTGGCCCAGGTACTCGCCGACCAGGTCGGCGCGCTGGGCCTCCACGAGGTGGTCGCCGCCGAGCAGCCCGAGGGCGTAGAAGACCCGGCCGAGGATGCGGGCCACGGTGGTCTTGCCGGTGCCGGAGGGGCCGGAGAAGACGAAGTGTCGTTTCGGCGGCTGCACCGGAAGGCCCTGCGCCGCCCGGAAGCGGGCCATGTTCAGCTGCGCGGAGAGCGCCTTGACCTGGCGTTTGACGGGTTCGAGGCCGACCATCCGCTCCAGTTCGGCGAGCGCCTGCTCAAGCAGGGCCGGGTCGGTGGGCGCGGGCGGGGGCTTGTGGGGCACGGGCTTTATGGGGATCACGGCCTTCTCGCGCACCGTGTCGGCGTCGGGCGGGCCGCCGCCGGGCGGCAGTTCGGGCTCGGTCACCTTCAGGTCGCGGCCCTCGGCGCCGAACAGCGCGTCCACGCCGTCGGGCCCGTCGAGGGCGTCCTGGCCGACGCCGGTGAGGGAGATCGCGGCCAGGTCGGCGGCGTCGTCGTAGCCGTCGCCCTCGGCGATGGCGGCGAGCCGCGCCGAGGTGTCCATGAAGGCGGGGTCGACGCGGTGCACCGCGCGGTACAGCGGCAGCGCGGCGGCGGACCGGCCGGTGCCCTCGTGCGCGCGGGCCAGCCAGTAGCGCAGCTCCTTGCGCTGCGGCTGTTCGCTGCGGCAGCGCATCAGCGCGGCCGAGAGCAGCGGCTCGGCCTGTCCGTACATCTCCAGGCGCACCCGTGCCATGCCGCCGAAGAGGCCCGCCTCGATGCCGAGCATCGCGTCGTCGATCAGCGGGTCGGTGTGCCGCACCAGCTGCTCCCAGTCCTTGACCAGGTAGGCGCGGCAGGCGTGCAGGAAACGCACCTGCGCGTCGGCGTCGACCGGCGGCAGTCCGGCGAGGGCCCGGTCGAGCTCCGGCACATGGCGGCCGTCCAGCCAGTGCGAGGCGTGCGCGAGCAGCAGGTCGCGGGTGGACTCCAGGACGGGCTGCACCCACCAGCCCAGCCAGTACCAGGAGTTGAGGGTGCGCACATGCCGGGCGCGCTGTTCGCCGAAGCGGTCGCGGTGCTGGAACATTCTGAGCAGCGCGGTCGTTGTGTCGATGCGCAGTGCGTGCAGCCCGAGCCAGCCGTCCGCCATGCCCGGGTCCATGCGCACCGCGGCCCTGAACTCCTCCTCGGCCTGCGGATAGGCGCCCATGGTGTAGGCGTCGACGCCCCGCAGCCAGGCGAGGTCGGCCGGGGCCGTAGTGCCCTGGGTGCCGAAGTCCATCACGTCCCCCACAAACCGTGCCCCCGTTTGTGTACCACCGGGCCGGTGCCCGGCGGCAACTGAGCTGAACCGCCGTGCTGCGGACGGGAGTTGACGCGGTGCGCGTAGCAGCCGTCCGAAGTCGCACCAAGATGCATCGTACCTGCGTGGCAGTGCTCGGCCGTAGGGTGCCGCAGCGTTGGATCTCCGGCGGGGGCTGCCGGGGGCGGCCGAGGAGGAGAGGCCCGATGGTCACCCAGGGTGAGCGATCGGCGGCTCATGGCGCTGGGAAAAAGCGGGTGCAGGGCAGAACGAAGCCCCCGATCACGGGGGAACAACCGGGGGCTTCGCGTCTGCGGGCGACCCGAAAGGCCGCACATTGAGAACGTAAGTCCTGTAAGGCCCCTGGGTCAAGCCGAGTTGAGGCACTCACGGAAACTGGCCACGCGGTCCTGAAGCCGCCTTCGGCAGGTTCAGCGCGCTGCCGACGGACCTTCACCCTGAGTGACGATTTGGGTCAGTGCTGCCGTCTCGTCGGGCCCCGCCAGCAACTCGTACCCCCCAGACAACTCGTGTACGAGCAACTGGGCGAAGGGCCGCGACGGGTCCTCGGCGAAATGACGTCGTTCGGCCGCTTCCCAGCCGTCCCAGAAGCCGCTCAGGGTCGGCCCGTCCCGTCGGCGCCCGCGTGCCCAGGAGGTGTCGCGGGGCAGATCCATCCACAGCAGGCCCGCCAGGAGCGGCCGTAGCACCCGGCGGCCCGCGCCGACACCCTCCAGCAGGACGACGGGGGCGGCGGGCAGCGGGCGGTCGGCAGGACCGAAGCGGCGCGCGTGCCAGTCGTACGCCGCATAGTGCGCCGTTTCGCCTCTGGACAGCGGCTCCACGACCTGGCGCAGCAGTCGGTCCGTCCAGTCGAACAGGTCGGCGTGGCTCGCGATGTCGTCGAGGTGGAGCACCGGGGCGCCGCCGAGTGCCTCGGCGAGCCGCGCGGTGAAGGTCGACTTGCCGGAGCCCGCGTGTCCGTCGACGGCGACCAGCCGGACCGGACCGCAGGACGGCGGCAGGTGGCGCACGGCGCGGGCGAGCCGGGGGAGGCCGGGGAGGCCCGGGAGGGGTGCGGGGCGGCGGGTATCGGTCATCGCGGGCCAGCCTACGGGCCGGGGCGCGCGGGGCGCGGATCGTGGGGCGCGGGCGCGGTTCAGTGCGCTCTCGCAGGTCATACCAGAGGTAGAGGCCAATATTGGTCGCCCCTTCCGGGTCCGGATCGCTGGCAGAACCCGTCGACGTACGGCCATAGTTGGCGCACTGTCGTGTACCTGACCATCGCTCTCCGGCCGCGGCCGGAACCCATCGACCGGGAGTCCCCGTCCATGGACCAAGCTGAAGGCATGTCCCGCAGAAGAATCCTCACCACGGCGGCCGGAGCCGCGGCCGTGGGGGGGGGGGGGGGGGGGGGGGGGGGGGGGGGGGGGGAGGGGGGGGGGGGGGGGGGGGGGGGGGGGGGGGGGGGTCTTGGACTGGCCGAGCATGGTGGAGGCGGC
>NZ_JBVIXA010000006.1:37021-77810 GCF_055594065.1 Streptomyces sp. NPDC040610 | reverse complement strand
CGGATAGGAGAACAGCGAAAGACTGCCACAGAAGAGCCCCTCCTACTTTTGATGGGGGGGGGGGGGGGTGGGTTCCCCCCCCCCCCCCCCCCGCCACCGTGACCCCGGCGGGCGCCGCCCCCGCGCCCCGGCGCCGCCCGCCCCGCGCGGAGCGGCTCGTGGAGAACCGTTTCTGGGTCTCCCGCAAGGACTGGGGCTCCGGCACGGCGCACGGCACCCGCGTCGTCGCCAAGGGGCGCGCCGGAGTCGAGATCGCCGAGCCCGCGGGGACGGCCGACTACCCAGACCCGCACACCGGCAGGGCCTCCACCTGGGAGTACGCCCAGTGGACCGGGCCCGCGCACCGCCCCGCGACCCCCGCCACGGAGGCCATCGCCTCCTGGAACGCCCGCACCCCCACCGGCACCTGGATCCAGGTCGAGCTGGAGGCGACGTACTCGGACGGCGCCACCTCCCCCTGGTACGTCCTCGGCCGGTGGAACTCGGGCGACGACCGGGAGGACGCCGAGGCCGCCGTCATCCGGCGCACCTCGGTGGACGACCAGTCCGACGGCAAGACGACCGTCTGGACGGACACGCTGTCCGTCGACGACACGACGAGCGGCCCACGCGTGGTCGCGTACCGGCTGCGGCTGACGCTCTACCGCAAGCCGGGCAGCGCGCTCACGCCCACGGTGTGGCGGCTCGGCGCGATGGCCTCCGCGGTGCCCGACCGCTTCACGGTGCCCGCGTCCGTGCCCGGGCTCGCCAAGGAACTGAAGGTGCCGCGCTATTCGCAGGAGATCCACAAGGGCCAGTACCCGGAGTACGACAACGGCGGCGAGGCCTGGTGCAGCCCCACGTCCTCGCAGATGATCCTGGAGTACTGGGGGCGCAGGCCGACGGCGGCCGACCTGGCCTGGGTCGACCCCGCCTTCGCCGACCCGCAGGTGTGCCACGCGGCCCGGTTCACCTACGACTACCAGTACGGCGGCTGCGGGAACTGGCCGTTCAACGCGGCCTACGCGGCGACGTTCCAGGACATGCAGGGCGTCGTCACCCGGCTCGGCTCGCTGACCGACCTGGAGACGCTGATCCGGGCGGGCATCCCGGCCATCACCTCGCAGTCCTTCCTCAAGGAGGAGCTGACGGGCGCCGGGTACGGCACCGCGGGACATCTCATGACCGTCATCGGCTTCACCAAGAGCGGCGACGTGATCGCCAACGACCCGGCCTCGCCGAGCAACCCGGCGGTGCGCCGCGTCTACAAGCGGCGCGAGTGGGAGAACATCTGGCTCCGCACCCAGCGCAAGAACGCCCAGGGGACGGTGGTCTCCGGGACCGGCGGGGTCTGTTATCTGTACTTCCCCGTACGCCCCACGAAGGAGCAGACGCGCGCGCTCGCCGCTGTCGGCGTGCGCTGAGGACAGGGCCCCGCCCCGGCGGACGGGGCCCTGCGCACGGCTCCCCGGCTCAGGTCGCCGGGTCCACCACCCAGTCCGGGTGGCCCGGCATCGGCGGGGTCTTCGCGCCGTACAGCCACGGCTTCAGGAAGCCCTGAAGGTCCTGGCCCGAGACCTTCGACGCGAGGTCGATGTAGTCCTGGGTGCTCGCCGTCCTGCCCTTGTACTCGGTGACCCAGGCGCGCTCGATCTTCTGGAACGTGGCGTCCCCGACCTTCTCGCGCAGCGCGTAGAGGACGAGCGCCGAACCGTCGTAGCGCATGCGCTTGAAGAGGTTCGGCTCGGTGGGCTCCGCGGGCGCGCCGAAGTCGCGGCGCCACTGGTCGTGCGCCTTGTACGCGGCCTTCATCGCGGCCTCGAAGCTGTCGCCGCCGTGTTCCTCGGAGTACATCCGCTCGTAGAAGCGGGCGTGGCCCTCGCTGACCCACAGGTCGGACCAGCCCGCGAGGGCGACGCTGTCGCCGAACCACTGGTGGGCCAGCTCGTGCACCAGGTTCCGCTCGGCGTCGACCTGCGTGCCGAGCAGGTCGGCCTTGGGGACGAGGGAGAGCGTCTGGGTCTCCAGGGCGACGGCGAGGTCGGTGTCGCCGACGAGGATGCCGTACCGGTTGAAGGGGTACGTGCCGAGCTTCTTCTCCAGCCACGTCAGATGGTCCGGGGTGAGCTTGCGGTATTTCGCCGTCGGCTCGACCAGCGCGTCCGGGACGATGTCGCGCAGGGGCAGGCCGCCGGGTCCGGTGCTGTCGACCATCGTGAACTTGCCGACGGCGAGCTGCACGAGCTGCGTGGACAGCGGCTGCTCGGAGTCGTAGGTCCACCGCACCCGGTCGCCGGACACCTTCTTCTTGCTGGTCAGCTTGCCGTTGGCGACGGCCGTGCGGTCCTTCGGCGTGGTGATCCGGAAGGTGATGGGCGCGCGCTGGCTCGGGTGGTCGTTGGCCGGGAAGATCAGCCGGGCGCCGTTGGGCTGGGGGTAGACCACCGTGCCGTCGGGCGTGGGGATCCAGCCGTAGTCCTCGATGGCGTCGTCGCGGTGCCGGGTCTGGGTGGGGTCGGCGGTGTAGGTGACCTTGACCGTGAAGGCGCGGCCCTCGGCGATCGGTGACTTCGGCGTGACGGTCAGCTCGTCGCCGTCGCGCGAGGTGGCGGCCGCCTTGTCGTCGACGGTGACCGAGTGCAGCGTGTTGCCGCCGAAGTCGAGGTTGAAGCGGGACAGGGACTGGGTGGCGGTGGCCTTGATGGTGGCCGACGCCGCGAACGGGGTCTTGGGGGCCTGCCAGTCGAAGTCCAGGAGGTAGCGGTCGACGGTGTATCCGCCGTTGCCGTCGAGGGGGAACATCGGGTCGCCGAGCCCCGGGGCTCCGGGGGAGGGCTTCTCCGCCGCCGCGGGAGTCGCGTACGAGACCGGTCCGGTGAGGGCGGCCGCCGCCGTCACGGCTGCCGCGAGGGCGAGTCGCGCTCCGGTGTTTCTGCGGCGGGGCGTCCTGATCGTGCTCATCGGAAACCTTTCGGTCGGATGCTGCGCGGACGTACGCCGTCTTAGACGCACGGCGATCCGCGGCAGTTGTGGTGACGGGTGACCAACGTCTCTCCCACATTTCCGGGCACGGCTGGCATGGTGGAAGACGCCAGTGGGGGGAATGTCCACTGCCAGTGCGGCCGGGGGAGGCCGCCGTCGGCCGGAAAACGTCAGCGAGAAGCCATATGACCGCGACCTCTGCCACCGCAGTCCGCTCCCAGACCCGCACGGGCGGCCCCAAGGACGGCCCGAACGTCCTGGAGCACCTCGCGGGCTGGACCCTCGTCGTCGTGCTCGCGATGCTCGTCAGCCAGGTCGGCCTTCTGTGAGCTGAGTCTCACCGCCGGGGCCGGACGGGCCACCGGCGCCGGGAGGCGTAGCGCCCGGGCCGGGCCCGCCGCCGGCATCGGCCGAGCCGCCCGCACCGGACCCGGCGGCCAGATCCAGGTCCGCCCGCCAGTGCCGATGCGGCACCCCCACCAGGTCGTACAGCCGCCGCACCGGCGACCGCCCCGGCAGCAGCGCCACCCCCGCGAGCACCGCGAACAGCGGCAGCCCCAGCCAGCCGCCGAGCAGCCGCACCAGCACGCTCGCGGTCACCGCGCCGAGGAACGGCAGGCCGTAGACCCCGGCGCCCGCGATGGCGACGGCGAGCACGGGGTGCACCTTGCGGTCCTCGTCGGCGCCGGGCAGCGACCAGCCCTCCAGGAGCCAGCCGATCTCCGTCATCAGCATCGTGCCGATGACGGCCGCGCCGAACACCAGCAGCGCGAGGAAGGTGCCGGACGTGAGGAAGTCCAGGGCGTTGTTGACGACGCTGTCGCGCGGCCAGTCCGCCCAGTCGCGCGCCCCGGGGGACAGGAAGCGTTCGTAGCCGCTGCCGTCCCAGCCGTGCACGAGCGTGCCGAAGAGCAGGAAGTAGCCGCCCACACAATTCAGGTACGCCCAGTAGCCCGCGCCCACGAGGACCAGCACCTGGGCGGCGAGGAACCCGAGGACGGCGGCGACGGGGATCCCGCCCGCGTAGAAGAGGACGAAGCCCGCCCACACGCCCTCGTGGCTGTCGGCGACGTGCATGGTCGCCCAGGACGGGTTCTGCCAGAGCAGGAACAGACCGGTCGGCACCATCAGGACGGCCGCGAAGAGGACGGTGAGGGCCAGATAGGGGTTGGCGGCGCGGCTGCGGGTGCGCGGGCCCTCGCCCGCGTTGATCCGCTCCCACACCTGGAGCTGGCGGCCCGCGGCGAGCGCGAAGGTCGCGCCCACCGCGTACGCCCAGAACAGCGCGGCCTGGATCTGGATCATGGCGGCGCTCCCTTCCGGATCACGGGACCCGGGCTGCCCGGATCACGCCCGTGCCCCCAGCTTCAGCCCGCCCGCGACGATCGAGTCGGAGGTGACGAGGGCCTGCTCGGCGCTGACCTGCGTCATGAAGACGAACGGCGGGACGAGGGGCGGCACCGGCAGCTTGTCGGGTGTGAAGGTCAGACAGAGGATGCCCTCGATACAGCCCCTGAACTTGGTCAGATAGAGCGTGACCGCCCCGCTGAGGTCCAAGGTGTCGGCGCCGAGGGAGAGTTCACGGCTGCCGTCGCGGGTCGTCAGGCGGTAGTCGGTGAGCGAGGCCGCCTTCATGCGCAGCACCATCACCTTCAGCGGGCCGTCGGCGGTGGGGATGTCGGTGACGCCCGCGACGATGAAGCCCTGCGGGGCGAACAGCGTCGTCGTGATCGTCGGCGGCGTCCGCGCCGCCACGATCGAGCCGTCCCCGGGCGCCGCCCTCGCCGGGACGGCGCCCCACAGCACCGTCCCGGCGAGCACCACCGGAAGGAGCACGGCCAGCGTCCGCGTGCCCTGCCCGTCGCGCACCTTCGGCCGCCCCGCCCGCTCCTGGTCGTCGTCCGGTACCGGCGTCCAGCCGAAGCCCATCGCGCTGCCGACGATGCCGAGCAGCATGCCGATCAGGAACCCGCCGAGGTTCGTCGCCGCGAACGAGAGCACCGACAGGATCAGGGCGTTGACGGACACGTAGTGATGGGCGTGCGGCAGGAGCCACAGGAACAACCCGGCGGCCATCAGTGCGATCCCGATGCCGATCGCGGCGATCCCGCCGAGCCCGAGGCTCACCAGGACCGTCAGCGGCGACAGCGGTACGACAAGGAGCTCCGCCCCGCCCAGGATCAGCAGCAGCCCGCCCCAGAACGGCCGCGTGCGCCGCCATTTGCGCAGGCCGCGCCGCAGGTCCCGCAGCGGCAGCCGGTCATCGAGCCAGCCCCCGGCGCGCGGGGCTCCCGGCCCGCTCAGAAGCACTTCTTGCCGCCGAGGCTGACGTCGACCCGCATGCCTTTGAGACGGAAGTTCCCGCCGGTGGCCGACCAGGCGTGGGAGCGCACCTTGGCCACCTCGATGTCGCCGGCCTGGAGGCCGAACTTGCCCTTCTCGCCCTTGACGCCCGGGACTTCGTCGAGCGTCGAGGCGTCCCGGCCGATCTGCGCGGTGCCGAAGCGGGCGTCGCCCACCAGGTCCTCGCCGTCGATGATCAGGTTGCTCGCGGTGACGTTGCCCGCGTCGCCGCCCGCCGTCAGCTTGAACACCACCGTGCCGACGGGCGTCTTGACCTCGGCCGCCTGGCAGATGTCGGACAGCGTGGCGTCGCCGATGCCGAGCAGCGCCACCGGGTGGCCCTTGCCGTCGACGTCCCGGTCGACCTGGACGTAGCTCGACAGGCCCTGGCTGGTCAGCTTGCCCGAGGAGACCTGGAAGCTGGTGCCGCTGACCGCGAAGGACGCGGCGAGCGCGCCCTCGGCCATCACGGACGCCATCGCGCCGACCGCGAGGACCGCGGGCAGCGCGACAACGGCCGTCTTCTTCCAGTTGGTTCTGCCCTCGCGTAATGCTTTCTTCGCCGTGCTCACTGGTTCCTCCCGTACGTCGTCCGGTGCGTAAGGGGAGTGCGTGGCAGAGCGCCGTCGCGGGTCGCGCCCGTCCGGGCAGGCGACGTGGGTCTGCCATACTGCGGCTGATCCCGAGGCAGTTGGAGACTAGGGCCGAAATTGAATAATAGTCAACAGCGCGGTACCGATCGTTCCCGAGGAGCCGACCGCCCGCAGGCGCGCGGCACCGACCGATCCGTGGCGCGCCGTGCCGAACTCATCGTCATCGGCCGGAAGTTGTTCGCCGACACGTCCTACGACGCGCTGTCGATGGACGACATCGCGAGACAGGCGTGCGTCGCCAAGGGGCTGATCTACTACTACTTCAAGTCCAAGCGCGGCTACTATCTCGCGATCATCGAGGACTCGGTCGCCGACCTGGTCGAACGCGCGGCCAGCGGCACCGAACTGCCGCCCACGGAGCGGGTGCACCGCACGATCGACGGCTATCTGCGCTACGCCGAGCACCACCAGGAGGCCTACCGCACCATCGTCAGCGGCGGCGTCGGCTTCGACACCGAGGTGCACGCCATACGCGACGGCGTGCGCGAGGCGATGATCGGCACCATCGCCGACGGGGCGTACGGACGGCGTGACATCCCGGCCCTGGTGCGCACGGCGCTGCTCGGCTGGCTGTGCAGCGTGGAGGGCGTCACGCTCGACTGGATCGGGGCGGCACGGGAGCTGGAGCGCGACACCGTGCGCGACTACCTGGTGCGCATGCTGCGCGAGACGCTGAGCGTCATCGAGGAGTTCGAGCCCGCCTTCCCCGCCCCGCCGGCCGTATGACGAAGGGGGCGGGAGCCCGCCGGCTCCCGCCCCACCCCGCAACTGTCGTACGGTGACCGCTAGTTGATGGCCTTGATCAGCTCACCGTTGCCGGTGTCACCGCTCAGCTCCCAGAAGAACGTGCCTCCCAGGCCCTGCTGGTTCTTGTAGTTCATCTTCCCGGCGATGGTGGCCGGGGTGTCGTAGCTCCACCAGTTGTTGCCGCAGTGCGCGTACGCGGTCCCGCCGACCGTGCCGTTGGCCGGGCACTTGGTCTTCAGTTCCTTGTAGTCGTCGATGCCCTGCTCGTACTTGCCCGGGGCGGGGCCGGTCGCGGTGCCGCCCGGCGCCTTCTGGGTGACGCCCGTCCAGCCGCGGCCGTAGAAGCCGATGCCGAGGAGCAGCTTGTCCGAGGGGATGCCGAGGCCCTTGAGCTTGGCGATCGTCGCCTGCGAGTGGTACTCGGCCTTCGGGATGCCGGAGTAGGAGCTGAGCGGCGAGTGGGGCGCCGTCGGTCCCTTGGCGTCCCAGGCGCCGAAGAAGTCGTACGTCATCGGGTTGTACCAGTCGACGGACTGGGCGGCGCCCGCGTAGTCGGCGGCGTCGATCTTGCCGCCGGAGGAGGCGTCGGCCGGGATGGCGGCGGTCACCAGGTTCTTGGAGCCGAACTTGGCGCGCACCGCGGACATCAGGTTCTTGTAGGCGGCGCGGCCGCTGGTGTCGCAGGTCAGACCGCAGGCGCCCGGGTACTCCCAGTCGATGTCGATGCCGTCGAAGACATCCGCCCACTTGGAGTTCTCGACCAGGTCGTAGCAGGACTGGGCGAACGCCGCCGGGTTCTGCGCGGCCTGCGTGAAGCCGCCCGACCAGGTCCAGCCGCCGAAGGACCACAGGACCTTCAGGTTCGGGTGCTTCTTCTTCAGCTTGCGCAGCTGGTTGAAGTTGCCGCGCAGGGGCTGGTCCCAGGTGTCGGCGACGCCGTCGACGCTCTGGTCGGCGGTGTACGCCTTGTCGGTCGCGGCGTAGGCGTCGCCCATCGTGCACTTGCCGCCCTGGACGTTGCCGAAGGCGTAGTTGATGTGCGTGAGCTTGTTGGCGGACCCGGACGTCTCGATGTTCTTGACGTGGTAGTTCCGGTCGTAGACGCCCCATTCGGTGAAGTAGCCGACCACGCGGGAGCCCGCCTTGGCGTCGGCCTCGGCGGGGGCGCCGGTGTTCTGGTCGGCGGCCGCGGTGCCCGCGCCGGCGAGCAGACCCGCGCCGAGCACGGCGCAACAAGCGGTGGCCAGGAGCGCCCTGAAGCGGGCGCGGGGACGGTTCGGTCGTGGCATCGCTGTCTCCTCGTGGGGGGAGAGGGGAGCATGTGGGGGTGGTGCTGACCTACTGACCTGCGGACACTTCGCGCCCCTGCAGGCAGGACCGGGCGACCGGGCAGGGGACGCGCCAACGACCCCTACGTAGTCGCGTGTTGAATTGGCATGAACGCGAAGACGTCTTGTGCCGCTGGACTCTAGGAGGACTAGACCATTGCGTCAATGGTTCGGACCAATTCCCGCTCCGGGCCGCCCGACACGGCCGTGTCGGACACAGGCCGATGAAGATCAGTCGCACGGCCCGTGAACCCGTGACGCCATGCCGCCGATCGGGCATACTCAACCCGCCACAGTCGCTGGTCAGCCGCTTCCGAGACCCGGAAGGGCAGCATCGGCTTGGCAGTGTCCCCGACGGCGGCGCCACACCCCGTGCGCGAGCCCGTCGCAGCGCCCGACAGGGAGAGGAGAGCGCCATGCCCGAGGGAGCCGCACAGTCGGTCGAGCGTCAGCTGCCCACCGAAGAGGCCCGTGATCTGTTCGCGCTCGTGCGTGAACTGGTCCAGCGCGAGATCGCGCCGCACGCGGCCGCCGAGGAGGAGGCCGGACGCTTCCCGCGCGAACTCTTCACCCTGCTCTCCGAATCGGGGCTGCTCGGTCTCGCCTACGACTCCGAGTTCGGCGGCGGCGACCAGCCGTACGAGGTCTACCTCCAGGTCCTCGAAGAGCTCGCCGCCGCGCGCCTGACCGTCGGCCTGGGCGTCAGCGTCCACTCCCTCGCCTGCCACGGGCTCGCCGGGTACGGCACCAAGGAGCAGCAGGCCGAGCACCTGCCCGACATGCTCGGCGGCGGGCTGCTCGGCGCCTACTGCCTCTCCGAGCCGTCCTCGGGCTCCGACGCCGCGTCCCTGCGCACCAAAGCCGTGCGCGAGGGCGACGACTGGGTGATCACGGGTACGAAGGCCTGGATCACCCACGGCGGCATCGCCGACTTCTACACCGTCCTGGCCCGCACCGGCGGCGAGGGCGCCCACGGCGTGACCGCCTTCCTGGTGCCGGGCGACGCCGAGGGGCTCACGGCCGCGGTGCCGGAGAAGAAGATGGGCATGAAGGGCTCGCCGACGGCGCAGCTCCACTTCGACGGCGTCCGGGTGTCCGACGCCCGGCGCATCGGGGACGTGGGGCAGGGCTTCGCGATCGCGCTCTCGGCGCTCGACTCGGGGCGGCTCGGCATCGCGGCGTGTGCGATCGGCGTGGCCCAGGCGGCGCTCGACGAGGCGGTGGCGTACGCGACCGAGCGCAAACAGTTCGGCCGCCCCATCGCCGACTTCCAGGGCCTGCGCTTCATGCTCGCGGACATGGCGACGCAGATCGAGGCGGGCCGGGCGCTGTACCTGGCGGCGGCCCGGCTGCGGGACGCGGGCCGCCCGTTCTCCAAGCAGGCGGCGATGGCCAAGCTGCTGTGCACGGACACCGCGATGAAGGTCACGACGGACGCCGTGCAGGTGCTCGGCGGCTACGGCTACACCCTCGACTTCCCGGTCGAGCGCTTCATGCGCGAGGCCAAGGTGCTGCAGATCGTCGAGGGCACCAATCAGATCCAGCGCATGGTCATCGCCCGCCATCTCGCGGGTCCCGACTCGCGCTGAGCCGCGGGTCGGGGGGAGCGCCGGGGACGGGGCCGAACTGGTTGTCGCGGTCCGTACCGAACCGCGCGTCCCGGGCGGTGCCGAAGCGGGCATCCCGGTCGGTGCCGAACCGAGTGTCCCGGTTCACGCCGAAGGACGTGTCCCGGTCCGTGCCGAAACGCCCCTCCCGGTCCATGCCGTACCGCGTGTCCCTGCCCGAACCGAACGCCCCCTCCGAGCCGAACCCCCCGTCCGCCCCGAACGGCCCCTCCGACCCGTACTGCCCGCCGAACTGCCCGCTGCGCACGGTCGGCGCCGCGAGCCGCACCCACTCCGGGTCGTGGCGGCCCGGCAGCGTCCGGCCGCGCTCGGCCCACAGGCGCAGCAGGGCGCGGTAGATCGGCGGGTCCTGCACCGGGACGGGCTGTGGCGGGGGCGGGACCGTCGGGGTCTGCTGCGGGTACTGGGGCTGCTGTGAATACGGCTGCTGCTGTGAGTACGGCGACGGCTGTGCGTAGGGATTCGGCTGGGGGTAGTGGGTGTACTGGGGCCTGTGAGGAACCGATTCTGCGGGGGCGGCGGGCGCGGTCGCGAGCGGGCGCCTGCGGTGGCCGGCCGGAGCATGGGTGGGGGTGGTCATGCCGGGCCAACGGTCGGCGCGGAGGCCAGGTCACCGTCGGGTCGAATCGTGCGTGCGTTCATGCCCCGTCCGGCCGCGGCGCGCACGGCGCTCGGCGCCCGCGCCACCGGGTGAACGCGGCCTGACGCGTGTCTGGCCCCGGCACGGCAACTGACGTACCGTCACCTCCACGCCGGGGTCCGCCGCACACCGGGCGACGCCAACTCCCCGGCGTCCAGGGAGATGTGCCGTGCCGGACGACCGCCCCGTACCGCTCGACGAGTACCCCGTCCACCAGGTGCCGCTGTCGATGAAACACGTGGCGACCGGCGACCGGAACGCCTACGACCGCTGCATCTTCCACCTCTTCGACCACCGGGGCCGCGCCCTGCTCATCCTCGGCCTCGGCGTCTACCCGAACACCGGCGTCATCGACGCCTACGCGACCCTGCGCACCGGCGACACCCTGCACGCCGTCCGCGCCTCCGACGCACTCGGCGACGACCGGTCGAACCTGTCCGTCGGACCGCTGCGCATCACCGTCGAGGAGCCCCTGCGCAGACTGCGCCTGACCTGCGCGGCGGACCCGGACGACGCGGACTCGCTCGCGTACGACATCGAGTGGAGCGCCGACTTCCCGGCGCTGTGGGAGCCGCACCACATCCAGCGCCGCGGCGGCAGGCTCACCCTCGAAGGACGCCGGTTCGTGCAGGCGGGCGGCTGCGCCGGGGTGATCCGCGCGGGCGGGGCGGAGATCGCGGTGACGGCGGGGGAGTGGACGGCGACCCGGGACCGGAGCTGGGGGGTGCGGCCCATTCCGGGCGAGGAGGCGGGCCGTATCGGGGAGGACTTCCCGACCGAGGGCTTCCACTGGATCTGGTGCCCGGTGCGCTTCGACGACCGCTTCCTGATGGTCATCACCCAGGAGGACGCGGACGGCTACCGCACCCTCAACGACGCCACGCTCGTCCGCCCGGGCCACCCCGACCGCCAACTCGGCTGGCCCCAGGCCGACATCGGCTACCGCTCCGGCACCCGCCACCCCGAACGCGCCGTCGTCCACCTCATGGACCCCGAGACCCGCAAGCCCCTGGAGCTGGGCGTCGAGACGCTGACGTCCCTGCCGCTCGCCGTCGGCGCCGGGTACCCGCCCGCCGACGACTGGCAGCACGGCACCTGGCGCGGCCGCGACTGGGTCGACCGGCGCACCTACGACCTCTCCGACCCGGCCGCGCACCCGCTGGCCGCGTACGGCGTCATCGACCACGCGGCCCGCTTCACCCTGGACGGCCGCGTCGGCCACGGCATCTTCGAGCACGGCACGTTCGGCCGCCACGACCCGAGCGGCTTCGCGGACTTCGGCTCCATGGCGCCCTGAGCGTCCGGGCGCCCCGAGGGAGGAGTACGGACATGGCAACGGAATCCGACCGGCCCCGACTTCGCACCACGACCCGTGAACCGGACGAACTCGCCCGGCGCCTCACGACCTGGCTCGGCGGCCAGCTGCCGGGCGCCGAAGCCGTCCATGTGTCCGTGCCCGAGTCGAACGGCATGTCCAGCGAGACGCTCCTCTTCGACATCGAGCACCCCGAACCGCCGCTCGCCCGGTGCGCGTTGCGCCTCGCGGCGGACCCGGCCGCGTACACGATCTTCCCCGTGTACGACATGGAGCGCCAGCACCGCACCATGCGCCTGGTAGCCGACCGCACCGACGTGCCCGTGCCGCGCGTGCTGTGGCTCGAACGGGACCCGGAGCCGCTCGGCGCGCCCTTCTTCGTCATGGAGCGGGTCGAGGGGCGGGTGCCGCCCGACGTGATGCCCTATACGTACGAGGGGAACTGGCTGTACGAGGCGAGCGACGCGCAGCGCGCACACCTGGAGGACGCCACCGTCTCCGTCCTCGCGCGGCTGCACGACCAAGTCCCGGCCGCCGACGCGGCGTTCCTCGCGCTGCCGGGCGAGGGCGGCGCGCTGCGCCGCCATGTCGCCTCACAACGCGCCTACTACGACTGGGTGGTGACCGGCCTCCCGCGCTCCCCGCTCATCGAAAGCGCTTTCGCGAAACTGGTGGACCTGTGGCCGCACGAGGAGGGCACGCCGGTGCTCAACTGGGGCGACGCGCGCATCGGCAACATCATCTACGACGGCTTCGAGCCCGCCGCCGTGCTCGACTGGGAGATGGCGTGCCTGGCGCCCCGCGAGGTCGACCTCGGCTGGACCGTCTATCTGCACCGGTTCTTCCAGGACCTCACGGTGAGCTTCGGGCAGAGCGGGCTGCCCGACTTCCTGCGCCGCGAGCGGATCGAGGAGCGGTACGCCGAACTCACCGGGCACCGGCCCCGCGACATGGACTTCTACACGCTGTACGCGGCGCTGCGGCACGCCATCGTCATGCTGCGCGTCGCCTACCGGCAGGTGCACTTCGGGGAGGCGACGGTGCCGGCGGACCCGGACACGCTGATCCTGCACCACGCCAGCCTCGCGGCGATGGTGCAGGGCAGCTATGAGTGACGGTGTGCCGGGCTCGGCCCGGTGGTACCGCGGGCCGGGGGCCGAGGCGTCTCAGGCGGCCGCGCGGCGGGTGGCCTGGCGGGGCACCCGCATCGGGCGCGAGCCGGGCCCGCCCACGTGCGAGAACGGCTGGGTGCGCCAGTCCAGGCCCTGAGGCAGCGTCAGGAGCAGGGCGGTGTCCTGCTCCTGGGCCTCCAGGGACTCGTCGGCGGCACTGGCCTCGGACGCGGCGCGGCCCGTGCCCGCACAGACGGTGAGCCCGAACGGGTTCCACGGAGTGGGGCACAGCGCGTGCTCGGGCAGAGCGTCCTCGTCCGCGAGGAGCGCGATGGGCTGCCGGCAGTCCGGGCAGATCACCCGGTACATCTCGAAGGTGTCGTACGCGTCCGGCTCGTCCGCCGTGCCGTCGTCGGTGACGGTCTGTTCGACGCCCTCCGGGGCGGGCTCGAGCTCGACGGGCTGCTGCTTGCGGCGCGTGGAACGACCGGGGCGCTTCAGGTTCTGCATGGGAATCTCCCCCTCGGGTGGGCCGACAAGGCGCTGCGGCCTCGACCACAGCAAGCACTTCCCGTCCGGTCCGGGGGGTAATCGCTCCTGCCCGACGGACACGGCCATATGTCTGTGGTGTTCGTCACATGCCAGATGGAGATGCCGCTTCGCGCGGGGTGGCCGCCGGGGCGCCGGGGCGGGGTGCGCGCCTTCCAGGGGCCGGGGTGGGCGCCCTGGAGCCGGTGAGTGGGCCCTCCGGGGGCCGGGGCGCGCGTTTTGCCTCATCCCTTGCGTCCCTCAGGTATCGGTGAGGATCAAGAGGCCTGTAGGTTCGGCGCATGGAGGAGCTGGACCGACAAATCGTGCAGCTGCTCGTCAAGGACGGGCGGATGAGCTACACCGACCTGGGCAAGGCCACGGGCCTGTCCACGTCAGCGGTGCACCAGCGGGTGCGCAGGCTGGAGCAGCGAGGAGTGATCCGCGGGTACGCCGCCGTCGTGGACCCCGAAGCGGTCGGCCTGCCGCTCACGGCCTTCATCGCGGTGAAGCCGTTCGACCCCAGCGCCCCCGACGACATCGCCGAGCGGCTCGCCGGAGTGCCCGAGATCGAGGCCTGCCACAGCGTCGCGGGCGCCGAGAACTACCTGCTCAAGGTGCGCGTGGCGACCCCGCACGAGCTGGAGAACCTGCTGGCCCGGCTGCGCACCCTCGCCGGGGTCTCCACGCATACGACGGTGGTCCTCTCGACGCCGTACGAGTCGCGGCCGCCCCGGATCTGACCCGGCGGGGGCCCCGCGAACCGGAGCCTCGCGCGCAGGCGCGAGACTGTTCCCCATGAGTGAGCGCATCACCCCCGAAACCGGGCATCGCACCGTCCTGCTGCGCGGCGGCGAAGTCCACAGCCCCGCCGACCCCTTCGCGACCGCGATGGTCGTCGAGCGCGGGCATATCGCCTGGGTCGGCTCCGAGGGCGCCGCCGACGGCTTCGCCGACGGTGTCGACGAGATCGTCGACCTCGAAGGGAACCTGGTCACCCCGGCGTTCACGGACGCCCATGTGCACACGACGTCCACCGGGCTCACGCTCACCGGACTCGATCTGTCCGACGCCCGGAGCCTCGACGACGCGCTCGTTCTCGTACGCGAACACGCCGCCGCGCACCCGCACGACCGCGTGCTGCTCGGCCACGGCTGGGACGCCGCCCGGTGGCCCGGCGGCCGTCCGCCCACCCGTACGGAACTCGACGAGGCCACCGGGGGCCGCCCGCTCTATCTGTCGCGCATCGACGTGCACTCCGCCGTCGCGAGCACCGCGCTCCTCGACCTCGTCCCCGGGGTCGCCGACGCCGCCGGTTTCCACGCCGACGCGCCGCTGACCGCCGACGCCCACCACGCCGTGCGCACCGCCGCCCACGCCGCCGTGACACCCCGGCAGCGGGCCGCCGCCCAGCGCGCCGCGCTCCGGCATGCCGCCTCGCTCGGCATCGGCTCGGTGCACGAGTGCGCGGGCCCCGTGATCTCCGGCGAGGACGACTTCACCTCGCTGCTGCGCCTGGCCGACGAGGAGGCCGGGCCCCGCGTCGTCGGGTACTGGGCCGAGCAGGGTGCCGAAGGCGTCGCCCGCGCGCGCGAGCTGGGCGCGGTCGGCGCCGCCGGTGACCACTTCGTGGACGGCGCGCTCGGCTCGCACACGGCGTGGCTGTGCGAGCCCTATGCCGACGAGGCCCCCGGCACCGGCAACGCCTACCTGACCGCCGCCGACGTCGCCGTGCACGTGGTGGCCTGCGCGGAGGCGGGCGTCCAGGCCGGGTTCCACGCCATCGGGGACGCCGCCGTCGGGGCCGTCGTGGACGGGATGCGCGCCGCCGCGGAGAAGGTCGGCCTGGCCCGGGTGCGGGCCGCGCGGCACCGCGTCGAGCACGTCGAGATGCTCACCCCCGAGACGGTCGCCGCGTTCGCCGAGTTCGGCCTCACCGCGTCCGTGCAGCCCGCCTTCGACGCGCTGTGGGGCGGCGAGGACGGCATGTACGTCCAGCGCCTGGGCGCCGAACGGGCCCGTACCCTCAACCCGTACGCGGCCCTCCTGCGCGCCGGCGTCCCGCTGGCCTTCGGCTCCGACAGCCCCGTGACCCCCCTCGACCCCTGGGGCACCGTCCGGGCCGCCGCCTTCCACCGCACGCCCGAGCACCGGGTGTCCGTGCGCGCCGCCTTCACCGCCCACACGCGCGGCGGCTGGCGGGCCATCGGCCGCGACGACGCGGGCGTCCTGGTGCCCGGCGCCCCCGCCGACTACGCCGTGTGGCGGACCGGCGAACTCGTCGTCCAGGCCCCCGACGACCGGGTGGCCCGCTGGTCCACCGACCCGCGCTCCGGCACCCCCGGCCTTCCCGACCTCGGCCCCGGCGCCGAACTGCCCCGCTGTCTGCGGACCGTGGTGGGCGGACAGTCGGTATTCGTACGGCCCAACGAGTGACGTCACCGGTGCGGCGCGGCTCCGAACGGGGCCACACGGCGCGTCGCGCGACCTGCGGCGCCTCGCCACTGACCTGCTGATCTGCGCGAAAAACGCAGGTCAGAGGGCTATTGACAGACGGCGGCCGTCGGCGGGTAGTTTCGGCCGCGTCCACCACAGGACGTCCGACCGGCGAACCCGCGCACAACCGTCGACCGCCGCTGGATCATGGTCGGTGCGCCACCCCGGCGCACCGCCACCGGGAGCCAGGTCCAGCGCCCACGACGCTCAGGCGCGGGAACGCATCCGCCGGAAGGGGGTCGTCCCTCCTGCTCCCAGGAGCTCGGGGGAGGTGCGACCCGGGTAGGGCCCGGCCGCTCAGTAGACAACGGCTCTCGGTCGATCCGCAGCCAGCGGGTCCCAGGCCGGCCCGAAGGGCGCCGGGCCCGATCCGCAGGATCGCTCCTGCGTGATCCCCAGGGGGACGAAAGTCGCGCTCCGGACACTGCCGCCCTCCCCGCCGCGTCCCTGCCGGGCCGAGGGTCCGTGGCGTCGCAACACCCCAGGCCCGGGCCACTATGGTGGTTCCCTGCGTACGAACGAAGGGGCAGTAGTGAGCAACGGCGGCGGGATCAGCGAAGCAGCGGACGCGGAGCGGCAGTTCGGCCCGCTCGGCGAGGCCTTGGTGATCATCCCGACCTACAACGAGGCGGAGAACATCCAGGCGATCGTCGGCCGGGTGCGCACCGCCGTGCCGCAGGCGCACGTCCTCGTCGCCGACGACAACAGCCCCGACGGCACCGGGAAGATCGCCGACGAACTCGCGGCCGACGACGACCAGGTCCACGTCCTGCACCGCAAGGGCAAGGAAGGCCTCGGCGCCGCCTACCTCGCGGGCTTCTCCTGGGGCCTGGAGCACGGCTACGGAGTCCTCGTCGAGATGGACGCCGACGGCTCCCACCAGCCCGAGGAACTGCCGCGGCTGCTCACCGCCCTCAAGGGCGCCGACCTCGTGCTCGGCTCGCGCTGGGTGCCCGGCGGGCGGGTCGTCAACTGGCCCCGGTCCCGTGAGTTCCTCTCCCGCGGCGGCAGCACCTACTCGCGGCTGCTCCTCGACGTGCCGATCCGCGACGTCACCGGCGGCTTCCGCGCCTTCCGCGGCGAGACCCTCCAGGGCCTCGGCCTCGGCGACGTGGCCTCCCAGGGCTACTGCTTCCAGGTCGACCTGGCCCGCCGCGCCATCAAGGCCGGCTACCACGTCGTGGAGGTGCCCATCACCTTCGTCGAGCGGGAGCTCGGCGACAGCAAGATGAGCCGCGACATCGTCGCCGAGGCGCTGTGGCGGGTCACGGCGTGGGGCGTGGGGGAGCGGGTCGGCAAGGTCCTGGGCCGCAAGTCCTCTCCCTGATCCCGTACGTCGTTGATCACCCCCTTATGCCGGTCTGAGCCGCGCCCAGGCACACTGGGAGCATGACGACTGGCGCACCGCCTCCCACCCAGCCCGCCCGGCCCCGGCGCTCGCGCGTCCTCAGGTTCCTGCCGCTCGGACTCGCCGCCTGGCTGGTCCTGGAGATCTGGCTGCTGACCGTCGTCGCCGGAGCCACCAGCGGGCTCACTGTCTTCCTGCTCCTCGTGGGCGGCCTGGTGCTCGGCTCCTTCGTCATCAAGCGGGCCGGGCGGCGCGCCTTCAAGAACCTCAGCGAGGCGGTGCAACAGCAGCAGCGGGGGGTTGCGGCCGCGCCCGACTCCGGGGGCGGCAGTGCCCTCACGATGCTCGGCGGTCTCTTCCTGATCCTGCCCGGTCTGATCTCCGACGCCGTCGGGCTGCTGCTGCTCGTGCCGCCGTTGCAGAAGGTTCTCAGCCGGAGTGCCGAGCGGGCCTTCGAGCGCAAGGTGCGGGCGGCTGCGGCCGCGGCGCCCGGGGGGTTGGGGGACGCCTTCCAGCAGGCTCGGATGCAGCACCCTGACGGGAAGGTGGTCCAGGGTGAGGTGATCCGCGAGGACGGTCCCTCGGCGTCGCCCGGGCCGTCGCGGGGGCCGGAGGATCCGCAGCTGCCGCGCTGAGGCTTGGCCCTCGCGGGGCGCCCCGGTCCCGCCCCTTCTCCGAAACCGGGGGCTGCGCCCCCTGGACCCCGCTGATCGGCGCTTCGCGCCTCGTCCTCAAACGCCGGACGGGCTGGATATGTGCCGCAAGATCCAGCCCCTCCGGCGTTTGAGGAGCGGGGGTCTGGGGGCGGAGCCCCCAGTTTCGGGAAAGGGGCGGGCCTGGGGCGCCCCCGCGAGGGCACCACCCACCCGCACAAACGAGGGCGGGCCCGCTGCCGAAGCAGCGGGCCCGCCCTCGTCGTTACTCCGCTCCGCGGTCCGCGCGCTTACGCGGACTTGCGGCTGTCACGCGGATGCACCGCAATATTCATCGCACCGGACCTGAGAACCGCCAGGCGCTCCTCAAGGACCTCCTCGAGCTCTTCTCGAGTACGGCGCTCCATGAGCATGTCCCAGTGCGTACGCGCGGGCTTGCCCTTCTTCTCCTCAGGTCCGTCGCCGTCCACGAGAAGTGCCTGGGCCCCGCAGACCTTGCACTCCCACTCGGGCGGGATCTCCGCCTCCACCGAGAACGGCATCTCGAATCGATGTCCGTTCTGGCATGCGTACTCCACGGCCTGGCGCGGGGCCAGGTCGATGCCGCGGTCGGTCTCGTAGCTGGTCACCACGAGGCGCGTGCCGCGAAGAGCTCGCTCACTCATGAATCGTGCCTCCCGGGCTTGTCGCCCACAGGACAGGTGTCGCTGTCGTCGTCATCCGGTCAACGTCCGGTCGGCGGTAAAGATTCCCGTTCAGGGTCATGCGTCGCCGTCGTATGCCGCCCCTTGTTGTACCCACCAGCGCCCGGTTTGTCACATCTGGCAGCAGATGTCACCCAGCGTTTCTGAATCCTCAGCGCGCAGTAACGGTCCGCCTGGCAGGCCAAACGCGTACACTACCGGCCTTCGCCGCTCGGTGCTAAATCCGGCCGGGTCCGAAACGGCCCGCGTCGCGCGCCGTGCGCCGTACCGGAACCCGCGCGAGCGGCCCGCGGCCGAGCGCGAAAGGGACTGTGAGCGGCGGGATCGTGCCCCGGTACGCCCCTGTGAGCTGGTACGTCAGTCCGAAAGGCGGGCGCCCGAGCCGTGCCGTGCCCCGGTCGCCGAACTCGTACGTGGAAGCATCCGGCGGCACTCGGCTTCTTTTCCGTTTCTTTCCTCTTCTTGCCCCTGCGTGGTCCGCGGCACCCGATACGGGAGACCGCCAGGGCCTCAGACCCAGGTGCCCCGGGCCTCCAGCACGTCGCGCAGGGTCTCGATGTGGTCCGTCATGATGCCGTCGACGCCCAGGTCGAGCAGGGCGTGCATGCGGTCGGCGTCGTTGATCGTCCACACATGGACCTGGAGCCCGCGCGCGTGGGCGGTGCGGACGAAGCGGTGGTCGACCACCCGGACCCCCGACTGCGCCTCCGGCACCTGGGCGCACACCGCCGAGACCCGCGGCGTCGTCGGCACCCCCAGGGAGCGCAGCCGCAGCCCGAGGACGCCGCGCGTGCCGAACGACGTGGCCAGGCGCGGCCCCGCCAGGCGCTGGGCGCGCGCGACACGGCCCTCCGAGAAGGAGCCGACGCACACCCGGTCCCAGGTGCGGGTGCGCTCGATCAGTTCCAGGAGCGGCAGGAGGGCGGACTCCGCTTTGACGTCCACGTTCCAGCGCACCTCGGGGAAGGCCGCCAGCATCTCCTCGAAGAGGGGGACCTGCTCGGTGCCCGCCACGCGCGCCTGGCTCACCTCGCTCCAGGGGAGGTCCGCGATCCGGCCCGACGCGTCCGTGACCCGGTCCAGCGTCGCGTCGTGGAACGCGGCCAGCTTGCCGTCCGCCGTGGCGTGCACATCGGTCTCGATGTAGCGGTAGCCCGCGTCCACTGCGCGGCGGAACGCGGCCGCGGTGTTCTCCAGGCCGTCGGCCGCGCCGCCGCGGTGGGCGAACGCGAGCGGGCCGGGGTGGTCGAGGTAGGGGTGGCGTACGCGCGTGGTCACCGTTGCAGTATCGCCTGCTCCGATGGCTCTCCGGAGGCCACGACGCGGCCCGCGGTGGACGCGGGGACGGCGAAGAAGCGCAGGAAGAACTGGGCGAGCGGGCCGATGCACAGGGCGTAGAGGACCGTCCCCACGCCCACGGTGCCGCCGAGCACGAAGCCGGTGACGACGACCGCCACCTCCACGAGGGTCCGCATCTGGCGGATCGAGCGCCCGGTGCGCTCGTTGAGACCCGTCATCAGGCCGTCGCGCGGTCCGGGACCGAACTTGGCCGCGATGTAGAGACCCGTCGCCACGCCGTTGAGCACGATCCCCGCCACCAGGAGCGGTATGCGGATGCCCAGGGCGTGCGCGTCCGGCACGAGGGCCAGGGTGCCGTCCATCGCCAGGCCGACGACGAAGACGTTCGAGACCGTCCCGAGGCCGGGGCGCTGGCGCAGCGGGATCCACAGGAGCAGCACGGCGGCGCCCACGAAGATCGACACGACGCCGATCGACATCCCGGTGCGCTCGGCGATGCCCTGGTGCAGCACGTTCCAGGGCTCCAGGCCGAGACCCGAGCGCACCAGGAGCGCGGAGCTGGCCCCGTACAGGGCGAGACCGACGTACAGCTGGCACAGCCGCCGTGCGAGGTGGCGCCCGCCGTGCGATCCCGTAGTGGGCCGACCTGATTTCGCCCTGGACAAGAGAAGCCCCCGTGGTGGTAGTGGCCTGACGCATGACACTCTGTGGCTTGGTGACGGACGCCAACCATGGCCAATTCGATGAAGGTGGACTGGGATCATGCCTCAGTGGACATCAGCGGTGGGCTCGACCCAGCTCGCCCGGCTGCTCACCTCCCAGCAGGCGCGGCCCGCGGGCCCCGGCACCCGCCGCCCGCCCGCCTATCGCGCCCTTGCCGACGGTATCCGCCTCCTCGTCCTGGAGGGACGCGTTCCCGTGGCCGCCCGCCTGCCCGCCGAGCGCGAGCTGGCCGTCGCGCTCGCCGTCAGCCGGACGACCGTCGCCGCCGCCTACGAGGCGCTGCGCACCGAGGGCTTCCTGGAGTCCCGCAGGGGAGCGGGCAGTTGGACGGCGGTCCCGGCCGGGAACCCGCTGCCCGCGCGCGGCCTCGAACCGCTGCCCCCGGAAGCGCTCGGCTCCATGATCGACCTCGGCTGCGCGGCCCTGCCCGCGCCCGAGCCCTGGCTCACCCGCTCCGTGCAGGGCGCGCTCGAAGAGCTTCCGCCCTACGCCCACACCCACGGCGACTACCCGGCCGGACTGCCCGCACTGCGCGCCATGCTCGCCGAGCGCTACACCGCGCGCGGCATACCGACCATGCCGGAACAGATCATGGTCACCACCGGCGCCATGGGCGCCATCGACGCGATCTGTCACCTCTTCGCGGGCCGCGGCGAGCGCATCGCCGTGGAGTCGCCCAGCTACGCCAACATCCTCCAGCTGATGCGCGAGGCGGGCGCGCGCCTGGTGCCCGTGGCGATGGCCGAGGGGCTCGGCGGCTGGGACATGGACCGCTGGCGCCAGGTCCTGCGCGACGCCGCGCCCCGGCTCGCGTACGTCGTCGCCGACTTCCACAACCCGACCGGCGCGCTCGCCGACGAGGACCAGCGCCGCCGCCTGGTCGACGCCGCCCGGCACGCGGGCACGGTCCTGGTCGTCGACGAGACCATGAGCGAACTCCGACTCGACGACGGTCTCGACATGCCGCGCCCCGTCTGCGGGTTCGACCCCGCGGGCTCCACCGTCATCACCGTCGGCTCGGCGAGCAAGGCCTTCTGGGCGGGCATGCGCATCGGCTGGGTGCGCGCCGCGCCCGACGTGATCCGCAGCCTGGTCGCCGCGCGCGCGTACGCCGACCTCGGCACCCCCGTCCTGGAGCAGCTGGCCCTCAACTGGCTGCTCAGTACCGGGGGCTGGCAGCAGGCCGTGGACGTGCGCAGGGAGCAGGCCCGCGACAACCGCGACGCGCTGGTCGCCGCCGTGCGCCGCGAGCTGCCCGGCTGGGAGTTCGAAGTGCCGCACGGCGGGCTCACGTTGTGGGTGCGCACCGGCGGGCTCTCCGGCTCGCGCATCGCCGAGGTCGGCGAACGCGTGGGCGTGCGCGTGCCGTCGGGCCCCCGCTTCGGCGTGGACGGCGCCTTCGAGGGCTACGTACGCCTGCCGTTCACCGTGGGCGGGGCCGTCGCCGAGGAGGCCGCGGTGCGCCTCGCCGCGGCTGCCCGGCTGGTGGAGTCGGGGACGGGCGCCGGGTCCGGGGCTGAGGGGCCGCACACGTTCGTGGCGTGAGGGCCCCTCCGCCCGGCGTGCTCAGCCCTCGGCGACGGCGGGGGCCAGCGCCGCGTCCGCCGGTGTCGTGCGGGCGGGAAGCAGGTCGAGGACGGCCCGCCGGTGCGCGTCGCTCGTGGCGTCGTCGTACGGGTCGGGGGTCGCCGGGACCTGGAGGCGGTGCACAGGACCGGTGCCGAGGCGGGCATAGCCGCGCCCGGGGGGCATGTCCGCCGTGGGGGTCGTGTGCGGCCGCGCGCCCAGGACCTCCTCGACCTGGCCGGGCGTGGCCGGACCGAGCACCACGCGCGCGCGGGTGTGCTGGCACACGGCGTCGGTGAGGGCGTCCGCGCTGTCGAGCTGGTCGGCCACGACGACGGTGACGCCCGCGGCGCGCCCGTGCCGCAGCGGCACCTGGAGCAGCGTCTGCGGATCGCGGTGGCCGTCGGCGGCGGCCAGGTGGCCGAGGGTGCTGGGGCGGTCGAGCAGGATCCACAGAGGTCGTTTGATGTCGTCCGGCGGGGGGTGGCCCGCCTGCCGGGCGCGGTTCGCGGCGATGAGCCGCCGCTCCGTCTCGTGCGCCGCCCACTCCAGGCTGGCGAGCGCCCCGGCGAGCCCGCACTCGACGGCGAGGACGCCGTCGCGCCCCGTCAGGCACGCGAAGTCGCCGGTGCCGCTGCCCTCGATGATGACGACGTCGCCGTACTGGAGCGCCTGCAGGGCCACCGAGCGCAGCAGCGTGGTGGTGCCGCTGCCGGGGTGGCCGAGGACCAGCAGATGGGGCTCGGTGGAGCGGCCGCCGGTGCGCCACACGACGGGCGGCACGTCGCGCTGCTCGTCGCCGTCGGCCACGGGCAGGGTGCGCTGCACGGCGGACGGGTCGGTGAAGCCGAGCACGGTCTCGCCGGGGGCGGTGACGAAGCGCTGGGCCGCGATGTCGGTGGGCAGCGGCGGCAGCACGGTCACGGTGAGGGTGTTGCCCTCCTCGTCCCAGGTGAAGTGGTACTCCCGGCCGCGCCCCGACTTGGCGTGCAGCAACTGCTCGATGCGCGCGCGGGATTCGGCCTCGCCGTCGGTGAAGTACGCGGGATAGCGCAGCACCAGACGGGAGACGCGGCCGTCGTCGTCGAACGTGTAGTCGCTGAAGGCCTTGTCCCACTCGCCGCCGTGCGCGAACAGCGGGCTCGGGTCGTCGGGGACGGAGAAGTACGGCACGAGTGCTTCGTAGAGCGACTGCAACCGCTGGACCTGGGCGTCGTCCGGGCCGGAGGGGGCCGGCGCGGTGCGCTCACGGCCGGTCCAGGCGGCGGCCGCCATCAGGCTGATGGCGGCGAGCAGCGGACCGTAGGGAATGAGCGCCACGACGAGGACCACGGAGGCCACCAGGAACAGCAGGGGGCCCCGGCGGTCCTTGGGGGTCTCGGACCACTTGCGCCGCCCGGCTCCGGCGAGGCGGCGCAGCCCGCGCGTGATCGTGATCAGCGGGTGGAGGACGTCGGTGGCACTGTCGGCGGCCGACCGGGCGAGTTCGCGACTGCGCGCGATGTGCTCCCGGCTCCGGGCGATCTGGGCGGTGCCGTTGCTCAGGATGCGGGGGAGAGGGCGCCGAGCCACGTCGTTCTCCTGGGGGTGGTGGTGAGCGGTGAACCGTCGGAAACCGTCAGAACTTGATGCCGCCGAGCAGGCTCGCGAGGCTCGCGCCGCCGGCCTTGATGCTCGGGGCGATGGCGGTGCCCGCGAGGTAGAAGCCGAAGAGCGCGCACACCAGCGCGTGGGAGGCCTTCAGTCCGTCTTTGCGGAAGAAGAGGAAGACGATGACTCCGAGCAGCACGACGCCTGAGATGGACAGGATCATGAGGTTTCTCCTGGTCGATGGGGACAGTCACCATGAGTTCTTCCAGGCTCACAGCATGTATCCATACGATAAAGGGTGCAAATGGGGTAAATTTCCGATATTTACCTCGAACGGCGGCGGCCTGATGGGTCGACTGTGCACGTCGGAGGCGGTTTCGAAGCGAGCATCGGGGTGGGCGTCCGGGGGAGGACGTCACTCGACGTGATCTTTGCCGTGGACGCGGTCGGTCATGTGCCGTGACGGGCAGTACCCTGTCGATTCACTCGTACGGCTGCACGGCTGGGACACCGGGAACGATCCGGACCGGCCGCGCATTCGTTTCGGCCCTGTGCACGCGGAACACGAAAGGCGATCATCACTGTGAGCGATGAAGTCCCCGACACGGGGAACGCGGCCGTCCCCGACCCGGAGGTCGTGGCGCTGGCGGGCAAGATCTTCGACCTGGCCCGGGCCGGTGACACCGACGCGCTCGCCGCGTACGTCGACGCGGGCGTGTCCGCGAACCTCACCAACGACAGCGGCGACTCGCTCGTCATGCTCGCCGCCTACCACGGCCACGTGGCCACCGTCCGGGTCCTGATCGAGCGCGGCGCGGACGTCGGACGCGCCAACGACAAGGGGCAGACGCCGCTCGCGGGTGCCGTCTTCAAGGGCTCCGACGACGTGGTCCGGGCGCTGCTCGACGGGGGCGCCGATCCGGCCGCGGGCACGCCGTCGGCGATCGACACCGCGCGCATGTTCGAGAAGACCGAACTGCTCGCACTGTTCGGCGCCGCCTGAGCGGGTAGGCGGTCCGGCAGCACGGGGGCGCCGGAAATGTGGTCGCGGCGGGTTGAACCGCTGGGTCATCATGACGACGTGATTCACGGACGCGACGTCGGGGCAGGTGTTGCCGCAGCGCGCGGACCGTGAGCGGCCCGAAACCCCGGACATGGCGTCCGGGACCCTCCGGGTCACCGACGAGAGGCAGAGGAAGATGGTCTTCAGCAAGCAACAGACGTGGGGCGGCCCGACGTGTTGGCGCGCGGCCAGGTAGTGCGGATTCCCGGTTGCGTCGACGCTTGATGTGAGGCTGTTTCCCATGTTCGAACCGGTCATAGCGCCCAGCGGTACGCTGCTCGGCCTGCTGCAGCGGGGCCGCGGCGACGGCACCCTGCACGCACTCACCGCGCCTCGGTCCGAGGCGCTCTCCGCCCTCGACCACTGTGTGCTGCACGACCCGCGGCACGACTGGCAGGTGGAGAACCGCTCGCTGTACTACGCGCGGCTCTACCTCGATCTGAACGGCGGGCTCGGCGCGATCCAGCGCCATCTCTTCGACCCCGACGACACGCTCGACCCGGACGACTCACGCACCGGGCTCGCGCTGTCCGTCCTCGGCCACCTCGCCTCGTACGACAGGCTGGACGCCCTGCGCCTGCTGCGCAGCTACGCCGAGTACGGGGCGAACTGGGCCTGGGCCCTGGACGAGCTTGCCCTGCGCGACGACGACGCGGGCCTGCGCGCCCTCGCCGTTCCCGTGCTGGCCCGCTTCCCCTCCGACGCGGAGGGTGAGGCCGCCCTCACCGAGGCCGTGCGGGACGCCTTCGAGCCCCGGCCCTGGCGGCTGTGGGCGGAGGATCCTCGGCCCGAGATCGGCGGCCGCGTGCGCGCCGCCGCCGAGCGCGGCTCCTTCGACCGCTGGCAGCGCCAGCTCGCACCCGCGGGGCCACGCCCCGGCTGGAGCGTGCGGGCCGTGCTCGCCTGGGCCCAGGAAGGACTGGAGCGCGGCGCCGCACTGCATGTGCCTGCCGCCCGCTGCCTGACCGCCGTCGCCGGGCCCGAGGACCGCGCCGAGATCCTCGAGGCCGCCCGCCACGGCGCGGACGCCGAGCGCGGCACGGCCTTGTGCTACCTGGCCGACGCCAACGACCCCGGCGTACTCGACCTCCTGGAAGAAGCGGCGCAGAGCCCGTCGCGCGCCGTCGCCGACATCGCGGCCGAGACGTTCGAGCGGATGCGCTCCGTCGCCGCCGTCGAGCGGGCCCGGCAGTGGGCCGGACGCCCCGACGCGCTCGGCGCGGCCGCCGGCCGTGTGCTCGCCTGCAGAGGCGGCGCCCAGGACAGCCATCTGGTGCTCGCCGCGCTGCGCGAGGCGGTGCGCGGCGAAGGCCCGGACGCACCGACCCTGTGGCCGCTCGTCGACGGCGCGGGCCGCCTCGGCATCGGCTGCGCGGCGCCCGTCCTGCGCCATGTCTACCGCGAGACCGCCTCCTCCCACCTCAGAGGCCGCGCCGCCCGCGCGCTCGCCGCCACCGACCCCTCCTTCGCCGCGGGCTTCGCCGTCGAGTGCCTGTGGGACTGCGAGGAGTCCACCCGCGAAGTCGCCGCCCGCCACGCCGAGACCGGCGACGCCCGCGTGGTCAACCGCCTCCGCAGGCTCGCCGCGGATCCCGCCGAGGAGGACGACGTGCAGTCGGCGGTACGGAGCCGGATCGGGCCGGACGCGCCTGCCGTGTGAGGGTGGGGCGGCGGGGGGCTTCGTGGGCTTCATCCCTTTCGGGGAGCTTCCTCCCGGAGGGCTTCCTCCCTCGCCGCCGCCGGGCCTGGAGTCGGCCCTTCCGCGTCGCCGCCGCGCCTTGAGTCGGTCGTCCCGCGCCGCCGCGCGGCCTTGAGGCAGCCCTCCCGTGCCGCCCCACCCTCCCGTAGTACCCGCGCGCCGCGGGGGCGCCCCGCCCCCACGTACACGGAGGAGACCGGGCCCTCCCGCCGCACCCTCCACGCGCAGGAGCGCCACCGTTCCCCAGGGCGCGGCGGCCCCCGCGAAGTGCGGAACGCCCCGCCTGGGGCGAAATGGCGGCATTCCGTGGAGCGCAACGCTCATGGGACGTTCCTCGTCAGGAAAGATCCACGTTGACGTGGGCACGCCCCGTCTGACGACAACACGGGTATGCGTGTCGTCATCGTCACCGAATCCTTCCCGCCCGACATCAACGGCGTGTCGCACTGCGCCCTGCAGACCGCCCGGCAGCTCGTCGCGCGCGGTCACGAGCCCCTTGTCGTCGCCCCCGCCACCGCGGCAGGTGCCGACGCCGACGCCGACCCTCTGTCCCCGTGCCCCGTCGTGCGCGTACCCTCCCTGCCGCTCCCCGGATATCCGCAGGTCAGGGTCGCGTTGCCGAGTCGGCGGCTGGCGGCGGCGCTGAGCGCGCACCAGGCCGACCTGGTCCACCTGGCCAGCCCCTTCGTGCTCGGTGCGCGCGGCATGGCCGCGGCGACCCGCAAGCACCTGCCCACGGTCGCCGTCTACCAGACCGACCTCGGCGGCTACGCGCGCACGTACATGGGCCGGGGCGAGGCCACCGCCTGGCGGCGCATCCGCGCGGTGCACGCCGCCGCCGACCGCACCCTCGCGCCCTCCACCGCCGCCCTCACCGACCTGGTCGCGCACGGCGTGCCCCGGGTGCGGATGTGGCCGCGCGGCGTGGACACCGAGCGTTTCCGGCCGACGCTGCGCGACCCCGCCCTGCGCCGCGAACTCGCCCCCGACGGCGAACTGATCATCGGCTACGTCGGGCGGCTCGCCCCCGAGAAGCACGTCGAACTCCTGGCGCAGGTGTGCGGCCTCGACGGCGTCCGGGTCGTCGTCGTGGGCGACGGGCCGAGCACGGGCGCCCTGCGCACGGCGCTGCCCGGAGCCACGCTCCTCGGCCGCCGCACCGGCGGCGAACTCGCCCGGATCTTCGCCTCCTTGGACGTCTTCGTGCACACCGGGCCCCTGGAGACCTTCTGCCAGACCGTGCAGGAGGCCATGGCCAGCGGCGTTCCCGTGATCGCGCCCGCTGTGGGCGGACCGCTCGACCTGGTGGTCCCCGGGCGCACCGGGATCCTCGTCCCGCCCGGTGACGCCGCCGCCGTGCGGGACGCGGTGTGGGTGATGGCCGCCGATCCGGGGCTGCGGGCCGCGTACGGGGCCGCCGGACGCGCCGCCGTCCAGGGGCGGACCTGGGACGCCATCGGGGACCAGCTCATCGAGCACTACGAAGAAGTGCTCGCCGAACGCACGGTGGTGGCGGCATGAGCGCGGCCCTCGGCATGAACCCCCTCGCCGCGGCACGCACCGCGCGCACGGCAGGGCCGCTGCGCATCGTGCGCCTCGCCAACTTCGTCACGCCCTCGTCGGGCGGACTGCGCACCGCCCTGCGGGAACTGGGCCGCGGCTACCTGGCCGCGGGCCACGACCCCGTACTGATCGTCCCCGGAGAGCGCGCCGACACCGTCCGCACGGAGCAGGGACTCGTCATCACCGTGCCCGGGCCCGAGCTGCCCGGCACCGGCGGCTACCGCGTCATAGCCGACCGGCGGCGCCTCACCCGCCTCCTGGAACGCCTCGCCCCCGACCGCCTCGAAGTCTCCGACCGCACCACCCTGCGCTGGACCGGCGAGTGGGCGCGCCGCGCCCGCGTCCCGGCCGTGATGGTCTCCCACGAGGCGGCGGACGCCGTGATGCGCACCTGGGGGCTGCCGCCGGGCCTGGCGCGCCGCGCGGCCGACGCGCTCAACACCCGTACTGCGCACGCCTACGCGCGCGTGGTGTGCACCACGGCCTGGGCGGAGCGCGAGTTCGTACGCGTCGGGGCGGGCAATGTCGTACGCGCCCCCCTGGGCGTCGATCTGGCGGACCGCCACCCTGCGCTGTGGGACCGGCGGACGCGGGACCGCTACGCGCGCGGGGACGACGATGTGCTCCTGGTGCTGTGCTCCCGCCTCTCCGTGGAGAAGCGGCCCGGCATGGCGCTCGACACGCTGGAGACGCTGCGCGGGCGTGGTGTACCGGCCGTGCTCGTCGTCGCGGGCGACGGGCCGCTGCGTTCGCGGCTCGAACAGCGGGCGCGGGAGCGGCGGCTTCCGGTGACGTTCCTCGGCCATGTCGGGGACCGCACCGCGCTCGGCGCCCTCCAGGCCTCGGCCGACGTGTGCCTGGCCCCGGGCCCCTGCGAGACATTCGGCCTGGCCGCGCTCGAAGCGCTCGCCTGCGGCACCCCGGTCGTGGCCAGCGCCTCGTCCGCGCTGCCGGAGATCGTGGGCGGCGCGGGGGCGGCCGCCGCCGACACACCCCGCACCTTCGCCCACGCGGTACGGGCGGTCCTCGAACGCCCGGAGCACATCCGACGGGCGATGGCACGCGCGCGTGCGGAGTGCTTTGGGTGGGATGCGGCTGTGGGGGCGTTTTTGGCTGCGCATGGGGTGCAGGGAGTGCAGGGAGTGGATGGGGTGTGTGGGGTAGATGCGATGGATAGGTCGCATGCGGTGGGTGCGGGATATGGGGCGGATGCGGAGGATGGGATGGCTGGCAGGGATGGGGCTGGTGTGAGGGATGGGGCGGCCGCCAGGGACGGGGTGGATGTGAGGGATGAGGTGGCTGTCAAGAACAGGGCGGCTGTTGGGGATGGGGCGACTGCCAGGAGCGGGGCGGGTGTGGGGCATGGGGCGGTTGTCAGGAACGGGGCGGCTGTGAGGAGTGCGGTGGCTGTGGGGGGCGGGGTCGCTGCGGGGGACGGCTCGGGTGCGGCTGTCAGTCGCGGGCCTCGTTCCGACTCCGGGCAGGGCGGTGCGTGGGTGGCGGCCGCCGCGGCCGGGGACGGGGCACCGGCCGGGGACGCGGCACCGGCCGAGGGCGGGGTCCGGGCGCTGCGGCTCGTGGTGGGGCCCGGCGGCGTGCCGGACGGGGGCGCCGACGGATGAGTCGGGTGACGTTCGTAGCGCTCGGGGACTCGCTCACGCAGGGCGTCGGGGACCCCGTGGACGGCGCGTGGCGGGGCTGGGCGGCGCTGCTCGCCGCGGGCCTCGGCACGCCCCAACGGCCCGTGGAATTCCACAACCTGGCCGTCAGCGGCGCGCAGACCTGCGACGTGCACGGCTGCCAGACGCCCAGGGCGGTGGCCCTGCGGCCCGACATCGTGTCCGTCGTCGTCGGCGTCAACGACACCCTGCGCTGCACCTTCGACATCCGTGCCGTCGCCGCGCGCCTCGACGAGGTGTACGGCGCCGTCACGGCGGACGGCGCGGTGCTGCTCACCGCCTGCATGCCCGACCCCGGCGCCATGCTGGGCCTGCCCGGCGCGCTCGGCCGCCCGCTGGCCCGGCGGCAGCGCGCGGTCAACGCCGTCGTGCACGCCCTGTCCGAACGCCACGGCGCCGTCCACCTGCACGCCGCCGACGAGGAGTGGGTCGCCGACCGCGCCCTGTGGAGCGCGGACCGGCTGCACCCCGGGGAGCGCGGGCACCGGGTGTTCGCCGCCCGCTTCCACGCGCTGCTCGCCGCGCAGGGCCTGGCACCCGGGCCCGCCCCCGCCGTCGAGCCCGAACTGCCGCCGCCCGCCCCGTCGGCGAGCCTGCTGTGGCTGGCCACGGCCGGTACCGGATGGATCGCCCGGCGCTGCACCGATCTGCTGCCGCAGTTGCTCGGCCTCGCCGTGGAGGAGGTGCGGCACCAGGTGCGGGGCACGAGCGGCGGGCTCGACGTCCGGGACGCGCACGCCGCGGCGGCGGCACTCGCGGGGCTCGGGACCGCCGAGCGCCGGGTGGAGGCGGCGTAGCCCGTGGCGCACCGGCGTCTGATCCGTGGCGTACCGGCGTCTCACCTGCGGCGCACCCGCACCTCACCCCCGGCCCACAGGCGTCTGACCCACGCCGCACCGGCGTCTCACCTGCGGCGCACCCCCGGCCAGCCCCCCACCGCCACGAACCGCACCACCGTCCCCGGCACCGCCTGCGCCGCCGCCGCGAGGTCGCGTTCCCTGACGACGCCCACGACCGGGTAGCCGCCCGTCGTCGGATGGTCGGCGAGGAACACCACGGGCCTGCCGTCCGGCGGCACCTGGATCGCGCCCAGGACCATGCCCTCGCTGGGCAGTTCGCCGCTCACCGCGCGCTCCAGGGGCGGCCCGTCGGTGCGCAGGCCGATGCGGTTGCTCGCCGAGGACACGCGGTACGCGCGCGTGGTGAGCGTCCGCAGGGCGGTGGCCGTGAACCAGTCGGTGCGGGGTCCGGGTGCCACGCGCAGAATCAGCTCGCGTGGCGGCCCGGGCTGCGCAGCGGCGTCCACACGCGCGTGGGCGACGGGTGCGGCACCCAGTGGCAGCACCGCGCCGTCCGTCAGCGGGGGCGGGCCGAGTCCGGACAACAGGTCGGTGGAGCGGCTGCCGAGGACCGGCTCGACGGCCACGCCGCCACCAAGGGCGACGTAACCGCGTACTCCGGAGACAGCGGTACCCACCTCCAGGAGAGCACCGGCAGGAACCCGCACCGGCGCGCCCCAGGCCACCGCGCGCCCGTCGACCGTCACCGGGCAGTGCGCGCCGCCGACGGCGACCGTGACGTCGCAACGGGGCCGCAGCGCACAGCCGTTGAGGGTGGTCTCCAGGACGGCCGCGGCGGCCGGATTGCCGACGAGACGGTTCACCAGGGCGGCGGCGGGCCGGTCGAGGGCGCCGGAGCGCGGCACCCCGAGGTGGGCGTGCCCGGGACGGCCCTCGTCCTGCACCGTGGTGAGCGCCCCGGCCCGTACGACCGCGAAGGCCCGGTCGGTCATCGGCCCTCCGGCACGAACCGGACCCGCGCGCCCGGCGACAGGAGCGCCGCCGGTACGCGCGCGTGGTCCCACAGCACGGCGTCCGTCGACCCGATCAGCTGCCAGCCACCGGGCGAGGAGCGCGGGTACACGCCCGTGTACGGCCCGGCGAGGCCGACGGAGCCCGCGGGCACCGCCGTGCGCGGCGTCGCCCTGCGCGGCACGTCGGGCACCCCGTCGAGGCCCGTCAGATAGCCGAACCCGGGCGCGAACCCGCAGAAGGCGACGCGGAATTCGGCCGCCGAGTGGATCCGGGCCACGTCTCGCACCGGCACGTCCCACAGCGCCGCCACGTCGGCCAGGTCCGGGCCGTCGTACCGCACCGGGATCTCCAGGACGTCGTCCGCGCGCGCGGGCAGCGGCGGGATCTCCCAGGTGGGCAGGCGCGCGGCGAGTCGGAGCGGGGTGTCGGGCCCTTCGGGTCCGTCGAGGCCGTCCAGGAGCACCGTGCGGGCCGCGGGCACGATCTCGCGTACGACGAGGTCCCCGGCCGCGCGGCGGCGCAGCAGCTCGGCGTGCAGGGCCGCGGCGGCCGCTCCGTCGGCGAGTTCGACGAGCAGGGCGCGCTCGCCCATGGGCAGGACCTTCATGGGCGGCGTCGACGGCGGCATCATGGGTGTCGAGGGTGACATGAGTCGTGTCGGCGTCGGCGGTGATGCCGGTGCTTGTGCCGTCGGGCGGGTGCTCATGCGAACGCCTCCACCCGCACGCCCGCCGTTTCGAGGCGCGCTCTGACCTGCCGTGCGAGCTCCACCGCTCCGGGGGTGTCGCCGTGCAGGCACAGCGAGCGGGCCCGGACGTCGATGCGCCGCCCGCCGTGCGAGGTGACGGCGCCGAACCGGGCGATGCCGAGGGACCGTTCGACGACGGCGTCCGGCTCCGTGACGACGGCGCCGTCGGTGCCGCGCGGCACCAGCGTGCCCTCATCGGTGTACGCCCGGTCCGCGAACGCCTCCGTGACGACCGGGAGCCCGGCCTTCTCCGCCGCCTCCAGGAGACGAGATCCGGGAAGGCCGAGGACGGGCAGCCCGACGTCGGCGAGGAGCACGCCGTCCACGACGGCGGCCGCCTGCTCCCCGTCGTGCACCACGCGGTTGTACAGCGCGCCGTGCGGCTTCACGTACGCCACACCGGCGCCCGCCGCGCGCGCGAACACCTCCAGGGCGCCGATCTGGTACGCCACTTCGGCCGCGAGCTCGGCGGCCGGCACGTCCATCGCGCGCCGCCCGAACCCCGCGAGGTCGCGGTACGACACCTGGGCGCCGATCCGCACCCCCCGCTCCGCCGCGCGCTCGCACACGCGCCGCATGGTGGCCGCGTCGCCCGCATGGAAGCCGCAGGCCACATTTGCGCTGGTGACGACGGACAGCAGCTCCTCGTCGTCGGTGAGCCGCCACCGCCCGAAGCCCTCGCCGAGGTCGGCGTTGAGGTCGATCGAGGCCCAGGTCATGTGCGTATCGCTCCTGTGAATTCGGGTGCCCCGCGCGCGTGGCGGTGCGTTTCGTGCGCGGTGGGGTTCTCGGCCCCGCGCGCGTGGGGCGTGGTCCGCGCCGCGCCCGAGTCGGTCAGGCGACGCGGTACTGCTCGTCGCGCGCGTCGGTGATGAACATCCGGCCCGGCGCGTGCGTGATCGCGAACGGCGGTCGCGACGCCATCACGGCCGCCTGCGGTGTCACGCCGCACGCCCAGAACACCGGGATGTCGTCGGGCTCGGCGTCCACCGGATCGCCGAAGTCGGGCTCGGCGAGGTCGGCGATGCCGAGTCCGGCCGGGTCGCCGCAGTGCACCGGTGCGCCGTGCACCGCGGGCAGCACGGAGGTCTCCCGGATCGCCGCGGCCAGGTCGCGGGGCGGCACCGGGCGCATGGACACCACCAGGGGGCCGCGCAGCCGCCCTGCGGCACGGCACTGGCGGTCGGTGACGTACATCGCGACGTTGCGGCCCTGCGCGACATGGCGCAGCGGTACACCGGCCGCCGCGAGCGACCACTCGAAGGTGAAGCTGCAGCCGATGAGGAACGACACCAGGTCGTCGCGCCAGTGCCCGAGCACGTCGGTGGGCTCGTCGACCAGTTCACCGTCCTCCCACACGCGGTAGCGCGGCAGGTCCGTGCGCAGATCGGCCCCCGGGGCGAGCGGTGTGGACCAGGAACCCGCGTCGGTCACGTCGAGGACCGGGCAGGGTTTCGGGTTCCGCTGGCAGAACAGGAGCATGTCGTACGCCCAGTCGGCGGGGACGGACACCAGGTTCGCCTGGGTGTGCCCGGGCGCCCAGCCGGTCGTCGGCGCGCTGTGGCCCGCACGGAACGCCGAGCGTGCCTCTACGGGGTTCACGGCTTCGGGGTTCACAGCAGTTCCCTTCCGCGCGTCTCGGGCAGACCGAACAGGGCGATCACGGCGAGCGCGTAACCGAACGCTCCGAAGATGAGCGCTCCGCCGACGCCCCAGCTGTCCGCGAGGAAACCGACGGTCGTGGGGAACACGGCGCCCACCGCGCGGCCGGTGTTGTACGTGAAGCCCTGCCCCGTGCCGCGCACGGCGGCCGGGTACAGCTCGCTCAGGAAGGAACCGAAGCCGCTGAAGATCGCCGACATGCAGAAGCCCAGCGGGAAACCGAGCACCAGGAGAAGGCCGTTGGCGTCGTCCGGGATGTTCGTGTACGCCGCGATGCTGGCCGCGGACAGGAACGCGAACAACGCGATGTTGCGCTTGCGGCCCAGCTTGTCGGTGAGGTACCCGCCCGTCAGATAGCCGATGAAGGCACCGGAGATCAGGAACGTCAGGTACCCGCCCGTGCCGACGACCGTCAGGCCGCGGTCCTCCTTGAGGTACGTCGGCACCCACGTGGCGAGCGTGTAGTAGCCGCCCTGGACACCGGTGGACAGCAGCACCGCGAACAGGGTGATGCGCAGCAGCCCCGGCTTGAAGATCGCCGTGAACGAGCCCTTCTCCGTGCTCCGTTCGCGCTCGGCGGCAGCCTCGGGGGCGTCGTGCACATGGCGGCGTACGTAGATCACGAGCAGGGCGGGCAGCGCCCCGGTGAAGAACATGACGCGCCAGGCGATGTCGTCGTCCAGGAACTGGAAGACCAGGGTGTAGACGATCGCCGCGAGCCCCCAGCCGACGGCCCAGGCGCTCTGGATCGCGCCGAGCGTGCGGCCGCGGTTCTTGGCGGTCGCGTACTCGGCGACCAGGATCGCGCCGACCGCCCACTCGCCGCCGAAACCGAGCCCCTGGAGGGCACGGAAGACCAGCAGGGTCTCGTAGTTGGGCGCGAAGCCGCAGGCCACCGTGAACACCGCGTACGTGATCACGGTGATCATCAGCGCCTTCACCCGGCCGATGCGGTCCGCGACGACGCCCGCGACGGCGCCGCCCACCGCGGACACGACCAGCGTGACGGTCGTGAACAGACCCGTCTGGCCGCTGTTCAGGCCGAAGTAGGCCGAGAGCGCGACCATGCTGAGCGGCAGCGTGAAGTAGTCGTAGGAGTCGAGCGCGTACCCGCCGAAGGCACCGGTGAACGCGCGGCGGCCGCGCGGGCCGAGCGCGCGCAGCCAGCCGAACGCGCCGTCGTCGTCGGGTGGTTGATCCCCGCGCGGCTGGTCGTCCAGCTCTATCGCGGAAGGCGGGGGAGTCGTGCTCATGGGCACCTCACAGAGGAGTCGGCGGAGCTGGAGGGTGCTTCTGAGGAGCGGGGGTGTGCTGACCGGCGCGTGGCCGGTGCCCTCTGGGGACGGGGGCGGGGTGACGCCTGCCGGACAACGTAGAGGATTGTTCAACGATCCCTCAATACCCATGTTGTCTCGTTCTTGTATCTGCGGTTGAATCCGGGCATGGCTGAGGGGATGGCTGATCATGGCTGAACTGACCGGTCTCGCCGACGACCGCGCGCTCCTGGGACGCACCAGCACCGCGGAGCGCGTCGCGGACATCCTCCGGAGCCGCATCGCCGAGGGGTACTTCCCACCCGGCACCCGGTTGTCGGAGGACAGCATCGGCGGCGCGCTCGGCGTCTCCCGTAACACCCTCCGCGAGGCCTTCCGGCTGCTCACCCACGAGCGGCTGCTCGTCCACGAACTCAACCGCGGCGTCTTCGTGCGGGTCCTGACCGTCGAGGACGTCGAGGACATCTACCGCACCCGGCGCCTGGTGGAGTGTGCCGTCGTGCACGGCCTCGGCCGCCCGCCGTACGCCGTGGACGCGCTCGCCGGAGCCGTCGCCGAGGGCAGGTCGGCCGCGAGCCGCCGGGACTGGAACGGCGTCTCCACGGCCAACATCCACTTCCACCGTGAGCTCGTCGCGCTCGCCGGGAGCGCCCGCACCGACGAGCTGATGCGCAGCGTCTTCGCCGAACTGCGGCTCGCCTTCCACGTGGTGGACGACCCGCGCCGCCTCCACGAGCCCTACTTGGTGCGCAACCAGGAGATTCTGGACGCCCTGCGGGCGGGCCTCGGCCCGAAGGCCGAGCGACTGCTCGGGATCTACCTGGACGACTCGCTGCAGGGGCTCGTCGACACGTACGCGCGCCGGGTCGCGGCGGGTGGGGCCGGGCCGGGCTGAGGTCGCGGGACTCGCTCGTCGGCGGTGCGCGTCGAGGTCGTGGGGTGCGCCGGTCCGAGGGGCGGGCCGAGTCCCCGGGGCAGGTCGGGGCGGCGGGGCATCTGCGTCGTTTCGACCGTTGTCAGACCGAGGACCTAGTCTGTGCACCGTGACTTCGCCTGCCGTACCGGACTCCGTTCCGTCCCAGCTCAGCGCGGGGCCGCGGCCCGCACCGGGCCCGGCCGCCGACGAGGGCCTGGCACGGCGCCTGCGCGCGCTCGCGTGCACGGCCCCGCTGCACGACCTGGACGCCCGCAAGGCGAACCTCGCGGGGGAGTATTCGGTGTACGCGATGGCGGAGGTGGCCCTGTCCGCCATCGACCTCGTCACGCTGAACATGGACTTCGACACGGGCGCCGACCACGACCAGGTCGTCGCCCGGCTGCTGCCCCGCGTCGCCGCCCAGGCCCCGCGCCGCCCCACCGCCGAGCACGAGCGCGTCGCCCGCTGGGTCCTGGAGAACCTGATCAACGTGGGCAGCGTCGACCGCGGCTTCCGCGCGGTGTACGGCACCTTCGACCCGGACGGCACCTACGTCCGGCGGGACTACGACTTCAAACTGATCGAGGAGGTCCCCGGCTACGGCGGCGGTGTCTGCCTGCGCACCACCGACGAGGCCGTGAACGTCCTCGTCGGCGCCCTCGACACGGACGTCACCAGCGCCCAGATCGCCGCCGAGGTGAAGCTGGAGGTCCTGATCAGCCGCGGCCGCCTCGCCGACGCCCAGCTCGCCGCCGAACAGGCGCGGTACCGCACCGTGCAGTACTCGGAGACCCTCCGCAGGGCCCTCGACGCGACCCGGCGCAACGTCCGCGCGGTGGACTGGCTCCAGTCCGTGCCGGACATGATCGCCGAGGCCCTGGACCACGTGGCCGACCGGTACCGCCACGAGAACGCGATCCTGACGAACATCCGCAAGGCACGCGACGAGTCCGAGGACCCCGAGCACAAGCGCCGCGCCGCCGAGCTCGTCGACATCGTCAAGGACTGCATCCGCCGCCACACCCAGCTCCAGTCCCGGCTCCTCGAAGCGGGCCCCCTGTTCCGCGCCGAGCAGGACCGGCAGGCCTTCGCCACCCCCACCGCGCGCACAGGGCTCGACCTGTACGGCCAGTTGGTCGCCCCGATCCTGCCGCTCCCCGCCGAGCAGGCGATCCGGGTCACCGACGCCTTCTTCGCGCGCGGGACGGGCCTGCGCACGCCGGTGTCGGTGCGGGTCGGGGACCTCGTCGACATACTGCTCACGCCGCCGCAGGAGCGCGAGCACCTGGGCGCGGAGATGCCCGAGCCCGACCTCATCGCCACGCCCGACGACAGCCGCTTCAGCGAGGAGCAGCTGGCGAGCGCCATGGAACTGCTCGCGCTGCCGCCCGACGCGCCCCGCAGGCTCTCCGGGCTCCTCGCCGACGCCCGCCGCCGCGACCCCGAACTGCCCTACCTGGTCGCCCTCCTCGCCGTCCACGCCGCGAGCCCGCCGGTCGGCACGGCCTACCGCCAGGGCGAGCAGCAACTGCTGTTCGCCGTGGACGACGGCACCGACCTCGACGACCCGGAGTTCGGCGGCGCCGACCTCATCGTCGGCACGGCACTCCTCGACGCGGTGGGGATGGCGGCCGACCGGACGGAGGCGGCCTGATGACACCACCCACAAGGCGGCGCGCCGCCCTCGCCCCGGCCGCCCCCGGGGATGCGCGCACAGCCCCCGACGACGCGGGCCACGCCCCCGAACACGTACGACCGACCGACCGCACCAAGGAGCCCCAGCCGTGACCGATCACCCCGCAGAGCACGCCGCGTGGGGCGAGCCGGACGCCGCAGCGGCCCCGGCGGCGGCGACCGCGAGCGCCGCCGTCACCCCGGCCGACGCCGCCGACGCGGCCCGCCTCGTCGCGTTCGGACTCCAGCCCAAGCTCCAGCCCGCCCGCGACCAGGAGTACGGCGAACTGCTCCGCAGATACCGCGAGGACCCGCCCTTCGCCCGCCTCGCCGACGCCGTCGCGGCCGGGCTCGGCCTCGTCGTCCTCGAGGTGTCCCCGCGCGCGGGGATGGCGGTGACCGCCGCCGAGGACTCCGTGTTCGCCGTCCGCATGGGCGACTACGCACGCCGGGCGGCCGCCGACTCCACCGACCGCTTCCTGCACGGCCTTGCCCACCTCGCCGTCGCCGCCATGGCCTTCCCGCGCCCCGAGGACCTGGCCGACGACGGATACATCGGCCGCGTCACGGTCAACGGCGTCGACGCCTTCGTACGACAGGCCTGCCGCCGCCTTGAGGAGCGCGCCGAGGAGCAGGGCGAGAACACCGACCCGGCGTCGGACGCGCCGGGCCTGGAGTCCGCCTGGCGGATCTGGGCGCGCCGCAGCTCCACGGGCGCCACCAAGGACGCGCGCAGGCTCGCCGGTTCGACCACCGGCATCGTGGGCAAGGCCGCCGCGTTCCTCACCGACTCCGGGTTCCTCCAGCGCACCGGCGACGACTCCGGAGGGACCTACCGCACCACCGCGCGCTATCAGCTCCAGGTCCGCGACATGGCGGGCACCGCCGCCATGGCCGAGCTCCTGGAGCTCGGCGTCGTGCCCGTCACCGACGGCTCCGCGACGCTGCTGCCCCCCGACGACACCGACGACCTGGAGCTGGCGGCCGACGCCGGCCTGCCGTTCCACTCCTGATCCGCGCGGGACGGCATCCGGCCGCCCCGCCCGCGTCCACCGACGTTCCGCCACGTTCCGTTTCTTCGTCCCGCACGACTTACGACGAGAGTCCGCCGCCATGTACGAGCTGTCCCGGGTCCGCCTCTACTCCATCGGCCCCGCCGGTGCGCGCTACGCCGACACCGTGCTGGACCTGCGCGGCGTCGGTGACGTGGTGCCCGACCCCGCGCCCGCGCAGGCGGAGTTCTTCGAGGAGGAGCCCGTCGGCCCGCCGCGCCGCCCGGCGCCCGCCGGAGTGCTCTTCCTGGAGAACGGCGGCGGCAAGTCCGTCCTGCTCAAGCTGATCTTCTCGGTGATGCTGCCGGGCCACCGGAACACCCTGGGCGGCGCCAGCTCCGGAGTGCTGCGCAAGTTCCTCCTGGCCGACGACTGCGGACACGTCGCCCTGGAGTGGCAGCACACGCTCACCGGTGAGTGCGTCGTCGTCGGCAAGGTGAGCGAGTGGCGCGGACGGCAGGTCTCCAACGACCCGCGCAAGTTCGCGGAGGCCTGGTACTCCTTCCGCCCCGGCCCCGGACTCAGCCTGGACTCGCTGCCGGTAGCCGAGTCCACCGCCGTGCGGCCGTCCGCCGAGGGCGCGTCCGGCGCACAGGGGCGGCGGCGCACCATGAAGGGCTTCCGGGACGCCCTCATGGAGGCCACGAAGGCCTACCCGCACCTCGAAGTGCACTGGGAGGAGATCCACGACCGCTGGAACGAACACCTCGGGGACCTCGGCCTCGACCCCGAACTGTTCCGCTACCAGCGCGAGATGAACGCCGACGAGGGCGAGGCCGCCGGCCTCTTCGCCGTCAAGAAGGACTCCGACTTCACCGACCTGCTGCTGCGCGCCGTCACCGACACCCGGGACACGGACGGCCTCGCCGACCTGGTGCACGGCTTCGGCAACAAGCTGGGCCGCCGCGCCGAGCTGATCGCCGAGCGCGACTTCACCGCGGGCTCCGTGGACCTCCTCGGCCGCATCGTGGACGCCGCGGACACCCGGGCACGCGCGCGTGACGTGCACGCGGGCGCCGAACGCCGCACCCGCACCCTGGCCCGTCGCCTGTCGGCCCGCGCCGTCGAGGAGCGGGGCCGCGCCGCCGAACTGGCCGAGCAGGTCACCGCCGCCGCGCACACCGTCACGGCCGCCGAGCAGGCCCGCGGCCGCTCCGCGCTCATCGCCGCCGAACTCGCCTACCGGCACGCCTCCCTGGCCCTCACCGTCGCCGAGAAGGCCGCCGCCGCCCAGCGCCGCGAGCTGGCCGACGCCCGCACCCTGCACTCCGCCTGGCAGGCCGCCGAGGCCGTCCTGCGCCACCGCGCCGCCGCCGACCGCTCCGCGCGCGTCGCCGTCGCCATCCGCGAGGCCGAGCGGGACGCCGCCCCGGCCCTCGCCGCCCGCGCGAAGGCCGCAGCCGACCTCGTCCGCGCCCTGCACACCGCGGCCGAGGACGCCGAGTCCCACGCCAACGAGGAGGAGGAGCGCTCCGCCGCCCTCCAGGAGACCGGCGAGGCCTCGCACCGCGACGCCACCACCGCCGCGACCGAGGCGCAGCGCGCCCGCAGCGAGGCCGGGCACCTGCGCCAGCGCCTCACCGAGGTCGAGCAGGAGACCGCCGAGGCCGTCCGCGCGGGCTGGCTCGACGACAGCACACCCGACGCCGACCCGGCCCGCGCGGCGCTCGCCGCCAGCGACGCCGAGAAGACCGCGGTCGCCGCCTGGGACGAGGCCCGCGAGTCCGCACGCCGGGCCGCCGACCAGGCCAAGGAAGCCGCCGCTGTCGAAGCCCGCGCCGAGCTGACGGCGGCCCGCGCGGAGGACGCGGCGACGGCCGCCGAGCAGGCGCACGACGCGGAGAGCCGCACCGCCGACTCCCTCGCGCAGGACGAGCGCGTCGCCGAACTCCTGGGCCTGCCGGGCGGATCCGGCGGGAGCGGGCGCGGCGGGGGGGGGGGGGGGGGGGGGGGGGGGGGGGGGGGGGGGGGGGGGGGGGGGGGAGGGGGGGGGGGGTGGGGGGGGGGGGAA
>NZ_JBVIXA010000006.1:0-37011 GCF_055594065.1 Streptomyces sp. NPDC040610 | reverse complement strand
TCGCTCCCACGCGCCCCCCTCTCCCGCAGTGGAGCACGACCGCATACTCCACCTCGTCTGTCGGCTCCGGAGAGCCGGCCGGAGGCTCACCCGCCCCCCCCCCCCCCCCCCCCCCCCCGGGGCCGGGGCGGGCGAGGGCGCCGACGACGGGGCGGGGGCCGCCGAGGGGGCCCAGGGTGCGTACGGAGACACGAGCGCCGAGGGTGACGCCCACGACGGCTCCGCACCGAGCGCCGCCACCCCGACCGCCCCCGGGCAGACCCTCGCCCCCGTCGCCCCCGGCCTCACCGCCGTGGAGCTCGACCGCGGTGCCGACGACCTGAAGACCCTGCTCGACGACGGAGTGGCCGCCGCCGAACGGCAGTTGTTCGAGCTGCGGACCGCCGCCGCCGACGACTCCCGCATCCTCGGCGCGCTCGGTGACGGCGGGCTGCTGCCGCCCGGGCCCGACGTCCTCGCCACCGTCGAGTTCCTCGGGGAGCACGGCATTCCGGCCCTCCCTGGATGGCGTTATCTGGCCCAGGCCGTCGACCCGGCGGACCACGCGCGCGTGCTCGCCGCCCGGCCCGAGCTGGTCGACGGCGTCGTCATCACCGACCCGGACACACACGCCCGCGCGCGCGAAGCGCTCACCGGCGCCGCGCTGCTGCCCCGCTCCACGGTCGCCGTCGGCACCGCCGCCGCGCTGCTCGCCCCGGTGCCGCACGCCGACAGCGACACCGAGGAAACGGGCGCCGTCTTCCTCGTACCGCCGAACCCCGCCATGCACGACGAGCACGCCGCCGACGAGGAGCGGCAGACCCTGCGGGCGCGCACCACCCGGCGCGACGAGGAGATCCGCGCGCTCGCCCTGCGCCTCGCCAAGGACCGGGAGCTGGCCGCGCGGCTCGCCTCCTGGCGCTCCGGCTGCCCCGCGGGCCGCCTCGCCGAGCTGGCCACCGCCGCCCGCGACGCGCGCGCCTTCGCCGAGGAGGCGGAGGCCGAACTGGCCGAGGCCCGCACCGCGCGCGCCGAGGCCGACGAGGCCGCGGCCGACGCCGCCCGCGTGCGCGACGAGCGCCAGGAGGGCGCCCAGCGCGCCCGCCGCGCCGCCGACGCCCTCGCCGGGCTCGCGTTCCGGCTGCGCGAGCGCGCCGGCTGGCAGACCAAGCTCCGCGAACTGGCCGACGACGCCGTCGAGTCGGAGGCCCGCGCCCAGTCCTGCCTGGACCGCGCCCGCGCCGCCGACGAGGACCGCCGCGCCGCCCAGCGCGCCGCCGACGACGCCCGCCGCACCGCGCGCGCCCTGCGTGCCGAGCGCGCCGAGATCGCCGGCGCCCCCGAGGACGTACCACTGGACCAGGACGGCCCCAAGACCTCCCTGCCCGCCCTCCGCGAGGCCTACCGAGCGGCCTCGCAGCTGTACGAGAAGGTCGGCGTCGGCGCCGACCTGCGCGCCGAGCAGGCCCGCGCGGAGAGCGACGAGAGCGCCGCGCTCGCGGAGCTCGACCGGCTCAGCAACAAGGTGCGCACCCGCGCGGCCCAGCTCCTCGAAGGCACCGACGGCGCCGACGGGCCGTCCCGGCAGGCCGCCGCCGCGCGCGCGGAGGCCCAGGTCCAGCTCATCGAGTCGCGCGCCTCCACCGCCAGCGAACAGCTCGGCCGACTGCGCGGCGAGGCCGAGCGGCACGCCCCCGAGGACGGCGAAGCACACACCGACCTCCCCGAAGAGCTAGTCCCGTCCGATGCCGAGCAGGCCCAGGCCCTGCTGCGCACGGCCACGACCGAACTGGCCACCCACACCGAGGCCCTGAGCCGGGCCAAGGAGGCGCACGCCGCGCTCCTGCACACCCACCGCGCCACGGAGGACGCGGCCGGCGGGTTCGACGAAACGGCGGCACTCCTGCGCGACCTGCTGCGCGAGCACCACGACACCGAGGACGACGAGCAGCCCGCGCCCCACCCCGGCACCCTGGAGGAGGCCCGCCAGGCCGCCGCCGAGACCCGCCGCTCCCTGCGCGGCTGCGCCGCCGACCTGTCCACCGCCGAGTCGGCCGTCCGCGAGGCCAGCGACGTCCTCGTCCGGCACGCCAACTCCACCCGGTACGAACAGGTCCGCACCCCCGCCCGGCAGCAGATCCGCGAACTGCCCGCGTCCGCCCTGCCCGAGCACGCCAAGAAGTGGGCCGACGCCTTCGCGCCCCGCCTGCGCGTGCTCACCGACGAGCTGGAGCAGCTGGAGCGCAACCGCGACAGCATCGTCGACCGGCTGCGCGGCCTGGTCGAGTCGTCCCTCGCCACGCTCCGCTCCGCCCAGCGCCTCTCCCGGCTGCCCGAGGGCCTGGGGGAGTGGTCGGGTCAGGAGTTCCTGCGGGTCCGCTTCGACGAGCCCGACCAGGCGACGCTCACCGAGCGCCTGGGCGAGGTCATCGACGAGGCCACCCGCGCGGCCGTGAAGAAGAACTCCGACCTGCGCAGGGACGGCATGTCGCTGCTGCTCAGGGGAGTGCAGGCCGCCCTCGAACCGCGCGGCATCGCCGTGGAGATCCTCAAGCCGGACGCCGTCCTGCGCGCCGAGCGCGTGCCGGTGGGGCAGATGGGCGACGTGTTCTCCGGAGGCCAGCTCCTGACCGCCGCCATCGCCCTGTACTGCACGATGGCCGCCCTGCGCTCGAACGACCGGGGCCGCGACAAGCATCGGCACGCGGGCACGCTGTTCCTCGACAACCCCATCGGCCGCGCCAACGCCACGTACCTCCTGGAGCTCCAGCGCGCCGTGTCGGACGCCCTCGGCGTCCAGCTGCTCTACACCACCGGACTGTTCGACACGACGGCGCTCGCGGAGTTCCCGCTGGTGATCCGGTTGCGCAACGACGCGGACCTGCGCGCGGGCCTGAAGTACATCAGCGTCGAGGAGCACCTGCGGCCGGGCCTGCCGCAGGAGCAGCAGGCACCGGCCGGGGAGACGGTGCACGGGGAGATCACGGCGACCCGGATGTTCAAGAAGCCAGCCGCTGGATGAGCCAGTGGTGGAACACCCCGATGTGATGCTCGGTCGGCACGAGCACACCGCCCCGCCGGTACGCGCGTGAGCCCATCGCGGGCTGGGTGCGCTCGCACGCCGCGAAGTCCTGTTCGTTGACCCGGTGGAACAGCTCGACCGACTTCGACAGGTCCGCTCCGGAGGCGACGACGTCGGGTGCGTACAGCCAGTCGCACTCGACGACCGTGCGGTCCACGGCCAGCGGGAACATGCGGTGCAGGATCACATGGTCCGGGACGAGGTTGACGAACACGGCCGGTTTGACGGTGATGGCGTAGTAGCGGCGGTCCTGGTCGTCGGCGACGTCGGGCAGCCGCCCGAAGCCCGGGGAACCGTCGACAGTGAAGCCGCTGACGTCATCCCCGAAGGCGGCACCGTGCCCTACGTAGTACTGCGCCGCGAAGCCGTCCGCGAACTCCGGCAGGACATCCGTCAGCTCGGGGTGGATGGTCGCGCAGTGGTAGCACTCCATGAAGTTCTCGACGATCAGCTTCCAGTTGGCGCGCACCTCGTAGCGGACGCGATGACCGAGCGCCAGGTCCTGGGTGCGGTAGCGCTCGATGGACGCGGGGTCGCCCAGGCGCTCCCTGGCCTCGCCGATCACCGTGTCCTCGAAGGACGGCGGCGACTCGGCCAGGCACACCCAGGCGTAGCCGAGCCACTCCCGCAGCGCGACCTCGACCAGGCCGTACGCGGACCGGTCGACGTCCGGCATCCGCGTCAGGTTCGGCGCCGCGATCAGACGGCCGTCGAGGTCGTACGTCCAGGCGTGGTACGGGCATTGGAGGCTGCGCCGGACCTGGCCCGCCTCGTCCGCGCACAGGCGGGCGCCGCGGTGACGGCACACGTTCAGGAAGGCGCGCAGGCCGCCGTCGCGGGCGCGGGTGATCAGGACGCTCTCCCGGCCGACCTGGACGGTGCGGTACGCGCCGGGACGGTCGAGGCCCGCGGAGCGCACGGCGCAGCACCACAGAGCCTCGAACAGGCGCTCCTGCTCCTGGCGGAAGACGTCGGGGTCGGTGTAGTAGTGGCCGGGCAGCGTCGCGATGAGGCTCGCGGAGACCTCTGTCGTCACGTCCGTACTCCTCAGACGGGCGCCGCGGCGGGCGCGGTTCGCTCTGACGTGCGCCCCACAGGGCGCGGGTCCGGTCAGACCGGGGCCGTGGCGGGCGCCGGATCCAGCGGGCCGGTGATCCGGCGGGGGTCGAACAGCTCGATGGGGTGCTCCGTGGTGCCGTCGAGCGCCAGGTCGGCGACGATCTCGCCGACCACCGGCACGAACTTGAAGCCGTGCCCGGAGAAGCCACAGGCCACCGTCACCGACTCCGGGTGCGCCGGGTGGCGCGTGATGACGAAGTGCTCGTCGGGCGTCGTCGTGTACATACAGGTGGAGGCCTTCAACAGACGCCCCGGGAGCAGCGGTATGTGCCGTTCCATGTGCTCGGCCATCGCCGCGACCTCGTGCGGATGGACCGTGCGGTCGATGGTCTCCGGAGTGCACACACTGCCGTTGCGGAAGAACGCGACCTTCACCCCGAGGTCGGGGCCGTCGATCGACGGGAAGCCGTACACCTGGACGCCCGCCCGGTCCTCCCACACGTAGATCGGATGGTGCTCCGGCAGGAACGGACCGACCCCGCCCGTCGGCTGGAACCAGTACATGATCTGCCGCTCGATGGTGAACGGCACCCCCAGGTCCGCGAGCAGCCCCGGCGCCCACGCGCCCGGACAGATCACCAACTGGCCCGCGGTGTACGTGTCCTCGCCCGTGTGCACGCGCACCCCGTCCCGGTACGGCTCCCAGCGCGTCACCGGTTCCTCGAAGTGCAGGTCCGCGCCCTGACGGGTGGCCAGCTGCAGATGCGCGGCGACCGTGTTCTCCGGCCGGACGAGACCCGCGCGCTCCTCGTAGAGCGCCACCTCGTCGTCGCGCGGTGTGAGCGTCGGGAAGCGGCGGCGGATCTCCCGGGCGTCCAGCATCTCGTGCGGAAGCCCCCAGGTCTCGGCGGAGAGCCGCGCCCCGGAGACCACCCGCCCGTCCGGGCTGCCGACCATCACGCCGCCGCACAAGGTGGCGATGTCACGGCCGGTGTCCTGTTCGAGCTTCTCGTAGAGCTCGTACGCGCGCAGCAGCAGCGGTACGTACGCGGGGTCCTCGAAGTACGACTGCCGCGTGACCCGCGAACCGCCGTGGCTGGAGCCCCGCTGGTGCACGGGACCGAACTTCTCCAGGCCGAGGACGCGGGCTCCGCGCGCCGACAGATGGTGGGCGGCGGCGCTGCCCATGCCGCCCAGGCCGATCACGATCACGTCGTAGGTGGGGGTGGTGGGAGACACGACGGTCACCTCCGGATCCGGGTCATCTCGGGGTCGAAGAGCGGTTCGTCGGTGACGGTCGCGGAGACCTTCTCGCCGAAGTACTCGATGTGCGTGCTCGTCCCCGCGGCCAGCGGGGGCAGCCAGGCGTACGCGACGCAGCGGCCCAGCGTGTAGCCGTACGCGGCGCTGGTGACGTATCCGGCGGGCGCGGCGTCGCCCGGGGCCGCGTACACCGGCTCCTTGCCGAGGACGACGGCGGCCGGGTCGTCCAGGAGGAGCGCGGTGAGCCTGCGGGTCAGGGGGCCGCGCCGCTCCAGCGCCGCGCGCCCCACGAAGTCGCCCTTGTCCATGCGGACGGCGAAACCGACGCCCGCCTCGTAGGGGTCGTGTTCGGCGGTCATGTCCTGGCCCCAGGCGCGGTAGCCCTTCTCCAGGCGCAGGCTGTTGAAGGCGCTGCGTCCGGCGGCGACGACCCCCAGGTCCCGCCCCGCCTCCCACAGCGTGTCCCACAGGCGCAGGCCGAGGTCGGCGCTGGTGTACAGCTCCCAGCCCAGCTCGCCCACGTAGCTCAGGCGCAGCGCCGTCACCGGCACATGGCCGAGGTGGGTCTCGCGGGCCTTGAAGTAGCCGAAGGCCTCGTGCGAGAAGTCGTCGCGGGTCAGGGGCTGGACGAGGGCGCGGGCCAGCGGACCCCAGACGCCGACGCAGCACGTCCCCTGGGTGATCTCCCTGATGTGCACGTCGTCGGGCGCGTGCGACTGTAGCCAGGTGAGATCGGCGGGGGAGTTGGCGCCGACCTGGAAGCGGCTGGGGGCGAGCCGTGCCACGGTCAGGTCGGAGCGGATGCCGCCCGCCTCGTCGAGAAGGAGGGTGTAGGTGACCGAACCGGGCTTCTTGCGAAGGTTGTTGGTGGTCATGCGCTGAAGGAAGCCGAGGGCCCCGGGGCCGGTGACCTCCAGGCGGCGCAGCGGCGTCATGTCGTACAGCGCGACCCGCTCGCGGGTGGCGCGCGCCTCGGCGGCGGCGACCGGCGACCAGTACCGGCCGGACCAGCCGTCCCGCTCGGGCACGTCCACGTCGGCGGCGAGCGCGGCGTTGGCCTCGTACCAGTGGGGGCGCTCCCAGCCGCCGCCCTCCAGGAACACCGCGCCCAACTCCTGCTGCCGGGCGTGGAACGGGCTGACCCGCAGGGGGCGCGGCTCGTCCAGGGGCTGCAGCGGATGGATGACGTCGTAGACCTCGACGAACTGCCGCGCGCCGCGCTCGGCGACATAGGCGGGGGAGCGCTGGGCGTCCTCGAAGCGGGTGAGGTCGCAGTCGTGCACGTCGACGGCGGGCCTGCCGTCGACCATCCACTCGGCGACGGCCTTCGCCACGCCCGCGGAATGCGTGACCCATACGGCCTCGGCGAGCCAGAAGCCCCGCAGCGCCGGGGCCTCACCGAGCAGCGGCATGCCGTCCGGCGTGAAGGAGAAGACACCGTTGAAGCCCTCCTCGACGGCCGACTCCTTGAGCGCGGGCAGCAGCCCGCAGCAGTCCTGCCAGCTCGGCGCGAAGTCCTCCTCGGTGAAGGGGTACGAGGACGGCATGGCCAGCCCGCGGGCCGTCGCGTCGTCGTACGCGGGCACGGCGAACGGGTCCACGGGCAGCGGGCGATGGGCGTACGAACCGATGCCGACGCGGTCCGTGTGCTCACGGAAGTACAGGTCGCGGTCCTGGAAGCGGAGGATGGGCCGGGACGCCTCGGCCCGTGGGTCGTTGCGGCCCGCGAGCTCCGGCAGGGGGCGGGTCCGGGCGTACTGGTGGGCGAGCGGCTGCAGCGGTACGTCGACGCCCGCCATCCGGCCGATCACCGGCCCCCAGAAGCCCGCGGCCGACACGACGTGGTCGGCGGGGAAGGTGCCGCGGTCGGTGACGACGGCGGTGACGCGTCCCTCCGTGCGCTCGATGCCGGTGACCGTGTGCCGCTCCAGGAAGCGGGCGCCCCGGCGGGTCGCCCGGTCGAGCTGCGCACGGCAGGCGAGCACGGCGCGGGCGAGGCCGTCGTCGGGTGTGTGCAGGCCGCCGAGCACCTGGCCGATGTCGAGCAGCGGCCACAGCTCCTTGCAGCGCCCGGCGTCGACCAGTTCGGCGCGAATGCCCCAGGACGCGGCGAGGCCCGCCTTGCGGTGCAGGTCCGCCCAGCGTTCCGGCGTGGTGGCCAGCTCCAGGCCGCCGACCGGGTTGAAGCAGGAGAGCCCGTCCACGGTGAGCTTGCCGAACTTGCGCACGGTGTAGGCGGCGAACTCGCTGAGCGTCTTGGACGGGCTGGTCTGGAAGACGAGCCCGGGCGCGTGCGAGGTGGAGCCGCCCGGGGCGGGCAGCGGCCCCTGTTCGAGGACGGTGACGTCGGTCCAGCCCCGGGCGGTCAACTCGTCGGCGAGGGAGCAGCCGACGATTCCGGCGCCGATGATGACGACTTGGGGGGTGGGCGTTTCGCTTTCGCTGGGTGCGGGTGCGGGTGCGGGTGTCGTGGCTGGTGCTTGAGCTTGAGCTGGCTCTGGAGTTGGCGCGTGGGTGGGGGTGTCGTTTTGGCTCGGGGTGTCATCGCGCACTTCGGGGGAGTGCGGGTCGTGTCGTACGCCGGTCACAGGACCACCACCGATCGCAGCACCTCGCCGCGCTGCATCCTGGCGAACGCCTCCTCGACCTCGCCGAGGGCGATCTTCTCCGTCACGAAGGCGCCGAGGTCGAGCCTGCGGCTGAGGTACTGGTCGACGAGCAGGGGGAAGTCCCGCGTGGGCAGACAGTCGCCGTACCACGAGGACTTGAGCGCGCCGCCGCGCGAGAACAGGTCGATCAGCGGCAGTTCGACGGCCATCGTCGGGTCGGGCACGCCGACCTGGACGAGCACGCCCGCGTGGTCGCGCATGTAGAAGGCCTGTTTGTACGTCTCGGGGACCCCGACGGCGTCGATGGCGACGTCGACGCCGAAGCCGCCGGTGAGGCCGCGCACCGCCTCGACAGGATCGGTGCCCCGCGAGTTGACGGTGTGCGTGGCGCCGAAGCGGGTGGCCCCGTCGAGCTTGGCGTCGTCGATGTCGACGGCGATCACGCGTCGGGCCCCGGCGAGCGAGGCCCCGGCGATCGCGGCGCAGCCGACGCCGCCGCAGCCGATGACGGCGACCGTGTCGCCACGGCCCACGTTCCCCGTGTTCACGGCGGCCCCGTACCCGGCCATCACGCCGCAGCCGATCAGCCCCGCCGCCTCCGGCCGGGCCGCCGGGTCCACCTTCACGGCCTGGCCCGCGGCGACGAGCGTCTTCTCGGCGAAGGCGCCGATGCCGAGCGCGGCGCTGAGGGGAGTGCCGTCGAGCAGGGTCATGGGCTGTGCCGCGTTGCGGGAGTCGAAGCAGTACCAGGGACGTCCGCGCAGGCAGGACCGGCACGTTCCGCAGGGGGCGCGCCAGGCGATGACCACGTAGTCGCCGGGCACCAGGCCCCCGGCGTCGGCGCCGACCGCCTCGACGGTACCGGCGGCCTCGTGGCCGAGCAGGAACGGGAAGTCGTCGGAGATCGCGCCTTCCCGGTAGTGCAGATCGGTGTGGCAGACCCCGCAGGCCTGCACGGAGACAAGTACCTCTCCCGGTCCGGGATCCGGCACGACGATCGTCTGCACCTCGACGGGTGCGCCCTTCTTCGCGGCGACGACGCCACGGACCTCGTGTGGCACGGCCAGGCTCCTCGACTTTGGGTCGTCTTGTTGCGTACTCCACGATCGGTTGCGCTATGAGAGACATCGTGAGAGCGACATCAAGGAGCCGTCAAGGGGCCGGAGTGAACCCTCGGCAAAACGCTATGGGTGTCGCGAAACGGGTCCTGCGGAGGGTGGGGGCGGGGTCGGGAAGTTCTGATTCCGCGTGCTGGGGGTGGGGGCGTGGGGGAGCGTGGCGTCCGGGCCCCGAGAAGGGTTGGCACGGCGAGGCGGCACTACGGGGGCGGCAAGGAGGACGGGCAGGGCGTGCGGCGGAACGCGGGGCGGCCGGGGGTGGGCCGCGCCCCTGCGCGACCCCCGCCCCCGCGGCCGTCAGAACCCGTAGCCCATGCCGTCAGAAGCCGTAGCCCATCCGGCGCGACAGTTCCACCGCCGCCGCGACCGTGCGCTTGGCCAGCTCGGTGAGCCGGTCCTCCGTCAGCCGATACACCGGCCCGGAGGCGCTCAGCGCCCCGATGACCTTGCCGTCGTGGGCCCGCACCGGGGCCGCCACGGCGGCGAGTCCGACCTCGAGCTCTTCCACGGCGATCGCGAAACCCTGCTGGACGACGGCCTCCAGGTCACGGCGCAGCGCCACCGTCCCGGTCACCGTGTGCTCGGTGATACGGGGCAGCGTGCGGGCGATCTGGCCCTCGCGCAGGGTCGTCGGCAGGTGCGCGAGCAGGACCTTCCCGCTGGAGGTGGCGTGCAGCGGGGTGCGTCGGCCGAGCCAGTTCTGGGCGGTCACGGACGCGGGGCCGCGGGCCTGCATGATGTTGACCGCGGCGTCGTCGTCGAGGACGGCGATGTTGACCGTCTCGCCCAGCTCGTCCGCCAGCTCGCGGCAGACCGGGCCGCCCTCCTGGGAGATGTCCATCCGCACGGCGGCCGCCCCGGCGAGGCGCAGGACGCCCGCGCCGAGGAAGTACTTGCCGCGGTCCTTCGCCTGCCCGACAAGACCGCGGTTCTCCAGCACGCCGAGCAGCCGGAACGCCGTCGACTTGTGTACCCCCAGCTCGTCGGCGATCTCCGTGACCCCGGCCTCGCCGTGCCGGGCGAGGATCTCCAGGACGCTCACCGCGCGGTCCACGGACTGCACGGAACCGGCGGGAGCCTTGGCCTGCGGCTCGCGCGCCTCCTGGGGCTTGTCGGGTTCCTCCGCGCGCCCTTCCCGGCGCTCCTCCTGGGCTGCTCCCTGCTGCGGCTCCTCGTTCTGGCCAGGCTGTTTCCGCGTGCGGGTCATATCTCAACTCTCACCACTCGGCGGCCTCTCGGAGCCGCGTCCCAGGGAGCCCCTTGACGCGATGGGCATCCCACCGGATTCTGTTGCGCATAGCGCTCTCTGGTGCGCCATATGAAACTTCATGCTACCGAAGAGTCCTTGGCCCGAACGGTCCCGGACCGGGCCGACAGATCCAACCGGGCCGACAGATCCAGAGGAGGGCCCGTGATTCCCGTCTGCCGTCTTGAAGACCTCCCTGTGGGCGAGTCCGTCCGTCTCGACACCACACCCCCCGTCGCGGTGTTCAACGCCGACGGCGCGCTGTACGCCGTCGACGACACCTGCAGTCACCAGGACGCCTCCCTCTCCGAAGGCTGGCTGGAGGGCTGTCTGGTCGAATGCCCGCTGCACGCCGCCTCATTCGATCTCCGGACCGGAGAGCCGACGTGTCTGCCGGCCCGCCGCGCGGTGCGCACCCACCGCGTGAGCGTGGTCGACGGAACCATCCATGTCCACCTGACCGACTCGACCGCGACCCCCGTCCCGGCCTCCGCTCCTCTCACGGCCGCTGCCTCCTTGTCCGCCCCCGCCTCCCTCGCCGCCTCCGGGCCCGGGCGCGGCTCGCTGACCGGTGAGGGATCCGCCGCATGAACACTGTCACCGTCGTGGGCGCCTCCCTCGCCGGGCTCTACGCGGCGCGCGAACTGCGCGCCCAGGGCTTCGACGGCCGCCTCGTGATCGTCGGCGCCGAGCCCCACCTGCCGTACGACCGCCCACCCCTCTCCAAGTCGTTCCTCACGGACGCGGCTGCGTCCACCACCGCGTCCACTGCCACGACCACTGCCGCGGACAGCGCCAGGGGCGCCGGCACCGGCGTGGGCGTGAAGTCCGGCCCCACGCCCCCCGCGACTGGCGGCGCGGCTCCCCTCACCGGCACCGCCGCCCACACAACGTACGAATCCGCCCCAGAGGGCCAACTCGCCCTCACCGACCCCGAAGAGGTCGCGGACCTGGCCGCCGAATGGCTGCTCGGCGTACACGCGACCGGCCTCGATCAGCACGGCCGCGCCGTCCTCCTCGACGACGGCCGAACCGTCGTCACCGACGGCGTGGTCGTCGCGACCGGAGCGTCGGCCCGCCGCCTCCCAGGCCCCCAGCCAGCGGGAGTCCACACCCTACGGACACTCGCCGACGCCCGCGCCCTGCGCGCCGACCTGACCCGTGGCCCCCGCCGCGTCGTCGTGATCGGCGGCGGCTTCATCGGCGCGGAGACCGCGTCGTCGTGCGTCGCCCTCGGCCATGACGTCACCGTCGTCGAGGCCGCCCCCCTGCCGCTGATCCCCCAACTCGGCCCGGACATGGCCCTGTTCTGCGCCGACCTGCACCGACAGGGCGGCGCCCGCCTGCTCACCGGAACAGGTGTGGCGGGCCTGCACCGCACGGCCCCCGCCGACCCGTCTGGTGCCGCCGGTCCGCCGGGTGCCACCGCCCCGGGGAACCCCCGGCCCGAAGGCTCAAGCCTGGACGCCTCCGGCAGTCCCGACACCTCCGGCCACCCCGACACCTCCGGCCGCGTCACCGCAGTCGAGCTGTCCGACGGCCGCATCCTCCCCGCCGATGTGGTCGTCGTCGGTATCGGCGCCACCCCCAACACTGGCTGGCTAACCGGTACTTCGCTCGCACTGGGCGACGGTGTCCTGTGCGACGACGGCTGCGTCACCGCTCTCCCGCAGGTGGTCGCCGTGGGAGACGTGGCCCGCGTCGGCGGCGTCCGCGCCGAACACTGGACGAGTGCGACGGAGCAACCCCGCGTCGCCGTCCGCAACCTGCTCGCCGCCCGGACGGTGGAGTCCGTCACCGCGCTGCCCTACTTCTGGTCCGACCAGTACGGCTCCCGCATCCAGTTCGCCGGACACCGCCCCGCCGACGCCACCGTACGCATCGCGGAAGGCAGTCCGGGTGACGGCGGCTTCCTCGCGCTGTACGAACACGCGGGCCGGGCGACGGCCGCGCTGGCGGTCAACTGCCCTCGCCCGTTCATGAGGACACGACGGGAGCTGCGGGCCCGACAGGCAGCCGCCGCCTGACCCGGCCGCGACAACCGCCCACAGTCCCCGACTGTTGCCGCCGACTCGCCGACTCGCCGACCCAGCCGCGCTCAGGCCTCAGGAGTGCGACAGCTGACCCTGGCCGCCCCGGCTGCGTATGCCCTCCTTGGCGCGGGCGGCCACGCGTGCCTGGCGGCGGGCGCGCCGCCGCTCGCGCCGCAGCCTGCGTGCCGTGCTGCTGGGCATCGAGACCACGCCGTTGCGCTGGTTCCACACCTGGCGGGTCACCCAGACGTCGCAGACGCCCCACGTCGCCACGACCGTGCTGGCCACGCTGCTCAACACCATGGGGAAGGCCAGCCAGGACTCGGCCATCGCGCAGAAGAACGCCGTCATCGCCTGGATGAGCGTCAAGGACACGATCAGCACGGCCCGCACGGCCGCCTTGCGCACCGGGTCGGGCAGGCGCGGCCGACGCGCGGGCTCGTCGACCCACAGAGGCCGCCGCTCCGCGTACTCACCGTCGTCCAGGGCCTCGAAGTGCCCCCGCTGCTCCGCTGCCTTCGCGGAGCCGCGGTCGTCCGCGTACTCCCGGCCGCCCGAACTCCCGGACCCCGCAGGCCGATCCGCAGCCCGTGACTCCGTACGCCGATCCGCGGCCTTCGACTCCGCACGCCGCCCCAGAGCCTCGGCCCCGGCACGCCAGCCCGGAGCCCGCGACTTCCCGCGCCCCTCGGCCGCTCTTGTCTCGCCGTCCCGAGAGCCGCCATCCGTTCTCTCCACGAGCCCCGTGGCGGAGGCCGCCCCCGCTGCCCGCCGCCCCGCCGACTCCTTGTCCTTGTGCGCCGCTTCGGCGCTCGCGGACTTCTCGGACGTCCCGTTCGCCGACGTCCGCTGGCGTTCCGTCGTACCCATCAACTCGTCACTCCCCCCGCCGTCCTGCCTCTGCGCCAGCCGCTGCTCTGCCCGTGCCTCGCGGCCGACTGATCGAGAGCTTTCATGCCCGACTCTCCGCCTGCTGCCCGTTTTACGCTGCTTTACGCCGGGCCGCCAGGGCCCGGTCGTGCAGCCGTTCGCCGTACCCGCCCCTGTCGCCCCTGTCTGACCCTCGCGCCCCGCACCGTCCGGTGCCCGCACCACCCAGCCACCGCTCGCACCCGCTCTCGTACTGATCGACGAATGGGTGCCGCGGAAGATTCCCGACCCTGACGACAGATCCCCCCGCATAAGAGATCCCGATCCGGTGCGATCGGTTCCACGCAGCGAACAGTTCAGGCCAACTGGCCCTGCTGGTAAGGGTGATGGGGTCCTCTGGCATGTGCCGCATGCGGGAGACAATCTCCCCCAATGGGCGGACAACTATGGATGCACCTTTCGCGTCACGGCTGAAAAGCGTCCGGACGTGCCTTCGAGTTGCACGTGTCTCAGTAGTAGGCTCGCGCCGTTTGTTGACGCACATGCGTGCCCCCGGTCGAAGCGCGGCTGTGAGGGGCCCGATCTGGGGGAGGCCATGCGCTTTCGCGGGAAGTCAATCCGCCGGAAGATCGTGGCATTGCTGCTCGTGCCGCTCGTGTCCCTCACGGCGATCTGGGGCTTTGCCACCTTCCTCACGGGGCGCGAGGCGAACAAGCTCATCGACACGGCGTACATCCTCGACGACCTGGCCAGACCGCTCCAGGACACCGTCGAAGTGGTGCAGGAGGAGCGGCGCCAGACCCTCGTCTACCTGGCCGACCCCCGTGCGTCGGACGCGCTCGCCGCGCTGCGCCGCAGCCGAGGGGCCACCGACAAGCTCGTCGCCAAGATCGAGTCCAAGGCCCGGAACTCCGACGCCCGTGAGGTCCTTGACGGCCAGTCGGAGGAGCGCCTCAGCGTCGCCCTGGACGCCTTCAAGGGACTCGACGCGCTGCGCCGCACGGTCGAGGAAGGCACGATCAGCCGGGACAAGGCGTTGAAGATGTACACGCGCCTGACCGACCCCTGCTTCGGCTTCCTGATGACGCTCAACGCCCTGGACGACGTGGGCGTCACCGCGGAGGGCCGTGCGCTCGTCGGTGTCGGCCAGGCCCGTGAACTGCTGTCCCGCGAGGACGCGTTGATCGGCTCCGCCCTGGTCGCGGGCACGGTCACCAAGGGCGAGGTCCGCCAGGTCTCCGACCTCGTGGCGCAGCGCGGTCTGCTCCTCGACAACAGCCTCACCCAGCTCCCCGACGGCGAGCGGGCCCGCTTCGAGCGTTACTGGAACGGCGTCGAGACGAGCCGTCTGCGCGACGCCGAGCAGTCCCTGATGGAATCCGGCGGAGGCACCCCCCGCGCGGTCACGTCCAGTGACTGGGACCGCGAGTCGGACAAGGTCCTCACCGGCCTCGCCGACCGGACCGACGACGCCGTCGACCGGCTGCGCGACCGCGCCCGCCCCCAGGCCATCAGCGTCATCGTGCAACTGGCCATCGCCGGTGTGCTCGGGCTGGTCGCCGTGCTCCTGTCGATCTTCCTTTCCGTACGCATCGGCCGCAGCCTCATCCGCGACCTGCGGCGGCTGCGCCTGGAGGCCCACGAGGCGTCCGGCGTGCGGCTGCCCGGACTGCTGCGCCGTCTCGCGGCGGGCGAGCAGGTCGACGTGGAGACCGAAGCGCCGCGCCTGACCTACGACAAGGACGAGATCGGGCAGGTCGGCCAGGCCCTCAACACCCTGCAACGGGCCGCGGTCGAGGCCACCGTCAAGCAGGCCGACCTGCGCCGCGGTGTCTCCGAGGTGTTCGTCAACCTCGCTCGCCGCAGCCAGGTCCTGCTGCACAAGCAGCTCACGCTCCTCGACACCATGGAGCGCCGCACCGAGGACACCGACGAGCTCGCCGACCTCTTCCGCCTCGACCACCTCACCACCCGCATGCGGCGGCACGCCGAGGGCCTCGTGATCCTCTCCGGCGCCGCCCCCTCGCGGCAGTGGCGCAAGCCCGTCCAGCTCATGGACGTCGTCCGCGCCGCCGTCGCCGAGGTCGAGGACTACGAACGCATCGAGGTGCGCCGCCTGCCGCGCATCGCCGTCACCGGCCCTGCGGTCGCCGACCTCACGCACCTGCTGGCCGAACTCCTGGAGAACGCCACGGTGTTCTCGCCCCCGCACACCGCGGTGCAGGTCCTCGGGGAGCACGTCGCCAACGGCTTCACCCTGGAGATCCACGACCGCGGCCTCGGGATGGCCTCCGAAGCCCTCCTGGACGCCAACCTCCGCCTCGCCGAGACCCCCGAGTTCGAGCTGTCCGACACCGACCGCCTCGGCCTCTTCGTGGTCAGCCGCCTGGCCCAGCGCCAGCGCGTCCGCGTCTCGCTGCAGCCCTCCCCGTACGGCGGCACCACCGCCGTCGTGTTCGTACCGGAGTCGCTGCTCACCGACGACGTGCCCGACACCGGAGGCGTCGGCTTCCGCCTCGACCGGCCGCAGCCGCAGAGGGCCGTGGGCGGCGGCACCACGAACGACCGCGATGCTGCCCTCGCCCGGACGCCCGTCGAACTGCCCGGCCTGCCCGCGTCCCTCCTGGACGGGCCGGTCGAGCTGGAGGCGCCCGTCGGCATGGCGGGACTCGACGGCTTCCCGGGCGCCCTGGAGGACGAGGACAGCGAGCGCGGCGGCCTGTTCCGCCCACGCCGTCGCGTCGGCGAGACCACCGGGGAACAGCACCAGCAGGCCCGCGACGCACGCGAGCCCGACCTCGGCGAGTCCGTCCGCGTCGCCGACTCCGCCGACCACGACGCCCTGCACCTCGATGAGCCCCTGGACGACGAGCCCGCCCCGGGCGGCACCGTGCCCCTCGCGCGCCGCCGCACACCGAAGCTGGTCTCCTCGCACGGCCGCCGGGTGGGCCCGGCCCGCACCCGTGACACGGACGTCGGCCCCGCCCGCGACTCCGACACCGCCGACCCGGACGGCGACGGCACCCGCGCCCGCCGCGACACCGGCGCCGGATGGCCCGGCCGTGGCCCCGCCCGGGACTCCCGGCCCATGGGCCAGGCCCCCACCGACACCCGTTCCGACGTCGGCCCCGCGCACGGAGCACTCGGCAAGCGCGTACGGGACGGACTCGGCACCCCGGCGCACGCCCCCCGGGACGCCTCGGACCCCTCCGGCGGCGCGGGCGTCGCCCTGCCGCGTCGCCCCAGGTCGGACGCGGGCTGGCCCGACCTCACGCCGCCGCGCCCCCTGGGCCCGGACACCCCGGCAGACCCGCAGCCGCTCCTGCCCCGGCGCCGCCCGATCACGGACGCGCCGCGCGCCACCACCCGCACCGAGACAGCGCCCGGTGCGGACCGGGCGGCAAGGACGGACAGAGGACCCATGGACCGGGCCGCAGGCAGCACGGACACGCCGCCCCGGACGGCGGGCAACGATCAGGGCGCGGCCGCTCTCGGCGGGCTGCCCCGCAGGGTCCGGCAGGCGAATCTCGCCCCCCAGCTGAAGGACAGCCCGGACCGCCGCACAGAGCTGGACACGACCCCGGCGAGGGCCGGAGTGGAGGAGCGCGACGCCGACGAGGTACGCAGCCGGATGGCTTCGCTCCAGCGCGGCTGGCAGCGCGGCCGTGAAGAGAACGCCGTGGGCGATGACGTCCCGGACGGCGCAGCACCAGGAACGACATCTGAGGGGGACGGTCGATGACCGCACCGAAGGCCGACGCACGCACCACCGCGACCGGGGGATCGGGGGAGCTGAACTGGCTCCTCGACGACTTGGTGGAGCGCGTCGCCAGCATCCGCAAAGCACTCGTGCTCTCCGGGGACGGCCTGCCCACGGGCGTGTCGAAGAACCTGACCCGCGAGGACAGCGAGCACCTTGCCGCCGTCGCGTCCGGATTCCACAGTCTGGCCAAGGGCGTGGGGCGCCACTTCGACGCGGGCAAGGTCCGCCAGACGGTGGTCGAGCTGGACGACGCCTTCCTCTTCGTCACGGCGGCGGGTGACGGCAGTTGTCTCGCCGTCCTCGCGGACGCCGATTCCGACGTCGGCCTGGTGGCGTACGAGATGACGCTGCTGGTCAAGAGGGTGGGTGTGCACTTGGGTTCGGCGCCGCGCACGGACCTGCCCGCGGGAGGGTAGTGGGAGGGCATGAGCGACGACGACGGTCAGGCCGCTATGCCTCACTGGTTCGACGACGACGCCGGTCCGGTGGTGCGCCCGTATGCCATGACACGAGGCCGCACCACCAGCCCCGCCCAGCACCGCCTCGACCTGATCGCGGTCGTGATCGCGGAGTCGCACGCCGAGGAGACGGAGGCCGACCAGACGCTGTCCCCGGAGCACGTGGACATCGTCGGCCTGTGCCGCGACACCCCGCAGTCCGTCGCGGAACTCGCGGCGGAACTGGACCTTCCGATCGGCGTGATCCGCGTCCTCATCGGTGATCTGGTGGACGACCAACTGGTGCACGTGACCCGCCCCGTACCCCCCGCCGAGCTGCCGGACGAGAGTATTCTGCGCGACGTGATCAACGGCCTCCGGGCGCTCTGAACAGCGCGAAAGCGGGGATTGAGACGTGACAGGCTGGCAGTTCTGGGTTGACAGGGGCGGTACGTTCACGGACGTCGTCGCGCGCCGTCCGGACGGCGGACTGCTCACCCACAAGCTCCTGTCGGACAACCCCGCGCGCTATGCCGACGCGGCGGTCGCGGGCATCCGGGAACTCCTCGCCGAGGCGGGCGCGCCGATCGCCGACACCGCGCGCGGAGGCGACGCCGTCCGCATCGACGCCGTCCGCATGGGCACCACCGTCGCCACCAACGCCCTCCTGGAGCGCAAGGGCGAGCCCACCGCCCTCGTCATCACCCGGGGCTTCCGCGACGCGCTGCGCATCGCCTTCCAGAACCGCCCGCGGATCTTCGCCCGTGACATCGTTCTCCCCGAAGAGCTCTACGACCGCGTCATCGAGTACGACGAGCGGGTCGGCGCCGACGGCGAGGTCCTGCGCGCCCCCGACCTCGACGGCCTCGGCGAAGCCCTGCGGGAGGCCTACGAAGACGGCATCCGCGCCGTCGCCGTCGTGTGCGTGCACAGCCATCTGTACCCGGCCCACGAGCAGGCGGCCGGTGACCTCGCGCGCCGCACCGGGTTCCCGCAGGTCTCGCTCTCCAGCGAGGTCAGCCCCCTGATGAAGCTCGTCCCGCGCGGCGACACCGCGGTCGTCGACGCCTATCTGTCGCCCGTCCTGCGGCGCTACGTCCAGCACGTCGCCGCGGAACTCCAGGGCGTGAGGCTGATGTTCATGCAGTCCAACGGCGGACTCGCGGACGCCGGACAGTTCCGCGGCAAGGACGCCATCCTCTCCGGGCCCGCCGGCGGCATCGTGGGGATGGCCCGCATGTCGAAGCTCGCCGGGTTCGACCGGGTCATCGGCTTCGACATGGGCGGCACGTCGACGGACGTCTCGCACTACGCCGGGGAGTACGAGCGGGTCTTCACGACGCGGATCGCGGGCGTACGACTGCGTGCCCCCATGCTCGACATCCACACCGTCGCCGCGGGCGGCGGCTCCGTGCTGCACTTCGACGGCAGCCGCTACCGCGTGGGCCCCGACTCGGCGGGCGCGGACCCGGGGCCCGCGAGCTACCGCGGCGGCGGCCCGCTGACCGTCACCGACGCCAACGTCGCCCTCGGCCGCATCCAAGCAGCCCACTTCCCCCGGGTGTTCGGCCCCGACGGCGACCAGCCGCTCGACGAAGCGCTCGTCCACCGCAGGTTCACCGAACTCGCGCGGGAGATCACCGAACGGACCGGGGACGACCGCACCCCGGAACAGGTCGCCGAGGGCTACCTCCGGATCGCCGTCGCCAACATCGCCGCCGCCGTCAAGCGCATCTCGGTCCAGAAGGGCCACGACGTCACCCGCTACGCCCTGACGACGTTCGGCGGCGCGGGCGGCCAGCACGCGTGCATGGTGGCCGACTCGCTCGGCATCCGCACCGTCCTCGTACCCCCCATGGCGGGCGTCCTGTCCGCGCTCGGCATCGGCCTCGCCGACACGACGGCCATGCGCGAACAGTCCGTGGAGGCGCCCCTGGTGGCCTCCGCGATGCCCCAGGTCCACAAGACGGCCGACGACCTGGAGACCGCCGCCCGCGCCCAGCTCGCCGCCGAGGACGTACCGGCCGACCGCGTGCACGTCAGGCGCCGGGCCCAGCTGCGCTACGACGGCACGGACACCACCCTCACCGTCGAGCTGACCGACCCCGCCACCATGACCCGCGCCTTCGAAGAACAGCACCGCGCCACCTACTCCTTCACCCTGGACCGCCCTGTCGTCGTCGAAGCCCTCTCCGTGGAGGCCACCGGCCGCACCGAACCCCCGGACCTGTCGGTGCTCGGCACCACCACCGCGCGCGGCCCCGCGCGGACCGTGCGCCTGCACACGGGCGGCTCCTGGCGCGAGGTGCCCCTGCACCGGCGCGAGGAACTCCCGCCCGGCGAGCGGGTCACCGGGCCCGCGATCATCACGGAGGCCAGTGCCACCACGGTCGTCGACGCGGGCTGGGGCGCGGCCATGACCGGCGACGGGCACCTGGTCATGGAACGGGTGGCGGCGCCCGTGAGTTCCGACGCCGGAACGGAAGCCGACCCGGTCCTCCTCGAGGTCTTCAACAACCTCTTCATGTCCATCGCCGAGCAGATGGGCGCCCGACTGGAGTCCACCGCCCAGTCGGTCAACATCAAGGAGCGGCTCGACTTCTCCTGCGCCCTGTTCGACCCGGACGGCAATCTCGTCGCCAACGCCCCGCACATCCCCGTCCACCTCGGCTCCATGGGCACCAGCGTCAAGGAGGTCATCCGCCGCCGCGGCACCACCATGCGGCCGGGTGACGCCTACGCGGTCAACGACCCGTACCACGGAGGGACGCATCTCCCGGACGTCACCGTCATCACTCCCGTCTTCGACACCCCCGGAGAGCGGATCCTCTTCTACGTGGCCTCGCGCGGCCACCACGCGGAGATCGGCGGCATCGCGCCCGGCTCCATGCCCGCGCACAGCCGCACCATCGACGAGGAGGGCATCCTCTTCGACAACTGGCTGCTCGTGGAGGCCGGGCACTTCCGCGAGGCCGAGACCCTGGCCCTGCTGACGGAGACCCGCTACCCCTCCCGCAACCCCGCCACGAACCTCGCCGACCTGCGGGCCCAGATCGCGGCCAACCAGAAGGGCGTCGACGAAGTGGCCCGCATGATCGACGACTTCGGGCTCGACGTCGTCCAGGCCTACATGCGGCACGTCCAGGACAACGCCGAGGACTCCGTGCGCCGCGTCATCGACACCCTGGAGGAAGGCGCGTTCTCCTATGAGACCGACTCCGGTGCCGTGATCCGGGTGCGTGTCTCCGTAGACCGCGAACAACGAACGGCGACCGTCGACTTCACCGGCACGTCACCCCAGCTGGCCACGAACTTCAACGCCCCCTTCGCCGTGGTCAACGCCGCCGTCCTGTACGTCTTCCGCACCCTGGTCGCCGACGACATCCCCCTCAACGACGGCTGTCTGCGGCCGCTGCGCATCATCGTGCCGACGGGGACGTTCCTGTCGCCGCGACCGCCCGCCGCCGTCGTCGCGGGCAACGTGGAGACCTCACAGGCGATCACTGGCGCCCTCTACGGAGCGCTGCGCGTCCAGGCCGAGGGCTCCGGCACGATGAACAACGTCACCTTCGGCAACGACCGGTACCAGTACTACGAGACCGTGGCCTCCGGCTCCGGCGCGGGCGACGGCTTCCACGGCGCGTCCGTCGTGCAGACCCACATGACCAACTCCCGGCTCACCGACCCCGAAGTCCTCGAATGGCGGCTGCCCGTCGTCCTGGAGGAGTTCGCGGTGCGCGCCGGCAGCGGCGGCGACGGCCGTTGGCGGGGCGGGAACGGCGCCGTACGCCGCATCCGCTTCCGTGAACCCATGACCGTCTCCACGCTGTCCCAGCACCGCGTGGTGCCGCCCTACGGGATGGCGGGCGGCGAGCCGGGCGCGCTCGGCTCGGGCCGCGTGGAGCGCGCCGACGGGAGCGTCGTACGGCTCGCCGGCAGCGACTCCGCCGACGCGGGGCCCGGCGACGTACTCGTGATCGAAACTCCCGGAGGCGGCGGGTACGGACCGCCGTCCCACGCACGGTCCGGCCCACCGGCCACCCCCGAAGCACCTCACCCCAACTGACGCACGCGACACCACTGATGACTGATGCAGGAGAAGAGAGCAATGATCTTCAAGCGTTCTGAGCGCGGTACGGCCCCTGTCGAGCCGGTCACGCTGAAGATCCTGGTCGCGGGCGGTTTCGGCGTCGGCAAGACGACCCTCGTCGGCGCGGTCAGCGAGATCAAGCCCCTGCGCACGGAGGAAGCCCTCAGCGAGGCCGGCCGGCCCGTCGACGACACCAACGGCGTCCCGGGCAAGAACACCACCACCGTGGCCATGGACTTCGGCCGGATCACCCTGCGCGAGGACCTGGTCCTGTACCTCTTCGGCACCCCGGGCCAGGACCGCTTCTGGTTCCTGTGGGACGAGCTGGCGACCGGCGCGCTCGGGGCCGTCGTACTCGCCGACACCCGCCGCCTGGAGGACTGCTTCGCCGCCGTCGACTACTTCGAGCGCCGCTCCATACCCTTCGTCGTCGGCGTCAACTGCTTCGAGGGCGCGACGCGATACCCCTCCGACGCGGTACGCCACGCCCTGGACCTCGACGAGAGCACTCCCGTGGTGCTGTGCGACGCGCGCGAGAAGGAGTCCGTCAAGGACGTCCTGATCGACGTGGTGGAGCACGCGATGGCGGTCGGCGCGGCGGCCAGGCAGCCGGTCGCGACCTGACACGGCGACCGCGCACCGGCCACGCGCGCGTGGAGGGCCGGGCGGCGCTCCACGCGCGCGTGCCTGCCGCGCGTGCCTCGGCCGGGGCGAGGGCCTCGGCCACGCGGCAAGCGGCTCAGCTCTCGCCGTCGTCGTGCCACCCGAAGCTGCGCTCGACCGCCTTGCGCCAGTTGCGGTACTCGCGCTCGCGCTCCGTGTCCGCCATCTGCGGCGTCCACTCGGCGTCGCGCTGCCAGTGGGCCTTCAGCTCGTCCAGGTCGTTCCACACGCCCGTCGCGAGCCCGGCGGCGTACGCGGCGCCCAGACACGTCGTCTCCGACACCCGCGGCCGGATCACGGGCACACCGAGGACATCGGCCTGGTGCTGCATCAGCAGATTGTTCTTGGTCATGCCGCCGTCCACCTTCAAGGTGGTGATGCGCACCCCGGAGTCCTGGTACATCGCGTCGACGACCTCACGTGTCTGCCAGCTCGTCGCCTCCAGGACCGCACGAGCCAGATGGGCCTTGGTGACGTAGCGCGTGAGGCCGGTGACGACACCCCGGGCGTCGGAGCGCCAGTACGGCGCGAAGAGACCGGAGAACGCGGGCACGATGTACGCGCCGCCGTTGTCGTCCACACTCGCGGCCAGGGACTCGATCTCGTCGGCGCTGCGGATGATGCCGAGCTGGTCGCGGAACCACTGGACCAGGGCCCCGGTGATCGCGATGGAGCCCTCCAGGCAGTACACGGGAGCCTCGGAGCCGATCTTGTAGCCCATGGTCGTGAGCAGGCCGCTCTTGGACGGCACAGGCCGGTTGCCGGTGTTGAGCAGCAGGAAACTGCCTGTCCCGTAGGTGTTCTTGGCCGTCCCGGTGTCGTAGCAGGCCTGTCCGAAGATCGCCGCCTGCTGGTCGCCGAGCGCGGAGGCGACGGGCACGCCCGCGAGCTGCCCGACGGCCGTCCCGTAGCACTCGGCCGACGACCTGATCTCCGGCAGCACTCCTTCGGGGACGTTCATCGCCGACAGGATCGAGGAGTCCCACTGCAGGGTCTCCAGGTTCATCAGCATCGTGCGTCCGGCATTGGTGACGTCGGTGACGTGCACACCGCCGTCCGTGCCGCCGGTGAGGTTCCAGATGAGCCAGGAGTCGATGGTGCCGAAGGCGATCTCGCCGCGTTCGGCGCGCGCCCGCAGCCCGGGGACGTTGTCGAGCAGCCAGGCCGCCTTCGGGCCGGAGAAGTAGCTCGCCAGCGGCAGTCCTGTCCGCTCCCGGAAGCGGTCCTGGCCGTCGGCGCCCCCCAGGTCGTTGCAGAGCGCCGATGTCCGGGTGTCCTGCCAGACGATCGCGTTGTGGACCGGCTTGCCCGTGGAGCGGTCCCACAGGACCGTCGTCTCACGCTGGTTGGTGATGCCGAGCGCGCTCAGCTGGTCCGCGCGCAGCCCGGCCTTGGCGATGGCGCCCGCGACCACCGCCTGCACCTTGGACCAGATCTCGGTGGCGTCGTGCTCCACCCAGCCCGGCTTGGGGAAGATCTGCCGGTGCTCACGCTGGTCCACGGCGACGATCGCGCCGTCCCTGTTGAAGATGATGCAGCGGCTCGAGGTGGTGCCCTGGTCGATTGCGGCGACGAATTTCTCGGAGCTGTCCGTCATGGCTACCCCTTGGAGGAAGGCTGCTCAGAAGGCTGCGTTGTAGATGAGTCCCGCGAGGAGCCCGCCGATCAGCGGCCCGGCGACCGGAACCCAGGCGTAACTCCAGTCGGACGTGCCCTTGTTGGGGATCGGCAGGAAGTGGTGCACGATGCGCGGGCCGAGGTCACGCGCCGGGTTGATGGCGTAGCCGGTGGGCCCGCCGAGCGAGAGACCGATGCCGACGACGAGGAAGGCGACAATCAGGATCTGGGTGCCGGAGGTGCCGAGGCCCTTGGTGAGCCCGAAGGCGAGGATGGGCAGGACCAGGCCGACGGTCCCGATGATCTCGGTCAGCAGGTTCGCCACCGGGTTCCTGATCTCCGGGATGGTGGAGAAGATGCCGAGGGTCGGCGTGGGCCTGTCTGTGCCCGGCGCGTCCTTGGTCCCGCGGGTTACGTTGGCGTTGAACTGCGCGAGATAGACCAGGTACGCGAGGACGGCGCCCAGCATGGCGCCGATCATCTGCCCTGCCAGATAGATCCAGACCTTGTCCCACTTGTCGGTGTCGACGGCGATGCCGAGGGTCACGGCCGGGTTGAGGTGGCCGCCGGACAGCGGCGCGGCGGTGTACGCGCCCGCCATCACGCCGAAGCCCCAGCCGAACGCGATGACGATCCACCCGGAGGCCTTGGCCTTCGAGTGGTTGAGGGTGACGGCGGCACACACGCCGGCGCCGAAGAGAATCAGAATCGCGGTGCCGATGATCTCACCGACGAAGATGTCCCCATTCGAGTACATGGCGGCTCCTAGGCCTTCGCCCGGGGTGGTGGGCCCCGGTACTCCGTGCAGGGTTCGTTTCCCACGACTACTGCCCGGCCACCGCCAGCCGCGTCAGCCGAAGGCAGGGGAGTCCCGCGCCCCGCCCGGCCTCGGTGACGAGCGTGCCGTCACAGTCGAATCGCCCATGGGGGATGCCCGTTGAACTGGCTCGTTGCGCGGAGCCATGGAGCGCACGGGCCCTGAGCGGCGGAGTGCCGGAGAGCAGCGATGCCGACTGACACCGGGAAGTGTTCACCGGTGGTGATGGAGCGTCAAGGTCGCGGACGACACGGGTTAACCGGCGCGACGCCTTCCGAGCGGGAGGCCCCAGGAAGCCGCCGTACGGCCTTTCCCGGGGCACTCCGCGATGCCCCGACGCGGTGCCCGCGCGGGCGTCAGCGCACCGCCACCACCGACGAGCCGTGCCCGAACAGCCCCTGGTTCGCGGTGATCCCCACCCGCGCCCCCTCGACCTGCCGCGCGCCCGCCGCTCCCCGCAACTGCCAGGTCAGCTCGCAGACCTGGGCGATGGCCTGGGCCGGGACGGCCTCTCCGAAGGAGGCGAGTCCACCGCTGGTGTTCACGGGTATGCGCCCGCCCGGCGCGGTCGCGCTGTCCCGCAGGAGCTTGGCCCCCTCGCCCTCGCCGCACAGCCCCAAGTCCTCGTACCACTGGAGCTCCAGGGCCGTCGACAGGTCGTACACCTCCGCCAGGGAGAGGTCGTCCGGGCCGATCCCCGCTTCCTCGTACGCGGCGTGCGCGACGGACGCGCGGAACGCGCGCTCGGCGGGGCGCACGGCCGCCGCGGAGTCCGTGGCGATGTCCGGCAGGTCCAGGACCGTGTTCGGATACGTCGGCGTGACGGTGGACACCGCCCGGATGCGCACCGGTGCGGCCGTGCTGTGCCGCCGGGCGAACTTCAGGGTGGACAGCACGAGCGCCGCCGCGCCGTCCGAGGTCGCGCAGATGTCGAGCAGCCGCAGCGGATCGGCGACGACGGCGGACCCGGCGACCTCCTCGGGGGTGACGGTCTTGCGGTAGCGCGCGTGCGGGTTGAGCGCCCCCAGGGCCGCGTTCTTCACCTTGACGTGGGCGAAGTCCTCCAGGGTGTCGCCGTGCACGGCCATGCGGCGGCGGGCGTACAGCGCGAAGTACGCAGGGTTCGTGGCGCCGAGGACGCGGAAGCGCAGCCAGTCGGGGTCGTCGGGCCGATCGCCTCCGGCGGGCCGGAAGAACCCCTTCGGGGCGGCGTCGGCGCCGACCACGAGGACCACGTCGGCGAGGCCCGCGAGCAGCTGGGCGCGCGCCGTGGCGATCGCCTGGGCCCCCGAGGCGCAGGCCGCGTACACGCTCGCCACACGCGCTCCCTGCCAGCCGAGGGCCTTCGCGAAGGTCGCCCCCGCCACATACCCGGGATAGCCGCCTCGCACGGTGTCCGCGCCGACGACGGACGTCACGTCCCGCCAGTCGACTCCGGCGTCGGCGAGCGCCGCCCGCGCCGCCACCGTCCCGTACTCGACGAATCCGCGTCCCCACTTGCCCCAGGGGTGCATGCCCACGCCGAGCACCGCCACATCGCCGGTCATGCCTTCACCCCCACCGGTCGCCAGTTCCACGTCGTCCACGTCGTCGACGGATGCTCGGGGTCCGCGCCGAGCACGCCGGGGGCGACCTCCACCTCCATGCCGACCTCCAGGTCGGCGACGGTCACTCCGGGAGCCGCCTGCCCGAGTACCACCATGCGCTCCGCAGCGAGCTCCACAGCGATCAACGTGTAGGGCTCCCACGGAAGTTCCGGGTCCGAGAGGTACGGCGCGGGCGGGCGGTATCGCCCGTCGGTGTACGACCACACCCGCCCGCGTCGCGACAGCGCCACCTCGACCAGCTCGCCCCCGGCGCAGCCCGGGTTGCGGCACAAGCCGTCCTCGCGCGGGAAGAAGACGGCCGCGCACTGTGCGCACCGCGTGCCGAGCAACCGGAAGTCCTCCCCCTCCCCGTCGAACCACCGCGTCACCACGGGCGTACGCACTCGCGACATGGCCCCTCCCGCACCCAGGATCTGACGGAACGTCAGAAGTGTGCCACGGGCAGCGCCCGGCGCGACACCGGGAAGTCGAAGTAGGTGTCGGGGAACGGCTCGGGCTTGTACGTGAAGTGCCACCACTCTTCGGGCAGGTTGACGAAGCCCGTCTTCGCCAGGGCACCGCGCAGCCGGTCCCGGTTCGCGCGCTGCTTGGCGGTCACGCGGGGGTCGTCGGTGTGCGACAGCGTGTCCATGCAGTCGTACCCGGTGCCCATGTCCACGGAGTTGTCGGGGAATCGCTCACTACGGGGGGCGTAGCAGGGCTTGAGAGGCTCTCCGGGGACGTACGGCCGCGTCGGCTTGGCAGGCAGGCGCACGATCGTGAGGTCGACCGTCGACCCCCTGCTGTGCCCCGACTTCTTGGCGATGTAGCCGTCTTCGAAGAGCCTCGATTTGGCGACCCTCGGGTAGAACTCGGCCTTCATGCGCTCGTCGCGCAGATCCTCGCCCCACCGCACGAACTGGTCGACCGCCCGCTGCGGCCGGTAGCAGTCGTACACCTTCAGGGAGTAGCCCGCGCGCAGGAGGCCGCGCTGAGCCTTGCGCAGGGCCTTCGCCGCGGGTTCGGTGAGGATGCACATCGGCTTGCGGTAGCCGTCGATGCGGTCACCCACGAAGTTGTGCGGGGTGATGTAGCGCATCTCCTGGATGATCGTCGGGTCGATGTCGCTCAACGCCACGAAGCCCTTCGGGGCCTGCGGTTCGGAGGCCGCCTGGGCGGGGGACGGGGCTGAGGCCACGGCGAGCAGAGTGGCGGCGGCAACGGTGAGTTTCCGCAGTGCTGGGGCGAATCGTGTCATGTACCCGCATCTATCAGGAGGTTGGCACTCCGCGGAAGACCGCCGCGTCGAGATCGGATACAGTCCGCCGCGTGTCCCCATCCCTGCACCCCACCGACCCGGCCCCGGACTCCCACTGCTCGAGCTGTGGCGCGCTCTACGGAGACCACGTCACGGGCTGGCCCCGCACCTGCCCGGACTGCCGGACAGTGGCCTACCGGAATCCGCTGCCCGTCGCGATCGCCCTCCAGCCGGTGTACGACACGAAGGGCACCGGCCTCGTCGTCGTGACCCGGTCCATCGCCCCCGCGCGCGGGGGCACCGCCCTGCCCGGCGGCTATGTGGACCACCGGGAGGACTGGCGGCACGCCGTCGTCCGGGAGCTCAAGGAAGAGACCGGCATCAGCGCGGCGAGCCACGACGTGCGCATCGTCGAGGTGCTCAGCTCACCCGACGGCCACGTGCTCCTCTTCGGGCTACTGCCCGAACGCCCCGCGGCCGACCTGCCGCAGTCGTCGCCGACGGACGAGACCGAGGGCTGGGAACTCCTGCACCGGCCCGCCGAACTTGCCTTCCCCCTGCACACGTCGGTCGTGCGGGCATGGTTCGAAGGGCGCTACATCTGAGAGTCCGAGGCGCTGCCCGGACGCGCCCGCAAGGCGCTCCGCCGCGACCGAAGGGGGCGCGACACACGGCGGCGTGAAACGAGGCCTCACCTCACACGCCACGCACCCGCACCGTGTACTCCACGGCGGCCCCCGGCTCGTCGCCCTCCTTCTCGACCACAAGCCGCTCACCGCTCCAGCGCACACCGAAGCGCTGGAGCTCCGGCTCCTCCCACCCGTCACCGGCGTCCGCGATCACCAGACCACTGCCGGAACGCCCCTTCGCCGGCGCCCACACCTCCAGGGCGAGCCGCCCGTCCTCCCCACGGACGGGCAGCACCGCACCCGCGCGCGCGAGCACAGGTATGCGGGACAGCGGAGCGTCGAGCAGAGCGCGTCCAGGGCCCTCGTACGCCGTCTCGGTGACCGTGTCGTACCACCGGCCCGGCGGGAGCCGCACGGCCCTCTGCGTGGCCCCCTCCTGCAGCACGGGCGCGACCAGCAGACAGTCCCCGAGCAGAAACGCGTCCTCGCAGTCCCGCAGGGCCCTGTCCTCCGGAGAACCCCACCACAACGGGCGCGCGTACGGCGCACCGGTGAGCCGCGCCAAGTGCGCGAGCGTCACGAAGTACGGCAGCAGCCGTTCGCGCTCGACGAGCGCCACGCGCGCGTGCTCCAGCACCTCGGGGCCGAACTCCCAGGGTTCCCTGCGACCGGCGTGCAGCGCCGCATGCGTACGGAACAGCGGCAGATACGCCCCGAGTTGGAACCACCGCAGATACAGCTCGGGCGACGGGCTGCCGTCGAAGCCGCCGACATCGGGGCCCGAGTACGGCACTCCGCACAGGCCGAGCCCCAGCACCAGCGCGAGCGAGGCCCGCAACCCCGGCCAGGTGCTGGCCACATCGCCCGACCACGTCCCTCCGTAGCGCTGCATTCCCGCCCAGCCGGAGCGGGAGAAGAGGAACGGCCGCTCACCGGGGCGCAGTTCGCGCATGCCTTCGTAACCCGCCCGGGCCATGCCCAGGGCGTACACGTTGTGTGCCTCCTGGTGGTCGCCACCGCGGCCCTCCAGGGCGTGCCGGGCCGAGCGGGGGAGGGTGGTCTCCCCGAAGGACGCGAACGACACCGGCTCGTTCATGTCGTGCCAGAACCCCGCGAAGCCCTGCGCGAGACGCTCGTCGTAGAGACCGCCCCACCACTTGCGCACCCGCCCGGCCGTGAAGTCCGGGAACACCGCCTCACCGGGCCACACCAAGCCCCGAACGGTACGCCCCGCCGCGTCCCGCACGAACGCGTCCGCGGCCGCCCCGCCGTCGTACACGGCGTTGCCCGGTCCGGCCTTCACCGCGGGGTCCACGATCGACACCAGCCGGATCCCGTCGCCGCGCAGGTCGCCGGCCAGCTTCGGCAGGGACGGGAAGCGCTCCGTGTCGACCGTGAACACCTGGTGGGCGTCGAAGTGGTCGATGTCCAAGTGCACGGCGTCCAGGGGCAGTCCGCGCTCCTGGTAGCCCGCGACGATCCGCCGCACCTCCTGCTCACTGCCGAAGCCCCACCGCGCGTGATGGTGGCCGAGCGCCCACGCGGGCGGCACCGCGGGCGCACCGGTGAGCGCCGCCCAGGAGTGCAGCACGCGCGCGGGGGTGCCCACCATGACCCAGCAGCGCAGCGGTCCGCCGTCCATGCGGACCTCGCACGACCCCGCCCTGTCGTGCCCGGAACCGGCCCCCTCCTCGCCCTCGCGCACGGTCACCGAGCCGTCCCAGGTGTTGTCGTGGAAGACCAGATGGGTCCCCACGTCGGCGACCACCCACTGCACCGGCATCGTGATGTACAGCGGATCGTCCCCGGGCTCGAAGGAACCCCCGGGATCGGTGTTCCACAACCGGTACGTCCCATTCCGCAGCCGTGGTCCGGCCGCCCGGCCGCCGAGACCGAAGAACCGTGCGTCCGGAGCCACCTCCGACCGCTGCACCCAGCGGGCCGCCCCGCCGCCCACCGGCTCCCACCAGCGCGGAGGCAGATCGCGCCGCAGCATCACCCCGCCCGGAGTGTGCAACTCCACCGCGCCGTGCCGCGAGACGACCACCGTCGCCCGCTCCGAGACCACCCGCCAGCCACCCGCCTTGTCGGGCTCGAGCACCGCCCGCGGATCCGCCTCGGGGCTGCCGCCCGCCAAGGCGTAGGACGGATCGGGCTCGGCCCCGTCCCAGCCCCAGAACACCGCCCCGCCCAACGTGACCCGCACCCGCAGCTCGGACCGCGCGAACCGGACCACGCCACCGCCGGGACCGGGCTCCACGAGGGTCACGGGACCGGGCGTCCGGGCCCGCTCGGCGCCCCGGGGCGGCAGCCCCGCGGCGTCGGTCCGGAGGCGCCGCCACGCCGAGCGCACCATGCGCAACCTCTGGGCCGTGTCGGACAGGCCGACCGCCTTCACCGAACGCACCAGGTCACGACCGTTCATGCTGCTCACCCTGCCATCGAAGGTGGAGTGGGAGTACCGCGTTCAACTGCCGTTCATCCCGAGCGCCGACTAGCGTTACCAACCCTCTCCGTAGACACACAGCGAGGGCCCTCCGGAACCAGCCCACATCGCGTCCCCAGGGGCGCACCACCACGCCTCTCCGTAGACATCGCAGCGCACTCCGTAGTGCACCGCCCCACACGGACACCGACCCCTCTGTGCCTGGACACCCTGGTGCGGAAGTCGATCACATGGCATCGTCCGTGTCAGCCGTGTCACGCGCACACCCAGCCCGTGCGCACGACAGCCGCCCACGACGCGCACAGCCCAGGAGCAGCCCCATGTCCTCAGCGAACCCCTCGCCGCTCTGGCAGCCGGACCAGCAGCGGATCGCCGGCGCACAGGTCACGCGCTTCCAGGCATGGGCGGCCGAGCACCACGGAGCGCCCGCCGCAGGGGGATACGAGGCCCTGCACCGCTGGTCCGTCGACGAACTCGACACCTTCTGGAAAGCCGTCACCGAATGGTTCGACGTGCGCTTCTCCACGCCCTACACGCGCGTGCTCGGCGACCGCTCCATGCCGGGCGCCGAGTGGTTCCCGGGCGCCACCCTCAACTACGCCGAGCACGCCCTGCGCGCCGGCGAGGACCCCGCCCGCGCAGACACCCCGGCCATCCTGCACGTCGACGAGTCGCACGGCCCGACGCCCCTCACCTGGTCCGAACTGCGCCGCCAAGTGGGCTCCCTGGCCGCGGAGCTGCGTGGTCTCGGCGTGCGCCCCGGAGACCGCGTCAGTGGCTACCTGCCGAACATCCCCGAAGCCGTCGTCGCCCTCCTCGCCACCGCCGCCGTCGGCGCCGTCTGGACCTCCTGTGCGCCCGACTTCGGCGCCCGTAGCGTGCTCGACCGCTTCCAGCAGGTGGAACCGGTCGTGCTCTTCACCGTCGACGGCTACCGCTACGGCGGCAAGGAGCACGACCGCCGCGGCACCGTCGCCGAACTCCGCCGCGAACTGCCCACCGTGCGCGCGGTCGTGCACATCCCCCAGCTCGGCACTCCGGCCCCCGAGGGCGCCCTGGAATGGTCCGCTCTCACCTCGGCCGACACGGCTCCCGTCTTCGAAGCCGTGCCGTTCGACCACCCCCTGTGGGTGCTCTACTCCTCCGGCACGACGGGCCTGCCCAAGGCGATCGTCCAGTCCCAGGGCGGCATCCTCGTCGAGCACCTCAAGCAGGTCGGCCTGCACTGCGACCTCGGCCCCGACGACCGGTTCTTCTGGTACACGTCCACCGGCTGGATGATGTGGAACTTCCTAGTCTCCGGCCTGCTCACGGGCACGACGATCGTTCTGTACGACGGCAGCCCCGGCTATCCCGACACCGCCGCCCAGTGGCGTGTGGCCGAGCGCACCGGAGCGACGCTCTTCGGGACGTCGGCCGCGTACGTCATGGCCTGCCGCAAGGCGGACGTGCACCCCGCGCGTGACTTCGACCTCTCGCGCGTGCAGTGCGTCGCCACCACCGGCTCACCGCTGCCGCCCGACGGATTCCGCTGGCTGCACGACGAGTTCGCCGACACCTCCGGAGAGGTGTGGATCGCCTCCGTCAGCGGAGGTACCGACGTCTGCTCCTGCTTCGCCGGAGCCGTGCCGACGCTGCCCGTCCACATCGGCGAACTCCAGGCCCCCTGCCTGGGCACCGACCTGCAGGCCTGGGACCCCCAGGGCAAGCCACTCGTCGACGAGGTCGGCGAACTCGTGGTCACCAACCCCATGCCGTCCATGCCGATCCACTTCTGGAACGACCCCGACGGCAGCCGCTACCACGACAGCTACTTCGACACCTATCCCGGCGTGTGGCGCCACGGCGACTGGATCACCCTCACGTCACGCGGCTCCGTAGTCATCCACGGCCGCTCCGACTCGACGCTCAACCGCCAGGGCGTACGCATGGGCTCGGCCGACATCTACGAAGCCGTCGAACGACTCCCGGAAATCCGCGAATCCCTGGTCATCGGCGTCGAACAGCCCGACGGCGGGTACTGGATGCCCCTGTTCATCCACCTCGCCCCGGGCGCCGCCCTCGACGACGACCTGCGCGCCCGCATCAAGCAGACCATCCGCGCGGAACTCTCGCCCCGCCACGTCCCGGACGAGGTCATCGAAGTCCCCGGCATCCCGCACACCCTCACGGGCAAGCGCATCGAGGTCCCGGTCAAGCGCCTCCTCCAGGGCACCCCGCTCGACAAGGCGGTCAACGCGGGCTCCGTCGACAACATCGAACTCCTCCGCTTCTACGAGCAGCTGGCCCGCGAACGAAGCTGAGCCCGCCCTCGCAGCGGTCACTGTCAGTGCCTCCCGTTACGGTGAGTGAGCATTGATCGACTGACCGCAGGGGGGAATCATGGGGCACACCCAGCACGACACGATGCGACGCGTCCTGCGCCGCGAAGTCGCCGGCACCATCGGCCTGCTGGCCGACGCCGAGGACTTCGCGGCGATGCGCCGCTATCGCAGCTTCACCTTCGACGACCACGTGACGTATCTGCAGCAGGTGGAGGCACTGCTCAAGACCCTGTCCGCCCAGGGCAGGCTGACCAGCGTCGCCCTCTTCGACCCGGAGGCGTACAAGGAGTTCTGCGCCGAGACGGGCCTCGACCCGGACGCCTCCGCGAGCCGCACCCGCTTCACCGCGGAACTGGCGACCACGGGCCCGACGATGCCGTACGAGGGCCAGGCCCTGGCCGACATCGTCCCCGACCTCGTCGACGAGACCGTCCGGCAGAGCACCTGGGAGTACGGGACCATGCTCCTGGCGCGCATCGGCGCGTGCGCGGACTGCGGTGTCGACATCGGACGCGCCGCCTTCGCCAGGGCCTCCGACCTGCTCATGCGCGCCATCAGCAGCGGCGGCCCGGTCGCCCGCCACCTCGTGTGCAGTGTCCCGTGCGAGGGCCAGACCCTCCTCGCCGCACTGCACGTCGAGTGCGACGACGACGGCAATCCCCAACTGGACGAAACGGAAGCCCTGGAGTTCACCACGGTCCTGGCGGTGGGCATCGCCACCGTGAGCGCGGGCGGCCTGGTGATGCGCACCAACGACGGCACCCGTGACCGCGTCCACGGCTGGCGCCTGGAGGGCGAGCGTCTGCACCCGCTCACGGCCGCTGAAGTCTTCGACGCCTACTGCACCGACGCGCTCTCCGGCGACCTCATCGCCCCCGAGTCCGGCGTCGACTACTGCGCCGCACCCGACCTGGGCGGCGACGACCCGCAAGAAGGGGGACACCACCACTGAACACGGAAGGGGCGCCCCACCCACACGGGTGGAGCGCCCCTTCCACAGAGCCGGACCGACGCGGGACAGCCACCGAAAGGCAACCCACGACAGTCGAAGCCGACTACTCGCCGGACAGCACCGCCTGTGCCGCCTTGCGAGCCTCTTCGGCGCTGTCCGCGGCACGGGCCGCAGCCGCGGCGCGCTCGCACTGGGCCAGCGTGTACTTGGCCAGCGTCGCCCGGACGTAAGGAATCGACGCCGCACCCATGGACAAGGAGGTGACACCAAGGCCGGTCAGCACACACGCCAGCAGCGGGTCGGACGCGGCCTCGCCGCACACGCCGCAGCTCTTGCCCTCGGCCTTGGCCGACTCGGCGGACAGGGCGACCAGGTCGAGCAGCGCCGGCTGCCACGGGTCCTGGAGCCGGGACACCGCACCGACCTGCCGGTCGGCGGCGAAGGTGTACTGCGCGAGGTCGTTGGTGCCGAGCGAGAGGAACTCGACCTCCTGCAGGATCGAGCGGGCCCGCAGCGCGGCGGACGGAATCTCCACCATGGCACCGAACTTGGCCCGCAGCCCCGCCTCACGGCACGCGTCGGCAAATGCCTTGGCGTCGGCGCGGTCCGCGACCATCGGGGCCATGACCTCGAGGTAGACGGGGAGCCCCTCCGCGGCCTTGGCCAGCGCGGTCAGCTGCGTCCGCAGCACCTCGGGGTGGTCGAGGAGCGAACGCAGGCCGCGCACGCCGAGCGCCGGGTTCGGCTCGTCGGTCGGCGTCAGGAAGTCGAGCGGTTTGTCCGCACCGGCGTCGAGCACCCGCACGACGACACGGCCCTCGGGGAAGGCTTCGAGGACCTGACGGTAGGCCTCGACCTGCTTCTCCTCGGTCGGCGCCTTGGTGCTGTCGTCGAGGAAGAGGAACTCCGTACGGAACAGACCGACGCCCTCAGCACCCGCCTCGACTGCCGCGGGTACGTCGGCGGGACCGCCGACGTTCGCGAGGAGCGGCACCTTGTGTCCGTCCGACGTTGCGCCGGGGCCGGTCGACGCGGCGAGCGCGGCCTTGCGCGCGGCAGCGGCGGCCTCCAGCTCGGCACGCTTCTCGGCGCTGGGGTCGACGAAGATCTCACCGGTGCTGCCGTCCACGGCCACGACCGTGCCCTCGGCGAGCTCACCGGCACCGGGCAGCGCGACGACGGCGGGCACTCCGAGGGCCCGCGCCAGAATCGCGCTGTGGCTGGTCGGCCCGCCCTCTTCGGTGACGAAGCCGAGCACGAGTGCCGGGTCGAGCAGCGCGGTGTCCGCGGGCGCGAGGTCACGGGCGATGAGCACGTACGGCTCGTCGCTGTCCGGCACACCCGGCATGGGAACGCCGAGCAGCCGCGCCACGATGCGGTTCCGCACGTCGTCGAGGTCCGCGACGCGACCGGCCATGTACTCACCCGCGCCCGCGAGGAGCTCGCGGTAGTGGGAGAACGCGTCGTAGATGCCGCGCTCGGCCGTGCTGCCGACGGCGACGCGGCGGTCCACGTCGGCCATGAGTTCCGGGTCCTGGGCGATCATCGCCTGGGCCTCGAGGACCGCCTGGGCCTCGCCGCCCGCCAGGTTGCCGCGCGCCATCAGGTCGGCGGCCACAGCCTCGACGGCCTTGCGGGCGCGCCCCTGTTCGCGCTCCGCGTCCTCCGCCGGGATCTGCTTGGCCGGCGGCTCGAGAACCGCCGTGCCCATGTGCCGAACCTCGCCGATCGCCACCCCGTGGCTCACGCCGACGCCTCGCAGCGTTGTCTCCATTACACCGTCTCCGCTAGTGCGACGGGCCCAGCCGCCGCGGTGGTTGTCCTACCTGCCGTCGGTCACCGACGGCGCTGACGTCACTTCCAGCTGAAGAGAGCGTCGCCGGCCTTCACTTCGCCGGTCTCGACGAGGTCACCCAGGGACTCGCTCGTCGCCTCGAGCGCCACGATGGGGCAGATGGGGGACTTGCCGGCGGCCTCGACGGCGGCCGGGTCCCAGCGCACCACGGTCTGACCGCGCTGCACCGTGTCCCCCTTGTTGACGAGGAGCTCGAAGCCCTCACCATTAAGCTGAACGGTGTCGATGCCCAGGTGCGTCAGTACACCGTGGCCCTGGTCGTCCACGACGACGAAGGCGTGCGGGTGGAGAGATACGACGATGCCGTCAACGGGAGCGACGGCCTCGGAGGGCTCGCGAACCGGGTCGATGGCCGTGCCGGGGCCGACCATCGCGCCTGAGAAGACGGGGTCGGGGACCGCGGCGAGTCCGATGGCGCGTCCAGCAAGCGGGGACGAAACGCTGGTCATGGCAAGCCTCCCAGGGGGTGGAGAATCGTTACCGCCGTCACTACCTGTCCTGGACGACGCACTGTTCAGAAGGGTAAGTCATAGGAAGTCCCGGTTCCGCATGAGAGGTCCCGGTTGGCAGGTGTAGAAGCACTGCACAAACGATTTGCGCCGACCCGAACGCCGTTGTAGAGTCGGACTCCTGCCCAGCGCCGAACGACGCACTCAGCGTCGAGGTCAGGCAGCAACTATCGAGTCGGATCCTATCTTGGGGTTTGGTTCTGCATGCCCACAGAGCATCGTGGTCAGAGAGCCGAAAAAGACCTGATAGAGTTTGGAAACACCGAAGGGAAGCGCCCGGAGGAAAGCCCCAGAGAATGTTCTGTGGGTGAGTACGAAGGAAGCGTCCGTTCCTTGAGAACTCAACAGCGTGCCAAAAGTCAACGCCAGATATGTTGATACCCCGTCTACCAGACACTGTTCTGGTGACGAGGTTCCTTTGAAAAAGTCCTGCCCCTTGGGGTAGGCGCACAGCGAGGACGCTGTGAACGATCGGGACTATTCCTCCTGATCGTTCCGCTCTCGTGGTGTTGAACCGGATTACCGGTACACATTCACGGAGAGTTTGATCCTGGCTCAGGACGAACGCTGGCGGCGTGCTTAACACATGCAAGTCGAACGATGAAGCCCTTCGGGGTGGATTAGTGGCGAACGGGTGAGTAACACGTGGGCAATCTGCCCTGCACTCTGGGACAAGCCCTGGAAACGGGGTCTAATACCGGATAACACCCTCTCTCGCATGGGAGGGGGTTGAAAGCTCCGGCGGTGCAGGATGAGCCCGCGGCCTATCAGCTTGTTGGTGAGGTAGTGGCTCACCAAGGCGACGA
>NZ_JBVIXA010000005.1:481120-606591 GCF_055594065.1 Streptomyces sp. NPDC040610 | reverse complement strand
GGCGCTTCCCTTCGGTGTTTCTTTTGTTCTTGCGTTTCCGACTCTATCAGATCTTTCCGGCTTCCCGTTCCGATCCGATTTCCTCGGTGCTTTCCAGGTATTCGCTTTCGCGTTTCCCTTTCCGGCGGATCCGACTTTATCAGAAGTTTTCGGCCGGTCTGACCGGCTCAGCTTTCCGATTCATCGGGGTGGCTTCTCGATTAAATGAGATTCAAGAAGCAGGCAGATTTTAACTGCCGCCACGCGAGCTGTCCAGCTCTAGGCAACTGTTCGAATCTACCTCCCCGGACCTGCCATGTCAATGACTTTTCCGGGGCGAGGAGGAGACTAGCAGCTCAGAGGCGACGTGCGCACATCACGCGGCAGTGGGCACCGTGGCGCTGCGCTCGTGCTCTTCCACGTCGCCCGTCTCGCCTTCGCGCGCTGCCCGGCCGCCGAGGACGTAGACGTACACGAGGAACGCCAGCTCGGCGGCGATGCCGATGCCGATGCGGGCCCAGGTGGGGAGGCCGGAGGGGGTTACGAAGCCTTCGATGGCGCCGGAGATCAGGAGGACCAGGGCCAGGCCGATGGCCATGCCCAGTGCGGCGCGGCCCTCCTCGGCCATGGCGGTGCGGCGGGTTCGTGGGCCCGGGGCGATGAGGGTCCAGCCCAGGCGGAGGCCGGTGCCGGCGGCTACGAAGACCGCGGTCAGCTCCAGGAGGCCGTGCGGCAGGACGAGCCCCAGGAAGGTGTCGAGGCGGTCCGCGGAGGACATCAGGCCGATGCCGACACCCAGGTTGAGCATGTTCTGGAAGAGGATCCAGATGACCGGAAGGCAGAGGAACGCCCCCAGGACCAGGCACATCGCTGCTGCCTGGGCGTTGTTCGTCCACACCTGGGCGGCGAAGGACGCCGCCGGGTGGCTGGAGTAGTACGTCTCGTACTCGCCTCCGGGGCGCGTGAGATCGCGCAGCTCCGAAGGGGCGGCTATGGAGGACTGGACTTCGGGGTGGGTGCCGATCCACCAGCCGATCACGGCGGCCAGGGCTATGGAGAGCAGGGCTGTGGGTACCCACCAGTGGCGGGAGCGGTAGACCGCTGCGGGGAAGCCGTGCGTCAGGAAGCGTGTGGCGTCTCTCCAGGAGGCGCGGCGTGTGCCGGTCACGGCACTGCGCGCGCGTGCCACCAGCTGGGTGAGGCGGCCGGTCAGCTGTGGGTCCGGGGCGCTGGACTGGATCAAGGACAGGTGGGTGGCCGTGCGCTGGTAGAGGACGACGAGTTCGTCGACCTCGGGGCCGGTGAGTCGGCGTTGGCGGCGCAGCAGGGTGTCCAGACGGTCCCATTCGGCCCGGTGTGCGGACACGAAGACGTCGAGGTCCATCGGTTGGCTGCTCCTCGGCTTCTCGTACTGCGGCTCTCGTGGTGCGGCGCGATCGATAGTCAGCTTGGCAGACTGGCGGTTCCGGGGGCAGCGACGGGAAGGGCGGCAGGCGTGAGTGAGCTGGTGACGGGCGAGGCGGTGGCGCTGGAACTGCGTCCCGCGAAGTTGCCGAGTCGTGCGCTGGCGGTGCTCATCGACATGGTCGTGGCCTGGTCGGCGTATATGGCGGTGACGCTCGGGTTGCTGGCCGCGGCCGGGTCGCTCGACGATGCGGCGGTGGCCGCGATCGCGGTGGCGACGTTCGTGCTGGTGCTCGTGGGTGTGCCGATCGCGGTGGAGACGCTCAGCCACGGGCGGTCGCTCGGGAAGCTGGCGTGCGGGCTGCGGGTGGTGCGGGACGACGGCGGGCCGATCCGGTTCCGGCACGCGCTGGTGCGCGGGGCGGTCGGGGTCGTCGAGATCCTCATGACGTTCGGGGTCGTCGCGTGCATCGCGTCGCTCGTTTCGGAGCGCGGGCGGCGGCTCGGGGATGTGTTCGCGGGGACGCTGGTCGTACGGGAGCGGGTGCCCGCGGGGCGGACCGAGTACGTGCCCGCGCCGCCGCCGTGGCTCGTGGGGCGGTTCGCGGAGCTGGATCTGTCGGCGGTGCCGGACGGGCTGTGGCTGGCCGTTCGCCAGTACCTGACGCGGATGGGGCAGTTGGATCCGCAGGTCGGCTGGGCGATGGCGGAACGTCTCGCCAACGATGTGGTGGCGCGGACCGGGGCTCCGGCGCCGGAGGGCGTGCCCCCGGCGGCCTTCCTCGCCGCCGTCGTGCACGAGCGGCAGGCGCGGGAGGCGCGCCGTGCGTTCGGGGAGCAGGGGGTAGGGGTGGCTCCTGTGCCGGGTGCGCCCGGGGCCTGGTCGGGGCCGGGTCAGCCGCCCGGCCCGTTCTCCCCTCCCGCGTACGCCGCTCCCATGTACGCCGACCCGCCCGCATCCCCGCCTCCGGCGCCGTACGAGCCCCCGGCCGCCGCGCCCGCGCAACCGCCTCAGCCCGCCGCCGGTCCCACTCCGCCTCCTCCCCCGGCATCGGCACCAGCACCAGCGGAGCCCGCCCGGCCCTCGACGGGCTTCGTGCCGCCCGCCTGAACCGGCACCGCACGGCACCGCACCGGCGTAGGGCTCCGCCCGCCCAAAGCCGCGCCGGCCCGTGCCTCAGCCTCCGCCTCCGCCGTCTCCTCCGCCGAACACCGACGGCGGCGTTTCCAGGTTCTCCAGCTCGATGCCGGGGGCCGCGAGGACGACGTCGCCGGTGAGGTGGACGGTGTGCTGCTCGCCCGTGTCCAGGGCTGTGACCTGGTATTCGTCCACGGTCAGGGGGCCGTTGTCAGTGGCGTGTGCTTCGCTTTTCAGCAGGGCCCAGGACTGGTCGAGGGTGCGGGGGGCCAGGACCGGGTCCGTGAAGGCGACCAGGCGGACGCGGGTCGCGGGGGAAGCGGGGGCGAGCCGCAGCAGCCGGGCGGTGGCGACGAGGAAGGCGGGGGATGTGCCAGTGATGGCGTGAGCGGGGGCGTTGTGCTCGTCGGCGTGGGCGCCGGTGGCGTCGGTCCGGACCCAGGTGACGCCGTCCAGGGCGGCGGCGCGCACCTGCCAGCCGGAAGCGTGCAGTTCGAGTCGGATGGGGCGGCCGAGTTCGTCGATGGCCAGGTCGACGGAGCCCGCGTGGTCGCCCGAGGGGGTGGTGCGCTGGGCGACATAGCGCCAGCCGGAGGGGCCGGGCGCGCAGTGGAAGTGTTCTTCGCCGAGGGGGGTGTGATCGTGCGGATCGTGAAGCGAATATCGGCCGCGGGGCATGGGGCGTGGTCCTTGTCGGGCGTGGGGCAGAGCGTCCCGGCGGGCGCCGCCACGGGGGCAGGCCCCCGCCCCGGGGGGCGAGGGCCTGCTGGAGGCGTACTGCCGGGCGGCCGCCGGGCGTGACCGAGTTCCCTGTCGGAGGTGGTCGCGGTGGCGGCCGGGGCCGGGGTCAGTAGCGGTAGTGGTCCGGCTTGTACGGGCCCTCGACCTCGACGCCGATGTACGAGGCCTGCTCGGGGCGGAGTGTCGTGAGCTTCACGCCGAGCGCGTCCAGGTGCAGGCGGGCGACCTTCTCGTCGAGGTGCTTGGGGAGCACGTAGACGTCGGTCGGGTACTCGTCGGGCTTGGTGAACAGCTCGATCTGGGCCAGGGTCTGGTCCGCGAACGAGTTGGACATCACGAAGGACGGGTGGCCGGTGGCGTTGCCCAGGTTCAGCAGGCGGCCCTCGGACAGGACGATGAGGACCTTGCCGTCGGGGTGCGTCCAGGTGTGGACCTGCGGCTTGACCTCGTCCTTGACGATGCCCGGGAGCTTCGCGAGGCCGGCCATGTCGATCTCGTTGTCGAAGTGGCCGATGTTGCCCACGATCGCCTGGTGCTTCATCTTGGCCATGTCCGAGGCCATGATGATGTCCTTGTTGCCGGTCGTGGTGATGAAGATGTCGGCCGTCTCGACGACGTCGTCGAGCGTCGTGACCTGGTAGCCGTCCATCGCGGCCTGCAGGGCGCAGATCGGGTCGATCTCGGTGATGATCACGCGGGCGCCCTGGCCGCGCAGGGACTCGGCGCAGCCCTTGCCCACGTCGCCGTAGCCGCAGACGACCGCGGTCTTGCCGCCGATGAGGACGTCGGTGGCGCGGTTGATGCCGTCGATGAGGGAGTGGCGGCAGCCGTACTTGTTGTCGAACTTCGACTTGGTGACGGCGTCGTTGACGTTGATCGCCGGGAAGAGGAGCTCGCCGTCGCGCTGCATCTCGTACAGGCGGTGGACGCCGGTGGTGGTCTCCTCGGTGACGCCGCGGATCTCCGAGGCGAGCTGGGTCCACTTCTGCGGGTTCTCGGCGAGCGTGCGGTGCAGGGTCTGGAGGATGACGCGGTGCTCGTCGGACTCGGCGGTCTCGATCGCCGGGACCTTGCCGGCCTTCTCGTACTCGACGCCCTTGTGGACGAGGAGGGTGGCGTCGCCGCCGTCGTCCAGGATCATGTTCGGGCCGCCGGTGGGCGAGTTCGGCCAGGTCAGGGCCTGCTCCGTGCACCACCAGTACTCCTCGAGGGTCTCGCCCTTCCAGGCGAAGACCGGGATGCCCTGGGGGTTGTCCGGGGTGCCGTTCGGGCCGACGGCGATGGCCGCGGCGGCGTGGTCCTGGGTCGAGAAGATGTTGCAGGACACCCAGCGGACCTCGGCGCCGAGGGCGACCAGGGTCTCGATGAGGACGGCGGTCTGCACGGTCATGTGCAGGGAGCCCATGATGCGGGCGCCGGCGAGCGGCTGGCTGGCGGAGAATTCCTTGCGGATCGCCATCAGGCCGGGCATCTCGTGCTCGGCGAGGGTGATCTCCTTGCGGCCGTAGCCGGCGAGGGAGATGTCGGCGACCTTGAAGTCGTGGCCGTTGGCGGCAGTCATTATGAGCTGCTCCTCGTGATTGGTCGAGGGTGGGCATGGCTGACCTGCGGCGTCGGGGCACAGGGGTGCACCGCCGCACGCAGCGCAGTCCGTCGGAGGCCCTCTCTCCCTCGGCCGGTCCAGGAGCGGACCGCCCGACCGCCATCAGCAGCGACGTCTGGCACTGTCACGAATCTACACCGATTGGCGCAGCGCGCCCCAGCCCGCCTCCTGCCGGACTGTGGCCGAATCGAGGAGGGAACAAAGGTCCTGAGACCCCGCCGAACCGGGACCTTTGCGCTTTTGAACTGGTCCGCGCGTGTTGCAGGATGCCTGGAGATCGGGAGCATGCGCGCGATCGATTTTGGCCAAGGCGTTAGGAGATCCACGTGACCAGTCCGGCCGACCCCGTGGCAGGCGGGGACCCCAGTGGGCACCCGCGGCTGAAGCTGCTCGCGGTGACCGCCTGTCCGACGGGCATCGCCCACACGTACATGGCGGCGGAGAAGCTCCAGCAGGCCGCCGACAGCCAGGGCATCGAGATGAAGGTGGAGACGCAGGGCTCCATCGGGGCCGAAAACGTCTTGACTGACAACGATGTCAGAGACGCCGACGGCATCATCGTCGCGGCCGACAAGGATGTGGACCTGGCGAGGTTCGCGGGCAAGCGGGTGCTGTCCGTCGGGGTCTCCGAGGGCATCAGTCACCCGGAGCGCCTGATCGAGCAGGTGCGGAGCGCGCCCGTGCACGGGGGCGGGGGCGGTTCCGGTGGCGCCGCGGCGGCGAGCGGCGGCGGGGGTGCGGGCGGCGGCCGGGAGCGGAGCGTCGCGTACAAGGCGCTGATGAACGGCGTCTCGTACATGATCCCGTTCGTCGTGGTCGGTGGGCTGCTGATCGCGATCTCGCTGTCGCTGGGAGGGCACACCGACCCCAAGGGGGGTCTGGTCATCCCCGACGACTCGTTCTGGATGCATGTGAATCAGATCGGGGTCATCGGGTTCACGCTGATGGTGCCGATCCTGTCGGGGTACATCGCGTACGCGATCGGGGATCGGCCCGCGCTGGTGCCGGGCATGATCGGCGGGTGGATCGCCAACACCGGTGAGCTGTACGACTCCAAGGCGGGGGCGGGGTTCATCGGGGCGATCGTGACCGGGTTCCTGGCCGGGTACCTGGTGCTGTGGATCAAGAAGGTCAAGGTCCCGAAGTTCGTCCAGCCGATCATGCCGATCATCGTGATCCCGATCATCGCGACCAGTGCGCTCGGGCTCTTCTTCATCTATGTCATCGGCAAGCCGATCTCGTGGGTCTTCGAGCATCTGACGGACTGGCTCAGCGGGATGACCGGGACGAGTGCGATTCTGCTCGGCGCGATTCTGGGGCTGATGATCGCGTTCGACATGGGCGGGCCGGTCAACAAGACGGCGTTCCTGTTCGGCGCGGGGCTCATCGCCACCGGCAACCAGACCGTCATGGGCATGTGTGCCGCGGCGATTCCCGTGATGCCGCTCGGACAGGGGCTCGCGACGCTGATCCGCAAGCGGCTCTACAGCGAGCAGGAGCGGGAGACCGGGCTCGCGGCCTTGTTCATGGGCCTGTTCGGGATCTCAGAGGGTGCGATTCCGTTCGCGGCGGCGCGGCCCGCGCAGGTCATTCCGGCGAACATGCTGGGCGGAGCCGTGGCCGGTGCGGTGGCCGGTCTGGCGGATGTGAAGGACGCGGTGCCGCACGGAGGGCCGATTGTGGCGGTGCTCGGGGCTGTTGGGGGTGTGCCGATGTTCTTCGTGGCTGTGGCCATCGGCACGGTGGTCACTGCGCTGACGACTGTGGCGTTGGTGGACATCAGTGAGCGGCGGCGGCGTGGTGAGTCGCTGGTCGGCGGGGCCGGTGGCCCCGGTGGGGCCGAGCCGGCGCTCGCCGGAGTCGGGGTCGGCGCTGGTGCCGGAACCGCCGTCGCGGGCGGTGGCGTCGCCTCGGGGACCGGGTCCCCCGAGAAGTCCCCTGCCGCGCCTGCCCCTTCGGCTGCCGGTGGCGAAGTCCTCTCCGGGTATCTGACCGAGCAGACCGTCAAGGTCCAGCTCGACGCCGACGAGAAGGAGGCCGCGATCCGGGAGATGGCCGGGCTGCTCGCTCGGACCGGGAAGGTCGTCGACGTGGAGGAACTGGTGCGGACCGCGTTGCGGCGGGAGGCGCAGGGCACTACGGGGCTCGGGGAGGAGATTGCCATTCCGCATGCCAAGACGGATGCGGTGACCTCGCCGGTCGTGGGGTTCGCTCGGTCCGCGGAGGGGATCGAGTGGGGGGCGCTCGATGGTACGAAGGCCAAGTTGGTCTTCATGATCGCCGTGCCGGAGGCGGCCGCGGGGGATGAGCATCTGCGGATTCTGGCGATGCTTTCGCGGAAGTTGATGGACACCGGGTTCCGGGAGCGGCTCTCGGCTGCGCCGGATGCGGGGGCGGTGGTGGAGGTCTTGCGCGAGGTGCGGTGAGGGCGGGTACGTCCCCCGTACGTGAAGGGCCCCGCACCGAGCTGGTGCGGGGCCCTTGCCACGTGGGCGCGAACGTCAGGTGGACGCGGGAGTCAGTGCGCCGCTCCCGGGCCGCCCGGCGACTTCGCCGGATTCGTGCCCGTGGCCGCCGCCTCCGCGTTGTAGATGTCCGGCTCCAGGTAGATGACCCGGGCGATGGGGACGGCCGTGCGGATGCGGTCCTCGGCGGCGTTGATCGCGTCGGCGATCTCGCGGGCCGTGTCGTCGTGCTGGACGGCGACCTTGGCGGCGACGAGGAGTTCCTCGGGGCCGAGGTGGAGGGTGCGCATGTGGATGACGCCGGTGACGGTGTCGCCGTCGACCAGGGCCTGCTCGATCTTCGCGACCTCTTCGGTGCCCGCGGCCTCGCCGAGGAGCAGCGACTTGGTCTCGGCGGCGAGGACGATCGCGATGAGGATGAGCAGCACGCCGATGCAGAGGGTGCCGATGCCGTCCCAGACGCCGTCGCCGGTGGCGAGGGCGAGGCCGACGCCGCCGAGCGCGAGCACCAGGCCGACGAGCGCGCCGAGGTCCTCAAGGAGCACGACGGGCAGCTCGGGGGCCTTGGCGCGGCGCACGAACTGGGTCCAGGTGAGCTTGCCGCGCAGGGCGTTGGACTCCTTGATGGCCGTCCGGAAGGAGAAGGACTCCGCGATGATCGCGAAGACCAGGACGCCCACCGGCCAGTACCAGTGCTCGATCTCGTGCGGGTGCTTGATCTTCTCGTAGCCCTCGTAGATGGCGAACATGCCGCCGACGGAGAAGAGCACGATGGAGACCAGGAACGCGTAGATGTAGCGCTCGCGGCCGTACCCGAAGGGGTGTTGCGGGGTCGCCTCGCGCTGGGCCTTCTTGCCGCCGACGAGCAGCAGGCCCTGGTTGCCGGAGTCGGCGAGGGAGTGGACGCTCTCGGCGAGCATCGAGGACGAGCCGCTGAAGAGGAACGCCACGAACTTCGCCACCGCGATCGCGAGATTGGCGGCGAGTGCCGCCACGATCGCCTTTGTTCCGCCTGACGCACTCATGTGTGCCCGATGTCCCTTCGCCTTGCGTCACTACTCGTCGCCGGGGCGCTGCTTTGCCCGGCCTTTGCGGTGGGTCATTGTTGCAGCACCGAAGGCGTGCGGTGGGTCAGGCCACCACAGTGGCGCGGAAAACCGTGCCGCTCCCGGACACTTCGGCCTTCTCGCCCGCGGGGACGAACGCGGACTGCCCGGGCGTCAGGGCGATGTCGCCCGCGTGGACGGTGCCCGCCGTGCACAGCAGGATCTGCGGGGTCCCGGCCGTGAGGTCGTGTACGGCGCCGCCCTCGGGCAGGACGAAGCGGGAGAGGCGGAACTCGTCGATCGGCGTCTCGTAGACCTCTTCGCCGTCGGCCGACGCCTCGGGGCGCAGCACGCCCGGGTCGGTCGCCTCGAAGCGGACGACGCGCAGCAGTTCGGGTACGTCGACGTGCTTGGGGGTGAGGCCGCAGCGCAGCACGTTGTCGGAGTTGGCCATGATCTCCACGCCCAGGCCGTCGAGGTAGGCGTGCGGGACTCCGGCGCCGAGGAACATGGCCTCGCCGGGCTGGAGTTGGACGTGGTTGAGGAGCATGGCGGCGATGACGCCGGGGTCGCCGGGGTAGTGGCGGGCGATCGAGGCGTACGGGGCGTAGTCGCCGCCGAGGCGTTCGGCGGCGGCCGCGGCCTCGGTGACGGTCTTCGCCATGTCGTCCGGGTCGGCGGTGAGGACGGCCGTCAGGACCTCGCGCAGTGCGGCCTCTTCGGGCCTGGCGTGCAGCAGGTCGACGTACGGCTTGAGGGAGTCGACGCCGAGGCCCGCGAGCAGGTCGGCGGCCTCGGCGGGGGCGCGGAAGCCGCAGAGTCCGTCGAAGGGTGTGAGCGCGCAGATCAGTTCGGGCTTGTGGTTGGCGTCCTTGTAGTTGCGGTGCGGGGCGTCGATGGGGACGCCCCGGCGCTCCTCGTCCTCGTACCCCTCCTTGGCCTCTTCCAGGTTCGGGTGGACCTGGAGGGAGAGGGGGGCGCCGGCGGCGAGGATCTTGAGCAGGAACGGCAGGCGCGGGCCGAACTTGGCGACGGCGCGCGGGCCCAGCTCGCGCGCCGGGTCTTCGTCGATCACCTCGTTGAGCGGGCCGCGCTCGGTGCGCGAGGGTGCGCCCGGGTGGGCGCCCATCCACATCTCGGCCTGCGGCTCGCCGGTCGGCTCCGCGCCGGTCAGCTCCGCGATGGCGGTGGTGGAGCCCCAGGCGTAGGGGCGGATGGTGTTGGTGAGGCGGTCCACGGGGGAGGTCTCCCTTACGGATGGTGCGGGTACGCGGGTGCGGTCGCCCCGGCCGGGGCGGTCACCCGTGGTCGGCGTGCGGTCATGATCGGCCCCCGGAGGCGAGCGTCAGGTAAACGGCCGCGAAATCCGTGATGGCGATCAGCTCGGCGAGGCGTTCCAGGTCGCTGCCGTCCTCCGGTTCCAGCTCGCTGAGCGGGGTGTCGTGGCTGTGGGCCAGCTCGCGGGCCGCGGGCGCGGCGGTCAGGCCGCCGGCGTCGGCGGGGCGCTCGCGGAGCAGCACCACGCGGGCGCGCAGCGTGGCCGGTTCCTCGACGCGGTCGCGGAAGAAGTCGTCGCTTTCGGCGCCGCCCGCGATGCCGCCCGCGAGCAGCGCGGCGTGCGCGGGCAGGGCCTCGGGCAGCTCGGCGGCGAGCGCGGCGTGGCCCGCGAGCTCGGCGAGGGCGGCGGCGAAGCGGCGGCCCGCCATGCCCGCGCTCTGGCCCTCGCTCCAGATCAGCGGCAGCGACTCGGACAGCTCGGCGGCGAGGGTCTTCGCGGGGTTGCTGTACGTCGTGATGGCCGGGCCGCAGCGCTCGGCGACCTCGTCCAGGCGGTCGGCGACCTTCTGCAGGGTGTCGACGGGGGCGGCGATCAGGCCGGTGCGGTCCAGGAGGACGAGCAGCGGGGTGAGCAGGGCCCAGAGGGTGCCGGGGGCGGCTGCGGGGGCCTCCGGCGGGTCGTTGTGCGGGGAGGTCAGCGGGCCGCGGTCCTCCGGTACGCCGTGGGCGGCGCCGGGGCGGCCGAGGGTTCCGGGGCCGGTGGGGTCCGGCTGCGCGGGGTCCGGCTGCGCCGGGCCTGTGGGCTCCTGGCGCGGCTCGACTCGGCTCTCCGCCTCGCCGTACGTCGTCCCGTACGCCGCCGCGGGCGAGGTCGCCATCGGGACCGTCAGGCCGTGCGAGCCGTCGACGCTCTCGGCGAGCGGGGTGCGGGCCGGGGCCACCGCGACGACGGTGCAGCCGCGGCGGTACGCCTGCTCGGCGAGGAGCGTCAGGCCGGGCTCCGTGCCGTCCGGGGTGACGATGAGCAGCAGGTCGACGGGGCCCGTCCAGCCGGGCAGGGACCAGCGCAGGGCGCCCGCGGCGGGGGCGACCCCGGTGGGTGCGAGGCGCACGACGGGGCAGCCGGTGCCCGCGAGCGCGCCGATGAGGTCGGCCACGCCGGTGGCCGCGGTGCCCGGGCCCGCGATCAGGACGGCGCGGGGGCGGCCGTCCGGCTTGAGTTCCGTGAGGCCGGACTCCGTCGCGTGCCGGACCGCGGTCCGCACCCGGGCGCCCGCCTCGGCGGCGCCGCGCAGCAGATCGTGCAGGTCGGCCCGGGCCAGGGCCTCGGGAGCGTCAAGGAGCGAGTCGTCGAGCATGAGGGCGGCCTCCGATCGCCGCGCGCGGCGGGTGGCGGGCTGGGTGGTCGTACGGGGTGCCGGTCGCGGCTTCGTACGGTGCGCCTCTTCGATCGTTACGCGGGGCGGCGGGCCTCGTCGACCAGGAGGACGGGGATGCCGTCGCGGACCGGGTAGGCCAGACCGCAGTCCGTGCCGTTCGCCGTGCAGACCAGCTCCGTGTCCGTCTCCTTGAGGGGGGCGTGGCAGGCCGGGCAGGCGAGGATCTCCAGGAGGCCGGCTTCGAGCGGCATGGTGCGGGTCCCTTCGGGTGGGGCGGGTGGGGCTTGTGGCCTGGTCAGGGTACCGCTGGGCGGGGGCCTTGGGCGGGGTCGAGGCCGGGGCTTCGCCCCGGGTGCCCCGGCGGGGCGGGGCGCTTGTTCTCCGGGCGCGGGCCGTGGCGCGTTTGTGCCCACCCGTTCCGCCATGCGGAACGGGTGCCCACAAACACGAGGCAGATGTTGTCTGGCCCTGGGACGCGTACCCGTGAACGCGAGGCGGACGTCGTCCAGCCCTGGGACGCGTACCTGTGAACGCGAGGCAGGACGCCAGCCCGCCCCCGCACGCACGCCCGCCCGCGTGTGGGCAGCCGATGTCGGCGCACCCTCGTGTTCGTGGGGCGCCGACCGGCGCGGCGTGTGGGGGGGGCGTGGGTCAGGCTCGGATGATGGCCAGGGCCTCGTCCCGGACCTTTGTCATCGTTTGTTCGTCGCGGGCCTCCGCGTTCAGGCGGAGGAGGGGCTCCGTGTTGGAGGCGCGGACGTTGAACCACCAGTCCGTGGACGTGACCGTCAGGCCGTCGAGTTCGTCGATGGTGACGCCGTCCTGGCCCTCGTACGCGGACCGGATCGCCGCGAGGCGTGCCGTCTGGTCGTCGACCGTGGAGTTGATCTCGCCGGAGCCCGCGTAGCGGTCGTACTGCTCGACGAGGCCGGAGAGCGGGCCGTCCTGGCCGCCGAGCGCCGCGAGGACGTGCAGGGCGGCCAGCATGCCCGTGTCGGCGTTCCAGAAGTCGCGGAAGTAGTAGTGCGCGGAGTGCTCGCCGCCGAAGATGGCGCCCGACTTGGCCATCTCCTCCTTGATGAAGGAGTGGCCCACGCGCGTGCGCACGGGCGTGCCACCGTTCTCGCGGACGACCTCCGGGACGGACCAGGAGGTGATCAGGTTGTGGATGACCGTGCCGGAGCCGCCGTGCTTGGCGAGTTCGCGGGCGGCGACCAGGGCGGTGATCGCGGACGGCGAGACGGGGCCGCCGTTCTCGTCGACGACGAAGCAGCGGTCGGCGTCGCCGTCGAAGGCGATGCCGAGGTCGGCGCCCTCCTCGCGCACGCGCTCCTGGAGGTCGACGATGTTGGCCGGGTCCAGCGGGTTGGCCTCGTGGTTGGGGAAGGTGCCGTCCAGCTCGAAGTACATCGGGACGAGCGTGAGGGGCAGGCCTTCGAAGACGGTGGGGACGGTGTGGCCGCCCATGCCGTTGCCCGCGTCGACGACGACCTTCAGGGGGCGGATGGTGGTGAGGTCCACCAGGGAGCGCAGGTGCGCCGCGTAGTCCTTGAGGGTGTCGCGACGCACGACCGTACCGGGCGTCGCCGCGGGCTCCGGGGCGCCCTCGTCCGACCAGCGCTCGACCAGCGCGCGGATGTCGGCGAGACCGGTGTCCTGGCCGACGGGGGCGGCGCCCGCGCGGCACATCTTGATGCCGTTGTACTGCGCCGGGTTGTGCGAGGCCGTGAACATCGCGCCGGGCAGGTCCAGCGCGCCGGAGGCGTAGTACAGCTGGTCCGTCGAGCACAGGCCGATCTCGGTGACGTCGACGCCGAGCGCCGTCGCCCCGCGCGCGAAGGCGCCGGAGAGGCCGGGCGACGAGGGCCGCATGTCGTGCCCGACGACGATCGCCGTCGCGCCCGTCACCTTCGCGAAGGCCGCGCCGAACAGCTCCGCGAGGGACTCGTCCCACTGGTCCGGGACCACCCCGCGCACGTCGTACGCCTTCACGAGCTGGGACAGGTCAGCAGTCACGGCAACCCTCTCTGCAAGGTTCAGGGAGCTCGGCAAGCCCTCGTCGGTGGCAACAAACTACCCGCAACGCCGAGCCGGAAGCCGCGTCAGGGCAGCATCCATCCCAGCACCGCCGTGCTCTGGCCGACCACGATGAGGCACATCACCAGGAGCAGACCGATGCTCCAGGGCAGCACCTTGCGCAGCAGGTCGCCCTCCTTGCCCGCGAGGCCGACGGCCGCGCAGGCGATCGTCAGGTTCTGCGGGGAGATCATCTTGCCGAGGACGCCGCCCGAACTGTTGGCGGCGGCGAGGAGTTCGGGCGAGAGCCCCGACTGCTCGGCGGCCGTCACCTGGAGCGAGCCGAACAGCGCGTTGGCGGAGGTGTCGGAGCCGGACACGGCGACGCCGAACCAGCCGAGCACCGGCGAGAGGGAGGCGAGGCCCGCGCCCGCGTCGGCCACGAAGTGCCCGATGGTGGCGGCCTGTCCGGACAGATTCATGACGTACGCGAGCCCGAGCACGCTCGTCACGGTGAGGATCGCGAACCGCAGTTCGTGCACGGTCGCCAGCCATTCGCGCACGGCCACGCGCGCGTGGACGCCGAGGACGACGGCCGTGCCGACGCCCGCGAGGAGCACGAGCGTGCCACCGGTTGAAACGATCGGCAGCGAGAAGACGTTCCCGCCGACCGGGTCGCCCGTCGGGTCGCCGACGTTCAGGAAGGGCCAGTCGAAGGTGCGGGTCGCCTCGGCGAGGAAGTCCTTCACGGGCGGGATCTGGGCGACGGAGAAGATCGCGACGATGAGGGCGTACGGGGCGTAGGCGCGCATCACGTCGGGGCGCGGGTCGTCGTGGTCCAGGTCCGTGCTGCGGGCGCCGGTGAGGACGGCGGCGCGGACGGGCTCGGCGGCCGGCCTGCGGGCGCCCGGGACGGCGACGAGGGCTCCCGCGCCCGCCAAGGCGGCCCCGATGTCGGCCAGTTGCGCGGAGACGTAGTTGGAGGCCGCGAACTGGGCGGCGGCGAAGGCGAGTCCGCAGGCCGCGGCGGGCATCCAGGTCTCGCGCAGCCCGCGCCGCCCGTCGACCAGGGCGACCAGGAGGAGCGGCACGACGAGGGCGAGCAGCGGGGTCTGGCGGCCGACGACGGTGGCGACGGTGTCCAGCGGGATGCCGGTGACCTGGGCGAGCGTCACGACGGGGGTGCCCATGGCGCCGAAGGCCACGGGCGCGGTGTTGGCGACGAGGGCGACGACGGCGGCGCGCACCGGGTCGAAGCCGAGCGCGACCAGCATCACCGAGCAGATCGCGACGGGCGCGCCGAAGCCCGCGAGCGCCTCCAGGAGCGCGCCGAAACAGAAGGCGACGACGAGCGCCTGGATGCGCGGGTCGTCGGAGAGCCGTCCGAAGGAGCGGCGCAGGATGTCGAAGTGCCGGGTGCGGACGGTCATCCGGTACACCCACAGGGCGTTGACGACGATCCACAGGATGGGGAAGAGCCCGAAGACGGCGCCCTGGGCGGCGCTGGAGGCGGTCTGGCCGAGCGGCATGCCGTACGCGAGCCAGGCGACGGCGGCGGCGACCGCGAGGCCGATGAGTCCCGCGCGGTGGGCCTTCATCCGGACGGCGCCGAGCAGGACGAGGACGGTGAGCAGGGGCAGGGTCGCGACGAGGGCGGACAGGCCGAGCGAGTCGGCTACGGGCTCCAGTTCCTGGACGTACACAGGGGCCTCCCCGAATTCCGTGATGTGGAAAGCGATCTCTCACGGCTGGGGGGAATGGTCGTGTCCGCGCCAACGACCCGTCAATGGGGCGTGCGGGGTGGGTTGTTCAAGGGTGAATAACGGCTCTCTACGGAGGCGCCGTTCAGGAGTCCGGCACCACGGAAGCGCCGTTCAGGAGTCCGGCGAGCGCAGCACCCGCAGATGCCCGCGGCGTCCGACCTCCATCGGGCCCGCTCCCCGCGCCCCGCTCCCGCCAGCCTCCGCGGCCCGCTCCTGCGGCCGCGCCGCCTCCCGCACGGCGTTGGCGAGCGCTTCCAGGTCGTCGCCGCTGGGCCGGGCCGGGCCGGAGCCGTCGGCGAGGCGGACGACCTCCCAGCCGCGCGGCGCGGTGAGGCGCTCGGAGTGTTCGGCGCACAGGTCGTAGCAGTGGGGTTCGGCGTAGGTGGCGAGGGGGCCGAGGACCGCGGTCGAGTCGGCGTAGACGTACGTCAGCGTCGCGACGGCGGGACGGCCGCAAGCGGTGCGCGAACAGCGACGTACAGGGCTCACGACGTTGGACGGTACCGCACTCTTGAGCGGGCCGCGACGACTCTCCATGAGGTCACTCCCCCGTGTCGTGCTGTGATCCCACGCACAGGGCCACCCGTGGGCGCGCCGCTGACCTGCGAAGACGCAAGGGGCCAGAGGGGCCTGCGGTGTTGAACGCGGTCACCACTCGGTACAAATGCGGCCAATCGTCGCGAGATCGACGGTCCCGGAGAGATACGCAATCGAGCCCAAGCTTGGCTGGAATGGTCAGGAAGCGACATGCCGTGCTCCGTGCGGAAAGGGCGATCTCGAGGACTACGCTTCCCCAGTGATGGACGACCCCGTACAACCCCGCTCCAGTGAGCCGAGGCCCCGCCGACGCGACCGTCACGGCAGGGGCATGCGCGGCCCCGTGGCGCCTCCCCAGGTGCCGCTCTCCGCCAGCCGCGCGGAGGCCTTCACGGACCTCGTGCAGGACTCCGTGGAGCGCCTGGAGCGGCGCTGGCCGCAGCTCACCGAGATCGACTTCCTGGTGCTCGACGTGCCGCCGACCATCGGCGGGGACGCCGGTGACGAGGAGTGGGGCGCCGGGACGGTGCCGCTCGGCGGGACGATCTCGGCCTCCGAGGGGCGGCCCGCGCGGGTCGTCGTCTACCGGCGGCCGGTCGAGATCCGCACCAAGGGCCGCGACGAGCGGGCCGCGCTGGTCCACGAAGTGGTCGTGGAGCAGGTGGCGGAGCTGCTCGGCCTCTCCCCGGAGTCCGTGGACCCGCGCTACGGCGAGGAGTAGCAGGGGCCCGCAGGAAGCCCCCGTCCTCGCTGACGCAGCCCCGGCCGCACTTCCGCGGCCCTCCAGGCCCCGCTGCCGCAGCCCCCAAGCCTCACTTCTGCAGCACTTCGAGATCCTGCTCGGCCTCAGGGACGGCCACCGTCCCCCGGTCGTCCGGCAGCGTCTGGATCGTGAACATGGGGATGCCGTTCTCCGGGAGCTCCAGCATCCGGGCGGCGTGCACGGGGCCGCCGGACTCGGTCTCCAGGGTGAGGGCGTAGGCCCCCTTGAGGCCGGAAGGGACCGGCGGCTCGACCGCGAGGGTCGTACCGCCCTTGACCGTGTACGTCTTCGTGACGGGCTCCCCCGCCTCCGTGCCCGCCGACGCGGTGACCTTCACGCGGCCCGTCTTCCCGGGCGCCACCAGGGACAGCGTGGAGCCCTTGGCGCGGTTGTCGGCGACCGTGGCGCGGGCCCCGACGGCGCTCGTCGCCGGGATGAACGCCGTCTCCTGCTTGTCGCCCTTGCCGCGCGTGACGCGCAGCCCCGCGACCACGGGCACCGCGTCCTCCGTGGGCGTCAGGAGCAGCGAACCGGCCTCCCCCTTGGTGACGTCACCGAGGTCGACGGCGGCCGTCATGCCGGACTTCACGTGCAGCGTCTCGTTCCCGGCCGGGGTGATCGCGCCCGTCGGCGAGGCGAGGCGCACCTTCAGGTCCGCGTCGTCGGAGCCGGGCGCGAAGGCGACCAGGCGCACCGAGGTGGCGTCCTTGGGGATGCCGGGCAGGACCAGGCTGGGTGCGGGGTCGGTGGAGGCGGGCAGCCAGTCGCCGCCGAGCTTGTCGTCCGAGGAGTGCACGGCCGCGGCCACGCGCCCGCTGCGCGCGGCGACGTGCATCGTGATGTTCGTGTACGGCTTGCCGGTGAGCGTGGACAGCAGCACGGGGACGCTGGAGTGCGGCTGGATCTGGATGGACTGGCCGACGTCGGCCTTGATGCTTCCGTCGCGGCCGTACAGCTCGACGTCCACGACCGCCGCCGCGTCGTCCGGGTTGGTCAGGTGGATGTAGTCGCTGCGGCCCTTGGCGGTGCTGGCGCCCGGGAACCAGAACTCGGTGTCCGGGGCACCGCAGTTGGCGCCCTGGACGCCGCGCCCGGAGCCCGCGCTGACCGTGGTGGTCTGCTGGACGGTCCAGCCGGGCGCGAGGGCGCCGTCGGCGCTGCCCACGAGCGCGGGCGCCTCGGCGCCGGACTCCTCGCCGGTCACGGGCTTGCCCGGGGACTTCTGGGTCAGGAACGGCTTGAGGCCCTTCGTGCGGTCCTTGCCGCCCTGGTGGGTGTCCGTCAGGACCTTCGGGGCCGGGAGGAGTTCGGCCTTGCCGCCGCTCGCGGCGCCCCCGGAGGGGGGCGTGAACGCGGTGTAGGCCGTCTCCGCGAGGTCGGACGTGCTGGGCTCGGGGCACAGCAGGCTGGTGCGCTCCACGGGCAGCCGCTTCGCGGTCTTCGCCGCGTCGTCGCCGCCGTCGGGGGCGTTGACCGAGGCGAAGCCGGTGACGGCGGCCAGGGCGGCGGTCGCGGCGATCAGGGACACGGTGGTGCGGTTCACTGCTGGCTCCCGTCGGGACGCTCACTGTCGGGGCCGCGCGGGGGTCGCGGCGGCATCGGCGGGGACTGCGGCGGCATCGGCGGGAGCTGCTGGGCGTAGCCGGGATCCGTGGGGTCGGCGGGGCCGGCCGGGCCGGGGACACCCCCGGTGCCGGTGCCGCCCGCCGGGTCGTACGTCTGTCCGTAGCCCGGCTGGTCGCCTCCGTAGGACCCGCCGTAGGCGTACGGGTCGTACTGTCCGCCGTGCGCGGCGCCGCCGGGGCCCGCCTGGTAGGGGTCGGCCTGGTACGGCTGCTCGTAGGAGCCGTACTGCCCGCCCTGGTAGGCCTGTTCGCCGCCGTACGCGCCGTGGTCGGCGCCCGCGGGGGCCGGGGTCTGCCACCCGTCGTACCCGGAAGCCCCCGCCTGGTCGGGCGTGTGCTGGGCCGGGACGGCGCCCAGACCCTCCTCCCCGGGCACCCCGTCGGCGCCGTCCTGGGCGGCCTCGCCCTGGGCCCGCAGCCTGCGCGCCCTGCGGCCCTCGCCCGCGACGGCCTGGGCGGGCAGCACGGGCTCCTCGGGCAGGTCGTCGTCGACGTCCCTGCGCCGCCCGGGCAGCGCGAGGACCACCAGGACCACGGCGAGCGCGCCCTGCGCCCACAGCCAGCCCGTGTGGCCGGCCGTCGGCTCGTACGTGACGTCGAGGCGGCCCGCGGTCGCGGGCAGCTCGAAGCCCTGCGCCCAGCCGTCGACGGTCGTGCGGGTCAGGGCGCGGCCGTCCAGGGTGGCCGTCCAGCCCGGGGCGGCCGAGTCGGCCAGGCGCAGGACGCGGCCCTCCTTGCCCGCGGGGATGCGGGTGTGCAGCTCGACGGGGCCGGCGGCCACCGGCTCCGGGTCGCCGGTCCTCGGCACGATGGCGGCGCGGGCGACCTGCCGGTCCACGCGCCACAGGGCGCTGCCGTCCTCCTGGCTGAGCCGGGTCAGGCCGGGGGTGGCGTCGAGGGTGCGGCTCAGCTGGCGGGGGGCGCCGTCGCGGACGAGGACGTAGCGCACCGCGTAGCCGCCGAGCTGGTCGGCCTGGTCGGCGCCGGAGCCCGCGAGGAGGCGGCCGACGATCCGGTCGAGCCGCTTGTGGGTGCCGTCGGCCGCGGCGAGTTCGGCGTCGCCCAGGCGGGCACCCGAGCCGCGGACGAGGGTGTAGGACACCTCGGCGGGCGTGGCGCTGTCCAGGACGAGGGTGCGGGCCTGGTCCTGGGTGCCGCTCTCCTCGGCGACGAACGCGGGCACCTGCACCGGGTCGCGCCGCTCCAGGGGGCCGTCGGCGCCGCCGATCATCCACCCGGCGGCGGCGAGCAGCGGGCCCGCGGCCGCGGCGAAGGCGATGAGCGCGGCCACCGGCTGCCGCCAGCCGAAGCTCTGCTCGGCGACCCGCGCGCGGGCCCCGTCGGCGCCGAGCGCGGCGGCGGCGAGCAGCGCGATGCCGTACGCGAGCGTGGCCGGGCCCGCCCACGCGGAGCCGTTCGACAGGGCCGCGAAGACGAGCGCCACCAGGGCGACGGCCCAGGCCGTGCGGATCGCCGCCTGCCGCTGGCCGCGCAGGAGCGCGCCGAGCGCGGCGAGGACGACGCCGATGAGCAGCAGTCCGCTGACGGTGCCGGGCCCGCCGGGGCTGGCGCCGAGCAGGTCGAGCGCCGACGCGGCCCCCGTGCCGTACTCGAGCCCGGCCTCCTTGAAGAAGCCGAACGGCAGCAGCGAGAGCGACCAGGGCGCGAGCACCAGCAGGGGCGTGCCGAGCGCGGCGAGGAACCGGGGGCCGTACGCGGCGAGGTCCCTGCGGTGCACCGCGAGCAGCGCGAGGCCGAGGACGAGCGCGATGGGCCACACGATCGGCGTGAAGGCGGTCGTGACGGTCAGCAGGAGGGCGTACGCCCAGGTGGCGCGCCAGCTGCCGCGTGCGCCGTCGGTCGCGGCCAGGCCGCTGGCCGAGACGCCCGCGCGCGCGATGAGCGGCAGCAGGATCGCGAGGACGGCCGTGCCGATGCGCCCGCCCGCGAGCGCGCCCGTGGCGGCGGGCAGGAAGGCGTACGCGACGGACGCCCACGCGCGCAGGAGGCGCGACTGGACGAGGGGCCGGGAGGCGAAGTACGCCGTGAAGCCCGCGAGGGGCACCGAGCCGACCAGGAGCACCGTGACGGCGAGGCCGCTGGAGCCGAGCAGGAGGGTCGAGAGGAGGCCGAGGAGCGCCAGGTAGGGCGGCGCGGACTCGGTGCCGCCGATGCCCACCGGATGCCAGCCGTCCAGGAACCGCGACCACAGCCCGGAGGCGTCGGCAGGCGCGGGCAGCAGCGCACCGCCCGCGAGCGCGCCGCCGCCGAGCAGGGCCCGGCAGGCGATGAGGGAGACGAACAGCAGCACTACGAAGAGCACGGGGCCGGGCTTGCGGGCGATGCGCTTGACGCGGGCGAACTGCTCGATCTCCAGGAAGTCGGCGTCGTCGCCGCCGGGTCCGGACTCGACGGCGCCGCCGTGCCGGCCCGCGGCCGTGACCTCCGGGTCGGAGCGGCCGACCAGGTTGCTCGCGACCTGCTCGACGGTGGCGCGGACCGTGGCGCCCGGTGGCGGGAACAGCGGCCGCGTCTCACTGGCCTCGACGACCGGCTTGCCGCGCTTCCTGCGTCCGGCGAGGATCCGCTCGGGCCGCAGCAACGTGCCGAAGAGCCCGGCGACTTCGTCGAGGGCCTGCCCGGGGGCCTTGCCGACCAGGTAGGCGAGGGTGCGCAGGACCGTGCCGACGACGAGCCGCACGAAGACCCAGGGCAGCACCGCCGTGCGGGAGTTCACCAGCAGGGTGTACGCCGCGCCCGCCTTGTCCACGCGGTGCGGCGAGGTGGCCGTGCGGCCCACGCAGTCGACGGTGCGGCGCTCGCGCGAGGACGCCTCGGCGTGCCGCACGACGGCGTCCGGGGCGACCAGGACGCGCAGTCCCGCGGTGTGCGCGCGCCAGCACAGGTCGACGTCGTCGCGCATCAGGGGCAGTCGCCGGTCGAAGCCGCCGAGCTGCTCGAAGACCTCGCGCCGGACCAGCATCCCGGCGGTGGAGACGGCGAGCACGGGCCGCACGTGGTCGTGCTGGCCCTGGTCCTGCTCGCGCCGGTCCAGGCCCGTCCAGCGGCGGCCGGAGTGGGCGATGGAGACGCCGACCTCGAGGAGCTGCCTGCGGTCGTACCAGCCGCGGAGCTTGGGGCCGACGATCGCGATGTCCTGGGTGTCCTGGCCGAGCTCGCGTTCGTTCTCGACGGCGCGCAGCATCTCGGCGAGGGCGCCGGGCTCGGGGGCGCAGTCGTCGTGCAGGAGCCACAGCCACTGCTCGGGCTCGCCGTGCGGCAGCTCCGGCATGTCGTACGCGTCGTCGCGCCAGCTGCGGCTCACCGGGTCCCAGCCGCTGGGGCGCTTGAGGTACGGCAGGTCCTCGGGGGTGAGCACGGGTGCCGTGCGGACCGCCTCGTCGACGGCGGTGCCGAAGCCGGAGCGGCGGGCGAGGTGCAGCACGCGGTCGGGGCCGAGGGCCTCGGTGAGCAGGCGCGCGGAGTCGTCGGCGCTGCCGGTGTCGGCCGCGATCGCGTTCTGCACGGGGCGGTCCTGGCCGAGGAGTCCGGCGACGGCGTCGGGCAGCCAGCGGGCGCCGTCGTGGGAGACGAGCACGGCGGTGACGACATGCCGCGGGAACTCGGGTGGGCTTGCCGGGTCGAAGCCGGCCGCGCGGGACGGGTCGAACCCGGCGGCAGCGCCTTCGTGGGCTGCCGGGTGGCTGTGCACGGACATCGAGGTACGGGCCCCGGTTCGCTGGACTGCGGTGGACGCCCGCGCCCCGTGGGGGCGCTCTGGCGTCTCGGACGGGGCCCCACACTAACGGCTGGCACCACAACAGCCCGCCGCCTGTGGATAACCCTTGGGCGACGGGCTGTTCGTTGTGCGGCGACGAGCGGCGACAAGGGGTATGAGTGCCGCTCGAAGGGGGCAATGCGGAGGATCGGGCACCGGCGGTCGTACGGCCCCGGGGCGGGGGCGGACGGCCGTCGGGCTAGACGGCCGCCTTCTTCAGGCGGCGGCGTTCCCGCTCCGAGAGGCCGCCCCAGATGCCGAATCGTTCGTCGTTCGCAAGCGCGTACTCAAGGCATTCGGAGCGGACCTCGCAGGCGAGGCAGACCTTCTTGGCCTCGCGCGTGGAGCCGCCCTTCTCGGGAAAAAAGGACTCGGGGTCGGTCTGGGCGCACAGTGCGCGCTCCTGCCAGCCGATTTCTTCGTCCGCGTCCTCGACCAGCAGTTCCTGAACCAGCTCGGTCATGTGCGCCCCTCGTCTGTCTTCGCGTCCCCGTGGTGCTGCCGTTACCGATTTCGGCTGAACGACACGAGTGAAATTACAAGTGTGCCGATCCGGGGCAGTCAAGCCGAGATCTGCTATTGGGCCCCTTATTCACTCTGCGGAACCAAGGCTTTGCGGAAAGTGTTCAAATCTACCTAAAACGTGACACTTGCCTGCGGCCGGTCCGCCGCCCGCCCTGTCATGGGCACTCAGTGGCCTCGACGACAGGGACGCCACGGCACTCACTCCCGTTGCATCGGACGACGCCGAAGCGAACCGGATCACATTCGGATCACAGGATCACAACGGCGGACGAGCGCCGGTTGACGCGCCGGTTGACGCGCCCGCGAGCGCTGGTTGATGCGGCATGTGTCCCCCGGGGCGACTGCACAAACCTTTCGCCGCTCAGAGGAACCGGATGAGGTGAAACATTGTCCACAATTCGGACGTCGAGTTGACACCACGGGTGTGAGCCGCTGTCCTGGTGGGCATGCTCGCGAACTTGGCGCTTTCCGTGACCCGCACTGGCGGGTCTTCCGGTGCTGCCCCCGCGCGCTGTCGCTGTACGGGCATCTGTTCCAGCTGTTGAGGCGCGCCTCCGGCTGTTGAGCCACTCCCCCTCGTACGACTGCTTCGCACAGCGTCGTACGGCTTCGTACAGCTCGTCTCCACCGCACGGCTTCGTACGACCCCATCCTGCGACACCCCAGCACTCATACGTTGAGGAACCACCGCACCATGAACAGCGACAGCGACCTCCAGATCGCCGGCGACATCCTCGAAGTCCCGCACCTCCTGCAGCCCGCGCGCGAGCACCCCGTCACCGTCGCCGAGTTCGCGGGCCTCGCCCGCGCCATCGCCGCCGACCGCTCCCAGTGGGCCCCCCTCGTCCAGTACGACGCCGCCACCCGCTGGTACCACCGCCTGCGCACCGGGCCCGGCTACGAGGTGTGGCTCCTGTCGTGGGTGCCCGGACAGGGCAGCGGATCCCACGACCACGGGCGCTCCAGCGGCGTGCTCACCGTCCTCCAGGGCGAACTGACGGAGCGTACGGAGCGCGCCGCGCGGACCCTGGGCTCCGGCGCGCAGCGCGTCTTCGCGCCGGGGTACGTCCACGAGGTCGTCAACGACTCCCTCGAACCGGCCGTGAGCCTGCACGTGTACTACCCCGGCCTCACCGAGATGCCGATGCACACGGCCCGTTGCGAGGCCCGCGCGCCGCACGATCCCGTGACCGCCTGAATCCCGTGACCGCCTGACACGATGTCGTACCCGCCTGCGATGCTGGGCGCATGCGCATTGTGGTTCTGGCCGGCGGCATCGGCGGCGCCCGTTTCCTCCGCGGCCTCAAGAAGGCCGCGCCCGACGCGGCGATCACGGTCATCGGCAACACCGGTGATGACATCCACCTGTTCGGCCTGAAGGTCTGCCCCGACCTGGACACGGTGATGTACACGCTCGGGGGCGGCATCAACGAGGAACAGGGCTGGGGGCGGGCCGACGAGACCTTCAGGGTCAAGGAGGAACTCGGCGCGTACGGCGTCGGACCCGACTGGTTCGGGCTCGGCGACCGGGACTTCGCCACGCACATCGTGCGCACCCAGATGCTCGCGGCCGGATATCCGCTCAGCGCCGTCACCGAGGCGCTGTGCGAGCGCTGGCAGCCCGGCGTGCGGCTCATCCCCATGTCCGACGACCGCGTGGAGACGCACGTCGGCATCGAACTCGACGGCGAGCGCAAGGCCGTGCACTTCCAGGAGTACTGGGTGCGGCTGCGCGCCTCCGTGGACGCGCACGCGATCGTGCCCGTCGGCGCCGAGCAGGCCAAGCCCGCGCCCGGCGTCCTGGAAGCCATCGCCGAGGCCGACATCGTGCTGTTCCCGCCGTCCAACCCCGTCGTGAGCGTCGGCACGATCCTCGCCGTGCCCGGCATCCGCGAGGCCATCGCCGAGGCCGGGGTCCCCGTCGTCGGCCTCTCCCCCATCGTCGGCGGCGCGCCCGTGCGCGGCATGGCCGACAAGGTCCTCGCCGCCGTCGGCGTGGAGACCACGGCCGCCGCCGTCGCCGAGCACTACGGCAGCGGACTCCTCGACGGCTGGCTCGTCGACACGGTGGACGCGTCCGCCGTCGAGCGCGTCGAGTCCGCCGGGATCCGGTGCCGGGCCATCCCGCTGCTCATGACGGACGAGGACGCCACCACGGCGATGGCGCGGGAGGCGCTGGCGCTGGCTGAGGAGGTGCGGGCGTGAGGGATTCCGCGGGTTCTTCGGGGGCCGTGGGGCCCGCGGGGGCGGGTGCTGCGGGTTCCGCGAGTGCTGCGGGTTCCGCGGGTGCGGGCGCTGCGGGGTCCCGGTCCGACGGGGCCGCGTCCCCGTCCGGGGACGTGCCCGGGTTCCGGGTGTGGGCCGTGGGCGGGATGCCCGAGGTGCGGCGCGGTGACGACGTCGCGAAGCTGATCGCCGTCGCCGAGCCCGCGCTCGCCGACGGGGACGTCGTGCTCGTCACCTCGAAGATCGTCAGCAAGGCCGAGGGGCGCGTCGTCGCCGCGGCCGACCGGGAAGCGGCCATCGACGCGGAGACCGTACGCGTCGTGGCCCGGCGCGGGACGCTGCGCATCGTCGAGAACCGGCAGGGCCTCGTGATGGCCGCCGCCGGGGTCGACGCCTCCAACACCCCCGCCGGGACCGTCCTGTTGCTCCCCGAGGACCCCGACGCCTCCGCCCGCGCCATCCGCCAGGGCCTGCGGGACGCGCTCGGCGTCGACGTCGGCGTCCTCGTCACCGACACCTTCGGGCGGCCCTGGCGGGCCGGGCTCACCGACGTCGCCATCGGCGCCGCGGGCGTGCGGGTCCTCGACGACCTGCGCGGCGGCACGGACTCGTACGGGAATCCGCTCGTCGCCACCGTCGTCGCCACCGCCGACGAGTTGGCCGCCGCCGGTGACCTCGTCAAGGGGAAGGCGGCGGGGCTGCCGGTCGCGGTCGTGCGGGGGCTTGGGCATGTGGTCACCCGGGGTGCGGAGGCCTCGGCGGATTCAGAGGGTTCAGCGGGCTCAGAGGGCTCAGCTGGTTCAGAGGGGGCGCAGGGCGGCTCGGAGTCGGAAGGCGCCGAGCTCGGGGCCCGGGCCCTGGTGCGCAGCGCCCGGGACGACATGTTCCGGCTCGGTACGTCCGAGGCCGTGCGCGAGGCGCTGTCGCTGCGGCGGACCGTCCGGGAGTTCACCGACGAACCCGTCGACCCCGGAGCCGTACGACGCGCCGTCGCCGCCGCCGTCATCGCGCCCGCGCCGCACCACACCACCCCCTGGCGGTTCGTGCTCCTGGAGTCCGAGGAGTCGCGGGTGCGGCTGCTCGACGCCATGCGGGACGCCTGGATCGCCGATCTGCGGCGGGACGGGAAGTCCGAGGACGCCATCGCCCGGCGGGTGCGGCGTGGGGACGTGCTGCGGAACGCCCCCTACCTCGTGGTGCCGTGCCTCGTCATGGACGGGGCGCATACGTACGGGGACGCTCGGCGGGACGGGGCCGAGCGGGAGATGTTCGTCGTCGCCGCCGGGGCCGGGGTGCAGAACTTCCTTGTCGCGTTGGCCGGGGAGCGGCTCGGGTCCGCTTGGGTTTCTTCGACGATGTTCTGTCGGGATGTCGTGCGAAAGGCTCTTGAGCTTCCTGGGGAGTGGGATCCGATGGGGGCTGTTGCTGTGGGGCACGCGGCTTCGCCTGCGGTGGCGCGGGGGGAGCGAGGGGTCGAGGGGTTCGTGGCTGTGCGGTAGCGGTTCCCTCGCGGGGCGCCCCAGGCCCGCCCCTTTCCCGAAACCGGGGCTCTGCCCCTGGACCCCGGGGGTGGGTGTCCCCTCCGGGTGGGACGGACCGCCGCCGATCGGCCTGCGGCCTCGTCCTCAAACTCCCCCAAGCTCTTGAGGAGCAGGGGGTACCCCCATGACGGGCTGGTGAGTTCGCCGAGTCGGGCGGGAAGGGGCGTCCCACTCAGAGTGCCGCGATGTTTCCCTTGCGCATCCTCGGGGTGCGGCGGGGTGGGGTGTGGCCGCTGAGGAGGATCAGGCGGGCTGCTCGGTGGCGTTGGCCCTCGTAGGGGGCCAGGAGTTCCAGCATGCGGGTGTCGTCGGCTGTGCGGTCGCCTGCGAGGGCGTAGCCGATGATGCCGGGGAGGTGGAGGTCGCCGACCGTCACCTCGTCGGGGGCACCGTTGCTGCGCTGGACGGTCTCGGCGGAGGTCCAGGGGCCGATGCCGGGGATCAGTTCGAGGCGGGTGCGGGCCGCCACCGGGTCCATCGCCGCCGCCTCCTCCAGGCGGGGGGCCACCCGGGCCGCGCGCAGGATCGTCGCCGCGCGCTTGTCGTCCACGCCCGCCTTGTGCCACTCCCAGGACGGGATGCGTGACCATGTGCGCGGGTCCGGCATCACGTGCATACGGGCCTGGGCGGGGGCCGGGCCGGGGGCCGGTTCGCCGTACTTGCGGACCAGGAGGCGCCAGGCGCGGTACGCCTCGTCCGTCGTGACCTTCTGCTCCAGGATCGACGGGATCAGGGTCTCCATCACCAGGCCCGTGCGGAGCAGGCGCAGGCCCTGGCGGCGGCGCTCGGTCCGCGCGACCAGGCGGTGGCGGGGCGCGAAGTCCTCCGGGGTGTCCCGGGCGCCGAGGAGGTTCGGGAGGCCGTCCAGGAGCCAGTCCGCGCCCGGGCCCCAGGCCTCCGCCTCCGCCGTGTCCGCGCGCAGGGCGACGCGGAGGGTGGCCGGGCCCTGGGGGGTGCGGGTGGCTCGCCAGACGGAGCCGTCGGGGGTGGTACGGAAGGTGGGGTCGGCGGGGCCCCTGCGGAGGGGGCCGAGGGTGAGGCTCAGGTTCAGGGGGGTGGGGGGTTTCCAGGTGCGGGTTGCCGCCGCGGTGTTCTGGCGGGGGGTGCCTCGGGGGATCGTCGTTTCGCCGCCGCGCACGGTGGTGCGGGTGGGGCGCGGGGCGAAACGGGACGACATCCGTTGAGGGTACGTGGTGGCCCTGCCGGGGGCTCCCCGATCCCGCCCCTTTCCCGGAACCGGGGCTGCGCCCCTGGACCCCGGGGGCGGGTGTCCCCTCCGGGTGGGACGGACCGCCCCCGATCGGCGCTGCGCGCCTCGGGGGCGGCGGGCAGGCGTGCCGGGGCTACTGGTCGGAGGAGAAGCGCACCGAACCCGCCGGGAGGCGAGCTTCGCACCAGACGCGGACCCCGTCCCGCAGCTCGTTGTCGGCGCCGACGAACGCGCCGTCGCCGACGACCGCCCCGGTGAGCACCGAGCGCGCCCCGACCGAGGCACGGGCGCCGATGAGGGAGTCGGTGATGACGGCGCCGGGCTCGATGACGGCGCCGGAGAGCACCGTGCTGCCGACGAGCCGCGCCCCCTCGCCGACGAAGGCGTCCTCGCCGATGACCGTGCCGCCGGTGAGCTTGGCGCCGGACGAGACGCGGGCGGAGGGCAGGACGAGGCGGTCGCCGCAGCGGCCGGGCACGGCGGGGGACGGGGCGCGGCCGAGGACGAGGTCGGCGGAGCCACGTACGAAGGCCTGGGGGGTGCCGAGGTCCAGCCAGTAGGTGGAGTCGACCATGCCCTGGAGGTGGGCCCCGGAGGCGAGCAGGTCGGGGAAGGTCTCGCGTTCGACGGAGACGGGCCGACCGGCGGGGATGGTGTCGATGACGGAGCGCCGGAAGACGTACGCGCCCGCGTTGATCTGGTCGGTGACGATCTCCTGCGGGGTCTGCGGCTTCTCCAGGAAGGCCGTGACGCGCCCGGTCGGGTCGGTGGGGACCAGGCCGTACGCCCGCGGGTCGGAGACCTTCGTGAGGTGCAGGGAGACGTCCGCGTCGACGCGCTGGTGCTCGGCGACCAGGGCCCGGATGTCCAGGCCCGTGAGGATGTCGCCGTTGAAGACCAGGACGGGGTCCTCGGGGCCCGAGTGCAGCCGCGAGGCGACGTTGCGGATGGCGCCGCCGGTGCCGAGGGGTTCCTCCTCGGTCACGTACTCGATGTGGAGGCCGAGCGCCGAGCCGTCGCCGAAGTACGGCTCGAAGACCTCCGCGAGGTAGGAGGTGGCGAGCACGATGTGGTCGACGCCCGCCGCGCGGGCGCGGGCCAGCTGGTGGGTGAGGAAGGGGACACCCGCCGCCGGGACCATCGGCTTGGGTGTGTTCACCGTGAGCGGACGCAGCCGGGTGCCCTTGCCGCCGACCAGGAGGATCGCTTCTGTCACCTGTCGTCTCTGCTTCCTGCTGGGGCCGGCCGAGGTTTCGTGTCGGCCGGCCAGTGTATGCAGATGGATGAGCGGGTCCGCGGGGCGAGGGACCACCGCGGCCCCGGTGGACGGGGAGCGGCGGTCCCGGTGGGACGGCCCTCAGCGGCCCTGGTAGCGGGCCGACGCGGACCGGGCCGTGCCGAGCTTCTTGTACAGCAGGCGGCCGGGACACTCCGTGGCGAATCCGTCCCGGTGGCCGGAGATCACGTTGAGCCGCACGCTGGTGCCCTTCCTGTAGAGGTTCCCACCGCCCGACGTCAGGTGTGTCGTGCCGCGGGGATTCGCGCCGTACAGGCCGAGCTTCCACGCGGTGAGCTTCGCGACCGCGGTCACCGCTGCCTTGGGCGGCTTGGTGTTGGTGAACGTGCCGAGGACGGCGATGCCCATGCTGTTGCTGTTGAAACCGAGAGTGTGCGCGCCGAGGACGGCCTTGGCCACTCCCCCGGCACGGCCTTCGTAGATGTTTCCGCACTTGTCGACGGCGAAGTTGTAGCCGAAGTCGCGCCAGCCGCTGCTCTTGACGTGGTAGCGGTAGATACTGCGCAGGACGGAGGGCGCCTGCGAGCACCTGTAGTTGTTGCCGGTGGCGCTGTGGTGCACGAAGGCCGCCTTGACGGTCCTGGTGTACGCGAAGTTCCGCTCGCGCAGGCTCTCGTCGGCGCCCCAGCCGCGCCGGGTGACGATGCGCGGCCGCGGCCCGATGTACGGCCTGGCCCTGGTGACGTCACCGCCGTGCGCGGCGACGAGGTCCGCCCGTGTGTGCGCCCGGTCGAGCGCGGCGACGGCGGAGGCACCGAGCGGGGCGAGGTCGGCGTTCACGGCGGAGGCGGCCGCGGACTCGGCGGTCATGAGGCCCCCGGCCGCGTCCGGCAGCCCCGCCTGGACGCCGTCGGCCTTCGCCGGGGCTCCCTGCGGCGCCCCGCCCTCGTACAGGTCGGCGGGCGGCGCCGGGTGCTCCCCGGGGTCGACGAGTTCGAGGCGCAGGCCCGCGGGCAGCGCCGCCTCCGTCTCCGGCAGCGCGCGCCCGGCCCGTCCGGTGGCCCGCCCGGCGCCGCCCTCGCCGCCATCGGGGGCTGCCCGCACCCGCAGCTCGACCCCGTCGGAGTCCCCGACCCACAGGGGCGCCGTCGATCCGCGGACGCGTCCTGAGTCGCCCTCGGCCGTGCCGGGGTCGGCCGCGTGTTCGTGGTTGTGCGTCTCGACCTCCTGCCAGGAGGACCAGCTCGTCGTGCCGGTCGCGCGGGTGCGGACCTGGACCTGGCCGTGCAGTTCGACGTCCGGGTCGTCCCAGACGACGCCCACCAGGGAGAACGGGCGTACGTCGCGGCGGGCGAGCCCCTGGTCGCGCTGCTCCGCGCCGCCCGCGCGGTCGGCGCCGAGCGGTCCCAGGGGCAGCGACTGGGTGCTGCCGGGCAGCGTCGCCGCGGCGGGCCGGGTGACGGCCGCGGTATCGGACGCCGTCAGGGCGAGGGGGAGGGCGAGCGCCGTGGCGCAGGTGACACCGATCGAGGAAGCAAGGAATCCACGCATACAACTGATAGTTGACACACCGGTACATATCTGTCCATCGGGGACCGCCCGGAACTGACGGCCCGTCGGCCCGCCGACCGCCCGACCGGCGGCCCCAACTGGGCGTCCCGCAGCGGCGACACGCCGTGGCCCGCGTACCCTTGCGGCCGTGAACGCCAACGACCGCACCCCTGCCGACCTGCTGCGATCCGCGCTCGCCGCGGACCCGGCGCGCCCGCTCGTGACGTACTACGACGACGCCACCGGAGAGCGCGTCGAATTGTCCGTGGCCACCTTCGCCAATTGGGTGGCCAAGACCGCCAACCTCCTCCAGGGCGAGCTGTCCGCCGAGCCCGGCGACCGGCTCGCGCTGCTGCTGCCCGCGCACTGGCAGACGGCGGTGTGGCTGCTCGCCTGTTCCTCCGTGGGCGTCGTCGCGGACGTCGGCGGCGACCCGGCGGCGGCCGACCTCGTCGTCAGCGGCCCCGACCCCGACAGCCTGGCCGCGGCGCGGGCCTGCTCCGGCGAGCGCGTGGCCCTCGCCCTGCGCCCCCTCGGCGGCCGCTTCCCCGAGGCCCCCGCGGGCTTCGCCGACTACGCCGTGGAGGTGCCGAGCCAGGGCGACCGCTTCGCCCCGTACGCGCCCGTGGACCCCGACGAGCCCGCGCTCGCCGTCGACGGCCTGGAGCTGACCGGCGCCGAGCTGGTGGCGCGGGCCCGCGCCGACGCCGCCGAGCTGGGCCTCGCCCCGGGCTCCCGGCTGCTCTCCGACCTGCCCTACGGCAGCTGGGACGGCCTGAGCGCCGGGCTCTACGCGCCGCTGGCCGCGGGCGGCTCGGTGGTCCTGTGCCGCCATCTCGACCGGCTGGGCGAGGGCGGCCTGGAGAAGCGGATCGAGAGCGAGCGGGTCACGGCGACGGCCCGCTGAGGTCGAGCCGAGGTCCCGGCGGGGCCCCCTCGGCGGCCCCGACAGGCGCCTCGGCGGCCCCGCCACCCACCACCCCGGCCCACCCCGCCCCCGCCGGAGCCCCGCCGACATCCCCCGTTCGGCCCAGCCGAGCCCCTGGCCCGCAGGCCCCCCGGCGCGCGCCGGTCCATGGTCGTAAGAGCACGCAGAGCGCACAGCGAGCAGAGCGACCGTGCACCGACCGCAGCCATGAGGGGTGGACCGCCACGTGACCGACACCGCGCGCACGCCGTCCGAGCCGGGCGAGGAGGCGGCAGGGGCCGCCTCCGCGCCACGCGAGGCCACGTACGCGCCGGGGGCGGGCGCGAGCCCCGCCGGGTTCGGGCCGCGCCGCCGCAGGCTCCGCTGGCTGCGCTGGGCCGCGCTCGCCACCGCCGTCCTCGTGCTCGCCGCGGGCGGTGTCGGCTGGGCCGCGTACACGAAGCTGAACGGGAACATCACCAAGGACACCGGTGCCGCGGCCGAGCTGGCGCGCTACGACGCGGAGCGGCCGACGCCGCTCGTGCACGACGCCCAGAACATCCTGCTGATCGGCTCCGACTCCCGCTCCGGGCGCGACAACCGCAAGTACGGCCGCGACCCGGGCACCCAGCGCTCGGACACCACGATCCTGCTGCACCTGGCCGCGGACCGGCAGAGCGCGACCGCCGTGTCGCTGCCGCGCGACCTGATGGTGGACATCCCGAGCTGCCGCCGCCCGGACGGCTCCCGCACCCGCGCCCAATTCGCCCAGTTCAACTGGGCGTTCGAGTTCGGCGGCACGGCCTGCACGATCCGTACGGTGGAGAAGCTCACCGACATCCGGATCGACCACCACATGGTCGTGGACTTCGCCGGGTTCAAGGACATGGTGGACGCCGTCGACGGGGTGCGGGTCTGCCTGGAGGAGCCCGTCGACGACCGCGCCGCGAAGGTGCGGCTGCCCGCGGGTCCGCAGACCCTCGACGGCGAGCAGGCCCTCGGCTACGTACGCGCCCGCAAGTCGCTCGGCAACGGCAGCGACACCGATCGCATGGACCGGCAGCAGGAGTTCCTGGCCGCGCTCGTCAACAAGGTGCGCAGCAATGACGTCCTGCTGAATCCGGTGAAGCTCTATCCCGTTCTGGACGCGGCCACGTCCTCGCTGACGACGGACCCGGGCCTGGCGAGTCTGCGCGGTTTGTACGAACTGGTGCGCGGGGTGCGCAATATCCCCACAGAACGGGTTCAGTTCCTCACCGTGCCACGGCGTTCCTACGCCTATGACGCGAATCGCGACGAGTTGGTCGAACCCGCCGCGGAGGAACTCTTCACGCGGCTGCGGAAGGACGAGCCGGTGCGCGTGACGCGCGACGCCGCGGCGGCCACGTACGAACGGACGGCTTCCAAGGCGTACGAGGACGACTCCGAAGAGACGTACGACGAAGGCGAATCCGCGTACGAGGACGGCGAATCGGACGAATACACCGGCGACGGCGACTCCTCAGGGAGCTACGACGGCGAGAGCGACGAGAAGCCGGACGACCCGAGTCATACGCCGAGCCCCGCGCCCACATTCCGGGGCAACACGGCCGACCGGACCAGCTGCGAGTAGGACCGGCATCGCCGGGAAGGGCACCTCGCCAAAGAAATTGGGTGGATTGCCCAGTTGTAGGTGCCCTGAGGGGGAGTGGAATTTGTCACCGGCGTCGTTGGACGCTGAACTGGGCGGATAGTGTGAGCCGATCCGGTGCCCGGTCTTCGCGACCGCGCACCGTTGTACGACTGACCGAGCGCCTTCTTGAGGGGGGAAAGGCGCCGCGTGGCCCTGACGGAGGACGCAAACAACCGTGGACGCGCAAGGCCGTGGGCGGGCTGATGACATCGACCCCGCAGACCAGTGGGTACTGAACCCGCAGACAGGCGACTACGAACTGCGACTGAGTCCTTCCGCAGGGCAGTCGGCGCCGCCTGGAGTGCCCGGCCCCCGGGGCGCCGCGCCCCGGCCGCCGGGGCACGGTTCCGAGCGCCCGGGCGGCCGTGAGCGCGGCCGCGACCAGGGCCGGGACCACACCCGCGAGCCCGGCCGTGACCACGGACGCCGCCAGGGATCCGAGCACGGCTCCACCGGCGGCCGGGAGCACGGCCGCGAGCAGGTGCCGGGCCAGCGCAGGCGGCGCGGCGCGCAGCCGGAGCCGACCGGGCGGCGCAACAGGCGGCCCAAGAAGAAGAACACCGGCAAGAAGATCGCCATCTGGACGGGCGGCACGGTGGCCTTCGTGGTCGTCGTCGCCGCGGTCGGCGGCTATCTCTACTACCAGCACCTCAACGACAACATCACGGCCGTCTCCGACGACGGCGCGGGCACCGGCGGGTTCAGCAAGGACCGCGCCATCAACATCCTGCTCGTCGGCACGGACAAGCGCAGCGGCAGCGGCAACAAGGGCTACGGCGACGAGGGCAGCGTCGGCCACGCGGACACCACTCTCCTGCTGCACGTCTCCAAGGACCGCTCCAACGCGACCGCGTTGAGCATCCCGCGCGACATGATCACGGACATTCCGGACTGCCCCACCAAGCAGGACGACGGCTCCATGAAGACCATCCCCGGCTCGAAGCAGGTCCGCTTCAACGAGAGCCTGGGCCAGAGCGAGCGCACGCCCAGCTGCGTCATGCGCACCGTCACCGAGATCACCGGCATAAAGCTCGACCACTTCATGGTGGCCGACTTCAACGCGGTCAAGACGCTGTCCAGCGCGGTCGATGGCGTGGACGTGTGCCTCGCCAAGGACATCGACGACCCGAAGTCCCATCTGAAGCTGCCCAAGGGCAAGCACACGATCGAGGGCGAGGAGGCGCTCGCGTTCGTGCGCACCCGGCACACCGTGGGCAACGGCGGCGACCTCAGCCGGATCGAGCTGCAGCAGCAGTTCCTCAGTTCCCTGATGCGCAAGCTCAAGTCCGGGGGCACGCTGACCAGCCCGAAGAAGATGATAAGTCTGGCGGAGGCGGGCACGAAGGCGCTGACCGTCGACTCCAAGATCGCCGACATAATGAAACTCCGTGACCTCGGCATGGAGCTCGGCAAGCTCGACATGAAGAACCTGACCTTCGCGACGACCCCGGTGGTGGACAACCCCGCCGAGAAGACGCCCATCACGGTCGTGCTCAACAAGCCCAAGTCCGACGAGCTGTTCTCGATGATGCGCGAGGACGTGTCGCTGACCGAGGTCAAGAAGAAGGAGAAGAAGGAGAAGGCCGCGGTGGCCGCCCGCCTCAAGGGCCCCAAGGCCGACCCCTCCGACGTGCGCGTCGACATCTACAACGGCAGCGGGAAGACGGGCGCCGCGCAGGCCACCCTCGCCTGGCTGCAGAACAACGAGGGCGTGACGAAGTCCAGCCAGCTCGGCAACGCGCCGAAGAACCTGGGCAAGACCACCCTGGAGTACGGCAAGGGCGAGGCCGACCAGGCGCGGCGGCTCGCCCAGCTGATGGGGCTGCCCGGGTCGGCGCTGAAGCCGGGCGAGAGCGAGAAGAACGCGCAGGGGCTGCCCGCGATGGTGCTGACCCTCGGTGCCGACTTCAAGGGCGCGGGGGTGCCCATAAGTGCTCCGTCGAAGGCACCGGACGGCATCCAGAAGGTCGGTGCCGACAAATCCGTGTGTGCCAAGTGACCTGAGACAGTTGTTTGACGTCTCACAGAACGCCACACCTGGCGGCGGGCCGGCGACCGCCGCCAGGTGTGGCGGCGGCACCGCGCCGCAAGTCGCCGTGGGGCGGCCTCACTTGTGAAGCAGGGCGGGGAGGGGCAGGGATGGGGCAGCACAGTGTCCGTGGGGAGGGAGCGTCCGGTGGGGCGGGGACGCGGAACACGTCGCCCGACACGGACTCGGGCACGGCGGAGGAATCCGGCATCGGCGACACCGCCGCGGCGGCGGGATCCCGTGCGGCGGGGGCCGACGGGGCGCGGACCGGGGGCGCGGGCGCCAAAGGCGGACGTACCAGGAACGGCACCGTCAAAGGCGGCGCCTCGGGCCCGCCCGGCAAGGGCACGCGGGGCGGTGGCGACGGGGGCGGCAAGCCCAGACGCCCCCGCAAGCGCCGCGTCCTGCGCTGGTCGGCGATCATCCTGTCGGTCCTGATACTCGGCACGGCCGGCGCCGGTTACCTCTACTACCAGCACCTGAACGGCAACCTGGAGACGGACGACCTGAACCTGGGCGACCACCGGGCCCCCGAGCCCACGCCCAACTCCGCGGGTCAGACGCCCCTGAACATCCTCCTGATCGGCTCCGACGCCCGGGACTCCAAGGAGAACCAGAAGCTCGGCGGCGCCAAGGAGACCTTCGGCGGCCCGCCCCTGGCCGACGTACAGATGCTGCTGCACCTGTCGGCGGACCGCAGCAACATGTCCGTCATCAGCATGCCGCGCGACACCCTCCTGACCATCCCCAAGTGCACCGACCCGGACGACGGCAAGGTGTACCCGGAGAGCGGCCCGCGCATGATGACGAACGAGTCCCTGGGCCGCGGCGGCCCGGGCTGCACGGTCGCCACCTGGGAGAAGCTGACCAACATCCACATCAACCACTTCATGATGGTCGACTTCTCGGGTGTGGTGTCGATGGCCGACGCGATCGGCGGCGTGCCCGTCTGCGTGGACAAGAACATCCACTCGCGCACCAGCGAGGGCAAGGGCTCGGGCCTGAAGCTGGAGAAGGGCACCACGAACATCAAGGGCGAGCAGGCCCTGCAGTGGCTGCGCACCCGCTACGGCTTCGAGGGCGGCACCGACATATCCCGCGCCAAGGCCCAGCACATGTACATGAACTCGCTGGTCCGCACGCTCCGCGAGAACACCGGTCTGACCAGCCCCAACCGGCTGCGCAAGCTCGCCGAGAACGCGACGAGGGCGCTGAAGGTCGACCCGGGCATCGGCTCCCCCTTGAAGCTCATCGGCCTCGGCAACGAGCTGAAGAAGGTCTCGCCGGAGCGCACGACGATGACGACGATGCCGTTCGAGTACTCCGGTTCCCGGGTGGTCCCCAAGCCCGGTGACGCCGAGCAGCTCTTCCGGCTCGTACGCGACGACATCGCCCTCGACGGCAAGGGCAAGCGCAAGCCCGCCAAGGAGAAGCTGTCGGACGACCCGGCGGCGCCGGACGGGGAGATCGCCCTTCAGGTGCAGAACGGCACGCGCACGGCCACCGAGCCCGCCGTCGGTGGCCGGGCGAACGCGGTCGCGCAGTCCCTCGCCGGTCTCGGCTTCGTGAAGGCGGCGGCGGACACCTCGGCGTCGGTGACCGAGGCCAAGACGGTCATCCGGTATCCGAGCGTGGACCTGGAGGGTGACGCGCAGCGGGTCGCCAAGTCCCTCGGCATGCGGCTGAGTTCGGTGAAGAAGTCGACGGACGTCTCCGGCGTCACGCTGGTCGTCGGCGCCGACTGGCGCGAGGGCGACAGGCCGAAGAAGGCCGCGAAGCAGGACGACTCGACACCGGATTCGGCGGACGCCCTGAGCGGCTCCGACAAGAAGGCCTGCATGAAGGTGGACCCGAACTTCACCTGGTAGCCCGGGAGCCGCAGGGGCCTTGGAGGGCGACTTCCGCCCTCCAAGGCCCCTGACAAGCTGCCGACTGCCCGGGCTCAGGCCTCCTGGGTCTCCCCGAGCACCGCCGGGCGCCGCGAGGCGATGACGCGCTTGGCCAGCGAGCGCGGGCTGGTGAGGAAGCCCCAGCCCCACGACATGTGCATCGTCGCGAGCGCCACGGGGATCTGAAGCCGCGCCTTCAGGGGCAGGCCCTTGCCCGCGGGGACGGAGCCCGCGGCGATGGCGGCGAGATACCCGCCGGGCACGACGAGGCCCCACGGCGTGAGGGCCGCGCCCACGACGAGCCCCGCGGCGATGGCGCAGACGGCGACCGGCGGCGCGAGGTAGCGCAGGTTGATGGAGCCCTGGTGGTAACGGGCGACGACGTGGCGCCAGCGGCCGTAGTCCTTGTACTGCTTGGCGAGGGCCTTCACGCTCGGGCGCGGGCGGTAGGAGACCTTCAGCTCCGGCGAGAACCAGATGAGGCCCCCGGCCTCCCTGATCCGGAAGTTCAGCTCCCAGTCCTGGGCGCGGATGAACTCGACGTTGTAGCCGCCCTGCTGCTCCAGGGCCTCGCGCCGGAAGACGCCCAGGTAGACCGTCTCGGCCTGCTGGGCGTCGCCGCCGGTGTGGAAGGCCGCGTTGCCCACGCCGATCTTCGAGGTCATGGCGGCGGCGACGGCCTGCTCCCAGGCGTTGGTGCCCTGGGCGTGCATGATGCCGCCGACGTTCATCGCGCCGGTCTCCTCCAGGAGGCGCACGGCGGTCGTGATGTAGCCCGGCGAGAGCGCGGCGTGGCCGTCGACGCGTACCACGATCGGGTGGCGCGAGGCCTTGATCGCGGCGTTCAGGGCCGCGGGCGTACGTCCCGTGGGGTTCGGGACCGTGTGCACCCGCGGGTCTTCCTCGACCAGCTCCGCGGCGATCTCGTCGGTGCGGTCGGTGGAGGGGCCGAGCGCGACCACGACCTCCATCTCGCCCGCGTACTCCTGCTGGAGGATCGCGTGCACGGCTTCACGCAGGTGCCGCTCCTCGTTGAGGACCGGCATGATCACAGAGACAGCGGGGGGATGCACGTCGGACTTCAACTGCGCGGGTTCCTTTTCGTCGCTCGGCCGGGGGTCCGGGGTCGCCCCCGGGAGACACGGCATCGCTCGGCCGGGGAGCCCGGGGGTCGCCCCCGGGAAAGTGGAACATCGGGCGTCACGTTACCGCGAACGGGGGACACCGGCGCGCGCCGTCCGGGTCGCTACCCCGGTCCGCAGATCGTATGGGCCTACGGTTCTGGCGTCCCCCGCCCAGGACCACGACCGCGGAGGTGCCCCGCAGTGCCCACACCGCCCCGCTCCCCCGCCACCCCACCGCGCCCCCCGCGACCACCGCGACCGGTCCCGAAGGGGGGTCCGCAGGCGGGCCCCCGGGCGGGCCGGCGGGTGCGGCGCCCCCGCTGGGCCATGCGGGTCGCGACCACCCTGTCCGTCGGGGTGCTCGCCGCCGCCGGGATCGGGCACTCCGTGGTCTCGGGCCTGGAGACCGGCATCAGCCGCGTCGACGCCTTCAAGGACATGAAGAACAGGCCCGAGGCGGGCAACGGCATGAACGTGCTGCTCGTGGGCACCGACGGCCGCGACAGGATCACCCGCGAGGAGCGCAGGAAGTACCGCCTCGGCGGAGCGCCCTGCCACTGCACGGACACGGTCATGATCGTGCACATCTCGGAGGACCGGGACCGGGCGAGCGTGGTGAGCCTGCCCCGGGACTCGTACGCCGAGATGCCCGAGCACATCGACCAGAACTCCCGCAAGCACCACCGGGCGCACCCCGTGAAGCTGAACGCGGCGTACGCGGAGGGCGGCCCGAATCTGACCGTGCGCACGGTCGAGAACATGACGAAGGTGAAGATCGACCACTACCTGGAGGTCGACTTCACCAGCTTCATGAAGACCGTGGACGTCCTCGGCGGCGTCGAGATCTGCACCACCCGCCCCCTGAAGGACTCCCACACCGGCCTGAACCTGCCCGTCGGCACGCACGAGCTGAACGGCGGCCAGGCCCTGCAGTACGTCCGCTCGCGGTACGTCGACGGGGCCGCCGACCTCGGCCGGATGCAGCGCCAGCAGCGCTTCCTCGCGGCGCTCATCGCGAAGGCGACGAGCAGTGGCGTGCTGCTGAACCCGGTGAAGTTCAACGACGTCACCAGGACGCTCCTGGAGTCGGTGCGGGCCGACAAGGGCTTCGGGACGACCGAGATGCTCACCCTCGGACGGGCGATGCGGAACTTCTCGCCGTCGTCGTCGGAGTTCACGACGGTGCCGATCGGCAAGATGGGCTTCAAGGTGCCGGGCATCGGCTCCACCCTGAAGTGGGACCCCGTGAAGGCCGGGAAGCTGTTCCAGGCCCTGCGCGAGGACAAGCCGCTCGCCCCGCACCGGGTCAAGCGGAAGGCCGCGATGGTGCCGGTGTCGCCGCAGCAGATCCGGGTGCAGGTGGACAACGGCACGCGCACGCCGGACCTCGGCAAGCGGGTCGACGCGGCGCTGCGCACCAGCGGGTTCCGCACCACGCGGGCACCGGGGAGCGCGCTGCCCCCACCCGGCGCGCGGCCCGTCACGCGCAGCGTGGTCGCCTACGACCCGCGCTGGGACCGCTCGGCGAAGTCCCTGGCCACGGCGCTGCCCGGCTGCGAGATGCGGGTGGTGAAGGGGCAGGGCGCGACGCTGAAGGTGATCGCGGGCAGCGACTTCAAGGGCGTGCGTCCGGTGCGGGCGGAGGACGCGTACCAGGGCGAGTACGGGGCTCTGACCGGGGACCAGGTGGTGTGCCCGTAGGCGGGGCGGGGTCCTAGGGTCCCTCCGGCGGCTCGTCCTCCCGTACGGCGTCGGTGCGCTCGTAGCAGTCGTAGTTGTGCTGCTCGACGATCCTGCCGTCGCGAAATGTCAGGAATGTGGCGATGTGGGCCCGCAGGATCTGCCCGGCGGGCAGATCGCCGAGCGGCACGGCGAGGGCTCCGGTCCAGGTCACTTCGAGGGCGACCTGATCGCCCGCCGCGACGGCGTTGAGCACGTCGAAGGACTGCCGGCTGAGCAGGTTGGCACCCTGTTCGCCCGCCTTGAGGATGGCGGTCAGGTCGCGCACCGCGCCGTCCGGCAGGAAGGCGTTGGGGTATTCGCGGTGCACGGCCTCGTCGTGGAAGAACCCCGCGAGCTCTTCGCCGAGGGCGCCGCGGGCAACGGCCCGGTGGTACCGGATCGCCGTGTCGATGTTCGGGTGCCGCTGCGCATCCGCCATGCCCCCAAGCGTAGGACGGGGCTCCGGGGGCCACCAGAACCCCGGCGCCCAGCGCCGCCCCGCCCCGCCCCGTCCCGCCCCGTCCCGCTCAGCTCAGCCCGGCTCAGCTCGCGTCGGGCTCCTGGGCGCGCAGCTCCTTGATGGCGCGGCGGCGCGCCAGGCGGTGCGTACGGCGAATTTGAGCCTCCTTGAAGCGGCGCTCGTTGCGCTCGGAGTCCGGCAGGACCGGGGGCACCGTGCGCGGCTTGCCGTCGGCGTCGACGGCGGCGAAGACGAGGTAGGCGGAGCCGACCTGCTGCGCGGGCGTGGACTCGTTCCAGCGCTCGGCCATCACGCGGACGCCGACCTCCATGGAGGTGCGTCCGGTCCAGTTCACTTGCGCATGTACGTGCACGAGGTCGCCGACGCGGACCGGCGAAAGGAACGCCATCTCGTCCATGGAGGCGGTGACCGCGGGCCCGCCGGAGTGCCGTCCGGCGACGGCGCCCGCCGCGTCGTCCACCAGTTTCATGATCACGCCGCCGTGCACCGTGCCGAGGAGGTTCGTGTCACCCGCGGTCATGATGTGGCTCAGCGTGGTGCGCGAGGCCGAGGTCGGCTTGCCGGAAAGGTCGTCTCCGGCCCCTATCGGGGCGTGATCAGTCATGGAACCAGCGTAAACGCCCGGTACGCGCCATCCACCGGCCGAAAACGATCGCGAGTCCCCGCCCGAGCGCCGAAGTGGCGTGCGGCACATTGCATCAGCTCTGCAACAGCCCTGACCCGAAACAACGCCCTCTCTGTGAGGCGCGGGGTGCGGCACTGCACACTAAGCCACATGAGCGATTGGCCAGACGCGCGGAACAACAACGGTGACCGCCACGGGTACGGCAGCGACGGCGCACAGCCCGAGGGCGCCCGTGTGATGCGCCATGTCCAGCGCGGCGGCCCCTCGGCCCCCGGCCAGCCCGGCTCGGTCCCGCGCCAGCCTCGCCAGCCTTCGTACGACGACAACGTCTACGACGACCTCTACCGCGACCAGCGCGGGCAGGACCCGCACGCCCGTCCCGGCGGACCGGACGGCCACGCCCAGGACGGCTACGACAGCGGCTACAACACCGGCCAGGTGTACGGCTCGCCGGCCGGCCGCCCCGGCGGTCCCCAGGGCCCCGGTGGTCCCGGCGGCCCGCCCGCGCCGCCGCGCGCGCCCAAGCCGCCGGTGAACTGGAAGAAGCGCATCACCTGGGGCCTGGTCACGTTCCTCGCCCTGCTGATCGTGGTCTCCGTGAGCACGTACTTCTGGGCGGACTCCAAGCTCAAGCGCGAGGTCGACCTGTCGAAGGTCATCGAGCGGCCCGAGGGCGGCAAGGGCACGAACTACCTGATCGTGGGCTCGGACAGCCGCGCAGGGATGTCCGACGAGGAGAAGAAGAAGCTCCACACCGGCTCCGCCGACGGCAAGCGCACCGACTCGATGATGATCCTGCACGTCGCGGACGACGGCGGGAACACGATGGTCTCGCTGCCGCGCGACTCGAACGTCACGATCCCCTCCTTCAAGGGCGCCGAGTCCGGCAAGCTCTACCCGGGCACCGGCCGCCAGACGAAGCTGAACGCCGCGTACGCCGAGGACGGCCCCGAGCTGCTCGTGCGGACCGTCGAGGCCAACACCGGCCTGCGCATCGACCACTACGCGGAGATCGGCTTCGGCGGCTTCGCCAAGATCGTGGACGCGGTCGGCGGCGTGGAGATGAACATCCCCAAGGGCTTCAAGGACAAGAAGTCCGGCGCCGACTTCGAGGCGGGCAAGCAGACCCTGAACGGCGAGGAGGCCCTGGCCTTCGTCCGCACCCGCTACGCCCTGCCGGGCAGCGACCTGGACCGCACCAAGAACCAGCAGAAGTTCCTCGCGGCCCTCGCCAACCAGGCGGCGACGCCCGGGACGGTCATGAACCCGTTCAAGCTGTACCCGACGATGGGCGCGGGCCTGGACACCCTGGTCGTCGACAAGGACATGGACCTGATGGACGTGGCCTCCATGTTCTGGGCCATGAAGGGCGTCACCGGCGGCGACGGCAAGTCCATGAACATGCCGATCTCGGGGTTCTCGGGCGGCAACGTCGTCTGGGACAAGGCCAAGGTCAAGGAGCTGGTGTCGCAGCTCAACAACGACGAGAAGGTGACGGTGTCCAGCAAGTAGCCGGCCCGTCCGGCTCGCCGCTCACGGCGACGGCCCCGGTACCGCGTGCTCGCGCGGTGCCGGGGCCGTCGGCGTACGAGCACGGGCGTACCCCGAACGCCTCGTCCGCCGCGAAGCCTCGCGGACCCCGTGGCACGGTGGACCGACCACCACCCAGAAGCCCCACCACCGAGCGGAGCCCTGCCATGGCGGACCTCCAGGACGAACTCGACTCCCCCGCCGAGGCCGGGGCGGACGACGAGCGCACCGCGCCCACCCACGATGTGCGCCCGGTGCCCGCCCCCACCGACGACGGCCGAACGCCCGAGCCCGCGCCGGAGCCCCTGGAGCCGGAGCTGCGGGACGCGCTGGAGCGGGCCGAGGCCCTGCTCGCCGCGCACCCCGTCGCCGACGGCTACAGCGGCCTGCCCGGCGCACTGCGTGAACTCCCCTGGTACGACCTGGAGTTGGGCGACAGCGGGCTGCAGACCGACCTGCCGCGGCTGCGGGCCGGCCGGGTCGGCATGCAGTTCTGGTCGCTCCAGATGCCGGACGCGGAGCCCGAGGGCGACCGCGCGGTCAGCTCGGCGCTGGAGCAGCTCGACCTGGTCAAGCACGTGGTCGCCCGGTACGCGGGCGGGCTGCGGGTGGCCCGGGACGCCTCCGAGACCACCGACGCCCGCAACTGCGGCCGCATCGCCACCCTGATCGGCCCGGCGAGCGCCCGCGCCATCGGCGACTCGCTCGGCGCCCTGCGCTCCCTGCACACGCTGGGCCTCAGCTCCCTCACCCTGGCGGGCACCTCCTGGGCGGGCGCGGACGGGCTGAGCACGTTCGGCGAGGAGGTCGTGCGGGAGATGAACCGCCTCGGCGTCCTCGCGGACCTCTCCGGGGCGTCCGAAGCGACGGCGCACCGGGTCCTCGCCGTCTCCAAGGCGCCCTCGCTCTGGACCCGCTCCGGGGCCCGCGCGCTGCGCGAGCACCCCGCGAACCTCAGCGACGAGCTGCTGGCCGCGGTGGGCGCCGCGAAGGGCCTGTGCCTGGTGCCGCTCACGGCCGACCGCACGGGGCCGACGCTCGGGGACGTGGCCGACCACCTGGAGCATGTGCGCCGGATGGCGGGGGTCGAGTGCGTCGGGATCTCCGGGATGTACGACACCAGGTCCGGGCACCCCGGGGAGCTGGCCGACGCCTCGCGCTATCCGCGGCTGGTCGCCGAACTGTTCAGGCGGGGCTGGACCGAGGCCGATGTCACGGCGCTCACCTGGGGCAATGTGCAGCGGGTGCTGCGCGGCGCGGACTTCACGGCGCGGGCGGCGCGGGAGCGGCGGGGGGCGTCGACGGCGACGATCGGGCGGCTGGACGGCTGAGGGCGGTCCGCGGGCGGCCGCGGGCGCTTGCGGGCGGCTGAGGTGGGCCGCGGGCGCCCCGGGGCGGGCGGCCGCGGGTTGCCCGCCCCGCCCCGGTCGGGTCGAGTCGGGTCGGCCCGGTCAGGGCACCAGGCAGAAGCAGAACGGGTGCCCCGCCGGGTCCGCGTACACCCGCCAGTCCCGCTTGCCGCCGTCGTCGTCCAGGTCGAGCGGGCGGGCGCCGAGGGCGAAGGCGCGCTCCTGGGCCGCGTCGATCTCGGCCCAGGTCGAGCCCCCGTCGAAGTCCAGGTGGAACTGCTGGCCGTTGGCGTCGGAGCGCGGCCACTCGGGCGGGGTGTGGCCCTCGGCGCGCTGGAAGGCGAGCCGTACGCGGCCGGGGGCGAGCAGTTCGACCCACTCGCCGTCGCCGTCGTCGTCGTGGATCGTGCCGCCGATGAGCCCGGCGTAGAACTCGGCGAGGGCGTGCGGGTCGGGACAGTCGAGGGCGACAGTGCGCAGGCGGACGACAGGGGTGGCCATGACCTCTCCTCGGTCGAAATCTCCGTTACCGGCAATCGGCGTTCTCCGGTAACCGCTTCGGTTACCCCATAGTGGCCCCTTACGGGTAACGTCGCAACCATGAACGACAGAGCGCCCGCACCGGGGGGCCTCGCGCTGATCCAGGACCTGGTGAACACGCTGGACATCGAGGCGGGCACCGACCAGCTCGACACCGAGGCGGGGCGGGCCCGGTTCGGCCTCGCCATGGGGGACGTGGACGCGGCCCGGGAGCTGCGCGAGTCCCTGCGGGCCGTCTGCCTCGCCCACGCCGGACACCCGCCGCACCAGGAGGTGCGCCCGCTCGGCGAACTCCTGGCCGGGGCGCCCCTGTTGGTGCGCGTGGAGGAGCCCGACGGCGCCGCGTCGCTCGCGCCCGCCGACCCCGGCCCGCTGGCGTCCCGGGTGGCGGCGGCCGTCGCGGAGGCCGTCGTGGCGGGCACGTGGTCCCGCCTCAAGGGGTGCGAGGCCGAGACCTGCCGCTGGGCGTACTTCGACCGCAGCCCCGGGGGCCGGGGCCGCTGGTGCGACATGGGGGTGTGCGGGGCGCGGGCCAAGATGCGCGCGTACCGGGCGCGCCGGGCAGGCCCTGGCTGACCCGTCCTAGGCCGCGGGCCGCCCCATCGCCCGGTACGTCCACCCCGCCGCGCGCCACCGCTCCGGGTCCAGCGCGTTGCGGCCGTCCAGGAGGACCCGGCGGCCGACCACCGCGCCGAGGGCCTCGGGGTCGAGGTCCCGGAACTCCTGCCACTCCGTGAGGTGCAGGACGACGTCGGCGCCGCGCACGGCGTCCTCGGCGGTGTCGGCGTAGCCGAGGGTCGGGAAGAGGCGGCGGGCGTTGGCCATGCCCTTGGGGTCGTAGACGGTGACCTGGCCGCCCTGGAGGTGGATCTGCCCGGCCACGTTCAGGGCGGGCGAGTCGCGCACGTCGTCGGAGTCGGGCTTGAAGGCGGCGCCGAGGACCGCGACCCGCTTGCCCAGGAAGGACCCGCCGCCGACGGCGTCGCGGGCCAGCTCCACCATGTGGCCGCGGCGCCGCATGTTGATCGAGTCGACCTCGCGCAGGAACGTCAGGGCCTGGTCGGCGCCCAGCTCGCCGGCGCGGGCCATGAAGGCGCGGATGTCCTTGGGCAGACAGCCACCGCCGAAGCCGATGCCCGCGCGCAGGAACTTCTTGCCGATGCGGTCGTCGTGGCCGAGGGCCTCGGCGAGCTTCACCACGTCGCCGCCCGCGGCCTCGCAGACCTCGGCCATGGCGTTGATGAAGGAGATCTTCGTGGCGAGGAAGGAGTTCGCGGAGGTCTTGACCAGCTCGGCGGTGGGGAAGTCGGTGACGATGAAGGGGGAGCCCTCGGCGACCGGCGTCGCGTACACCTCGCGCAGGATCTTCTCGGCGCGCTCGCTGCGGACGCCGACGACGATCCGGTCGGGGTGCAGGGTGTCGTTGACCGCGAAGCCCTCGCGCAGGAACTCCGGGTTCCAGGCCAGCTCGACGTCGCCGCCCGCGGGGGCCAGCTCGGCGAGGCGGGCGGCGATGCGCTCGGCGCTGCCGACCGGCACGGTGGACTTGCCGACGACCAGGGCGGGCTTGGTGAGGTGCTTGGCCAGCGACTCCATGGCGGCGTCGACGTAGCTCATGTCGCAGGCGTACTCGCCGTGCTTCTGCGGGGTGTTCACGCACACGAAGTGCACGTCGCCGAAGTCCGCGGCCTCGGCCCAGTCCATCGTGAAGCGCAGCCGCCCGGTGGAGCCCTCGATGCCCGCGACGTGCTTGCGAAGCAGCTCGTCCAGGCCCGGCTCGTACATCGGGACCTCGCCGCGGCGCAGCGTCTCGATCTTCTCCGGCACCACGTCGAGCCCGATGACCTCGAAGCCGAGCTCGGCCATGGCCGCGGCATGCGTGGCGCCGAGGTAGCCGGTGCCGATCACGGTGATCTTGAGGGCCATGCGGTGCTCCAGTGGATCGGGTACGACGGCTGCGCGGTGCCCGAGCATAGTCCTGGCGTAACAGGGGCTCTCACCGGGCACAACTTCCGCTGTCGTCAAGCTCACGTATCCCTCACGTGGGCGGGCCCCTAAAATTTGGGTTACTTAACGGTAATTAGCGTCCTCAGCGTGCTTGGAGCGTGAGATACCTTGGCCGGATCGGCTGACTTCGACCTGTACCGCCCGTCCGAGGAGCACGACATGCTCCGCGACGCGATCCGTTCGCTGGCGGAGGCGAAGATCGCCCCGTTCGCCGCCGCGGTGGACGAGGAGGCCCGCTTCCCGCAGGAGGCCCTCGACGCCCTGGTCTCCTCCGACCTGCACGCCGTGCACGTACCGGAGAGCTACGGCGGCGCGGGCGCCGACGCCCTCGCCACGGTCATCGTGATCGAGGAGGTGGCCCGCGTCTGCGCGTCCTCCTCCCTCATCCCGGCCGTGAACAAGCTCGGCTCGCTCCCCGTGATCCTCTCCGGCTCCGAGGACCTGAAGAAGAAGTACATGACGCCGCTGGCCAAGGGCGACGCCATGTTCTCGTACTGCCTCTCCGAGCCGGACGCCGGTTCGGACGCGGCGGGCATGAAGACGCGGGCCGTCCGGGACGGCGACTCCTACGTCCTGAACGGCGTGAAGCGCTGGATCACCAACGCGGGCGTCTCCGAGTACTACACGGTGATGGCCGTGACCGACCCCGAGAAGCGCTCCAAGGGCATCTCGGCCTTCGTCGTCGAGAAGGGCGACGAGGGCGTGTCCTTCGGCGCCCCGGAGAAGAAGCTCGGCATCAAGGGCTCCCCCACCCGCGAGGTCTACCTCGACAACGTCCGCATCCCCGCCGACCGCATGATCGGCGACGAGGGCACCGGCTTCGCCACCGCCATGAAGACCCTGGACCACACCCGCATCACCATCGCGGCCCAGGCCCTCGGCATCGCCCAGGGCGCCCTCGACTACGCCAAGGGCTACGTCCAGGAGCGCAAGCAGTTCGGCAAGCCGATCGGCGACTTCCAGGGCGTGCAGTTCATGCTCGCCGACATGGCCATGAAGATCTCCGCCGCCCGGGCCCTCACCTACCAGGCCGCCGCGGCCTCGGAGCGCGGCGACGCCGACCTGACCTACCTCGGCGCCGCCGCCAAGTGCTTCGCCTCGGACACCGCCATGGAGGTCACCACGGATGCCGTCCAGCTCCTCGGCGGCTACGGCTACACCCGTGACTACCCGGTCGAGCGCATGATGCGCGACGCGAAGATCACGCAGATCTACGAGGGCACGAACCAGGTGCAGCGGATCGTCATGGCCCGCAACCTGCCGTAGTTCCGGGGCCGCCCCGCCGTACGAAACGTCGCCCCCTCCCCGCGCCGGGGAGAGGGCGACGCGCGTGTCCGGGCCGGTTCAGCCGAAGAACGCGACCAGTTGCCCGGTGACCGTCTCCGGCTGCTCCTCCGGCAGGTAGTGGCCCGCGTCCGGGACCGCGCGCACCACCGCGTCCGTGCCGTGGTGGGCGAGGGTCTCGCGCAGGTAGTCGAGGTTGCGGTCGCCGGCGAGGCCGAGGATCGGGGCCGCCACCCGGTCGTACGTCGTGAAGTCGGCGATGTCCTGGCGGAAGGCCTGGTACCAGGCGTTGCCCGCGCGGACGGCGTCCGGGGTGTCGTACGCCGCCGCGTACACGGCGCGGGAGTGGGCGTCGATCGAGGACTGGTCCTTGAGCAGGTAGCCGAACAGCCAGTCGGCGAAGAGGTCCATGCGGCCGTCGAGCAGTCGCTCCGGGAGGCCCTTGACCTGGTTGAAGGCGAACCACCACAGGTAGATGCCGGGGTCGGTCTCCCAGTCGGTTCCGGCCTCGACCGCGGGGAGCAGGGGGAACTTCCGGAGGTTCTCGTCGGGGTGCGCCACGTCCAGGAGTGCCAGCTTGCCGGTCGCCTCGGGGTGGTTGGCGGCGAAGGCGTACGCGACCATGGCGCCGATGTCGTGCCCGACGAGGTGCACGCGGTCGTGGCCGAGGTGGCGGATCAGTTCGTGCACGTCACGCGCCATCGTCTTCTTGTCGTAGCCGCCCGCCGGCTTTGCCGAGCCGCCCATGCCGCGCAGGTCCACGGCGATGACGCGGTAGTGGCGGGCCAGGGCCGGCATGATCTTGTGGAACTGCCACCAGGTCTGCGGCCAGCCGCCGAGCAGGACCAGCGGCTCGCCGCTGCCGCCGGTGACGTAGTGCAGCGTGGTGCCGTTCACGTCGGCGTGGGCGCTGGTGAAGTCGCCCTCCAGGGAGCGGGCCAGATCGGCGTCCGTCAGTCGTGCGTCGGTCATGTCGTTCTCCCCCAGCAGAGTTGTGTACCGGTCATCCCAATATCGGGGCGAGCGGGTTCGCTTCACCCCGGCACGAGAACGCTAACCCATTTAGATCGATCAGTCCATAACTTGCCGCGAAGCCGGGGCGCGGCCCCAACAGCCGCGCCCCGAAAGCCCTTTGGCCCGCCGCCAGCGTCAGCCGTCCAGCTGCTCCAGCGTCGCGATCGACGGCCCCCGCCGCGACTGCTCGTCGCGGGCCACGTCCTCCGCCGCGCCGAGGACGCGGACGGCGTTCTGCCAGGTCAGCTTGGCGAGGTCCGGCTTCGACCAGCCGCGGGTGTGGAGTTCCGCGATCAGGTTCGGGTAGCCCGCCACGTCGTCCAGGCCGGACGGGGTGAAGGCGGTGCCGTCGTAGTCGCCGCCGATGCCGATGTGGTCGACGCCGGCGACCTCGCGCATGTGGTCGAGGTGGTCGGCGACCGTGGCGGCGGTGGCGATCGGGCGCGGGGTCGACTCCTCGAAGGCGGCGTGCACCTTCATCGCCTCGGGGGTGGTGTCGAGGTGGTGGAAGCCGTGGGCGCGCATGTTCTCGTCGGCGGCGAGGGTCCAGTCGACCGCCGCCCGGAGCACGAACTTCGGTACGAAGGTGGCCATCGCCACGCCGCCGTTCGCGGGCAGCCGCTCCAGGACGTCGTCCGGGATGTTGCGCGGGTGGTCGCACACCGCGCGGGCGGAGGAGTGCGAGAAGACCACCGGCGCGACCGAGGTGTCCAGGGCGGCCCGCATCGTCGTCGCCGCGACGTGCGAGAGGTCCACGAGCATGCCGACGCGGTTCATCTCCCGGACCACCTCGTGGCCGAACGGGGAGAGCCCGCCGACGCCCGGCTCGTCCGTCGCGGAGTCCGCCCAGGCGATGTTGTCGTTGTGCGTGAGCGTCATGTAGCGCACGCCGAGCGTGTACAGGGCCCGCAGCGTGGCCAGGGAGTTGTTGATGGAGTGGCCGCCCTCGGCGCCCATCAGGGAGGCGATGCGGCCCTCGCTGCGGGCCGCCTCCATGTCGGCGGCGGTGTGCGCGGCGCGCAGGTCCGCGGGGTGGCGGGCGAGCAACTGCCGTACGCAGTCGATCTGTTCGAGCGTCGCGCTGACCGCCGTGTCGCCCGCCATGTCCGCGCGGACGTACACCGACCAGAACTGCGCGCCGACGCCGCCCGCCCGCAGCCGCCCGATGTCCGTGTGCAGCCGGCCCGTCTGGTCGGCGGCGATGTCGAGGCGGTCGATGTCGTACCCGGCCTTCTCGCGCAGCGCCCACGGCAGGTCGTTGTGACCGTCGACGACGGGGAACTCCGCGAGCAGGGCACGGGCTTCGGCCAGGGGTTCGGGCAAGCGTTCGGACAGCATGGTCATGCGCTCACTTTCCCGAGCCGAAGCCGAAACCGGAACCCGCGCCCTCGACCTTGGCGCGAAGGCGCTTGCCCTTCTCCGTCGCCTGGTCGTTCAGCTCCTGCTGGAACTCCCGCATCCGGCCGAGGAGTTCCTCGTCGTGCGCGGCGAGCATGCGGGCCGCGAGCAGGCCCGCGTTGCGGGCGCCGCCCACCGAGACCGTCGCGACGGGCACGCCCGCGGGCATCTGCACGATGGACAGGAGGGAGTCCATCCCGTCCAGGTACTTCAGCGGCACCGGGACGCCGATGACCGGCAGCGGCGTGACGGAGGCGAGCATGCCGGGCAGATGGGCGGCGCCGCCCGCGCCCGCGATGATCGCCTTCAGGCCTCGGTCCGCGGCCTGCTCGCCGTACGCGACCATCTCGCGCGGCATGCGGTGCGCGGAGACGACGTCGACCTCGTAGGGGATCTCGAACTCGTCGAGGGCCTTCGCGGCGGCCTCCATCACGGGCCAGTCGGAGTCGGAGCCCATGACGATGCCAACAACGGGAGAAGTCATTCGGTGATCGTCCCTCTGAGGTAGCCGGCCGCGTGACGGGCGCGGTCAAGCACGTCGTCAAGGTCGTCGCCGTAGGTGTTGACGTGGCCGACCTTGCGGCCGGGCTTCACGTCCTTGCCGTACATGTGGATCTTCAGCTGCGGGTCGCGTGCCATGCAGTGCAGGTACGCGGTGTACATGTCGGGGTAGTCGCCGCCGAGGACGTTCGCCATGACCGTCCACCTCGCGCGCGGGCGGGGGTCGCCGAGCGGCAGGTCGAGGACCGCGCGGACGTGGTTGGCGAACTGGGAGGTCACCGCGCCGTCCTGGCTCCAGTGGCCGGAATTGTGCGGTCGCATCGCGAGTTCGTTGACCAGGACCCGGCCGTCGGCGGTCTCGAACAGCTCGACGGCGAGGTGCCCGACCACGCCCAGCTCCTTGGCCACGCGCAGCGCCAGCTCCTGGGCCTGCCCCGCGAGCTCCTCGCCGAGCCCGGGCGCGGGTGCGATCACCGTGTCGCAGACGCCGTCGACCTGCCGCGACTCCACGACCGGGTACGCCACTGCCTGCCCGTGCGGGGACCGGACGACGTTCGCCGCCAGTTCCCGTACGAAGGCGACCTTCTCCTCGGCGAGGACCGGGACGCCCGCGCGGAACGGCTCGGCGGCCTCTTCCACGGAGCGCACGACCCACACGCCCTTGCCGTCGTACCCCCCGCGCACGGTCTTGAGGACGACGGGGAACCCGTCACCCTCCGTGGCCCCCTCGGCCGCGAAGGCCGCGACGTCCACCGGATCCTTCACGATGCGGTGGCGGGGGCAGGGCACCCCGAGCTCATCCAGCTTCGCGCGCATCACCCCCTTGTCCTGGGCGTGCACCAACGCGTCGGGCCCCGGGCGCACGGGGATGCCGTCCGCCTCCAGGGCCCGTAGATGCTCGGTGGGTACGTGTTCGTGATCGAAAGTGATCACGTCGCAGCCCCGCGCGAAGTCACGCAGCGTGTCGAGGTCGCGATAGTCGCCGATGACGACATCGCTGACGACCTGCGCCGCGGAATCCTGCGGGGTGTCACTGAGGAGCTTGAACCTGATGCCGAGCGGGATGCCCGCCTCGTGTGTCATACGAGCGAGCTGCCCCCCGCCGACCATGCCGACTACCGGGAACGTCACACCCACAGGGTATCGGCCATCCGGGAGCGGCCCGATTCCGTGCGCGGGCGTCACAGGGGTGCCACGGAGTGACGCCGTCCACGAGCGCCGACAGAGGTCGCTGGTTAGCATGGCTGGGTTGACGCGAACGAAATGACGGATCGACCGGGAGAGGCGACGGATCGACTGGGGAAACCGACCGGCGATGCGGACGCGGACCACCCGCTCGACATCGATCCCGTCGACGGACCACATGCAATCGACGGGGGCTGGGGCGATCAACCATGACGGAGCGCGGCGCACTGAGGGTGCGGTTCGACCGACTCGCACGTGAAGTGGCCAAGTTCGGGGCCGTGGGGGCGGTCGGGACGCTGGTCAACTTCGCCGTGTTCAACCTGGTGCGGCATCTCACGGATCTCCAGGTGGTGCGCGCGAGCGTCATCGCCACCGTCGTCGCCATCGCCTTCAACTACGTGGGGTTCCGGTACTTCACCTACCGTGACCGCGACAAGAGCGGCCGCACCAAGGAGCTGACGCTCTTCCTGCTGTTCAGCGCGGTCGGCCTGGTCATCGAGAACGGCGTCCTGTACGTCGCGACGTACGGCTTCGACTGGGACAGCAGGCTCCAGTCCAACGTCTTCAAGTTCGTCGGCATGGGCATCGCGACGCTGTTCCGCTTCTGGTCGTACCGCACCTGGGTGTTCCGTACGCTGCCCGCCCGCGAGGCCGTGGCGCATGCGGAATCGTTCCTGGAGGACGGGGAGCGGGAGCCGGGCGGCGGCGAGGGGCGGACGAGCACGGCTTCGGGGGCTCGGGGGCGGGGCTGAGGGGCGTCGCGCGGGCGGGGCGGCTGGGCCGCGCTGACCGCTGCGACTGCGACTGCTCAGCGCACCGTGTCCTCGGTCGGGTCCGAGCCGTCGTGGTACTTGCCGTCCCTGCCCTCCCGATATGACGGCGTACGGGACAGGAACAGCCCGAACACCGGCGGCTTGCCCTGGAGCATCTCCAGGCGGCCCCCGTCCGCTTCGGCCAGATCCCGGGCCACCGCGAGGCCGATTCCTGTCGAATTGCGCCCGCTGATGGCCCGCTCGAAGATCCGCGCGCCGAGGTCGGCGGGCACGCCGGGGCCGCTGTCCGTGACCTCCACGACGGCCTGGTTGCCGGTGACGCGGGTGCGCAGGGCGACGGTGCCGCCGCCGTGCATCAGGGAGTTCTCGATCAGCGCGGCCAGGACCTGGGCGACCGCGCCCGGGGTGCCGACCGCGTGCAGATGGCGCTTGCCGGAGCTGACGATGGCGCGGCCCGCGCTGCGGTAGGCGGGGCGCCACTCCTCCAGCTGCTGCTTGATCACCTCGTCCAGGTCGAAGGTGACGGCGGAGCCGGTGCTGGGGTCGCGGGAGTTGGTCAGCAGCCGCTCGACGACGTCCGTGAGGCGCTCCACCTGCGTGAGCGCGACCGTCGCCTCCTCCTTCACCGTGTCCAGGTCGTCGGTGAGGGTGATCTCCTCAAGCCGCATCGACAGGGCGGTCAGCGGCGTACGCAACTGGTGCGAGGCGTCGGCTGCGAGGCGCCGCTCGGCGGTGAGCATGCGGGCGATGCGTTCGGCGCTGCCGTCCAGGACGTCGGCCACGCGGTCCAGCTCCGGGACGCCGTAGCGGCGGTGGCGGGGGCGGGGGTCGCCGGAGCCGAGGCGCTCCGCGGTCTCCGCGAGGTCGGTGAGGGGGGAGGTCAGGCGGTTGGCCTGGCGTACGGCGAGGAGGACGGCGGCGACGATGGCGAGGAGGGCCACGCCGCCGATGATGAGCAGGGTCCGGCCGACCTCCTGCGTGACGGCCGTCCGGGGCTCCTCGACCGTGACCTTCTCGCCCTCCTCCCCGTCCCGGGTGGCGCGGATCACGTCGCCCGTGGGGCGGGTGCCGACCTCGATGGGGGCGCGGCCCGGGATCTCGATCCGGGCGTAGCGGTCCGTGTCGACCTGCTTGCGCAGCACCTCCCCGCTGACGCGCTCGTCGCTCAGCAGCCGGCTGTCCACGATGCCCGCCAGGCGCAGGGCCTCCGAGTCCACCCGCTCCTGGGCACTGTTGCTGATCGTGCGGGTCTCGACGATCACCAGCGAGACGCCGAACACGGCGATCACCACGAGTACTACGGCGAGGGTCGAGTTGATGAGGCGACGACGCACGGGGCCCTCCGGCCGGGCAGGGGGACGGACCACCCCAGTGTGCCCCTCACCTGGAGCACACCGGGCCACCACGCCCCCGCGGCAACCCTCCCCACCGCTCCGCGGCGGTTCCTCCCACCCGCCCACCCGAACTGTCGGACCCGGCTTGCTGCCGGGGCGGGGGTGGAGGGGAGCTGTTGGGCCCGGGTGTTCGCCGGGGGGCGGGGCGTTGGGACCGGGTGTTCGTGGGCGGAGCGGAAACGTTGAGCCTGGGTGTTCGTGGGCAGGGCGGGAACGGGGGCCTTGGACCGGGCGTTCACGGGCGGACCGAGGCCAGAGACTCGCCCCCGGACGCTCACCAACGGGCCGAAGCCAAAGGCCCGAACCCCGACGCTCGCCAACGGGCCGAGGCCGGAGGCTCTGCTTGCTCGGGTGAGGCGGGCCGGAGGGCGGGCGGTGGTGGCCGTCGCGGTGCGACGGGTGGTTCGGCGGTCAGCCGGGGACCACAGAAACGGGCGGGCGGGTGGGAGACGCCCGGCCGCGCAGCGGACGGGCAGGGGGCTGCCGCCCGAGCGACACCCACCGCCCAGTCAGCACCGACTACCCGGGCGGCACCGACTACCCGGAGGGCGGCACCAGGCCCCGGGCCGGGGCCTGGGCCTGGGCCGGGCCCCGATGGTGCAGGCCCCCGGCCTGGGTCAGCTCTTTTCGAAGCGGAAACCGACCCCCCGCACCGTGGCGATGTACCGCGGATTCGCCGCGTCGTCGCCCAGTTTCTTGCGGAGCCAGGAGATGTGCATGTCGAGGGTCTTGGTGGAGGACCACCAGGTCGTGTCCCAGACCTCGCGCATGAGCTGGTCGCGGGTGACGACGCGGCCGGCGTCGCGGACGAGGACGCGCAGGAGGTCGAACTCCTTGGCGGTGAGCTGGAGTTCCTCCTCGCCCATCCAGGCGCGGTGCGACTCGACGTCGATGCGGACGCCGTGGGTGGCGGGCGGCTGGGCCGGTTCGGTGGCGCCGCGCCGGAGCAGGGCCCGGACGCGGGCGAGGAGTTCGGCGAGGCGGAAGGGCTTGGTGACGTAGTCGTCGGCGCCGGCGTCGAGCCCGACGACGGTGTCCACCTCGTCGGCGCGGGCGGTGAGGATGAGGATCGGCACCGTATGACCCTCGGCGCGGAGCCGGCGGGCGACCTCAAGGCCGTCCATGCCGGGCAGGCCCAGGTCGAGCACGACCAGGTCCACGCTGCCCTGCAGCCCGGCGTCGAGGGCGGTGGGACCGTCCTCGCGCACTTCGACCTCGTAGCCCTCGCGGCGCAGTGCGCGGGCCAGCGGCTCCGAGATGGACGCGTCGTCCTCGGCGAGCAGTACACGGGTCATGGGGTGATGGTAGTCCGCGCCGGACCAGCGCAGCAGGGTGATCGCCGGACGGCCCCGCGCCCCCGGCCGCGCCCACGCTCCCCCAAGACCGGAGGAACACGTTCCACCGTCCACTGCATGAGATCCTTGGGGTGGTTTCGCGTACACCTTGGAATGTGGGCTGTTGGTTCCTGCGTCACCTGTGATCCATGTCTCAAGTCCTTCCAAATCCCGCTCTGTCGTGACGTATGGTGGCGAGACGCCTGTAGCACTACTCAAGGACCTTTGGCCCGCTATTGCGCGCCAAAGGTCTCTTCTGTGTGTGGGCCGGTTCTCGCCGGCCTTCGAAAGGAATGACCTGTGGTCGGGCCCCGCACGCGATGACGCGTCGGGGTGTGGATCTCGGTGTCACCCGTCCCTCGTGCCCCACGGACACCGTGGCACTAACCCCTCCTCAGGCGTGCGGGGTGGGCGGTACGACACCGGTGCCGACCGCCCCCCACCGGGCGCGCCCGCGGTCCCCCGCCGCCAGCCGCGTCCCGAACCACGAGGATCGACCCATGGCGTCCAGCCTGACGAAGGACTCGGCCAGCACTCCTGGTTCCGAGAAGACCTTCTTCGGCCACCCCCGCGGCCTGGCCACTCTCTTCATGACCGAGATGTGGGAGCGCTTCAGCTTCTACGGCATGAAGGCCCTGCTTCCCCTCTATCTGGTCGCCCCCGGCGGCATGGACATGGACGCCGCCACGGCGACGGCGATCTTCTCGATCTACATGGCGATGGTGTACCTGCTCGCCATGCCGGGCGGCTGGTTCGCGGACCGGCTGTGGGGCCCGCGCAAGACGATCACGATCGCGGCCCTGGTGATCATGGCCGGTCACATCACCCTGGCGCTGCCCGGCCAGGCGGTGTTCTTCCTCGGCCTGGTCCTGGTGGCCATGGGCTCCGGTCTCCTCAAGGCCAACATCTCCACAATGGTCGGCCACCTCTACGACGGCCCGGACGACCCGCGCCGCGACGGCGGCTTCACCGTCTTCTACATCGGCATCAACCTGGGTGCCTTCTTCGCCCCGCTGGCCATCGGCACCGTCGGCGAGAAGGTCAACTGGCACCTGGGCTTCGCCCTCGCCGCCTTCGGCATGGCCCTCGGCCTGGCCCAGTTCCTGCTCGGCGGCCGCCACCTGAGCGAGCGCAGCAGCGTCGTCCCGAAGCCGGTCGAGCGGCCGGAGCTGATGGGCCTGCTGCGCAAGGCCATGCTGTGGGTCATCGCCGCCGTCGTCTTCTACGGCGTCACGATCGCCACCGGCGTCTACACCCTGAACTGGGCCATCGTCCCGATCACGGTCGCGGGTCTGGTCATCCCGATCTGGGTGCTCGCCCGCATCAAGCGGGACAAGGAGCTGGACCAGGTCGAGCAGTCCAGGATGACGGCCTACATCTGGTTCTTCGTGGCCGCCGCCGTCTTCTGGATGATCTACGACCAGGGCGCCTCCACCGTGGCCCTGTTCGGCAAGAACTCCACGGACACCTCGATCTTCGGCTTCGACTTCCCGGTCTCCTGGTACCAGTCGGTCAACCCGGTCCTGATCATGGCGCTCGCGCCGGTCGCCGCCTTCCTGTGGCTGGCGCTGAACCGCCGCGGCAAGGAGCCGAACACGGTGGTGAAGTTCGCCTCCGGTCTGGTCGTCGTCGGTGCCTCGTTCTTCGTCTTCCTGATCCCGCTGACGATGGCGGGCGACGGCGAGAAGGTCGGCGCGTACTGGATGGTCGCGATCTACTTCATGCACACCGTGGGTGAGCTGTGCGTCTCCCCGGTCGGCCTGTCGGTCACCACGAAGATGGCCCCGGCGAAGTACGCCTCGCAGATGCTCGGCGTCTGGTTCCTCGCCGTCACCGCGGGCGACTGCACCACCGGCCTGCTGTCCACGGCCGGTGTGGACCTGAACAAGACCGGCGTGGTCGCCATGGAGGCCACGCTCGCCGTCATCGCGGGTATCGCCGTGTACATGTACCGCAAGAAGGTCAAGGCGCTCATGGGCGACGTCAACTGACACCCGCCTGAGGCCGTTCGTACGAACTGAGGGCCGCCGCACCACCCGGTGCGGTGGCCCTTGGCGTTTCCCGGGGCGCGCCGACGGCCCCCGGTGGACCATCGCCCCATGACCGTGCGCCATCGCCGCCCGACCGCGCGCCACCGCCGCCCGGCCGTGCGGCACCGCCCCCCGACCGTGCGCCGCGCGCTGCTGACCCTGGGCCTGTGCGGCACGCTGCTGTCCGCCAGCGTCGCCGCCGAGGCCACGCCCGATGCTCCGCCGCCCGGCCGTGGCTCGTCCGTCTTCTCCTACGGCGAGCACGCGCGCCAGACCGTGACCGTGTACGGCGGCCCGTCCGGCGGCGGCAAGCGGCCGTCCCTCGTCGTCCTGCACGGCGGGTCGTGGGCCCGGGACACCGACTGGGGCGGCTGGTCGCGGTGGTTCGCGGCGCGGGGCTTCACCGTGTACGAGACCGACTACCGGCTCTCGTCGGACGCCGTCTGGCCGGCCCAGCGCACCGACGTCCTCGCCGCCCTGCGCTGGATCGCCCGCCGCGAGGGCCCCGGCGCGGCGCGGCCGCTGCTGCTCGGCTCGTCGGCGGGCGGGCATCTCGCGGCGAGCGTGGGCGCGTACCGCGACGGCCGCACGTCCGTACGCGGGGTCGTCGCCCTCTCCCCCGTCGCCTCGCCCTACCGGGCCTGGCAGGACGGGGCGCGCCCCGGCGCCCCGGCCCGGCAGCGGGCGCTGCGGCAGGCGGCGAAACGTCTCGCCGGATGCGACCCGGACACCTCGGGGCAGCGCTGCTGGGCGCGCTGGGGCGACCTGGCGGCGGCCTCGCACGCGTCGGGCGCCCGGGACGCGCCGCTGTACCTGGTGCACTCGGCCGGTGACTACGTACCGCCCGCGCACTCCGCCGAGCTGGCCGCCGCCCAGCGCGGGGCGGGCCTGCGGGACGTGACCGTGCGGACCCTGCCGGGCTCCGCGCACGGCGGCCCGCTCCTGAAGGCGCCTGGGCTCGCCCAGGACGTACTGGCGTGGCTGCGGGCGCACACGGGCACCCGCAGCCGCCAGCCCTAGCGCAGGCCCCGCCTCGGGCCCTGTCCCGGGCCCCGCCTCAGCGCAGCCACCGGCGGCGTCCGCGCGGCAGGAACGTGAACACCGCTCCGCCCAGCAGGATCGCCGTGCCCGCGACCAGGCCGAGCGCCCGCAGCGCTCCGTTGTCCTCGGCGCCGGTGTCGGCGAGCCCGCCGCCGGACGTCGCCGCGCCGCCCGCCGAGCCGGAGGCGGAGCCGCCCGACGTACCGGATCCGCCCGCGGCGGAACCGCCCGACGAGCCGCCGGACGCGCCGCCCGGCTGCGCCGACGTGTCCAGCTCCAGGGACACCTGGGTCTTGGCCGGGGTGCAGGTCGTGGTGGTGCCGAGCGCCTTCACGGTGAGGACGCCCGGGGACAGCGTCGACTTGCCGTCGGCGCCCGGCTTGTACGTGCCCTTGAGGTCGGGGATGGTGATCGGGGCGCCGGACTTGATCGGCTCCTTGTTCGCGGGGCCCTCGACCGGCACCGTGCCCTTGTCGGCGCCGCCGAGCTTGACCTGCATCGACGGGGTGACGGAGTTCGCGGGGATGTCGGCCGGGCTGTCCATGACGGACTTCTTGAACTGCACGGTGAGGCCGTAACTCCCGCCGTTCTTCTTGGCGTTGATCTGCACCGGCGAGGTGGCTTCCTTGTCGCCGATGGGGGTCTTGCACCGGTAGGGGATCTGGACCTCCTTGCCGGGGAAGTCGGTCTGGCCGTCACCGCCGCCGGTGGAGCCGCCGGAGCCGGAGCCGCCGGACGTGCTGCCGCCGGAGCCTGAGCCGCCGCTGGTCGTACCACCGCTGTCCCCGCCACCGGATGCCGAACCGCCGCTGGACCCACCGGAGTTGCCGCCGGACGTGGTCCCGCCGGAGTTGCCGCCCGACGTGCTTCCGCCCGAACTGCCGCCGCCCTCGGTCACCTTGATGGTCGCCGCGGTCTTCACGGCCTCCTCCGGCTTGCACTTGGTGTCCGTGGAGATGGGCTTGTTGACGTTGATGTCGTACGCGTCCGGGGTGAGCGTCACCTCGCCCGGCTTGGTCAGCTTCAGCTTGCCCTTCATGTCGGACAGGACCATCGCACCGCCCTTGGGGATCGGCGGGTTGGTCCGCGTCCCCTCCAGCTTCAGGTCGCCGCTCTGCGCGCCGCCGACCTTGATCGTGCCGGTCGGCAGGACGGTGTCCTTGCCGAGGTCGAGGATGTCGGGGTTCTTGGACGCGGCCTCGACGGTCTTCCACACCACCTCGACCTCGTCGCCAACCTTCGCCTCGGCGGGCACCTTCACGTCGACCTTCGTGGTGCCGTGCACCGGCGGCAGATTGGAGATCGGGGGCGGCACGCACTCGGTCCTGTACGCGACCTCCGCGGCCCGCGCCGGACCGGCGGCGGCGAGCAGGGTCCCGCCCGCGAGCCCCGTGCCGCCGAGCATCAGGGCGACGCCGGCCGCGGTCGCTCTCGTACGGGGTGGTGCCGCTCCCGCCGCCCTCGCGCTCCCTTTCCTCCGCGTCCTCCTCATGATTCTCCCTTCGTCGTGGGGCCGTTGTCGGACGGTGCGGAGAGCTGTGCCGCGGGCGCGCCCGGATCGGCGTCCGGGCTGAACCAGGGCAAGTTGGTGGTGGTGGCCGCCGCGGACGCGGCGGTCTCGCGTTCGGCGGTCACGGCCGACCGCGGCAGGCGCAGCCGCGGCAGGCGCACGGTGAACTCGCCGACGCGGGACGTGCGGTGGCGGCCGGGCGAGCGGCGGGAGCGGGCGGGGCGGAGCCGGTCGACGAGGACCATGCCGACGCGGAAGACGGCCGCGGGCACGACGACGCAGAGCAGGACCCAGAACAGCGTGACGCCCCAGGGGCGGCCCACGCCCCACGGCTGCTCGGCGAGGACCCGGTCGGCGTACCGCAGCGACACCAGATAGTCGCCGTGCGCCCCCGCCGGGAGGTCGACGGACAGCTTGATCTGCGCCTTCCTGCCGGGCGCGATCGTGCCGCGCCACTGCTGCTCCTCCCACTGCGGAGCGAACACGCCGTGCGAGGTGCCGACCTGGAACACCGGGTTCTTGACCGGGGTGGAGCCGACGTTGCCGACGGTGAAGACGAGCCGCCGCGACGGCGGGGCGCCGAACCAGGTGAGGAGCCCGCTCGACCCGTCGAGCCGGGTGTCCGTGAGGACGGACAGCCTGCCGCCGCCCGGCCGCGCGGGCAGCGGCCGCACCGGGTGCCCGGCGACCTTGAACGCCGCGTCCGCCGCGGCCTTCTCGCCGGTCACCGTGGCGACGTGCACGACGCACGGGCAGGCCTCCGGGGGCTCGGCCACGGGCAGCGCCTTGCTGAAGGTGCCGTCGCCGTCGGTGGTGACGGCCCGCCCCCGGGCGTTGGCGCAGGAGTTGGTGCCGCCGGGCACGCCGACGGCGGGCGTGGCCTGCCCGCACACGAGCATCATCAGGAGGGCCCTGGGCCGCCAGCCCTCGCCCTTGACGGTCACCGAACCGCCCGTACCCGCTTGGGACTTGGAGAGGGTGAGGGTCGGCTTGTCGGCGGCGCGGGCGGGCGCGGGCGCGGCGAGGGCGGCGCCGAGGGCGGCGAGCAGCAGCACCAGGGCCAGGGTGGCGCGCAGGAGGGCGGCGGGGGCGCGGACGGGCATCGCGCGCCGGGGGCGATGGTCGCCGCGCCGGGTGCGGGCGTACGCGGCGGGCCAGGGGCGGCGGCCGTCCGGCCGACCGCGTCCGGTGGGCCGCGGGGAGTGTGCCGCCGCGTCGCGGCGGGCTCGTGCCGACTCAACCTTCACCGCAGACCTCCGCCCGCCGACGCCGACGTACCCAGACAAAGCCCCCCGCGAGGACCGCGGCGCCCCCGAGCGCGCTCCCCGCGACCGCGGGCCACGGCACGATCCAGGCGGAGGCGCTCGCCCGCTCCGCCACCCCGCCCGCCGCGGTCACCGTGAGCCGTACGTCCACCGAGTCGAGCGCGGGCACCCCGTCCCAGGGCTCGTTCAGGGACACCCGCCGACCGGGCGCGAGATCACGCGGCACCTGCCGCGCCCGCCGGTCGAGCAGTTCGCCGAACAGCCCGTCGGTCCGCACCACGACCTTCGGCGCGAGCACGGTGGTGCCGCGGTTCACCAGGTCGTACGAGATCCGCCGCGCCCCCGCGTCGACGCGTACCCGCTCCACGGTGAGCGCGGCGAGCGCGGGCCCGCTCACCCGCAGCCGCACGGCGACCCGCGCGTCCCGCCCGTCGCCGCGCGCCACGACCTCACCGAGGTGGTCGCCGGGCGCGGCCCCCGAAGGCACCGTCACGGTGAACGGCACCTCGGCCCGTGTCCGCGGCGGCACGGTCACCTCGCGCCGCGCGAACGCGAGCCACGTCCCGGTGCCCGCGGGCCCTGCGCCGCGCAGGGTCACGGTGCGCGGCGCGGATCCGGGGTTGGTGACGGACAGGGTGTCCCGGAGCACGGAGCCGGGGCCGCCCTCCGCGTAGAAGCAGGGCCGCCCGTCGGACCGCGCGGGCCGCGAACCGCTGCCCGCGGAGGGCGCGATGGACCAGGCGGGACCGCTGTCGGCCCTGCTCTCGGTCCGGCTGCCGGGCCGGCTCTCGACCCTGCTGTCGGCCCGGCTCTCAGCCCGGCCTTCGGCCCGGCCATGGACCGCGCCGCCGCCGGAGCACGCCGGTCCGCCCTCGTCGGCGGCCCGCGCGCCCGGCGCCGGTCCCGCGCACCACGACGCGAGCAGCACGGCGGCACTCGCGCACAGCGCCCGCGCCCCGCGCGTGCTCCACGTCGACGGCATCAGCGGCATCGGCGGCTCCCCGCGTTCGTACCCGGTCCCCGGGGCCGGTCAGCGCGACCGCGCCGCCTGGTTGCGCCGGGTCAGCCACAGCACTCCGGCCGCGCCCGCGAGCAGCACGGTGCCGCCGAGGGTGCCGAGGGCGATGGCGGAGTCGGTGGGTCCGGTCTGCGGGAGTTCCTCGCCGCCGGCCTGGTCACCGGAGCCGGACCCGGACCCGGATCCGGACCCGGATCCCGCGTCGGAACCGGAGCCGGACGTCGCGCCCGCCCCCGTGTCCTGACCCGTGCCGCCGGAGCCCCCGGAACCGCCGGAGCCCTTGACGTCCAGGGTCAGGGACGGCTTGGGGTTGTTCGCGGGCGTACACGTCGTGGTCGTACCGAGCGCCTTGATCGTCAGCACTCCGGCCGTGAACGTGACCTTCCCCGACTTCTTCGGCGTGTACGTGCCCGACAAGTCACTGATCTTGATGGGGGTGTTGGCCGGGATCGCCGCCGCGTTGGTGGGCCCGGAGACCGCGACCGTGCCGCTCTCGGCGCCGCCCAGCTTGATCACGGCGCTGGGCTTCATCGCGCCCTTGCCGAGTTCGACGGGGCTGGAGGAGACGCCCTTCTGGAAGGACATCGTGAGCTTGTAGGCGCTGCCGCTCTTGACGCTCTTGATCTCGATGGGCGAGACCGCCCCCTTGTTCCCGATGGGCGTCTTGCACTGGTAGTCCACGTCCTGGACCTCGGCCTGGGCGGCGGGTGCGGCAAGGAGCAGAGCCGATCCGGCCATGGCCGTGGCGAGCACGAGCGCGGCCGTCTGTTTCTGGTACGACACCTCGTTTTCCCCTCATGCCGGTGGTGCGGGCGAGTCCGTGCCGCTGTGCGAATTTACTGACGGCACATCAGATTTGGCGCTCAAGGTACGCCCGGGGCCTTGCCGAGGGAAGACAAAGGACGCGCCGGATCCATGGTGGTCCGACGCGTCGGGGAAAGCGGGGCGGCGGCCGTTCGGCGACGGCGGCCGGGGCGCGAGGGCGCCGGGGTGGCGGAAGGGGCCCAGGAGGCGGGGGCCGGATGGCCGGAAGCCGGGGGCGGGGTGGGGGGCGGAGCGAGGGGGTGCGAAGGAGGCCGGGGACGAAGTCGCCCCGGAACCACGAGGGAGGGAAGGGAGGGAAGGGAGGGAAGGGAGGGAAGGGAAGGGCGGGAGAGGCGGGAGAGGCCTCGGGCCGCCGCGCTAGCCCGGCGCGCCCAGCTCCGCCCAGACCGTCTTGCCCGTCGACCCGGGCGTCCGTACGACCCCCCAGTCGAGGCACAGCCGCTGCACGATGAACATCCCGTGCCCGCCGGGCCGTCCCGCGCGGTGCGGGGTGCGGGGTGCGGGCTGGCCCGCGCCGCGGTCGGAGACCTCGATGCGCAGGACCTTGCCGTCGCAGGACAGCCACAGCTCCTCGGGGCCCTCCGCGTGCAGGCACGCGTTGGTGACCAGCTCGGAGACGACGAGCAGCACGTCCTCGGCGGCGGCGCGGCGGTCGGCGCCCGCCGCGGGCAGCCAGCCCCAGGCGTGCAGCGCCTCCCGGGTGAAGTCGCGCGAGAGCGGCACGACACCGCTCGCCCCGTTCAGGCTCAGCCTGCGGACCTGGCGGCCCCCGGACTCCGGGGTGGCCGCGGGCACGGGAGCATCCGCGACGGCGGCGTCCGGCTCCGGGCCGCGGTCGCCCGGCGAGTAAGGCCGGGTGGTGCTCATCAGCACTTCACCTCACCGACAAGAGGACTGGACAAGGGAGGAAGTGCGGCGACCGGCGGATCCCCGCCCGCCCGGCTGCCTTCCCGGCCGCTTGCCGTTCTGACTTTGACTTGATGAATGACTTGATGGATGTGGACGACGGACTCAGGGTGTCTCCTGCCCGGCCGAACCGCCCGGACACCCATGGATTCCGCACGAACCGTGTGACACTGGTAACGCAACGATCACACAGCGACAACTGACGCGTAACTCTTTGCGCCATACGCGAGAATCACCCCGACTCAGTCGTCCAGCGCCGCTTCGAGCGTCTCGTGGACGGTAAAGACGGCATCGGCTCCCGTGATCTCGAACACACGGGCCACCACCGGCAGCATCCCCGCCAGATGGACCCCGCCCCCCACGGCCTCGGCCTTGAGCCGGGCACCGAGGAGCACGTTCAGCCCCGTCGAGTCACAGAATTCGAGTCGCGAGCAGTCGACCACGAGCCGTTTGAAGCCGTCGTCGACGCAGGCCTCAAGCGGCTCGCGCAACAAATCGGCGGTGTGGTGATCCAACTCACCCGCCGGGGTCACGACGGCGCTGCGGCCCTCTTTCCGGACTTCGACCAGAAGCCGGCCCCTGTGTGCACTGCCGACCGTCCCGCGGTCCATGCCGTCACTCTCTTCCCGACCGTCGTGGGCTGTTTACCGCGCGCGATGACGCGCGATGACGCCCTTGAACATTACGCCTTCCCTACGGTCCCGGGTAGCCGAACAACCCCCCGAATTCGGACATTTCACTACAGAACGCACTTGCGACTCCGGCGCGGAAGCGGGTAGGGGTAGAAGAGACATCAATCGACACGGACGGCCATGGAGGCGCCGCACACCGCAGTGCACGTAGTGGCATCGGCAGCCATATGCCGAGAACGATGGAGGAGACCATGTCACCCCGGCTCGACGAATCGCGCACTGACCAGGCGACGTCGACACCCCCGCCGAACCGCACCGACACCCGGATCCCGGGTCCCGCCCCCGAGGGCGCACGGGCCGCGACGGCCGAGCCCCCGCTCGCCGACACCGCCGCCGACCCCGCGCGGCCCGAGAGCGTCGGCGAGAGCCTTTCCGGGCTCCCCGAGATCCCCCCGTACGACGAAGTGGCGCCCCTGGACGCCCGCGCGCTGTCCAAGACCCTCTTCGAGCGGCTCGAATCCCTCGAGGAAGGCACGCACGAGTACGCGTACGTACGCAACACCCTCGTCGAACTGAACCTCGCCCTGGTGAAGTTCGCCGCCTCCCGGTTCCGCTCCCGCAGCGAGCCGATGGAGGACATCATCCAGGTCGGCACCATCGGCCTGATCAAGGCGATCGACCGCTTCGAGCTCAGCCGCGGCGTCGAGTTCCCCACGTTCGCGATGCCGACGATCGTCGGCGAGATCAAGCGTTTCTTCCGCGACACGTCGTGGTCGGTGCGCGTGCCGCGCCGACTCCAGGAGCTCCGCCTCGACCTCGCCAAGGCGGGCGACGAACTCGCCCAGAAGTTCGACCGCGCGCCGACAGTGGCCGAACTCGCCGAACGCCTCGGCATCTCGAACGAAGAGGTCGTCGAGGGCATGGCGGCGTCCAACGCCTACACCGCCAGCTCGCTGGACGCCCAGCCGGAGGAGGACGACTCCGAGGGCGCCCTCGCCGACCGCATCGGCTACGAGGACCACGGCCTCGAAGGCATCGAGTACGTCGAGTCCCTGAAGCCGCTGATCGCCGAACTCCCGCCCCGGGACCGGAAGATCCTCTCCCTGCGCTTCGTCGCCAACATGACGCAGTCGGAGATCGGCGAGGAACTGGGCATCTCGCAGATGCATGTGTCGCGGCTCCTCTCGCGCACGCTGGTGCGGCTCCGCAAGGGGCTGACGCTGGAGGAGTAGCGGGACGTCCGTACGGGACCGTCCCGACCGGACACACCGACGGCTTGGGGGCCGCCCTGAAGAGGGCGGCCCCCAAGCCGTTCCTGCGTCTCTTTTCTCCGCTCCTGCGTCTTCGCGTGCTCCTGCGCTCCTGCGCCGCCCGCCCCGTCAGCGCACCCGCGTGCCGCGCTGCCACACGCCCGACACCAGCGGTACGCCCGGCCGGTACGCCAGGTGGACGTGGCTCGGCGCGTCCAGGAGGGCCAGGTCGGCGCGGGCGCCGGGGGTGAGGCGGCCCACGTCCGTGCGGCGCAGGGCCGCCGCGCCGCCCGCCGTGGCCGCCCACAGCGCCTCGTCCGGGGTCATCCCCATGTCCCGTACCGCGAGCGCCACACAGAACGGCACGGACGACGTGAACGACGAGCCGGGGTTGCAGTCCGTGGACAGGGCCACCGTCGCGCCCGCGTCGAGGAGGCGGCGGGCGTCCGGCCACTCGGCGCGGGTCGAGAACTCGGCGCCCGGGAGCAGGGTCGCCACCGTGGCGCTGTTCGCCAGGGCGTCCACGTCGGCGTCCGTCAGGTGCGTGCAGTGGTCGGCGCTCGCCGCGTCCAGCTCCACGGCGAGCTGGACGCCGGGGCCGTAGCTGAGCTGGTTGGCGTGCACCCGCGGGTGCAGGCCCTTGGCCCTGCCCGCCGTCAGGATCGCCCGCGCCTGGTCGCCGTCGAACGCGCCCTTCTCGCAGAACACGTCCACCCAACGGGCGTGCGGGGCGCAGGCGTCCAGCATCTCGCCCGTCACCAGCGCCACGTACGCCGCCGGGTCCTCGGCGAAGTCGGGCGACACGATGTGCGCGCCCAGGAACGTCACCTCGTCCGTGTGCCGGGCCGCGATGCGCAGGGCGCGGGCCTCGTCCTCGGTCGTCAGGCCGTACCCCGACTTCGTCTCGAACGTCGTCGTGCCCTGGAGCAGGGCCTCGCGGAGGTAGTGGGTGACGTTCGCCTCCAGCTCCGCGTCCGTGGCCGCGCGGGTCGCGGCGACCGTCGTACGGATGCCTCCGGCCTCGTACGGGCGGCCCTCCATGCGGGCGTTGAACTCCTTGGTGCGGTCGCCTGCGAAGAGGAGGTGGGAGTGGGAGTCCACGAAGCCGGGGATGGCCGCGCGGCCCTCTGCGTCGTACGTCTCGTCCGCCTGCGGGGCCTTGGCGGTCGGGCCCACCCAGGCGACGGTCTCTCCGTCCAGGACGACGGCGGCGTCCTCGACGAGGCCGAGGGGCCCCTGGCCGAGGGCGGGGTCGTTGGTGACGAGGCTGGCGATGTTGGTGATGAGGGTGGTGGTCGTCATGGTCCTGTCCGTGGGTGGGTGGTTGCCTCCGGCGGTTTCCCCAATCCCGCCCCTTCCCGAAACCGGGGGCTGCCGCCCCCGGGCCCCCGCTGTCGCCGCTTCGCGGCTCGTCCTCAATCGCCGGACGGGCTGAGAATGTGCGGCTGAGTTCCAGCCCCTCCGGCGTGTGAGGAGCGGGGTGGGGGATGGCTCAGCGCAGCGCCCCCACCGCCTCAGCCAACGCCGACGGCACGTCCGGCACCGACACGTGCGCACCGTCACGGACGACATGGCGGCCCCCGACGACGGTGTGCCGCACGTCCACCGCGGAGGCGGCGAAGACGGCCACCTCCGCCGCGAGCCGCGGCGCGGCCCCGGCCGTCCGGACGGAGTCGAGGGCGACGGTGGCGAAGTCGGCGAGGCCACCGGGTTCGAGGGAACCGGCGTCGGCCCAGCCGAGGGCGGCGTGCCCGTCGGTGGAGGCGGCCCGCAGCAGGGCGGCGGCGGTCCAGTGCCCCCGGGTGCGCGAACGGAGGCGTTCGTTGAGCTCCATGGCCCGCGCCTCTTCGAAGAGGTCGATGACGGCGTGGCTGTCGCTGCCGAGGGAGAGGGTGCTGCCCGCGCGCTGGAGGGCGGGGGCGGGCCCGATGCCGTCGGCGAGGTCGCGCTCGGTGGTGGGGCACATGCAGGTGCCGGTGCCGGAGCCGCCGATGAGGGCGATGTCGGCGTCGGTGAGGTGGGTGTTGTGGACGCCGGTGGTGCGCGCGCCGAGGACGCCGTGGTCGGCGAGGAGCCGGGTCGGCGTACAGCCGTGGACGGCGAGGCAGGCGTCGTTCTCGGCGGTCTGCTCGGAGAGGTGGACGTGCAGCGGCGCACCGCGCGTGGCGGCCCACTCGGCGACGGTGCCCAACTGCCGCGCGGGCACGGCCCGTACGGAGTGGATGGCGGCGCCGACGCGCACGTGCTCCCGGTCTCCCTCCTTCAGGAGGGACACCCGCTCGGCCCAGGCCTCGGCCGTGCCGTCGGAGAAGCGCAGCTGGTGGCGGTTGGGCGGCTCGCCCTCCGCGGCGCCGCGCAGCCCCGCGGCGACGTACGCCGTGTCGAGGAGCGTGATGCGGATGCCCGCGTCGGCCGCGGCGGCGATCAGGGCCTCGCCCATGGCGTTCGGGTCGGCGTAGCGGGCGCCGCCGGGCGCGTGGTGCAGGTAGTGGAACTCGCCGACGGCCGTGACCCCGGCGAGCGCCATCTCCGCGTACACGGCCCGCGCGAGGGCGTGGTACGTCTCCGGGGTGAGCCGGTCGGCCACGGAGTACATGACCTCGCGCCACGTCCAGAACGTGCCGCTGCCCACCTGCACGGTGGAGCGCAGGGCGCGGTGGAAGGCGTGCGAGTGGGCGTTGGCGAGGCCGGGCAGGGTGAGGCCGCGCAGGACGGTCGCGCCGGGCGGCGGGGTCCCGACGCCGGTGCGGACGGCCGCGATCCGGCCGTCGGGCCCGACGTCGAGCGCCACGCCGGGCTCGACGTTCGGCTCCAGCCAGGCGTGCTCCGCCCAGTAGGTGTGCGTCAGCGGCACGCGAGACCCTCCAGTACGTCGGCCAGTGCGCGCACCCCGGCCAGGCAGTCGTCCTCGGCGGCGTACTCGGCGGGCGAGTGCGAGACGCCCGTGGGGTTGCGCACGAACAGCATGGCGGTCGGGATCGACTCGGACAGGATGCCCGCGTCGTGTCCCGCGCCCGTGCCGAGCACGGGGATCTCCCGGCCGGTGCGCTCCCGCAGGACCGCGCCCAGCTCGTCGCGCAGGGCGTGCTGGAACTCCACGACCGGTGTGAAGGACTCCCGTACGACATCCAGGTCGATGCCGTGCCGGTCCGCGTACTCGCGGGCCGCCTTCTCGATCGCCGTGACGACGGTGTCGAGGGTGTCCTGGTCGGCGGCGCGCGAGTCCAGCCAGCCGCGGACCAGGGACGGGATGGCGTTGACGCCGTTCGGCTCGACCGCGATCTTGCCGAAGGTGGCGACCGCGCCCGCCAGCTCCGCCTCGCGGCGGGCCGCCAGGACCGTCTCCGCGTACGACAGCATCGGGTCCCTGCGGTCCACCAGGCGGGTGGTGCCCGCGTGGTTGGCCTCGCCGCGGAAGTCGAAGCGCCAGCGGCCGTGCGGCCAGATGGCGCTCGCGATGCCGACGGGGTCGCCGGACAGGTCCAGGGCTCTGCCCTGTTCCACGTGCAGCTCCACGAACGCGCCGATCCGGGCGAGGCGTTCGGGGTCCGCGCCGATCGCCGACGGGTCGTAGCCCGCCGCCTCCATCGCCTCCGGCAGGCTGACTCCGTCCGCGTCGCGGAGTTCGTACGCCGCCTCGCGGGTCAGTCTGCCCGCGGTGAGGCGGGAGCCCACGCAGGCCAGGCCGAAGCGGGCGCCCTCCTCGTCGCCGAAGTTGGTGATGGCCAGGGGTCTGGTGAACTTCGCTCCTCTGGCGCGGAGTTCGTCCAGCGCGGCGAAGGACGACACGACGCCCAGGGGGCCGTCGAAGGCGCCGCCGTCGGGGACCGAGTCCAGGTGGGAGCCGGTGACCACGGCATCCCCCTGGGCCGGGTCGCCCAGCCACGCCCACTGGTTGCCGTTGCGGTCCGTCTCGTAGGTCAGGCCTCGGGTCTCGGCCTGTTCCTGGAACCAGGTGCGGCAGTCCGCGTCGGCGCCGGTCCAGGCGTGGCGGCGGTAGCCGTTCGACTCGGGGTCGCGGCCGATGGGGCTCAGGTCGGCCCACATCTGGAGGAAGGTGGGGCCTGCCGGGGGCTCCCCAACCCCGCCCCTTCCCGAACCCGGGGCTCCGCCCCGGACCCCGTTGTCGGCGCTCCGCGCCTCGTCCTCAATCGCCGGACGGGCTGGAGGGTGCCTGGGCAGGCTGGAAATGTGCCGGTGAATTTCAGCCCCTCCGGCGTTTGAGGAGCGGGGGTCCGGGGGCAGAGCCCCCGGCTCGGGACGGGGCGGGTTGGGGGAGATCTCCTCGTTCACTCGCCCTCGCCCTCCCGCATGGGAACCCGCACGCCCCGCTCGTCCGCCACGGCCTCGGCGGAGTCGTACCCGGCGTCGACATGCCGGATGACCCCCATCCCGGGGTCGTTCGTCAGCACGCGCCGCACCTTCTCACCGGCGAGCTTCGTCCCGTCCGCCACGGACACCTGCCCCGCGTGGATGGAGCGCCCCATGCCGACCCCGCCGCCGTGGTGGAGGGAGACCCAGGAGGCACCCGACGCCACGTTGACCATGGCGTTGAGGAGCGGCCAGTCGGCGATGGCGTCGGAGCCGTCGAGCATGGCCTCGGTCTCGCGGTAGGGCGAGGCGACGGAGCCGCAGTCGAGGTGGTCGCGGCCGATGGCGAGGGGGGCCTGGAGCTCGCCCGAGGCCACCATGTCGTTGAAGCGCTCACCGGCCTTGTCGCGCTCGCCGTAGCCGAGCCAGCAGATGCGGGCGGGCAGGCCCTGGAAGTGGACGCGCTCGCCGGCCATCTTGATCCAGCGGTGGAGGGACTCGTTCTCCGGGAAGAGGTCGAGGATCGCCTTGTCGGTCTTGTGGATGTCGGAGGCCTCGCCGGAGAGGGCCGCCCAGCGGAAGGGGCCCTTGCCCTCGCAGAAGAGGGGGCGGATGTAGGCGGGCACGAAGCCGGGGAACGCGAACGCCCGGTCGTAGCCCGCGAGTTGGGCCTCGCCGCGGATGGAGTTGCCGTAGTCGAAGACCTCGGCGCCCGCGTCCATGAAGCCGACCATGGCCTCGACGTGCTGGGCCATGGACTCCCGGGCGCGCCGCGTGAAGCCCGCCGGGTCCTTCTCGGCCGCCGTCGCCATGTCGTCGAAGTCGACGCCGACGGGGAGGTAGGCGAGGGGGTCGTGGGCCGACGTCTGGTCGGTGACGATGTCGACGGGGGCGCCCTCGGCGAGCATGCGCGGGAGCAGTTCGGCGGCGTTGCCGAGGAGGCCGATGGAGAGCGGGCGGCGGGCGTCGCGGGCCTCGACGGCGAGCTGGAGCGCGTGCTCCAGGGAGTCGGCCTTCACGTCCAGGTACTTGTGCTCGATGCGGCGCTCGATGGCGCGCGGGTCGACGTCGATACAGATCGCGACGCCGTCGTTCATCGTGACGGCGAGGGGCTGGGCGCCGCCCATGCCGCCGAGCCCGGCCGTCAAGGTAATCGTCCCGGCGAGCGTGCCGTTGAACTTCTTCGCGGCTACGGCGGCGAACGTCTCGTACGTGCCCTGGAGGATGCCCTGCGTACCGATGTAGATCCACGAACCGGCCGTCATCTGGCCGTACATGGTGAGGCCGAGCGCCTCCAGGCGGCGGAACTCCTCCCAGTTCGCCCAGTCGCCGACCAGGTTGGAGTTGGCGATGAGCACGCGGGGCGCCCACTCGTGGGTCTGCATGACGCCGACCGGGCGGCCGGACTGGACGAGCATCGTCTCGTCCTGCTTGAGGGTCTTCAGGGTGCGCACCATCGCGTCGAAGGAGCGCCAGTCGCGGGCCGCCTTGCCGGTGCCTCCGTAGACGACGAGCTTGTCGGGGTGCTCGGCGACCTCGGGGTCGAGGTTGTTCTGGAGCATGCGGAGGGCGGCTTCCTGCTGCCATCCCAGGGCGCTCAGTTCCGTACCGCGCGGGGCCCGTACGGGGCGGGGTCCTGACATGGCAGTGCCTCCTCGATGCTGTGACGGTTCGATGCTGTGACGTTGATATTCACATCCTGGGGTCGTGAATAGACCTAGTCAATAGCGCAGCGGGGCAGCGGGGGCGGCGCACGGGTGATTGTCTGGATCACATGGGCCTCGACGACAGGACCGACCGGCGGTCGGACGAAGACGAAACCGATCAGCTCACGCGCGTCCTCGGGCAGGCCGCACCCCAGGGCGCCCCCGCCGGCGACCGCCGCGACCAAGCCGTCCGCGCCGCCGTCGAGCAGGGCATCGTCGGCCCCGACACCCCCCTCGCCGGACTCCTCGACGTGGCCGGGATCCGCGCGGGCGCCGCCGCCCTGCGCGCCGCGTTCGCCGAGGTCGCCGCGGACGGCACCCGGATCCTGCACGCCTTCGCCGTGAAGGCGACCCCGCTGGTCCCGGTCCTGCGGCTGCTGCACGACGCCGGGATCGGCGCGGAGGTGGCGAGCCCCGGCGAGCTGGCCCTGGCCCGCGCCGCCGGGATACCGCCCGCGCACACCGTCCTCGACTCCCCCGCCAAGACCCCGGCGGAGCTGCGCGAGGCCCTCGCCCTCGGCATCGCCGTCAACGCCGACAACCCGCAGGAACTTGCCCGCCTCGACGCCCTCGTCCAGTCCGCGCCCACCCGCTCCCCGCTCGGGATCCGGGTGAACCCGCAGGTCGGCGGCGGCGCGATCGAGGCGCTCTCCACGGCGACCGCCACCTCCAAGTTCGGGGTGCCGCTGCGGGACGAGGGCGCCCGGGAGTGGGTCGTCCGCGCGTATCTGGACCGGCCCTGGCTGACCCGCCTTCACACGCACTCCGGGTCCCAGGGCATGCCCCTGGAGCTGATGGCCGCCGGTGTCGCGGCCGCGTACGCGCTCGCCGAGGAGATCAACGCCCGTGCGGGCCGCCGCCAGATCGACACCCTCGACATCGGCGGCGGCCTTCCCGTCAACTTCGCCTCGGACGAGCAGACACCGACGTTCGCCCAGTACGCGCGGCTCCTCGAGCGCGAGGTGCCCGGGCTGCTCGACGGGCGCTACGGCCTGGTCACCGAGTTCGGCCGCTCGCTGCTCGCCAAGCACGGGACGCTGCTCGCGCGGGTGGAGTACGTGAAGTCGGCGGGCGGGCGCGGCATCGCGCTGACGCACGCGGGCGTGCAGGTGGCGACGCGCACGGTGTACGCGCCCGAGTCCTGGCCGCTCAGGATCGCCGCGTACGACGCGAAGGGGCGCCCCAAGGCGGGCCCCGGCACCGGCCAGGACATCGCGGGCCCGGCCTGCTTCGCGGGCGACCTGCTCGCCCGGGACCGGGAGCTGCCGCCCCTCGAACAGGGCGACTACGTGGCGGTGCTCGACACCGGCGCGTACTACTTCGCCCACCACTACTCGTACAACAGCCTCGCCAGGCCCCCGATCCACGGCTTCGCCGCGGGTTCCCGGGAGGAGGGCGGGGCCGTGCGGTTCTCGGTGGTGCGCGAGCAGCAGCGCGTGGAGGAGATCGTCGCCGAGGCGGGCGGCGGGGCGCGGGACGCGCTGCGCGGGCTCTGATACCGCGGGGCGGCGCGGAGGAACTCCTGGAGGCTCAGCGGCGGAGCGCCCTCAGAAGCGGAACACGCCGAGGTCGCGCACCGTGGCGGCGAGCGCGCGGATGAGGTCGTTCTCGGCCTCGGTCCGCCAGACCAGGGCGAAGGTCATGGTCGTCAGGTCGGGGACGGGCAGCCAGCGGATGTTCGACATGCCCCAGTACCGGGTGACGTGGCCGGGGAAGCTGTGGATGATCTCGCCCATGCCGACCATGCCGATCAGTTCGTCGGCGTTGTCCGCGGCCGCGACGCGCTCGATCGCCCGGCCCCGCGGGGTGTGGAAGGGCAGATAGCTGTCCTCCCAGTAGTCCGGCAGGGCTAGGGCGGTGCTGTGCGGGAAGTCGGCGAACAGCTCCAGGGGCACGGAGTCCCGGACCGCGAGCGGGTGGTCGGCGGCCACGGCGAGGATCCGGGAGTCGGTGCACAGCGTCGGCCCGACCGTGAAGTCCGGCTCCGCCACCGGCAGCCAGGCGACCACGACGTCCATGGCGCCGCTGCGGAGCTGGCCGAACACGTCGGTGAAGGTGGCCTGGCGGATCTGGAGCCCCCACTGCGGGTGCCGTGCGCGGAACGCCTTCCAGTAGGGGTGCAGATCGACGAGGTTGAAGGGCAGCATGCTGACGCGGAGCTGCGCGGTGATCCCGCGGGCGGCCAGCCGGGCGCGCTCCAGGGAGTGGTGCAGGCCCGCGTAGACCGGCTGCAGGTCGTCGCGGAACTGACGGCCGACCTCCGTCAGGCACACCGTGCGGCTGGTGCGGGTGAACAGCTCGGCGCCGATGCGCCGCTCCTGCTTCTTGATGGCCTGGCTGACGCGCGCCTGGGACACGTGCAGCCGCTGCGCGGTCCGGCCGAAGTGCAGTTCCTCGGCGAGGACCAGGAAGATCTCGATGTCCCGCAGTTCCACCGGCCCCCCGGCCCCTGGCGATAACCCGGCGGTTATCGGACGTCGCGAAAATTCGCATTGATCATACGTGCGGGCCGCAAGAGGGTTGAGGGCATGCGAGTACGCGTACAAAGCCCTGCATTACGCCCATGAGCGATGCCGCCGATCCGACCGCGCTGTACGCGATGCATGCCGCCCTGCGCCGGGAGCTGACCCAGTTGGACCGGGTCACCACCACCGCGGACCGTGACCCCCGGCACGTCCTCGCCACCGCCGCCGGATGGCAGCTCCTGAAGAAGGCGCTGCGTGCCCACCAGTCGGCGGAGGACGACGCGCTGTGGCCACCGCTGCGCCACCGTCTCGCCGGACGCCCTAAGGACCTGGCCGTCCTCGCGGTGATGGAGGCCGAGCACGCCGCCATCGCCCCGGTGGTCGGGGCCATCGACGCGGCCCTCGCCGACCCGGGAGCCGACCCGCTGCACGTCGGCCAGCTCACCGACGCGCTGACGAGCGGCATCGCCGGGCACCTCGACCACGAGGAGGACACGGCGCTGCCGCTGGCCCTGCGGGAGCTGACGGCCGAGCAGTGGGGTCGCTTCGGCCGGGTGCAGGCCCGGCGGATCGGCCGGGACGCGCCCCTGCTGCTGCCGTGGCTCCTCGACGGCGCCGACGAGCCGACGGCGCACCGGCTCCTCGCTCCGCTGCCCGCGTCCATGCGCGCCGCGTACCTCGACCGGTGGGCCCCGGCGTACGCCGTTCTGGACCGCTGGAGCGCGGGCACCGCGGCCTGACGCGGCCTGATCAACGTGTCCGGCCCGACCGCCCTGCCGACCTCGGCCACCCGACCACCTTCGCCACCTCCACCACCTCCACCACCTCCACCACAGGAGTCACCACCGTGTCCGAGCCCGCCCTGCCCCGCCCCCTCCCGCACGTCACGGCCGCCGACGCCGCCGCCTGGCACCGGGTCGTCGCCGCCTCCATGGCCCACGACCTGCCGGGCGTGCCGCCACCCGGCCCCGAGGCGGTCCACGCCCGGCTCACCCGGCCCGCCCTGGACAGCCACCGGCTGATGTGGCTGGCCGCCGGGGCGGACGGCGTGCCCGTCGGTGTCGCGAGCCTGCGCCTCTTCGCCGCCGCGGGGCGCGACCACCTGGCCGAGCTGGAACTCCACGTGGACCCCGCGCACCGGCGCCTCGGCACCGGCTCCCGTCTCCTCGCGGCAGCCGTGTCGGCCTGCCGTGCCGAGGACCGGCGCAGCCTGATCGCCGAAGCCGCCGCCGACGGGCCCGGCGCGGCCTTCGGCGAACAGCGGGGCTTTCGCCGGGCGTTGACCCTGGACCACCTGCTGCTGCGCCTCGACGAGCAGGCCGGGGCCGACGTCCTGAAGGCCGCCGACGCCGAGCACCCCGGCTACCGGCTCACCGGCTGGACCGGAACCGTTCCCGACGACCTCGCCGACGCCTTCGCCGCGGCCAAGAACGCGATGAACGACATGCCCGTCGGCGACCTCGACTTCGGCAGGGTGGCCTGGGACGCCGACCGCGTCCGCGCCATGGCGAAGGTGGTGGACGACCGCGGGGACACGCTCCTGACGATCGCCGCGATCCACGACGACGGCACCATGGCGGGCTACACCGAGATCCTGATCCCCCAGGGCGCACCGCCCCGGGCCCAGCAGTACGACACGGCGGTCGTGCCCGAACACCGCGGCCACGGCCTCGGGTTGTGGGTCAAGGCCGCCATGGTGCGCCGACTGCGCGCCGAGCACCCCGGCGTCACCGAGGTCGAGACGGACAACGCCGACGACAACGTCCACATGCTCGCGGTCAACCACGCCCTGGGCTTCCGCACCTACCGGCGCACGTGCGAGTTCCAGCTCGACGTGCCCGCGTCCTGATCCCGGTCCCGGCCGATCCCGTGTACCTCGTGATCCCGGCGTTCCCCCTGATCCCCCTGGTCCTCATGATCCTGGCAGCCCTCAAGGAGCCCTCATGAACGTGTCCGCCTCCACCCTCTCCCTGACCGTCGACGACGTGGACGCCTCCCGCGACTTCCTGTGCACCCACCTCGGCTACCGGGTGGCCATGGCCGACGACGGCTTCGCCTCCCTGACGCGCGGGGACGCCGCCGTCGACGTCGTCCTGCTCCGCCGGGGCCTGGAAGTGCTCCCACCCGAGCAGCGCGACCAGCGGGCGGCCGGTCTGATCCTGGCGCTCACCGTCACCGGTCTCGCGGCGGAGGAGGCCCGGCTGCGCGCGGCGGGCGCCCCCATCACGATGCCGCTGCGCGAGGAGCCGTGGGGCGAGCGGCTGTTCCAGCTGACCGACCCGAACGGGGTGGTCGTCCAGCTCGTCGAGTGGGCGGCCGCCCCCGACGCCGCCGACGACGCCGCCCCGGCCGACAGCGACGCGAGCTGAGGGCCGCCATGCGTGTGTTGTTGATGTCGTACGGGTCGCGCGGCGACATCGTGCCGCTGGCCGGGTTCGCGGCGCGGCTGCGGGAACTCGGCGCGGACGTACGGGTGTGCGCGCCCCCGGACGAGGAGTTCGTGGAGCTGTTCGCCGGGATCGGCGTGGAGCTGGTGCCGTTCGGGCGGCCCGTGCGCGCGCTGGTGACCGGTCCGCCGCCGCCGGACGTGGCCGGGTTCGCGGCCGAGCTGGTCGCGGCGCACTTCGGGACCGTCGCCGCGGCGGCCGAGGGGTGCGACGTGCTGGTGGCGAGCGGGCTGATGCCGGCCGGTGCGCGGTCGGTGGCGGAGAAGCTGGGCATCCGGTACGTGTACGCGTGCTTCCACCCGTTCGAGATGCCGTCGCGGCACTACCGGCCCTCGCCCCGGCCGGGCCCGCAGGCCCCGCCAGGGACGACCGACAACCGGGCGCTGTGGGACCTGGACGCCCAGAAGGTGAACACGTCGTACCGCGCGCCGCTCAACGCCCACCGGGCGGCGCTCGGTCTGCCGCCGGTCGACAACGTCCGCGACCACGTCTTCGGCGACCGGCCGTGGCTGGCGGCGGACCCGATCCTGGGGCCGTGGCGGGAGCTGCCGGACGCCGACGTCGTGCAGACCGGCGCCTGGCTCCTGCCGGACGAACGCCCGCTCCCGGGCGACCTGTCGGCGTTCCTGGACGCGGGCACCGCCCCCGTGTTCGTGGGCTTCGGCAGCATGCCGATGCGCGCCGCGACGGATGTCGCCCGGGTGACCGTCGACGCGGTCCGCGCCCGGGGCCGCCGTGTCCTCGTCTCCCGCGGCTGGGCCGACCTGGGGCTCGTCGACGACGCGGCCGACTGCTTCGCCGTCGGCGAGGTCAACCACCAGGCGCTGTTCCGCCGGGTGGCCGCCGTCGTGCACCACGGTGGCGCGGGCACCACGACGACGGCCGCCCTCGCGGGCGCGCCCCAGGTGGTGGTGGCGCAGTTCGTGGACCAGCCGTACTGGGCCTCCCGGGTCGCCGACCTCGGCATCGGCGCCGCGCACGACGGGCCGGTCCCGACCTTCGAGTCCCTGTCGGTCGCGCTCAAGACGGCCCTGGCCCCGATGACCCGCGCCAAGGCGGTCGCGGTGGCCGGCACGATCCGCACCGACGGCGCGACGGTGGCCGCGAGGCTGCTGCTCGACGCGGTCGGCTGACGAAAGCTGACGGAACCTGACGCGAGGGGTCGATGGACGCGGGCGGCGCCGCGCGCACCGACACCGGGTTGTTCCCCGAACTCCCGCTTCATCGGCCTCTCCACCGGGAAGAAGATCCTTCCCAGCCGGAAAAGGCACACCGCCGGAAACGGCAACACCGTCACCCTCGGGGGAGGCTCCTGTGACGACGTCAGGAACCAGCGACACCACCAGTCCACCGGCGGCCGAGGACCCGGGCCTGAAACGGGTGCTCGGCCCCAAGCTGCTCATCCTCTTCGTGATCGGCGACATCCTCGGCACCGGCATCTACGCCACCACCGGCAAGGTCGCGGGAAAGGTCGGCGGCGCGCTCTGGCTGCCGTTCGCGATCGGTTTCGTCGTGGCGATCCTGACGGCGGCCTCGTACGTGGAGCTGGTGGGCAAGTACCCGAAGGCGGCCGGGGCCGCGCTCTACACCCAGAAGGCGTTCAAGGTCCCCTTCCTCACCTTCATCGTCGCGTTCATGGTGATGGCGTCGGGCCTGGCGTCGGCGAGCGCGGCGGCGCGGGCCTTCAGCGGCGACTATCTGAGCGAGCTGACCGGGGACGCGCTGCCGCCGACGCTCGTGGCGATCACGTTCATCCTGGTCCTCGCGGCGCTGAACCTGCGCGGCGTATCGGAGTCCGTGAAGACCAACGTCGTGCTGACCGCGGTCGAGCTGACCGGCCTGCTGATCATCCTCTCGATCGGCGCGTGGGCGGTGCTCAGCGGGGACGGGGAGCCCGCCAGGCTCACCGAGTTCGAGGCGGACGGCACCGGGTACGCCCTGCTGACCGGCGTGCTCGGGGCGACCGCGCTCGGCTTCTTCGCCTTCGTGGGCTTCGAGGACTCGGTGAACATGGCCGAGGAGACGAAGGACCCGACGCGCACGTTCCCCAAGGCGATCTTCATCGGTGTCGCCGTCACCGGCACGATCTACGTCCTGGTCGCGCTGGTCTCGTCGCTCCTCGTCGACTACAAGACCCTGTCGGGCTCCAGCGGGCCGCTGCTCGAAGTGGTGAAGGCCGGGGGCGTGGACTTCCCGCACAAACTCTTCGCCCTGATCGCCCTGTTCGCGGTCACGAACTCGGCCCTCATCAACATCATGATGGCCTCCCGGCTCTGCTACGGCATGGCCAACGAACGCATTCTGCCCCGCGCCATGAGCCGCGTCCTGCCCCGCCGCCGCACCCCGATCGTGGGCATCGTCTTCGTCTCGATCCTGGCCGTCGGCCTGGTGACGACGGGCGAGATCGAGGGCCTCGGCGACACGACCGCCTTCCTGCTCCTGTGCGTGTTCGCCGTCGTCAACATCGCCGTCCTCGTCCTGCGCCGCGACCCGGTGGACCACCCGCACTTCCGCGCCCCCACCGCCCTCCCGGTCCTCGGCGCGATCACCGCCCTGATCCTGGCCAGCCCGCTGGCCGACCGCCCGGCGGACGTCTACATCCGCGCCGGGGTGCTGCTCGCGATCGGCATCGGCCTGTGGGTGGTGAACAAGGTGGTACTGCGGGCGCGCGACGAGGGCTGACCCACCGGCCCGGGGGACGGCTCGATCACTTGCCCGATACACCCGATCAACGACGAGCCGTTCCCGAAACGCCCACCGAACCGATCTCGTCGAGCTCGGGCATGTTCCCGAGGGAAATACCCATTCCTCACGGAACTTCGGCTTCTCTGCGTACTTTCCTCCCACCGGGCGGTTGGGGCCTCCCGGTGGGGTGGTGGGGGCCACCCCTGTTCCACCCTGGGGAAGGGGAAGCCGCGTGCCCGGTATTGACGAGTGTCTGCTCGAGGCGATGACACTGCCCGGTGCGCGGGGAGCGGCGATCGTCGACTGGACCAGCGGGCTCGCCCTTGGTTCAGTCGGCGATTCGCCGAACAAGGACCACGAGGCCACCGCCGCGGAAACCGCCGAGGTGGCGCGCTCGGCGGCCGAGTACCGGGCGTTCGTCGATCTGAACGAAGGCTTCCCCGGCGAGGTCCCGCCCGACGAGCGGCTCCCGGTCGAGGACCTCATGCTCAGCACGAGGAACGGGTTCCATGTGATCCGCTTCGTGGCGACGACCTTCGACAGCAGTGTCTTCCTCTACCTCTGGCTCGACCGGGACACCGGCAACCTCGCTCTCGCGCGCATCCGGCTGCGGGACCTGTCCGAGCGGCTGGTGCTGATGTGACGGCCGCACGGGCGAGCGCTCCGGCGCAGGCACCGGCGGCCGCGCCCGCCGCCTTCCCGATGCTGATGCGCCTGGCCGACGAGCGGGCCACCGGGGCGTTCCTGCGCGACCAGGGCACCCTCTACCTCGCGGAGGGGCATGTCGTGCACGCCGAGAGCCCTTCGGCGCCCGGCCTCGACGTGCTGCTCACGGTCGGCGGGGCGCTGCCCGAGCAGGGCTGGCAGGAGGCCCTCACCCGGGCCGGGGCCCGGCACGAGGTGGGCCGGGACCTGGTCGGCAGCGGCCGGGTGACCGCGGGCGAGCTGGAGCTGTGCCACCTCGGCGCGCTGTTCGACGCCGCGTTCTTCGTCCTGGGCCCGGCGAGCGGGCCCACCCACTTCCGCTACGGCGTCACACACTGGTTCGGCCGGGTGCGCCCGGTGCCGACCGCTGCCGTGGAGCGGGAGACGCGGCGGCGGCATGCGCTCCTGGACAGCGTCTGGCCCTGCCCGGACGTGGACACCGCCCCGGTCGTGCCCCGTCCGACGGCGCCCGGCCAGACGGTCACCGGCCGCCAGCGCGCCGTGCTGCGGCTCGCCGACGGGGTCCGCACGCCGAAGGCGATCGCCTGGGCCCTGGGCCGTCCCACGTTCCACACCCTGGTCGAGATCAGACGCATGGCCGCGGCCGGACTCGTGGAGAGCCCACGGACCCGGGCCCCGGCCCCGGCCGCCTACCCCGGGCCCATCCCGCTGGACTGCGCCGAGCCGAACATCGCCCTGCTGCGCCGGCTCCGCGACGCGCTGGAGGCAACGCTGTGACGCTCCGTACCGCTCGTCGGACCGAGCCCTCGATCCCATGAAGTTCACCGTGCCGTGGAAGCGCGCGGGGAGGAGACAGCTGATGGCTGCCGAAGCCGATGTACTCGGCGAACTGAGACGGCTACGGACCCGGATACCCCAGCTCAGAGGCGCCCTGACCGCCAGCGTCGACGGGCTCGTGCTGGCCCAGGACACCACCGACATCGAGGCGGAGGGCGTCTGCGCGCTCACCGCTGCGGCGCTCGGGGTGGCCCTGCGGCTGTCCGAGGCCACCCACCAGGGCGGCTTCAGAGAACTGCTGATCCGCGGTGAACAGGGCTATGTGGCCACGTACACAGCGGGTTCCACAGCGGTGCTCACCCTGCTCGCCGAACCCCGCGTCAACGTGGGCCGACTGCATCTGGAAGGCCGCCGCTCCAGCGTGCTCATCGGCGAGCTGGTCGACGCCGCCACCGGACGGGGCGCCGGCACCGGAGATACGGAGGACGCCGCGCCATGACCCCCACCACACCCTCATCGCCCTCGTCACGGGCATCCAACAGACGGAAAGGAAGTGCAGCACCCATGGCCAACACGGAGACAGCCCTCAAAGAGGCGAGCACGTCGATCGAAGGCGTCATCGGCGCCGCCCTGGTCGACTACACGAGCGGGATGGCACTCGGCACGCTCGGCGGCGGCAAGGACCTGGACCTGGCCGTGGCCGCGGCCGGCAACACGGACGTCGTCCGCGCCAAGCTGCGCACGATGGAGCTGCTGGGCCTCAAGGACGAGATCGAGGACATCCTGATCTCGCTCGGCTCCCAGTACCACCTCATCCGTCTCATGAAGGGGCGCAACAACAACGGCCTGTTCCTCTACCTGGCGCTCGACAAGAGCAGGGCCAACCTGGCCATGGCCCGGCACCAGCTCAAGCGCATCGAGGCGAGCCTGGACGTCTGACCGGCCCGGGCGGGCGGACTTCCGGCCCCCCGGCCCCGCCCGCCCGGCTACTCCACGAACAGACCCCGCTCGGCCGCCCCCACGTCGAACTCCTCGAGCCGCGCCTGCGCGTCGGGCAGCCCGTCGCACATGGCCTCCAGGAGCACCCGCCCGAGCAGCATCGGCGCGCAGGCCGTGTCGAAGGCGAGGCCCGTCCCGACGGCGGCGGGCAGCAGCAGATCGCTGTGGGCCGCGACGGGCGCGAACGCGGAGTCGGCGACGGTGACCACGGTCAGCCCGGCGGACCGGGCGTAGGCGAGGGCGTCGACGACCTCGCGGGGGTGGCGGGGAAGCGCGAAGCAGAGCAGCGCGGAGGCCCCGGCCCGCACGGCCGCGTCGACGCGGTCGGTCAGCATGGAGCCCCCCTCGTCGAGCAGCCGCACATCGGGGTGGACCTTCGCCGCGAAGTAGGAGAAGCCGTAGGCCTGGGACGCGGCGGCGCGCAGTCCGAGGACGGGCAGCGGCCGGGAGGAGGCGAGGACGCGCCCGGCCCGCTCCACCGGCGCCGGGTCGGCGAGGAGTTCGCAGAGGTGGCGCAGGTTCTCGATCTCGGCCTGCACGGCCTGCTGGTACTCGTTGAGGTCGGCCTCCGCGCCGGCCTCGGCGGGGGCTACCTCCCGCAGGTGGCGGCGGAGCGCGGGGTAGCCGTCGAAGCCGAGGGCGACGGCGAACCGGGTCACCGACGGCTGGCTGACGCCGGCGAGTTCGGCGAGCTCGACGCTGGAGAGGAAGGGCGCGTCGGCGGCGCGCCGCACCATGCAGTGGGCGATGCGCCGTTGGGTGGGCGTGAGCCGGTGCCCTTCGAAGAGCACCTGAAGCCGCGCCGCGGGACTGTCACTCATGCCGTACCTCGTCGCTCTGTCAACGTGAACCCCTCATCGCCGCCTGCGTCCCCGGCGCTCCCCGTGTCCAGGTGCTCCCACAGCTCCGTGAACCGGTCGAGGAGGGCGGCCGCCGCCGTCACATCATCCGTCAGCGGGCGGTCCGCGGTGTCCTGCTCCAGGACCTGGGCGGCCAGTTCGTACGCCCACGCCACCGGAAGCCCGGGCTCCAGACGCAGCTCGCGCTGCCGCAACGCCCTTACCGCCGCGACCAGTTCGCACCCCACCACGAGCCGGTAGGCGCCGCACGCCCGCAGTGTCTGGCGCGCCGCGAGGGAGGCGAAGCTCGCCTGTTCCTCGACGCCGCGGGAGAGGACGGCGTGGCCGAGCGAGGCGGGGGCGGAGAACGCCCGCAGGTCGCCGAGGGCGGCGCCCGCCGCGTACTCCAGGATCATCACCCCGGACGAGGCGGGTTCCGCGTCGGCGAGGAAGGGGCGCAGGCGGGTGAACGCCGGTTCGTTGAGGGTGGAGAGGCGGGAGCTGGACAGGCGTGCCGCCTGGGTGACCGCGAGCCTGAAGTGGTCGAGGGACAGGGCGAGTTGGGCCATGTAGAAGCCGCCGTGGTGGTAGGCGGCCATGTCCGCGGGTGAGATCAGGGGGTTCTCGGCGGCCGCGTTGATCTCCACCGTCAGGACGTTCTCCAGGGCGTCGGCGGCGTCGTGCGCGGGCCCGTGGATCTGCGGGACGCAGCGGAATCCGTACGGGTCCTGGATCCGGCCGAGCGGCGGCGTCGGGCGGTCGGCGGCGCCGAGCAGGCGGCGCATGCGCTCGGCGACGGCGTAGGAGCCGGGGTGCCGCCGCGCCTCGTGGACGGGCAGCGCGTACGCCTCGTAGGAGCCGTCGACCGCGAGCAGCGAGAGCGCCGCCACCACCTGGGTCGCGCCGAGCAGCCCGCGCAGTTCGTGCAGGGCGAGGGCGGACTGGCCGAGGGTGAGGGCGTTGCTGCTGATCAGGGCGAGTGCGTCGTTGTTGTCCAGGGGCTGGGGGTCGGGGGCGGCACCCTCCCAGGGGTGTTCGCCCGCGAGGGCGAGGCCCATCTGGGAGAGGGCGGCGATGTCGCCGGTGCCGACGGACCCGAACTCGTTCACCACCGGGTACGCCCCGGTCTCCAGCGCCTCGCAGAGCGCGGTGACGACGCTCGGGCGCAGTCCGGCGCCGCCCGCGAGGAGCTGGTTGGCGCGCACGGCGAGCATCGCGCGGACCTCGCGGGCGGGCAGTTCGGCGCCGATGGCGCCCGCGTGGGAGCGCAGCAGCCTGAGGCCGTGGTCGGCGGCGGCCTCGGTGGGCACGTCCTCGGTGCGATTGGCGCCGACGCCGGTGGAGCGGCCGTAGACGCGGCCCCAGGAGGCGATCCGGCGGGCCGCGTGCCAGGACTCCTCGACGCGCTTCATGGCGTCGGTGCCGGGGACGGGCCGCGCGGCGGAGTCGGCGAGGCGTACGACATCGGCCACGGGCAGCCCGAGCCCGTCGAGGACGACCACGGGGACGTCGGCCGCCAAGTCCGCGGTATGAGACGGCATCACGCGCATTTCCTCCTCAAACCGGACCGCCCATCTCGCCCGTCGAGCACTCGTCACCAGTGATTCACGCCGGAGCATTGACAACCTATTCAGGTAACGAGAACTCTGCATGACGATATACAGCCGGGCAAGCGACTCACCCTGAGGACGTCGCGAACGACGGGGCGGCGAAGCACGGCATCACGAAGAACCAGAAGAACTGAGGGGTCACGGCCATGGCAGAGTCCCTGGTGGAGCGCCGCTCCATCGACGTAGTCCCCGACGCGGAGCGGCACGGCACCGCGTTCAGCCAGTTCACGCTCTGGCTGGGCGCGAACCTCCAGATCACGGCGGTCGTCACGGGCGCGCTCGCGGTCGTGTTCGGCGGGGACGTGGTGTGGTCCGTCGTCGGCCTGGTGCTCGGCAACGTCCTCGGCGGCGCGGTGATGGCGCTGCACTCGGCGCAGGGCCCCAAGCTCGGGCTGCCGCAGATGATCCAGTCCCGGGCGCAGTTCGGGGTGCGCGGCGCCGTCGTACCGCTGCTGCTCGTCATCCTCATGTACGTGGGCTTCTTCGCGAGCGGCAGCGTCCTCGCGGGGCAGGCCACGGCGGAGCTGACGCACACGAACGACACCACCGGCATCGTGCTGTTCGCGGCGGTCACGGCGGTGATGGCGGCGGTCGGCTACCGCGTGATCCACGCGCTCGGCCGGGTGGCCAGCGTGATCTGCGCGCTCGCGTTCATCTACCTCGGCATCCGCCTCCTGGACCGCGTCGACCTCTCCGCGCTCCTCTCCGACGCCCACTTCGACCTGCCGATGTTCCTGCTCGCGGTCTCCCTGTCCGCGTCCTGGCAGCTGGCGTTCGGCCCGTACGTCGCGGACTACTCGCGCTACCTGCCGCGGACGACGTCGGGGCGGGCCACGTTCTGGTGGACGCTGTCCGGCTCGGCGCTCGGCGCGCAGTGGTCGATGACGTTCGGGGTGCTCGTGGCGGCGAGCGCGGGCGGGGCGTTCATGGGCAACCAGGTGGAGTACGTCGTGGGGCTCGGCGGCACCGGCCTGGTCGCCTCCTTCCTGTACTTCGTGATCGCGCTCGGCAAGCTGACCATCAACGTCCTGAACACCTACGGCGGGTTCATGTCGATGGTGACGAGCGTCAGCGGCTTCCGCGGCCAGAAGGAGCTGTCGCCGCGCGGCCGTTCGGCGTACATCGCGCTCATCATGGTCGCGGGCACTACGGTCGCGCTCCTCGGCAAGGACAGTTTCCTGACGTCCTTCAAGGACTTCCTGCTCTTCCTGCTGACCTTCTTCACCCCGTGGTCGGCCATCAACCTGGTCGACTACTACCTGATCTCCAAGGAGCGCTACGACATCCCGGCCCTGTCCGACCCGCACGGCCGCTACGGCGCCTGGCGCTGGGACGCCCTCACCGTCTACGGCGTCGGCCTCCTCGCCCAACTCCCCTTCCTGGTCACGCACTTCTACACCGGCCCGCTGGTGGACCCGCTCGGCGGCGCGGACATCTCCTGGATGGTGGGGCTCGTGGTCCCGGCGCTCCTGTACTGGGCCGTGGCGCGCCGGAACACGGCACACATCCCGGAGCGGACGCTGTACGGCACCGCGGCACCGGTTCAAGAGCCGGTATCGCACACGTCATGATCTGACGCGAAATCAACAAAGCCCGGACCAAGGGGAGTTGACGGCCCGGGGGCGCTGCGTACCCTGAACCGCCGCACGCCCCCGCCCGAGCCGCCCCGCCCCGGACCCGAAGGACGCGTCATGCCCGCCACCACCCCGCCGATACCTCCCACCACCACCCCCAGATCCCCGGCCAACCGCCGGGCCTTCCTGACGGCGACGGCCGCCACCGTGCTCACCTCCGCCACCGCCGTGGCCTCCGCGGCCCCCGCCCCCGCCCGCCCGGCCGCGGGCCGCGCCCGCCCCGCCACCGCCCAGGACGCGCTCGCCGCCCTCCTCGAAGGGAACCGGCGCTGGGCGAAGATCCGCTCGCGCCATCCGCACGAGGACCGGGCGCGGCGCGTGGCGGTCGCCCACGAGCAGCACCCGTTCGCGACGGTCCTGTCCTGCGTGGACTCCCGGGTGCCGCCGGAGCTGATCTTCGACCAGGGGCTCGGCGATCTGCTGTGCATCCGCACGGCGGGCGAGGTCCTGGACGAGGCGGTGCTCGGCTCCCTCCAGTACGGGGTGGCCGAGCTGCGCATACCGCTGCTGCTCGTCCTCGGGCACGAGCGGTGCGGGGCGGTCGCGGCGACGATAGAGCAGCTGCGCACCGGCAAGCAGGTGCCGGGGCACCTCACCCGGCTCGTCGAGGGCATCGGCCCGTCCGCGTGGGCCTGCCGGGACGAGCCCGGCGACTGGGTCGACCACACCGTGGCCGCGCACGCCCGGCGCATGCGGGACGCACTGCGCGCGGACACCGCGTTCCGGCCCGCCACGGTCCTCGCCGCCCGCTACGACCTCGACTCGGGTCTGGTGCGCGTACTGCCCTGACCTGGGACCCCTAGGGCTTGACCCAGTGCCGAAAGGGGGGCTACCCCCACTGCCGGCGCGGCGGACCCTGCGTACCGTATGGGCTATGGAAGCCCCACGTGACGCCGAACTCAAGAAGGAACTCGACGCCGCCTTGCACGCGCGCAAGGACCTCGGCGAAGAGTACGAGTCCGCGCTCGTCGACTCGTTCCTCGAAAAGGTCGAGAAGCGCCTCGACAGCACGATCGACCGTCAGATGCGCCGGCACCTGGCCGAGCAGCAGATGATCGTGGCCCGGGGGGCGCGCAACCCCGCCAGCGGGATCGACTCCTGGGGCGAGCGCTTCGGCTTCGGCGTGGTCTCCCTGATCCTCGCCATCCCGCTCTCCGCGATCGGCGTGGTCAACGCGGACCTGCCCGGCCTGTTCGTCACGTGGTTCGGCATCGTCGGCGTCAACGCGGTCCACGCGGCCCGGGGCACGGGCCTGCTCTCGGCATTGCGCCGCTCGCGCAAGTCGGAGTCGGAGTGGTCGGACTAGCTCCGAGCGCGAGCCGGGCCCGGACGGAGAGTGCGTAGCGCGGGGACCGCCGCACCCCCGGGGCGAACCCGGAGGGCGGGACGACGGCGGTCCCCGCGAGGGACACGGGCCGGGTCAGGACCGGGCGCCGCGTCCGGGCGTCGCTGGAGGTCCGGGAGCCGCTCCGGAAGTCCTGACGCCGACACCCACCAAGGTGCCGTACGCGTGTTAAGCGGGTGCTGCGCGGACGTGTCGCCTTCGTACCGCTTCCGCGAAGTTCCCCCGCCCGGGGGCCGATTGCGGGCGCGGCCGACCGCGCCCGCACCCCGGGAACCGCCTACGACCCCTGCTGCTCCGCGAGGAACGCCAGCAGGTCCTGACGGCTCACCACACCCGTCGGCTTGCCCTCGACGAGGACGATGGCGGCGTCGGCGGAGCCGAGGACCGACATCAGGTCCGCGACGGGCTCACCGGAGCCGACCTGCGGCAGCGGGTCGGACATGTGCTTCTCCAGCGGGTCGCCGAGCGAGGCCCGCTGGGCGAACAGCGCGTCGAGCAGCTCGCGCTCGACGACGGACCCGATGACCTCGGCGGCCATCACGTCCGGGTGACCGGCGCCGGGCTTGACGATCGGCATCTGCGAGACGCCGTACTCGCGCAGGACCTCGATGGCCTCGCCGACGGTCTCCTCGGGGTGCATGTGCACGAGGGAGGGCAGCTCGCCGCCCTCCTTGCGGCGCAGCACGTCACCGACGCGCGGCTGGTCGCCGGCCTCCTCGAGGAAGCCGTAGTCGTTCATCCACTCGTCGCTGAAGATCTTGCTCATGTAGCCGCGCCCGCTGTCGGGGAGCAGCACGACCACGACGTCGTCCGGACCGAGGCCCTCGGCGACCCGCAGCGCCGCGACGACGGCCATGCCGCAGGAGCCGCCGACGAGCAGACCCTCCTCCTTGGCGAGGCGCCGCGTCATCTGGAAGGAGTCCTTGTCCGAGACCGCGACGATGTCGTCCGTCACGTTCCGGTCGTAGGCCGTCGGCCAGAAGTCCTCACCGACGCCCTCGACGAGGTACGGCCGCCCGGACCCGCCGGAGTACACGGACCCCTCGGGGTCGGCCCCGACGACCTTGACCTTGCCGCCGGAGATCTCCTTCAGGTACCCGCCGGTACCGGAGATCGTGCCGCCGGTGCCGATGCCGGTGACGAAGTGGGTGATCTTCCCCTCGGTCTGCTCCCACAGCTCGGGGCCGGTGGAGTGATAGTGCGAGAGGGGGTTGTTGGGGTTGGAGTACTGGTCCGGCTTCCAGGCGTCCGGGATCTCGCGTACGAGGCGGTCGGAGACGTTGTAGTACGAGTCCGGGTGCTCGGGGTCGACGGCGGTCGGGCAGACGACCACCTCGGCGCCGTACGCGCGCAGCACATTGATCTTGTCGGTCGACACCTTGTCCGGGCACACGAAGACGCACTTGTAGCCCTTCTGCTGGGCCACGATGGCAAGGCCTACGCCCGTGTTGCCGCTGGTCGGCTCGACGATCGTGCCGCCGGGGCGCAGCTCGCCGCTGGCCTCCGCCGCCTCGATCATGCGCAGCGCGATGCGGTCCTTCACGGAGCCGCCGGGGTTGAAGTACTCGACCTTGGCGAGGACCGTGGCCTTGAGGCCCGCGGTCACGTTGTTGAGCCGCACCAGCGGGGTGTTGCCGACGAGGCTGATCATCGAGTCGTGGAAATGCACCGTGGTCTCCGTTTTTCCGGGGTATCCGGGCTGCGATGTCGTGGACGTCCCCGTGACGGACGAGCCGCGTGGGCCGCAGGTGTCGTACGGCCCCCACCGGCCCGCGCCCGGGGACGCCGCACGAGGTTTTCGGTGCCGTCAGCCTACGGCTCCGACTCCCCCGTTCACCTCCGCTCGCGATTGGCCGACCTGCCCGACGGGGCAATGACTGGATGTACGGGACGAAATGGGCTCCACACGACTTGACTGGGGTGACGGCGGAGCATGTCGAGGGCGAGGGTGGCGCGGCGCATCGCCGCGGGCGCGGCGTACGGCGGCGGAGGCATCGGGCTGCTCGGCGCGGCCACGGTCGGGGTCGTCCTCGCCGAGGTGCAGCTGGCCAAGCGATCGGTGGGCAACGGCGGGTACGGGGCGCCGCCGCGGGCGAACGGGCGGTACGGGGCGGCGTTCGCCGAGCGCTCCGAGTGCGGGGAGCCGCTGCGGTTCGCCATGCTCGGCGACTCCACGGCCGCGGGCCAGGGCGTGCGCCGGGCGCAGCAGACCCCGGCGGCGCTGCTCGCCTCCGGCCTTGCCGCGGTGGCGGAGCGGCCGGTGGACGTGCGGGTGGTGGCGCAGCCCGGGGCGCAGTCCGACGACCTGGAGCGACAGGTGTCACTGGTCCTGTCCGACGAGACGGGCTGGGTGCCCGACGTGTGCGTGGTGATGATCGGGGCGAACGACGTCACCCACCGGATGCCCGCGACGCAGTCCGTGCGGTTCCTGTCCGCGGCGGTCCGCAGGCTGCGCACCGCCGGGGCGGAGGTGGTCGTGGGGACCTGCCCCGACCTCGGCACCATCGAGCCCGTCTACCAGCCGCTGCGGTGGCTGGCCCGCCGGGTCTCGCGGCAGCTCGCCGCCGCGCAGACGATCGGGGTGGTGGAGCAGGGGGGACGGACGGTGTCCGTGGGCGACCTGCTCGGCCCCGAGTTCGCGGCGAACCCGCGGGAGCTGTTCGGGCCCGACAACTACCACCCCTCGGCGGAGGGGTACGCCACCGCGGCGATGGCCGTTCTGCCCACGCTGTGCGCGGCGCTCGGGCTGTGGCCCGAGGAGGAGCGGCCCGACGTGTCCCGTCGTGAGGGCTTCCTGCCCGTGGCCCGGGCGGCCGCCAAGGCCGCATCGGAGGGCGGTACGGAGGTCACCGGCGCGATGCCCACGGGCCCCCGCGGCCCCTGGGCCCTCCTCAAGCGCAGGCGCCGCCGCCGCATCCAGGAACCGGACCCGTCACCGATTCCCTAGCGGGGCTCCCCGATCCTGGGGCTCCGCCCCAGACCCCGCTCCTCAAACGCCGGAGGGGCTACATATGTCGCCGGTGCGGCAAGGTTTCAGCCCGTCCGGCGATTGAGGACGAGGCGCGAAGCGCCGATCAGCGGGGGTCCAGGGGGCGGCAGCCCCTGGTTTCGGAGAAGGGGCGGGACTGGGGCGCCCCGCGAGGGCCTGAGCACCCGCTTAGAAATGCGGCCCGCGTCACAGCTCCCGCCCCGTGACCGACAGCGATACGTGCAGGTAACTTCCCAGGGAGTCCTGCCCTGCCCCCAGGGCGCCCCCGCCAGTAGGAGCCCGTGATGCCCGAAGCCGTGATCGTCTCCGCCGCCCGCTCCCCCATCGGCCGCGCCTTCAAGGGCTCCCTGAAGGAGCTGCGCCCTGACGACCTGACCGCCACGATCATCGAGGCCGCCCTGGCCAAGGTGCCCGCGCTCGACCCGAAGGACATCGACGACCTGATGCTGGGCTGCGGCCTGCCCGGCGGCGAGCAGGGCCACAACCTGGGCCGGATCGTGGCCGTACAGATGGGGATGGACCACCTCCCCGGCTGCACGATCACGCGCTACTGCTCCTCCTCGCTCCAGACCTCCCGCATGGCCCTGCACGCCATCAAGGCGGGCGAGGGCGACGTCTTCATCTCGGCGGGCGTGGAGATGGTGTCCCGCTCGGTGAAGGGCACCAGCGACGGCCAGCCCGACACCCACAACCCGCTCTTCGCCGACGCCGAGGCCCGCACCGCGGCCCGCGCCCAGGAGACGGGCACCGACTGGCACGACCCGCGCGAGGACGGCCTGGTCCCGGACGCGTACATCGCGATGGGCCAGACCGCCGAGAACCTGGCCCGCGCCAAGGGCGTCACCCGCGCGGACATGGACGAGTTCGGCGTCCGGTCCCAGAACCTCGCCGAGGAAGCCCTGAAGAACGGCTTCTGGGAGCGGGAGATCACCCCGGTCACCACGCCCGACGGCACCGTGGTCAGCAAGGACGACGGCCCGCGCGCGGGCGTGACCCTGGAGGGCGTGGCCGGGCTGAAGCCGGTGTTCCGCCCCGACGGCCTGGTGACCGCGGGCAACTGCTGCCCCCTGAACGACGGCGCCGCCGCCCTGGTGATCATGAGCGACACCAAGGCCCGGGAGCTCGGCCTGACCCCGCTGGCCCGGATCGTGTCGACCGGCGTCTCCGCCCTCTCCCCCGAGATCATGGGACTCGGCCCGGTCGAGGCCAGCAAGCAGGCGCTCAAGCGCGCCGGCCTCGGCGTCGGCGACATCGACCTGGTCGAGATCAACGAGGCCTTCGCCGCCCAGGTGATCCCCTCCTACCGCGACCTGGGCATCCCGCTGGAGAAGCTGAACGTCAACGGCGGCGCCATCGCCGTCGGCCACCCCTTCGGCATGACCGGCGCCCGCATCACCGGCACGCTGATCAACAGCCTCCAGTTCCACGACAAGCAGTTCGGCCTGGAGACGATGTGCGTCGGCGGCGGCCAGGGCATGGCGATGGTCATCGAGCGCCTGAGCTGAGCGGCGGTCCCGCCGGAGTGACGCCCCGAAGCGGCCGCTCCGGCACCCTGAGTGGCCGCCCGTCTCACGAGCCGGGACGCGGCGGCCACTTCGGCCCCTCCACTCATTCGTGACCCAATCTCCCCCAGGATGTGACCAATCTCCTGGGGGAGGAACAACTGCCCAGGTCAGCACGGATGCGCCAATAAACACCGGGCCGAAAGTCCTGTCCAATTCGTGACGTAATGCACTGACAGCGGGATGGTGCAGGCTTCAAGCTGATGTAGGAAGTCGGGGGTCGACTTGAAACCGGGAGTACGTCAGTGAGCGCCATGCATCTTGCCTTGCTGCTCTCCGCGGCCGCTGCCACGGCCGTGGGCACCGCCACCCTGCACACCGTGCGGGGCCTGCGGCAGCAGATCACCGAGCTGCGCACCGAGCTGGCCGAGAGCCGCGGTGCGGCCGTCAGCCGCGCCTCCGTACCCGCGGCCCGCACCGCGGTGGACACCGAGGAGATACGCGCGGCGGTCGCCGAGGCCCTCGCCGAGGAGCGCGAGCGCGAGCTGGCCGAGGCGCGCGCGTTCTGGGCCGCCCAGGAGGCCCGGGACATCGCGGACACGCCCTCGCTCCTCAGCGGCCTGCCCGAGGGCATCGCGGACGAGCTGTTCCTGCCGCGCCAGGCCGATCTCGCGGGCCTTGAGTCGGAGAGCCTGGAGCCGGTCGTCGAGCCCTTCGCCGACCCGGCCGGGGCCGCGGACGAGTTCGCCCCGGACTCCCCGGAGCTGGCCGCGGCCCGCCGCCGCCACCCCTCCCACCCCGACTTCGTGCCGGTGCAGTCCGTCGCCCACGGCGACCACGAGCGCACCGTGGCCTGCCTGGAGGAGCTCGCGGACGCCCGCACGGCGCTCGCCGACGTCCGCCCGGGCCCCCTCGGCACCCTGGACGTCTATGTCTTCACGGACGGCACGACGCTCTGCATGACCCCGGGCCACCGGGAGACCGCGGAGCTGCTCGCCGCCGCCCTGCGCGACGGCCAGGCCCCGGTCCTCCTCGGCGGCTCCGGCGTCTCGGGCGCGTACGCCCTGACGTTCGCGTGCGGCACGGAGAACGTCTACATCCTGGCCGACCGCGTGATCGCCAGCGTCTGACGGCGGATTCCGGTCGGATCCCGGTTCCGGTCGGAATCCGGTCAGATCCCGGCCCGCCCCAGGGCCTGCTCCACCAGCTGAACGGCCTCCGCGAGTTCCCCCTCGTCGGCGAGCACCAGGGCCAAGTCCCGCCCCGCGACGGTGACTTGGTCGGCCGCCGCGAACATGCCCGCGTCCGGCATCCGGCGCGGCTCGCTGCCCGGCGCCTCCCGCACCTGGGTGCGCAGGGCCAACTCCCTCGCGAGCTCCAGCGCTTCGGCCGCCGCCCCGCGCTGCAGTCTGGACTGCGGGGCGGCCCGCAGCCGGTCCGCGAATCGGTCAACGGCCGTGATCAAAGGCGTCGTATCGAGCACTGTGCGACCCTACGCGTCGAGCAGGGACTGTTGCCAATACCCGAACGCTCAGGCACGGTGGCGTGAAGGACGGACCACATCGAACGCGTCCGGAGGCGCCGATGTCCCAAGTCTTCTCCGAGGAGACCCACCGAAATCTGCTCGCGCGAATCCCCCACTGCACAGGTCGTGAAGTCTCCGACTGGCTCCGCACCGTCGACGAGGGCCCCTCTCTCTTCCGCTTCGAGGAGAAGGTCAGCTGGCTCCGCGGCGAACACAACCTCGCGTACGGCCACGCCAAAGCGATCATCCACGAGTACGACCTGCGCCGCGCCGCACGCAAACTGCTCTGACCCCGACCCCTCGTTCCCCCGCGAAGACAGGCAGACAGCGCAAGACCCAGAACACGGACAGTGCAAACAACACATACAACAACGAAGGGCCCGCGGAAGGCGTTCCGCGGGCCCTTCGGCCGTGCTCAGGACGTCAGCCGCCCAGGGGCGGGCGTCAGTCGTTGCCCTGCAGGATCGCGATGAGCCGCAGGAACTCCATGTAGATCCACACCAGCGTCATCGTGAGGCCGAAGGCGGCGAGCCAGGCCTCCTCGCGCGGGGCGCCGTACGCGATGCCGTCCTCGACCTGCTTGAAGTCCAGGGCCAGGAAGCACGCACCGAGCAGGATGCCGATGATGCCGAACATGATGCCGAGGCCGCCGCTGCGGAAGCCGAGGCCGTCACCGCCGCCGAACACGGCGAACAGCAGGTTCACCGCCATCAGCAGGACGAAGCCGAGGGCCGCCGCCATCACGAAGCCGTAGAACCGGCGGTTCACGCGGATCCAGCCGGCCTTGTACGCCACGAGGACGCCGAGGAAGACCGCCATCGTGCCGAGCACGGCCTGCATGGCCGCGCCGCTCGCGATGCGGTTGTCGACGACGCTGGAGACGACGCCGAGGAAGACACCCTCCAGGGCGGCATACGCCAGGATCAGGGGCGGCGAGGCCTTGCGCTTGAAGGCCTGGACGAAGCCCAGGATCATCGCGACGAGACCGGCGCCGACCGCGATGCCGATCGACCTGCTGAAGTTGGCGTCGTCCACGGGCAGCAGCGCCCAGGCGAGCGCGGCCGTGACGACGAGGACGCCGAGCGTGGTGGCCGTGCGCATGACGACGTCGTCCATCGTCATGCGGCCGGTGGTCACCGGGGACTGGGGCGGGGCGCCCTGGAGGTCCTGCTGGGCGTACGGATTGTTGGCGTACGGGTTGGCGGGGGCCTGCTGGCCCGCGCCCGCGTACGGGTTGCCCTGCGCGTACGGATTGGCCTGCGTCCCGACGGCTGCGGCTCCCCCGGCCTGCGGCTGCGCGTTGAAGCCCGCATAGCCGTTGTCGCGGCTGAACCCCCGTCGCGAGAAGACCGGGTTACTGCTCCTCATCTCACTCCTCCATGGCCACCGTGCGTGGCTTTGGTTCAAGAGTAATGGGCTGGCAAAGATCCAGCCCTAGTGCTCAGGGAGGATCTTTCCCCATCTGTGACGAGGAACGCTCGCCGAGGCTCCGGTGTTCCTGCCGCTCCGGGCGCCCGCTCAGTCGAGCGGGAGGCCCGTGTAGCTCTCGGCCAGGTCCGTCGCCGCCGCCCGCGAGGTGGCGATCCGGTCGAGCCGGGCCAGCTGGAGCCGGTCGTCGAAGGGGGTGGCGTCGGGGTCGCGGTGCAGCAGGGTCGTCATCGCGTACGCGAACCGCTCGGCCTGCCAGACCCGGCGCAGGCAGGTCGCGGAGTACGTGTCGAGGCCCGTCGGGTCGCCGCTCGTGTGGTGGGCGACCAGGGCGCGGGCGAGGGTGACGACGTCGCCCACGGCGAGGTTGAGGCCCTTGGCGCCGGTGGGCGGCACGATGTGGGCGGCGTCACCGGCGAGGAAGAGCCGGCCGTGGCGCATCGGCTCGTGGACGTGGGAGCGCATCGGAGTGACGGACACGTCCGTGATCGGCCCGCGCGCGAGCCGCCAGTCGTCGTCCGTGGCGAGCCGCAGGTCCAGCTCGTCCCAGACCGCCCGCCCGCTCCAGTCGGCGGCCCGGGTGCCCTCGGGGACCTGGAGGTAGAGGCGGGAGACCGTCGGCGAGCGCATGCTCAGGAGGGCGAAGCCGCGGTCGTGGCGGGCGTAGACCAGCTCGTCGTGGGAGGGCGGCGCGTCGGCGAGGACCCCGAGCCAGGCAAAGGGGTACCTGCGCTCGTACGTCCGCGAGAGCGCGGCGGGCACCGCGGCCCGGGACACGCCCCAGTAGCCGTCGCACCCGGCGACGTACGCGCAGTCGAGGACGCCCTCACGGCCCTCGTGGCGGTAGCGCACCCGCGGCGCGTCGGTGTCGGCGTCCTCGACGGCGAGCGCCTCGGCGCCGAAGAGCAGCGGGCCGCCGCCGCGGAACCGCAGGGCGATCAGGTCCTTGCACACCTCCGTCTGGGCGTAGACGGTCACCGACCGGCCGCCGGTCAGGGAGGGGAAGTCGACGCGGTGCCTGCGGCGGTCGAAGCGCAGCTCGATGCCGGTGTGGCGCAGGCCCTCGCGGTCCATGCGGGCGCCCGCCCCGGCCGCGCGCAGCGCGTCGGCCGTGCCCTGCTCCAGGATCCCGGCGCGCTGGCGCCGCTCCACGTAGGCGCGGTCGCGGCTCTCCAGGACGACGGACTCGATGCCCGCGGCGTCCAGGAGACGGGCGAGCAGGAGGCCCGCGGGGCCCGCTCCGATGATCGCGACGGTGGTGCGCATCACGGGAGTGTCGGGCCGCCCGGGGCGGGTGTCAACGGTGGGGCGGCGTGCCGGGGCCGACTCCGCGCCCCCGGTGCCCCCGCGCTCGTGGCGCGGTTGTCAGTGGCTGCTGCCATGCTGAGAAGTGCCCAGGAACCCAGGAATCCACGGCCGCGGGCGGCGCGCCCGGGCCCGTGCGGTACGGCTCCCGCGCCCGGCACGGCGCGGCGGGACGGCCCCACCGAACCTTCGAAGGGCAGGACCATGCTTTCCACCGACTTCGTCCCCGGCGCCCCGAACTGGCTGGATCTCGGCGTCCCGGACACCGATGCGGCGGTGTCCTACTACTCCGCGGTCTTCGGCTGGGAGTTCCAGTCGGCGGGCCCGGAGGGCGGTGGGTACGGCTTCTTCGTGCAGGACGACAAGACCGTCGCCGGGCTCGGCCCGCTCACCGAGGAGGGCGCGTCCTCGGCCTGGACGCTGTACTTCCACACGGCGGACGCGGACGCCACCGCCAAGGCCGTCGAGCAGGCGGGCGGCACGGTGCGGGTGCCCCCGGGGGATGTGTTCAGCTTCGGCCGGATGGGCCAGTTCAGCGACCCGGCGGGCGCGGACTTCGCCGTCTGGCAGCCGGGCGACACCAAGGGCGTGGACCTCGTCAACACGCCGAACTCACTGACCTGGGCCGAGCTGTACACCACGGACGCGGCGGCGGCCAAGGACTTCTACCGCGCGGTGTTCTCCTGGCAGCTGACCGACATGGAGATGGGCCCGGACATGACGTACACCGTGCTGACCCCCTCGGGCGGCACGGAGGAGAACAGCCACGGCGGCCTGATGCAGCTCCACCAGGACAACCTGGACGCGGGCTCGGGCCCGGAGTGGCATCCGTACTTCGAGGTGGCCGACTGCGACGCGGTCTATACCAAGGGGCTCGAGGCCGGGGGCACGACGCTCATCCCGCCGATGGACGCCCCGGGGATCGGCCGGATGGCCATGCTGACCGACCCCGCAGGAGCGCCGTTCGCGATCATCAAGAGCGAGCAGGCTCCGCCGAGTTGACGGGCCGTCACGCTGCGGCGCGCCCTGCGCGCGCCGCACGTGCGCGTACGGGACGCGCCGCGCCTGTGCGTACGGGAAAGGAGGGCGGAGGTGCCCGGAACCGGACTTGAACCGGTACGCCCGCTAAGGGGCAGCGAGGTTTAAGCTCGCCGTGTCTGCATTCCACCATCCGGGCAGGTGCGTGGGCTCCGCAACAAGGCTTCGACCCTATCGGGAGGCATCCCCCGAACAGCGGAACGACAGCCCGACGTTGTCTTATTTTATTGACGTCTGAGGGTGCATCAGCACACGGTACTGGCCGGTGGTACTTGCCATCGGCCTTGTCGGCGGGGGCACGCGCGGGTGAGGGAATTGACGGAATTTAGCCGTCCACGGGCGACACGTCCGCGCCGGGTCCCCGCGCCCCTTTAGCGCCCCCTCATGGCCCCTGCCGTGACCCCTGTGCGAAGGCCTCGTGAACACCCGCGCAAGAGCGCCCGCCCCCGGTCCCGAGTAGGGGGCGCCCGTCATCCCCAGGTATGACATGCCCCCACCGAGTCCGACCGGAGTCGCCCCCAGGAACCGGAACAGCGGCTGACTCCACGGGGCCGTTCCGCCGTGACGATGGAGTACGTACCCCACTCGCCGTCCCGACAGGAGCCCCCGCCCGTGACCACCACCACTTCCTTCGCCGCCCGCGCCACCCAGGTGGCCGCCCGCGCCACGGATCTGTCCAAGGTGTACGGCCAGGGTGAGACCCAGGTGGTCGCTCTGGACCATGTCTCCGTGGACTTCGGACAGGGCGAGTTCACCGCGATCATGGGCCCCTCGGGCTCCGGCAAGTCCACGCTGATGCACTGCGTGGCGGGCCTGGACAGCTTCAGCGGCGGCTCCGTGCGCATCGGGGACACCGAGCTGTCCACCCTCAAGGACAAGCAGCTCACCAAGCTCCGCCGGGACAAGATCGGGTTCATCTTCCAGGCGTTCAACCTGCTGCCGACGCTGACCGCCCTGGAGAACATCACGCTCCCCATGGACATCGCGGGCCGCAAGCCGAACAAGCAGTGGCTGGAGCAGGTCATCTCCATGGTGGGTCTGGCCGGGCGCCTGTCCCACCGGCCCACCGAGCTGTCCGGCGGCCAGCAGCAGCGGGTGGCCGTGGCCCGTGCGCTCGCCTCCCAGCCGGAGATCATCTTCGGGGACGAGCCGACCGGAAACCTGGACTCGCGGTCCGGCGCCGAGGTGCTCGGGTTCCTCCGGAACTCGGTGCGGGAGCTGGGGCAGACCGTCGTGATGGTCACCCACGACCCCGTCGCCGCCTCCTACGCGGACCGGGTGATCTTCCTCGCCGACGGGCGGATCGTGGACGAGATGATCCAGCCGACCGCTGATGGGGTCCTGGACCGGATGAAGGACTTCGACGCGAAGGGCCGGACCAGCTAGCGCTGGTCGGCCCCGCTGGGGCCTCTCCGCCGCGAGCGCTGCGCGTGCCTTCGGACTGCCGGTCCGCTGTGGCTGGTCGCGCAGTTCCCCGCGCCCCTTCGGGGCGCCACCTGGGCCTCGTACGCCCCGCCCTGACCTCCGATCGACCCCCTCACCTGGATCTCACCATGTTCCGTACCGCCCTGCGCAATGTGCTCGCGCACAAGGCCCGGCTGTTGATGACCGTGCTCGCCGTCATGCTCGGCGTCGCGTTCGTCTCCGGCACCCTGGTCTTCACCGACACCTTCGGCTCCGCCTACAAGAACAAGTCCGCGAAGAGCTTCGACCACGTCTCCGTCGCCATCAAGCCCGACGGCGGCTCCCGGGACGACGGCCAGGAGGCCAAGCAGCCCGACCGGCTGACGGACTCCCTGCTCACGCGGGCCGGGAAGCTGCCCGGCGCCCAGTCGACGCTCGGCAGCGTCTCCGGCTTCACCGCCCTCGCCGACAAGGACGGCAAGCTGGTCGGCGGCGAGTGGGGCACCACGGGCTCCAACTACTTCCCCGGCAAGGACGGCAAGGACCCGCGCTACGACTTCGCCGACGGCGCGGCCCCCAAGTCGGCCGGTGACATCGCCCTCGACAGCCGTACCGCCGACCGCACCGGCTTCAAGGTCGGCGACACGGTCCGCTACTCCACCGACGGACCGGTGAAGACCGCCAAGGTCAGCGGCATCTTCGACACCGACGACGGCAGCGTCGTCGCGGGCGGCAGCCTCGTCGTCTTCGACAACGACACCGCGCGCAAGGTCCTCGGCAAGTCCGAGTACGACGAGATCGACGTGAAGGCCGCCGCCGGCACCAGCGAGTCCGCCCTGAAGGCGTCCGTCGAGAAGATCCTGCCGAAGGACACCGAGGCCGAGACCGGCACCTCGCTGAAGGACGAGCAGGACCGCATGATCGAGCAGAACACCAGCTCCATGAGCCAGGTGCTGCTGATCTTCGCCGGTATCGCGCTGTTCGTCGGCATCTTCATCATCGCCAACACCTTCACCATGCTGGTTGCCCAGCGCACCAAGGAGCTGGCCCTGATGCGCGCCGTCGGCGCGTCCCGCCGTCAGGTCACGCGCTCGGTCCTCATCGAGGCGTTCATCGTCGGCCTGGTCGCCGCCGTCGCGGGCTTCGCCCTCGGCATCGGCGTCGCCGTGGGCCTGGAGTCCCTCATGAACGCGGGCGGCGCCTCGCTGCCCGACGGCCCGCTCGTCATCGGCCCGACGACGATCGTCACGGCACTGATCATCGGCGTGGTCGTGACCATGCTCGCCGCCTGGCTGCCCGGCCGCCGCGCCGCGAAGATCCCGCCGGTCGCCGCGATGAACAGCGTGCACGCCTCGCCCACGGTGCGCGGCCTGGTCGTACGCAACACCATCGGCTCGCTGCTCGTCGCCCTCGGCGTGGTCATGCTGTTCATGGAGGACAACTACGTGAAGTCCGGGGGCGCCGCGACGATCCTCGTCGGCGTCATCGTCCTCACGCCGCTGCTCTCGCGCCCGTTCATCGCCGCCGCGGGCCCGCTCCTGAAGCCCTTCGGCGTCACCGGCAAGCTGGCCCGCCTCAACTCGGTCCGCAACCCGCGCCGCACGGCCTCCACCGCGTCGGCCCTGATGATCGGCCTGACCCTCATCACCGCGATGACCGTCGTCGCCGTCTCCATGGGCAGCGCCATCAACAAGATGGCCACGGACTCCCTGAAGGCCGACTACGCCGTCTCGATGGCGAACTTCCAGCCGCTGACCCCCAAGGTCCACGAGCAGCTGGCCGAGCTGCCCGAGGTCGAGGCCAGCAGCGCCCTGCGCACCACCTGGGGCGAGGCCGACGGCCGCGACACCCGGATCTCCGGCGTCGACCCCAAGGCCTTCGACAAGCTCGTCGGCCTGGACTTCACCAGCGGCTCCGTGGCCGGTCTGAAGGGCAACGCCGTCCTCGTCGACAAGGAGACGGCCGACGCCAAGGGCCTGAAGGCCGGTGACACCGTCCCGGTGAAGTTCGACGACGACAAGACCACCCGGCTGAAGGTCGCGGGCGTCTACAAGTCCAACGAGATGCTCGACGGCCTCTTCACGCCCACCCCCGTCGTCACCCCGCACCTGTCGAAGATCCAGGACCAGCAGGTCCTGCTGAAGATGAAGGGCGGCGCCTCCGACAAGGCCGAGGACGCCATCGTGAAGGCCCTCGGCGACAACCCCGCCATCAAGATCCAGGACAAGGACGACATCAGCAACGAGGTCGGCGGCGCCATCAACATGCTCCTGAACATGCTGTACGGCCTGCTGGCCATGGCGATCCTCGTCGCCGTGCTCGGTGTCATCAACACCCTGGCGATGTCCGTCTTCGAGCGGAAGCACGAGATCGGGATGCTGCGTGCGATCGGGCTCGACCGGGCGAAGATCAAGCAGATGGTGCGGCTTGAGTCCGTGGTCATCTCGCTGTTCGGCGCGGTGCTCGGTGTCGGCCTCGGTCTCTTCCTCGGGTGGGTCGCCGGAGACAGCATCTCCGGCACCGTGACCACGTACTCGATGGAGGTGCCCGTGGGGCGGATCGTGATCTTCCTTGCCATCGCGGGTGTGGTCGGTGTCCTGGCCGCAGTGTGGCCCGCGCGGTCCGCTGCGCGGCTGAACCCGCTGCAGGCCATCAAGTCGGAGTGACGCTTGCGCTGTGCTGAGCGGGGCCCCGGGGTGAGCACACCCCGGGGCCCCGCTTTCGTCATACGGGGGCTTCGCCCCCTGGCCCCCCTTGTTGCCGCTACGCGGCTCGTCCTCAAACGCCGGACGGGCTGGGGTCTGCCTGCTGCGGGCTTGGATCCCCGGCATGCGGGACAGGGGCGCCTCGCCAGTCCCTGGCTCGCAGGGGCATCCCCGAATTGCCCTTCTGCGGTGTGCGGACCGCCAGGACCTGGTTGACCCCTATGCGGTTGTTCTCGAAGGCCAGGGCCGATGCCGCCATGTAGAGGCGCCAGATGCGGGCGCGGCCGGGGGAGGTCAGGCGGACCGCCTGGGGCCAGTGGGACTCCAGGTTGGTGACCCAGTGGCGCAGGGTGAGGGCGTAGTGCTCGCGGATGGACTCCACGTCGCGGACCTCGAAGCCCGCGCGCTCCAGGAGGCCGACGGTGGTGCCGAGGGGGGCCAGCTCGCCGTCGGGGAAGACATAGGCGTCGATGAACTCGTCCACGGAGTACGCCGACTCGTCGACCTGGGGGCGGCGGGCGATCTGGTGGTTCAGGAGGCGGCCGCCGGGCTTCAGGAGGGCGTACAGCTCGCCCGCGTAGTCCAAGTAGCGCTCGGAGCCGACGTGTTCGGCCATGCCGATGGAGGAGATGGCGTCGTACGGGCCGTCGCGCACGTCGCGGTAGTCCTGGACGCGGATCTCGATGCGGTCGGTGAGGCCCTCCTGGGCGATGCGCTTCCTGGCGAACGCGGCCTGCTCCTGCGAGAGCGTGACGCCGACGACCCGCACGCCGTACTCACGGGCGGCGTGGATGGCCATGGAGCCCCAGCCGCAGCCGACGTCCAGGAGCCGCATGCCGGGCCTCAGGTCGAGCTTGCGGGCGATGAGGTCGAGCTTGTCGCGCTGGGCGTCCGCCAGGGTCGCGTCCGGGGACTCCCAGTAGGCGCACGAGTAGACCATCGAGGGGCCGAGCACCAGCGCGTAGAAGTCGTTGCCGACGTCGTAGTGGTGGCTGATGGCCTTCTTGTCGCTGCCCTTGGTGTGCCGGTGCGGTCTGCCGGGCCTGCGCATCTCCTCGCGCGGCACGGGCGGCGGCACGAACGGCGCGGCGAGCGCGAACAGGGCCCGGGCGGCGGCCCTGACCTGCGGGTCGCGCAGCTTCTCGGTGAGGCTCGGGGCGTCGTCGGAGCGCTCCCAGATGAACTCGGCGAGCAGGTCGAGGGCCGCGTACAGATCGCCGTCGACATCGATGTCCCCGGCCACCCAGGCCCGCGCGAGCCCCAGCTCGCCCGGCTTCCACAACAGGCGGCGCAGCGCGCGACGGTGGCGTACGACGAGGGTGGGGGCGCCCGGCGGCCCCGCTTCCGAACCGTCCCAGGCCCGGATCCGAACCGGCAGCTCGGTTCCCACCAACTGCTCGGCAAGATTCTGCAGCCGCAGTGCGGCGTCCTGCATGGCGCACACCTCCGTGATCACAACCCGGAACGGAACGGTCCAACACCACGTAAACACCAACGGGCGGCGCGCGCAGTCCCGTTGCACCGTTACGAATATGCAAAATGCATGTAGCGGGCATCTAGGGACGCCAGGGAACGCCGAAAGGGCCCCCGCACCACGGATGGCGGGGACCCTTTCACGCTGTACTGCGGGTCTTGCTGCGGGCCCTTGGCCCAAGCCGTCAGGAGGCGGCCTTCTCCTCGACCGGAGCGGCCGGGGCCTCGGCCTTGACCGCGGGCTTCGGGGCCGGCTTGGCGGCCTCGTAGAACTCCTCGCGCGGCGTCTCCATGGCGCCGAGCGAGACGACCTCGCGCTTGAGGAACATGCCGAGCGTCCAGTCCGCGAAGACGCGGATCTTGCGGTTGAACGTGGGCATCGCCATGCCGTGGTAGCCACGGTGCATGTACCAGGCGAGACGGCCCTTGAGCTTGATCTTCATCTTGCCCATGACGATCATCGCGACGCCCTTGTGCAGGCCGAGGCCCGCGACCGCGCCCTTGTTGGCGTGGCTGTACTCCTTCTGCGGGAAGCCCCGCATGCCGGAGATCACGTTGTCGCCGAGGACCTTGGCCTGGCGCAGGGCGTGCTGGGCGTTCGGCGGGCACCAGGCGTTCTCGTTGCCCGCCTTGCGGCCGACGACGTCCGGCACCTGGGCGTTGTCGCCCGCGGCCCAGATGTAGTCGGTGCCCTGGACCTGGAGGGTCGTCTGGGTGTCCACGTGGCCGCGGGGGCCGAGCGGCAGACCGAAGCGCGCGAGCGCCGGGTTGGGCTTGACGCCCGCGGTCCACACGATGGTGTTGGAGTCGACCTCGAGGCCGTTGTTGAGGACCACGTGGCCGTCCACGCAGGAGTCCATGCCGGTCTTCAGGTAGACCTCGACGCCGCGGCCTTCCAGGTGCTCCTTGCCGTAGGCGCCGAGCTTCGGGCCGACCTCGGGGAGGATCTTGTCGGCGACGTCGACGAGCAGGAAGCGCATGTCCTCGCGCGTCACGCTCTTGTAGTACTTGGCCGCGTCGCGGGCCATGTCCTCGACCTCGCCGATGGTCTCGGCACCGGCGAAGCCACCGCCGACGAAGACGAAGGTGAGCGCCTTGCGGCGGACCTCCTCGTCCGTCGTGGAGTCGGCCTTGTCGAGCTGCTCGAGCACGTGGTTGCGCAGGCCGATGGCCTCCTCGATGCCCTTCATGCCGATGCCCTGCTCGGCGAGGCCGGGGATCGGGAAGGTGCGGGAGACCGCGCCCATCGCGATGACCAGGTAGTCGAACGGCAGCTCGTACGCCTCGCCGACGAGCGGCGCGATCGTGGCGACCTTGCGGTCCTGGTCGATGGTCGTGACCCGGCCGGTGAGGACTTCCGCCTTGGGCAGCACGCGTCGCAGCGGGACGACGACGTGCCGAGGCGAGATGCTGCCGGCCGCAGCTTCGGGGAGGAAGGGCTGGTACGTCATGTACGAGCGCGGGTCGACGACCGTGACGGTCGCCTCTCCGTAGCGCATCTTCTTCAGAATGCGTCGAGCTGCGTACAGGCCTACGTACCCACCGCCTACTACGAGGATCCTGGGACGCTCCGTGGTGCTCATGCCATCGAGTATCCACCCCCTCCCCGGGGGTCGCTCGTGCGCCCCTTCACAAGCATGGGTGGGGCCTCTGCTACACTTCGCCGCCCACGTGACGGAGGTCATGACCGCACGAGGGAACCACCGCCCCACGCGAGTCGTTGTCAACCCCTCGTGAGCTGCCGCTCCTGGCTCCGGCGCCCGGTGGACCACCCCCTGGTTCACACCCCGGCAACACCCCGGAAGCACTCCCGGCACCCGCCTTCGGGCCCGCACCCCGCCCGTTCCCGGGCCGAACTCCTCAAAACCTCGCCCAACAGGGCCGATTTCCTTGTGAAGAACTTCACGAACTTTCTCGGCGGAGCCCCGGAAGGAAGCGTTCCAACCCCCCTCCGGGCCGCTCAGAAGTGGTCCGACACGCTCAGCCGATCAAGGTACGGGCCCCTCTCAGGCGATCGACCAGGCGATCCCGTCGAGGATGTCGTGCTCGCTCACGACCAGCTCGGCCGCCCCGGCCCGCTCCATGATCGCGAGCAGGACGAGGACGCCCGCGGCGATGACGTCCACGCGGCCCGGGTGCATCACGGGGATCGCCGCGCGCTCGGCGTGCGTGGAGCGCACCAGCATGTCGGCGATCTCCGCCACGCGGGCGTAGGGGAAGCGGGAGTGGTGGATCGCGGCGGAGTCGTACGCGTCCAGGCCGAGGGCGATGCCGGCGACCGTGGTCACCGAGCCCGCGAGGCCCACGAGGGTGTGGGCCTCGCGCAGCGGGACCGTCTCCTCCGCGAGGTCAAGGGCCGCCTCGATGTCCGCGCGGATCGCGGCCAGCTGGGCCTCGGTGGGCGGGTCGGCGGAGACGACGCCGTCCCGGACGAGGTGGCGCTCCGTCATCCGCACGCAGCCGACGTCCACGGAGCGGGCCGCGCGCACGTGGTCGTCGCCGACGACGAACTCCGTGGAGCCGCCGCCGATGTCGACGACGAGGTACGGGCCCGGCATGTCCGGGTGGCCCTTCAGCTCCCTGGTCGCGCCCGTGAAGGAGAACTCGGCCTCCTGGTCGCCGCTGATCACCTCCGGTTCGACGCCGAGGATGTCGAGGACGCCGCGCACGAAGTCGTCGCGGTTCTCGGCGTCGCGGGAGGCGGAGGTGGCGACGAAGCGGAGGCGCTCCGCGCCGTGTTCCTTGATGACCTCGGCGTACTCGCGGCAGGCCGCGAACGTCCGCTCCAGCGCCTCCGGGGCGAGCCTGCCCGTCCGGTCCACCCCCTGCCCGAGCCGGACGATCTCCATCCGGCGGTCCAGGTCGACGAGTTGCCCCGTCCCGGGGTCGGCGTCGGCCACGAGCAGGCGGATGGAGTTGGTACCGCAGTCGATGGCGGCCACGCGGGTCATCGGAGTTCTCCTTGTCGTTACGGTGCCGTCGGACGGAGCTGTGCCCACCCGCCGCCCCTGGCGGCCCAGCTGCCCACAGCGGGGGGCGACAGCAGCGGGTCGCCCCGTGGGCGCCGGGGGGCGGGAGCGCCTGCCCGCCGAGCCGCCCAGCCGCCCAGCCGCCCAGCCGCCCAGCCGCCCAGCCGCCCACGGCGAAGATACGGCCCACCGCAGGTAGCAAGGGTGGGCGGGTGGGGAATGCCCGCCGCGGAGCGGTGGGCCGGGTGACCCCGGTGCCGGGTCAGGCGGGGTCGGCGTTGCCCACGCAGGGGCCCTTCCGCCACCACTCCGGCAGCAGGGCGATCGCTTCGTCGCCGAGGGGGTTCACGCCGGGGCCCGCGGCCAGGGAGTGGGCCACAAGGACGTGCAGGCACTTCACGCGGTCCGGCATGCCCCCGGCCGAGGGGAAGCCTTCGAGGACCTCGATGGAGTCGCGCCGCGCGATGTAGTCCTCGTGGGCGGCCCGGTACGCGGCGGCCAGCTCGGGGTCGGTCGCGAGCCGCTCCGTCATCTCCTTCATGACGCCGTTGGCCTCGAGCGTCCCGATCGCGGACGCGGCCCGCGGGCACGTGAGGTAGTACGTCGTGGGGAACGGCGTGCCGTCGGGCAGCCGCGGCGCCGTCTCGACCACGTCCGGGTTGCCGCAGGGGCAGCGGTGGGCGATCGCGCGCAGACCGCGCGGCGGGCGTCCGAGCTGCTCCTGGAACGCGGCGATGTCGGCGTCCGTGGGCGCGGTGGGCTCGGTCTGGGGCGGGGGCGTCTGCATGCCTGTCTTTCGGTTCGTTCGGTTCTGCGGCGAGGTTCAGGGGTGGACAAGGTAGCGGGGACGGGCGGCGCGGCGGGCGGACACGTCAGTCGTCGTCGCCCCGCTCGGCGCGGTCGGCGCTGTCTACGCCGTCCCACACGTTCGCGTACCAGGGCCGGTCCGCCGCCGCCTCGTCACCGCGGTGGTCCGCCGCGGCCGCCGGGTCGATGACGGTGAACCCGGTCTCGCCCGGCATCACATAGTGCAGCCGGTCCCGGACGCGCTGCTCGGCGTACGCGTCGTCCTGCCAGCGGGCCTTCTCGTCGCGCAGGCGCTCCACGTTCTCGCGGTGCTCGGACTGCTTCTGCCGCTGCTCGGCGATCTCGGCGCGCTGCGACACGTACTGCCTCATCGGATAGGCGAGCGCCACGACCAGCGAGCACACGACGAGCACGAGGAGCGCGGCCCGGCCGGTGAGCCGGGAGCGGCGGGCCTGGCGCTTGGTCTGCGAGCGGTAGACGCGCTCGGCGGTCTGCTCGCCGAGCAGCCGCAGCCGGGTCGCCGTGGAGAACCGGTCCTTGTCCCGGACTTTCCCGGCCATGTGTCTCGCCTCCCCAGTACGCGCGTACGTCCCCGCACACGGTACGGGACCGAGTACGGGGACGTACGTACGACTGGCTAGGGCTTGGCCCGCGAAGCGGCTCAGCCCTTGAAGCGGGGGAACGCGCTGCGGCCCGCGTACACCGCCGCGTCGTCGAGGATCTCCTCGATGCGAAGCAGCTGGTTGTACTTGGCGACGCGGTCCGAGCGGGCCGGGGCGCCGGTCTTGATCTGGCCGCAGTTCACGGCGACGGCGAGGTCGGCGATGGTGACGTCCTCGGTCTCGCCGGAGCGGTGCGACATCATGCACTTGAAGCCGTTGCGCTGGGCCAGCTCGACGGCGTCGAGGGTCTCGGTCAGCGAACCGATCTGGTTGACCTTCACCAGGAGGGCGTTGGCGGAGCCCTCCTCGATGCCGCGGGCCAGGCGCTCGGGGTTGGTGACGAAGAGGTCGTCGCCGACGATCTGGACCTTGTCGCCCAGCTTGTCGGTGATGACCTTCCAGCCCGCCCAGTCGTCCTCGAACAGCGGGTCCTCGATGGACACGAGCGGGTACGCCTCGACGAGCTCGGCGTAGTACTCGGTCATCTCGGCGGCCGAGCGGGACTTGCCCTCGAACTCGTACTTGCCGTCCTTGTAGAACTCGGACGCGGCGACGTCGAGCGCGAGCGCGATCTGCTCGCCGGGGACGTAACCGGCCTGCTTGATGGCCTCGACGATGAGGTCGAGGGCGGCGCGGTTGGAGTCCAGGTTCGGCGCGAAGCCGCCCTCGTCGCCGAGGCCGGTCGACAGACCCTTGGTCTTCAGGACCTTCTTCAGCGTGTGGTAGACCTCGGCGCCCCAGCGCAGCGCCTCGGAGAAGGACTCCGCGCCGATCGGGGCGATCATGAACTCCTGAATGTCGACGTTGGAGTCCGCGTGGGACCCGCCGTTCAGGATGTTCATCATCGGAACGGGCAGCAGGTGCGCGTTCGGGCCGCCCAGGTAGCGGAAGAGCGGCAGGTCGCTCGCCTCGGAGGCGGCGTGGGCGACGGCGAGGGAGACGCCGAGGATGGCGTTGGCGCCGAGCGAGCCCTTGTTGTCGGTGGCGTCGAGGTCGAACATCGCCTGGTCGATCAGGCGCTGCTCGGTGGCGTCGTAGCCGACGAGCTCCGGGCCGATCTGCTCGATGACGGCGAGAACGGCCTTCTCGACGCCCTTGCCGCCGTAGCGGTTGGCGTCTCCGTCACGCAGTTCGATGGCCTCGAAGGCGCCGGTGGAGGCGCCGGACGGAACCGCGGCGCGGCCGGTGGACCCGTCGTCGAGGCCGACCTCGACCTCGACCGTGGGGTTGCCTCGGGAGTCCAGGATTTCCCGGGCTACGACGACGTCGATGGACGGCACGAGCATCTCCTTCTGGGATGTGACGCTAGGGGCGCATGGCGTGCACCACTGGGGGCGCGGGCTTGCGCATGGCTTGCATGGTCTTCATCGGCCCTGCGTCTCCTGAGCCTAACGGGCCCGGGAGCTTCGGCCAGCCGACCGCCCGCCCCGTGGGACGGCCATCGGGCCAATTCCCTGGGAATCAGGACGGAACCACAGGTTCTTACCGGTCGGTAGCTTCGCCCTGGGCGTACTTCGGAGCCGCCGGGGCACCCGGCAGGGCCGCCCCGGACAGCACCTCGCCCCGGTGCGTACGGGGGATACGCGCACCGGGGCGAGGGAGACCCGTGGGGACGGGGGCGCTCCGCGGGACGGAGCGGGGGCGCTGTCCGGACGGGCCGGACAGGCGCGGGTCGGGCTCAGCCTCAGCTGAGGTGCAGCTGCTGGCCCGGGTAGATCATGTCGGCGTCGGAGATGATGTCGCCGTTGAGCTTGTAGACCTTGTGCCAGCCGCCCTTGACGTCGTGCTCGTCGGCGATCTTGGACAGGGTGTCGCCCGTCTTGACCTTGTACTCGCCGTCGCCCTTCTTCACGACCTTGCCGGTCGGGGTCTGGACGGTCTTCTTCGACTCGGTCTGCGGGGCGGCCTGCTGCGGCTTCGGCTGCGGCTTGGCCTGCTGCTGCGGCTGAGCCTGCTGCTGCGGCTGCTGCTGGGGCTTGGCCTGCTGCTGGGGCTGCGTCTGCTGCTGCGGCTTCTCGGCACCGCCGCCGTTGTACGGGGCGCTGGTGAGGCCCACGCCACAGCTCGGCCAGGCACCCTTGCCCTGGCCCGCGAGGACCTTCTCGGCGATCTCGATCTGCTGGGCCTTGGAGGCCTTGTCGGCGGTGGCCGCGTACTTCGTACCGCCGTAAGCGGCCCAGGTGGAGGCGGAGAACTGCACGCCGCCGTAGTAGCCGTTGCCAGTGTTGATGGACCAGTTGCCGCCGGACTCGCACTGGGCGACCCGGTCCCACTGGTCGACGGTGGCGGCGTTCGCGGTACCGGCGGCCATCAGCGGGGCGGCGACGGCAGCGCCGGTGACACCGACGACGGCGGCCGCGCGGGTGGCCTTGGACGGACGACGGTGCTTGCCCTTGCCGGAAAGCAGCATGGAGTGATCCCCTCACCGACGCCTGCGAGGTGAGCTGTCGGGTTCGGGCGGGTGAGTGCCCGGCCGTACGGCTTCCGTACGACTTCACCCCTAGCCGGTCCTGCGCGTCGTGCGGCCACTGGCCGCTCAACGCGTGGGCCCGGCGCTTACCTTGGGTCCCCCGCTCCTGCCTTCGGCGCTCGAAGCGACGACTGTTCCCGTCCGGCCGTTGGCAGGATTCGGCGTACCGACCGGCGGGGCCCGCTGTGGCGAGCGGTCACGACCGTAGACAGGCAATCACCGGAATTTCAAAGACGATCAGGGCTTCTGAGACCCATCTCTCACTTGCCTCTCACCGTCTTTAAACCGGACATTCACCGCGAACTGCCAGTCAATTTCCGCTCCGCAAGGCCTACTTCCGGTCCGCCTCCGCGGCCTGTTCCTCGCTCAGGTCGAGTCGCTGACCGGGGAGGATGAGATCCGGGTCACCGCCCACGGTCCGCTTGTTCTCGGCGTAGAGGGTGGACCAGCCGCCGTCAAGGTCGTGCCGGTCGGCGATCTGCGAGAGGTTGTCGCCGGAGCGGACCGTGTAGGTGCCCGCGGGGTCACGGGCGTCACGCGCGTCGCGCCCTTCACCGCGCGACGCGTGGCGGCCCGCGGAGCCCGCGCCGCCCTTCTCCGCCTCGTCGGCACTGGAGCCGCGGTGGCGGCCCGAGGGAAGGCCGGAGGAGTCCTCGGAGCCCTCCGCGGAGTCGTCGGCGCCCGACGGCTCACGGCCCGCTTCGGACTCGGCGTCGGGCGAAGTGGTGCCGCGGTCGCCGGACTTGCCGTCCTCGTCCGCCGAGCCCTTCTCGCCCCTCTGTCTGCTCTTGTCGCGTTCGTCACTCTTGCCGGCCGAGCTGTCGCTGTCGGGCTTGCGGTGCTTGCCGGTCTCCTCGGACTTTCCGTCCTCGGCGTCCGCGCCGCGCTCCTCACCCTTCGCGTCGGCGGAGTCCTCGGCGCCCTTGCCGTCCTTCCCCTCGCCCTTCTCGCCCTTCTCGCCGTCCTTGTCGCCCTTGGAGTCCGTGGCGCCGTCGGACGGCTCCGCGGGCTTCGACGGGGCGACCGGGAGGCCCGGGTCGACGTCGGCGGCCGCGCCGCCCTTGCTGAGGCCCGCGGCCGGGCCGCAGTTCGGCCACGCGGCGGGGCCCTGGTCGGCCAGGACCTTGTCGGCGACGGCGATCTGCTGGGAGCGGCTCGCCTGGTCGGCGCTCGGCGCGTACGCGAGGCCGCCGTAGCTCTCCCAGGTCTCCTGCGTCAGCTGCAGGCCGCCGTAGTACCCGTCGCCCTTGGCGCTCCACGCGCCGCCGCTCTCGCACTCCGCGACCTTGTCCCACGTCGAGGCGTCGGCCGCGTGCGCGCCCGTGGCGCCGAGCAGCGGGATGGCGATGGCGGATCCCGTGACGCCCGCCGCGACGACGATCGCCGGGGCCTGGCGGGGACGGCGGTGACGGCCTTGGCCGGAGAGCATGCACGTGCCTTTCGAGCGACGACAAGAACAGCTGCGACACGTGGTGCCAAGGGGTGCCGAGCCGTCGTGAACGTAGCCGCAGTCGAACGTCAGTCACAAGTCGATGCAGCGCAGATCACGTGAAAGTCACAGTCTTGACGGTACGTCAGGAACGTGCCGGTCCCCCGTCAGCGGCCGGGCGGCGTGAACGTCACCGGCAAGGTCCGCAGGCCACGCATGATGAGCCCGCCGCGCCACCTCAACTCCTCAGGATCGACGGCGAGTTGCAGGTCGGGCAGCCTGCGGAGCAGCGTCGCGAGCGCCGTCTGGCCCTCCAGGCGGGCCAGCGGGGCGCCGAGGCAGTAGTGGATGCCGTGGCCGTATCCGAGGTGCTGGTTGTCGCTCCGGGACAGGTCGAGGAGGTCGGGGTCGGGAAAGCGGGCCGGGTCGCGGTCGGCGGCGGCGAGGACGACGAGGACGGGGTCGCCCGCGGCGATGTCCTGGCCGCCGACGCGCAGCGGTTCGGTGGCGAAGCGCCAGGTGGCCAGCTCCACGGGCCCGTCGAAGCGGAGCAGTTCCTCGACGCCGGTCTCCAGGAGGCCGGTGTCCCCGTCGGTGAGGGACTGTTGCAGCAGGGCACGCTGCCCGGGGTGGGTGAGCAGTGCGTACGTACCGTTCCCGATGAGGTTGACCGTTGTCTCGAAACCGGCGAAGAGAAGGATGAAGGCCATCGCGGCGGCCTCGTTCTCCGTGAGGTGCTCGCCGTGGTCGGAGGCGCGGATGAGGCCCGAGATCAGGTCGTCGCCGGGGTCGTTGCGCTTGCGGTGGATCAGGTCGGCGAGATAGCCGCGCATCTTCTTGACCGAGCGCGCGACGCCGCCCCGGGGCCCTCCCCCGTGCCGGATCATCATGCCCGCCCAGTCCCGGAAGTCGTCCTGGTCCTCGCGCGGGACGCCGAGCAGGTCGCAGATCGCGTAGATGGGGAGCGGGAAGGCGAACTCATGGATGAGGTCGGCTTCGCCCTTCGCCGCGAACCCGTCGATGAGCTGGTCCGTCAGCTCCTGCACGCGCGGCGCGAACTCGGCCACCCTGCGGGGCGTGAACGCCTTCGACACCAGGCGGCGCAGGCGGGTGTGGTCCGGTGGGTCGATGTTGAGCAGATGCGTCATCAGCTCGGCCTTGCGCTCGCCCGGGATGCCCGTCTTGCCCTTCGCGTGCGCGGGCTCGTCGTGATGCGCCGGGTTCTTGCTGAGGCGCTGGTCGGCGAGGGCCTGCCGGGCGTCGGCGTAGCGGGTGACCAGCCAGGCCTCCACCCCGCTGGGGAGTTCGGTCCGGTGCACCGGTGCGTGGTCGCGGAGCCAGGCGTACGCGGGGTACGGGTTGGCTGCGAACTCCCAGGTGAAGAGGTCCGGGGCGGGGGGCGCTGGCTGGGGCTGGTCGTGCATGGATCGACGGTATCCGGCTGTGGCCTCGCGGTGCGCCCCAGTCCCGCCCCTTCTCCGAAACCGGGGGCTGCCGCCCCCTGGACCCCCGCTGTCGGCGCTCCGCGCCTCGTCCTCAAACGCCGGACGGGCTGAAATCCCCCTCCGCCGCCAGGATCGCGTCCCGGTACGCCCGTGCCGCCGCCCGCAGCGCCGCCTCCGGGTCCACGCCCTCGGCCTCCGCGCGCACCGCCATCGCGAGCAGTTCGTACCCGACGCCCTCCCCTGTGGGCAGCGGGACGGTCAGGCCCGCCGTGCGGACCCGGGAGGACAGCTTCGCGGCCAGGGCCAGGCCGGGCTGGCCGAGGGGGATGCCCTCGGTGACGGAGTCGCGTTGCTTCTCCACCGCCTTGGTGCGGAGCCAGTGGGCCTTGACCTCTTCCGGGGTGGTCGCCGTCTCGTCGCCGAAGACGTGGGGGTGGCGGTGGATCAGCTTGTCCACGATGGTGCCCGCGACGTCGTCGAGGGAGAACGGCGCGTCCTCGTCCTCCTCGGCGATGCGCGCGTGGAAGACGACCTGGAGCAGGACGTCGCCCAGTTCCTCGCGGAGTTCGTCCGTGTCGCCGTCCTCGATGGCCTCGACGAGTTCGTACGCCTCCTCGATGCCGTACTTCGCGAGGCTCTGGTGGGTCTGGCGGGATGACCAGGGGCATTCGACGCGGATGCGGTCCATGACCTGGACCAGGTCGAGGAGGCGGGCGCCCGGCAGGTCGTACGAACCGGGGAGCAGCTCCAGGTCCGGCATCGAGACCCGGCCCGAGCCCGCGAGCCGCGCCAGGCCGTCCGTGAGCGGGCGGTCGCCCTCGGCCGTGGCGATCACGAGGACCGTGCGGCCGCCTGCGCACGCGCGCACCAGCTCCTCGGCGGTCGGCGAGGCCTGCTTGACCTCGACGCCCGCCTCGCGGAGATACGGCAGCTGCGGGTGCGCGGCGTCGGCGCACAGGACCTCGTCGGCGTCGTGCAGCAGCCGCCAGGCCGTCCAGGACAGCAGGCCGGGGGCGACGCGGTGGCTGGTGGTGAGCAGCACGACTCGGCCGGTCTCGATCTCGTTCACGCCTCGAACGTAACCCATGCCACTGACAGTGCCCGCGGCGCCGGCGGTGCCCGGCTGCTAGACCTCCGCGCGCGCCGAGCCGCCGCCCGACACCTCCCGCACCCACGGCGTCCGCAGGTCCGCGCGCTTGCTGGTCTTGACGTCCCAGGTGCCGTACCGCGGGTTCAGGTCGATGTCGAGCTTCTTGGAGGTCTTGGACAGCGTGGCCCAGAAGGCGTTCTGGCCGTCCTGGGCGTTCATGTCGGCGCCGAGGGCGCGGGCGAGCTTCTGTGCCTCGATCTCCGTGCGGATGCTGTCGTCGAGGTGCTTGGGCGCGACGCTGTACTGCTGGAGCCAGCCCGCCTCCAGGGCCTTCCTGCCGCCCGCCTGCTTCTCCAGTTGGCCGCGCATGGTCTGGATCTCCTTGCGCGTGACGCCCACCCCGGCGTCCCGCGCGGCCCGGTGCAGGACCTTGTCCAGGACCATGGTGTGCAGGGTGCTGCGGGTCAGGCCGCCGGTCTTGGCGATGACCTGCTCGTACTGCTTGTCGTCCGGCAGGGCGGCCCGCTGTGCGGAGCGCACCTCGTTCACCCGGTTCTCCAGTTGCGCGACCGTGATGCGCTGGTCGCCGACGACCGCGGCGGCGCCGGGGTGCGCGTCGTTGCCGCAGGCGGTCAGGAGCGGGGCCGCGACGAGGGCTGCGGCGGAGAGGACGAGCGCGGAGCGACGGCGGCGGTGCAAGTGGGCCTCCCGGTGGAGAGATTGTGCTTCGCTGCACAAAGTCTTGCGGTGATCGATGGTAGGCAGTGGTGACCGGCTCGGCCACCCATTCGACCAACGATTCGCAAGGAGTTGGGGCACCGGCTGGGGGGCGATCCACAGGACGGGCCCCGGGTGCCGCCGTCGCACGGCAGGACCCGGCCCGCCCTCGGACGGCCCGCCCTACCCCCGCACCTGCCCCAGCCACTGCAGCGTCCGCCGGATCTCCGCCGGGAACGGGTGGCCGATGCCGTGCACCCGCTCGGCGTCGAGCACGAGGCGGCCCAGCGTGTCGTGCGCGGCGGAGCGGTCGCCGAGGGCGAGCAGGAGCTGGCCGATGCGGCGGCGGATCTCCAGGGACTGGCGGATGTCGTCGGTGGCGTACTGGTTCTCGTAATAGGGGAGCAGCGTGCGGTACTCGGCGAGGGCCGCCGCCGGTTCGCCGAGCTGTTCCAGGCACTGGGCGGCCTCGTAGCGGAACTGGAGGGACTGCGGGTCGGCGTGGCCGGACTCGGCGGCGCGCTGGTCGGCGAGGCGGCGCAGCTCGGGCAGGGCGCGGCGGTACTGGCCGTCGTCCATGAGCGTGGCCGCGTACTGCTTGCGCAGGGTGCGGACGACGGGTGAGTGCTCGCCGTGCTGGGCGGCGGCGGCCGGCAGGATCGCGCCGAGGGTGTCGACGGCCTGCGTGATGCGGCCCTCGCCGAGGAGGCGCTTGACCTCGTCGACGGCGGCGGCGACGTCCTGGCCGCGGGCGGGGCCGGGCGGTTGGGTCTGCGGGGCGGGCGCGGGGGTCGCGGCGCGGTCGGGCCAGGGGGCGTGCGGGCGCAGGAACGGGCGGGTCGGGTCGAGGGGGCGGCCGGTCGGCACGGAGCGGCCCGGAAGGAGCGGCACCAGTTCCTCGTACACGTCCTGGGCGCTCGCGGGGCGGTGCTGGGGGTCCTTGGCGAGCAGCCGCAGGACGAGGGATTCGAGGGCTTCGGGGACCTCGGGGCGCAGCCTGCGCACCGGCAGGGGCGGCTCGTAGAGGTGGCGGTGCAGCACCCCGAGGGCGGTGGAGCCGGAGAACGGCACGTCGCCGCTGAGGAGTTCGTGCAGGAGCACGCCGAGTGCGTACAGGTCGGTGTACGGCCCGACGGCGCCGCCCATGGCCTGCTCCGGCGCCATGTACGAGGGGCTGCCGATCGGGGAGCCGGTGTGGGTGAGGCGGGTGGTGTCGGTGTCCATGACCGAGGCGATGCCGAGGTCGAGGATCGTGAGGGTGCCGTCCTGGCGGACCATCACGTTCCGCGGCTTCAGGTCGCGGTGCACGATCGGCACGGCGTGCACGGCGGAGAGCACGGCGCACAGTTGCGCGGCGACGGCGACGGCCCACTGCCAGGGGTAGGGGGTGTGCTCGGCGAGGTGGTCGCCGAGGTCCGCGCCGTCGACGTACTGCATGACCAGGTACAGGTCCTCGTCCTCGGTGCCCGCGTCGTGCACGGTGACCAGGCCGGGGTGGTCGACCTGGGCGGTGACGCGGCACTCGCGCAGGAAGCGGCGGCGCAGCTCGTCGGCCTCGGCGCCCGCGACCTTGTCGGGCCGGAGCAGCTTGACCGCGACCCGGCGGTCGAGGCGCTGGTCGTACGCCGTCCACACCTGGCCCATGCCGCCCTGGCCGATGAGCGTGGAGAGTTCGTAGCGACCGGCGATCAGGCGGTGGTCCGTCCCACCTGCCACGGTCAGTTGCCGCCTTCCTGCTTGCGCAGATAGTCACTGAGCTCGTCCAGCTCGGCCCGGACCTGGTGGATGCGGGCGGGCGCGGGGCGCGCGGGCGGCGGGGGCGTCGGGGTGTGCGCGGGCGGCGACTGCAGGGGTGCCGGGCCGGGGTGCGGGACGGGGCCGGTCTGCTGCGGGTAGCCGTAGGCCTGCTGGGGGCCGGTGGCGTAGCCCATGGCCTGCGACTGGTGGTAGAGCACGCGGGCCTGCGCGTCGGCCTGTTGGAAGTGGCGGATCTCCAGGATCAGGTAGTACGTCACGGCGGCCACGAGCGTGCCGAGGAGCAGGCCCACGCCCAGCTCGCCGCGCCAGGTGGTGATCTCCTCGCCGGGGTCGTTGGCGATGAAGGCGACGGCCGCGACGTCGAGCGTGATCACCGCCCCGAACGCCGCCCAGTCCCGCGCCCTGCGCGTCACGAGCGCGAGCCGCAGGACCGGCGCCGCCGTGAGGAAGCCGCAGGTCACGACGGCGAGCACCACGAACATGACGCGCAGCGTCACCGTCGGTCCGCCGGAGGGGGCCGGCGGGTGCTGCGGCCCGTAGCCGTGGCCGTGCATGGCTGCTCCTGATACCTGACGCGGCCGCACGCGTCCCGGGGGGCGGCGCTCTGGGCGCGCCCCGCAGGCGTACGGCCGACGAACGAACGAATGCAGAATCGAGCGTATAGGCCGACTCGGACAACCGGTCCCGGGTTGTACCGAACCGTTGCCGTACTGGTCATGTCGCCGCGGCGACACGCTTCTGCCGGCACTTCGGCTCCGCCCGGCTCACGGCGACACACTGCCGTCGGTCAGTCCGTCGTGCATCCCGCGCACCAGTCGCTCGCCGAGGCGGCCCGCGAGGCGCAGCGCGTCCTCGAAGGCGGCGAGCTCCCGGAACCGCTCGCCGTAGCCGCGCTGTTGGGCGGGCGGAAGCCGGGGCAGCTGCAGTCGGCGCACGTCGAGCCGGGCGGAGGTGGAGGCGTAGCTGCTCGCCTGGCGGTTGTTGGCGGTGCCGCGCAGGAATCCGGCGAGGAACCAGGGGTCGAGGGCGTCCCGGTCGGGGCGCAGCAGGACCAGGCCGCGCCCGGGCACGGCGCCCGCGGTGGCCTCGTCGATGACACGGGCGGCGGCGGTGCCGCCGAGCACGGGCACGACGACGTCGCCGGGGGCGGTGAGCACGGGGGTGTCGGGCGTCTGGGCGGGGGTGTCCTGGAGGGGGGCGCCGGGGGCGGTGGGCTCCGTGGCGGGGAGTGCGGTGGCGGTGGGCGCGACCGGGGCGGGCGCGGTTCCGGCGAGGACGTCGTGTTCGGTGAGGACGGGGACGGGGCCGTCGGCGAGGGCTCCCGCGGCCGTCGACTGGCCCGGGTGGATCGACAGGGCGCCCGCGCGGGCGAGTTCGCCGATCGTGGTGAGCGGCCAGCGGGCCGCGTCCGGCGGGCCGGGGGCGGCCTCCGGCGGGGTGAGTCCCGCGGTCAGGCGCAGCGTGTCGTCGAGCAGGGCGCGTACGTCGCGCAGTTCCTCGGCGCCGCCTTCCGCGGCCCGGGGCGGCAGACGGCGGGCGGGCGCCAGGTCGACCTCGTCGTCGAGGAGTCCGAGCACCGGCACGGACAGCGCGAAGCCCGGCTCCTCCGCGAGCGTGCCCTCGCGCTCGAACCGGCGGAACGCGCCGAGCACGGCGTCCCGCACCGGCGTCCAGGCCTGCCGGTCCCGCCCGTCGGTGTGCTTGCCGTCGGCCGCGGCGGCGCTCCCCCCGGCCTCGACGAGCAGCACCTCGGGGGCGCTCGGCGCGTCGGGGCCCGGCCTGCGCAGGACCCAGACGTGCAGCGGCAGATGGTACGGCGGGGCGGCACCGGCGGGCAGCGCGATCACGGCCCGCAGGGCGCCGCGGCGCAGCAGGTCGGCGCGGACGCGGCGGCCCGAGCGGCGGGACGCGGCGGCGGGCGGCATCAGGACCACGGCGCTGCCGCCGTCACGAAGGCGCGCCAACGCGTGCTGCACCCAGGCCAGTTCGGACTCGGTGCGGGCCGGGAAGCCGTACTCCCAGCGCGGGTCGTAGGCCAGCTCGTCGTGGCCCCAGTTGCGGTCGTTGAACGGCGGGTGGCACAGCACGACGTCGGCTGCGAGGTCGGTGAACGCGTCGGCGCGCAGGGTGTCGGCGGCGGCGGTGCGCACGGTCGCGGCGGAGCCGAGGGCGAGCCGCAGGGCGGTGAGGGCGGCGAGGTCGGGGGCGCTGTCCTGGCCGTACAGGCGAGCGTCGGCGCCGTCCCTGCCGGGGCCGGGGGCGGCGGCGCGCAGCAGGGCGCCGGTGCCGCAGGCCGGGTCGAGAACGGTACGTCCGGCGCGGTCGGCGCCCGCGAGGGCGGCCATCAGGTCGGCGGGGCCCTGCGGGGTGAGGGTGTACTGGCGGGGGTTGGCGTCCAGGTGGCGGCCGAGCAGGAACTCGTACGCGGTGGGGGCGCCGAGTTCGGCGGCGAGATCGGCGACGGAGCGCAGCAGGGGGGCGGACGGCAGGAGCTCGGGGGGCGCGGGGGCGCGCACGGCGCGGGTGGCGGACGGCGGCCCGAAGCGCGGGGTCAGCACGCCCTCGACGAGGTCCGGGAGCAGCCGGGCCATCCGCTCGTCCGAAACGGCGCTCGCCGCCAGCCAGTCGGGGTGGCGGTCGTGCACGAGGAGCAGGGCGCAGCCGACGTGCAGAAGGGCGGGGACGGGGCCCGCCGGGTGTCCGGCGAGCTGCTGCCAGACGCGTTCGCGCAGCGGTACTTCGGAGAGCTTGCCCTGGCCGCGCAGCCAGCCCTCGACCTCGCCGAGCGCGAAGGACGGGCTGGTGTCGGTGCCGCCCACGGGCTTGGGGAAGTCGGCGTGGCGGCGGCGCCAGTTGCTGACGGCGGCGCGGCCCACGCCTGCGAGGCGGGCGATGCCTGCGGCGGTGACTTCGGTGGGGTCGGCGGTGGTGTTCGTGTGCGGGGGGCTGGTCGCGTCGGTCGTACGCGCTGTGCCCGCCGCGTAGGCCGTCCCCTCTGCCGTCCCCTCGGCCGCGCCCCGCGCACGCCGCACCCCGTTCCCCTGCCGCGTCGGCCCGCTGGTCGTCACTGGCCCGCCCCTCGTCGTCCGGTCCCGCTCGCTCCCCGTGCGCCGCCTTCTCCCCGACGGCGCGCGAACCGAGCTTACCCAGCCGAGTAGGACGAACCCCTTTCACATGCGTTAACCACCCCTCCCCTGTGAACCGTGTTGACTCGGTTCACAGAAAGCTGCTCTCATAGACGCTCCGAACGAATCCCTGGGGGGACCTCTCATGCAGCACCGTTCGCGCGCTCGCCGCGCCACCCTGGCCGCGCTCTGCCTCACCGCGGCGGCGGCCGTCACCCTGACGGCCTGCGGCAGCGACAAGGGCGGCTCCTCCCCCTGGGACGCCGCGAAGAAGTCCGGCGACTCACAGTCGGGCAAGGACGGCAAGGACGGCGGGGAGAAGTCCGGCGGCGGGGCGAAGGGCCCCTTCCCCGGGCTGTCGGGGCCGGACATCGTCGACAAGTCCGTGGCGGCGACGACCGGCGCGAAGTCGCTCACCCTCAAGGGCAGCGCGCCCGACGACGAGGGCGGCGTCATCGACATGGACATCGCGCTCAACACCCGCGGCGAGTGCGCCGGTTCGATGAGCATGAAGGACCAGGGCTCGGTCGACCTGATCGTGAACCGCAGCACCGTGTACATGCGGCCCGACGCGGAGTTCATCCGCTCGGAGACCAAGGACCAGCCGGAGGCCGAGACCTCCGCGGCCGTGCAGCTGATGGCCGACCGCTGGTCGAAGTCCAGCGCGACCTCGTCCGACGCCAAGGGCATGGCCACGTTCTGCGACCTCGACCTCATCCTGGCCGAGTTCAAGGACGTCAACTCGATCGCGCGGCGCGGCGAGCAGACCTCCGTCGACGGCACTCCGGCCCTCGCGCTGCGCGAGGACGAGGGCGAGGACAAGTACACGATCTACGTCGCGACCGAGGGCAAGCCGTACCTGCTGAAGATCGTCAACGACACCGCGAAGCGGTCCGAGTCCCTGACGTTCGGCGACTACGACAAGCCGGTGGACACGACGCCCCCGAGCGGGGACGTCCTCGACCTCGACAAGATGAACTGAGGGAAGGCCCGGCGCGCCTCACGGTGCGTGCCGGGCCTCACCTCGCGCGCCACGCCTCACAGGACGTGCCGCACCCACACATTCGGCTCCACGTACACCGCGTACCCGCGTCCGGGCTCGCAGTGCACCGGCACCAGGGCCCCCGGCACCTCGACGAGTCCCTGCTCGTCCAGCGGCAGGCCCGTCCACTTACGCCACCGCTCCAGCGGGCCCGACACCGTCATCGACGCCGGGGCCACCTTCTCGATGACGCCGCCCGCGCGGACGTGGACGCGCAGCCACGGGTCGTGCGGCAGGCCGTCCGCCCGGGTGCGCCACGCGTACTCCTCGATCGGCGTCGTGGGCTCCAGGTGCTTGGCGTTGGGCCGCACCGGCGCGACGACCTCGCCGAAGCCGCGCCCGCGCGCGTTCTCCCGCAGGGCCGCGAGCACCCGGCCCGAGACGCCGTGCCCCTGCGCGTCCGGGGCGACCGTGATCTCGATGGCGCTGACGGTGTCCGGCTCCCGGCCCCGCCTGAGGTCCGAGAACGCCCACAGCATGACCGCGTCCCAGCCGTCGCCCGGCAACTCCCCGCGCCCGTCCGCCCCCAGCGCGAACGGCACGCTGAACGCCCGCGCCACGACCTTCCCCCCGGCGTCGGTGGCGACCAGGACGTGCTCCGGCCACTCCACCGGGATCCGGCCCATCAGCGACCAGGCGATGGGGTCGTACTGCACGAACTCGACCCAGGTGTCGTCCATCGCCCACATCGGGTCGGCGAGTTCGGGCCGCTCGGCGAGCGAGGTGATCTTCAGGTCCATGCCCGCACGCTAACGACCGGGCAGCGGCGGGGAAACCGAATTAGCGCGCGGCCGCGCGGGCGAAGCAGCAGGTCACGGTGGCGCGGGTCGCGGGTCGCGGGTCGCGCGAACCACACCCGCACCGCACCCCACCCCACCTCACCTCACCTCACCTCACCTCACCTCACCGGGCCCGGAACCGCTCCGGCGCCGCCGTCGGGTTCCCGCCGCCCGGCAGTTTCTCCTGCGGGCAGCGCGCGAGCACCTTCCGCATCGCGTTCCTCTCGGCCTCGGTCACCCACAGCCCGTACTTCTTCTTCACGGCGACCTGCCGGGCCACGTAGGCGCAGCGGTAGGACTTGTTCGCGGGCAGCCACGTAGCCGTATCGCCGTCGCCCTTGCCGCGGTTGGGGCCCGCGTCGACGGCGAGGAGGTTCAACGGGTCGTTGGCCAGGGCGATGCGCTTGCTCGGGCGCCAGCTCCCCGCGCCCTTCTGCCAGGCGTCGGAGAGGGCGACGACGTGGTCGATGTCGACGCGGCTGCGCCCGCGTGTGAACGTCACGTCCTTGCCGGTGTACGGGTCCGGGGCGAGCCTCCCCGACACCACCGTGCAGTCACCGCCCCGGAACCTCACCCCGTCCAGGTCCCGCTTGAGTATGTCGTCACGGGTCCCGCACCCGTTGGAGTCGGTGTCGGCCCAGGGACTCCCGAACCGGGCGCGGTCGTAACCGGTCTTCGGGGCGCGGCCCTTGACGGCGAGCGCGTCCACGGCGGCCAGCGCGGGACCGCCCCGGGCGCCGGGAGCACCGCGCTTCCCACCGCCCTTGTCATCACCGTCACACCCGACCACGCCACCCAGCACGGCGACCGCCACGACAGCACCCACCAGACCGCGCCGCCTCGCACCCCCCAGAACCACAGGACTCCCCTCCCTCACCGGGCCCGACCACCGAGCACCCAAACGGCCGCCTTGCCCGGCGGCCAACCCGCCCAGACCTTACCTGCCCCAACGGGCAAGCAGCACAAACCAGACGTTTCACCGGGCCCTGCGTACACGTGGGCGGCGTCAAGTCGGGCCTGACTCGCGGGGGTTCACTCAGACCATCCCCGCAGGCGCGGGGACCACGGCGGACGTCCCGGAGTTCGCAGCTCTGGGCCGGGGCCACCCCCGCACACGCGGGGACCACAGGCCGCGACCTGCGGCTTCGCGACGCCGACTGCCGGTTTCCACTCTCTTCCTGGGAAACCGGCACTCCGGGGCAAGCCACACGATTCTCCCTCGTGTGCCGCAGCAGAGCCTGCGCCGCAGGCTAGCAACAGGCTGACAGCGCCTACGTATTACTGGCATCCTCCCCGATCGGCAGAGAACGGACACGGAGGGACGCCCACTGAGTCGCCGTCCACGCCTTACGCAGGCGGGTGCCTTCGGAGCAGGCGGGCCCCACGTGGGACCGAGGGCAGTGGAGCCGGTCGGCCAGGTCGGCGGTCACGGTGGCGGGGTCGTCGGTGCCGAGGGCGGCGTGGATACGGGCGGCCGGCACGCGGATCGCGTCGAAGCGACGGCCCAGCGGGAGCAGGGCGACTCCGTGGTGCAGCCACTCCTCGTGCACTTGGTGAGGGGCGGGATGGGCCTGCGCGAGCCAGCAGGAGACGGCTCTGCGCTCGTCGTCGCGCGATGGGGTCCGCCACAGTGAGCTGCCCCGGAGTGATGGCACGCGGGACCCGTCTTCGCCCATGTCGACCCCTTGCCGGTTGGTCATGGCCCGGGGCCGGTCACGTGGCCACCCAGGCGCTGCACAACTCATGCAATCGGTGCGCTACTCACGGTGGCAGGGAGGCAACGTCCCACTTTCACGACGCTAATCGCCGATGCCCAGGAACTCCGCCAACGCACGCAGTCCCACCGGGTGGTTGGGCAGCGCCCACAGGTCACGGACGATGGCCACGGCCAGCGTGTGGTGCTGCATCCACGTCGGTGCGACGCGGCGCAGGGACTCCAGGGTCTTCACCGCCCCCGCCGCGTCCCCCAGATCCGTGTGGGCCCGGGCAACGTCCAGCAGGAGCCACGTCCGCCACGACGGCGGGGTGTCCTTGCTCAGCCGCATGCCCTTCGCGAGCTTCAGGGCTTCCTCGGGGTGCCCGTACTGGACAGCGAGGCGGACGCGCTCGATGCGTACCGACGACGGGCTGAAGACGCTGACCATGCGGTTGTCGCTGCCTACGGGCAGCTTGGCCACGCGGGCGGCCTCGTTCTCCGCGTCCGCCATCAACTCGGCGGCCCGCAGGTAGTCGTTGCTGCGTGCGGCCGACGTGGCGGCGGACATGACCAGCGCGCCCCACACCTTCAGACCGTCGGCGGTGTCCGCGTACCCACCGCTCTTGGTGTCGTCGGCGGCGCTCAGCGCGATGTTCAGCGCGTCGTCCAGGCGCCCTTGCCGCTGGTAGGTCCACGCGACGGAGTTGACGAGCATGGGGCGGAGCAGGGGATCGGAGGACTGTTCGGCGGCTTCTGTCGCACGTTCCAGGGCGATGAGCGCGAGGTCCGTCTTGCCCATGCGGACGGCGACGTGCCCGGCGAGTTGCAGGGCCTTGCCGAGTGCGACCCGGCTGGCCCGGCGGTCGTCCTCGCCCCCTGAGACCGTGGCGGAGCGCGCGTCGGCGATCAGATCGGGAAGCACCTTCAGGACCGCCTCGAACTCGGCGGCGTGGTACCGCGACCAGCCGTCGGCGATCTGCTCGCGCAGGCGGTCCAGCGAGAACTCCGGCCCGGTCGTCTGCGGGCCCGGCCCTCAGAGCGCGGGCATGACCGCGCGCCGCATCGCCACGAAGCGCGGCCCGTCGTTCTCACCGCCGGAGGCAACCGCTGGTGGGTCTCCGAGCAGGGTGGTCAGCTCCACACCAAGACCGTTGGCCAGCGCGTGCAGCGTGGGCAGGCGGGCCGAGTGCTTCCGCCGCTGTTCGAGCTGACGGATCACGTCGACGAAGACACCGGAGCGCTCAGCCAACTCCTCCTGAGTCAGCGAGGCCAACCGGCGCAGACGGCGCAGGGTTCGCCCCAATTCTTCGTTCGCCACGCTGCCACCGTACGCCGCCCAGGCGACGAGACCGCGATGGAGACCGGCCCCGGCGGGCCCTCAACGACGAGACGGTGATCACGCGTTGCTGCCGCATGGCGACTTCACGGAGCCGACAAGCACGCCCGCACCGCCCCCCCATTACCCCCGAAGTAATCGACGCCCCCACCCCTCCCCCGGCATCCTCAAGAACGTCAACAGGGCCCGCCCACCAGCAGGCCCCGCCGCACGTCACGAGGGAGCCGTCCATGTCCACGGAAACCACCGAGGCCGCCACGTCCGCCGCCGTCGAGGCCGCCACCCGCGCCACCGTCGACGCCTTCCTCGGCGCCACCGCCGCGCGTGACACCGCCCGGCTCGCGGAGTTGTTCGCCGATGACGTCGACTGGCTGCTCGCCGAGAACGCCGTGGTGCCGTGGATACGCCCCCGGAGCACCGGTGCCGAGTGCTCCACCCAGGCCGAGGACCTGGCGCGGTACACCGTCGCGGAGGACGCCCGCGCCAGTGTGGACACGTACCTGGTGACCGGGCAGGACGCCGTCATCATGGGGCACCTGTCCGGGACCGTGCGCGCCACCGGCAAGTCTTTCGAGGGCCCCTTCGCGCTGCGACTGACCGTCGAGGGCGGGCGGATCGTCCGGCACCACCTCTACGAGAACAGCCTGTCCGTCGCGGCGGCCTGCACCCCCTGACGCAGTGCCGCCCCGCCTCCGGGAATAGCCGGAGCCCCTCTCCACTTGAGTGCAGTGACCTCGCCGGAAGATCCGGACGGGGAACACTGAACTGGGGGCGGGACACATGACGGGACGCATCAGGTCCAAGGGTTCGGCACGCCGCGCGGGCGCCGCGCTGCTCGCGACGGCCACGCTGGCCGCGCTGCCCGTCGTCGGCGCGCAGGGGCTGACCGGCCCCTCCGGCGCAGCGGCGGCCGGGCACGACACCGCCGCGTACAAGAGCGAAGCCGCCTCGTACAAGAGCAAACACAGTTCGCACAAGGGCAGTGCCTGGCAAGGCGGTTGGGCCGCATCGCCGCAGGCTCCCACCGAGGTCTTCACGCCCAACTGGTCCAAGGAAGGCTTCGCGCGGCACAGCGTCCGGCAGGTCGTCCGCGTCAGCAAGGGCGGTACGAAGGCCCGCATCGAGCTGTCGAACCGGTACGGCAAGTCGCCGCTGCGCATCACCGGCGCGACCATCGCCCGCACGGCCGAGGGCGCCGCGGTCGAGGGCGGTTCGGTTCGGAAGCTGACCTTCGGCAAGGACGGGTCGGTGACGATCCCGGCGGGCGGCAAGGTCTACAGCGACGGCGTCCCGTTCCCCGTCAAGGCGCTGGAGTCCCTGACCGTCACGCTGTACCTGGCGGAGCCGACCGGGCCCACCACCTTCCACATGCAGTCCTCCGCCACCAGCTACCGCGCCCAGGGCGACCACACCGCCGACCAGGGCGGCGCCGCGTTCACGGAGACCAGCGACTCCTGGTACTACCTGTCCGGCGTCGAGGTCAGCGGCAAGGGGACCGCGCGCCGCGACTCCGTGGTGGCCTTCGGGGACTCCATCACCGACGGCGTCGGCTCCACCGTGAACACCGACAACCGCTACCCCGACGAGTTGGCCGAGCGCTTCGCCGCCGCGGGCAAGCCGCGCAGCGTCCTCAACCACGGCATCTCCGGCAACCAGGTCACCAACGACACCTCCTGGGCCGGTGAGAAGGGGCTCGTCCGCTTCAAGAAGGACGTCCTGAGCGAGCCGAACGTCGGCACCGTCATCGTCCTCGAAGGCATCAACGACATCGGCGGCAGCGGGCCCACCTACCCCGGCGGCCCCACCCCCGAGGTGTCGGTCCGCAAGCTCATCGACGGGCACCGCTCCCTGATCCGCCAGGCCCACGCCCGCGGCATCAAGGTGGTCGGCGCCACGCTGACACCCGTCAAGGGCTCGTTCTACGACACCCCGGCCAACGAGGCCAAGCGCGACGCGGTCAACGACTGGATCCGCACCTCCGGCGCGTACGACGAGGTGGTCGACCTCGACCGCACCCTCGCCGACCCCGCCGACCCGGACCGCATGGCGCCCGCCTACGACTCCGGCGACGCCCTGCACCCGAACGACGCCGGCTATCGGGCGATGGCCGCCGCCGTGGACCTGCGCACCCTCTGATCCCGCCGGGCCCGGGGGGGGGGGGGGGGGGGGGGGGGGGGGGGGGAGGGGGGGAGAGGGGGGGGGTGACGGGCGGTGACCGGCCACCGCTGTCGACGGTACGAAGGACGCATCACG